>JBBQZY010000004.1:0-289496 GCA_038207305.1 Chitinophagales bacterium
TCTTTAAGTTCGTCGGCTGTCTTTACATTATTCGCAATAGCTGCATCGGCTATCGTTTGTACAAAAGCCACAAACTCAGGATTACGGCTTACAAAATCGGTTTCGGCACTAACGCATAAAACAATACCGGTTTTATGGTCGGCCGTTGTTTGTGCTATTACCACACCTTCTTTTGCTTCACGGTCGCTGCGTTTAGCGGCAACTTTCTGTCCTTGTTTACGCAACCAATCAATAGCTGCTTCAAAATCGCCATTGCTTTCTGTTAATGCTTTGCGGCAATCTAACATACCTGCGCCGGTTGCCTGGCGTAATTTATTTATATCTGCTGCTGTTATAGTTGCACTCATGATAATTAAAAAATTAATAATTAATAATTAATAATTCATGCCCTAAGCTACATTATTAAAATGCTGGTCTTATTAACAGAATTATTCTTAAATTTTGGTGACATTATCTTGCTCCGCCACCGCCACCTGCCGGCCTTCTGCCACCTGCACCCGGACCTGCAACACGACGTTTAGTTGGTGCTGCACCTTTTGCACGTTTGTTCCTGTCATCACCATCAAGTTGCTTTTGTTCAAAGCGTGATGCTTTTGCTTCTGCAGTTTCTTCTGTATCACTTCCGTGATCATCGTCATCCTTATTAGCCTGGCGCTCGTGTAATCCTTCTGCAATAGCAGCAGTGATATAATTCACAACGATAGCAATTGATTTGGTTGCATCATCATTTGCAGGAATTGCAAAATCAACTTTGTTAGGATCACAGTTTGTATCTACCATACCAAATGTGCTGATACTTAAGCGCCTTGCTTCTGCCAAAGCGATGTGTTCGTGCCCGATATCAACCAGGAACAAAGCAGCCGGTACACGGCTGATCTGTGCGATACCACCCAATACTTTTTCCATTTTATCTCGCTCACGTGAAAGAGTAAGTCTTTCTTTTTTGTTCAGGTTCTCTGCGCTTCCGTCGCCCAGCATTTTTTCAATGCTCTGCATTTTCTTTACGCTCTTACGAACCGTATTGAAATTGGTAAGCATACCACCCAACCAACGTTCTGTAACGAACGGCATGTTTACCCGTTTAGCGCTTTCCTGCACTATTTCTTTAGCTTGTTTTTTTGTAGCAACAAACATGATTTTCTTACCGCTGCGGGCGATAGCTTTCATAGCTGCAGCCGCTTCCTGCAAACCTTCAACAGTTTTGTTAAGGTCGATGATGTGAATACCCTTCTTTTCTGCAAAGATGAAAGGAAGCATTTTTGGGTTCCATTTTTTTCTTAAGTGACCAAAATGTACGCCTGCTTCTAAAAGTTGCTGTTGTAAGGAAGTATTATTTTCCATTGTTTATTTGATTTAACTGTTAGCCGTTAGCGTTTAACTATCAGCAATACAGCGATTTTTGTTTTAAAGTTATAAATAGTAGCTAGCAGCTTGTGGCTAATAGCTAATAGCTTTCTATTAACGTTTGCTGAACTGGAAGCTTCTTCTGGCTTTCTTACGTCCTGGTTTCTTACGCTCAACAGCACGTGGATCTCGCTTCAATAAACCTGCCGCTTTCAGAGCCGGGCGGTAATCAGCGCTCACTTCAAGCAATGCGCGGGAAATACCAAGCTTTGCAGCCTCTGCCTGGCCTTTAACACCACCGCCGGAAGCATTTACTACGATATCAAATTTATCAGCTAATTCAAGTTTCTTTAAAGGGGCTTCTACCTGATTCTGTAAATAAACCAGTGGGAAATATACTTTATAGTCTTTACCGTTAACAGTGATCTTACCAGTTCCTTTGCTTAGGAAAACACGGGTAACTGCTTCTTTTCTGCGGCCGACTGCGTTTTTTTGCTTTTCCATTTTTTATTGTTTTGCCTTGGCTATCAGCTATTGGCTATTAATTATTTTATTTTATCAAATTTTAGTTCCTTTGGCTGTTGTGCAGTATGAGGATGTTCTGCTCCACCATATACAAACAGTTTTTTGTACATCTGGCGGCCTAAACGGTTCTTAGGTAACATTCCTTTTACAGCTCTTTCGATAACAGCATCCGGACGGCGCTTCAATAAATTCTCAGCAGATTCTCCTTTCTGTCCTCCTGGATATCCACTATAGGTCAGGTACTCTTTATCGTGCATTTTATTACCGGTAAACAATACTTTTGAAGCATTGATAACGATAATAAAATCTCCGCAATCAACGTGAGGAGTGTAATAAGCCTTGTTCTTTCCACGAAGAATGGCTGCAATTTTTGCGCACATACGACCAACGGTTTGATTAGTACCGTCTACAACATACCAGTCGTGTTTTACGGTAGCCTCGTTCGCATGTTTAGTTGTGAAATGTAGTTTACTCATTGTTCTTTTTTTTAGATGATCCCGCAGCTATCCCCGCAGGTTTTTAAATTGGACGGCAAAGGTAGGTGGAACGTGGTTTGATTTCCAAAGAATTGAGAAGGTATTTTTACAGGTAGTTTCACAATTAACTGATAATCAGTAAATATTTTGCATAAAATAATAATAGATGGAGATTGAGCTGCTAAAAAGGATGTCATTTATGCAAACTATTGCTTAATAAATTTCCTGATTTCCTTGATTGTTTGTCCTTTTAATTCGAGCAAATACATACCTTTTGAAAGCCTGCTGATATGAACAGGCAGGGATGTACTTCCAGCAGAAAGGCTCCAGAATTCCTGCTTAACCAGTTTCCCGGATGCATCCAGGATGCGGCATTGCAATTGCTCTGGCTTATCAATACTTATTAAAAGGCTGGCATCATTTACCGCTGGGTTAGGATAGAAAACAATGATGCTTCTAGCATCAAGTGAAAGTGCAATGATACGCGACCTGGTTTCGCCACCATCAATATCCACCAGATTTATCCTGTAATACACAACCGGCACTGCGAGCAAATTAAAATTGGGATCGGTTAGGTCGTATTGATTCGTGCCGGTAGTATTCCGGGCTGTTACCGTGGCTATTTTTTGATAAGATCGCCCATCTGTACTGCGTTCTACTTCATAATATGCAAGATGCTCTTCTTTTATTTTCCAGGTAAGCATGGCATCGTTGTTCTGCCTGCGCCCATTAAACTCAAAAGAAGAAGCGGGCAATACAACTGCAGTAACGCCTGCATAGAGTTCGGTGCCGTATTCTTCAGATGTTGCGGTTAAAAAAGTGATCCCGTTCACATCGATCATATTCTGCGGGTCGGAACCTGCAGAACCGGCAGCAATATTCTGGATCATTTTTGTTCCGCTCGCGGTGCCATCGCTTTTCCATATTTCAGCACCGTTCACGCCGTCATTTGCCGTGAACAATACTTTCCCTCCTGCCACAGAAAAATTATTCCCCGTGCCGTTTGAAATACCGGCGGCTATTTCTTTCACCAATGAAGTGCCTGCTGCCGTTCCATTGCTTTTCCAAAGGCCGGTATGAATATCATCCTGTGCGCTGAAATACAATTTACCATTTACATTGGTAAGATTATCCGGGTTGCTGCCGGCAGTACCCGGGTTTATGTCTTTTACTAAGAGAGTGCCCACCGATGTGCCGTCACTCTTCCACAATTCCCTTCCGTTCGCTGCATTTTTTGCGCTGAAATAAAGCATGCCATTCAGGTTCATTAAGCCTGCAGGACTGCAATCATTGCTACTACCAGGGTATATATCTTTCACCAAAACCGTTCCACCTGTTGTACCATCGCTCTTCCATAACTGCGAATAAGTGGGCTGTGAAGGCGCTGAAAATGTTGCTTTAAAAAAAAGCTCACCGTTTACATTCGTAAGATACTGGGGATTACTACCACGGCTACCCGGATTAATATCTTTTACCAGTATTGTTCCGGCTGTAGTGCCATCGCTTTCCCATAATTCCAAGCCGCTAAAATTATCTGAAGCAATAAAATAAAGGATGCCATTGATGTTTATCAGGCTCCGGGGGTTACTACTACCGCTGCCGGCATTTATATCTTTTACGATTACAGTACCGGCAGCAGTGCCATCGCTTTTCCATAACTCTGTTCCATTGATGCCATCTGAAGCAACAAAAAATAGTGTACCATTTACATTCGTTAAATATTGCGGGGCTGTATTGCCCGAGCCTGGAGCCAGGTCCTTCACCATTACAGTGCCTGTTTCGGTTCCATCGCTTTTCCAGAGTTGTACCCCCTGGCTATCATCGGTTGCACCAAAATAAAGCAGGCCATTAAAGAGCGTTAAATATTGAACGCCGCTTCCGGTTGAGCCTATATTGATATCCTTTACGATGGAGGTACCGGCATCAGTACCATCGCTTTTCCAAAGTTCGCGGCCATATATAATATCCTCGGCGCTAAAGAACAACGTACCGTTTATATTGGTTAGATAAGTTGGGTAACTATTTGCCGTGCCACCATAAATATCTTTTACAAGATTTGTGCCCAGGGCCGTACCATTACTGGTCCAAAGTTCAGCGCCCTTGTCGATGGTTGTTCCTGAAAAGCAGAGTTTACCATTCAATGCGGTTAAGTATTTAAGGTCAGATGACCCGGCTCCAGGGTTAATATCTTTTACCATCACTGTACCGGCAGCCGTTCCATCACTTTGCCAAAGTTCTGATCCGTGGCTGGCATCCTGTGCACTGAAATACAACGTACCATTAATATTCAACAGGTATTTTGGAAAGCTTGCATTCGATCCGGGAAGAATATCTCTTACCATCATTGTACCTGCCGAAGTGCCATTGCTTTTCCAAAGCTCAACTCCATTGTTGCCATCTGTTGCGGCAAAAAATAATTCGCCATTTATATTGGTAAGGTACTGAGGAGAACTACTACCCGTTCCTTCATTGATATCTTTTACCAATACAGTGCCTGTTGCAGTGCCATCGCTTTTCCATAATTCCTGGCTGGAGGTAATATCATCTGTTGCACTGAAATAAACAATTCCATTTACGTTCGTGATGTATTGCGGGTAGCTGTCGGCGTTGCCGGTATTAATATCCTTTACCATAACGGTACCGGCTTCTGTTCCATTGCTTTTCCACAATTCCATTCCGCTGATCCCATCTGTTGCAGTAAAAAACAATTCACCGTTCACATTCAGCAGGTATTGCGGACTGCTTTCTTCCGGGCCCGGGAAAATATCTTTAATGATGATTGTGCCTGCTTCGGTACCGTCGCTTTTCCAAAGTTCATTTCCATCTATACCATCTGAAACAACAAAAAATAATATGCCGTTTACATTCGTTAGATTTTGAGGACCGCTGCCTGTTGTTCCCTGGTAAATATCCTTCACCATTACAGTACCGGTTTCTGTACCGTCTGTTTTCCATAATTCCTCACCATGATCAACATCTGTTGCCCGAAAATACAATACCCCATTCACATCCGTTAGCTCAAAGGGGTAACTGCCTGTTGAACCGGGGAAAATATCTTTAACCATTACTGTTCCTGCTTCGGTGCCATCGCTTTTCCAGAGCTCGTAACCATTCTCAGCATTCTGTGCACTAAAATAAAGTGTGCCGTTTACATTGGTTAGGTCCTGCGGGAAACTGAAACCAAGGCCTGTATAAATATCTTTTACTAATACGGTACCTGCAGAAGTGCCATCGCTTTTCCAAAGTTCAGTGCCCGCGATGGATGTATTTGCAGCAAAAAAAACTGTATTACCAATTGTAATAAGATTGGCAGGGTCTGATCCCGCAGTAACCACGGCTGGATTAATATCTTTCAGCAAATTAAAAACCTGGGCATTTGCCTTATCACAATTAAACAACCAGAGAAACCCGATAAAAAGCAGCCTCTTCTTAATAAAATATTGCTCCATTTAAAATAATTAAACGGTCAATCAGGGAGGACAGGAAGATTTGGTATTACTAAATTAATAAATCTGTGTGGACTAAACGTTTTGTATATCCGTTATTCTTATCAACAGGTGTGGATATGCGCCGCAAAGCTACTACTAAAACAAACATTCATGCTATCAAACATCAACAAAAGTTATAGTCATTTTCCAAAAACCTTTTGCCCGTTAACAAATGTAGCTGATACGTTTGTTTGCAAAATTTCTGTTGGTGCACATTTCAACAGGTCTTTATCCAATATAATAAAGTCTGCCGACTTACCTGCTTCCAGGCTTCCTTTTTCTTTTTCTTCAAAAGCTGCTTTTGCAGCCCAGATGGTCATTCCTTTTATTGCTTGTTCCCGGCTCAACGCATTCTCCATTTGAAAACCATTGGCAGGAAAATTATTTGCATCCTTGCGAAACACTGCTGCAAAAAATGTTTTAAAAGGACTGATGTCTTCTACGGGGAAATCTGTACCCAATGGTATCCATCCATTTGTTTCCAGCAATTGTTTGTACGCATAGGCTGATTTGATCCGTTCAGCACCAAGCCGGTCGCCAGCCCAATACATATCACTGGTTGCATGTGTTGGCTGCACGGACGGGATGATATTGAAATCAGCAAAAAAATGAAAATCATTTGCATCAATCACCTGGGCATGTTCTACACGCCAGCGCCGGTCGTTTTTTCCTTTCAATACAGCTGCATATGTTTCCAGGATCATTCTGTTGCCGCTGTCGCCGATGGCATGCGTGCACATTTGTAATTTAGAATCTGCCAATCGCCTGGCAGTATTCATAAAATAACCTGCCTGGCTTAACAAGAATCCCTTCCAGCCAGCTTTATCTGAGTAATCACGCAACAGGCAGGCGCCTCTTGAACCAAGCGCTCCATCTGCATACAATTTAAATCCACCTACATGCAAACGTTCGGTTATATATGGTCCTTTTTTTATCCAGCTGTCATAATACTGAGCACTATCTGATAGCAAAGCAAAAATTTTCATCTTTAGCCGGCCGGCCTTTTGTTCTGAATCCACCATTTCAATTGTATGCTCACTGATACCACAATCGTGCACACCTGTAAGTCCAACTGCGAAGCATAGCTGCTGAGCATCTATATAATATTTTCTTGCAAGGCTGTCGTTAAGTGATGGTATTTTATTGTCCACGATATCCATCGCATTGTCGATCAATATACCGGTGGGTTGCCCGTTCTTTAATTCAATGCTGCCTCCGTTTGTAGTAGTTCCGCTGGTAACCCCAGCTATATTTAATGCGGCCTGGTTTACAAGTGCTGCATGTCCATCAATACGTTTTAAAAACACCGGCCTGTCGGGAAATAAGCTATCCAGTATTTTTTTATCCGGATATTCTTTCACTGCCCAATCATTCTGATCCCAGCCACGACCATAGATCCATTGCATGGGCGCCGTTTTACTATATAATTTTATTCTGTCTACTACCTCTTCGAACGAAGTAGTGCCTACCAATCCGCATTTCCACATATCAGTTGCAAACCCTGTGAAATGGCAATGTGCATCTATGAATCCGGGGAAAATTGCCTTACCGGTTGCATCAATCGTTTCTGTTGATTCATATTTGGAAAGTATATCATCGTTCTTCCCGGTTGCAACGATTTTACCGTCGTTTATTGCCATCGCTTCAGCGGTTGAAAATGCAGAATCAACCGTATAAATAACTGCATGATGGATGAGCAGGCTTACTTTTTGTTTGGAACTACAGGAAGAAAAACAAACGATCAATAATAAAATAGCAGTGGCGGGAAAGATTTTTTTGAACAGCATATCATTAAATTATTTTTCAAAAATAAGGTTAAATAAACCGATACTAATATCCCATACAGCTATGGCAACTAAAACGTTTTCAAACGTATCTTTACAATATGCAATTCGACAGGATCATCAATGCCAAACTTAGCAAGGAAGCTGACCGGCCACTCATGAAAAAGGATCTTTTCCCGGTGAGTGATCGTTTGCGTGATTACCTGCACCGCTATGGCAGAGATATTGAACTGCCTGTTGCATACCGCGATCTGTTGAATTACCGGCATACTGTTGCACTAAGAAATAAAAAAGGAAAACTTACGCATTGGGAAACAGCCATCTACGACCTTAAAGAAATGGAGTTTTTAAAAGAAGGATTGATCAGGACTTATGCGGCTTTAAAAACAGAAGGGAATTTCAGTTATATCAAACACCTGGATGTTGACCGGATAGATTTTTGCGAATTTGGTAACAGCGTGCCTTTCAGGATACGCATCATCAACCGCATCAACGATAATTACGATCATTACTATATTAAAGCAGCTGATGCCTCCCGTATATATGGACTGGAACTGGAACATTTGCTTACGCCCAACCGTATCACATTCCTTCATCACAAGAATACATTGGTAGAAGAACATATTCCGGGTATACCAGGCGACGTTTTTTTAGAAGATTATTTTCAGTTGCCTGAAACAAATAAGATCCGCATCGCCAAGGAATTTGTAAAATTCAATGAGCGGTGTTTTGCCAGGTTGTTAGGTGATATGCGGAGTTATAATTTTGTAATAGACATTACACCAGATATTGAAGATTATCAATACCGCATCCGTGCCATCGATTTCGATCAGCAATGTTATGAAGGAAAGAAAAATTTATACCTGCCCCAGTTCTACAAAGAGAATTTTGACTATGTTGACCTTGTATTAAAAACGCTGAGTGCTGGAGTAATAGAACAATACCAAACAGAAGAACAGACGGCCATGGCACACCGTGTTTTTTCCAGCCGGAAACAATTACTCGAATTGCTTAACATCATGGCGAAAGAAGAATTATCGGAAAACTATAAAATAAAAATGCTACGGGAAGAATTGAATGCCCATTTTAAAACCAATTATTTTTCGAAGTGCAATACCATGGGATCTATTGTAAAGAGGCAATTAAAATATGTATTGCAGAAACATTTGGGGCAATTAAAGCCAATCTGATAACCAGGTTAATTGGCCTGAAAAATTGATTGAGTTTGCAGGATTGAAGTGATTTTAACTTTATTAACTCAATCAGGTTTTCAACCATTCATTTTTATCTTTACTGACACAAGATTTTTATGTACGATCAGCAACAAACTAAAGAATTACAAAGAAAAACAACTGGTTGGTTAGCTGCCCTGAAAACATTAGAGGAAGGGCAAATGACGACTGGAAATATGGAAGATATCAGGAATATATTGCGCTTCCATGAATACCGTTATTATGTACAAAACGATCCGCTCATCAGCGATTTTGAATACGATGGTATTTATAACTTGCTTGAAAAATACGAGCAGCAACATCCCGGTGCAATAACCAAAGATTCCCCTACACAGCGGGTGGGCAAGGGGTTGATCAAAGACTTTCCAAAGGTTCAGCACCTGGTGCCGATGCTTTCGCTTGAAAATTCATACAACGCAGACGATCTGATTGGTTGGAACCGCAAGGCAAAAGAATTATCGGGATTAGATGAGATAGAATATTGCGTTGAACCAAAATTCGACGGGGCAAGTATTTCATTGATCTATGAAGATGATCTTTTCGTTCGGGGTGCAACCCGTGGTGATGGTGAGACCGGCGATGACATTTCACCCAATATCATGCAGATAAGATCGGTACCATTGTCTGCATCATTCAGCCAATACGGTATTCAGCAGGTAGAGATCAGGGGAGAAGTCTTGCTAAATAAAAATAATTTCAAAAAATACAACGACAAGCTGATCGAGGAAGGTATACCACCGCTTGCAAATCCCCGCAATGCCGCAGCCGGAAGCCTTCGCATAAAAGACACTGCTGTAGTTAGTAAAAGAAACCTGGAAGCTTTTTTATACCATGTGAGTTATTTTATAAAGACAGGCAACAATCAACCCCTAACACATTCAGGCATGCTGGAAATGTTATGGAAGCTTGGTTTCAGAAGCCCGCAAAAAGAAATGAAAGTGGTAAAGGGCATTGATGCAGTTATTGATTATGTAAACCTGTTTGAATCGAAGCGGGATGAGCTGCCCTATGAAATAGATGGCATGGTGATCAAGGTGAATGATCTTGCGTTGCAAGACAGGTTGGGTATGACCTCTCATCACCCCCGTTGGGCCATTGCTTTTAAGTTTAAGGCAAGGCAGGCTACGAGTAAACTGCTATCGGTTAGTTACCAGGTTGGCCGAACCGGGGCTGTTACACCTGTTGCTAAAATTGAACCGGTGCAGGTTGGAGGTGTTACGGTAAGCAGTATTTCTATACACAACGAAGAATATATAAAAGAGAAAGACCTGAAGCTGGGTGATGCAATATTAATTGAGCGAAGCGGGGATGTGATACCGCAGATCGTAAAATCATTACCTGAGTTGAGGGATGGAACTGAAATGGAGATCGTTTATCCAACCAATTGCCCTGTTTGCAATGATACTTTATTCAAGTCAGCTGATGAAGCAGTTTGGCGGTGCATCAATATCAGTTGTGAGGCACAGGTAGTGGAGCGCATTATTCATTTTGTAAGTAAAGATGCGATGGACATCAGGAGTTTTGGAGAAGCCAATGTCCGCAAATTCTATGACCAGGCTCTTTTAAAAGATATTCCCGGCATTTATACCCTTGATTTTGTAAGATTAAAAGAGCAGGGTGGCTTTGGAGAAAAATCTATTTCCAACCTTCAGCAGGCCATTGAAAAAAGTAAAACACAGCCCTTACACCGGCTGATATACGCTTTGGGCATAAGATATGTGGGTGAAACCACTGCCAAGACATTGGCGCAATTCATTTCAGGGTTATTAGAACTGAAAGCTTATAACATTGAACAACTGCAACAGCTGGATGATGTGGGTATAAAAGTTGCAGGGAGCATTTATCAATTCTTTCAAAATGAAGATAACCTGGCAATGCTGCAGAAACTTGAAGCCCTGGGTATAAGCATGAAACAGGAGAAGCCAGCGATGACTGAAGGCAACCTTAGTGGACAAACGTTTCTATTTACAGGCACAATGATTAAACTGAAGCGCAATGAAGCAGAAGAGCGGGTGGAGGCCAATGGCGGCAAGATCGTTGGCGGGGTAAGCAGCAAACTCAACTATCTTGTTGTAGGCGAAGATGCTGGAAGTAAACTTGAAAAAGCGAAGAAAATACCTGCCATAAATATTATTACCGAAGAAGAATTTTTAAAAATGCTACCTACTTAGTTGTTTTTTTTATTATATTTATTGTTAGCATATAGAAAATAATTTGTCCGGTGCACCAGATACCGGGCCCCACTTTTAAATTGTGTTGTTATGATAAAAAAAATTCCCGGCGAAATTTGGAAACAAATGCAGTTTACCGGGCATAAACAATTGCGTAAAAAATATGCAGTTTCCAATACCGGCAGAGCTGCCAGTTACACCAAAGATATTGCCAGCGATGGTAAATTGTTGAATGGTTCTCTTACCTCAGGTTACCGTACATTAAACCTTCATGTTGAAAACGGCAACGGAACAATTTACATTCACAGAGAAGTGGCAAAATTATTTTGTAAAAAGAAGTCGCCTAAATATAAATTTGTGATTCATATAAATCATAAAAAATCAGACAACACTGCCAGGAATTTGAAATGGGCCACTATGGAAGAAGTTAGTGAGCACCAGCAAAGCAGTCCGCAAAAAATAGCTTATAAAAAACGCCAGGCCAATCGTACCGTGGGTTTGAAGTTAACAGCCACCCAGGTAAAAACAATTAAAGATATCATTAAGAACCCAAGGCGCAAACTGACTTATAAGCAAATGGCAGAAAAATATGGTGTGAGTGAAATGACGCTTTACCGTATAAAAAGCGGTGAGAACTGGGGACGGATAAAATAGTCTGTCTACTAAATAACTAATGTTTGTGTCAATTTGATTTTTCGATTTCAAATTGACACTTTTTTGTGACAATTAATTTCCGTCTTTAAAATTGTCACAGCCGATTGAGGGTCATCACGCCGTTCAAAAAATAAATAAACTATTACTGAAGGGAACCTTCCGGGGTTCCTTTTGTAATTATGTAAATTGCGTCGTTTAAAAGAAATAAATATGCCGGAACAATCTATCCTTAAATTCTTAAAAGACCTTTCAAAAAATAATAACAGGCCCTGGTTCGAGGAACATCGCAATCAATATGAAAAGGCCAAAGCCGATCTTAATATTTTTCTCACAGGCCTAATCAAACAGATCGGTGCATTTGATAAACCTATTGGACTACTGGAAGCAAAAGACTGTATGTTTCGCATAAACAGGGACGTACGTTTCAGCAAAGACAAAAAGCCTTATAAAAATAATATGGCAGGGTACTTCAACAAGGCTGGTAAAAAAGGCATAGGTGCCGGCTATTACCTGCACTTACAACCCGGTGAAAGTTTTGCAGCAGGCGGTATATGGATGCCGGAACCGTTGGTATTGAGCAAGATCAGGCAAGAAATAGATTACAATTTTGATGAATGGAAAAAGATGGTATCGGCAAGTAGTTTCAAAAAGAATTTTCCCGGCGGATTGGAAAACAGCGATCGCTTATCAAGGCCACCAAAAGGCTATGAGGCAGATAATCTTGCTATTGAATACCTGAAACTTAAGAATTTTATTGTAAGCAGGTCTTTTACAGATGCTGAAATTATTAGCAAGGGCTTTGAAGCGGAAGTGGCGAAGACATTTAAAGCAATGAAGCCAATGATTGATTTTTTTAACAGGGCCATAGACTGAATACAACATCTTTTTTTTAGCAACGAAAGCACGGGTAAATGCTGTTCTACGGGTGCTAGTCGCGCATTCATGGAAATTTTTTTAAAGTTGGGGATTTTGAAGCTTAAATAAAAAATGGCCAGTGATAAACATCACCGGCCTTGCTTACCTCTGAAACCACAAGAAAAAATGTTTGAGGCGTTATAATGAGTTCTGATATGTTTTTTATATGATAATTTTTTGCAGGATATGCAATTCTCAGCGAGCTTTTATTAAGGATAAGATTGGAGAGATGTTCGTAAACGAGTAGAAAGTAAAATTAACCAATTTTTTGAAATATTATAATTTTTTTTTGTTTATTTCCAAAAGAAAAGAAAAAATATTTGAACTCCACGACAGGTACCTCCATAAAACAGGATTTCGTGTATCGTCCAATAGCTTTAAAATTGATGGCTCACTTGCTTACAACAAACAATTCGTGAAATTTTGAGTTTCACTGTTATATAGCTACGCTTTAAACATGCTGATTTTAGTTCATGTATATAGGCCGCTAACGATTTCAAAACTTAGTAGACACAGTTTTTCTTTGCATTAATTTACAGGAACTGCCCGAAATCAGTATAAAAAAAACTAATAACCGTTAGTTTTGCAGGCATGGCTAAAATAAAAGCAGCTAAAAACGGAACCAAAAAAGACGCCATTACCAAGAAGGCTGCGGCTCTCTTTAGAAGAAAGGGGTTTGCGTCAAGTTCCATGAGGGAACTGGCAGACAGCATTGGCGTAGAAGCTTCAAGCCTTTATAATCATATCGGTTCCAAGAGCGAGATCTTACAAAGTATTTGCTTTAAAGTGGCCAACGATTTTAATATGCATTTGAATGAGGTTGAAACAATTTCGGGTAATGCTGTTTCCAAACTGGAAAATCTCATCAGGTTTCATATACATATGATGCTTGATAACTATGATGAAGTACACGTTGCCAACCACGAATGGAAACAGTTGGAGGAACCTTACCTGAGTAATTTCCTAAACCAGCGAAAAATATATGAGGGGCGGCTGGTAGAAATAATCAATGAAGGTACCAGTACCCGGGAGTTAAAAAGCATAAATCCGCATGTTGCAATACTGATCATTCTTTCGGCAGTACGCGGACTGGAATTCTGGCAACGCCACAAAAAAAATGTGAGCATCGAAGACCTCGGGAACGATATGGTAAATCATCTATTAAACGGATTAACAATATAACAATGGCAGCACATTTTCACTCGCTGAAAATCAAAGACATCAGGAAAGAAACAGCAGATTGTGTTTCCATCAGTTTTGATATTCCAGAAACATTAGCCGGTTTATTTGACTTCAAAGAAGGGCAAAATATTACCATCAGAAAAAATATCAATGGTCAAGAGATCAGGCGTTCTTATTCTGTATGCGCTGCCCCCCATGAAAAAGAATTAAGGGTTGCAGTAAAGAAAGTAGCTGGTGGATTGTTTTCCAAATTCGCCAATGAAGTTTTAAAAAAGGGAGATTCCCTGGAAGTGCTGCCACCTACCGGTAAGTTCAACGCAAAGCTGCATGCTGGTGAAACCGGGGATTACCTGGCCATTGCCGCAGGAAGCGGTATAACGCCTGTGCTGTCTATTATCAAGCATACCTTAGCATCGCAGCCTGGCAGCAGGTTTACATTAGTTTACGGTAACCGTAACCGCAACTCGATCATTTTTTTTGAGGAACTGGAAGGATTAAAGAATAGCTATATGGAGCGCTTTAGCTTTATCAATATCCTCAGTCGGGAACGGACAGATACAGAAATTTTTTACGGAAGGATCAATGAACAGAAGTTGATCGATCTTGAAAAATTACTTCCATATGAAAATTTTGATGAGATATATCTCTGCGGACCCGAAGAACTGATCTTCACAGCAAATGATTATTTTCAACAGAAAGGAATTGGAAAAGAGCATATCCATTTTGAGTTATTCACTACGCCCGGACAAAAAAAATCTGCGACAACTATTATAGAAGCTCAAACTAGTACAGGGCCTAAAAGTAATATTACTATCAAGCTTGATGGAAGAAGTTTTGATTTCAACCTTGGCTTCAGCAGCAATAGTATTTTAGATGCAGCCCTGCAGCAAGGTGCCGACCTTCCTTATGCCTGCAAAGGCGGTGTTTGCGCTACCTGCCGTGCAAAACTGGTAGAAGGCGAGGTAGCCATGGACGTAAATTATGCACTTGAGCAGGAAGAGGTGGAACAGGGTTTTATACTTACCTGCCAATCGCATCCACGAACTGAAAAAGTTGTTGTTGATTTTGATATTAAATGAAGGTGAGAATGTTCCCGGCTTAAAAAATGATCCTCGTACCTGCCTGAATATAAGCGGTATAACTCCTGTTTGATTCTACATCACTTCGGCGACCATGTGCTTTTGCTGCTCTCAATGAAATACGTTTACCGTTGGCCGCCTCAACATTATCAATGCTGATATCTGTCATAACCCTTCCGATCGTAATACTACCTGTTGCGATAGCACCCTGCCGAATGATCGTTACGCCATCAAAAACTACAGCCCTGGTAACAGAAAAGCTTACCCGCTGTTCTTCCTTCTGCTTTTGATTCATATCAGGGTTGCTCCTCAATGATAAGCTTACTTCTACATTCGGCCTGCTTACGTATACATCCTTTCGTTCCGGCTGTACAGGCGCAACTACTTCCGGTTGCTTGTCAACAAGACTTTGGACAGGCACAACCGGTTCTGTTCTTTTTACAGGAATCTCCGTTTTCTTTGGCTGTTCCTTTCCTTTTACCGGCTCCTCCTGGAAATTAACAGTTTGTTGTTTAGGAGTTTCCGGTTGATGCACCGGTTCGATCACCCGCCCTGGATCGGATACAACTGCAGCATTTCCTGTACTATTTTTTCCCGTCAGGTTCAAACTATCAGCCTGAGCGGTGAGGTATGCTTCTTTTTGGGCTGCTGGATTATTGCTGTTTAACAATAGTACTGCAACAACAAGAAATAATAAAAGGGCTGCAAGTATTAACTGGTTTTTCCTGTTGGATAAGATTTTTTTTGCTGATGATTGTAATAAATTTCCTGCTCCCGAAACTCTTTCCATCCGGGTTTGCATAGCTTCTGTTGTCATCTTATCACTATTCAGCTTCGTAGCTGCACCCGCACTGGCATATGAAACAGGGGAAGGCCTTCGTAAAAGATTCATATCAATTTCCCGGTAAACAGGAAATGCAGCGATCAGAGCCTGTTGAAAGGACCGGGCATCAGGATAACGATGAGCGGGGGTTTTATCCATCGCTTTTTGAATGATCTCACTTAATTTTTTTGGTACTGATGCATTTAGTTTGTCGGGGGCAATAGCTTTCTTTTTCAAAATAGCCTGCATGAGATTAAAATCGGTATCGGCTTCAAAGGGAAGTTTACCCGATACCAGTTCATACAAGGTAGCACCCATTGAATATACATCAGATGCAATAGAAGCATCTTTTCCTTCAATAAGCTCCGGTGCCATGAATTCAATGGTTCCAACGATCTTGTTTACCTGGGTCATCTTTTGTTCCCCTGCCACTTTTGCTATACCAAAATCCATTAGCTTCAGGGTTCCATCTGCAGTGATCATCAGGTTGGAAGGCTTTATATCCCGATGGAAAATATTCTTACGGTGTGCGTGCTGCAGTCCCTCTAATGCCTGGATAAAAACCGGTACTACAAATGCAGCCGGAAGTTGTGTATACATTTTCAATAATTCATCCAGGCTGGTTCCTTCAACATATTCCATCACCATAAAATGATTGCCGCCCTGTTCAATAAAATTGTAGATAACGGCAATGTTTGGGTGAAGCAATTGAGCCAATACCCTTGCTTCTTTTTTAAAGCGCTCCAGGAATTGCGATTGCATGGTGAGTTGAGGGTGCAGCATCTTTAATGCCACTTCCCTGCCCAGCATGGTATCGGTTCCCCGGTAAACATTTCCCATGCCTCCCTGGCCAAGGTGTGCATTTATTTCATAGCTATGTATACGTTCACCTATCATAATTGTTGTCGTTTAAGCCTTCCGGGATATCTGCATCCCTGGTCATTTTTGGAAGATCATATTCCATCGTTGATCGTAAATCAGGTTCCTTTTTTTCTTCATAAATTTCTGCCAGCACAACAGTAATATTGTCCTTACCACCTCGTCTTTTTGATTCACTGATAAAATAATCAGCGGCTTCCTGTAGTGAGCCTGCAGACATTACTGCTGCAATTTCTTGGTCAGACAAATAATCATACAGGCCATCGGAACAAAGCAGGAGCCGATTGTTTTGCTCAAAGCTGGTTAAGCATTTTCCTGTATCCACACGCAATACCGGCTTCGTACCCATTGCATTGGTAAGGATATTTCTTTGCGGGTGCGTTTCCGCTTGCTCGTTACTGATGTCGCCATTGTTGACCAGTTCCTGCACATAAGTGTGGTCTTCAGTGATCCTTGTTAATTTATTGTCCTTATAAAGATATGCACGGCTATCTCCTGCATGCGCATAATAGATCGTTGATGCAATAACAACAATCGCCGTACAGGTTGTTCCCATGCCGCGGTATTGTTCATTTGCAGCAGCAAGTTCAAATATCTTCTTATTAGCCAGGTTGAAAGCGCTTGCAAGTGCTTTTTCCCTGTCGCTGTCATTTGCCGGCCTGAAATATTCCTCACTGATAATATCCACTGCCATTTTACTGGCCACTTCCCCTGCCAGGTGGCCTCCCATTCCATCGGCTACAATCAGCAAATAACCTTTCTCCCGAAGCAGTTTGCCATCGGTCATGCGAAAGAAGGAAGCTGCATCCTCGTTGTTTGTCCGAACATTTCCAAGATCACTCTTTATAACCACTTTTATATTTACAGGATCGCCCGATCCATTTTGTAGATCGGGTACTTGCCTGCCGGCATTTGTATTATTTTTTTTCTTCCAGAACATTTTTAATTATTGATTTTTTCAAGATTGTATTCAAAGGAACTTCGCTGGGGTGTTAACTGCACTTCTACTTTCTTATCCCTATAACCGTCTGCATGAATGGTAAACTGGAAACGATCGCCTTCTTTCCCCTCAACTGCATAAGGCAGGGCTTTGCGTGCCCCATCATCCAATATCAGTTCGGCGTTGTTGATACCGGGCGTGTTGATCATTACTTTACTTGCCGGTTGTGTTGTTAGAACTGTTGAATTTTTTTCATTTGTATTTCCTTCCAACTGCAATTGCTCCTGCGGATCAACCGTTGACTCAGTTTTATTGATAAGGAGAAAGATGATCAGCAATAACGCGATCAGTGCCCCAGCACTCCATAATATTTTTGCCGGGGGAATTTTTAAGCTAACGCGAGGGCCAATACTCCCCGGTTGCTTTTTCTTTCCTAAAATGCTTTCAATACCCGCGGCTGAGATTCGGTTGACCGGGTTTACTTTTAAGCCACGGTCGATGATCGCTAATAGCTTTTCGGAAATACCAGGAATCAGAATTTTAGGGTCAGTGAAACTACCTTTCTTCACTTTTGATTGCAACGTAGCAGGGTTAGAAGATTCAAAAGGCATGTAGCCGGTAAGTAATTCATATGTCATCACAGCCAATGCCCAGGTATCCGATTTCAATTCCGGCTCCTGTTGAAACTGCTCTGGAGCCAGGTATTCCATTGTTCCAACTACAAAACCAACCTGCGTAAGTTTAGGAGAATACTTGTGTTTGGCAATGCCGAAGTCAAGCATTTTTACAAAACCGTTCGTCTGCACTTTAAAATTCTGTGGCTTTATGTCCCGATGCATAATATCTTTTTGATGCAGGTATGCAAGGGCTGAGGCTATTTGCCTTATGATATTTTCTGTTTCTTCACTTGAAAGCCTCCCTTTACGTTGTAATAACTGGTCGAGACATTCGCCTTCTGCATATTCCATAACGATGCAATGTTTGTCGCCACTTGATGTGTACTCATACAACTTTGCAATGTTGTGATGATTGACCGACGACTGGATATAAGCCTCATTTTTAAACCGGTCGGCGAAAGCTGCCTGGTGAAGGATCTTCACAGCTGCATACCTGTCTAATGATGCGTTATAGGCTTTATATACTTCGCCCATACCGCCTGACCCGATACGTTCGGCCAGGCGGTAACCGGCAACTTCAGTAACCTGTTCTTGTGCAGCCCCCATCCTATTTGATTTTTTTAGACGATCATTCCTCGTTCCTGCTGATTCATTTCGCTAAAAGATCAGTTGTTGACTTTCTTACGTCCCATCAACTCCAGTCCGTATTTTATCGGCACGGCAAAAGAAATTTGTGTACCCGCTGCATCGGAAGCTCCTGCATAATAAATTCCAACAACCCTGCCTTCATCATCAAACAATGGCCCGCCGCTGTTTCCGGAACCGGTGGCATTGATGGTTAGCTGGTAGGAATCTCCAAAAGAACTGTAGGTGATATTTTTTGCTGATAAAGCAGATGATCCAGGTATAATCCTTCCTATACTTCCCGGGGTAACCGTTGGCGTTGGTATAGTTGTGTACTTAACATCCTTGTTAAAGGGATCATTAGATCGTCGTGCAACGAACTCCTGTGGTGCTACACCAGGATAACCCATTGCTGTTACCGATTGGCCCGGCTTTACCTTATCATAACTATCATACATGGTTACAGGTGATAAAGATTCTGGTATAGATATTTTTATCATCGCCACATCATGATCGTCGGATGGTTGTGTTGGCTGCAAGGCCGGACGTCGAAGTGATGTTCCTGAAAAGATAACATCCATATAGGTATTCCTTCCTTTGATACTTCCTTTCCATGCAGTATAACCACCGGCCACCTGTGTTTCGGCAGGTACCCAGCCAAAAACTTCAGGATAGGTAACCGTTCTTCCTGGAACAACCACCGGTAAATTGTTTACATACCGGATCAATACGCCCGGAAATGCATCGGCAGGAAAATCATACCTCGTATTCCATGCGGCGCCAATATGCCTGTTCGTTAAAATAAATCCATCCTGTGAAACCACAAAACCTGATCCCCACGCTGAGGCATAGCCGACAGGCGCACCAAAGTCCACATTCTTCTGAATATCTACAAATGGTTCTAGCTGGCCCTGGTTATTTTCGATGTAGGCTGCATAATACCGCACCAAGCCATCAGTACCTTTTACGGGCCAGTATTTATGCCATAGTTCCATGCCGGTATTGGCATCAAATAGCTGCCAGCCGAATTCAATCTGCACTACCCTGTCATCATTTTCTTTTGATATCTGCTCGGGTGATTTCTTGTTGATCGTTGCCGAATCCTTCACAATATTATTAACGATCTTCGTATCTCCTTTTCCAAACAATTTATCTTTGAAAGCGTAACCTAGTATGCCCAGGGCAACGATCAGGATACCCAATACCATCGCCATTTTACTGCTTGATTTCTTTCTTTCACTTACAAGCATCCTTTCAACTGTTTGCTTTCCCAGCCCGGTTTTTACCGGTTCCGGCATAGCTGCAACATCCGTGTGCACACCTGAAATAGTAGTTGCCTTTATCGATGCAGGGATTTCTACAACCCTGGTGGCAGCCATCATATCCTGCGGGCGTGGGTATATATCAAATGTAAAAACGGGTCCATTCATGCCAAGTTGTACCTGGTCTCCGAGTTCGAGTGAAACTGTTCCTTTAACCCTGTTCTTATTCACAAACATTCCATTACGACTATTATTATCGCTGATCGTAAATTTTGGAGGATCGGAACTTATCTTCTCGATCTTTCCATGTTCCCTGCTCACAACAGCATCCTGCTCCGGATCAAATTGTATATCACTACCGGCTGCCCGGCCAATGGTTAGTTCAGACTTATTAAAGTCAAATTCTTCTACCTGGTTATTTTTGCTTCCGCTTGTATGCCTGATGACGTACCGTTCAATATTACTCATGATGTTTAGTTTGGTTTTATAAATGGTTTATTTTTTATGTTGAATGCCTCCGCAACGCGGCAGCCTCTTAAAGCCTGCCATTGCTAATTGGGCGGACTAAAAGAATATAAACATGGGTCAGCAATGGAAGCAGCATTGCACTTCTTATATTTCGGAGGTAAAATGATCCGGTCTGATCCGGATTCTGCGAGGCACAGAATTAACGTCACCGCACTTAAAAAGAAAAAAATCGCTACCGAAATATAAAAAATATTTATTACTAATTCATATTTTTTTTGAAACAAATCTATCCAGCTAAATCATGGAAACAAATACTCAATCTTAAGTAGATGGAGATTTTATGGTACTATATCAGCTTAGATTTTTACCATAGCAGGAACAAAGCTTTAGACAGCCTTGAAAAGCGTCAATACCTTGATTTCGTTTATGTTAGAGGAATCTCCGCAATATTTTGTGGCTTAGCGCAGCATCTTGCCAAATTGCCACCCTGCCCATTTTGCTATAAACTAACAGTTGTTAGTTTTTTTCATTATTTTTATGGCTAAAATGCATGTCATGCAAATACAGGACCTTGAAAAAATATTCCAGGATAAAATAGATAAGGAGATTAAGATTGAACCGAAGGATTGGATGCCGGAAGCTTATCGTAAAACCAATGTGCGCCAGATAAGTCAGCATGCCCATAGTGAAATTGTTGGTATGCTTCCCGAAGGGAACTGGATATCGAGGGCACCATCTTTAAAAAGAAAAGCGATCCTGATCGCAAAAGTACAGGACGAAGCGGGACATGGTTTATATCTTTATTCTGCCGCAGAAACATTGGGTACCAGCAGGGAGCAAATGATTAACGACCTGCTTATTGGTAAAGCAAAATATTCTTCCATTTTTAATTACCCTACGTTAACCTGGGCCGATATGGGTGCAGTTGGATGGTTGGTAGATGGGGCTGCGATATTAAACCAGGTGATGCTTTGCCGTACTTCCTACGGCCCGTATGCAAGGGCTATGGTACGAATTTGTAAAGAAGAAAGTTTTCACCAGCGACAGGGATTTGAAGCATTGCTGGTATTAAGTAAAGGTACCGCCGAACAGAAAGCTATGTGCCAGGATGCGATCAACCGCTGGTGGTGGCCAAGCCTCATGATGTTTGGTCCAAAAGACAGTGAAAGTACCAACAGCGATCAAAGCATGAAATGGAAGATCAAAAGAAAAACAAATGATGAATTGCGCCAGCAGTTTGTAGATATGATAGCCGAACAAATAAAACTACTCGGCATGACACTTCCTGATACTGATCTTAAATGGAACGAATCGAGGAAGCATTATGATTTTGGTGAAATAAACTGGGAAGAATTCTGGAATGTGGTAAAAGGAAACGGCCCATGCAATAAACAAAGATTGGCTGCAAGAAATAAAGCGCACGAAGAAGGTCAGTGGGTAAGGGAAGCAGCGATCGCTTATGCGGAGAAAAAAGCGGCTCACAGCCAGGCGAAGGTAGCCTGATCTCTTAGTTGAAATGTTGACAATGTTAATTGGTTAACGTAGTCAACTCTATTAACTTATCAACACAATTAACGATAACAAATGAACATTCAAATAAAAAAATTCTACTACGGCGATATTCCGGAAGAAAATACAGGTGGTAATGAATTAAAAAGTTCAGCAGCGGTTGCCTCCGCAGGTGACTGGCCCTTATGGGAAGTTTTCATTCGCAGCAAACAAGGGCTAGATCACAAACACGCCGGTAGTCTTCATGCAGCTGATGCGACCATGGCCATTGAAAATGCAAGGGATGTTTATACCAGGCGCCAGGAAGGAGTGAGCATTTGGGTTGTAGAAAGTAAATATGTACACGCTTCAGATCCAGGTGATGCAGAAAGCCTTTATGAACCGGCTGCAGATAAGATCTATCGCCATCCAGGTTTTTATGATCTGCCGGATGAGGTAAAGCATATGTAAGACCCAAAACCCCGAAGGGGGGACAAAACCCTCAATAATTTAAACGGTATAATTACAATGCAAGATTTAAAAAGCTTAAATGATCAAAATGATTTTAAATCATTAGAGCGTTCGAAAGTCAGTTCTTTGGAGGGATTTAGGGATGCCTATATACTGCATCTCGCAGATACAACGCTCATCCTCGCCCAACGCAACAGCGAATGCTGTGCCCATGGGCCAATACTCGAACAGGATATTGCCATTACCAATATTTCACTTGACCTGTTGGGACAATCAAGAAATTTTTACCAGTATGCCGCTACCCTTATCAACCAATCAACGAATCAACCTGTAACGGAAGATAATCTTGCTTATTTAAGAACAGAGAGGGAGTTTAAAAATCTTTTAATAACCGAATTGCCAAATGGTGATTGGGCACAAACAGTATTAAGACAATATTTCTTCAGCGTTTATCAGCATCTGTTATATGAACAATTGGAAAAAAGCAATGATGAACAATTATCAGGAATTGCAGCAAAAGCGTTGAAAGAAATAAATTACCATATTCGCTGGAGCAGCGAATGGGTAATACGCCTCGGCGATGGTACGGACGAAAGCAATAAAAGAATGAAAAATGCCATCCAGGCTATTTGGGAATATACCGGTGAATTTTTTATGCCTGCTGATTATGAGAAAATATGTTTTGAAAAAGGGAGCGGGCCAGATGTTCGTTTATTAAAAGAAAAATGGTTACAGAGAATAAATGAAACGCTGCAGGAAGCTACATTAACCACACCCGGAAATATCTTTATGCAATCTGGCGGTAAACAAGGCATTCATACCGAACACTTAGGTTTTATACTTGCAGAAATGCAATCATTGCAACGTACTTACCCAGGTGCTGAATGGTAATACCATGACTCAACCCGAACAACATATCGACTTCACTTCAACCGAAAAAAAAATATGGGGCTTGCTGGAAACAGTTCCCGATCCCGAAATTCCCGTACTTTCTATTTTAGATCTGGGAATTGTAAGAGCTGTTAAAGTACGCGAAGATGAAGTAGAAGTAATTATCACGCCAACTTATTCCGGGTGCCCGGCCATGGATGCAATCAGCATGGACATCAGGTTTAAGTTGATAGAGCATGGTTATAAAAAAATAAAGATCACATCAATACTTTCGCCAGCGTGGACTACTGATTGGATGAGTGCAGAAGGGAAAAGAAAATTAGCTGTTTATGGAATTGCGCCGCCGATGTTTCGGTCAGACGAGGGGTTAGGCCGAAACATCGAATGCCCGCAATGCCATTCGCACAACACAAAATTACTCAGCCAGTTTGGTTCAACCGCCTGCAAAGCCCTTTACCAATGTAACGACTGTAAAGAACCTTTCGATTATTTTAAATGCCATTAAACTTGCAGGGCATCTTGTAAACAAACAATTTTAATATCCTTAACTTTATTGCAATCTATTTGCTTATGGATATAACGCTTTATTTTGAAGAAGCTGCCCAGGTTTCTATTGCTTTTGTTATTGGTGCTATCATTGGGTTGGAAAGGGAATTCAGGAGCAAGCCTGCCGGCTTCAGAACAATGATTTTGATCTGTGTGGGTGCTTGTTTATATACAATCCTTTCAAAAGAATCCGGGGGCGGAAATACAGACAGGATCGCCAGTAATATTGTAACCGGCATTGGTTTTATCGGTGCAGGCGTGATTTTCAAGGAAGGCATTACTGTGAACGGCTTAACAACAGCTGCGTTGATCTGGATAACAGCTGCGTTGGGTATGGCCATCGGTTATCACAATTATCCATTGGCCATTGTTGTTTCTATCATGGTGGTGATCGCATTGTTTGTATTAGAACCGGTGCAACGTTTCATCAACAGGTTTCATAAAGTAAAAGATTATAAGATACGCACGATAGAACTTGGCAAAAATTTCAGGCCCGAACTTGAAAGTTTCTTCAGAACACATGAACTTGGTTTCAGGTGCATGAAATTTATAAAAGATGATAACGATGCTGTATACCTTTATCGTATCAGTTCTCCCGACAGAAATTACGATCTGGTAAATCAATTCTTATTAAATCATAAAGAAGTAAGAAGTTTTGAGGTTTAAATGTTCTTACTGTTAATTTTTAAGTCATGTCATCCATTTTATTTGAAGTAAATAATGCTGTTGCTCATATCACACTAAACCGTCCTGAAAAATTCAATTCATTCAACAGGGAAATGGCATTGTTGATGCAGGCCCACCTGGATGAATGCGCTACCGGCCAGGATATTCGTTCTGTGTTGATCACCGGATCGGGAAAAGCATTTTGTGCAGGGCAGGATCTGAGTGAATTGATCGGTGAAAAAGCTATTGGCATCGACCGGGTTTTAGCTGAACATTATAACCCGGTCATTACAAAAATCCGTAACATGGCAAAGCCGGTCATTGCAGCAGTGAATGGCGTCGCTGCCGGGGCCGGAGCAAATATCGCCTTGTGTTGCGATATTGTTGTTGCAGCGCAATCAGCCTCCTTTCTGCAGGCTTTTAGTAAAATTGGTTTGATACCCGACAGCGGTGGTACTTATTTTTTGCCCAGGCTGATCGGCTGGCAAAAAGCAAGTGCCCTGATGATGCTGGGCGAAAAAGTTCCTGCAACAGAAGCTGAAAGAATAGGAATGATCTTCAAAGTTTTTGCTGATGAAATTTTTTCAGATGAAACCATGAAGATCGCCAACACACTTGCACAAATGCCTACAAAAGGTTTAGCCTTTACCAAACAGGCATTGAATTATTCTTTAACGAGTTCCCTAGAATCCCAGTTATTAAAAGAAGATAACCTGCAACAGCAGGCTGCTAAAACTTATGATTACAATGAAGGGGTGGCGGCATTTTTGGAGAAGCGGGTCCCTGTGTTTAAAGGCAAGTAAAATTATCAATAACCCATATTCAATATTGAGCATTGAATATTTATAAAAAAAGACATGATGCCAACTGCAGAAGACGTAGTAACCCACATGATGCAACACGATCTCTTCAGCCAATGGCTGGGTATTGAGGTGCTGGATGTAAAAGATGGTTACAGTAAAATAAAAATGACGGTTCGCACAGAAATGATAAACGGATTTGGCATTGTGCATGGCGGAATTGCATTTGCTTTATCAGACAGCGCTTTTGCATTCGCATGCAATAACAGGAATGTATTGTCCGTAGCGCTTGATACTTCTATCAATTTCACAAAGCCGGTTCATGTAGGCGATATATTAATTGCCGAAGCAAAAGAATTACACAATGGCAAATCAACAGGGCTTTATCATATTACCGTTACCAACCAGCATGATCATGCGGTGGCGTTGTTTAAGGGAACTTGTTTCAGGACTAATAAAAAACTTATTGATGTTTAGTTAATATAGTTGATTGTGTTAACTGGTTAACTTCATCAACTATATCAGCCTTTTATCATAATCAACGCTATCAACCTTAACCATGACCTACGAATTCAACGGATACAAACCTGTAGTACATGAATCGGCATTCATACATCCACAAGCCGCAGTTACAGGCAATGTGATCATTGGAAAAAATGTTTACGTAGGTCCGGGTTCAGCTATCCGCGGTGATTGGGGCCAGGTCATCATCGAAGATGGATGCAATGTGCAGGAAAATTGTACCATTCACATGTTTCCCGGCGTTACAGTATTATTAAAAGAAGCTGCACATATTGGTCATGGCGCTATCATTCATGGAGCAACGATCGGCAAAAATTGTCTCGTGGGCATGAATGCTGTCATCATGGATAATGTGCAGCTTGGCGATGAATGTATTGTTGGCGCATTGACTTTTATTAAAGCCGATGAAATAATTCCATCAAGAAGTATGGTAGTTGGAAATCCGTTTAAGATCATCAAACAGGTAACAGATGAAATGATAAATTGGAAAACGGAAGGCACGAAACTTTACCAGAAATTACCACTAGCCATGAGAGAAAGTTGGAAATCCTGTGAACCCATAAGAGAAATTCCTGGTAATATGAAGACACCAGAAAACATCTATAAGACATGGAATGATACAAAAAAAACCGACAGTTAAGCATTATTTTCGCTCATCTTTCCATAGTAATTTTTCACTTGTTCTTACTGAAGTGAAGTCAGTTGCGCTGCCATCTCCCCGCCCGGTAAAACCACCATCAGGGTGACCGATAAGTTTACAATTATTATCATACAGGTCACTGAAAAAATCGCAGCAGATGGCCGGAACATAAAAAACCGTTTTTCCGTTATATAAATATTGATATACGCTTCTTGGAGGATTCTGCTTTTCTTCTTTCTTAAATTTACCTATCAACGCTTTAATGCAAACAGGTATGCTGTTATCCGATTCGTAATTCATTGCTGCACCCGAAACAGCTATGCTGCTATCAGAACCTGGCTGGTTTTTGTCATTCATGCTGGTTTTTCCGGCTGAACAACAACCTGCAACCCCAATACTTATTATAATAATTAATCTTTTCATGTATATGGATAATACTAATCAAATATAATGCTAAAAATTTACGGACATTTGCAGCAATGGAAAGATCAAATTTTGTAGACCAGATAAAAATATTTTGCCGCAGCGGACATGGTGGAGCGGGCAGTAAGCATTTCATGCGCAATAAACTGACGGCAATGGGTGGGCCCGATGGGGGTGACGGTGGCAGAGGTGCTCATATTATCCTGAAAGGCAATGTACAATTGTGGACATTGCTGCACTTACGCTATTTCAAAAATGTTTTGGCCGAAGATGGTGGAAATGGCAGTGGTAATAATTCAACCGGGCGCTTTGGAAAAGATATCATTATTGAGGTACCATTGGGTACCATCGCAAAAAATGAAGAGACTGGTGAAATTGAAGCTGAGATACTGGAAGATGGCCAGGAGATTATATTGGTAAAAGGCGGCCGGGGCGGTTTAGGTAATAGTAATTTTAAAACTTCTACCAACCAGTCGCCGGAATATGCACAACCGGGTGAACCGGGATCTGAAGGAATAAAAGTTCTTGAGTTAAAAGTTTTGGCCGATGTTGGATTGGTAGGTTTTCCCAATGCAGGTAAATCAACTTTACTCTCTTGCATAACAGCTGCCAAACCAAAAATTGCTGATTATGCTTTTACAACATTGGTTCCACAATTGGGAATGGTGGAATACCGCGATGCCAAAAGTTTTTGCGTTGCTGATCTTCCGGGTATCATTGAAGGAGCTGCAGAAGGAAAAGGCCTTGGCCACCGCTTTCTGCGCCATATAGAACGAAACTCCATTTTGCTTTTTGTGTTACCTGCCGACAGTAAAAGCCATGCTGCCGAATTTGAAATACTGAGAAGTGAACTGGAACAATACAATCCAGATATGCTTCAAAAAGATTTCGTGATCGCTATCAGCAAATCCGATATGCTGGATGATGAATTGAAAGAAGCCATTGCAAAAGAATTGCCGAAAAATATTCCGCATATTTTCATCTCAGCTGTTACGGGGTATAACCTTTCGCAATTGAAAGACTTGTTGTGGAGTACCCTAAATAAACCGCTTCAATAAAGCTGTACGAAAAATCCGGTTAGTATCAGCACGATCATTCAATATATAAGGTCATACTATCAAACCAGTTTCAAACCGGTTTATTTCCTGTTGATCGGCTTAATGATGGGCCTTATCATCTATTTTAATTATTACCATTCTCTCGAATATGATCTTTCAAATCCTGGTATGAACTGGTTCCGAAGATTTGGTGGAAGCTGTTTAATTTACTTTGTTCCTTTCGCTTCAGCATACCTGCTTCAATTTTTATTTTATAAAGACTGCAGTTTCATAGATAATAAATGGTTCTGGATAATACTAATAACTGCTCCTGCTATTTTTTCTTTCCGGGTAAATTTAGATATGCATCATGCATTCATCAGGCAGGTATTTGCAGGAGATGAACAGTTGTTTTGGATCCGATGTTCCAAATGGTTTATCGGCATATTCGCAGCATTAGTACCCCTGTATGTTATCTGGAAGATCAAAGACAGTAATACTATGCCTTTCTATGGATCAAAAAGGCTGAACAATACAAAGCCATACCTGTTGCTGATCCTGTTCATGGTTCCACTGATCGCGGTTGCTGCCACACAACCTGATTTTTTAAAAATGTACCCCCGTGCACAGGTTATCGCAGGCTGGGATCTGCATCCAAAAAAACTGTATTATATCCTCCATGAAGTTTTTTATTCACTCGATTTTATTACGATCGAAGTTTTTTTCCGTGGTTTTCTCATCATTGCATTGATAGAAATTTGCGGTAAGCAGTGTATTGTTCCTGCAGCCTGTTTTTATTGCTGCATCCATCTTGGAAAACCGATGGGCGAAGCCATCAGCAGTTTTGCCGGGGGATTGCTATTGGGCATTGTTTCTTACAACACAAAAAGCATTCGTGGAGGACTTACCGTTCACCTCGGAATTGCATGGCTGATGGAGATCGCTGGCTTTATAGCCCATCATTACAAATAGGTTGTACTTGTGCCCGTTAGCGCCTTGCTGCCATTGTGACTAATTTACGAGGAAGACAGGAGACAAAAGCGGCACAGTTCCTACTTTAATACACGGCATATTTATAGAAAAATTAATGCTATATTTAAGCAGGGATTTCTTTAACCACAACTAACATGATAAATCGGCAACGTATACCGGGCCTTTTCAGTAAACTTAATTATTATATTGCCCTTATTCCCCTGACAATTTTTTTATATGGCTGTCCGTTTAGTTCTTCTTATAAAATGGATGCTACGCCAGGTGTTTATGCAGAAGATATTTTATTGGGCAACTGGGCAACCATGATCACCACAAAAAATGGCAAGCAATTACCGGTAAAGATGATACTTGGTAAAAAAAGTGATAATGAATATTCCATTGCTTTCACCGGTTATATCAGCGACCTGGCAATGTATCGTGTTATTGAAAACGATACCATCAAGTGTACAGGTTTTGTGAGTAATGCCCGGGACAGACAATTCCTGAATATCTCCCTCAATGAACAAACATATATTGCCGAACTCATTTACAAAGAGAACAGACTTTCCCTTTTGCCGCTGGCAGAAAAATTCACTGCAAAATATATTAAATCAGATGAAGATCTTAGGATCGCTGTTGAATTTCATATTAGAACAAGGGTTGCTCCCGTTTATGATGAGCAGTTTTGTTTAAGGGATATGGTGAGGGTTAAATAAGTCCAGCAATGCGGTTAATTCCAAATACTGTAATTTGCTATATCAACTTGCTAAATAAAAACGGATATGCCAAGATCAAAAATTGCTGGTGTAGGATATTATGTGCCCAAAAATGTGGTCACGAATAATGATCTTTTAAAATACATGGATACTTCTGATGAATGGATCCAGGAACGCTCGGGTATAAAAGAAAGAAGGTATGCAGACAGGACCGGCGAAACCACTACCACCATGGGTGTTGAAGCTGCAAAGATTGCGATTGAAAGGGCAGGTATCACTGCGCAGGATGTTGACTTCATCATCTTTGCCACATTGAGCCCTGATTATTATTTCCCGGGTTGCGGCGTATTGTTACAACGTGCTATGAAGATGAAAGAGATCGGTGCCCTGGATATCAGGAATCAATGCAGTGGTTTTGTTTATGCAATTTCCATTGCCGATCAATTCATAAAAACAGGGATGTATAAGAATATTCTTATTGTAGGAAGCGAGAAACATTCATTTGGCCTGGATTTTTCTACACGAGGAAGAAATATTTCAGTCATTTTTGGCGATGGTGCAGGAGCCGTGGTCTTGCAGCCCACAGAAAAAGAAGGCCAGGGCATTTTAAGTACGCATCTTCACAGTGATGGTGAAAGTGCAGAGATACTCGCCATGTATAATCCCGGTACACATGCCAACCATTGGGTGAAAGAACCGGTAGCAGACTTTGAAGATGCAGCAATTGGTAAGATGTTTATGAGTAATGAAATGATCAACAACGCACAGAATTTTCCAAATATGGATGGGCCGGTAGTATTTAAAAAAGCAGTAATCAAATTTCCCGAAGTTGTTATGGAATCGCTTGCACAGAATAACCTGAGCACTACCGACATTGGCTTATTGATACCGCACCAGGCTAATTTACGGATTGCTCAATTCGTTCAGCAAAAATTATCATTGCGTGATGACCAGGTTTTTAATAATATTGACAAGTACGGAAACACCACTGCGGCCTCCATCCCCATTGCGTTGTGCGAAGCTTGGGAACAGGGTAAAATAAAGGAAGGCGATCTTATTTGTTTGGCTGCTTTTGGAAGTGGATTCACGTGGGGAAGTGCGTTGTTACGGTGGTAAGAAAGATCCGTTTTAAGATTTCAGGGTTCAAAGGATTAATGCCATTAAACGACACAAACGCTTCAAATATTTTAAACGTTTAACTATGACCCGAAGTTTTATATACTTCATCAACCCAATATCAGGCACAAAAAATAAAAATGCCTTGTTGAAGCTGATCGAGGAAAGAACAAAAAATGAAAAGATCCCGTATCAAATATTGCACAGCAATGCAAGTGGTGATTATTTTTATCTGAAAGAAAAAGTCAGCAAGGAAAATATTACAGATATTATTATTTGCGGCGGAGATGGAACAGTGAACCAGGTAGCCGGTTCGCTCATCGATGTAAATGTGAATATTGGTATCATTCCAATGGGCTCCGGTAACGGGCTGGCGCTTGCAGCGGGTATTTCAAGAAAAGCAACCAAGGCACTAGACATTATCTTTAAAGGAAAGGCCTCATATATTGACGGGTTTTATATAAACTCAACTTTTAGTTGCATGCTTTGCGGACTTGGTTTTGATGCTCTTGTTGCAGATGAATTTGCAAAGCATCCTTCCCGTGGCCTTTCTACGTATGTAAAAATTTCTCTGAAGAATTTCTTTGGGGCAAAATTTTATCCGTTTACCATCGAAGCAAATAACACAACTATAAAAGCAAATGCATTTTTTATCAGCATTGCCAACAGTAACCAGTTCGGAAATAATTTTACCATTGCACCAAAAGCCAGCCTGAGTGATGGCTTATTGGATATTGTGATCGTAAATAAAATGAGTAAGATGCGGCTTGCCTATGCTATCCTGAAACAAATACGGTTGGGTAAAGTAGAACAGACGAGTGCTCAAAAATTCCATCAAAAGGATATACAATACTTTCAAACAAAAAACCTTGTAATAAAAAATCCGGAGGCGGCGCCTTTACATATAGATGGAGACCCGGCAGTTACGGATAGTATTTTTAAGATAAAGATCGTTGAGAATGCATTCCGGCTTTTGCAGGCTTAGTTTTTTGCCACCAGGGCCCGGGATGAAAAGGTTCACAAAGACCCCCAAAAAAAAACCGCTAATTTTATATCAATTATTCAACTTTATTAACCTGTTAACCCGCAACAAATCAATCCTTCAACAACCCTGAAATTTTCCTGATTGCCTCCTGGTTAATGGCACTATTAAAAGACTGTTTCACATCCCGCTTTTCCCTGGCTGAAATATGAAAATTAAGCGCGGCTCCTTTATCTGCTTTACCCGGCATGTACATCAACGGTATTCTGTAGATACTGCTGTCTCCCGGTTTTAATAAATAGCTGAATTGGTCTGCCTGGAAATAATCCTGCAGTTTATACCAGTTATGTTGAAGCATAGTTGCAGGTGTTACGATCATATCAGCAACAGAATTTGTTTCATACGGTTGCTGCCAGTTATCGTTCAACCTGTCGCGCAATTGCAGTATCACCAAACCGCTTGTATTTTGTTGTATCCAGTCTTTAAAGAGTTCTATAAAGCGCAGGCTTGTCTCCTGTCCGTAATTATCACGCAGCCCTGCATCCATTACATCAATAACAGGTTCGCTGGGTAGCCATACGTTCGGTAATACATAAGGAAAAGTTGCGTTCATGCGCAATGCGGTTAACATGCGAAGGTTCATGGGTTGCTGTTGTTTAAAAAGTGCAGCAAAATCCACCGCATCCGGACTTGCATTGCTATCGGCTAATAAAAAAGAAGGCTTCATCATAAAACTCAATGGCTGGGTGCAGATCATCATCTTTCTTCCATCACTCTTAATAACAGAATTAAAAATGATGAGTGGAACTTTTGCAATAAGATCATCAGCAACCAGGTCTTTCAGTTGCTTATTGAGCAAGCCATTTGTATTGTCGGATAATTTTTTCTCAAAAGCATAGCCCCTGTCTTTTACATACTTAAAATCACCCACCTGGAATTTTTGTGCAGGCGCAAAAATGTCTCTTGCGATCATCGAAGTGAATACAGGGTTTAACAGATCAGAAGCAATGTTGTCTGTATATTTTTCATTGCTGATATTAAATCCCGGGTTAGAAAGTTTTTCCCTGTATAACTCACGGTAATATGTGGCTGCCAGCATGCCGCCGCTGGCACCGGTGATCATGAAAGTGTGTTTCATCAGGTTCCCCTGCGTAATGCTGTCTAATCTTTGCAGCGCATTCATTACAAAAGCTGCACTGCGCAATCCGCCGCCACTTACATTTATAAATACCATCACCGGCTTCTCCTGATGCTGTTTTGCTTTCCAGTTTTCGAGTATACGGATCATGTTGGCCTTATCTGCTTCAACTTTATCGTTTGTGCAAAGTGCTTGCAGTGAATTTTTAGTGTATACAGGCCGTATATCTTTGTTTATATAATTCAGTCCATAGGCTTTATTGCGAGGATCGATAATCTCCTTTTGATATAAAATATTAAGGATGAATAATAATACAATGGCTGCAACAAGGCTCCAGCTTTGCAGGAAATAAGTGAGTGCACCGATCACGGCAGTCATAATAGCAAAGAAAATAAGGATACTGGCTGCAGCAGGCATTTCAAAATATTTATTCTCCAGTAAAAACCCAACACTGATCAAAAAAATAAATGCCAATAGAATACTTCCAATAGCTGCTACGTGATGTTGCTTAAATACTGAATCAATAAAATCCTGTCGGTAGTGATTAACATTACGAGCCTTTCTTATTTTGAATCTTCCGCTAAAAAAAACACCCACTTTTAATCCGAATTCATCTGATGGTTGTTGTTTGGCGGTAAATCTTTTATTAAACAATTCCGGATTGCTGATGATAGGGGCCATCCTGCTTACAATGGTTTTGCCAGCGCCAAAAAAATAAGCAAGTGATATGGCCAGTAATAAAATAAACCCAATCAGTATTCCTCCGATCTCAGTAAATATTTCGGTAAAACTCATCAACTCCCTGTAATCATTGAACTGGTAAAGTTTTATAAAATAAAAGATTAGAAACAATAAAGGCAAGATTGCATTATTGATGCAATACTTCAGAAAAGGATGAGTAGTTGTTGCTAAAAATTTAAAGCGTTTGGTATGCAGGATAAAAGTGGTGATGTTCCAGCTCATCACAAATACACCCAATGCCACGCCGGTAAAAAATGCGCCTACTATATTTACAACGCCGAGGTATTCGGGAGAAAAGAACAAAGCATCAGCCCCGTAACTTTTCATGAAATCGCTGTTGACCGCACTGGTAAGCACGAACCAAAATAATAAGAGGATCTGGTATTTCCTGAAATGAAGGATAAACAGTTGTATTGGAAAAGAATAGTAAATATCTTTTAACAATCGTTTCATACAGGTTTTTAATTACCGGGATGATTTTCATCCGGCAGGTATCGCCGTTCTTACAATATACATCAATGTAACAATACATAGCACCAATAGCATGGCAGTGAACTGGTGTGCTACACCCAGCCAAACAAAATCAGTATGGTTGGCTGCATTTAAAACGGTGAATATTCCCAGTAACAATTGCACGATGATCAGTATTGGCATTGCTATTCTCAGCTTTTTAAACGCAGGATTCGTATTAATATTTCCCGACCGGAAATAAAATACAAATACCACTATGAATAATAAGTACGCCAGTCCGCGATGTATAAAATGAATGGCAAGCTTATTATTGACAAGGTTCTGGCTCCAGGGCGAAAGTTCATTGAATGTGGCTGGGAATACTTGTCCGTTAATATCCGGCCAGGTAGGTGCGGTCATAGCAGCTTTAAGCCCGGCCATAAACCCCCCATAGATCAACTGGCAAAAAAGTAACACGAGGATAAATAAAAGGAAATGCTTCAACCGGCTGTTGTAAACGTGCAATTTCATAGAAGGCAATAAACTCAGGGCGAACCATAAAGTGTAAGCAAGTAATATCATTGCTGCTATAAAATGAACGGTAAGTTCAACATGACCAACAAAATATTTTTCCGGAACAAGCCCGCTCTTCACCATGATCCAGCCAATAGCTCCCTGCATTGCACCCAGGATAAATAACACAATCATAGGCATGACCATCGTTTTATTGAATTTCTTTTTAAAGAAAAAATAAATAAACCCTGCCAGGAATACAAGCCCCATCAAACGTGCCCATAACCTATGCGCCCATTCCCAAAAGAAAATAAATTTAAAATCATGTATGGAAAAACTTTGGTGTACATATTTGAACTGGTCGGTATGACGATATTTTTCAAACTCGGTTTGCCATGCGGCATCGTTCAATGGAGGCAAAGCGCCGGTGATCGGTTTCCATTCGGTAATAGAAAGGCCAGATTCGGTAAGCCGGGTAATACCACCAAGCATTACCTGGATGATGATCATTCCAACACCTATCAAAAGCCATGTGGCAACCTGCCTGTTATTTTTTTCTGTGCTTAAATTTTCCATAGCAATGCAAAGGTAGGGCAGCAAAAATTGTCAGCGGCAGAAGTATGATCCTTAAAATGTTTTTCCAGATATTTGCTTCAACAAATGTTAGCTCCTTTTTTATATAGTTCAATAATTGAGGCCGGATTGGATGAGGCAGGGCGTGGTTGCTATGCAGGACCGGTGTTTGCTGCTGCCGTTATTTTACCAAAAAATTTTTATCATCCGCTTTTGAATGACAGTAAACAATTATCAGAAAAGCAGCGGGATGAACTGAGGCCTGTCATTGAAAAAGAAAGCATTGCATTTGCTGTTTCATGGGTTGACAATGATGAAATAGATTGCATCAATATTCTACAGGCTTCTTTTAAAGCCATGCACCTTGCCATTGGCCGGCTTTCAGTTACGCCGGAGTTGTTATTGATAGATGGTAACAGGTTCAAACCTTACCATCAAATAAAACACGAATGTATCATTAAGGGAGACGGGCTCTATGCATCTATTGCCGCCGCGAGTATTTTGGCAAAGACTTACCGCGATGAATATATGTGCCGATTACATGGCGAATTTTCTTACTATGCCTGGAATAAAAACAAGGGATATGGTACTGCTGAACATCGTGCAGCAATAGAACAAAATGGCTTATGCAAATACCATCGTAAAAGTTTCAATATACTTCCTTCCGGGTTTTCGTTTTTATAGCTTTTTGCTTAACCGCCTACAAGGCTTGCAACCACTGTCAGGGTAAGTGGAGTTACTCTTCAAAAACACCCAGCCCCTGCCTGATAACATGCCATTCGCTGGTTGTGCAATCAATAACTGTTGAAGGAACGATACCACCGATACCGCCATCCACAACAAAATCAACTTCGTGCTGAAATTTTTCATAGATCACTTCGGGGTCGGTGTATTCTTCTACCATGTCGCCGGGAAGTGAAGCGCTCAACAAGGGGTTACCCAATTCATCCAATATTTCCCTGCAGATATTATTGTCTGGTATGCGTAGACCGATCGTGGACTTCTTGCTTTGCAAAATTTTCGGTACCTGTTTACTCGCGGGTAAAATGAAAGTATACGGACCCGGAAGATATTGCTTCAAAACCCGGTAAAGCGGTGTATCGATGCTTTTGGTATAATCACTGAGATGGCTCAGGTCGCGGCAGATGAAGGAGAGTTGCGCCTTTTGAGGATCGATGTTCTTAATTTTACATATCCTGTCAATGGCTTTGTGTTGAAGTATATCGCAACCTAGTCCATAGATAGTATCCGTTGGATAAACGATCACCCCGCCGTCTTTCAGGCATTCTACCAGCTGTTTAACGAGCCTTGGCTGTGGATTTTCCGGATGAATTTGAAGTAACATATAGCATGAAATTAAACAATTTACTATGATGCTTTAAAAACAACTTTTATCCGCTACTTTTGCAGCGTTTAAATAACAGCTAACGGCTAACAAAACAATAAACCAAACAACCATGTCATTAATCACCGTAGGCACCATGGCCTTTGATGCAATTGAAACACCTTTTGCAAAAGTAGATAAGATCATTGGCGGATCTGCAACCTATGTTGCTTATGCAGCAATCAATTTTGTAAAACCGGTTCAACAAATATCTATTGTTGGGAATGATTTTCCGGAAGAAGAAATGGCAGAATTGAGATCCCGTGGTATTGAACTAAATGGCGTGGAGATCGTTCCTGATAAAAAATCGTTTTTCTGGAGTGGTAAATATCACAATGATATGAACACGCGTGATACATTGATCACCGACCTGAATGTGTTGGAAGATTTTAACCCGATCGTTCCGGATAGTTACCAGGGTGCAGAATTCCTAATGCTCGGTAACCTGATGCCGAAATTACAATTGAGCGTGATCAACCAGTTGAAAGTTCGTCCGAAACTGATCGTGATGGATACGATGAATTTCTGGATGGATGTAGCGTTGGAAGATCTGAAAGAAGTACTTAAAAAAGTAGATGTTTTGTTGGTGAATGATGGTGAAGCAAGGCAATTGAGCGGCGAAGTTTCACTGGTGAAAGCAGCGCACAAAATCCTTACCATGGGGCCAAAATTCCTGATCATAAAAAAAGGTGAACACGGCGCTTTGCTCTTTCATGAGAACCATGTTTTCTTTGCTCCTGCATTGCCATTGGAAGAAGTATTCGATCCAACCGGTGCCGGTGATACTTTCGCTGGTGGTTTCATCGGACATCTTGCAAAAACAAAAGATATCAGTTTCGAAAATATGAAGACTGCCATCATTGTAGGTAGTGCTATGGCGAGTTTTTGTGTTGAAAAATTCGGACCGGAACGATTGAAAGAAGTTACCAGGACTGATATTGATGAACGCCTGTCAGAATTTGTGCAGTTAGTAAATTTTGATATTGATCTTGTTTAATTATATATATGTTAGAAATTATTGCATTGATCTTTTTGTGCAGGAAGATCGGAACAACAGCAGAAAGAAAAGGATTACCAGCAGGGCAATGGAAATTGTTCACGGTGCTTTCATGGCTTGTTTGCGAATTTTTTGGAATAGTGCTGGGAATGATGCTGTTTGGTTTTAATGAGAAAGATATAATTGGATTAATGGCCTTCGGGTTGGTATGCGCTTTTGGTGGCTACCTGATCGTTAAAGCTATACTGGAGAAAAAACCAGATGCCATTGATGACGACAGTATAAATAATATTGGAACTAAGTAACCACTGCAGCTTAAACATTATTTACGTAAAGAACCCGAAACGATCGTTTCGGGTTCTTCTTTTTATGTCAATTAGAAATTAATGGTTGTCTGTCTTTTTCTTTGCGATCCTTGTGTGAAACTTTTGAATATTCAAAGTCTAAGAATTTATTTCGTTATTCCTTCCAATGCAAATAAAAACGCATATTCCCTGGCCCGGTCTTTTAAAGCTTTGAATCTACCCGAAGCGCCGCCATGCCCAGCTTCCATATCTGTATGAAGTAAAATTTTATTATTGCCTGTTTTCATCGCCCGGATTTTGGCAACCCATTTTGCAGGTTCAAAATACTGTACCTGGCTATCATGCAGGCCTGTAGTGATAAGCATATTTGGATATGCCTGCTTTGATATATTGTCATAAGGCGAATATGATTTCATGTAGAAGTAACTTTCCTTGTTGGCGGGATTTCCCCATTCGTCATACTCATTGGTGGTTAATGGTATACTGGCGTCGCTCATGGTGGTAAGCACATCCACAAAGGGAACCTGTGCAATTACCCCGTGCCATAGATCGGGACGCATGTTCACCACAGCGCCCATTAATAAACCACCGGCACTGCCGCCACTTGTATATAAATGTTCTTTGGAGGTATAATTGTTTGCCAATAAGAATTCTGCACAATCAATAAAATCGGTGAACGTATTTATCTTCTTCATCATCTTACCATCCTCATACCAATACCTTCCCATTTCCTGTCCGCCACGGATATGTGCAATGGCAAAAGCAAATCCCCTGTCCAGTAAACTTAACCTTGTACTGCTGAAAGCGGCATCCATACTTGCACCATAACTCCCATAGCCATACAACATCAGCGGGGCATTGCCATCTTTATTAAATCCTTTTTTGTATACGATGGAGATGGGTATTTTCGTGCCATCTTTCGCAGTTGCATAAAGCCGTTCGGTAACATAATCCTTCGCATTAAAACTGCCTACTACCTCCTGTTGCTTCATCAGTTTCTTTTCTTTGTTAACCATATTGTAATCATACACGGAGCCCGGTGTTGTTAATGACGTATAATTAAAGCGTAACATATCTGTATTGTAATCGGGATTGTAGCCGATACTTGCCAGGTAGGTTGGTTCATCAAAAGCCAGGTAATGGCTTGCATTGTTTTGTGTATTGATGATATGAACCTGTGTAAGGCCGTTCTTTCTTTCAGATACCGCGACAAAGTTTTTAAACAATTCAAAACTTTGTATTAAAATACCATCGTTGTGTGCAAGCAATTCTTTCCAGTTAGCGCTATCCGTTTTATTTTCAGAACAGGTCATCAATTTAAAATTCTTAGCCTTATCATTTGTGCGGATGTAGAATTTATCATTTGCATGATTAACCGAATACAACACATCCTTCATCCTTGGCTGAAAAACGATAAATACAACGTCGGGTTTATCAGCATCTATAAATCTTACTTCCGAAGAAAGCGTTGCTTCCGATGTGATCAGGATAAATTTATCTGATTTGGTTTTTGAAACACTGATATAATTGGATTGATCTTTTTCTTCATACACAACTTTATCCGCAGTTTCTCCTGTACCCAATTTGTGTTTTTTTATTTTTTCGGATAAAAGTGTTACGGGATTCTTTGCTGAATAAAAAAATGTTTTGTTATCATTTGCCCATACCGGATCGCCTTCTGTATTACTTACCACCTCCTTGTATGTTTCACCGGTTTCCAGGTTCTTAACATAAATATTGTATTGCCGGCGTGAAAATATATCTACCCCATACGCCAGCAGCTTATTATCCATACTTACGCTAAATCCTGTGGCAGAAAAATAATTATGCCCTTCTGCCATGGCATTTACATCCAGCAATACTTCTTCGTTTGCGTTTAGGTTTCCTTTTTTTCTACAGTAAATAAAATAATCTTTGCCTTCTACCACACGGCTGTAATAAAAATATCCGTTCTTAAATGAAGGTACGCTTTCATCTTTTTCCTTGATACGCTTTCTCATTTCTTCATACAGGTTATCCTGCAGGGTTTTCGTACCCGCCATCATAGTGTCGTAATACTTATTTTCTGCAGTGAGGTATTCAACAACTTTTGTACTGTCAGGGCCTTTTTTAAAATAATCGTTCATCCAGTAATAATGGTCGATACGGGTATCGCCAAATGCTGTCAGTTCTTTTGGTTTCGTTTCAGCCACAGGTGCAGGAATACTGTCGGGCCATTTGTAAGCAGTTTTCAATTCAATAGTTTTATTGGTATTGCATGATAGCAATGCCACACAACTGATGGCACTGATCATAATTTTTTTCGATCGCATAACTATATGAGTATTTGTTAGTTTCTTCTCGCAAGTACAATTACATTCTTAAACTTCTTTGTCTTTCCTTTCAGGTTAAACACTTCGGTATAGATAATATAAATTCCGACAGGTAATTTTTGACGTTTGTCATCCAACCCATCCCAACGGTAATAACCCCGCAAACCATTTAATGCATTGCGTTGCAGTATACGCACCTGCCTGCCCGATGCATCAAACACTGTAATACTGGAAACATAACCGGGGTCAGGAAATACATAATTAATTGTGGTGAAATCATCGGTGCCATCATTATCCGGGCTAATAATATCAGGTGTTACCGTGATCTCTCCCTGTACACCTGCATCCATTTTGTATTGAGAATTTTTATAGGTTGGTGTTCCGTAACCGATACTGCTGGCGGCACTATGCCAGTTTGCTTCATTTTGCGAAGCTGCATCATAATCAATCCGTTCCAATGAAACCCCTTCTTCATCGCTTATCAATTTGAAATGCCATTTATCTGAATAAGCCACTTCGTCAATGATATTTCCCTGTTCATTTAAAATGATCACATTGCTTTTATCATCATTGAAAGAAGGCATACCGGAGATCTCAATAAATGCATTGAGGTTGTTGGCAACATAATCATTCAATACCAATGCTTTGCTTTCAGTAACCACCATAAAATCCTGCGGGAATAACAAATAATCTTCGGAGCTTAATTGTTTGATGCTGCTGATGGCGCCTATGGTATTCCTGTTAGCGATGTAAACATTTTTCATGTTCAGTATTTTATTGCTCCTGTTATATAGCTCTACATAATCGTTGCTTGTTGGCCCTGGATTGAATAAAACCTCGTTTACAACAATATTGAAACTGTCAGTATGTTCATACAATCCAACGCCTGCGGTATTTGTTGTGCCAATGATATTACCAACACAATCGGTAGCCCCGGTTGCTGTAATGGTATAGACTTTATTCCGAAGTAATGCTGATGCTGCAGTTAAACGCAGGTTCACCCTATCAAATAAGGGAGACAATGGCGTGGCAACTACCGGTACTCCAATTCCATCACTGATCGTATAGCCTGCAGCAAGCGATGCTTTCACACTATCCATCGGTTCATCAAAAACGAGTACGATGTTCACACTATCGGTTGCGTAGGCACGTAATAATTTAGGATCTGTTAGATCAATATTCACAGCATCCAACGAATTCTTCCTCCCCGGTGTTCCTCCACTCGCATCGACACTTGCCTTCCAGTTGCTAAAGCCTGAACATGGATTGTGTGTATCGATCATTTCCAAACTCCAGCCACCATCTTTTTTCAATTCATTCTGGTACCATGCATCGGTATAATTCACCGAATGAATGATCGTTCCCTGTTTTGATTTTAGATATAACAAATCGTCTGTGTTGTTGAGGCTGGGAAAACTTGTTACCGAAATAGCTGGGCCATAAGCCGACAGGGCTGCAACGGCACTTCCTGTGCAAACGATCACAAAGCTATCAGGCCTTAAAATATATGTCGGCATCGGCCCGCTTTGTCCAGTAGGTTTACCGATACGAAATCCCTGCAGGTCTATATTAAATGCCGTAGTATTCCTGAGTTCTACCCATTCAATATCAGGCAATCCTGTTAATGGTGTAGGATCTGCCATTAGCTCATCGATCACAATATCATATTGCATCGCTGTAAAATAACTGAACACACCGGTACCATTCACGATGGCATTGCCTGAAAGATCATGTACGCCATTTACGGTTAAGATAAGATTGGTGCGGTCAGGAAAATTCGTTGCAAAAGTTAAATGAACAAATGCGCTGTTGGATGCATCCCTAACTGCCGTTAACGGTGACCCGATACTGTTGCTCACTGAGTAATTTGTTACAAGCTGACTGGTTGTTAAATCAACAGGTTCATCAAACAATAAATCCAGGGTATTTATGCTGGTAGCTGTGTAAGTTTGAAGAACGGGGGGGAGAATATCCGGAACATATATACTAACATTGATATCATCTATAAAATGTTTTAGAAAAAAACTGGCTGTACTTTGTTTGGTAAGCACTCCAAAAAAAGCCGAACTCAGGTAAGTTGCATCCACTACGTTTCCTTCGGTAAACAGTCCTGTTCCGTTAAGATTCCTGCTTAGTTGCCATTGGTTTGCCGCATCACGTATCACCGATATTTTGACATCACTGAGACTGCTATTTAAAATTCCATTTGCTCCATCGATGATCTTTGTAACTGTTCCATTGTCCTTGCGGAATAAACTCACTTCATCATCCGTTCCTCCCAAACGTACAAAATAACCGGTGGTGGTTGCAAGGCTGATATCACTTGCAGAAGCCGTTAAAAAAACATCTATATAATTTGCCGAAGAAGGATTGAAGCCCAGCCTGCTGAAGAACTCCCATTTAGCTGTCGTTGCAAGCGTGCTTGCCGTACTCAAGTAATATGTACTGTTTACAACACTGTTATTACTTTGAAGTTGAAACGAAGGATTTACGATCCAGTCGGTGGTTCCGCCAACCCATGCTGGGTTACTGGTAAAATCCCCGTCGTTGAAATTTTCAGTCAACTGTGCGTTGGCAAACAACGAGCAGGTGAGTGCTGCAAAACAAATCAGTAGCTTCATTCCCATAAGTATGACTGTCTTTTAAAGATACAATTTTCTATATAAGGCGTTTAATATCCAATTTTATTTAATTCAGTCTAACTAAACAATCTTCAGAAACTATATTTTTGTAAAAAATTAAAAGATGAAAGTTGCGGTGGTGGGTGCTACGGGCCTGGTTGGCACAAAAATGTTGCAGGTATTGGCAGAAAGGAATTTCCCGGTAACGGAATTATTGCCGGTAGCTTCTGAAAGGTCTATTGGTAAAGAAATTGAGTTCAAAGGAAAAAAATATAGGGTAGTTGGTATGCAGGATGCTATTGATGCGAGGCCAATACTCGCATTGTTCTCAGCAGGCGGAGGAACCTCGCTGGAATGGGCGCCAAAATTTGCTGCCGCCGGCATCACTGTTATTGACAATTCCAGCGCCTGGCGCATGAATGAAGCGAATAAACTGGTAGTACCTGAGGTGAATGGCGATGTGGTTACTGCTGCAGACAAGATCATTGCAAACCCCAATTGCTCTACCATACAAATGGTGGTGGTATTAAAGCCGTTGCATGATAAATATAAAATTAAGCGGGTGGTGGTGAGCACCTACCAAAGTGTTACCGGAACCGGTGTGAAGGCAGTAGAACAAATGCTGAATGAAAGAAAAGGCATTGTTGGTGAAATGGCTTATAAATACCCAATCGATCAGAATGCCATTCCCCAGATAGATGTATTCCTGCCGAATGGTTATACCAAGGAAGAGATGAAGATGGCGAATGAAACGAAAAAGATCATGGGTGACGATTCCATTCTGGTTACTGCAACCTGTGTTCGTATTCCAACCATGGGCGGGCACAGCGAAAGTGTGAACATTGAATTTGAAAATGATTTTGACCTGGATGAAGTAAGGAGCATCCTTGGCAATGCACCTGGTGTTGTGTTGGAGGATAATATTGAGAAGTTTATTTATCCCATGCCATTGACGGCGCATGATAAGGACGATACTTTCGTTGGCCGTATCCGCCGTGATGAAACCAGGCCCAATACACTTAACTGCTGGATCGTTAGTGATAATTTAAGAAAAGGTGCAGCAACGAATGCGGTACAGATAGCGGAGTATATGATCAAGAATAAATTAATATAAATACAAATATCGAACAAGGAATTTCGAATGATGAATAAACTCAGTATTGTTCCTGGTTTGAGAATCCTTGTTCTTGATTCGATATTAAACCCTTAACTAATCGTCCACGTTTCTTTCCCCCTCAACAATTTATCAAGATCGCCTTTGCCTTTTTGTGCAATGGCTTCTTCTATCTGCATGCCCATCACATCTTCGTAACATGCCCTGTCTGTTTCATAAAAAACACCGAATGGCCTTGGCAAATGACCTTCTAATTTAGGATCATCAAACATGCGGATGAGTATCTGCGCCTTATAAAAATCTTTATCGTCATGGATCCAAAGTCCATCAGTGCCGGCACCTGGTTCCAGGTTAACGATCACCGGTTTAAATCCATCAAGCCTGATACCTTTATTTTGTGTAGCACCGAAGATCAATGGTTTGCCCTGTTCCAGGAATAATACTTCTTCCGGTTTTGTACTTTTTTCGGTGAATACCTCAAAAGCACCATCGTTGAAAATATTACAGTTTTGGTATATCTCTAAAAAAGATGCTCCTTTATGCGCCTGTGCACGAAGCAACATGGCTTGTAAATGTTTTGGATCTCTGTCCATAGTACGTGCAATAAAACTTGCGTCGGCACCCATGGCCAGTGCCAATGGATTAAAAGGATGATCAATACTTCCGAACGGCGTACTCTTGGTAACTTTCCTTTCTTCAGAAGTTGGTGAATATTGCCCCTTGGTTAACCCGTATATCTGGTTATTGAATAACAAAATGTTTACATCAAAATTCCTGCGGAGTAAATGAATGGTATGGTTACCACCGATGCTGAGGCCATCGCCATCGCCTGTTACGATCCATACGCTTAGTTCCGGGCGGGCTGCTTTTAAACCACTTGCCACGGCAGTTGCACGTCCATGGATGCTATGCATGCCGTAAGTGTTCATATAATAAGGGAAACGGCTGCTGCAACCGATACCCGAAACGATCACGATATTTTCCTTTGGAATACCGAGTGTCGGCATCACTTTCTGAACCTGTGCAAGGATGGAATAATCTCCGCAACCGGGGCACCAGCGAACTTCCTGGTCGGTTGCAAAATCTTTGGCAGTTAGCGGAGGTAAGGTTGTTGTTGTATCGGACATCTGCTGGTATTTTAGGCTATAAAGTTATCGAATTTTGGAGAATGCACAACGGGAAATATGATAAAGAAATACAAATACTGAACAAGGAAGTTATTTCGCTGCGTTATTCTTTTTGGCAGTTTCAATACTCTTAACAAAAATGGAAGTAAGCTGGTTGTTTTTATCCAGCACTGCCGGGAGCTTTTTCTTCAGGATGCCATCTCATTTTGAAGATAATTCTTAGACAATTAAAGGTCTCCCGTAAGTCTTTTGCGGAAATTTTTATTTTATGAATAAAATCATTTCTTGATTCGGCACTTTGAGCTTCTCCGTAATTTAAGGCAGGAGAGGTTCCGCTTCTTACTAATTGACTGGCAATGTGATTGCCTGCAAAAGTTTTGGGGAGCGTTTCTTATAATTCAATAATCGCCACCGCAAAGTTTATTAATCTTTCATCAAGGTCAGATTACTTTTCCACAATGATAATTTAAGGAATTGAATTTACACATACTCCTAAATTATTCAGACTTTTCAAACTAATATTTATTTAGCTTTCTTTCATCCACGACTAAATATTAAATGACCTGCATTTGCATTTCATAATTCAGTATTCCTTGTTTCTTATTCGATAGTCAACTCTTCCCAATATTCTGCAGCCCTTCTTGTATGTGGTATTACGATCGTTCCGCCAACAATATTTGCCACTGCAAAAACCTCATACATTTCTTCCGTGGTTACATTCAATTCATGAGATTTGCCGAGGTGGTATTTTATGCAATCATCGCAACGCAATACCATGCTTGCAACCAGCCCAAGCAATTCCTTGGTTTTTACGTCCAGGGCGCCTTCGGCATAGGTATTTGTATCGAGGTTCCACAGTCGTTTTATGACAAGGTTTTCTTTGCTAAGTATGACTTCGTTCATTTTTGTACGATAGTCATTGAATTCTTTTACCATGTTGCTCATATAAATAAATTAAGCAACAAAGTTAATGCTGGTGAGGAAGAATTATGCCGAATTATTAAGGAAGATAAATATCGATGTAAATGCCCATCCCGTTTTTTGGATCAAAACGTATATTACCGCCAATCTCTGCCATACGCTTTCGCATATTTTTAAGACCGTTACCGGAACCTATCGCCACCGGATAGTCTCCCTGGGTTCCATTACCATTGTCCAGGATCTCTATTGATAAGCTATTTTCTTGGAGTGAAATATTTACAGTTACCGTATCGGCACCGGAATGTTTGATCACATTGTGAAAGGCTTCTTTGATAATTAAGAAAAGATTTTTTCTAAGCACACCGCTTAATTGTTTTTCATGCGGAAGTTGCGCATGGTTATACTTAAAAGTTATTGCTGCATTTTCAAAAAAAGAAACGCCGTATTGCCTGACATATTCACTGAAATTTTCCAGGCTGTCGTTCTCTGCATTCAGGCTCCAGATGATGGTATGCATTCGTTGCGCAATATCTTTTGAAGTTGCAGATATTTTTTGTCCAAAAGAAGCAAATGAATCACTTTGTTCCAGGTTTGCTTTTTGAACCATCAGGTCGCTCATCATCCTGATGCTGCTGAGGCCACCACCAACATCATCATGCAGGTCGGCAATAATACGTTCCCGTTCCAGCAATACAGCCTGTTGCCTTGTATAAGCCGTGTTGATCAGCGCTTTTTCATTGTCTGCTATTTTCTTTTGAAGTGCAATGGTGAAGAGGAACATGTCAAGCAAGATACCGATCTGCACGGGGAAATACGACTGCGCATTCGCATTGATATTGCCCGGTTCATACTTAAATAAATAAAGTGAATACACGAGTGTTACCGCACTTGTAAAAACAATGATGATACTTCCCCAGATAATATATCTTGAATATGCCACTTTGTGCCTGAACAACGCAATCAATACATACACCTGTAAAGGGAAGAGCAACAAACTGAATATGATATAAATGTTATCGTAGGGTATTTTGAAAAAATTACACAGGAAACAGGCAAGCGCAACAATGAGATATAGCCCGATAAGTATTCTGAAGAATTTATAAAGGAAAGTTGATTTTGTTTTTAGTCCGAGATAATAAATAATAAATGAAGTATAAAATACGCTGCTTAAGAATTGTACCGGCCGTTTGAACAGGTTGAATGCTGCCACCTGGCTTGTATTAGCCGGAACTATCTGAAAAAACATTTCAGGTACTGCCAGAATATAATAAATTGCCAGGCACAATAAGTAGATCGCATAATTGAGGTGTTCCTTTCTTTTGATAATGCTATATTGAAGAAAGAAGAATGCACTCATGAACACAGCCACACTCTCAAAAAAGAAAACAAAATATTGAATGGAATTGATCATGTTGTTTCAGGAAGACTATGAGAAAGGTAGTTGAATTTATACAGTTAGAATGCCATCAGTTGAAATTCCCTTAATTATATTAAATGCAGTTTCAAAGTCCTGCATTTAATATTTTACATTTATTTGCCTTATAAACGATTCATCTTTTCAAATATAAATTCACTGCTTCCACCCTTGTATTCACATGCAGTTTGCGGTAAATATTCTGAACATGTTTTCGTACAGTACCTGAACTGATGTCTAATGCATCTGCTACCTCTTTCCCGATAAGGCCTTTCGAAAGCTGGCTCAGCACTTCCTTTTCCCGTTCACTCAATGATTCGATCAAGGTATTTTCATTACCCATTTTTACAAAACTTGCAACTACTTTGCGGGCAATGCTGCTGCTCATGGGGCTTCCTCCTGCTATCATATCATCCAATGCCTCAATGATCATAGCAGGGCCTTCTGTTTTCAGGATATATCCGCTGGCACCCGCTTTTAGAGAATCAAATATCTTATCATTATCCTCGTAAGCAGTACACATTAAGAAAAGCATTTCAGGAAACCTGGCTTTTAAAGCGGTTACACAAGTAATACCGCTGGCACCCGGTAAATTTATATCCATTAAGACCGCAGTTGGCTGAAAGGCTGGTATCTTATCCATGGCTTCTTCTGCGTTTGCAAAACTACCTGCAAGTTCATAATGCTCGCTTAGCTGCAGCATCATATTCATTCCTTCACGCAGGTCGTTCTTGTCTTCAACAATGGATACCCTTTTTTTGATAACAGCCATAGGCTACAAAAATAGCTTATTGTATCTGGTGGGAAATACGTAATTGTGCGTAGCGGGAATGGGGATATTTAACAAGGAATAAGGAATTTCCAATAAGGAACTTTTGCAAGTCAGCTTCATCTTTCCTTGCTCTTTATTCCCTGATCCTTGTCCCTGATTCAATATTAATTTTTTACGGTATAAAAACGGTTACCATAAACATATTGCCATCTGCGGCAGTAATACTTAATTGGTATGTACCTGTTGAAAGCGCATTTCCCGGTTGTAATGTTTTTACTATATTCCGTTGATTGATGTAAAGCGGACCAATATAAATTACCTGCCCCAGTTTATTTGTGAGTTTCGCCATATAATTTCCGGGAGGCTGATTGGTGAATTTTATATTGATGATCTTATCAACAACAGGGTTTGGATAAACGGTTATAGACGAAGGTTGTTTTATCGCTGAGACTTTTACAATATCACTGTATTGAACCTGGCCATCTTTACCTGTTGCTTTGATCCGATAAAAATTATCATCCGGCATTGGTTGCTGATCTTTAAAAATATATGCAGCGCTTCCTCCATTATTATTCAAAGGAGTTGATTGGCCGATAACAATGAAATTCCTGCCATCTGCACTACGTTCTATTTCATAACGATCAATATTTATTTCATTATCCACTTTCCATTGCACTGTTATTGATTGGTCTGGATTTCTATCCGCAGCTATATAAATGATCTTAACAGGTACCACTGTTGATTGCTTAAAGATCAGGATAAAACGATCAGCTGCTTTTGAGGCATCATCGGCCGTGATTGTAAAATCAACAAAGCTACTATCGGTAATACTAATCGCTGTGCTTGTACGTAGAAACCTGTCTATTAAAAACCCAGTTAGGCTGGCTGGCATATTTACCGGCGCAAACCTAAACTGGTAGGGCAATTGTTTTAGGTTTTGCAATTGGTAGAAAATAGTATCCGTTTCTATAACATTGTTTCTTGCTTCAACTGCCAGTAAAGAATCATTTCTTCTGATACCAAAATTTTCGCCTGCATTGATGAACTTTACAGCATCATTTTCATTTACATTATTACTTAACCCATTCTCAAAAGCAACAATATTTCCATCGGCAATAAGGCCGGTATTGGTAAATAAAGATGCAAAAAGGAACTGGCGGTTTCCTATACCGCCTGGTGTACCCGGATCTCTGTTAACAAGTCTGCTGCCTGCTGCTTTTACGGTTTCATTAAAGTTTACATTTCCACCTGTACCATTCCCTTTTACAAATACAGCCTGCCCGGATTCTATGAATGGAGCTGCAATACCTGCCGGGTAAAAAACAGTAGCAGGATTTCCTGTTGGCGGCGTACCTACTGTTGGTATATAACCAGCCACACCTGAAATCGTTTGATAACCACCCAGTCCGTAGCTGCCTGCAAGTGTAGGATCCCATACATAGAATACATCATTGATACCGGTACTGGCTGCACGCACTTTACTGAATTCTATTCTTGAAGCATAAGGATTACCAAAGGTTTGAAATTTATTGGCAGTAACTGGTACCGAAGCCGGAGGATTGGACGGCTGAAATAGTGTTCCCTTACTTCTAAGCGTGGTTTGATTTGCAGCTGCTGCTGATGTTGTTACCGTTCTGTCGCCGCGTACAAAAATCATATAACCCAATTTGTTTTGTAAGGCATTATTGGTATTTGTTACGGCTGTCCAGTTTACACCTGTTTCATTAAAGAATTTTAAAGATGGAATTGGCGTGGTAATATCAAAGCCTGTTCCTGTACCCACTATAATGGTGCCAAAGCCGGCCGGTGTTGTACCGTTCTCCTGCCAGGACTGCCGGATTGTTTGACCGGTTGTGGGCGTTGATAGGAATTGCCAGCTCTTTGCGTGGGCACCACCTACTGTACCAGTAAAGATAAAGCGCTCTACGGTTACATCACCGGTTATAGTACCCGCCATTGCTGCAACATAGGAACTGCCAAGAATAGTAGATTTTAATGTAAGGTTTCCATTGGTTGTTAGTACAGCATTGGCATTAATAGTCACTTTACCCACCGTGAAGTTTGATACTATATCAAGTGGTGAACCAAGTGTTGCAGTAGCCGTGTCAGTCAGCAATAGATCAGTCAAGCTGTTTGAACCCGAAGCAAAATTAACCGTGCCAGTTGCTCCTTTTAATACAAGGCTTGAAGTATTAAAGCCTATGAGGTTACCCGTACCAGTTATGGGTCCATTAATTGTTAAAGAAGATATGCCCAAATTAACCGTTGCAGATCCATTCAACGCAAGACTTCGTACCAATATATCTGAATTTAATTGAGGCATGGGAACTGCACCATTATTAATCACTACATTCACTTTGGGGTGATTGGGTACAATACCGCAACTCCAGTTTGTTGCTGTATTCCAGTTATTGGTACCGCCGCCAGCCCAGGTGTTAATGGTATTTACCGTTACCACTGTAGGTGTAGATGTTGCTGTACATCCTAATTGGTTAGTTACCTGAAGCGTATAGTTTCCTGCTGAATCTGTGTTCATGATTTGAGTGGCTGGTCCGTTAGACCAGGAATAAATATAATCAGGTGTATATTCACTCAATTCATTCGAAAAAATATTATTAAAGCCTGTAGCGATGTATCCTTTATTTCCTATACTAAACCCAACGGCTCCAAAACAGGGTGAAGTAGATACATCAGTTTTTTGTGTCCAGATATCCGCTAAAGAATTATATTCCCAGAAATCATTCAATTTTGTAGCACCAGTTACACCCGTTCCAATATATCCTTTATTGCCTATAGAGAATCCACTAGCCAGATACCGGGCCGGTCCACCAACATTTGCTTTTTGTAGCCAGGTATTGGTAGCGGGATTGTATTCCCAAAAATCAATACTACCAATATTCCCGGTTCCCAGGTAACCTTTTGTTCCAATACTAAAACCTACTGCAGCATTTCGGGGAAAAGGATGAGCGGCTTTTTGTATCCAGGTATTGGTTGCCTGGTCGTATTCCCAAAAATCCGGAAGAGGATTTGAAGAGTTTATAACATCCAAGCCTGAGCATATATACCCTTTTATACCAATACTGAACCCCGTAGCGCTATATCTTGCAGTTGAGGGTAATGAAGTCTTTTGCAGCCAGGTATTTGTTACTGGATTGTATTCCCAGAAATCATTTAGCACCGTATTGAAGAATGTTTGGCCCGTTCCTATATAACCATAAGCACCAATACTAAAAGAAATTGCATCACTTCTTTCAACTCCAGCAAAATCAGCTTTTTGTGTAAATACATTCGTAACCGGATTGTATTCCCAAAAATCTTTTTGTAAAGAGCCGCTGTTCCCAAGGCCGATATAACCTTTGTTGCCGATACTAAAAGCAGAAGCCCCTATTCTTCCTGAACTCAACAGCCCTTTCCCTACCCATGTATTACCGCTAACTGCCGACAGATTTACATCTTTACCCAAACAGAAATTTGTAGCCCCCAGTGCCGTGATCGTAGCATCCGGCAATTCACCAGCCTTAATTAAAATATAATTAGAAACCGCACTGCAACCATTTGCATCGGTTAACGTTGCATGGTAAATACCCGTTGTAGTTGCTGAAATAGATGGTGCAGTTGCTCCAGTTGACCAAGCATAAGATGAAGCAGCAGTAGCCGTTAACGTTACGCTTCCTCCGCTGCAAAAAGTAATTGGTCCGCCAGCAGAAATAGTTGCAGTAGGATTTGAATTAACCGTTACCGTTGTGGCTACTGATGTAGTACTACAACCCAAAATATCTGTTACTGTAACTGTATAATTACCGGATGTTGATGCGGCAATGGACTGAGTAATTGCACCCGTTGACCACGTCCAGGTAATTTCCGGGGTATATTCCCAAAAATCAGATACAAAAGTTGCATCTACACCTGTACCAATATATCCTTTGGCGCCGATACTGAATGCTATGGCAGAACGTCGGCCAGTACCGCCAAAATCTGCTTTTTGCACCCAGGTATCTGTAGCAGGATTATATGCCCAAATGTCTTTTTGCCTTACTGCACCACTGGTGCCTGTACCCATATAGCCTATGGTGCCAATATTGAAACCGCAGGCACTGTTACGTGTACCACCGGCAAAATTTGCTTTCTGTGTCCAGGTATCTGTAGCAGGGTTATATTCCCAAAAATCTTTTTTGTCAGTACCTCCTAAACCGGTGCCGATATATCCTTTGGTTCCAATACTGAAACCGGTAGCAGAAAAACGTGCCACGCCACCAAAGTTTGCTTTTTGTGTCCAGGTATCCGTTGCAGGATCATATTCCCAGAAATCATTTTTATTAGCGCCGTCGTTGCCGGTACCAATATATCCTTTTGTGCCAATATTAAACCCAACTGCAAAGAAGCGGGCAGTACCCCCAAAATCAGCTTTCTGTGTCCAGCTATTTGTTACCGGGTTATACTCCCAAAAATCTTTGGTGGATACTGTGGCAAGGCCTGTTCCAACATATCCCTTGCTGCCAATGCTGAAACCAACGGCACGCTCCCTTGCAGTACCACCAAAATCTGCTTTCTGTGTCCATACATTTGTTGTGGGATCATACTCCCAAAAATCTTTCTTTTTAACACCATCGTTTCCTGTACCCAAATATCCTTTATTGCCGATACTGAATCCAATGGCTCGGTCTCTTATTCCTCCGGCAAAGCTTGCTTTCTGCGTCCACACATTACCGCCATTGGCAGTAAGGGTTACGCTGCCGCCAGGACAAAAGGCAGTGGGGCCACCGGCGGTAATGGTGGCAACAGGTGGTATGGTAACCGTAACCAATGTAGCAGCAGATGTAGCAAAACATCCCGAAGCATTACTAGTTACGGTTACGGTATAGTTACCCGAAGCTGATGCAATAATAGATTGGGTGGTAGCACCTGTTGACCAACTGTAGGTTAAATCAGGTGTATATTCCCAAAAATCTCTTGTTCTATTAAAAGTACCCTCCTCGTCACCTGTGCCGATATATCCTTTGGTACCAATACTGAAACCTACTGCAGCATTTCTTGCAGTTCCACTAAAATCTGCTTTCTGAGTCCAGATATTCAAACCCGGATCATATTCCCAAAAATCTTTTTTAAATCCACCAAATACATTATTTACTCCAGTCCCAATATATCCTTTTGTACCAATACCGAAACCTACAGCCATTCTTCTTGCCGTACCTCCAAAGTTTGTTTTTTGTGTCCAGGTATTCGAAACTGGATCATACTCCCAAAAATCCTTATTAGTAACTGTAACACTTTCTTCCCCTGTTCCGATATATCCTTTAGTATTAATACTAAAGCCTACAGCCCAAAGTCTTGCGGTACCACCAAAATCTGTTTTTTGAGTCCAAGCATCCGTAGACGGGTCGAATTCCCAAAAATCTTTAAAGTGAGTTACACTATTAATGCCCGTACCAATATAACCTTTGGTGCCTATACTAAAGCCAACAGCATTCGTTCTCTCTGTTCCATCAAAATCTGTTTTCTGTGTCCAGGTATTCAAAGCAGGATCATATTCCCAAAAATCTTTTCTATTTAAATTGCCCTCGTTACCTGTGCCGACATATCCTTTGGTACCAATACTGAAACCTACTGCACCATTTCTTGCAGTTCCGCCAAAATCTGCCTTCTGAGTCCAGCTGTTCAAAGCAGGATCATACTCCCAAAAATCTTTTCTTTTTAAAGTGCCATCGTCACCTGTGCCGATATACCCTTTGTTACCAATACTAAAGCCTACGGCATTGCCCCTTTCGAAGGTAAACCCTAAACTTTGTTTCTGTATCCACACATTTCCGCTATTGGCAGTAAGGGTAACGCTGCCCCCCGGGCAAAAGGTCGTGGGGCCGCCGGATGTTATGCTGGCAAGTGTTCTCGTTGCCGTTACTAATGTACTTGCAGATATAGCACTGCACCCTGTTACTGAAGTAACGGTTACATTGTAATTTCCTGAAGTTGATGCAATGATAGATTGGGCTGTAGCGCCCGTTGACCAATTGTATGTTACACTTGGGCTGTACGCCCAAAAATCTTTATTCGGTCCAGGATTGGCGCCGTTGCCTATATATCCTTTAGCGCCAATGCTAAAACCTGCAGAGGCAAAACTTGCCCCACCACCAAAATCTGCTTTCTGTATCCAGCTATTCAAGACCGGATCGTATTCCCAAAAATCCTTATTGCTTACACTGACATCAAGACCTAAGCCAATATATCCTTTTGTGCCTATACTAATACCAACTGCCGTATTTCTTGGCGTACCGCCAAAATCAGTTTTCTGTGTCCAGGTATTCAAACCCTGATCATATTCCCAAAAATCTTTTTTCTTTACACCGTCACTACCAGTCCCAATATATCCTTTGGTGCCTATACTAAAACCTACTGCACCAGTTCTTCCTGTACCACCAAAATCTGCTTTCTGTATCCAACTATTCAAGACTGGATTGTATTCCCAAAAATCTTTTTTGTTTACACCATCATCGCCCGTCCCAATATATCCTTTAGTACCTATACTAAAACCTACTGCAAAAGCTCTTGCTGTACCGCCAAAATCTGTTTTCCGCGTCCAGATATTTGTACTTGGATCGTATTCCCAAAAATCTTTATTTTTTACATTTACACCGCTAAGCCCTGTGCCTATATATCCTTTTGTTCCTATACTGAAACCCACAGGATTTTGCCTTGCTGTACCGCCAAAATCTGCTTTCTGTGTCCAGATATTTGTACTTGGATCGTATTCCCAAAAGTCATTTTTTTTGGATACAGCATCAGTACCTGTGCCGATATATCCTTTATTCCCTATACTAAAAGCAACTGCGTGCCCTCTTGCTGCACCACCAAAATCTGTTTTCTGCGTCCACACATTGCCGCTATTGGCAGTAAGGGTAACGCTGCCGCCCGGGCAAAAGGTAGTAGGGCCACCGGGAGTTATTGTGGCAGTACAAGGTTGGGCAAGTACTGAGCTTACCCTCCAGCTTACCAGTAACAGCAATGATAAAAATTGTTTCATACCTAAGTTTAATTAGTGTTAAGGGCACCCGCTTTAAATACTACCGGGTGGTTAATCATATTATTTTTAATTTTTTCAGCTCTTTCACATCAATCGTTGGCGGCATTTCGCCTTTTTTTATTTTTTTAATAACCAACTGAGCTACTTTTTCTGCAGCGGCTTTTGTTTTAAAACCTTCATTGCCTTGCATGGCAGGTATGCTTGCCTGGTGAATCATCAGCCGGCCACTGGCGTTAATATCATATCCATAGGTTTTATTGGGTGCATCAATGATGGTATAACCTAGCTTGGTTTGGCTGTACTGCGAGGCTTTGGGAAATGCCACTTCTTTTTTGGCTTCTTCTTTAATCAATGGATTATGCTGCGCAAATAATGCCATGCTTAAAAAGAAAAAAAAGATCAGTAATAAAACAACTCTTGTGATGGTGGTAAATTTTTTCGTAGCCATTTTGCTGGAATTTAATGGTGGAATATTCCCGTTACCGGTTTATACTTTAGCTTGTAAATATGGCTTATATAATAATTATGTACAATAGCTAGATATAGCTATATGCGTTTAATGAGAGGAAATCATTATTGTAATGAAAACTTACTATGCAATACAGGAATAGCCACAACGGCACTGCATACAAAATGAAGGGAAATTTTTATACAATTTTATTGTTCAAGGCAAGTGCAACAGCTTCTCCCAGTGAGTGTACCTGTAGCTTTTCGTAAATCTTTTTTACGTGGTTGTTTACCGTAAAGTAACTAATGGCCATTTTATCTGCTGCCATTTTATAACTCAGGCCTTGTGATAGATAATTAAGTACTTCTGTTTCCTTATTGGTAAGATTGTAATCAGACACTACAGGCGTTTTTTGCTGACCAAAGAAACGCATCACCTTTAACGCGATGGAAGGACTCATGCTGGCGCCACCTTTCATAACATCGTCGATACTTTGTGAAATCTGTGCAACAGAAGCTGTTTTAAGAATATAACCTTCTGCCCCTGCCTGTAAAGCTGCAAATACCTTATCGTCATCATCAAATGCAGTTTGCATAATAATTTTTACCTGCGGGGAATTTTTTTTTGCAAGAACAACGCCATTTATACCTCCGATACCGGGCATTTCAATGTCCATCAATATTACATCCGGCCTTGCCAATTCAATATCGCTGATAATATTATTGCAATCCTCAAAACTACCTGCCTGCTCAAACCCTGGGGTTAATTCAAAAAAAGCCTGCAGGCTCGCTCTCCTTGCTTTGTTATCATCGTAAACAATAATTTTAATCATACGGTAAATGTAGAAAACTATAAAATCATCCTTTATAGCTAAATATAGCTATAGGGAAAGAACAGGTTATCACAACCCCTTTCTCATTCGCTGATTCTAATTTAAAAATTCCTTTCAATTGCTCACAACGTTGTTCCATATTCGCTAACCCGTTTCCATGCTGCACAGCCGAATTTTCAAATCCGTTGCCATCGTCTTTTATGGTTAGCAAAACAGTATCATTGATCTGCTGAAAGGCAACAAGGGCATTGCTTGCTTTACTGTATTTAGCAATATTATTCATCGCCTCTTTTACAATGAGCAGTAAGTTTTTTCTAATAATAGGATTGACAATCTTTTTACTTACAGATTCATCAATATCAAATTCACAATTGATCTCTTTGGGTAACAATAATTCACTGCTGTAGTTCTTTAACCTGTGTGCAAAAAAGTTTTTTTCTTCTTCTCCCGGTTTCATACTCCAGATCACATCGCCCATTCTACCCATAAGATCTTTTGCCTGGTCAGTCATCTTGCCAATCATTTCTTTAGAATGCTCTGGCTTTTTATCTAATACTGTATTTGCAAGTTCGCCGTAAATATGAATGCTGCTTAAGGTTGCTCCGATATCATCATGCAGGTCCTGGCTGATCTTATTCCTGATCTCAATTTCTTTTAATTGTTTGCTGTGATAATACCTGTAAACAAAAAACAGTATGATAATACTTACTAAAGCTAACAAAGCGACCATAAACCTTGTATTTAACAACACCTGTTTCTGTTCGGCCCGGGCTACTTCTAATTTCGCTATTTCTTTTTCTTTTCGCACAGACTGATACTTCGCTTCCAGGAAATTAAGTTCCTGCAATTTTTCTTCGGATGCCAGTGTGTCCTTTAACGTATATGCATAACCGGAATATAAATAAGCATTTTTATAATCGCCCGATTTTTCATAAACCGTTGCCAATTCAAAAGCTGATTTATATCCATAATCAATTATCTTTTCCTTTATACATATTTCATATGATTGTTTAAATGCAGCAATTGCCAGCTTATATTGCATCAGCGAATCATATACGATGCCGATCTTGTTCAATGCAATCGCTGTATGTGTTTGATTGTTCTGCTGCTTCGAAAGTTGCAGGTACTGCATGAATTGGTTGAGAGATGCCTGGTAATTCTTATTATAATTTAATTCAAATTGCCCATGAAGTTTATGCGACATCCCGGAAAATTCAAGTTTTTGTGTTTTTGAAAGGTCAAAATATTTTACAGCGCTATCAAATTTTGCCAATATCTCCTGCGACTCTTCCAGCCGGCCGTTCAACAACAGGTTCTGGTAATACTCGTAATAATAATCCAGCTTCACATTGTCCTTTGTATCCTGGAGAAATGGCTTCGCTTTTTCCAGGTATTCTATTGCCTTGCTGCGTTGGTTCAGGTGACGAAAATCATTTGCAATGCTTAAGTATGCATTGGTTCTGTTGCCGGCATCTGTATCGATACTATCAATATGTGCTATGGTTTTAAGGCGATGCTCCAGGGCCGTAACATAATCTCCATTGTAATTGTATACTTCTGCCAGATTGAGCGATCCTTTAAAAAGTAACTCATTCTTTTGTTGGCGGTCAGCTATTGTACCGGCATATTGTATGCTCAATTTGTAGGATTGTATGCTATTCGTCCATTTGGAAGTATTAAAATAATAATCGCCTTTTAATAAATTAGATTTACTTATTCCGAATGGATATTTTATAGCTGCTGATATATTTTCTGCTTTTTCGAGCCATAATAAACAGGTGCTGTCATCGCCTTTTTCCCTGATCAGGTATTCAGAAAACCGGAGCAGTTGGTTTACCTTTTCCAAATCGGTTGTTGTACGGTCAATGAGATTTTTAAAACTATCTGCTGAATTTATCTGACCAAATATTTTAGTTGTAAACAACGATGTAAGAATTAAAACAAAGCAGCTAGTGAAAAAAATATTATTTTTCACTGCACTCAAAAAAATAGAAAAAATATTATTCTGCATGCTAAATAATTCTGTTAGTGTGTAATCACCTAATAAGTAGAAAGCTCAATCTCCTGTATAACTTAATATAGCAACTGGAAACGTACAAATTATCGTAACGCCTTTGCCGCGTTCTAACAGCATTTCACAACTTCCTTTTAATTGTTTACAACGTTGCCGAATATTTTCTAACCCATTTCCCTGAAGCGGATCAGGCCTGGTAAATCCGGTTCCATCATCCTGAATAGAAAGAACTATTGTATCATTCTTTTGCAAAAGACCAACAACTGCCATTGATGCCTGACTGTACTTTGTAATATTATTCATAGCCTCTTTTGCAATGAGCAATAAATTCTTTCTTACGATCGGATTGATAATTTTTTTACTCACCGTTTCATCAATTTTAAACTCACATATGATATCTTTTGGTGTAAGTAATTCACTGCTATAATTCTTTAACCTGGAAGTAAAGGAGTTGTTTTCTTCTTCCACCGGTTTCATACTCCAGATTACATCACTCATTCTTCCCATGAGACTTTTTGCCTGATCGGATATTTTACCCAGCATTTCTTTAGAATGATCTGGTTTGTTATCTAAAATATTGTGAGCCAATTCTCCATAAATATTTATGCTGCTCAATGTGGCACCAATGTCATCATGCAGGTCCTGACTGATCCTATTTCTTATTTCTATTTCTTTCAAACGCTTGATGTGGTAATAACGGTATAGGAAAAACAAAAAGATCATACTGCCAAGTGCAACCAGTGCGAGAATAAACCTTGTATTGGTGAGTGATTGTTTGTGCCGTATTTCAACCAACTCAAGGTTTGTAGCACGTATTTCATTCGCCACACTTCCTTTAACAAGTAACACTATTTGCTTATCATTTTTCTTAACCAGGTTGTTTGTTATTGAATCTTTCAACTGCAGCGCTTTTATCAGCAACTGTGGTTTATCCGGTATCACAGAAAGCCTTATCACATCGCCCAAAAATTGTTTTACAAAAAGATCATTGAGATAAGGTTTTTCCTGCATCAACATAAAGCCGCGGTTCAGGCATGCAAGTGCTGAATCATTTTGTTGTTCTCGCTGAAAACATTCAGCCAATCCACTGTAAGAAACCAGCGAAACATCGGGGTGATTTTTGGTTAGTCCAATTGAAATGGCCTCTCTTTCATAATATTTGGCAGAATCAATTTTACCGGTTCGTGCATATACCAAACCCAATGTATTATCCGCCACCGCAACGCCCCGGATCCAACCGATTTCAGTAGCGAGTTTTTTTGAGTTAATCGCTGCAACTTTAGAATCCTCGTACATCCCCAGTTTCAAATAACATTCCGCAAGGTTACCATACATGTGGTGTGGTTTCGATGAAGTAAAATAGTCAATTGCATAGGGCGGTTGCCTGGTATATTTTATTCCCTTTATAAAATAAGGAACAGCTTCTTTTATGCTATCCATATTCATGTAAGAAAGACCGATAAGGTTATAAGCTGTACCCACCAAAATACTATCCTTTAACTCATGGGCAATTCGCAACATACGTTCGCTTTCCTGTAACCCCATCCGTATGAGACCAGTATAATAATAATTACTTGCCTGGTAAGTTGACAAATAGAAATAAAAATAGGAGGGTTTGCGTTGAGGTAATCTTGAAGCAATATGATTTAACCAGACCTGGCAACTGTCGTACAGGTCCTGCATCATATATTTTTCGGCTATATAAAAACTTGCGTTTATGAATGCAGTGTCGGATTCTAAATTCCTGAATGCCACTTCTTTGGCAGAGTCTATATTTCCCGCACTGGGGCGCTGGCCGCAAATAGCAAAAGAAAATAACAGGCAAATAAAAATAAACAATGCTTTATGTAATCTCATAAACACTTAAACAGTTTGAAAATAAAAAATTTTCAGGGTACAGATATGCACAAAGACCGGCAAATTAATCCGGAATTCCGGGATACTGGTATGTACAAATGCCTGCGCAGTGCTGACAATATTTACATAAGTAAATTAATTACAATATAAAGTATTTAATTTAAAATGCAACGATGCATTTATCCCATGATTTTTTTAGCAGGTATGGTTATACGTTTATACAAATTATTACATGTATCCTGGCCAGTGTCCTGCCTTTACAATAAAAGTGGTTAAGATTGCTTACATCCTTCCAAAAAATCTTTTACCCCCAAAACGATCTTATCTGCCACCTGCTGCTGAAACCCTTCATCCAGTATTTTCATTTCTTCTTCAGGATTGCTTAAGAAAAGCATTTCAACAAGGACATTGGGATATTCGGTTGGACTATTGAGCATAAAATTAAAAGAACCGTTGTTACCATATTCTTTTAAGCCCAATTCAAGCATGTGCCCGTAGATGGACTGGCTTAACGGACGGAAACCTATATAACGGTAAAATGTAGCCGTTCCCTGAGACCGTATCGGATCTGCTGAAGAATTCAGGTGGATACTTATCAACAGGTCGGGCGTACTGTCGCGGTAAAAGAGGATGCGTTCTTTATTGTCAACAAATTTTTCTGTATTGCGTGTCATGATCACTTTAGCTCCACCGTTTTCCAATGCTTTTTGAAGTTTTAATGAAACAGCGAGTGCCAGTGTTTTTTCTGCAACACCCGTCGGTCCACCTGCGCCGATATTCGTTCCTCCATGGCCTGCATCAATAGCAATCGTCATATTTTTCAGCGAAAGGTCTGCGGGTTGCCGCTTTATTTTTATTACCAGCATATTGCCTTTGTAATAAACTTCATGGCCCCAATGCTGTTTGTGTTTAAGTTGAATGGTTATTCGGAAAATATCATCAGCCACCTGTTCATAATCTACATGTGCAATCTCCTTTGCCGTTTGTAACTGGTTTATCCAGTTGGTATTGTTGGTAGCTCCAAAAATATCTACCACAATACGGGAAGGATCGAGCAGTTGCATCGACTGGTAAGGCAGCCTTGCAAACAATCCCACACTTACATAATCATAAACCGAATCGCCGGATACAAATAATTTGTTGGTAAGTGATGAACCGGCAAAACTTCCCTTTGGCATTAAAGTAACCACATCATCGGGAATATACGCTGTTCGTGACTTTGCCAATTGAACCTTAAAATGAGATCCAACTTTACCAATTATTTTTAAAGGAATAAGGCTGTCAATGTAGCCGATCTTGGCGCCGCCGAGCCTGTCATCACCTAGTCCATATTCCAGGTGTGCAAGGCGGCCGTTCGTGAGGGCAACATCACTTCCCAATGGCGACATCACTGAAAATTTATTATTCGTTTCCCTGCTAACAGTTTTACCCGAACTATCTGTAATGGTTACCGGTATTTTAATATTTACAAAATTATCTGTTGATCTTATTTCATATTCACCCTGGTAAATACCGGGCATACCATTGGTTTGCGAAACAGGTAATTCAAACAACCTGGTTCCGTTGATCGTTGAAACAGTTGCACCGGGAAATGCTTTTACCCTAAACTGAACTTTATCGCCGGGAGAAAGCACCAGGTCATTATCCGGAATTGTTTGTATCCGTTCAATCCCAAAATCTTTTGCAGGTTCAGCAGGCTTTGGAATGGAATAGTTGAATGTTATTTTTTTATTGGCTGACTTGTCTTTTCCGGCAGTGGAAATAATTTCAAAAAGATTTTCACCTTCTGATAAATTCAGCTCATAAGCAAATGCACCCGTGGCATAAACTTTTACAGGCTGTGCATTGATGGTTAATGTACAACTTTTGCAGGTGCTGCCTACAATGAATTGCCGTGCAGTGGTTACGTTATTTTCTGATTTTAAGGGATCTGTCAGTTTGATAAATGGATTATCATTTACCTGAGCAGAAATCAATGAGGAACCGGAGACAAATATGATGAGTAAAAAAAATATCTTTCTATATACCATTAAATAAAATTATCAAATTAAACCCGATACGCCTGTTGTAATTTTCACAAAGATCTATGTTCGTTTAAATAAAGCTGCCACCCGATTGGGTGGCAACTGTTCCTTTCTATGCAATCAACCCGGAGGCCGGTTAAAAGGAATATTTTTTATCAGCGATCAGTTTATCAGCGATCCTTCGCCTGGCATCCTTGCTATTGAAAGGAGCTGATTTTGAAAACCGCTTCAGGCCCATCAATAACATTCTTTGCTCATCACCTGTTGAAAATCCATTGATCGCATCTTTACCTGCTTTGTTCACTTTGTCCAATGCATCATTCAAATAACAACGCATGATATCTGCCTGTATCTGTACTGCAGCTTCCCCTTCCGTATCTGCCATTTTAATTACCCGCAACAAAGCACTTTCTGCATTGAAAGTTGCAATGGCCATATCGGCAATATTCATCAGTATCTCCTGTTCATCCGATATTTTCATCATCAGTTTCTGCACGGCTGCACCGGCTGTCATGAGGATAGATTTTTTCATATTTGCAACTGCTTTCTTTTCAACAGAAAATGCTGTAACATCTTCAGAACCAAAATCAGGAATGCTCATCAGTTCTTTACTCACTGCCGAAGCCGGGCCCATCAGGTCGAGTTTACCTTTCATGGCACGCTTCAGCATCATATCTACTGTAAGCAACCTGTTTATTTCGTTGGTTCCTTCGTAAATGCGGTTGATGCGGCTATCACGGTAAGCACGGCTGGCCATGTATTCATCGCTGAAACCATTACCGCCATGCACCTGCACACCTTCATCTACTACAAAATCCAGCACCTCACTGCCATCTACTTTCAGCATGGCACATTCAATCGCATATTCCTCCGCAGCACCCAGTAAAGCTTCATTGAAAGGTTTTCCGGCAGACTGCAATTCAACTTCTTTTTCATCTATCCATTTTGCAGTGCGGTATAAGGCAGATTCGTTTATCCATATCCTGATCGCACATTCTGCAAGCTTATGTTTGATAGCGCCGAAATTTGCTATGGCAGTTTTGAATTGCTCTCTGGTCATCGCATATTCTATACTACTTCTCAGCGACATTTTTGCACCGCCAATCGCAGCTGCACAAAGTTTCAAACGGCCAATATTTAAAATATTAAAAGCAATGATATGTCCTTTACCAACTTCTCCAAGTAAATTCTCAACAGGCACTTTGCAATCCTGGAAATACAATTGAACAGTAGAAGATCCCTTAATACCCATTTTATGCTCTTCCGGCCCTTGCGTAAATCCTTCCATACCACGTTCAACTATAAACGTAGAAAATTTATCGCCGTCAATTTTTGCAAACACAGTATATACATCCGCAAAACCACCATTGGTGATCCAGCATTTTTGGCCGTTCAATAAATAATGTTTGCCATCGGCAGAAAGTACCGCAGTTGTTTTAGCTCCCAATGCATCGCTTCCACTGTTGGGTTCTGTAAGGCCATAAGCACCTTTCCATTCACCACTCGCAAGTTTGGGAATGTATTTTTTCTTTTGTTCTTCTGTACCGAAATATAAGATCGGCAAGGTGCCGATACCCGTATGTGCAGCAACCGCAACACTGAAAGAAAATCCACCACCCAATCCTTCATTCACTAAAGTTGATGTGATAAAATCTTTTCCAAGCCCACCAAATTCTTCCGGTATAGAAGCACCCAGTAAACCCTGTTCACCGGCTTTAACCATCAGGGATGGCATCAATCCCGGTTCCAGTTTATCAATGCGGTCAACGATTGGCAACACTTCCGAAGCCAGGAACTGAAGGCACATTTCTTTTACCATTTTCTGCTCTTCATTAAAATCTTCGGGTGTGTATGTTTCAAAAGCATTGCTTTCTTTGATAAGCCATTCGCCGCCTTTAAGTGATGTTGTTGTTTGAGAAGTTGATGTGCTCATGGTATGTGATTTTATAATTAGTATTTTTTTATTTTAAGGAGCGGAACTTATTTCAAATTCTCGTACACCTGTTGCAGCACTTCCTTTGCTATTTCTATCTGCCCGTTTGTTACGCCCACCAGCGCTTCATTCAACGTTTGATTGGCCAGTTCCATTGTTTGCTCCTGTAAATTTTGTGCTTCTGCAGTCAGGTAGATCATGTTGATACGGCGGTCATCCTTACTCGCAACCCTTCTTACAAGTTTCAGTTTTTCCAGGTTGTCTACCAACCTTGTAATACTGGGCTTATCCCTGAATGTTGCATCACAAAGTGATTGCTGGCTCATGCCATCTTCCTTCCACAAATGATACAAAACACTCCATTGTTCTATGGTAATGTCAACGCCGGCCTGCTTAAAATTCTTTTGCATACGGCGTGCAATTGCAGTACTGGCTTTACCGGTAATGAAACTGTATAATTCGCTTTTCTTAAATTGGTTGTTTGACATATAGTTGTTTAGACAACTATATAAAGATAATCATTCGTTTCAATTTTCAAAAAATTATTTTTGTTGTCCCGGCTATCGTACACATGGCAGCATCGTTGCATCGCCCTCTTGTACTGTATACCGCCAGGGAACCTATATGACAGTAATTTTCATCGTAAGCCTGCTGCTGATAGTTGCTTATATTTCTCTATTGCTGTATTATCGCGCTGCCTGGAAAAGTATTCCTGCTTTTGACCTTATACCCCATGATCCAGCACCCCAAACCTTCATTTCTGTGATCATCCCTGCAAGAAATGAAGCCGAAAACCTGCCTGCTTTATTGAGATCAATATCAAAACAAACTTACCCGGTAACGCTATTTGAAGTATTGATCATTGACGATCATTCAACAGACGATACTGCCTCCATTGTAAAAAATTATGGATTGGTAAATAGCAGGCTTATCTCATTAAAAGAGCAGCTTAACGGAAACGAAATAAATTCCTACAAAAAGAAAGCAATTGAAACTGCCATTGTACAAAGCACCGGCACATTGATCGTTACAACGGACGCGGATTGCTATTTGCCTGAAAACTGGCTGTTGACAATTGCTTCCTTTTATGAACAGTACAAGCCGGCATTTATTGCGGCGCCCGTTTCCATTAATTGCAGCAATCGTTTTATAGAAATATTCCAGGCGTTGGATTTTATGACCTTGCAGGGAATTACCGGCGCTTCGGTTCACCAAAAAATGCACAGCATGTGCAATGGTGCAAATATGGCTTATGAAAAAAGTGCATTTGTTGAAGTAAATGGTTTTACAGGAATTGACAATATTGCCAGTGGAGATGATATGTTATTGATGCATAAAATTTATAAACGATTCCCGGAACGTGTTATGTTCTTAAAATCAAAAGCGGCGATCGTACAAACAGCACCAGTAAAAACAATTGGAGAATTTTTTAATCAACGCATTCGTTGGGCAAGCAAAGCAGATAAGTATGATGACAAAAGAATTTTTGGGGTGTTGTTAATTGTTTACGCATTCAATGTTTTGCTGCTGCTGTTACCGGTTATTGCAATATTTAAAAATGTTACCTATTCAATGTTTAATATTCAATATTCGCTGATTGGATTTTGGTTGACATTGGTAGTTTTAAAAACAATTGCCGAGCTTTTCTTTCTATACCCGGTTTCGGTGTTCTTTCACAAACAACGATTGGTGTGGCTGTTCCCTGTAGCACAGCTTTTTCATATAATATATACCGTTATTGCAGGGTGGCTGGGGAAATTCGGTACATATCAATGGAAAGGAAGAAAAGTGAAATAGTATTATTTGCCTTTTAAAAAGATGTCATCTTTACAATTATGCAACAACGGTCATTTTCCTATACTACACAAACCTGGCGGCGGTTAAAAAAAAACAAACTGGCATTTGCCGGGCTTGTTATCATCGCCCTGTCGTTTTTTGTAGCTTTTTTTGGATACCAGATTGCCCCGGATAATACGCCCAACGCCGACCTGCAAACTGTGGAGATCCAGGCTAAGAAACCAGGTTATACGCAGCTATTTTTAAAAATCCCTGACAGGAAAACAATTCAAACAGCCTGGCTATCGCGCTTTTTTAACGGCAGTACATCTCAATACAAATTCATCCCGATCAAAACTTACAGGATATCCGGCAATGAATTATCCATAGAAAAATATATTGATGAAGATACTACCGTCACGCAGGTCTATAATATCAGGCAGCTTTCCAATAACGACCAGGCTGAACTAAAAAAACTGATCATTACAAAAAGATACTGGCTCGGTACAGATGCTTATGGCCGGGATATTCTCAGTCGGCTGATCATTGGCACCAGGGTAAGCCTGGCCGTTGGGCTGATTGCAATCATCATTTCACTAACACTTGGAATTTTATTAGGCGCTTTAGCCGGTTACTACCGAGGCTGGGTAGATGAAATTATCATGTGGCTGGTAAATGTAAGCTGGAGTATTCCAACATTGTTATTGGTATTTGCTATTACCATCGCACTGGGAAAAGGGTTCTGGCAAATATTCATTGCCGTTGGGCTAACGATGTGGGTTAGTGTAGCACGTCTTGTTCGTGGACAGGTGATGGCCATTAAAGAACTTGAATTTATACAGGCAGCAAAAGCGTTGGGATTTACGAACAACCGTATTATCATACGCCATATATTACCCAATATTCTCGGGCCATTGATGGTAATAGCTGCCGGCAATTTTGCAACAGCCATTATCATAGAAGCCGGACTTAGCTTTTTAGGTATCGGTGTACAGCCGCCTATGCCAAGCTGGGGCCTGATGATAAAAGAGAATTACAATTTCATTATTACACACAATCCTTTCCTGGCACTCATACCTGGCATCGCCATCATGATACTGGTATTGGCATTTAATTTATTGGGGAATGGGTTGAGGGATGCGGTGGATGTGAAATAGCGATCGAATATTGAACAGGAAAACAAGGAATACTGATGGTAGAACAGAGTCAGTTCTTCATTCGAAATCCCTTGTTTTCCTGTTCAATATTCTTAGTCTGCCGGCGCCACAGGCACGTTCCTGCTAAACCCTTCTTCCAGCGAAATAAAAGTTTCAGTGCGTTCAATGCCTTTGATCTTTTGCAATTCATCATGCAATACAAAACGCAGTTGCCCGATGTCTTTACAAACCACTTCAATGAACATGCTGTAATTTCCTGTGATGTAATTTAGTCTTACGATCTGTGGTATGCCCATCAGTTCTTTTGCAACGGAATCGTATAGGGAACTTTTCTCCAGGTATATGCCAACGAAGGCTGTTATATCATAGCCTAAAAGTTTAAGATCTACATTTAATCTAGTACCTTTAACAATACTGAATTCCTGTAATTTCTTTATGCGAACGTGAATGGTGCCGCCGCTGACGAAAAGTTTTTTACCAAGTTCTGCATATGAGATCTCTGCATTTTCCATCATTGCTTCAATGATCTGCAGGTCGAGTTTGTCAAGATTTAATTTTGCAGCCATATTTCAGTCGTTTTTTAATAGCATTCAATAATATATGCAAATATTTGAATAATATCTATATTTTCAAAATATTTGTTGAATTATTTTTAAATAAAGATTCTTTTCCTTTAAATTTGTGTTATCAAGTTCTTAGTTAAACAATCATACACTGTGGGGTGATGAAATTTTTGGCAGACATGCCCCCTTGTCTCGGGGGTGGGGATAACAGGATAAACGTAGCATAGAGCCAACTTGATAGCAATATTAAGTTGACCGGGGTCGACCACCGAACTTTGTACTATAGCTAACTGCCCCGTGAAGGTTCGAACCCTTCCCCTACAGCACTCAAAGACCGTTAATTAATTATTTATCAATTAGTTAACGGTTTTTTTATTTTATGAAGTTTCTCTAAGTGGCAAATATTGATCTGATTAGATCAAGCAGCATTCAACCACCGAACTTTGTATTACAGCTAACTCCCCGTTCCCGATTGCGATCGGGACCCTGCAGCACTTAAAGCCTTCGTTGAAAACGCAGGCTGTTGCATTTCAACATTCGACATTCCTTGTTCGTTGTTCAATATTCTTTCGCTGTAAAATTGAACATTAATGGTTGTTTATTGAATGGCCATTTCTCTATTTGAGCAAATAAAATTTGTATTCCTAAATAATTAACAGGTATAAATAAAACGAATTATGTAACTAATAATGGCAATAGTATAACAAAGCACCCGCTTATCAGATTTACATTCGCATCGGTCTTTCAAAGGATATTGGATTAAAAAATTATCGGGGTAGGGTTTTAACCTTACCCCCTTACTTTAACAGTCATATACATTTGAATACTCACAAAATTATGTCGGAAAACAACGATACTCCACAGTGGCTTTTCCCGTTGTTAATAATTATTGGCATTGTTACAATAATTTTATTTTTAATGATCGGTTTTGGTCTTATAACATTTGCTTGGTAAAAAATAAGTTTCTGCCTGAACGCTCCTGTTTGTTCCCAAACCTTCCCAAACCTTCCATTTCCCTCCATTTCCTTCCCAATCATGCCCGTTCTATCCCAAACAGGCTTTGGCATTAGTCCGGCATCGTAGTTTTACCCCCACAAGAAAATGCACCAAAAAGGTTTTTTGAAAAATGGATCGAAAAAAAATAATTGAAGATGTAGCAACGAAAAAAAATGAAAATAAAAATGCTACAGGAAATCAAATGGTAGCAATGCTACTAAAAATAAAAAAACAACAATGCTACAACCTTGAAAGAATTTAAACAGGCTGTTGCCCCTTTTCCTTAGAATTGAACATTGATTACGCTTATCGAATGTTTAGTCAATTGCTCTCCAGAAAATTCTTAAAGCTCACAATTTTTAATCTTCATTTTAGAATCATATCAACAGCAACCTTCAATACGACATCATTGATTGTCAGCGTTGGTTGTACCGGATAGTCTGGCATTGTTCCATGGCCGGTTAGTTGTATCACATCGTCTAATAAAAACTGCCTGGCTGGTATCTCCAACTGAATACCTGTATTGGGCAGTTTATAATCCTTGCTGTAACCGGCCAATATTTTATTACTGCCTCCTGTTTCTTCGCCAATAAAAACTCCCCTGCCATTTCTTTTCAGGCAGGCTGCAACGATACCTGAATTTGAAAAACTGCCGCCATTGATTAATATGAATAACTTTCCTTTGAAAACATTTTCAGCAGGCTTGTGAATACCCAATGATTGACCAGTAGTCTTCTTCAGTGTATACGAATTGCCGGAACCATCCACTTCGTAATATGACTGCAGGATCGTAAAAGGCTTGTCAATGAGATAAGACAAAAGCTTTACTCCATTAGGAATGTCTCCACCCTGGTTATCCCTGATATCTAAGATCAAATTGCTTACAGCCTTATTGTTTAGTTCTTGAAAGTATTCGGAAATAACTTCTTTAAAATTTTGCCGGTATTCCTTTCTCAAAATGTCATCGTGAAAATCCTTAATAGTCAGTATCGCATATTTATTTTCTGCAGAGAACTTTATGCTGATCCCCTCACCCGGTCTTTTTTCATTCGTTCGGTTTGGGTATCTTAATTTCCTGTAATAAGCAATACTATCGTTTGGCAGCCCCCTGATCATACTTGTCCTGATGGTTTCATGCTGCATATATTCTATTTTAAATTCTTCAGGGTGTCCAAAAATGAAACTATAATATCCCCTGAAGAAATTACTCAGTATCCATGTAGGATAGCTGAGGTTATTCCCATCTCTGACCTGCCGCTTCATCAATTGTTCTATTATTTCTGCAGATGCCAGGTTGTTGATCTTTAAGATCTCTGCGGCCGGTAAGATTGTCGAATCCGTTGTGCAAACCATATCAACATACAATTTGCCTCCCAGTATAATAAGTTTGTAAGGAAAGAACTTACTGATCTTATTGTGTTGATCCATGGTGCTTTTAGCCGGTAATATAATCGTATGCCCGTCTTTTATGACAGAACTGATAATGGTAATATGTTTGTAGAATTCCAATTCGCTCATTGGGCCTTGAATACTACGTTTCAAACTGTCAAATAAAAGATCGATTGAAGGTTTCGCAGTATACAAATAAAGATTGGGGTGATTCGACTCCAATTTGAGTTGCAGATAGTCTACATCTGCCCGCAATTCATCCCGGGTGAAGTTATGTTCCTTGCTGTTTTGCCCGCAAACCGAAACCGAAATGAGGTAAAAAAACAGTATTGCTATTGATGATCTGAAAGTCATTTACAAGATTGAAGGAAACGATATTGAAAAAACAAATTATAAAAAGATCCTGTAATTTCTAAATATAATTGTTTCGATGATGAATGGTTTACAACTTGTTTAATTTTCCAGCCTGAAAGAATCGAGCATTCTTGCACCTGTTTCCCTGTATCGCTCAAATTGGGATACTTCTGTAGTTAGTGTTATCGTATATACCTTTTTATCAGTCGCAAAATAATATTGCACAAAATGCAGGTTAAAAGTTCCCTGCTGCATCGTAAACTCAATTTTATGATAGGTTCTTCCCGGAAGGACATAAAGTTTTGATTCCAGTATTTTATAACCGGTTGCCATATCCTGAATACCTTTTAATGAAACTTTTACGAACGTATCCAAACTTACATGTTGGCCTTCGGTATCCGATGACAACACATTTACATTTTCGCGGAATTTGTCGTTGATACTATCAAGCTTAGAAAAGATGAACAGGTCGATACCCATTTTCTTACTCGTATCAATTACCCAGTTTGCCGGGTAGGTTAGTGAATAACCTGTTGCCTTAAATGTTAACCAAGTCGAATTATTACCTGTTGAAACAGTTTGGCCATTGGCAACCGAACAGGTCAATAAAAAGAATACCCAAAATATCTTCAAATGAGCTTTTTAAATTATTGCCGCTATAATACGTGCAACGAAAACGAAGTTAACAATCTAAACATATTGTTGAGCTTTCTTTTACAATATATAATGATTGAACTACAGGTACCGTTCCATAGATGCTAAATGCACAATAATTTCTTTGGTGGTCCATTAGTCTGCCGCTCATCTACCCTATAATATCTTTTACGGTTAGGATACTATAAGTGCTTTCGAGGTTAGTGGTAAAATGCTCCGGCAACTGTCCAACGTCGGGCAGCTATGTTCCAGGAATGGGTTCATTGGTTTCAAATTCGTTGCAGGCAGGCTTGTCAATCATTTTCATAAGTCAAAAGATCAATACCCAGGCGCAGGCGCCGAAGCCATGTCTGCAGGAGAGATCTGGACAGCATTATCTAAAAATGCGCCGAAAGTGCATTATAACAATAGGTTCACTTTTCAAGTATTAAATTTAAATACCGATCTCATCAACTAAACCCCTTCTACAATGAAATTATTATTCGCCCCACTTGTTGCAAGCCTTGTATTTTTACAGGTAAATAACTCGGTTACCAACATTCAAAAAAAAGTGAGTCCAACCAACCTGCCTGCAAGCATTGAAAATTCCGACGAGACAAACGTTCTCAATTTTCAAAATGAAGGAGGCACCGGAAAAATGTCGGCAGTGAAGTTCAAGGCCCAGGAATTTTGCCGGGCAGAATTAGAAAATTTTGACTTCGATGCGCATTTTTCTATCATCAGCGCCAACGTTTATTTCTCAGGGGCTAATTTTAAAAACAATATTGAAAGAAGCAGCATTACAAGCGCCAGTTTAAAACCAATTGCAAAATTGATGGCCCGTTGTACAGCAGGAACGATCGTTGTATTTGATGATGTGAAAGTGCTTGGGCCAGACAAGGAAGTAAGGACAATTCAGGGCCTTACGCTGATACTTTATTAAGCGCAACCCTATCAATATACCTGGGTTCCGGCTATCAGTAATAGCTGGCTTTTATATTTCGCCTAAACAGATGTAAACAGGCAAACTTATTTTACCAGCCACACGGTATCGGTGATTGCAACAGTATTTCCCCGAGATGCTTTAAAAACATAATAATTATCTGCCCAGCCGATGATCTTTGTTACAAAAGGAACTGTTCTCCTGATCCATTGTATTGAATCAGGCAGGCTGAAAGATGTTTCCAGCATTTTTACTTCATACACACAGTTGCTGGTCCATTTCACGGAAAGCTTTGAATATTTACCGCTCTTGATTTCTGTTTCAGTTTGAATGGAATCTCTTCTTTCAATCAGGAACAAGATGTCTTCTCCTTTCTGTTTCCCTCTTATTTTAAAAATATATTTCCCGTTCCTGAATCTTTCGCACCCATCTGCTGGTTTCTTCATGCTACAGAAAAATATAGGCAGGATCAACCCGGATAATATAATTAAAGCTACTGGTTTCATTGCTTCCTCAATTTTATGCCCTGTTTCAAAAATGATCAATATAGGTTTTAATCTGTTACTATCTTAAACCTGAAGATCTCATACTTCTTAAATATGTTTTTAAGTGGTCGGAAATTAGCATACCTCGCATTGGGATCGCCAATTACAAAAACCTTATTCTTGTCTATAAAATCAATCCTTGTGGAAATAAATTTATCGATCATTGTTGTGTCACCAGTGCTGAGAGAATCATTGCGTAAATAAATACGATACCCGGTTTGAAATATTCTAACCCTTAAATAAGCAGAATCATTGAGATCTGCTTTCGAAACAACAGGTCTTCGTGACTCAATCAGTATTGAGTCTGGCGCATTTGTATTTACCCTTAATGAATCTACACTTTGTCCACAACAATTGCTAAAAAAACCTACAAATATTATTACCAGAATTTTACACATATTGGTTAATTATTTGAGTTCCTACCAGTTTAAGAAATCGTTCGCTTTCGGGTTCGTTAAAATTTTATACAATAATAAAAGCCATCCCGCAATTTTAAGAATGGTGGCAATGATCAATATGGTATCGGCATGAGGCGTATGCAATATCTTTTGCAGCGACCCGAAAAAGTCAATACAATAGGCAATTACAATAAGTACGATTGCATGTTTTAGTTTCATGGGATGCCATTAAGGATGTTGATTAGAGAAAATGAATTTCCTGGTGATTAAAACCGATTGATCTCCGGTTATACCAATAAATGAATAGCTGAATTCGGTAATACTTCGTCTCGCTGTAACATCACTGATCTTCATACGATCCTATTAAATAATTCACCAGCTGTTCCCCGTAAATAAAACCATTGTTGTTAACAAACATTTCCCTGATGAATACGGTCGCTTTTGATTTTGCCATGATTATTTTTTTCTTTAAAGTTGATAAGCCCTGTTTATCTCATCAACTCCGAAAATACTTGCGGAGTTCAACGCTTTGTGCAGTTAGTGAATTTACCAACTGTTTACAAGGAACTGAAGTTAAATATATTATTAAAAGTCGATGAATAGAACCGGTGCCTGGAAGCATTGCGTCCGCTCGATAAAAAAGCAGAATTTGTACTTCCGTAAAACTGTAATTGCACAAAACCTGTTCCATGCGGTTTGTTGTTCTACTCTTTGTTACGGTGTCAATATTTATTTTAATTATTTCTTAAACTTGTTGGTATAGAATTTATGGGCGCTATATGCAATCGGAATTCCTACACAAAAAAACAATATTGTTATCGCTATGAATGCTTTTGAAAATTGAAATGAGTACTTTGAAATATGGCTCATTGGTATAATAATCCAATTGGGAATTGCCCACGCAATAATCGCAATTAAAATACTACCAAATAACCAATGCTGTTTTAAAAAATTTAATTTTGGATAAAACAAAAAATAACTGAAGGTGCAGGCAAATGCAATAATAAAGTGAAAAAGTAATCCCAAAATTATCATTTCCGCACCAGCACTAAAGGCCGGTTTACCAAATACTCCGCTTGCAATGTATTTTAAAACTGTTGAGGGCATTACATCCGCCATTAAATAACTTTGAATAAACGCCGCAAGAATATCTAATGTACCTGCTATAAGAGCTGCTGTGAAAATTGCTTTTTTCATAACTTATTGTCTGTTGGCTTTTTAGTATTCGGTCGTACCAATCTGGATAATTTTTTGGGTGCAACATTGCAATATGACATTGTCAATGCATCTTTCAACATATTCTTTTTGACTTCATTTAGTTCTACAATTGTCCAACCTTGTTTGCCCCAAGTTCCTGCAACTGGATAAATTATTGATTTTTTAAAACTACAAAAAACGGATTGGTCTAATTGCGAAAATTTTAATGTTACTCTTTTATTGTCAATATCAACAGTTGCAAATATTTTTTTACTTACTCTAAATGATGTTTTTTCAAAGTGTGGCTCTTCAGTTGTCACTGGAAACAAAAGCAACAATTTTCGTAATGTGTTTATTGAAACCATTTATATTTTATTTGTTTTTGAAACGTCAGCAAAGTGTTATTTACAATAACCACAATTAGCGGTTCGTTGTTTTTTGTTCGCTGTCATTAATTTGTCTGTTCAACTCCGTCTCGTATTGCCGCTTCAAGTATGTCAATATTTATGTCTTTTAGCGTTTTGAACTTAATGCAATAACCAGTTACACTTGCCTTACCTATTGTTTTTCCATAGGTTTCAGGTAAATATTTTTTGTCTTTAATACCCATTATATAAACAGATATTCCTGTCGTGTTTGCACTGATACCAATTTGATAAAACTCTTTTGTCTTTCCGTCGGTATATTTTATTGTTTGAAGTCCATAGCCTACATTAGGATTAGAAACAATTTTACCTTTATCGTCTTTGCCGTCTGAAAACCATAGTTTACATTTTGGCAACGTTTGAAGTATGCGTTGATGCAATGATTGGATGTCTGAACGTTTTGGTTCCTGTTGGCTGTCAATATACTTATTGATTTGTTCTTGTAAGTTCATATAAAATTGCTGTTAGTGGTTTGTTGTTTTGCTGGTCATTCGGTTTTCCCTTTAAATGTCATATATATAGCCATTGCATGGCCATGACCCAAATCAAAATCGATTTTCAGCCAATGTACAACTTCGGTTGCTTTGATTGCAGGATTGAGTTTCCCTTTTAGGATAAAACCTTTTTTCTCTGCAAGTTTTTTAAAGTCGCCAGGTGTTTTGCCTGTTTTGGCTTTGATGTTGTCGATGTATGCTTGAAATGACATAATATTTTGTTTTAAATTTTAGAAGCGTTTAGTTTTTTGTTGAAGTAATAAACTGCAAATAAGATTACCATAAAGATAATAATTGGAATAGTTGCCGTAAAGGAGTTCATTCCCCGAAAGTTACAATACCATGCACCCATCAGGTCAAATGCAAAACCCGCAAACACCCATTCTTTTATTTTTGAAATGTTAGGGATATACAACAACATAAGTCCTATCAGTTTCGTTAGTCCGGTAAATACAAGCAGGTATTCAGGTAATTTTAGAACCTTGCAAAAATGCTCAACTGCATAATCTAATTTTAAAACACATGGAACGGATGAAATAAGCATTACAATTGTCATCAAAACCAGTGAAATCCAATAAGCGGATTTTATTTGTTTGTTTTCCATGTCAATTTCCGTTTAAACGGATATGTAAATATTTGCAATGATGAGAAGCCAGAGCACATAGCACAAAACTAAAACTCTGTTAGCATAACCATTAACTGCTTTTACTCCTTCGGGCAATTTTTCAATTGGCGCTGCACTTTTGCCAACGGGTATTCCAGCTTTTTTAAAACTTGAAAACATTGCAATCATTGCAACTACCATTAATATTAAACTAATCCAAACAGCAACTGTAGAAAATACAATAACTGAAAAATGATTTCTCCAGGGTTCAAGTCGGATTAAATTGTTTGCAATAAGTAATGCTGCAATTGGCAAAGTAGGAACTCCTAATAAAAAACTCATTCCGTGTAGTTTGTGTTTCACGTCAAACAAGCCACCCATAATTGCCCCGATACCTGAAACGAAAAGTAAAATCACACCAATGCCTGCCGTTTGAGTTGAAACAATTTTCCAAAGCAAAACAGAAAGTGAAATTGAACTTGCTCCCCAGGCAAAAAAGAAAATGACAAGGAGCCATTTGCTTTTTCCTAAAGCATATTCGCTTACCATTCTGAAACCTGGTTTAAACCCGGGACTTAGGAAATGTAAACCCACTAAACATAAAAGTGATAACACAGCAGTTGCGATTGTGAGCGTTGCTAAACTGTTCATCTTATAATGTCTTTAAAAGATTTTCTAACTGATTAAGTCCCATTGTAAACCCTCCCTGGAAGCCCATTTCAATCTGCTGTTCCATGCGCTCAAGAGATTCATTGTAAATGGTAATACTCACTTTTGTTGTTCCGTTTTGTTCGCTGAAATTCAAATCCCATTCAGAACCGGGCAATTGAGGGTTTTCATCTTTGTCTGCAAAAGCGTTTAAATACTTAAAATTAGTTTTTGGAGTAATGGAAGTAAATTTCTGAAGTGACCAATGCTCTTGCCCTTCCGGGCTTACCATGGCGTAAAATCTTCTTCCACCAACTTCAAAATTCATAAATTTTGTTTTTGCCTTCCAGGGTTCAGGAGCCCACCATTGGTCAAGAATTTTGCTGTCGGTAAAAGCCTGCCAAACTAAAGGAAGTTCGGCATCAAATTCTCTGTTTACGAATACCGTTTTTGTTGTTTTGTCAACGGTAAAATCAAATAGTAAATTGCTTTTCATTTTTTCTCTTTTTTAATTGTTGATAATACTTTGTCAAGTTGATTAAATCTGGTTTCCCAAATTTTTCTGAATTGTTCGAGCCATTTATCTACTTCCTTTATTTTTTGAGGATTTAGTTCGTAATAGATTTCTCTGCCTATTTGTTTTTGTTTAAGTAGTTGACATTCTGTGAGAATTTGAATGTGTTTAGAAATTGTTTGTCTCGACGAGTCAAAGTTTGATGCTATTGTACCAGGTGTCATGGCTTGAAGCATCAACATTGTCAAAATAGCTCTACGGGTAGGGTCGGCAATTGCCTGAAAAACATCTCGTCTGATATCCATAATGCAGTTATTTGACTGCGAATATAAATGAAGCTATTTAACTGCGCAAATTTTTATGTACTTATTTTTTATGAAGGCAATAGTGGAAGTGCTGATCCGTGAGAGTGGATCGTTTTACAATGACGGCTAACAATTAAATATACGTAATTCAACATGCTTCACTTACCTCTTTTGCCATTCTTACCGCCTTTGCGTAAAACCACCGAAATATATTTACATTTAGTAAAACAAATCCCCATGCAGCAATACATCCTCTCTTTCGACCAGGGCACCACCAGTTCGCGTGCTATTATTTTTGATAAGGAAGGCGCCATTATTTCGGTTGCACAAAAAGAATTCACGCAGTTCTTCCCACAACCGGGTTGGGTGGAGCATGACGCCAACGAGATCTGGAGCACACAGTTTGGTGTAGCCGCAGAAGCATTGAGCAAAGCGGGACTGGGAGCAGAAAATATTGCCGCCATTGGCATCACCAATCAACGTGAAACCACTGTTGTTTGGGAACGTGCAACAGGACAACCCATTTACAATGCCATCGTATGGCAGGATAGAAGAACTGCAGATTTTTGCGATTCATTAAAAGCTTCCGGAAAAGACAAACTCATTCAGCAAAAAACCGGGCTCATCATCGATGCTTATTTTTCTGCTACCAAAATAAAATGGATATTGGATAATGTTCCGGGAGCACGTGAAAAAGCAACCAAAGGTGAGTTGTGTTTTGGAACGATCGACAGCTGGCTGCTCTGGAAACTTACCAAGGGCCAGGTACACGCAACAGATGTTTCCAATGCCTCAAGAACAATGTTGCTTAACATTCACACGTTGCAATGGGACGGCGAATTACAAGACATCTTTAATATCCCCGGAAATATGTTGCCACAGGTTCGCAGCAGCAGCGAAGTGTACGGGCACACACAAAATATTTTATCATCTCATAATATTCCTATTGCAGGTATAGCTGGCGATCAGCAGGCTGCATTGTTCGGACAAATGTGTACGCAACCCGGTATGGTAAAAAATACTTACGGTACCGGTTGTTTCATGCTCATGAACACAGGTGAAAAGCCTGTAACTTCCAGCAATAACTTACTCACCACTGTTGCCTGGAAAGTAAACGGCATCACACAATACGCATTGGAAGGAAGTGTGTTTATCGCAGGCGCTGTAGTGCAGTGGCTGAGAGACGGATTGGGCATTATCAAATCATCAGCAGAAGTGGAAACACTGGCCGCACAGGTGAGCGATAGTGAAGGTGTGTATGTGGTACCTGCTTTTGCCGGACTGGGGGCGCCACACTGGAACCAGCATGCAAGGGGAATCATCACCGGTTTAACAAGGGGTTCTTCTTCTGCACATATTGCCCGTGCTGCACTCGACAGCATTGCTTATCAAACAATGGATGTGTTAAAAGCGATGGAAGCCGATGCCGGAATTGCTATTAGAGAATTAAGAGTCGATGGCGGCGCAACTTCCAATAATTTGTTGATGCAGTTCCAGGCCGATATTTTAAATACGATCGTGGTAAGGCCTGTAGTTACGGAAACAACAGCATCGGGTGCAGCCTACCTGGCAGGGTTAGCCGTGGGCTTCTGGAAAAACATGGAGGAGATACAAGACCAGTGGAAGGCTGATAAAAAATTCATTCCGGTAATGGAAGATAAAAAAAGAATAGAACTGTCTAAAGAATGGCAACGTTCTGTTAAAGCCGCCAAAGCCTGGGCAGATGAATAAAAAAAATTCTTTGTCAATGATTAATTTCATTAAAAATAAAACAGGAAATCTGTGAATAAGTGGCATCTTTCTTCATTCGTGTAATTAGTGAAAAAATTCGTGTTATCAATTATGAACAGGCAACAAATGTCAGATCAGCTTGAGCAGGTTCATGAATGGGATATCGTAATTATCGGTGGTGGTGCTACAGGCCTGGGTGCTGCTGTGGATGCTGCTTCACGGGGATATAAAACACTATTGATAGAGCAGGCTGATTTTGCCAAAGGAACCTCCAGCCGTTCTACTAAACTGATACATGGTGGTGTTCGCTACCTGGCACAAGGCAATATAAAACTGGTAAGGGAATCGCTGAGAGAAAGAGGATTGCTTTTAAAAAATGCCCCGCATGTTTGCCACAACCTGTCCTTTATACTTCCTTCTTTTAAATACCTGGAGAAATGGTATTATGGGTTCGGGCTGAAATTTTACGAATTACTTTCAGGAAAATTAAGTCTGGGTAAAACTGTATTTCTTTCTAAAAAACAAACACAACAATTATTACCGGCTATCACCGCAAATAAATTAACCGGCTCGGTATTGTACCATGATGGCCAGTTTGACGACAGCAGGCTTGCCATTAATCTGGCACAAACAGCCGTTGAACAGGGCGCTGTTGTACTTAACTATTGCAGGCTGGTATCGCTCACTAAAAAGAATGACCGCATTTCGGGATTGATGGCAGAAGATGCCCTGGCACATAGACAATATGCCATCAACTGCAAAGTCGTCATCAATGCAACCGGTGTATTTACCGATGATATTATGTTGATGGATGATGTATCGCATAAGCCCATCATCACCGTTTCTCAAGGTGTACATATTGTTGTTGAAAAAGAATTATTTCCTGCAACGCAAGCCATGATCATCCCCGCTACTGACGACGGCAGAGTGTTGTTTGCAGTGCCCTGGCATAACAAGGTTGTTATTGGAACCACGGATACATCGATCGATAATATAAGTATCGAGCCGCGGGCTTTACCGGAAGAAGTTGATTTTATCCTGCGCAATATAAATGTATATTTAAAAACAGCTATTCAACGATCTGCTATCAGAACCGTGTTTGCCGGACTAAGGCCATTGATAAACATTAAAGGGAAAAAATCTACATCTTTATTACCAAGGGATCATACAACCATCGTATCAAACAGTGGACTTGTAAGCATTACCGGCGGAAAGTGGACCACGTACCGAACCATGGGTAAAAGCGCTGTAGATAATGCGGTTTTTGTTGCAAAATTACCCAAACAGCTAAGTAAAACCGAATCATTGCCCATTCATGGATGTACCAATAACACGGATAGTGATGAAATGCTGGCGGTTTATGGTACCGACGCGGTTGCAATCCGCCAACTCATGCAGCAGCAACCATCGTTACAGAAAAGGATACACGAAAGTTTGCCATATACAAAAGCTATGGTAGTTTGGGCGGCACGCCATGAAATGGCTATGACAGTAGAAGATGTATTGGCGAGACGGACAAGAATTCTTTTTTTAGATGCAAAAGTTGCGATTGAAGCTGCGCCTATAGTTGCTGCGCTGATGGCAGCTGAAATGGATCAAACAATGGAATGGCAGTTGCAGCAGGTAAAAGATTTCACCGCTATTGCAAATCAGTATTTAATTGATTAATCTTGTTCATTAAAAATAAAACGATTGCTTATGACTCCATTCGTGGCAGAAATTACCGGAACGGCATTGCTTATTATTTTCGGCGACGGTGTTGTTGCCAATTGCTTACTTCATAAAGCTAAGGGAAACCATGGCGGCTGGATCGTGATCACCATGGGTTGGGCCATGGCTGTATTCGTAGCTGTATTCACTGTTGCACGTTATAGCGGGGCTCACTTAAATCCTGCCGTAACCATTGCATTGGCAACTGCAGGTAAATTTGATTGGGCAATGGTTCCGTTATATATGGCTGCTCAATTTCTGGGTGCCATGCTGGGTGCTTTCATTGTTTGGGTTACATACCGGCAGCATTTTGATGAAACGCCTGACCAGGATCTTCAACTCGCCGTTTTTTGTAATGCACCAGCCATCAGAAGTCCGTTCAATAACCTGCTTACCGAAGCCATTGGCACTTTCATTTTAATATTCGGGGTTTTGCATTTACTACCTGCGTCCAATAGCCTCGGATCTTTGGATGCATTGCCTGTCGCGTTATTAGTATTGGCCATCGGGTTAAGTTTAGGCGGCCCAACCGGTTATGCTATTAATCCTGCAAGAGATCTTGGCCCACGCATTATGCACGCCATCCTTCCAATAAAAGGAAAAGGCAGCAGCGACTGGAGTTATAGCTGGATACCGGTTGTGGGGCCTGTTATTGGTGCTGTACTGGCAGCATTGTTGTTTTCATTTTTACAATAGATATTTTTTATTTAGCAGCTATTATTTTTCTGATTTCAGCTATTTCTTTTTGCATTTGCTTATTGGCATTCTCCTGTTCGTTTATTTGCTTCTGTTGTTGCAAAATATACAGCGTCAGTTCTTCCACTTTTAAAAGCAGTTTTGTATTCATGGTACTTAATTCAATGCCATCTTCTTTCACTTCTGCTGCTGTGGGAATTTCCGGTAAGTGTTTATAGTCTTTTATAAATTTTTCTAACCCTTCCAAAGGCCTTAGTTTATATTCATCCGCAAAAACATGATCAGCCCAGCCACCTACAAGTGATACACGCATACTGTCGGTAATAATTCCTCCTAATACATTTAAAGTTCGGGTACCCTTAAACGTGTAACCTGCGGGATTAGCCTTGCCCATCAATACCTGCCCGGTTGAAAAATCTCCGTATATCATCGTTTTGTTAGAATCATTGGCCAGGTATAATTTATTAGAGCCTGAAGCTTCAGAGTATCCTGCAAAGTTTCCCAAAAAAAGGTTCCTGTTTCCGGTACTGTTATAACCTGCAGAATCACCCAAGGCCGTATTGTTATTACCAGCTGTATTTTTATACAGTGATTGATTTCCATAGGCAGTATTAAAATTTCCAGTTGTATTGAAATAAAGTGATTCAGATCCGGAAGCAGTAATTTTGATGCCTGTTGTATTGCTATTTAGCGCCTGGTATCCATTGGCGGTATTGTAATTACCGTTGGTATTGAAATAGAGTGATCCAAATCCATTGGCGGTGTTATACAGGCCGGTAGTATTGGAATTAAGTGATTCATACCCATTGGCAGTATTTCCAGACCCTGTTGTATTGTAGTATAGTGCAGTATACCCATTGGCAGTATTTTTAGAACCCGTAGTATTGGAATAGAGTGAACTTGCACCATTGGAAGTATTATTAAAGCCTTCGGTATTTGAATAAAGTGCATCGCTTCCATTGGCAACATTACTAAATCCCGTAGTATTCAAATAGAGTGACTGATAACCATTGGAAGAATTATTGCTTCCTGTGGTATTATTCCTGAGCGACGCCTCACCACTAGCAGTATTGTAATTCCCTGAAGTATTGGACAAAAGCGATAAAGCTCCATTGGCCGTATTAGAATTCCCTGTTGAATTAGAATGGAGTGCAACATACCCATTTGCAGTATTGCCAATTCCAGTAGTATTGAAAGTGAGCGACTCATCGCCATTTGCGGTATTATAACTTCCTGTAGTATTGGAATAGAGCGACTCAAATCCATTGGCAGTATTATTTTTTCCCCCAGTATTGAAATAAAGGGACTTATACCCATTAGCAGTATTCCATTGTCCTATAGTATTGGAATAGAGAGATCGATATCCATCGGCAGTATTACCGTCGCCGGTTGTATTGGAATAAAGGGATTGATAACCGGTAGCAGTCATAAAACTTGCGTTATTAGAAAAGAGTGATTGATACCCATTGGCCGTATTATTACTTCCTGTACTGTTATTTCTTAGTGCCTGGTAACCATGAGCGGAATTGCCTGCCCCTGCATTTACTAAAAGCGACTGGAACCCAAAAGCTGTGCTGTTTGTACCTCCTATTGCATTGGTATTGGCACTATAAGAAGTATTCTGGCCAAATACATTGATATTACCTGAGAAGCACAACAGTATTATAAACAGGATATTTGTTACTGGTACTTTTGGTAATCGTTTCATGATTATTTTTTATGATTGAATAATGTACTGGCTGGTTTTTACCAAGGAGATAAAACAAGTAAAGCGTAACAGGTTTCGAAGTTTAAATCTGTAGTTCAGCTTATTGGAATTATGAATATGAATTTAATGTAATTAACTGAATAACCAGCGTTCAGGATGGGTTTTCTTATGCCACGAATGCATGAATGAAGAAAAGGCCCATTCGTGCATTCGTGGCATCCATTTCTTTATATTTGCCGCCCATGGCACAAAAAAAATTACTTCGTTTTGCACAGATAAAAACATTCTCAAATGTGCTGGAACACCCGGAAGGAATGAAGGGTGCCTGGCATGATTTCTTTAAGAATGAAAATCCACTGGTATTGGAACTGGCTTGCGGAAGAGGAGAATATACAATCGGTTTATCATTGCTCCATCCTCAACAAAATTTTATTGGTGTGGATATTAAGGGGAACCGCATGTATATCGGCGCTAAAAAAGCATTGGAAACAGGGTTGAACAATGCCGGTTTTTTAAGAACACAGGTGGAAAAAATAAATACCTATTTTGCTGCGGGAGAAGTGGATGAGATCTGGATCACTTTCCCCGATCCGCAATTACGTACATCCAAAGCAAAAAAAAGGCTTATACATCCACGGTTCCTGCGCCTGTATAAAGAAATATTAAAACCAGGTGGTTACATTAATTTAAAAACAGATTCACCGCAATTGTACGAATTCACTAAAACGGTGATCGAACTTTATAAACTCAATCTTGTTGAAGATACCAGCGATGCTTATGCGCAAACACCGGTAAAAGAATCATTGAAAATAAGAACACATTACGAAGGCCTGGATATTGCCCAAAGTAAAAAGATACATTACCTGAAATTTTCCTTGCCGGTAATTTTGCCCAACCTGGATAACCAATTAAAAGAAATGATGGCCAATGATGAACAGTAACCTGGTAGAAGGAGAAGATTATTATTATAATACGGATGGCTATATCGTGCTCACTGAAAAATATCATTTGGATAAAGGCTATTGCTGTGGTAATGGCTGTAAACATTGTCCTTATCATTTTGAAGCAGTTCCTGAACCAAAACGAAGCAATTTGCTATCTTTAAAGGATCATGAAACAGGCACCAAAAAAGGCTAAACAACAAAAAGAAGTTTTTAAAAATGCTCCCAAAGCTGCAAAGGAATATAGTTTTTTCCAGGATGTGTATGATGTAGTTCGACAGATACCAAAAGGAAAAGTTACTTCTTATGGAGCCATCGCCGCTTACCTGGGTACAAAATTGAGCGCTAGAATGGTTGGATGGGCAATGAACGGCGCTCATCATGTAAAGCCCAAAGTACCCGCACAAAGAGTCGTGAACCGAAATGGTATGTTAACCGGCAGGCATCATTTTACAACAGCCACAGAAATGGAAGAATTATTGAAGAAAGAAAAAGTTTTTGTGAAAGATGATACTGTAGTAGACTTCATAAATAAATTCTGGGACCCCGCCGAAAATCTCGGACTATAATTACCTGTCACGGCCTACCTGGCACTACCCGCTTACTTAGTCCAATTACCTACCTTTGATCAAAGATCATATGAACCCTAAAGCAATTCCCGGAAAGATAACATTCATTCACCACGAGAAGAACCGTGCTGTGATCGAATACATGGATAACGGGAAAAAGCGCACCATCCAGGCAAATATCGACAACAGCGAAAAGAAAAAAGAAGCAGGGGAAAAAACAAGAAAGAAAGGGCATCGCTTTTTGATCGGCGACCAGGTAACATTTGTAATAAAAAAGACCGGTGTAAATGGGAGCGTTATTCATGCCGAAAGCCTGAAGTATCAATACAACACCGCATTGGAGTTATTGATCAACAAAGCTGCGGTAGAAAATAAATTCCTTGGCTACATTAAAATTACAGACGACAAATATTTTATTAAGGAAATAGATACTTATTTATTCTTCCCCCTCAGTATGTCGGTTTATGAAATAGCGCCTACTGAAAAAGAAACGGAGCAACCCGTTTATTTTAAACTCGATAATCTTGAAAAGCCCGATAAGATCGCCGCGAGCCTGTATAACCATCATTATATCCCTGAATTCTTAACCGCTATTCAGCATTCTAAAAAAGGAATTGTAATAGATGCCACGGTTTATAATGTTACAGCATTCGGTATTTACCTCAATCTTGTTGGAGATAAGATTAAAGCGAAACTATCTATTGATGAACCCATGAAAACAGCTATTGAAAATAATTCGGTCCAGGTTGGTACAACACTACCGGTAATAATAAAACATATCAGCCTTTCCAGGATAGTCGTTGACCTGGCTAAAGGCATTTAATTATTTTCTATCAGATCTTCCTGCGCCGCTTCTTTTTCCAATGTCTTTTCAATCCTCCGGTCGGGTATGAACCAGATAATTGCAACGATTGCATACAACGTAAGGCTAATCCATTGAAAGAAAAATGCAAGTACTATTCCTGCCACATACAATAAAGTAGAAAGTTTACCTTTCTCATCTTTGCCGAATGCCCTTTTAAGTTTTTCATTCTTTCCCTGATTGTGGATCAGTGTTTTGGAGAGAATGGTATAGGCGACTGCATTCATGAAGAGCACTCCGCCATACAATGCAACGGGCCATTTGGTAAAATGATTTTCACCCATCCATGCCGTAACAAAAGGTATCAGTGATAACCAGAAAAGCAGGTGAAGATTCGCCCACAAAGAAATACCGTTTATTTCCTTAACTACATGCAGCATATGGTGGTGATTGTTCCAGTAAATGCCCACATAAATAAAACTAAGCAGGTAGCTTAAGAATTTGGGAATAAGGGGTTTCAGCGTATCGAGCCCATCGCCATGTGGTACACGGAATTCCAATACCATGATCGTTATGATAATGGCCAATACTCCATCGCTGAATGCTTCTAACCTGCCTGTACCCATATGAAAGATTTAGGAAATAAATATATCGAGAAATAAGGGCAGTAGAAAAAAAGGTTTGATGGATATAAATTTTACCACTGATTAACATTTATAATCAATAGATCAGCCGCAAAAAAATTTTAATTGTAATAAGGAGAGATCATCCAATAGATCACCACACCGGTAACCGCCACATAAAACCACAATGGCCAGGTGAACCGGGTAAGCTTTTTATGTTTCTCATATTCGCCGGTAAGTGCACGATAAGCAGTAAATAAAATGAAAGGGAGAATGATCGCTGCCAGTGGAATATGTGTAAGCAATAGAAAATAATAAACCGTTTTCATGCTACCCACTTTCAACCCTTCTTCGTCGCTTAAAATACCATCGTGGTTGATGTCACCGAATTTTGTTTCACCGGCCAGTAAATGATGGGCTATATAGCTCAGTAAAAAAAATACAGAAAGCAGGATAGCCGTAAGCATGATCCTTTTATGCACGCTGTATTTTCCTTGCCTTGCGGTAAACAATCCTGCCAGCAAACAAATACTCACCAAAGAATTGATGATGGCATTCGCCGTTGCAAACACATGCACATTAAACGGAAGGCCGAGATCCAGCTTAACCCTGCTTAAAATGACTACTGCTGCAAATACAATAATTGATACGGTGAAGATCAATATCCTTGCTTTACTGTCATTCTTTTGTATAGCGGCCTCTAACATTTTTATACTTTAAGATTTTGATTTTTTTTGATCCTCCCTAAAATACCCATCAACACGATCACCATACCAATGCCTATAAAAATAACTGGCAGATAAGGAATAAATTCACGCAGTATGGAAGGGCTTTTTTTATCCCGTTCCAGCATCAGTGTTGGAATATCCCTTACAAGGTTTGCCTGGCGGGCTGTATCAAATCCATTGTACCATCCACGAACAATACGGTTGCTGTCGAGCAGGAAAAAATTCTCAGTATGTATGAACGCGGTATCTACTTCACTGTCGGCAATACTTGCTTTGATCTCACCCAATGCAAAATCGTATATCTCTTTTTTGTTACCGGTTACAAACCACCAGCTGTCGTGATTTGCTTTAAAGCGGTCGGCAAATTTTCTTAATTGAGGAACGCTGTCATGCTCGGGATCTACACTGATTGAAATAAACTGTACGATACTGTCATTCTTAACAAAAGAATCCTGTAATCGTTTCATATTGCGTGCAAGACCCGGACAGATGGTAGGGCAGCGGGTGAAGAAAAAATCCAGTACAATTATCTTCCCATGAAGATCATCCAGTGAAACCTTTTTTCCCAATTGATTGGTAAAGGAAATATTTTTTACCCTGTGCCATACTGTGTCGGTGCTGATCTTGCCATTCTTTTCTTTTACTGCAACACTATCGTAAAAATAATGATGCGGCATATATACGGCATCCTTGCTGTAATACTTTACAATCCAATAGCCCGCGAGCGGCAGCATAATGGCAATTAGTAAAGAGAAGATTGATTTCTTATTCAAAATAGCCTTTTAATTGGGCGCAAGTTCGCACAATTTGAGTAATTAGTATTTAAAAAAAACCATCGTTTTGCAACGATGGTTAAATGTTTTTTATTGATAATGCTTTATTCTTTCGAGCCTTTTTCTATTGCCGCCGGGGCAACCTGTTCTGTATTAGCTTTCCTGCTGCCACCATTTGTATTTCTCATATGCTTCCAGCTGTTACCATCCCACAAGAATGCGATGATGAACCAGATGAATAAACAAAGCGGCACTACCACTGTCATGATCATATTCCTAACCTCATCGCCAAGGTGCATGAACACAGAAACAATGTAATAGGCTTTTGCCAGGGTAAGAATACATACAACACCTTTGAAGAACAATACCAACATTGCATTGGGATGTTCGCCTTTATGAATATTGTAAATGGCAAGTCCTAAACACAATTCTATAATGGTAAGAATAGATAATATGGTAAATACTTTCCAGATACGTTTTGTACCCGATCCATGCTCTGGTGCAAATGTTATTTCAGGTGATATAGTATGTTGACTCATAAATTAATGCCTGTTGATTATTAAAAAACGCTTTAAAAAATTATTTGTTATATAAGATAGAAACAAAGGAATACGAATACCCAAACCAGGTCTACAAAGTGCCAGTAAAGCCCTGCCTTTTCGATCATTTCATAATGACCACGCTGGTCGAAATGGCCAAGCTTTGTTTTGATGTACATAACAATGTTGATGATAACACCGCTAAAAACGTGGAAGCCGTGGAAGCCGGTGATACCGAAAAAGTAACCACCAAATGCGATCGGGCCGGGCGTTGCAACTTCCTTTCCGTTGAACATTACTTCAGGACCCCACGGATTTTTTGAAACGGTGGTTCCCCAATGTTCTATCTGTCCATTAACCAGTACAGCATGATCTCCGGTGATCAGATGCGTCCACTCCCATGCCTGGCAACCTAAGAATGCTAGTCCGCCGAATATCGTAAGGATCATATATTTCTCAACACCCTTGCGGTTCATTTTATGCCCTTCGTGAACTGCCAGTACCATGGTAACAGAACTAAAGATCAAAATAAAGGTCATCAAACTCACGAATGCCAAAGGAAGGTTTGCATGGCCTGCAAAAGGGAATGCATTAAACACATGGTTTGGATCGGCCCAATGATTTACACTAAAGCGGATGGTACCATAGCTGATCAGGAATGCGCCAAATGTAAAGGCATCACTCATCAAGAAGTACCACATCATTACCTTGCCATAGCTGGCATTAAAGGGGCTCCTGCCGCCACTCCACCATTTTGTTCCTGCTGGTATTGCTGTTGTTGACATAGTTGTAAATTCTATTTCTAAATTTTAAACCGCTCTAAAAATATTTGTTGTGGTCCCTGTATCTGTTATCTACCGTATCATGATCAAAAAGATCAGCAAATACACCCAAAGTATATCTACAAAATGCCAGTAGGTGCCAATAAGTTCAACCGGCACCGGACTGTAATTTCTTATTTTACTACTGAACGCTTTCAATGACATTATGATCAGGGCAATAATACCTCCGATTACGTGTGCAGCATGCAAGCCAACAATAACGTATAAAAATGAGTACGATACGTTTGCTGTAAGTGTTACACCTGCGTGCCATAATTGTCTGAAACCAATCAGTTGTAAAATGATAAAAAGAACTCCAAGTGCCAGGGTTGTTGCCACCAGTGCTTTGTATTTCGGCATTGCTCTTTCTTTAAATGCCTTTGTTGCCATGAATATGGTAAGGCTGCTCATGATGATAACCGCCGTACTATACCAAAATGCATTGGGCAAATCGAAACTTACCCAGTTGGCCTGGTTTTTCTTAACGATGTATGCACTCGTCAATCCTGCAAACATCATCAGGATGCTCCCGATGCCCACCCACAAGGTGAATTTATGTGGATGTATTTTATTTCTTTGTATCATCGCCACTGTAGTCATACCTTCAAACCCTTTTCCATGCGTTCATCCCGCCGGCCAATCAGGCTTAGTTTATAATCAATAAAATTTATTTCAATATTTTTAAGAACATTTTCCTTATCATATTTTGATCTTGTCTGCGTATAAACTCAGGAACACGATCATCAAATAAAAATAAGAGCTGAACATCACCCTTCTTGCACTGAATGCGTCCATTTTTACATACAACAGGATGCTTACATAAACCATCCAAAGGTTGCATGCCAATACGATCCATAGACTCACAAAACCCGTTATTCCGACAACGTAAGGTAAAATACCCACTGGTATCATCATCACGCTGTACATGATTGATTGTACTGCGGTGAATCTTGTCGGACCTTTATCTGCCGGTAACAATTTAAAACCGGCTTTTGTATAATCCTGGTGTGCAAGCCAGGCAATTGCCCAAAAGTGCGGGAACTGCCAGATGAACTGGATACCAAATAACACCCAACCACCTGCACTGAAATCATCTGTTGCTGCTACCCAGCCAATCAGGCAGGGCAACGCTCCCGGAATGGCTCCAACAAGTACTGAAACAGAGTTTACTTTTTTTAGCGGCGTATAAATAAAGCCGTAAAGAAATAAACTGAAGAGTCCAACCATGGCACTTTGAAAATTAAAAAAGTACCACATCATCGATACGCCAAGGATACCGGTAATGAAAGCAAAAACATTTGCTTCCGCTACACTCATCCTGCCGCTGGCTACGGGCCTTTTGGCAGTGCGCTTCATCATGGCGTCGGTATCTTTTTCCATTGCCTGGTTAATGGCGTTGGCAGATCCTGTTATCAGCATTCCTGCAACGAATAGTAAAAGAACTGATAATAGCGTTGGTCTTGTATATATCCTGTAGTAAGGTGCTATCAAAAAACTTACTACAGTACTAAAAACAACCATGAAACTTAAAGTGAACTTGATCAATTGAAAATAATCTTTCACTTTACTGGCCAATGCAAACGATGTTGAATTGGATATGGTGTTGTTCTCCTGCATAAACCACCCTCAATTTCTCTCCAGACAATCAAGGCCCTATTTTAATTTTTACAATCCGTCGGCTATTAGCTTATGGCTATTAGCTTTTAGCTTAATGATCTGTACTCTCATCCTTTCCAACCGGTACATTCTGCGGAATGAATTCCCTTCCGTCTTTACCATAGTCATAAGGCCACCGGTGTACTTCAGGAATTTCTCCAGCCCAGTTGCCATGTCCAGGGCGGATTGGCGTTGTCCATTCCAACGTGTTTGCATCCCAGGGGTTTAATGTTGTTACTTTTCTTCCTTTCCAGATACTATGGAAAAAGTTAAATACAAATAAAAGTTGTGCAGCAAAAACGATCATTGCCACAAGGCTAATGAATTCATTCAGCCCGCCAAACATTTTAAAAGATTCCCAATTAGCGAAATCATAATAACGACGCGGCATACCAGCCAAGCCTTCGTAGTGCATAGGCCAGAAGATCATGTAAGCGCCTGCAATCGTTATCCAAAAATGGATATATGCCAGTGTGTTATTTAAATAACGGCCAAACATTTTAGGATACCAATGATAGATTCCTGCAAACATTCCGAACATGCCAGCTACACCCATCACAATATGAAAATGCGCAATGATAAAATAGGTATCGTGCAAATGAATGTCCAATGCAGAATTTCCTAAAAAAATTCCTGTCAATCCGCCGGAAATAAACATGCTCACAAAACCAATGGCGAATAACATCCCTGGGGTAAACCTGATATTGCCTCTCCACAAAGTGGTAAGCCAGTTAAATACCTTGATGGCCGATGGAACTGCGATCAATAAGGTTAATAATACGAACACTGATCCCAGGAATGGGTTCAATCCCGTTACAAACATATGATGTGCCCATACCAGAAATGCCAGGATGGTAATCGCAAACAATGATCCCACCATTGCCATATAACCGAAAATCGGCTTCCTTGAATTGATAGACATTACTTCCGATGAAATACCCATGGCAGGTAATATAATAATGTATACTTCCGGATGCCCAAGGAACCAGAAAAGATGTTGGAACAAAATGGCGCTTCCACCTTCGTTGGGTAATATTTTTCCTGCTACATATATATCGCTTAGGAAGAAACTTGTTCCCAGGTTCCTGTCGAACAACAATAATATAGCACCTGATAACAATACCGGGAAAGACAACACACCCAATACTGCTGTGAAGAACAATGCCCAGATGGTAAGTGGCAGACGCGTCATGCTCATTCCCTTGGTACGCATGTTCAAAATAGTAGTGATATAGTTAAGACCTCCCAATAACGATGAAACAATGAACATGGCCATACTCACCAGCCAAAGGTCCATACCCATCTTACTACCCATAGATGCATCACCCAATGCACTGAGTGGGGGATAAACCGTCCAGCCACCGCTTGCAGGCCCTGTTTGAACAAATAAAGAAGAAACCATGATCAAAGAAGCCAAAAAGAAGAACCAATAGCTAAGCATATTCAACATAGGCGAAGCCATATCCCTTGCACCGATCTGTAATGGAATTAAGAAGTTTGCAAAAGTTCCGCTTAAGCCGGCAGTCAGTACAAAGAACACCAATACTGTACCGTGCATCGTTACCAATGCATAATAAAATTCAGGTTGAAGTTTACCGCCTTTTGCCCAATGGCCCAAAAAATCTTCCAGCCAGGGGAAGCTTTGATCAGGATATCCTAATTGTAAACGGAATATCACAGAAAATAAACCTCCGATAATCGCCCAGATAATACCTGTTACCAGGAATTGTTTAGCAATGGTCTTGTGGTCCTGGCTAAACACATATTTGGTAATAAAAGTCTCGTGGTGGTGATGCTCATGATGTGCATCATGCGCCTCCAGACTTGTTGCATCTTGTAAAGTGACTACACTACTCATAATCTTAAAATATTTTTAATTCCTTTTATTTAGTTTTTACGGGCATTACAGATGCCTGCAGTTTCGCTGTATCAGTTGTTGCCGGTTTCTTATTTGGATTTCTATCCGGGAAGTAAGTATAATATTCCGGTGTTTGTTCCGCTAACCATTTTTTATACGCTTCTTCTTTTTCTACTACGATAACGCCCCTCATGGAAAAGTGCCCTTTGCCACACATCTGGTCGCAGCTAATTTCATAAACGAAATTCGGGTTACCGGTAATTACTTTCATTTCTTCCGTTGTATGGATCGGCGTGAACCACATGGTTGTTGGAATACCTGGTACCGCATCCATCTTCATACGGAAATGAGAAAGACCCACATCATGTATCACATCCTGCGCATGAATAACCAGTTTAACGGGTTTGCCTACCGGTAAATGCATATCGGTTGTATGAAGGTCATCCCAACTTTCAGGATCTTCGAAATCTACGCCCAAGGTATTTCCTGACGGAATGTTTGACAATTTAAAATTCTTTTTTCCCAATACACCATCCTTACCCGGGTACCGCATTTCCCATGCAAACTGGTGGCCGGTTATTTCTACCAGCACTGCATCTTTGGGTGCATCACTGGTTATTTTGAACCAGAATTTTAAACCAAAAACCACCAGTACTGTAAGGAATATTGCAGGAACGGTTGTCCACAATAGTTCAAGCTTGGTATTGTGCGGAAAGAAATAAGCTTTTCTTCCGTCTTTTTCCTGGTATTTGAAAGCGAACCAGAAAAGCAACACCTGTGTAATAACAAAAACAACACCTGTTACGCCAATGGTAATATATAACATCAGGTCGATCTTTTCTCCTTCCAGAGAAGCAGAACCCTGTGGAAATAATGTTTTACCATAATAAAGATTGTTGCAATACCAGGCACCGGCTAAACCGAGTACGAGGAATACGATCAATAAAAACCCATTGATCTTATTGTTTTGCCGGCGTGTTTTCTCTTCACCTTTCAGCACACTTACATATTCACTTGCTTTCGCAATCTGAAAGATCACAATAAAGATCATTATAACGATCGCAACCAGAAAAGTCTCCTTCATTGTATAAAATTTTTAGCTTCAAGCCTTAGCTATTAGCCGTTAGCTATTTATATCCTTAATTTTCTTCTATCAAATTCGTACACAAAATTAATTCTAAATAAAGCAAGCAGTGCTTTTGTTGAATTAAGTATGGTGTATTATACTTTCTTTCAGGAACGGATGGTTCTTTGCAAGCAAAGGGTTCTTTGAAATATACCTTCCAACGCCCCACATGATCAGTCCAATGAACAATGCCGCGATGCCGAATTCAAAAGGCATCATTTCTGCATGTGATCCCATTGTGCCTGGCATAACCATTTGGTAAAAATCTATCCAATGACCAAAGATGATAAGAACAGCCATGAATGTTACCAATGTCCAGCTGCGTTTGGTGCTTTTCTTCATCAATATCAGCAAAGGACAAACAAAGTTCACGATCAGGTTAAAGAAGAATATGCCTTTATAAGGGCCTGCCTTTGTTGCAGTACCGATCCTTTCTATAAAATACTTGGTTTCTTCCGGCTGGTTACTGTACCAAATAAGCATGTATTGTGAGAACCAGAGATATGTCCAGAACACAGAAAATGCAAACATGAATTTTCCGATGTCATGCAAATGTTCTTCTGTAACATATTCCAGCTGACCGCGGTTCTTTAAATAAATGACAAAGATCGCTATAAGTGAAAGGCCTGATACGAAAGTACTTGCAAATGTATACCAGCTGAACATGGTGCTATACCAATGAGCGTCGATGCTCATCAGCCATAACCAGGGCGTGGAAGATGCAACTGTAAGTCCAAAGAATACAGTGAACAAGGAACCCCAAACCGTATTTTTCCATATCCATTTCTTTCCTCTTTCATAATCCATAGGGCCATTTTTATCTGACTCAAGGCTAAGGCTCCTCATTTTACGTCCGAGCAACCACCATCCAAGAATGGTTACTGCCGAAGCGATCGTGAAGAACATCGGATTCAGGAAACCTTTTTTACCATCTAATATTTTATCAAACGAAGGAGAAGCTTTGTCATATAATTTTGGATCTGTCCAATGATAAATATCTGTGTGGCCTCCCCAAACAATGGCCATTAGTATTATAAAAGTTATCAGCCCCAGTATTGGAACTACGCTTGAAATCGCTTCAGGCACGCGGCGCATAGCAACCTGCCAGCCACCCATTGCCATAGTAGTAACACAAAGGAAAAACATAGATGCGTTTACCGTTAACAGCCAATAAACACTGTTCTGCAACAACACTGCCCAAAAACGGGTGCTGCCGGTATGTTCGCCGCCATGCCCGCCGTGTTCAAAAGGATGGAGCATAATAAAGCCGTACAACAATGCCAATACACCGGCTACGATCAACCCCAATGTCCATTTTTTAAAACTGCCCGGTAATTCAAAATGATTATTCATCTAAACTTTATTTTGTGTGATGCTTTTAATGTTAATCTCTATTTCACTTTTGTACTATCTGTTTTTACAGTGGCTGTTGCAACCATTTCAGCTGCTGCTGCTTTTGGCTGCAATGTCCTGATATATCTTATGATCATCCAGCGTTGCTTCCTGCTGAGTTGTGATGCATAGCTTCCCATATTGTTCTTACCATAATTAATAGAATGAAACATGGTACCGTCGGCCATTTTCACATACAGATCAGCTGTAAGATTTGCAATAGCTCCGATTTTACCCGACGTAGAAAGCGGCCCGTTACCTGCAGCCTTTTCACCATGACAGATAGCGCAATTGATATTAAATAAGCGGCCGGCTTCTGCGAAGTCTGCCTTCGTCATTGCTGAATCTGAGATAGGGTTTTTAATTGTTGCGCTCATTTTATACCCATTGCTATCGTTTGGCAATGTGTATGGAAATAATTCTCCTCTTTTGATAGTTCCTGCCGGAGGCTTGTTGTCGAAAAAGATCATGGTACCGCCCTTTTTGGTTGCGTCCATTGTGAATTTGAAAGAATCACGTTCCGCATAAGACTCATAAGCACGGCTATAAGTCATATCAGGCATATAAATTTTACCAGGGCTACGTTTATCATGGCAACTTGTTATAGCAATGATGGCTGTTAATAAGATCGCTGTTATATAAGTAAGTCGTTTCATTTATCAATTATCAATTAAACAATTATTGAATTATCCGTTGTGGATCAATAGCCTTTTTCGTCCCTGTATAATTTTTGCTCTTTATCATAACGACCAAGCCACCAGCCGGTTTCTGCGTGTTGTACATTCACTTCTTTGGCTCCTGAATTATGCAGGAATTCCTGTACCTCAACATCATTTGTTCTATCAGTACACTCAATAGCCATGATGAAAAGATCATCAGTAGCCCTTGGGTGAAAATGGTGTTTCTTAACGAATGGTGATAACTGGCACAGGTAACAAAATGTTAGCACCATGCCTACTGCAGAGAACAATACGGTTAACTCAAAAGTAATAGGTATCCAGGCAGGTAAAGCAAAATGTGGTTTACCTCCGATGTTCAACGGCCAGTCTTTCGTAAAAACCCAGCTCATGAATGTAAGTGCCGTAGTGGTTCCGGTAATTGCATAGATAAAACCCGCGGTGTGTAAACTAGTTTCCCTGATGCCCATAGCATGATCTAACCCATGGATCGGGAAAGGAGTATAAACATCATGGATCTTATAACCGGCCCTGCGTACATTTTTTACCGCAGGGAACAGCACTTTTTCATCATCAAATGCTCCTACTACAAATTTTTTAATTCCTCCAGCCATATTCTTTAGCTTTTAGCCTTTAGCTGTTAGCTATTAGCTTTTTTTATAAATGTATATACTCTAAAAACTATTCAATCCTAGTGTTTTGGCTAGTAGCTTGCAGCTAATAGCTAACGGCTTAATGTGCATGCTCCACTTCGTCGTGATAGAATTTCTCTGTATCTGCTTTTTCTATATCTGTCATCTTCACTTTATAATTCTCACCACTTGTCTTCAAAATAGCTTTGATCTCTGCCACAGCAATAACGGGGAAGTACTTCGCAAACAGGAAGAAGCAGGTAAAGAACAACCCGAACGTACCGAGATAGAAACCGATCTCATAAATACTTGGACTGTAGTAAGTGCTCCAGCTTGATGGTAAATAATCTCTGTATACTGATGTAACGATGATCACAAAACGCTCGTACCACATACCAATATTTACAATGATACTCATGAAGAATGTTACAGGAATATTCCTTCTCAGTTTCCTGCTCCAGAATAACTGTGGCGATACCACGTTACAGAACATCATAAGGTAATAACTCCATCCATAAGGACTCCAGATATTTGCCCTGTTTTGGCTAAATGCCCACCACTCGTAAGGATTTTGGCCGTACCAGGCAATGAACAATTCTGTTAAGTATGCGCAACCCACGATACTTCCTGTTAACACGATTACTTTATTCATCGCTTCAATATGCCCTAATGTAATATAGTCCTGCAGGTTCATTACCTTTCTTACTACGATCAACAGTGTTTGCACCATGGCAAAACCCGAGAAGATGGCACCGGCAACGAAGTATGGAGGAAAGATGGTAGTATGCCATCCAGGAACAATAGAAGTTGCGAAGTCAAAAGATACAATTGTGTGTACAGACAATACAAGTGGTGTACTCAACCCAGCCAACACCAGTGATAAACTCTCATGGCGTTGCCAGTGTTTGGTGCTTCCTGTCCAGCCAAATGAAGCTATCCCGTACAATAATTTCCTGAGTTTTGTTTTAGCTCTGTCGCGTACTGTTGCAAGATCGGGTAACAACCCGGAATACCAGAACAATAATGAAACGGTGAAATATGTTGATATCGCAAATACGTCCCAAAGCAATGGTGAGTTAAAGTTCACCCATAGAGGACCGCGACTGTTAGGATAAGGTAAAACGAAGAATGCCATCCACACACGGCCCATATGCCAGATAGGAAACTGGCCCGCACACATTACCGCGAAGATCGTCATCGCTTCTGCCGCACGGTTCACACCTGTTCTCCAGCCCTGGCGGAAGAGCAACAGGATCGCTGAAATCAATGTTCCCGCATGACCAATACCCACCCACCATACGAAGTTTGTGATATCCCAACCCCAGCCGATGGTCTTGTTGAGGTTCCACTGTCCGATACCGTAAGTTACTTCCCGGTAAACACTGTACACCCCAAAAAGCAGCAATGCCACACTGATGTAAAAACCAATGTACCAAAGTCTGCTTGGCTTCATCTCAATAGGGCCAATGATATCTTCCGTTACCTGGTGGTAATCCTTGTTACCATCTACCAGCGGTTCCCTTTGTTGCGATTCGTATTTCAGTAATGACATATCTTTTTTAGCTTTAAGCTATTAGCTGTTAGCTTTTAGCCTGTTTTTATTATTACTTAGCTTGTACTCTTTTACTGGTGCTATGGTGAGACGAGGAAGTCAGTCCATAGTTATTTAAGCGTTTGCTTTTTCTGCGTGTTTCACCTCTTTTTCTCCATGAGCTTCTTCCGATCCAAGGTGCCTGTCTGTATTCCTGATCTTGGCCAGGTAACTTACGTTGGGCAATACGTGCAATTGTTCCAGCACATAGAAATTACGGTTAACCTGTTCTACATTCCTTATTTTATAAACGTCACTCTCTTTATCGTTCACGTTACCGAAATTGATGGCGTTTGTAGGACAAGCCTGCATACAGGCAGTTTTAACATTACGCACGAGTGATGGGTCCTGTTGTTTTTTAGCCTCCAGTTTGCTATCCTGCAAACGCTGCACACAGAAAGAACATTTTTCCATCACACCTCTTGAACGAACGGTAACATCAGGGTTCAATACCATCCTGGTAAGATCTTCATTCATCTGTATTACAGACTCATCCATATCTATACCAACCAATGGACTCTGGTTGTCGGGGAAGCTATCAGCCCCTGTATAATCAAGCCAGTTAAAGCGACGTACTTTATACGGACAGTTGTTAGCACAGTACCTTGTACCAATACACCTGTTATAAGCCATTTGATTCAGACCTTCTGAGCTGTGGTTTGTTGCAGCAACCGGGCAAACGTTTTCGCAAGGCGCATTATCGCAATGCTGGCAAAGCATCGGCTGGAATATCACATCCGGGTTTTTCTTATCCCCTGTGAAATACCTGTCGATACGCAACCAATGCATCTCATGCGCACGTTGTACCTGTATCTTACCAACAACACTTACATTATTTTCTGCTGTACAAGCTACCACGCAGGCGCTGCAACCGGTACAGGTATTCAGATCAATGCTCATACCCCACTTAACGCCCGGCTTTGCAAAGTCAGGATAAGGGGTAGCGTCTTTTACGAAATCTGTTTTACCATCGGCCATCAACACAGATCTTTCATGCCTTGGCTCTTCCAATACCTCTTCCGGATTAGCCAGGAAGCGTGAAAGGTTTGTTTCAAACAAAATAGGCCTGCTTTCTGAAGAGCCGTGAACCTGTGTTTGAGCCAAAGGATAGGTAGCACTTGTTTTTTCAAATTTGGCTACATAATTATATTGTGTAGATGTGCCGTCGAAAGCTGTAAGCTGGTAGGCATTCTTACCGGCACCGGTAGCCGAACGGCCAATCCGATCTTTAGAATCTTTGCTTTCGCTTCCACGGCCATATCCTAACGCAACAGCAATTGTAGAGGCATCAAGGCCTGGTAATATCAACGCAGGCAGTTCAATTGAACGACCGTTCACCGTAATTTTTATAACCGGTTTTTCCGGATGTACTTCGTAAGCATCTCCTGCACGTTGTTCATTTACATCTATACTTAACAGTGACTTGGCCAGTTCAGGGCCGATCATAGCGTAATTATCCCAGGTTACTTTTGACACCGGGTCCGGCAATTCCTGCAACCATGGATTGTTAGCCTGGCTACCATTACCAACAGATACTTTTTCATATAGGAAAACTTCTGTAGCAGCACCTTTGATGGCCTGTACTTTTGATACTGCTTCGGCGAGACGTCCATTGTTAAATGTTCCTGCTACGGGAGCAGCAGCTGTGGCAGGTTCTATTACGCCATCCTGTAAAGCTTTTTCCCAAAGATCTGCGTTTCCTAATTTGCCCGTCCAGTAGCTTCTTACATAATTTTCATATTCATCCGAAGAACTACCTGTAGTTGTTAGGGGTGCAACCATAGCTCCTGCTGAATCTTTTACAGAAACTGCTGACGCTTTTGGTGCTTCGCCGCCAATCCATTTGATCAGAGAGGTCTGGAATGCCCTTGTTTTAAACAGGGGACTGATCAATGGTTGCAATAAACTTATATAACCGGTTTTAGGTTCTGCATCTCCCCAGCTTTCGAGCCAGTGGTGAGCAGGTATAACGTATTTACATAGTTCTGTTGTTTCATCCATTGTTCCATTAAAAGAAACAGTCAGGGCTGTTTTGGCAATTCCTTCGGCAAATTTTTTGCCATCGGTATAATTATATACAGGATTACTGTCGGCTATTAATAAGGCACCTACAGCACCTGCATTCATATCGGCTACCAGTTTTGCCATATCGGTATCGCTGCCCTTACGATAGTTGGAAGTTGCGGCCCAGTTAATGGTAGTTCCGTTTGCGCCAATCACTTCATTGATCGCATTTACAATCACCTGAATATTTACATCGTTACTTCCGCAAACTACGAGTGAGGAACCTTTGCTTGCCGACAATGCAGCAGCTGCTGTATCAATTCCTTTCAGCAATGCAGGATTTGTAATAGTTGTTCCGGTACTGATTCCGCCAAGTTTTGCAAGCAGGGCCAGTGCTACTGCACCGGTTTCGGATGGTTTATGTGTGAAGCGGTCATCGGCATTACTACCGGTTAGGCTTAACATACTTTCGAAATGTATATGACGGCTGATAGAAGGTTTTTCACCTACGATCCTTTTGCTATCACCATATTGTTTACTGAATTCAACCGGGCTTAACCAGGTTCCCAGGAAGTCGGCGCTAAGGCTAACTACTGTTTTTGCTTTATCAAAATGATAAGAAGGAAGTGCCCTTTTTCCATAACATGCTTCGTTGGCAGCAAGCATTCCATGATAGCTCACCGCATCGTATTGTACGTGACGGCTGCCAGGGTATTTTACTATGAAATCATTTATTACCTGTAAGGTTGAAGGCGAATGAATAGTAGAAGTAAGTAAAACAACCGGCTTTCCGCCAATTCCTGCAAGTCCGGAGGCGATCATCTTATCAAAAGCCTCGAATGTTGTTACTTCTTTAAAGTTGCTGCCATCTTTTTGTAATGGATGACGCAGCCTTGTGGTATCATAAAGATCGAGTACAGAGGCCTGTGCCTGTGCACTTGTTCCGCCTTTTGTAAGCGATGCAAGTTCATTTCCTTCGATCTTGATCGGCCTTCCGTCGCGTTGTTTCACTATTACACTGATCGCATCTCCTCCATTCATATAGGTAGATGCATAATAATTGGGAATACCAGGAATAACGCTATCGGGCCTGTTTAAAAATGGTACCGCTTTACGAACAGGTATATCACAACTAGCCACCAAAGCAGCTGCTGCAGTACTGAACCCGAGGTATTTTAAAAAATCCCTTCTGGGAGTTTTGCCTTCCAGCAATCCCTTCTCATCCAGGTCTGTAAACGGTAAATCTTCTTTAAACTCATCAGTTGTTGACTGCTTAAAAGCATCCGTCTGATTCAGTTCTCCAAAATTCTGCCAGTACTTTTTATTACTCATAGTTCTTTTAAATGTGCTGATTAGCTGTTGTGCTAATGTGCTAATTCATTAAATTGTTACTATATTCTACTTAAGCGTGTACTAAAATTTGTATTGTAGCCAGGTAACCGCCGGCATAAATCAGCAGATCAATAGTGACATTTCTGACACTCTGTACCGCCGATCTTTTCAACCGTTACGCTATCTAGTTTGTGATTTTTGATATCGTTATGGAATTTCTCGTAAATGCTGTAAAATTTATTACCGGTACTATCTGCTTTATTGTAAAAGTCAACTTTGCTTTCACGATGACAGTTGATACACCAGCCCATGCTCAATTCTGCGAACTGATAAACTTCAGGCATTTCCTGAATATTTCCATGACATGTCTGGCACTGTTGTTTACCAACTTTTATATGTTGGCTGTGATTGAAATAAACGTGGTCTGGGAGATTGTGAATTTTAACCCATTCGATCGGCTTAGCGCCATCAGGAATACCATCTTTATTATGATCGGGGTTATACTGTTTTGTAGTGGGGTTCCATCCTGCGTAAGCATATAGTTTTTGTATCTCGGCAGTACCGTTTACAGACTGGCCGTTTTCTTTTACGATCGGATCGCCCTTGTATTCTTTGATGGCCATGTGGCAATTCATACAAACATTCACAGAAGGAATGCTTGCCTGCTTGCTGTCCTGTGCACCACCATGGCAATAGAGGCAACTGATCTGGTTAACACCGGCGTGTACTTTATGAGAATAGTAAATGGGTTGTTCGGGTTGATAACTTTTCATACGCCCCATGCCAATGGCTGCATTCATGGTCAAATAACCACCTACTGCAAACAATACCAAAACGCCCGCCATCAGGTAAGTTTTATTGCGGTAGAAAGGAACAGGCTCACCACGCAACACACCTTCTTTTTCGTCGGTAAGTTTGCGCAGGTTGCTGTTAACCTGTAATAATATAAATGCAACAAGTGCTAAAACAAGGGTAAGTATACCAAAAAGGAGTGAGTTATCTGAAGCCGGCTGGCCAGCTGCAGGAGTATCCGTTTTCACCGGTGGCGCGTATGCTTCTACGTATTTAAGGATGGCATCAATTTCTTCGTTTTTCAAGTTGCTGAAGTTGGTCATCACCGTCTTGCCCCACTTCTCAAACAGTGCTTTAGCATAAGGATCCTTCTCTCTGACAGCAGCAGAGTTTTTCACCCAGCTATACACCCAATCCTTAGATGGTTCCCTGTCCCTGGCGCCTTTCAGTGCCGGACCAGTATAGTCTGCATCGGGTTTATGACAGTTTGCACAATTTGCTTTAAAGAGTGCTTCGCCATCCTGGGCAGACAAAGTATTAAAGAAGGAAACAAGCAGAACGAGAAGAAGACTTGCAAAAGCTTTGTTAATGATTTTTCTATAGCGACTCATACAGTTATCGGGGCTAATGTGGAAAATATCCTGATTCGTGTGCAAAAATAAGGTACGAACCTGATAAATTACCAACATTTGATAATTTTTTTTTTCCTTATGGAGATTGGATTACAGCGATTTGTAGCCATGCGTATAGCATTATTGTCATGCATTTGTAAGTATGTTGCCGAAATCTTATTACCGTAAATTTTCCCTATGGGTATAACAATGTTTTGATGCATTTTTGCAACATGTTACAAAAATTAAAGGAACGATGGGGTGTAAATGGGTTCAACCTTGTTTTGATCATTTTCACTTTTGCGTTGGGTGGAAGCCTTTGCGGATGGACTGGCCGGAAGCTTCTTTTGCTTACCAATATGGAGAAAGGACTGGCCTGGTTCCTGTTATATATTATTCTTATAACTATTCTCTGGCCTGTTTGCGTACTTATTATAAGTTTCCCGCTTGGACAGTTTGCATTTTTTAAGCGATATATTTTAAAGATATGGGGAAGGATAAAAGGCAAAAAAACGAAGGGAAGCGACGATGTTATTGCCATCTTCGCAAGTGGTGCCGGCAGCAATGCAAAAAAGATCATTGACTATTTTAAGCAGGCAGATAAGCATGTAAGGATTGGGATGGTGGTTTGTAATAATCCGGCGGCGGGTGTAATAAACATAGCAAAGGAAAATAATATACCGGTTCTTATTATTGAAAAGGAGCGGTTCGGCAAGGGTGATGCTTATTTACCGGTATTGAAGCAAGCCGGTTTAAATTTTATTGTATTAGCCGGCTTCCTGTGGAAAATTCCTGTTTCTATCATACAGGCTTATCCCAAAAGGATTGTCAATATCCACCCGGCTTTGTTACCAAAATATGGAGGAAAAGGAATGTATGGACATCATGTGCATGATGCAGTCATAGCCAATAATGAAAAGGAAAGTGGTATCAGTATACATTTTGCAGATGAATTGTACGACCATGGCGACGTTGTCTTCCGGGCAACCTGTGAGTTAACTGCTGCGGATAATGCAGATACCCTGGCCAAAAAGATACATATCCTGGAACAGCAGCATTACCCCGTCGTTATTGAAGGGCTTCTAAAAAAGCAAAATCCGCGTTAAACAACCTGCCCGTTATCAAATTCTTGCTTAATATTACAGCCATAAATGCTGCGCCATTTGAGATATATTTTAGCTGTTTTATTCATATTCCCGGTAGCTTCTTCTTTAAAGGCGCAGCTCATTGTTAGCGGAACAGTGCTCGACAGCAGCAAAATAAATTATGTAGAAAATGTGCGTGTGGTAAGTTCAGGTGGCTTATTTGCCATCACCGACAGCCTGGGAAAGTATTCCATTACAACCACAGAAGCCGATTCACTTACATTCTATTATAAAAATAAGCCCACACAAAAATTTGCAGTAAGGTCGATACCAGATCCGTCACGTTTCGACATCTCATTACGAATACCGATAAGGGGCAAATACCATGTGATGAACGAAGTGATCGTTTTTTCAAAATCGCATAGGCAGGATTCGCTGGAGAACAGGGAATCATATGCCGATATATTTGAGTACAAGAAACCGGGTCTTTCAACTTCGATTACGCCTGGCGGCGGGGTAGGTGCCGATGTGGATGAACTTATTAATATTTTCCGTTTCAAAAGAAATAAGCGGTTAAAATCATTCCAGCAGCGCCTTGAAATGCAGGAACAGGAAAAATACATCGATTACCGTTTTAATAAATCAGGCGTTAGAAGAATGACCGGCCTTACCGGCGACTATCTGGATAGCTTCATGGTTTGGTATCGCCCCGATTATCAATTTGTACGTAACAGCGATGAACTTGTTTTCAATCAATACATCTTAAATGCGTCTTACCAGTTCAGGAAACTGGTGATTGTGCCTGATGCAAAAAAAGAAGATTGACTTGGAATTTTGATGATTCTTACAACATTTTAATTGCTCCGCATTTCCAAATCTCCAAATCTTCAAATTATTGCCTAATTTCCTCCTTCGATCTTATCATGGACAAACTGCATAACGAAATAAAGAAAGAATTTCAATTAGAAAGGATGATCCTTTTCAGCGATGCTGTGTTTGCCATTGCTATTACCTTGCTGGTCATAGAACTTAAAGTACCTGAAATAGAAAAAAATGTACTTACCGAAAAAACCTTGCTGCAGGCTCTGGCCCACATGCTGCCAAAATTTTTCGGCTTTATCATCAGTTTCATGTTCATAGGTATTTACTGGACCGTACATCACCGCTTATTTGGCTTTGTAATTAACTATACACCCAAATTACTAAGGCTTAACCTGCTTTTTTTATTCGCCGTTGCATTGATGCCTTTTAGTACTGCCTTTTACAGCGAGTATATTATGAAGCATGTACTCACGCCTGTTATATTCTATACATCCAATATTATTATGCTGGGGGTTTTCAACCTGTTCATGTGGCGGTACATAGGAAATCCCAAAAATCAATTGTCGGAGGGGCTAAGTGTGGCCGATGCAAAATATTTTTCCATGAGAGCAATTGTGGTCCCTTCCATGTTTACTGTATTTGCATTTATATACCTGGTGAATCCATATATTTCTTCTGCGCTGCCCATGTTTGTTCCGCTTGTAATGAGGATCATTGCCCGGCGGCATGAAAAAAAAATTAATAAATCCGCTAAAACACAAACAGTACATGGAACCTGAACAATTAACACTTGGTATCGGAACCCGCTTACAACATACTCAACACGGGCCGGGTGTGATCGTGGGCGTAAGGTATGCCACTTACCTGATCTCTTTCATGAACGTTGGTATTAAGGAGATAGATAAAACAGACACACATCTCGATGAGATCATACCCGAAAACGTAACTGCCGAAATTGAAACATCATCGGAAATTGAAAGATCTTTATTAAAGATATTACGGCAATGGGCAGACGTATCAGAGCTCGTGCCAATAGGAGATAAGTGGATCGGCGGTACCATGCTTTTGCAAACTGCCGATAAAACCCTGAAGCCTAAAGAAGTTCCCATTGATATCTTCTTTCATAAAATTGTGATGTTACGCGACAGGCTAAGAGTGCTGGAACAAAACATCAACAGCCATAAAAAATTGACGGATGAGGACAAAGTAAACATGCAGCAATACATTACCCGTATCTATGGCAGCCTTACCACATTCAATGTGTTGTTTAAAAATAAAGAACAATGGTTTGTGGGAGAGAAGGGAGGTAAGGAAGATTAACGGCGCTGTTAAACAATGTCAATTTGAAGTTGTTGGTTCTGCATGTAGATCTTATAAACAGTATCAGATCGTACTATTTGCTGTGCATCCATTGATCCATTGTTGAGCAGCGCCAAAATATCAAATAGTTCGTGTTCAAATTTTATGACACGGTAGTTGCCTTCCGGTAAATAACTCAATTCATTGATGATGATCTCAAGCTGTGATATTTCTTTCAGGTACGGAATATCAGGAAGCCCGTTTTCAATTTTACTCATCAGGAAAGCCCCGAATGCCAATACCTCTTCTTTAAATTGCAAGCTGGTTTCTGAATAATATATCCAGAACTCTTCGATCAGTGGTATCAATGTATCGCCCAGCAACTGTGATGTATTTGAAAGCTGGGTATAAACAGGTGTTACACGGTTCATCCGGTAAAGCGAACAACAGGCAGATATTCCTTTCTGCCTTATTACCGAATGCAATCGCATTTTTTCCTTTTCAGTTAAATTAAATGTGGTAAAAAAGGGTTCTTCATCAACCAAAACCTTTGCGCACAGCTGTGGCGATGAAATTAATTTTGCAAACGCAATTTGAAAGTCAGGCGAATTCATTTTGCAATGATTTGATGTGATATTTATTAAAAACCTCTTTCGCCTTTTGCAACTCCCTGTTCAATCCGTCAAACTGTAACAGGTGAAAATAGGATTCATGAAATTCGAAGGTTATTCCCCGGAGATTCTGAGATTTGCTTACTGCATAATCCAACAGTTCCCATACTTCGTCGGAACATGGTCCGGCATGTGAGTCCATATAAGTGCCATTCATATCATTACCCCCCGCTATATGGATTTCTACAACCCTTGACATATCCAGTTCATCAATATATGCTTTGGATTTTATTTTTTGATTAACAGAATTCGCATACAGGTTGTGGATATCCGATAATATATTACAGTTGCTGTTCTTATGAATAAGCTTGTTTATAAACTCCGTTTCTGTATAATCCTGGTCTGGGTATTCCACGAAATAAACATTGTTCTCGATCAGGAAAGGAAGATCGATCTGGCTTGTTATAAAGTCAATTTTATTTGCAATCATCTCCAGGTAATCTTCATCATAAGGTACGGGTATGGCAATTCCCGCATTGTGATCATGTGGCCCCTTTGTTGGTAATTTTAAAAATGAAAGATGATCGCTATGCCATTTGAATTGATATGCTTCATTCATTTTTTTCATGAAATAGATATAACCTTCATCAAAATGATCGATCGTGCCCAGGGAGATTCCAATATTATGGGCAACTAACGGTACTTCCTTCGACAGCCAATCTAATTGTTGCTTCCATTGAGGCAGTTCTACAAATCTCGGATCTGCATCTCTTCCTTCATCAGACCAAAACATGTCGGGTATGATCTCTATGTAATCCACCATACTGATATATTGTTTCAAATATTCGGGTAAAGCAGCGTTGTATAAAAGTCCAACACCTAATTTATTATGTGCGTTTTGCATAAAAAAATTATAAGAAAATGTATAAGGCCGTTTAAACTTTCATTTTAAACGGCCTTGCAATGCTGTGATCAAATAACTTTACCAACTTTACCGCTTGCAATATCTACCTGTAGTACCTTTTGAAACCTTTCCCTGATATTGAAATGCTGGCCAGAAAGGCATGCCTGGCAACCAGATGGCCTGAATTTGGACAGCAAGTCACCTAATTTAATTTTACTTAGCTCTTTGTGAGACATGCCGACGGGTACCAATAATTCCACAGAATTATTGTACTTGTTATCCCGGATTTGAATTTCACCAACTGTTTTGTTTGCCATTGTTTGATTGTTTATTTGTTAAGAAAAATAATTAAAGAATTTTTGAGACTTCAATAAACAAGCAGGAATTTTAAGGGATAATTGAGATGCAGTAGCCTTAGCTTAAAGGCTTATTGATTTTTTCCTGTATCCCGGGAAGCAAATTTCATAGCAATTGCAGTGGTGGACTGATGTGAAAGATAAATTACTGATCCGCAATAATCAATGTGGGAACTACGCAATTTTTCATCGTAGTATCAACATAGAGCAATGGTTCTTATCAGCAGGGTTGTTAAGAAAGTAGCAGGGTTTCCGGCTTATACTTCTTTCAGAAATAAAGAGGACTCTTACCCGGCGTTTACTTTATATATTTATAATAACCGGATTTCACGGTTAATGGTTTTAAAACCGAGCCACAGGTTTTCGGCAGCGCTGATCTTTTGCAAATTAAACCCGTTGCGATTGTTCAGGTTAAATGCTACAACACGAGAATGCTTTTGAATAACCAATGAATTTATATTTTCTGATACCACATCATCCAGCAGGGTGTTGATCAAAATCTTTTCAAGTGCTGAAAAAATCTTTCGTCTTTAAGGAATTCAATTCCAGCGGCTTTATAATGAAGTCTACCCCGTAAATATCGTCCTTGCCATAGGTTACCCTTCCGTTTAACACTACAAAACAATGTAGCTTTTATTTTAACTTTTTGGTGTTGCCCTTGTTAAACCAATGAACCGTTTATATCGTAAATTCGTAAAGAAAAATAAAGAGCTATGGAATACAATAAACTTACAGCCGAGGAAGAAAGGGTGATCCTTCAAAAAGGAACGGAAAGGCCATTCATCGGCGAATACACTGATAATAAACAACCAGGAACTTATATATGCAGGAGATGTGATACGCCCCTGTATCTTTCTAAAGATAAATTTGATTCACATTGTGGATGGCCAAGTTTTGACGACGAGATCCCCGGTGCAGTTATAAAAATACCTGATGCAGATGGCAGCAGAACAGAGATCGTTTGTGCCAACTGCGGTGGCCATTTAGGTCATGTATTTATGGGAGAAAAATTCACTGATAAAAATACAAGGCATTGTGTGAATTCCATTTCAATGAAATTTATCCCGTCATAAATACAGAACCTGAGCTGCGGCAAATGAAATTTATGATTTGATAAATATCTTTTTTTATGCGGATATAATAGCAGATCGGGATCTATATATTTATGCTGATGCAAGATCATACATTTCAGCTCATTCATCATACATTTAATAAGCCATTAATTTTTCAATTGATTCCCCCAACCGTGCATAAGCCATAAAATTCTTTTCCAATTCAATACTGAAAGGGATCGGTGTATCTAAACTGGCGCAGCGCATCACCGGGGCATCCAGTAATGTATAGCAATGTTCAGCGATCCAGGCTGAGATCTCTGCACCAACGCCGCCGGTTAAACTATCTTCATGTAATATCAATACTTTTCCCGTGCGTGAAACTGCATTGCGGATGGCATCATAATCAAGCGGCAATAAGGTACGCAGGTCGGTGATATCAATTGAAATACCGGGATGCTTTTTTGCATATTCAATTGCCCAATGAACAGCAGCACCATAAGTAATGATGGAAATATCTTCACCGGCCTGTATATGTTTTGCTTTACCGATTTCTATTTCATAGTATTGATCTGGCACCGGGCCGTTGATGCTTCGGTACAAAGCTTTGTGCTCGAAGAACAGCACCGGGTTGGGGTCATTGATGGCTGCAATCAATAAACCTTTTGCATCTTCGGGTGAAGAAGGATAGACAACTTTCAATCCCGGGGTATGTACAAACCAGGCTTCATTGCTCTGGCTGTGAAAAGGCCCCGCGCCAACGCCGCCGCCTGTTGGCATTCGTATCACTACGTCTGCATTTTGTCCCCAGCGATAATGGATCTTTGCCAGGTTATTGATGATCTGGTTAAACCCCACTGTAGCAAAATCTGCAAACTGCATTTCCATTACAGATTTATATCCTTCCAGGCTTAAGCCAAGTGTGGCGCCTACAATGGCACTTTCGCACAATGGTGTATTGCGTATCCTTTCTTTACCGAATTTTTCCAGAAACCCTTCTGTTACTTTAAATGCGCCGCCATAGGCAGCAATATCCTGCCCCATCAAAACGAGGTTGGGATGTTTATTAAGCGATTGTTCCAATGCATCACTAATAGCGTTGATGAATTTTTTTTCTGTAGAGGCATATCCATTTCCAATTAACCGCTCCGCACTATCTAACCGCCCTGCATATACATCATCTACTTCTTCTTCTGTATCAGGAATGATCTTTTCTGCAACATACCCCGCCTTTAATTCTTCTTCAATATGATTTTTTGTAGCCACTCGGATGGCAGTAATTTCATCAGCGGTAAATAAATTTTCCTCCTGTAGCCATTCTTCAAAGTTTTTAATCGGATCCTTTTGTTCCCATTCTTCAAAAAGATCTTTAGGAACATATTTCACACCGCTTGCCTCTTCATGCCCACGCATGCGGAAGGTCATACATTCTATTAAATAAGGCTTTTGATTTTTTATGCAGTATTCTCTAACGCCTTTGATCGTATCATAAACTGTAAGTACATTGTTGCCATCTATCTGCACCCCTTCAATGCCATAACCTATGGCTTTATCTATGAGATTTTTACAACGGTATTGTTCACTGGTGGGCGTGCTTAAACCATAACCATTATTTTCTATGATAAAGATCACCGGCAGGTCCCATACAGCTGCTGTATTCAAAGCTTCGTGAAAATCACCTTCACTGGTACCACCATCCCCGGTAAATGCCATGGCAACCTTTTCTTCTTTTCTTAATTTATAAGCAAGCGCAACACCATCGGCAATGGCGAGTTGTGGTCCAAGGTGAGAGATCATGCCGCAGATATGATGTTCCCTGTTGCCAAAATGAAAACTTCTCTCCCTGCCTTTACTATAACCATCTTTATTGCCCTGCCATTGTTTAAACAGTTTGCTCAAAGGCATATTGCGTGAAGTGAATACTCCGAGGTTGCGGTGCAGGGGCATGATCCATTCATCCTGCTGCAAGGCCATTGTTGCACCCACGGAAATGGCTTCCTGTCCGATACCGCTGAACCATTTGGATATTTTTCCCTGCCGCAGCAACAGCAGCATTTTCTCTTCAATCATGCGGGGCAGGAGCAGGCTCTTATAAATTTCCTTTATCGTTTCGTTGCTTATTTCTTTCTTGTCGAATTGCATGGATCGTTTATATGATAGTTGCGCAAAGTTAATAGTTTATAGAAACAACCAATGCCAGGAATGCACGAATAAAATGCCCGTTTAATCTGCAAGGTCCGTTTGGTCCGTGTTTCGATCCTTCTGATTTAGGAGCGCCCATGCCTGTTAAAATAAATATAAAGGTTGTTATCTTTTTAACCTGTTTTATGTAATAATCAAATTACCTGCATCCTTGAAAAAACAACTATTATGAAATTTATATTTAAGCAAGCTGCGCTATTGGCCGCAGTACTAACTGCCTCCACTTTATTGGCGTCAAAAAAAACCGAAACGAAAGGTCCGCTCGTAAAAACAATTGGCAATGCTGCACCAAAGATCCAGGCAGCTATTTTATTAGATGTAAGTAACAGCATGGATGGACTGATAGAACAGGCCAAGGCCCAGCTCTGGAATATGGTGAGTGTGATGGGCAAAGCAAAATGCAATGACAGTGTTACGCCTGAAATAGAAATTGCATTGTATGAATATGGCCGCAGCAGCAATGATGTGAAAGCAGGGTATGTAAAACAGCTCAGTGGGTTTACTACTGACCTTGACAAACTTTCTCAGCAGCTTTTTAATTTAACCACCAATGGTGGTGATGAATTTTGCGGACAGGTGATCTATACATCGCTGAAGGACCTGAACTGGGATAGCAATGTATCCAATTATAAAGTGATATTTATTGCCGGTAATGAAGATTTTTTGCAAGGGAATTTACTTTACACCAGGGCATGTGATGAAGCAAAAAACAAAGGCGTTATCGTAAACACGATTTACTGCGGCGATAAAATGCAGGGCATCCGGGAGCACTGGAACCTCAGTGCTGAATGTGGCAATGGCAGCTTCACCAATATTGATCAGAACGCAAAGATAGATGACATAACTACTCCATACGACAGTACGATTTTTGCCTTGAATGATAAATTGAATGGTACTTATATAAGATACGGCAGCCAGGGTGCTGTTGGCTATGCTGCACAGGCAAAGGCAGATGAGATAAATTATAATATGAATAAATCAGTGGCTGTAAAACGGGTAACAGTAAAAGGACAAAAGGATTTGTATAAGAACTCCACATGGGATATTGTTGATGCAGCATCAGATGACAAAAATTTTACGGAAAAAGTTGACATGAAAACATTACCGGATAGCCTGAAAAATAAAAGCCGCCGGGAAATAAAACTGGTCATTGAAAAGAAAGCCTCAGAACGATCTGCTATACAAAAGGAAATTGAATCAGTGAATAGCAAAAGGGAGATCTATATAGCTGAAGAAAAAAAGAAATCAGCTACCGGCAATCAACATGCAACATTAGAATCTGAGATAGAGAAGATCATTAAAAAACAGGCTATTCGCTACAAAATGATCATTCAATAATTTGGAAACTCACCTATATGGAAATTTGGAAATCAAAAACAGCCAATCTTCAAATTAACGCATTTCCAAATTTTCAAATCAGCTTTCTTTGTCGTCCTGTAAGGCTGCGTTGGCAGCGGATGATATGATTGAAAGCACAACGCTGAACACCAGGGCCCAGAGGAAGCCATCAACCTTAATGCCATCAATGAATTTATCAGCAATGATAATGATGATGGCATTGATCACAAACAGAAAAAGCCCCAGGGTAAATATGGTAATGGGTAATGTAAATAAAATAAGCAGTGGTTTTATAAAAGTATTGAGTAAGGCTAATACCAGGGCAAAGATCACAGCGGTTTTAAAGTCAACAATGTGCACGCCTGTTAATATTCTTGAAAGTACGTAGGCAATTACTGCAGTTATGAGGAGGCGGAGGATGAATTTCACAATAATAAATTGAAGGAGTTATATAGTTGATAAAGTTAAGGAAGAAGTACAAAATACGTGCATGTGCTGTTTGCCAATTAGCATACCAGCACATTAATTAATCAGCACATCGTTTTAATACACCACCAGTTCATAAAACCTTTCCGGTACCAAATACTTATTGGCCAGTTCCTGCAATTCATCAGCCGTTACGGTTTTTATTTCATGCACAGAATCGTAAAAATAAGATTCGTCAAGGTTATTTAAAACGATATTCTTCCATTTGGCAATGATCTGAAACGGGCCGTCGAGGTCGCCCAGTATACCCCCGATCATGAAATTTCGAACCAGGAGCAATTCTTCTTCGCCGATCTTTTCTTCCCTGAGTAATTTCATTTCTTTATATACTTCTTCGATCGTTGCCTCACAAACATCCTTTCCTGCTTCCGTTGATATCATCCAGGCACTTTCCTGCATGTGATTCTGCAGGTAACTATGAATGCCATAGGTATATCCTTTTTCTTCCCGGATATTACTCATGAGTCTTGAACCAAAAAACCCTCCAAACACATTGTTGAGAAAAATAGCTTTCTTAAAATCAGGGTGATGGCGATTAGGAAATTGAGCTGCAATACGAATAGCGCCCTGTACAGAATCTACATCGTTCTGAATCCTGTATTTTTTATCGGCAGCCGGAATTGCTTTTATCGCTGGTAATGCTGCCGGTGGTTTTTGCAGCGTAAGTTTTCCAAAATAATCATTCAATAATTGAGCAAGATCAGCAGGTATGTTTCCGGCAGCAAATATTACACATTGCCCTTTGATATAATATTCCTGGTAGAATTTTTTAATGGCCTCTATGTTAAGCTGGTCTATATCTTCCAGCTTTGTATAAGTGCCATAAGGATGTTCTTCCCCGTAGAGATAACTATCGATCAGTCTGCCCGCTACAAATTCGGCTTTCTGTAAATTCACCTGTAACCGTTGACGGGAATTCTGCTGATAAATTTCAAGTTCCTGCTCCGGAAAGATTGCATTGGTGAGCATGTCCTGCATCACCGGCAGCAATTTTGTTACATGCTTGGTAAGTGTGTGCAATGTAAGAACTGCTGTTTCATTGTAACAGGCCCTGTTGCAATAGGCACCATAATATTCAAACGCTTCATTTAGCTGGAATGCATTGTGTGTTGCTGTTCCGTTCTTAAGTAAGAAATTGGTGGCTGCGGCTACGCCTTTTTGTAACTCGAAAAAATTTCCAGCGTAAAAAATCATTTCTATCTGCAACACATCCTGTGCCCCGGCACTGATAGAATAAACAGGCACCCCATTGTCGAGGGTATAATGTTCACATGGCTTCAGCTGTAGTTTATAATCTATCGCATCTTTTATCAGCGGCGCAATTTTTCTGTTCATCTGTTGGTTTAGTTATTCGATAAATAATACATCGTACTGCAGTTGTTCTCATCAAATATCACCCTTGCTTCCTGCAATATCTGGTCTGCAGTAACCGATTGGTACCTGGCGAGTTCTGTATTGATGAGGTTTGCATCGCCCAGTAATTCATACATGGCAATACTTGCTGCACGGCTCATTACGCTCATGTCTTCAAAAGCCATGGCGCTTTCTGTTTTGTTCTTTACCTTTTCAAGTTCCGCTTCGCTGATACCGGTATCGAGTAATTTTTTCAGTTCTTCATTTACGGCAGCCTCCGCAACTTTTATATCTACACCTTTTACGAGTTTACCTTCAATGGTGATAATACCGGCATCTGTACTTCCGAAATGATAGCAATCAATATTGCTGAACAATTGCTTTTCTTTCACCAGGCTTTGATAAAGCCTTGACGATCCTCCTCCACTTAAAATATCTGTAATAAGATCTGATACATAATACCTCGGATCTGTTCTTGGATAAATATGCCAGGCTTTGTACAAAGCATCCAGTGGCACATTGGCTTTTACTTCCAGTTTACGGGCAGCAGTTTGTTTGGGTTCTGCAGGTAAGGTTCGGCTGTATTTTTCGCCAGCAGGTATATCGCCAAACCATTTTGCCGACAAGATCTTTATATGTTCGAGTTCAACATTTCCTGCTACAACAAGAATAGCATTGGATGGTGTATAATGCTTAAAGAAAAAATCTTTTACATCCTGCAATACTGCATCTTCCACATGTTTTAATTCCTTGCCAATGGTCATCCATTTATAAGGATGCGTAGTATAGATCAGTTCACGGAACTTATGCCATACATCGCCATAAGGTTTATTGATATAATGCTCCTTGAATTCTTCCGAAACAACCTTGCGCTGCACATTGAGGCTTTTTTTGCTGAATGCAAGACTAAGCATCCGGTCGCTCTCAAGCCAGAATGCTGTTTCAATATTTTCTGCCGGTAACTGGCAATAATAATTGGTGAGGTCATTGGTCGTATAGGCATTGTTCTCGCCACCGGCCATTTGTAAAGGCTCATCATATACCGGGATATTCTTGCTGCCACCAAACATCAGGTGTTCAAATAAATGTGCAAAGCCTGTTTTTTCAGGGTCTTCATCACGTGCGCCTACATCATACAACACATTCACCACTGCCATGGGTGTGCTTTTATCTTCATGCACCAATACCCGCAAGCCATTGGGTAAAATAAACTTTTCGAAATGGATCATGCTGCAAATGTACCAGTTTATAGTTCACAGTTCGCAGTTCATCGTTTTTATAACCTGACAAGTCCTTGCTTATGGAACACCCAACTATGAAGTAAAAAAAGGACGCAGGGAATTATACATGCATCAAAAAATTATTGGGCATAACAATTAACAGCTACGGGATTGGAGCGCCCGGCTATGAATTATAAACTATGAACTTTTTTACAAAATACTTTTCACCTTCAAAGTAATTTCCACCAAATTCTTGTCCCGCTTCACAATCACTTTTATGTGTTCGTAAGTTGATTGCAAAAGGCTTTTATAATGTTGAATATTCTGTGAGACATCGTTGGCTACACTGATCAGTTCATCGCCCACCAAAAATCCTGCTTTTTCCGCAGGGGAGCCACTGATGACGTCTACCACCATTATTTTTCCATTTACATAATAAATGCCGAGGCCGGTATAAGCATAATCAAACTGGTCGTTGTAATGAGAATTTGGTAAAAGGTGTATCTCCCGCTGGGGATAATTGAAAACGATATTAAAACGACGAAGTATATCATTGCCTACCAGCCCACCGGTAAATGGATAAGAGGTAATATTATTATCATCCTGGTAGAGATAGGTAGGAACTTTTCTGAATCGGTAAGGACCAATCTTTATTTCTTTTACAACCGTGAACCTCATCTTTAGCATACCTCCCATACCTTCTGCCTGTGTAATCATCGGCTTTCTTTTTTTCAACAGGATGGCACTGTCTTTTGCAAATTGTTCGCTCATTAAAAAACAGAGCCCGGCACCTGTATCAAAATAAAAATTGAATGGCATCCTGGTTTTGTCTTTTACCTGCATGAACTGTATGGGTAAAGAAGTAAAAATAGGATGTAGTAAAGTTCCCCTGGATGGATAATTGAATTTCCCGGGCTTGTATATATCTATCCTGAGACTATCAAAATCTATTTGAACAATGTACCTGCTGAAGAAACTATACCCGATGATACCGTCTATTTTTTCACCATATACACTTGTGAGTATATCATAATCATTGATATGAAAATTGAGGTGATCAACGGTAAGTCCTGGTAATTTCAAATGCTTATCAAAAACAAAATGTACTTTTCTTACACCCGCTATGCCTGTAATTGTGGTATCAGTTTGAAAAGTTGGAATATTGAATTCTTTACAGGTAGCAGAATCGAGCGAAATACCGCCGCTGCCGGTATCAAGGATGAAATTCATGGTATCCTTTACATTTTCAAACTGGGCTTTAATGACCATCACACCGCCGCTGTATTGCCTGAAAGGGAAACTGGTTATATACTTCGCAACTGGCTGTGGAGATAATATTTCCTGTGCATGGCAGATAGCAAGCGACAGAACGAGGCATAATAAACCTGTTAAATACTTCATAGCAGCAGTTGTTTACTAAAAATACAACCTAATGGATGTAATTTTGTTGTTTATTATATAAACGGGTTTTATGAAATTGAATGACCTATATCAAAAAGCAATGGCTTTTGAGTTTCTTACTGTAGAAGAAGGGATGTTTTTGTTCGAGAACGCTGCATTGACCGAATTAATGTATGTTGCTGATGAACTTAGAAAGAAGCAGGTACCACATGGCAAAGTAACCTGGCAGATAGACCGGAACGTAAATACAACCAATGTGTGCATTGCCAATTGCAAGTTTTGTAATTTCTACCGCATACCCGGTTCACCGGAAGCTTATATTACAGATATTGAGACCTATAAAAAGAAAATTGAGGAGACCATTAAATATGGTGGCGACCAGCTTTTGCTGCAAGGTGGTCATCATCCCGGCTTAGGGCTTTCATTCTATGTAAACTTATTCAGAGAATTAAAATCTCTATATCCAACTATTAAACTGCATACGCTTGGACCACCAGAGGTAGCGCATATAACAAAGCTTGAAAAAAGTACCCATCGTGAAGTGTTAATGGCATTGAAAGAAGCGGGTATGGATAGCTTACCGGGAGCAGGTGCCGAAATACTGACTGACAGGGTGAGGCGCCTGATCAGTAAAGGCAAATGTGGTGCACAGGAATGGCTGGATATTATGCATGAAGCACATAAACTCTACATTACCACATCGGCAACGATGATGTTTGGTCATGTAGAAACTTTGCAGGAAAGGTTCGAGCACCTGGTTAAACTGCGGGAGGTACAAAGCCGTAAACCTGAAGATGCCAAGGGATTTTTAGCATTCATTCCATGGACATTCCAGGATGCAGACACCTTACTTGCTAAAATAAGAGGCGTACATAATTTAACAACGCCGGAAGAATATATCCGTATGATCGCGATGAGCCGTATCATGTTGCCGAATATCAAGAACATACAGGCAAGCTGGCTTACTGTTGGCAAAGAAGTTGCACAGATCTGTCTTCGTGCAGGCGCCAACGATTTTGGAAGTATTATGATAGAAGAGAATGTAGTAAGTGCAGCAGGCGCACCGCATCGCTTCACCAGCAACAGCATACAACAGGCCATTAAAGATGCCGGCTTTGAACCGCAGCTCCGCAACCAGCAATACGAATGGAGAGAACTACCGGTAATGGAAGAGCAAGTGATAGATTATTGATATATTAACTAAATATTGATCGGCTGAAAATTGCTTTATTAAAAAATTAATACTGTTCAATATTCAACGAGGAAAGTTCAATAACCAATAAAACCCAACATGAACCCAAAAAAAACAATACAACTATTCAGGATCATTGCCATTGCAGAAGGAATTTCTTTCCTGGTACTGTTAGGAATTGCAATGCCATTAAAATATATGATGGACATGCCGATGGCTGTTAAGATCTGTGGCTATATCCACGGATTTTTATTTATTTCCTTTGTATCGCTTGCATGGAAAGTGACCAACGACTTTAATAAAAGCATGGGCTGGTTTGCAAAAGCAATCATTGCATCTTTACTTCCTTTCGGAACTTTTGTGTTAGACAGGGAATTAAAGAAAGAAACTATAAAACCTGTTCTTTAGTTTCTACCTATCGCTACCCCGCATCTTTATGCCTTCGCATTAATATAACCGCTCAGGCATTAAGAAAAAATTGCCAGCAATTGCAACGATAAACAATTTTTTTCGTTCGTGCATTCGTGGCAATAATAAATTTGTAGATTACTTACCCCATTGCAGGAAAATTCAGACAACTCATTTATCATCATCTTCGTCTTCTTCATAGTCTATCACCTGATCGCCATCATCTCCTGTTAAACCTGGTCCGTTAGAAGGAAGTATATCATAATCCCCTTCATCTTCCGGCTCATCCTGCACTGCGTCGTTGTCTTCGTCTACTTTTTTTACCTTTAATGTATCATCCGGATCAATAGACCCGTATAAGTTTTCCTGTATCATAATCAATGTTTTCTTAAACAAAATCAATATTGATGCCAGCATGCAAATAACCTTTTGTGTTAACATTAAATTGATGGAACGGTGTTTGCTTTTTCCATCCCAATGATCACATTTAAATCAACCAATATGAACAGCATTAATGAACAACAACCGGAACACAATTATGAAAATCTGCAGGGGGGAGACGCAGTTAAGAAGATCAAGGAACTCGTAAAGAAAGCAAGTACCTGTTTTTTTTGTACGATCTTAGGATCGGGAGAGGCTTTTGAAACAAGGCCTATGTCGGTACAGCAAACAGATGAAGATGGAAATCTTTGGTTCCTAAGTGCAAGCGACAGTCATGTAAATGCAGAAGTGGAAGCAGATGAAAAAGTACAATTGCTTTTCCAGGGATCCGCTCATTCAGGTTTTCTTACGCTGAATGGCAATGCAGGTATTTCCAGGGATAAGAACAAGATAAAAGAGCTTTGGGAACCAATTGTTAAAACATGGTTCACAGAAGGTATTGACGATCCCCGTATTACCGTTATTAAAGTTGAAACAACTGGCGGATACTATTGGGATAACAAAAATGGTAATGCAGTTGCGTTGGTGAAAATGCTTGCGGGTGCCATGATGGGTAAAACAATGGATGATTCTATTGAAGGGAAAATAACAGTTTAAAAGCCTCAGGCTCGTTCCCGCTGCCAAACAAATTTAAATAGTGTTTCAGGGTAAAAAATATCAACTTTTAAACCATGCACTTTCTTCAACACAATTTAATTGAAAGGTTATAGAGCATTGGCAATGCAGCATTTTGCCGGTGCTTTTTTTATTACTGTAGCTTTGTATACATGAAAGAAGATATAATTTATGATGTTATTATCATAGGCGGAGGACCAATTGGATTGGCATGCGCCATTGCAGCACAGCAGGCAGGCTTGTCAGATTTAATTATTGAAAAAGGGGCTTTTGTAAATTCACTGTACAACTACCCTGTTAACATGACCTTCTTCTCTACTTCAGAAAGACTGGAGATCGGGAACATTCCATTCATAAGTATTAACGCAAAGCCTACCCGGACCGAAGCGCTTGAATATTACAGGAGGGTAGCAACTACTTACCAGCTCAACACCAGGTTATTTGAAGAAGTAACCCGATGCATTAAAGACGACGGGATATTTTATATAACCAGTTCCAGGCAATTATACCGGGCAAAGCATATTATTATTGCAACCGGGTTTTACGATATCCCTTTTTTGCTGAATGTAAAAGGTGAGTCATTGCCCAAAGTAACGCATTATTACAAAGACCCTTCGCTGTATGCTTTTCAGAAAGTATTGGTAGTTGGTGCAAATAATTCGGCTGTGGATGCCGCATTAGAAACCTGGCGAAAAGGCGCACAGGTTACCATGGCCATCAAGGGTAATAGCATTGGCGACCGTGTAAAGTATTGGGTAAAGCCCGACATTGAGAACAGGATCAAGGAAAATTCTATTAAGGCATATTTCAATTCAACCATTCATGAGATCAATGAAAACCAGGTATTGATCAATACACCCGAAGGTATTGAAGCAATTGAAAATGACTTTGTCATTGCTGCTACCGGATACCAGCCCAATCTTTCTTTTCTTGAAATGCTTGGCATCAGCCTATGCGAGAATGCAGATCGTACGCCTGTTTACAATGCAGGTACACATGAAACCAATATCTCAAACATTTACCTCGCCGGTGTTATTTGTGGTGGAATGGATACGCATAGCCTGTTCATTGAGAATTCGAGGGAACATGCTGCGAAGATTATAAATGATATTTTGAATAAGCGATCTGCTGATGCTGCTTATTTATCGTAAGTAGCAATGGCAGTATCTGCCCAGTTTTTTTTAAGTTCTTCTTTAAATGCTTTTACAATAGCATCAAGTCCCTGGTACCAATCAAGGTGTGGGCTCCATGCCGGGCAGCCCCCTGCTGTGCTGATACATTGCGTATCCTCCCAAACTTTTTTACAACCCGGGCAACGGCCACCGGTAGAAAAAGTATTCCAGCTTGTGCCACAGGTGAAATGCCAGTATGGTTTGCCATCAGGTTCCCAATTGCATTTGGGACAGGAAATTTTTATGTCATCCATGTAATAAATTTAATACGCTATTTTCAGCATGCTGCATTATAGGTCCATAATTTTGTTTAATTCCACATCGCCCCCACAATTCCCTTACTACTCCTGTTCACCGAAAGTGCCACTAATGTAATACAACCGGGCTGCGTTTGTAATGGTAACAGCAGATCGTTAGCAGGAATGGGAATTCCGGTATAAGTTATATCAAGTGTTTGTTCAAAAACCCTGGTATCATCCGCATCATTTAGTTTACAGGAAACGGCCATGATGTGCAGGTTTATCTTACCATTAAACGGGAGGGGATGAATCGGATTGGGCGAATCAAACGCCGGGATATGCAGCACGAGGTTACCATCTGCCACCCTGGTCACCGGCATGGTCACATAAAAATCATTGCCTGTTCCATTGGCGGAAAATGAAAAACCTCTTAGCAGGGCGATATCATTAAGTTGTTCTGTGCTGTTTTGCTGGCCGGTACGCAGCCATTGCTGTAGGGTATTGTTAAGCCTGTACATCAATGGCCGGCTTGTTACTCCCGGTAACAGTGGCTTACATGCCTTTCTTATCCTGGCCGAAAGTTTGGAAGCCTGGCCAAGTAAGGCTGCTTGTTGTTTTGCAATTGGCGCCTGCCTGCCGGTATTTCCCTTGGACCGCATACAATTTTCCCCCCTCCATTTGTAAAATATCACATTTCCAAATGTTCCATACCTAAATTCTTCAACCAATTTTGTCTTTTCTTTATTTTTTTTCATGTCTTATTTGGGTCTTATTCGCCCCTTGTTCGGGTCTTGTTCGGGTCTTGTTCGCTAGATCCGTGTTGATTAACACGGATCTAGCGAACAAGATACGGTGCAGACCCGAAGCAGACCCGAAGCAGGCCCTTGTTTTATACACCTGTTATCCATATTTATAAAAATCCGCGAAAAAAATGCCAAAACATTCAATCAGTGTATGATTTAAACACCGATAAAGAAGTGAAACAAGGCAACGCTATTCACGATAGGTTTAAAACCTGGATCAGGTATCATTCTTAGGCACAAACCAGGAGGAAGGCCGGCTTTTAAAATATTTACAGCGATGGAGAAAATAAGCGGGCCAGTTTTTCCGGTAACTGGGTTAGAAAAGAACGTTTATACCAGTGTTCGGGATCTAATTGCACCGTTGTTTCAAGATCTTTGAAAAATACTGCACGCAGATTTTTAGAAAATCCGGAATCATAAATGATGGCATTTACTTCAAAATTCAATTCAAAACTCCGGTGATCCATATTCGCTGTCCCTATCATAGAAAGCTTACCATCGGTAACCAGTGTTTTAGCATGAACAAATCCTTTCTCATACATATAGATCTCTACACCCGCTTGTAACAGTTCGTTGTAATTTGCTTTCGAAGCAGCATTTACAAATTTTGAATCACATTTGCCAGGCACCAACAGTTTAACAGAAAGGCCACTTAGAGCTGCTATCTTAAGCGCATCTAATATGCTCGCACCCGGGATAAAATAAGGAGTGGTAATGAGTATCTCTTCTTTGGCCAGGTAAATGGCTTCCAATATGGAAAATAAAACGATCGGTTGCATTGAATCGGGACCGCCGCCTGTAATTTGAACATACGAATCTCCCAGTGCAACATCCGTAGCCGGAAAATATTTTTTAGCGGGTTTCAATTTACCCGGACAACAAAAATGCCAGTCGGACATGAAAAGATATTGCAGGTAATAAACGCCCGGGCCATCTATTCGAACATGCGTATCACGCCAATAAAGCTGTCCTTTTTTATTGTTGATGTATTTATCGCTTACATTGATACCTCCGACAAAACCTGTACAACCATCAATGACAACGATTTTTCGATGGTTTCGATAATTGATCCGGTTGGCCAGTAAATAAAAATGGACTTTATAAAAGGGATGGACCTCAACGCCCGCGTCTATTAATCTTTTCTCAAGCTTCTTTTTAATAGAAGGGCTTCCAAAATCATCATAAATAAATCTCACTTCTACCCCTTCTTTTGCTTTCCGGATCAATATTTCTAAAACAGCAGCGCCTATTTCATCATACTCATAAATATAATATTCGATATGGATATGCTGTTTCGCAGCTTCCAGCGCCTTCACCAATTCCGGAAATTTCTCTTCACCATTTAATAAAAGTTTTACTTTGTTATTGCGTGTTAACTGACTTTGAAGAGAACGCATCAGCATCGCTGCAAGTTCATCATTATCTTCCCGGGAAATATCGGCTGGCTTTACCAACGTTTGATTATACTGAAGAATATTTTCTTTCATGTACGCCAGCATCTGTTCATCCTCACCCATCTTTTTCGTATACATTTTTTTTCTCCAGTAATTAACACCAAAAGCAAGGTAAAAGAGAATGCCGATAACAGGAACAAAAATGCAGAATAACAGGTAAGCCATGGTTTTGGTACTGCTGCTGGTTTCATAGATATTGCGCAGGCAGATAAATACTACCAGGATGAAATAAACGATTACTGCGATCAGGGGCCAGGCCATGATTTATTTTTTTGCTGAATGAGGATACTTTTTCCTTTATTAATTTGATTCAAAGCTATTGTTTTGTTTGGGATAAAAATCTATCGGAGATCCAGCTCCTTAAAGTACCGCTTTGCACCGGTAGCATCTAAAAAGTATGCGGGGTTTATAGTTGTTGTTCTTTTGAATATGCCATCGGCTAACACACCGAAACCAACACCACAATCATCATTGTCGCTCACTGTTTCAATCGACAATTTATTTGCAGTAAATTGAAATAACAATTCACATGCTTTCTGATGTCCTTCCAATGATGCTTTAAATATGCCTTTACCATTCTTAATTACAACTCTTCCATAGATAGATCCCATATTATAAGAAGGTGCGCCCCTGTTCAGGTCTAAATAAAAAAGAATGGTTGAATCTGTTTCTGCATGGATATATGCTAACCCAACCCTTCCCTTCTCAATATCTCGTCCATAAGTATACTTACCAGCATGCGCAATGCTGGATAATGGTTTCTTGGCTTGCTTTTGTTGGGAAAATGACAAGAACCCACAGCAAAGAAAAAACAACAGTAATATACAATGCTTCATTGAAAATGATGTTGAGATGCAATATGAAGTTAGCTGTAATCTAAACAACAGTTTTTAACCTAAACTGATTTTTAATCGGTTTTAAACGTCTAAATACAATAATACATTAAGATTATACGTTATTCCATTCATAAAACCCGATCTAGTATGAATATGCAAAAAACCAGTCAGACTCATCCTGTGGTGCAGTTGGTAAAGAATTTTATCAATAAGTTGGTGCAAAACCCGGAAGTGTACCCTATTAAATATTATAAGAAGAACCATCGTCATAAGCGTAACTGGAAGTCGCCAATGGTAAAATAAACAGAAATGCTGTGGAAATTACTGGTAGGTTAATTCAGCAGATTTTCTCTTGACCACTGAAAAGCCAATGAGTATTTTTATCCTATAAAATCCCATTCATATGAAAAAAAATGAACCCACAACCCTGAACATTTCTACTGTTATGAAGGCAGTATCGCAGGCTTTGAACAGCTTGTTTTTTTCAACAGACAATAGAGACTTTCAACGTCTTAAAAACTTTATAGCCTCCTAAACAGCCGACGCTTTCCTCAACCACCTGATTCCCTTATATCAAACGTATAAGGGAGTTTTTTTAGCTGAAGAGGTATTCTACATCCGATTTGCTTAGTGATTTTACAAAAGTTGCATCATCTGCGATGAGTTCTTTTGCAAGTGCTTTCTTACGTTCCTGCAGTTGCAAAATTTTGTCTTCAATAGTATCTATACAGATCATACGGTAAGCGAAGATGTTTTTTGTCTGCCCAATCCTGTGCGTGCGGTCAATTGCCTGTTGCTCTACAGCCGGGTTCCACCATGGATCAACGATGTACACATAATCTGCCGCGGTAAGGTTCAAACCCACACCACCGGCTTTTAGCGAGATCAGGAATACCCTGCAATCATCGTTGTTCTGGAAATTCTGTATCGCTTTTTCCCTGTCTGTAGGTGAAGTGCTTCCATCAAAATATTCAAAAGGAACGCCCTGTTCGGTAAGTTTTGCTTTGATCAATGCAAGCATACCAAGGAACTGGGAAAAGATCAGTGCTTTGTGTTCTCCGATATTTTCTTCTATCTCCCTTGACAGTTCATCCAGTTTGATGGAATGATTTGGATGTTTGTCTTGTTCATTCAATATGGCCGGGCTGTCGCAGATCTGCCGAAGCTTCATTAAACCTTGCAAGATCGTTAACTGAGATTTATCAATACCCTGCTGATCGATGGTACCAAGTATTTTATCGCGGTAGCTGTTTCGGTAAGCGTCGTATATTTTACGCTGTGCAGAATCCATTTCGCAGAACAGGATCGTTTCGGTTTTGTCCGGCAGGTCTTTTGCAACCTGTTCTTTTGTGCGTCGAAGTATAAAGGGATATAATAATTTACGTAGGTGTTCTTTTTGTTCCTGCTCACCAAACTTATCGATTGGCGTAGCAAATTCATTCCGGAAGAATTCCATACTGCCTAAAAGCCCGGGGTTCAGGAAGTTCATCTGTGCAAAAATATCAAATGTATTATTCTGCAAAGGCGTACCGCTCATGCATAACCTGTTTTTTGCGGTAAGCAAAGAAGCCGCTTTGGTAACTTTTGAAGAAGGGTTCTTGATAGCCTGGCTCTCATCCAGGATCACATAGTCAAATAATATTTTCAGCAATAACTGGATGTCGCTTCGCAAGGTACCATAAGTGGTGATAATGATATTATGTGCCTGCAATTCTTCCACCGTTCTGCTCCTCGTATTACCATGGTGAATATGATAAGTGAGTTCCGGCGTGAATTTCTTTACTTCATTCTGCCAGTTGTATATCAACGTGGTTGGGCAAATAACAATTGCCTTCAAGGCGCCGTTGTTGATCGTTTTGTAATACTGGAGCATGGTAAGTGCCTGAACGGTTTTACCCAAACCCATATCATCGGCGAGAATACCACCCCAGCCCACATCATTTAAATAACTTAGCCATTGATAACCCGAAACCTGGTATGGGCGCAGAATTGGCTGTAATGATTCGGGTGCAGGTATCTCCGGGATGTTTTTGAATTCGCGTAATCTTTCAAATTTTTCATCCAGTGCAAAACTGAGTTCTGTTTCATCACGATTTTCATAAAGTTCGTCTATCACGCTCATGTGATACCTCGATAAACGCAGCTTATCGCTCTTGCCATCGCCCACTTTAAATAACAACGCATAACGCTTAAGCCATTCGTCGGGTAAGATGCCAAGTGTACCATCTCCAAGCTGAACAAAAGACTGCTTGCCTGCAAGTGCTCTTTTAATATCGGCTATGCCAACCCGTTGCTCACCAAATTCTATTTCCACTTTAGCATCAAACCAATCCAGGCCGCTGCTCACATGTATATGTGTATTTGGCCTTGCCGTATTGAACCTGAAATTTTTCAATGCTTCAAACCCATATACCGGTATCTTCATTTCCTTCATCGCATCTACAAAAAGAAAGAACCAGTTGTTACGCAGAACATCAGTGCCTTTCAACACGAGGCTATTGCTTTCGTCTTGTCTTACGAACATGGAATGCAATCCTTCGAGTTTGCTGATGAAAGCCTCTTCGGCTTCCATATTGCGGTGTATAATCAGTATCTTATCACCATCGGGAATGGTGATTGTATTCCTGTCGGAAGTTTTTGTATCAAAACCATTATAGGTAAATATGGGCTGAAATACAAGGTAGTCGCCTTTTTCAAGCAACTGCAGTTTTACTTCCGGTGCGCCGCTCTTAATTTCCTTCACCAGTTTTTTATCGAATTCAACCTGGTATTCACGGGTAAGCGGCAGGATCACTTTCTGCATTTTTTCTGCCCAGTTGGATTTACTAAGCTGAATATTTCCTTGTTTGTTGAACTTCTCTGCCTGCAATACATCCTCCGGCTTTTGCCACAGGTATAAGATATTGTCGTATAAAAAAACCAGGCTGCTGGCACTTTCATTCTTAGTGAATGAAACAATCTCATCATTTACTTTCACCATACACACGATCTCGAAGTGATCATTAACAGCCTGCACTTTAAATACGGGAGAAATAAATTTATTACTAAGTTCGATCTCGGTAAGATTTGCTGTTTTAAATATTTTATGTTGCGGCAACACATACACAAAATTATTAAGCTCCTGTTCATCAAACAGTTTCTTTAGTTTGGGGTGCAGGTATTCTGTGATGAGTGACTTGGTTTCTTCGGGCAGGTCTTCCCCATCTGTATGAATGATATTCTCCCAGATGCCACTGAAAGGAGAGTTCCTGTTAAGATATTTATTCACTTCTGTTTCCTGTAATTTTCTCACTTGCTGAAACAACAGTTTGTCATCTTCACTGAAAAGTTCTGTATTTACAAATTTTGAAAGGTCGAGCGCTTCTGTCTTGCCGGTGTACTTTTTATTGTCTTCATCTGCATCGCCCTGTATAGCATCCACATTAAACCCCGGGTAAGTTTTCAGGTTAAAATTAAATACTATCCCCAGTTTTTTTGCAGGCGTTTCTTCTACCTCCACAGCTACTTCCTTTACCTCAGGCGTAACAAAGTTTGCTGGTTGTTTAAATCCTGTAGAAGCTACACGCTGTATGGATGTGTCCAGTAATTTTAAAAAAGGTTTGCCTTCTTTATACGTGAATTCAAATTTTCCTTTAAGATCGTCGTTGAGACTATAGCCATATATCTGTAACAGTTTGTTCTTTTCTTTGTCCCAGTTACGGATGCTGTCGAAATAATTTGGACCAAAGGAATTCAGCAATTGCAGGAACAACAGGGTTTTGTGTTCGCAAAGCGGGTGCATGGATTCTCCACACATACAGGAAGTATCGAAACTCCGCTCTTCATTTTTTTGTACAACTAGCGGAAATGTTTGGCCGTTATAAACCAACTCTGCTTCCACTCTTTCATCCACGGCACTTAATATGGTTGCTTTTACGGTTCGCAACATATTCTCTGCTTCTTCATAAATAGCCGGTGAAGAAAGCATCTTAACCGTTTTCAGGTCGATGTGTTTCATCTTGGCAACGGTATGCAATTGATTATACTGTATACTGGTGCTGCCTAACATATTCTTGTCAACCATATCCTGCAGACGCAGCAATGCGGCAACTTCATGCCTGCAAATTTCGCCAAGATTGTAAGGACAGCTGCAGCGCAGGTTCATCATTTTAGCATCGGCATATTTTTGAATATATACTTTGTAAAAAGTACTATAGCTGTCATCCTTCACCCTGAACACAATACCATTCATCAGCTCGTCGTGTTCAACAAGCTCTACCGATCCGAGTGAGTGGATTTTTTTACCACGCCTGATCACTTCATCGGTACCGTTATTGTATATGTGTTTGATTATATGTGGTAATGCCAAGTTGTAGGTCCTTTTTTATTTACTGATTTTAAAAAATTGCACTACAATGCTGAATGTTAGCTGTTCAGAAAAGTGCAATTTGCAAAAGTAAAGAAAAATAACCGAGTCGGTAAAATGATTGAGGTAATTTTTATATAAAGAATCGCTCATCTGCAGCGTTTAGCAATTTCCCTTCCACGTAAACGGGTAGTGCTTTTGCTGTATTGGGGGTTAAACAGAATTTTATATCCTCCTGTAAGCCGAATGAGGACAGCCTTAAAAAATGAGAAGCCCTGGTTTTCTCCATGAATGCATAGAGATCATGTTTTGCGGTCTCGTACAATCCTGCTGCCATTTGTGATGCATCGCAGTTGATACTGAAATGATCTTTGATCCTGTTAATGACCATTCCGGCAAATAAAGTGTCTTCTATATTTACCCTGTCTTTCCAGGCAGCACAGGCAAGGATCACGGGTTGATTTTTAGTGATAAGGTGTTGGCAAACTGCATCGAGGTTTGCAAAAGCGCCGGTGATGATCTCTTTGGCACCGCTGTTAAGCGCCATGTGTAATAAGCGGGTACCGTTGGTAGTTGTAAGTACCAGCATCTTCCCGTTTATAAAATTTTTCGGGTATTCAAAAGGAGAATTACCATATTCGAGGCCTTCTGCGATCTTTCCATCACGTTCGCCGGCGGTAATTGCGTTGATCTGTTTGCCGATGCGGATACATTCTGCAACACTATCAACAGGGATGATCGCTTTGGCGCCATTTTCCAACGCGGTTGCAATGGTAGACGTTGCACGCAAAACATCGATGATCACCACGATACTTTGGCTAACCTCGTAAAGGCTGAGTAATAAGGGAGAAAGCGATGTATATAAAGCAGGTTTGTTATTATCCATTTACTTGCGGCATTCAATGATTAAACAAAGGGGATCTTTACAACTTTTGCTTTCAGCAGGGTTGAACGTACTTTGATAAATATTTCTGAATCGATCGTTGAATATTTAGCATCTACATAACCCATACCGATCGCTTTTGACAGGGATGGCGATTGCGTTCCTGATGTTACCCTGCCGATCGTTGAGCCATCAAATTCTTTGATCTCGTAATCGTGGCGTGCAATTCCTTTTTCGATCATTTCAAAACCAACCAGTTTTTTCTGCAGACCTTTTTCTTTTTGCTTTTCAAAAATTGCCCTGGAAGTAAAATCTTTGGAGAACTTGGTTATCCATCCCAGGCCAGCTTCGAGTGGTGATGTTGTTTCATCGATATCATTTCCATAAAGGCAATAACCCATTTCCAGCCGCAGGGTATCTCTTGCACCCAGGCCAATCGGCTTAATACCATCAGCCTCACCAGCTTTAAACAGCGCATCCCAGATAATATCGGCTGCATTATCTTTGTCTTCAAAATATATTTCTACACCACCGGCACCGGTATAACCCGTTGCACTGATAAGCACATTGTCAACACCTGCAAATTTTCCTTTCTCAAAAGTGTAATATTTTAAATTCAGTACATCAACTTCTGTAAGTGTTTGTAATATCCTTGTTGCCTGCGGACCCTGGATGGCGAGTAAACATGTTTTATCAGAGATATTATGCATTTCTGCATTTGCGGTATTGTGCTGTACGATCCAGTTCCAATCCTTCTCAATATTACCGGCGTTTACAACCAGCATATAGGAATTGTTTTCTTCCATGCAATATACCAGCAGGTCATCTACGATACCGCCTTCGTTGTTCGGCAGGCAACTGTATTGCGCTTTTCCCCGGGTTAATTTAGAAGCATCGTTGGTTGTTATGCGTTGGATAAGATCCAGCGCCTGTGGTCCTTTGACAATGAACTCGCCCATGTGGCTTACATCAAATACCCCCGCTTTGTTTCTTACGGCGGCATGTTCTTCATTAATACCAGCATAAGAAATGGGCATATTAAAGCCTGCAAATTCAGCCATTTTTGCACCCAGTGCTATGTGCTTTTCTGTAAAAGGAGTATTCTTCATACTTAATTTTTAGTCCGCAAATGTAAATCAAAAAGTTTGCATGAATATAGATACACAGATGCCTGGCACGATTTCATTCGGGAATAGGTATTGAACGGATTTATTTATTTATATATGCCAGTTTAAGGTGAATGGGAAAAATAACCTTTTTGATTTTCCATGCTGGCCAACTGATCCCTATTTTTTCCATTAATGCCGGAACGGGATTTTCATCTTTTGCAGCAATATATTTTTGCAAAGCGCTCCAGGTGTTAAAATATCCCGTAAGCTCTTCCACGCCCCATTCTACTTCGATCTGAAACATAGGTGATTCAATTTGTTCAAAAGGAAAAGAAATGGTCTGATAACCGTTATCTACAAATTTGCGCTCCTCATCCCAATAAGGCCCGAGTATTTCAAAATGAAATTGATGGACAAGTGCATCTGTTATTTTATCGATCTGCAAAAGGCTGTAGGTCCAAACTGCAATTATACCTCCCGGCTTAGAAACCCTTTTTACTTCTGTATAAAATTCATCCAACTTAAACCAATGCAACGCCTGTGAAACAGCAATGAGATCAGTACTTTCATTTGTAAGACTGGTTTTTTCTGCGGGCTCTACAGCATACATTATATTAGTTGCATTTGTTGCATGCTCAATTTGTTTGCTGCTGATATCAGTTGCATGAACCTGTTGAAAATACTTACTTAATTCTTTGGCTGTTTGTCCGTTTCCTGTACCACAATCCCATGCAAGATCCTTATGTTTAACAAAAGACATGATGTATTCAAATAAAGCTGGAGGATATTGAGGCCTGTACTTTGCGTATGCCGCCGCCTGGTTGGAAAAAATATCTTTCATAATTAAATCAAAGTTATATCAATATAAATCCTTGTTGCGTTGACTTAAAAAATTGACGCTGATGCTGCTATTAAATAGGTAAATCACTGGTAACTAAAAATGAAAAAATCCTGCCTTTTACAGCAGGATCTTTTTTGCTTCAACTTCAACTCAACTATTGAAACCTTTTTAATTAATTATCAGTAACGGATTATAAGCAGGAAGGCTGTAAGAAACAAATGCCGTTGGCTTACCGGTATTGCCATCTATTTTTTCCAATTGCTTGTCGATCTTCTCCTTTGCTTTTTCCAATGAATCTTTTATCTTTTTTTGTTCGGCATCCAGTTTCATTTTCAACGAATCTATTTTACCGCGAGCATTGTTCTTATCATACCTGTAATTATCTTCCGAGTCGATATTCATCTTTACGCCATGCTCGTCTTCATTGATATCTCTTCCGTTCTTTGACTTTGGATGTTTCCAGTCTGCTGCCGGTTTACCATCGTCCACAGAATAAAGACCGTCTGCTTTCATCACATAATCAACTCCCTCATCCCAGCCTTCCTCCACGTCTTCAAATTCAATGTCGCGGTCATCGCTCCATGGTCCGCCAAAATGGATATCATGTCCCCATCCTACACTCCTGTCGATCCTTATTTGTTTACCTACGGGCACATATACGGTGATAACGACACGTTGGTTACGGAATTTATCGGTACGGTTGATCATGATGCCTTTGTCGATGACCAGCAATGAATCCATTTGTACTGCGTTGAACTCTATCAGGCTTGCCAGTTTATTGGCGGTAACCTTATCTGGCCCGTTAGCCATTTTGATCATGGTAACCCTGAAGCTGTCGTTTGGCGATTTGATAATATGAACACTTATATTTTTTAAAAGAGCGGTATCTTCTTCAATGTTTTCAAATGGTTCGAGCCTGAACCACCTGTTGCGATAGAATTTTTTATCGGGCGAAGAGGATGTTATTTCAAGTTTCTTTACCCCGGGATTTGTGAGTACTACATTTTGTTCTGTTTCTTTATTAGCTATCCTGAAATCTCCTGAAACAGAAGCGATCAATGAAATAAAACAGAACAGCCCGATGAACCATAGTGCAAGAAAACCAAACCGCATTGTTTTACTCCTGCTTCTCATTTTAGTCAGGCGCCTGATGATCCAGGTAAGTATGCCAATGATGGGTGTTGCAATAAAGAATATTAAGGTGCCCCATGCAAATACATTTTGCCATGTACCATTCAATACAAAATCTTTTAATGGGAACAAGCCGATGGCTGCAATACCCAATCCGAATAAGGCCATTACCACTGCAAAACCAATGCAACCTAAAATGAAGTATGCAAATATTTTGAACAACAATGCAATGACATCACCCAGGGAACGCCCGCTTCTTTTTGCAACAGAGCCTACTTCAGTACCAAATGTTTTTCCTTTTTCTTCTGCAAAAGCCTTGGCTTCTTTTCCGAATTTTTCTGCACGTTGCTGAACACCTTTCATTTCTTCCATTACAGAATTCTTAATAGAGTTCATATCAACTTTCTCCCCTTTCATTTCCAGCTTTTCCGCAGTCGTCAATGCTTCAGGAATAACCAGCCAAAGGATGATATATACGATCAGCGCACCGGGACTAAAACCTAGCCTGATGAAATTAGGGAAGTCAAAATCACCCCAATGGCTCCATCTTGATACAAAGCTCAGGAAAGGAAGCAGGAACAATATCCTTGGTATCCAAACATTCACGCCAAAGTAACTGGCAATACCACTACATACACCGCCGATGATCTTATCATCATTGTCGCGGAATAATTTTTTCCTCACAGCACCGATCTCGGTGGATGCCGTACTTGGAACCGCTACCCACAATACCAGGTAAGGAACCAGTAAAGCTCCGAACAATACTACGAAGATGATACGGACTACCACTACATCTATGCCCAGGTAGGCTGCAACACCACTACATACCCCCCCCAGGATCTTACTGTTCTCATCCCTGTATAATCTTTTGCCTGAACCTGATGCCGTGTTTGCATAAGTTGTTGAAGACTGGCCGGCATTGCTTTCCCTGCGGCTCTCATTAGCGGCATCGGCGGTAGCCTGGTCGCTTTCAAAATCTTCCGGCCTACCCATACTTTTAATGATGGCATTCACATGATCTTCAGTGATACAGGTAGAACCTTCTTTCAGACGCTCCTGGAAAAGTTCCCCGATACGGCTTTCTATATCATTTATTATTTCGTCTTTACCTTCTTCCTGTGCAAAGTACCTGTTGAGACTTTCCGTATAGTTTTTTAACATCTCAAAAGCGGTAACTTCTATCGGAACTACGCGACCCTGGAAGTTGATATTTATTACTTGTTTCATGGCGTAATAATTGTTTTTGTTTTGCCTTAGTCCGTTCTCATGAACAACTAAATGATGGCATTTAATTTTGTTTCTTAGTTAGTTGTGATCAAAAAAAGCATGGCTATACTTTATATGACGTTGAAGTTTTTTTTATTTATCCCGGCGAAGTGAGCGCCTGAACAGCATTTGCCAATTCGCTCCAGGTTGCTTCCAGTTCTTTGTAAAACTCGCCTCCCTTATCTGTGAGTGCAAAGTATTTTCGTGGCGGGCCACTGTTACTTTCTACCCATCGATAGGTGAGGAGCTCTGCGTTCTTCAGCCGGGTAAGCAAAGGGTAAAGTGTGCCCTCAAAAATATTAAGGTTTGCTGCTTTCATTTTATCGATGATATCGGAAGGATAAGCTTCTCCCTGCTTTATTACCGACAAAATGCAGAACTCCAGAACCCCTTTGCGCATTTGGCTTGCTGTGTTGTCAATGTTCATGGCTTTGTATTTTAAAAATTCATGACTATACTTTCTAAAAGCTCGTGGATTTGGTTATTAGCTGGTGGGGATTTCCGGATCTTCCCAGCAGCTATTTACTGCCACCTTTTACCTTTATATCACAAAGATAGAAACATTTTAGTACTATGCAACACATAATACCATTTATTTTAAAGTAGCTGGCGGTGAACTGTAGAGGTTAAAGCTATAAAAGCCTTTATGGGCAAGGGATTTAATTAAAATTGATGGCTGAAAAATATTTTTTTCAATTGTATGAATGGTGGTTGCCAGGTATGAATGGTATATTTTTTACCTTTATAGAGAATTGGTTTTACTGCTACGGTGTTAAAATATTCATAAGCTCTAACTTATTGGTTATTACGTATATTACCATGAACTGTTTTGATCGTCTAAAAAGAAAAAGGAGGTTTAAAATGAAATATTTTTTTTATTTGTGTTTTATCGCAACAATTTTATCAGCTTGTGCCAGTACAAAGAATTACCTGGAAAGGAATGACCAGGACAGGGCCTTAGCTGATGCCGTAAAAAAACTAGGTAAAAGTTCTACCGATGAGCTTGCAATCACTGCTGTTCCTTTATTATATGCTGATATAAAAAGCAATCATTTGGCTAAGATCAAAGACCTGAAAAATGAAAGGGACCCGGCACGCTGGGATAAGATCATTCGTGAGTACGAATACCTGCAGGATGCTTATGATGCCATAGTGAATACACCGGCTGCATTTAAACTGGTGAATGCAGAAAGTTACAGTAGTCAGATCTATGATGCAAAGCAATCGGGAGCTGAAGAATACTATATAAATGGCCTTGCTTACCTTGAAAAGACAGGCAGGAACAATAACAAAACAGCTTATACTTATTTTAAGAAGGCTGATAAGTTTGTTGCCGGTTATAAAGATGCGCAGGCCAGGGCAGGGGAAGCTTATGACAACTCTATTGTAAATGTGATCATCAATCCAATACAGGATAACTCATATTTCTTTAATAGCGGCTGGGGCAACAGTGGCTATAATTTCAGCAATGAGTATTTTCAGCAAACATTGGTGAGAGACCTGAGTGGAATAAACCCCAACAGATACCCGGCAAGATTTTATTCCGACTGGCAGGCAAGAAGAGATAATATACAACCAGATTGGGTGGTAGACTTAAAGCTGCGCAATATTGATATCCCTTATCCTTCCAGTTATAATTATACCAGGAATGCAAGTTCGCAGGTACAGATCGGAACAGATACATCTGGCCACGCTGTTTATAAAACGGTTTATGCAAGAGTGAATATTACCAGGAGCAGCTTTACTGCAAGGGCCGATATGGATGTAAACATTACTGATGTTGTAACAGGAAAAAACATAAGCTTCAGGAATTTTCGCGAAGATTACCGCTGGCAGGAAGAAAGAGCAACTTACAATGGTGATAACCGTGCCTTAAGCGCACAGGATTGGGAAATGATAAACAATTCAGGATTCGGCTCTCCCAGGAAAGAAGATGTATTGAGCGAATTATTTAAAAAGATATATCCGCAGGTGAAAAATAATATTAGCTATGCAGTGGATTGGTAGGAAAGAAAGCTGCAAGCTATTAGCTTATGAATAGAAAGTCATGAGTTCTATAAACATTTTGAAAATACAGTAAGTGACTTGAATGCACCCTCAACCAGCAAAGCCAGCTTGCAGCTGCTAGCTAATAATTCACTTAAACATTTGAAAAACAATAAAGCTCATCAAATACGCCAGCCCGGTCATGTATATCAGTTGAATAACCGGCCATTTCCAGCTCCTGGTTTCTCTTTTTACTACGGCAAGCGTACTCATACACTGCATTGCCAAAACATAAAAGATCAATAAAGACAAACCGGCAGCGAGTGTATATACTTTGGTACCGTCTTCTCTGACTGCTGCATTCATTTTTTGCCTGAGGGTGCTATTATTTGTATCTGCATCTTCACCAACGCTGTATAAGGTTGCCATGGTGCCCACAAAAACTTCCCTTGCTGCAAAGGAAGTTATCAATGCAATACCGATTTTCCAATCATAGCCAAGCGGCCTGATGGCAGGTTCAATCGCCTTACCCAATATACCGGCAAAAGAATTTTGCAGCAATGCTGTTTTTTTTTGCCTGCTGAACTCAACTGTTTTAGCCGGATCTGCCTTGATCATGGCATCATATTTTACAGAAACATATTTCATTTTCCCGCTTGGGCCATAACTACTCAATAGCCATAACAGTAAACTGATCACCATGATAACCTTCCCGGCATCAAAGGCAAATATCTTTGCTTTTTCCAACATGGTATAGATAACATTCTTCCAACGTGGCCCACGGTAAACCGGCAGTTCTAAAATGAAATAACTTCTTTCGATTGATTTGATGAACCATTTCATCACCCATGCTACCACAAGTGCCATCACAGTACCTAATAAATACAATCCCATCATGACCAATCCCTGTAAACTCAGAAATCCAAAATACAATTTAGAGGGAATGACCAGTGCAATAAGTATGGTATAAACAGGTAGTCTTGCACTGCAACTCATCAATGGTGTGATCATAATAGTTAACAGCCTTTCCTTTTTATTTTCGATATTTCTTGCGCTCATGATAGCAGGAACAGCGCATGCAAAACCGCTGATCATCGGCATTACACTTTTTCCGTTCAATCCAACTTTCCGCATAAGCTTATCTGTTAAAAAGCTGATACGGGCCATATAGCCGGTGTCTTCCAGCAGTGTGATCAAACCAAACAGGATCATGATCTGTGGAATAAAAAGTATAATACCGCTGAGCCCGGCAACAATGCCATTGATGAAGAGATCGCTGAACCAGTTTACGGGCATCACCGATGAGAGCCAGCCGGAAAGCTGTCCGAAACTCCACTCAATAAAATCCATCGGGTAACGTGCAACCCAGAATATACTTTGAAACAATAGAAACAAAACCGTAATCAGAATGAGATAACCCCAGGTGCGGTGTAAAAGAATATTGTCTAGTTTTTCTGTGAACAAAGATTTTTGCAGCGGGTCACTTTCCACGACCGTTTGCTGCATTATATGTTTGATCCTTCCATAACGCTGCATGATCTCTTCTGCCTGTGTACGGGTTGGATTAAATTTATTACGGATCTCTACCTGCTCTATTTTTTCCTGCATGGTATCATCCAATAAAAATTGTTCGTGATTGATCAGGAAATGAATCGCTGAATAAGTACTGATGCCCGGGTACAATTCCTTCATTTCGCCTATCGCATTTTCATTGTGTGGTGACACATCAATAAAATCTCTCGCCGGCACCTGTTCAAGATTTTCGGATGATAGTTGTATGGCTTTTTTTAAAGCTGCAATGCCTTTATTTTTCCTTGGGTTGATAGCAACGATGGGTACGCCCAGTTCCCTTTCAAGCCCGGGAATATCTATCTGTGTTCCTTTTTGCTTGGCAAGGTCCAACATAGTAAGCGCTATAACAACGGGTACCTTCAGGTCGATGATCTGCGAGCAAAATAACAAATTCCTTTTCAGGTTACTGGCATCTGCCACCAAAACAACCATATCGGTCTTGATCGTTTCATCCTGCTGCATCAATACTTTATACGAAACCCATTCATCTGAGCGCTTGGGATAAAGGCTGTAGGTGCCCGGCAGGTCGATTATATTTGCATCAAAATTTTCTGATATTGACGTTCTCCCGGTTTTCTTATCAACAGTAACCCCCGGAAAATTTCCAACTTTCTGGTTCAAACCGGTAAGTACATTAAACAGCGATGTTTTGCCGCTGTTAGGGTTTCCAACCAATGCTATGTTTAATTTTTTTACCAAGGTATTTTTTAGCCTGCCGTTAACCCGCAAAATTAACGTTAGTTGTTGTTATGCTGTTACGAATTAAGAAAGAACAAGCAAATTATTCACCGCAGATTGAATGATTAACGCAGCCGGTCGTTAACTTTGCAGCATATTCCCCGGAAATTATGAAATATATTCTATCCATTCTGCTGCTGTTCAGTCAACTCAGTTTTGCACAAAAGATATCAAAATCAGATAAGAAGATCATCAAAGGGCTGCAGGCTCATATCAATTACCTGGCCGATGATAAACTGGAAGGACGACGCACCGGTTCGGCCGGCGAAAAATTAGCATACGAATATATTGTTGCACAATTTAAAGATGCCGGTATTGCATCAGTAACAGCTGATGGAAATTATATCCAGGAATTTGATGTGCCCGAAGGAAAGCAGATCAATAAAGAAACTTCTTTTGCTGTCAATGACCAGCCGCTTGCTCTGGAGAAAGATTTTTTTCCGCTGGCATTTTCTGCAAACGGTAATATGCAATGTGAAGTATCACAATCGTTGAAAGAAAAAGGAGAGATATGGTTCCTGGATCTCGGAGAATTGCTGAATCAAAATACCGGCAACCCTCATTTCGACCTGCAGGATGCAATTGTAAAAGCAGCAGCTGATGATGCAGGCAAAGGTGCTACCGGATTAATTATCTATAACAGTTCTTCCATTGCTGATAAAATAAAATTTGATGGAAAAGATAAAACAGAAAATGCCAGGATTCCGGTTATCTATCTGAGCCTGGAAGCCAAAAAGAAATATTTATCCGATGAGATCGGCATGCAGAAACTAAAGTTATCCGTAAGCCTCGGAAGTAAAAAACGCTTCGGCCACAATGTGATCGGTTTTATAAACAACAATGCTGCAACCACCGTTATACTCGGTGCTCATTATGATCATCTCGGTTACGGCGAAGATCACAACTCATTGTATGCAGGAGCCATCCCTATGATACACAATGGCGCTGATGACAATGCCAGTGGCACTGCTGCACTGATTGAATTAAGTAAAGTGTTACTTGCTTCGAAGCTGAAAAAAAATAATTATCTGCTGCTTGCCTTTTCCGGAGAAGAGTTGGGGCTTTTCGGTTCTAAATACTTTACCGAACACCCGTCCATAAACCTTGGTTCTGCAAACTATATGATCAATATGGATATGGTTGGCAGGCTTAACGATAGTACACATGGATTGGCTATTGGTGGTTATGGCACTTCACCAACATGGAGTCAACTGGTTGATACCACAAACAAATACCTGAAAGTAAAACTCGATAGCAGTGGTTCGGGGCCAAGCGATCATACATCTTTTTACAGGAAAGATATTCCGGTGTTATTCTTTTTTACCGGCACACATTCCGATTATCACAAACCAACTGATGATGCTGATAAAATAAATTACAATGGAGAATTGCAGGTGATCAAATATATCTATGCCATTATTAAATCAGCGAATAAGAAAGAACGGCTTGCATTTACAAAAACGAGGGACGCTGCCTCATCAGGAAAAAGCACTTTCAAGGTTAGCCTTGGTATTATGCCTGACTACACTTTTAGTGGCAATGGCGTTCATGTGGATGGCGTGAGTGCGGGTAAAGCTGCAGAAAAAGCTGGTATTAAAACTGGGGATGTTTTGTTCCAGCTCGGTGACCATAAATTCAGTGATGTGCAAACTTATATGGATGCGTTGAATAAATTCAACAAAGGCGATGCCACCAAAGTAAAACTCATGCGTGGCAAACAGGAAATCATTTTAGATATTGTATTTCAATAATCATTGTTGGTTTTAGTATATAACCATGAAATTAAAAATTGACAACGAAACGCTGGTAGAGGAATTTTTTGATTGTACCAGACTGCTGGGCATTGTTGCTCCTTTAAAAGACTACCAGTTCAGCTGGCAGATCAACCAGGCGCTGGGTTTTAAGTTCAGGATCAATAACAGCCTGGAGATACAGCTGCGCAAAAAAGAAAGGAATTATTTTTTCTCTATTTATGAATATGAAGTTTCCGGCTGCTGTATGGTGCATTACCTCTATAACAACCAGCATGACGGGGAATATTTGCTGCCTGAATTCAAGCATCTTGATTTTTTATGGCTGGCGAAAGGAGAGGAAATGGAAGAAGATGAAATGATGTCCTTGCAGCAATCGCTGCGTTCTCTGCCCGGCGTTCAGCTGGTGAATGAAATGACACATGAAAAAATAAAAAACAAGCAGCACCTTATTTTATGATCCTGGTTAGTATGGTATGATATGTGTATTCATCACTGTATTAACTATTCAACCATTCAAGTAAAAATTATTTCTCATGTGGACAACAGCCGATAATAAATTACACCGCAAATTTGAATTCGATGATTTTTCTGAAGCCTTTTCTTTTATGACGAGGGTAGCGTTAGCTGCAGAAAAAATGAATCATCATCCTTTGTGGACCAATGTTTACAATAAAGTAGAAATATGGCTTAGCACACACGATGCCGGTGATACGATTACAGATAAAGACAGAAAACTTGCAGAGAGAATTGATCAATTGGTCTGACCTTTTCTTGTATAGTTTATCAGCGCTATAACAGAAACCATCGTCCAGGTGCCTTCCAATATCACAAAAGGAATATAGCGGATAAGTAAGGAAGCAAGGCATGCCAATGCTGCGCCGATACAATTCAATAAAATATAAGAAAGACTTTTTTGAGAAATCTTATTAAGCAGGTTTAACAGGAACGCAATGAGCAATAGTGTAACGCCCAAAGTGCCTATTCCATCTGCCAAGGAAAATTGCATATTTATAATTTTACCTGGATTGTTTTTTCTTCCTTTTCGATGAACATCCCGATCGGTTGAACGAATTGCTGCAAACCTGCGCCTATCAATAATTTGATTACTTCTTCAATCCCTTCATCTTTAACGCTGAATAATAAGCCGCCATTTGTTTGCGGGTCGGGCAAGAGGTTAAACGCTTCCATAACATTTAAACCTTTCTCAAAACTTACTTTGCTGCTATAGCTATTCCAGTTGCGGTAAGTGGCATCAGGTACGATCCTTTGTGAAAGATATTCCCTGGCACCTTCGGCTACGGGTATATTTGTGTAAGATAATGTTGCTGATAAATTTGCGCCTTCAGCCATTTCAATCAAATGGCCCAGTAATCCGAAACCTGTTACATCTGTCATCGCTGTAACTGCGTTTAATTTACCAAGTTCTTCACCAATTTTGTTTAACATAACCAGCTGGCTGGTCATTATTGTTTCGTGTTCTTCTTTGAGCAACCCTCTTTTTTGAGCTGTTGCTAAAATTCCAACACCGATAGCCTTGGTTAGGAAAATATGATCTCTTGCTGATGCTGTATTATTTTTTTTAAGACTGTTAATATCAACCATGCCACTTACCGCAAGTCCGAACATCGGTTCAGCAGTATCAATACTATGCCCGCCGGCCAATGGTATTCCTGCTTCGGAGCAAATAGCTCTTGCCCCATCCAATACTTTTTGTGCTAGTTCAGCAGGAAGTTTTTCTATCGGCCAGCCAAGTATCGCTACCGCCATCAAAGGCCTGCCGCCCATAGCATATACGTCGCTGATGGCATTGGCGGAAGCGATCCTTCCAAAATCAAATGCATCATCAACAATGGGCATAAAAAAATCTGTGGTAGATATCAATGCTGTTCCATTTCCCATATCATACACGGCTGCATCATCATTTGTACCATTACCAACCAGCAAGTTTTTATCTGCAGGATGATGAATGCCGGTTTTCAATATTTCTGCTAACACTTTGGGCGCTATCTTACAGCCACAACCTGCACCACGGGAATACTGTGTTAACTTAATGGCGGAATCGGTAGTTGTATTTTCTGCTGACATGTATGTTATTTTTTTCTTCTTCGGAAAATGATAGAGGCATTTTTTTGAAGGTCTCCGCTAAACCTTATTTCGTAAATACTTTTTCCGTCGTGTACCACAAGTAAACCTGTATTGGGAGCAATGGCGCCGAGGTTCTCTGCATACATTACCAGTTCAATGCTATCTGTATCGTGCCCGGCATAGATCGTTTTTTGTACTGCTTTTGTACTGAGTCCTTCCTTCGCCATAATGATTTTTCCATTCATCAATACACTTACCGTATCGCCATCTACTTCACCGTTATCATAAAGGGAAAGCTGTAAACTATCTGAACTAAAAAATACAGTTTGCTGTAAAATAGTTGTTCTTTTTTCAACTTCGGCAGCAGGTTCATTTTGTTTCGTCAAAGCAGGACTGGTTTCTGATTTTGTAACCACCGCTGCTGAAGCATTTGCTTTTGTTTCTTTGCCTGCCGTAGATTTCTTTTCATCCTTTTTTACTGGTTCTGCTGTTGTTGTTTCATTCTTTTCCGGAGTTGCATTTATTACGGCGGTTTCTATTTTCTCATCTCCGGAAGTTTTTGCAATTATTGCTTCTTTCTTTTCCGGAGTTGCTGTTTCTTTTATTGTTGTTTTTCCTTTTATCAATGATTCTTTTACAGGCTTTATTGTGTTGATTGCAAGACTTTTCTTTTCTTCCGCTTTTTGTATTGCATTGTTTTTGGCAGCCAAGGTTGTTTTTTCATTGTTGGCAATAACTATTTCGTCAGCTTTTTTTTCTTCCTTTATACGCTCATTGTCTTTCTTTACAAATGAAAGATCATCCGACATTCCAAGTTCCTGTAAATGCGGAACCAATGCCGACTGCCGGAAATCATTCTTCCGTTGCAAGCTCACCGTTCCTGTTAGTGCACTGTATTCTTTGGTCCGGTTTGTCGTGAACGGACCAGTTAAGACCATTATACTGTCCTTTATTTCCAGCGTAAGCACATTCAACTGCCTTACTCCTTTTGCCGGTGCCACAGGGTAATTGTTTGCTATCAGTCCCGCGTCTTCAATAATTATTTTACCCTCCGTTTTTTTCACCTTCACTTTTTTCACTCCATAAAATTCTTTGTCGCCATCCAGGAAAAAAGTATGAGAGAAGCCGCTCAGTTTTCCCTTCTCTTCGCTGATGCCGATCTCGTATCGGTAATATTTTTTAGTAGTATCATTGTAGAGCGTTCCTTTCCAAAGGCCGGTGATATCCTGGGCAAATAATGCCAGGGGCAGGATGCCAACAAGGAGTATTATCAGGTGTTTACTGTAATGCATGAAAGTAATTTTTCTGAATTAGATACAGCATCAACGCCCGAACAGGCTATTTTATTTAATAAAGAGCCTGGATTTTCACGATTATAGAGTGCTTTCAGGTAGTTTTTATCATAATAGTTCAGTAAAATCCTGAAACATCCTTTCACATCATCTTCCACTAAAAAGCCAATGGCTGTTTTTGCTTCCAGCGGACTCAGACGTTTTTTAATACGCACAATCGCATTGATAAGTTGTTCTTTACTGATCTTTCCATAACCAGCCGTGATATAATCAAGCCTTTCTTCAAAAGGAATATCCATAAAATAAACCGGTTTCCTGCGCATGGTATTCCAAAAACCATGCGGAATATTTAAACTGCCGATGCGTTGGCTTTCATCTTCCAGCCAGCATAATTGCCCGTTATTTTGTTCAATACAATTAGCCAGCATATTCTCAAACATCTCCTGCGTTGGTTGCGGTGGCTGGCCAAGTGCCCCAAATGCCGAGCCTTTATGATTGGCCAATCCTTCCAGGTCAATAATAGCATAACCACTTTGTTTCAATGCCTGCAGCAATTCCGTTTTACCGCTTCCTGTATAACCACCCAAAATATTAAACTGCTGCTCTTTTTCAAATTGGGCAAGTGCCCAATTGCGATAAGCTTTATAACCGCCTTCTAATAAATATACTTCAAAGCCATAAAAGTTCAGGAGCCAGGCAACAGCCGAACTACGCATGCCGCCACGCCAGCAGTGAACTAACACAGTGTTTAAGGTTTGAGGTTTAAGGTCTGGGGTTGGGGTTGGGGTTGGGGCTGGTTTGTATTCTTTAATAATCTTTTCAACCTCTTCAACCAATGACTTCATTTTTACACCAAAAAAATCAAGGCCATGTTTGATTGCTTTTTCCCTGCTTTCCTGTTTATACGATGTACCGATTATCTTTCTTTCCTCGTCGCTGAATAAAGCAAGGCTGTATGCTCCTGGTATATGTGCATGCTTATATTCTCCCGGGCTGCGTACATCAAGCACGGGCGCTTGGGCAGCTAACTGCAATAAATCTTCTACTGAAATTTTATGTATAGACATGTGTGAACGATCCGCACGAAGTTACAATAAAGAACTGCCGGAGATGAGGCAATTTAATCCCCTCTTTTTCGTCTCAGGATAATTGCCGCATTCGTTTTCAGGTCTGCGCTAAATCTTAGCTCATATACCGAAGCGCCTTCTCTTACAACGAGCAAGCCGGTATTTGGAGGTATAGACCCAAGGTTCTCGGCATACATCACCAGCATTTGAGAGTCGGGTGTATTGCGATCGAAGTAAATGGTGTGAACATTGGGCTTTGTTGTAAGACCCTGCTTTGCAATGATCACTTTTCCATTCAATAGCACACTTACTGTATCGCCGTCAATTTCTCCATTATCATACAAGGTAAGTTGCAGGCTATCTGATTTGTAAAATAAAGATTGTTCGTTGCTGATGGATCTTTTAGCAACATCTATAGCTGCATTTTGATCTGACGCAGGAATATTTTGCCTGGCTACCGGCTGCGGCACTGGTTTGGTTTCTTTAACCGTGGCAGGCATTACAACCGGCTTATCAATTTTTGCAACAACAGGATCTTTCGCCTTAGCTGCCGGAAGAGGTTTAGGTGCAGCAGGCTGGATGGCTTTTTTAACAATAGCAACTGGTTCTGCAACCGGTTTTACAACTGGGGTAACAGGCTTCTCTGTCATTGCTAAAGGTATATCTTTTGGTTTCGTATATGCCTTTGGCTTTGCTACCGAATTTAAAGGCCTGATCGCTTTTTTTGAACGTTCCACCTTCGCAATATCTGTTAGAATAACTTTATTAAACGTCGGTTCCGGTTCTTCTTTCGTTGGTTGCTTTGTAAAAGAAAGTTTATCTGCAATTGAAAGCTCTTCCAGTTTTTTAAATATTTCGGTTGATTTGAAATCGATTTTATGCTGCATTTGCACAGAACCGGTAGCAGCTAAATAATGACGGGTTTTGTTGGTACTCCAGGTACCACTTAGCTGCATAGAACTATCCATGGATGTAAGCGCAAGAACCATTGTCTTTTTCACTTCTTTCGCCTGGGATACACTGGATGCTTTTGTAAGCTGGTTATCATCTTCTATCACAACAGCATCGTTTGTTACCTTTATTTTATGATCCCTGAAAACAACCTGCGGTATACCGTTCTCTTCAAAAGCTATACGTGAATAGCCGGTAAATTTTCCTTTTTCCTCGCTAATAGTTAATTCAAACGGATATGATTTTTTTGTTGAATCAACATACAGTTCGCCTTTCCACACGCCTGTAATATCTTTTGCTGCGGGTTGCGCAAAAGATAGAACGGGAAAGAGCAGCAACAGTAGTTGATATAATATTTTCTTTTTCAAGTGATCGAATTCTTATTTTAAAAATATGTCTTTCTTTTGTTAAATGGATGCGATCGCAAATAAAAAACCGCCGATCGCTCAGCGGTTCAATATCAATATAAAACAGTTTAATTATCCATTCATACTTGTGAGGAATTCTGCATTGTCTTTTGTTCCTTTCATATTTTTCAGCAACGTATTCAATGCTTCTTCGGGATTCATATCTGCCATATGCTTTCGCAATACCCACATACGCTGGAAAGTATCTTTATCAAGCAACAGATCGTCGCGGCGAGTTGACGAAGCAACAATGTCGATGGCGGGATAGATACGGCGATTTGAAAGTTTACGTTCCAATTGCAGTTCCATATTACCAGTTCCTTTGAATTCTTCAAAGATCACTTCATCCATTTTACTTCCGGTATCAACAAGTGCAGTAGCGATGATGGTCAGCGATCCGCCAAACTCAATTTTACGTGCAGCACCAAAGAATTGTTTTGGTTTTTGCATGGCATTTGCTTCCACACCACCCGATAAAACTTTACCAGAGGATGGTGCAACTGTATTGTGTGCTCTTGCCAAACGGGTAATAGAGTCAAGCAATATCACCACGTCATGTCCACATTCTACCAGTCGTTTTGCTTTCTGCAAAGCCATCGTGCTTACTTTAACGTGCTTCTCCGCAGGTTCATCAAATGTTGATGCAATTACTTCGGCTTTAACGCTACGTTCCATATCTGTAACCTCTTCCGGCCTTTCATCAACCAGCACGATCATCAGGTAACATTCAGGATGATTTTCTGCAATAGCATTTGCCAGTTCTTTCAGCAACATGGTTTTACCCGTTTTTGGCTGTGCCACGATCAACCCACGCTGGCCTTTACCTATCGGGGTAAAAAGGTCCATAATACGGGTGCTGTAATTATCCGACTTTGTTGTAAGCTCCAGTTTTTCGAAAGGAAAAAGCGGGGTAAGATAATCGAATGGTACACGATCCCTTACTTCTTCAGGACTTTTACCATTGATCGTTTCAACTTTCAATAAAGCAAAATATTTTTCACCTTCCTTTGGTGGGCGTACAGAACCATAAACAGTATCACCTGTTTTTAGTCCGAATAATTTTATCTGTGAAGGAGAAACATAAATATCATCAGGCGATGAAAGATAATTGTAATCGCTGCTGCGTAAAAAACCATAACCATCGGGCATCATTTCCAACACACCTTCTCCTAAAACAACGCCATCAAATTCTATATTAAATGCAGGTTGTTCTTTGCGTTGTTGGTATTGCCTTGTTTCTTTACCAGGTTTTTCAGGTTCATCCATCATCACTTCAGGTTGCTGTATATCTTCCTGTTGCAGCATTTGCGCAATCGCTGGTGGGATACTACTATCCTCATCAGTCAGTGGTTGTAATTCTTCTTCTTCTTCTTCTTCCTGCTTTATCTTTTTTACAGGCTTCTTTTCTAATTCTGCTTTCTTGTGTTTAGGTGCCGCATCTTTTTTAGGGTGCTCTTCTTTCAAAGGTTCTGCCTGTTCGTTGCCAGAATCCTTTAAAATGCGTTTGCGTTTTGGCTTTTCGCCATCCGCTGTTTTCTTTTCGTCTGCCATTTGTGATTGTTTTTCCATGATAGCATCTACCAGGTCCTGCTTATTCATCTTTTTAGAATTCGGAATGCTGATTTGCTCTGCTATATCAAGCAGCTCCGGAACGAGCAGGTCGTTCAGTTGTGATATATTGTACATAAAATATGAGAAAATACGTTTTTCAAAAATCCCGTCTTAGTGTTCTGTAAATTTGAAGTTGAAATTTATGCTGATGGAAGTGGTTGAATCGCTGAAGGAATATGACTTAGGATAATCTTCCCAACCTTTTCCGATGCAATGATACGCAGATTTTGATTAATAAAAGAATTTTTTGTGCCACTTATCATTTTTACATATTCGGGAACCCTGTTATTTGTTTATCCTTCACCTCATAAACTGCAATTGTACTTGTTTCTAAAATAGCAGCTTTAATATTTCTAAAAAATGTTGGGGAATTTCTGGAGTTAGGGGTTTGTATGCAAAGATTTATCCTTGGTACAAAGATTGTACTCCCTGATCAGGTAGAAACAAATTATAAAATAACCATAAAAACAAACACATGCGCATATTAATGGTATTAACATCACACAGCGAATTGGGCAACACCGGCGAAAAAACAGGATTCTGGATCGAGGAATTTGCCGCTCCCTATTATACGCTGCATGATGCAGGTGTAGAAATCACCCTGGCGTCTCCAAAAGGAGGCCAGCCACCAATAGATCCTAAAAGTGAGGAAAAAAGTGCACAAACGCAAGCTACCCGGAGATTTAATGCAGATACAATCCTGAAAGAAAAACTTGCCAGTACCCATACCCTTGATGAAATAGCTGCAGATCATTATGATGCAGTTTTTTATCCGGGTGGTCACGGCCCTTTATGGGATCTTGTATCCAACGAGGATTCAATAAACCTGATACAGGCTTTCAATGACGCTGGTAAGCCCATTGCATTTGTATGCCATGCACCTGCCGCTTTATTAAACGCAGAAACAAAAGCAGGAGACCCGCTCGTAAGAGGCAAAGAAGTTACGGGGTTTTCCAATACGGAAGAAGTGGCTGTAAAGCTTGCCGATGTTGTGCCGTTTTTGTTGGAAGATTCATTGATAAAACTTGGTGGCAAGTATTCAAAAAAATCTGATTGGGCGGTACATGTGAAAAAAGACGGTAACCTTATCACCGGCCAGAATCCAGCATCTTCTGAAGAAGCCGCAAAAGTTCTTTTAAAAACATTAAATGAAGTTGGTTCGCCGGTGGCATAGTATTTAGATAGCATTACCTCATATCCTTTCCATTTACTGTTTATCCGTCGTTGGCAGCATTGGTAATAATATAACTGTGCAAATAAGTATTCTTTCATAGCTTGAATTACTAAAACTAAGTTTATGAAGAAGATTTTTTCTACCTGCTATGCAGTGATATTTTTTACTGGTATTGCATTCGCACAATTAACCGTTACTCCAAATGGAGGAAATAAAAAAGCATCAATAGCTGAACGTATTGGAGTAACAGATGTAAGCATTCATTACGACAGGCCTGGGGTAAAAGGGCGTGAAGGAAAAATATGGGGGGAACTTATTGCCGTTGGATTTACTGACCAGGGATTCGGTTCAAGCAAAGCTGCGCCCTGGAGAGCCGGCGCCAATGAAAATACTACCATTGAATTTTCAACCGCTGTAAAGATCGAAGGAGCTGATTTACCAGCCGGTAAGTACGGTTTTTTTATCGCTTATGATCCCAATGAATGCACGCTGATATTTTCAAAAAACAATGGCGCATGGGGGAGTTTTTTTTATAAAGAAAATGAAGATGTATTAAGGGTAAAAGTAAAACCTGTAGCGCTTGATAAACCGGTGGAATGGTTGAAATATGAATTCATGAATGAGAAGGAAAACAGTGCTACCATTGCATTGCAATGGGAAAAACTGATGATCCCTTTTAAGGTTGAAGTAGATTATATAAAAACACAACTTGAATCTTTCAGAAAAGAACTGCAGACTGACAAAGGATTCATCTGGCAATCATGGAACCAGGCTGCTCAATGGAGCCTGCAACACAATACAAATTTGGAAGAAGCTTTGAAATGGTCTGACTCATCAATCAATGATGCATTTGTTGGTGAAAAGAATTTTCAATCCTTGAGCACACGTGCCCAGCTATTGGAAAAACTTGGCAGGGGCGCAGAAGCAGGCGCTGTTATGAAAGAAGCCATGCCGCTTGGAAACATGCAGCAGGTGCACCAGTATGGAAGGCAATTACTTCAACTAAAGAAAAATAAAGAGGCGCTGGAAATATTTAAAATGAATGCAGCTAAAAATCCAAACCAATTCACAGCATTAATGGGATTGACGAGAGGGTACGCTACAAACGGCGATACCAAAAATGCGCTAAAAACAGCAAAGCAGGCATTGGTAGTTTCGCCCAATGAACAAAATAAAACTTTGGTAGAAAGCATCATAAAAAAATTAGAAGAAGGAAAAGATATCAATAATTAATTGCCGCAGGAAACGGAATAAAAAAGGTTGCTATAACAGGCAACCTTTTTTATTTACATTAAAACAATAAAAAATATTCCCGCAGATGTGATATTTTACTTCCCGGTGCGAATAATATATAAATGACATTGATGAACGTCACTGCTGACAAAGAGAATTTTCTACTGCTTATCGGGGAACACAGGAAGATCATATTCAAAATATGCAATTCTTACTGCCCTAATAAAAACGACCGGGAAGACCTTGCACAGGAAATCCTTTTTCAGCTATGGAAATCATATTCCAACTTCGATGCATCCTATAAATTTTCTACCTGGATGTACCGCATTGCATTGAATGTTGCCATCAGTTTTTACAGGAAAGAGAACAGGGTGGCAAAAGCGATTTCATTTCCTGAATCGATTCCGGATGCAGCAGTGCACAATGACGGGCATCCGCACGTAGAAGAAAATATCGGCCTTCTGCAACAATTCATCAATGAGTTGAAAGAGCTCGACAAAGCATTGATGATCCTTTACCTGGAAGAAAAAAGTCATAAAGAAATTGCGGAAATACTTGGTATCACAGAAACCAATGTTTCCAGTAAGATCAGCCGGATAAAAGACAAACTAAAACAAAAATTTACAGGCATTCAATCGTAATAAAATGGAAGACACAACAATAAAAAATATGTGGGCAGTATACGGCAATCAAATAGAAGAAAGCCGTGTGTTGAATATGCAATCCCGGGCATTAAATATTCATTGCCTGGAAATGATCCAATCGCAAAAAGCAAAATCCAAACTTAGGATATTAACGGCAGGAAAGATCGCAGGTATCGTCATAGGTATTGCATGGGTTTGGTTCCTGGGTATACTCGTTTATACAGTAAATTTTAAAAACCTGTTCTTTTCCATTTCTGTAGGAATTATTTTTTCATTCAATGTGGTTGCTGTAATAAATTATATAAGGCACCTGGCTATGATCGGGCAAATAAATTATTGCGACAACATAACCGATACACAAAAAAAACTAGCCAATTTACAAACCGCAATCATTGGCAACAATCGTTTTTTATTGTTGCAGTTTCCTTTTCACAGCACCTGGTTTTACAGCTGGCAATGGATACAAAACGACCCCTTATCTTTTTGGCTCATCGCCGTCCCTATAAGTGTCGGACTAGCCATTTTTGGTATCTTTCTTTATATAAATTATTCAAAAAAGAACCTGCAAAAACCATGGGTAAAAGCCATGATGATGAGAACAGGCTTCCGGTCGGTAACAAAAGCCATGGATTTTCTTACGGAGATTGATGCGTACAAAAAAGATAAATTGTAATGTGATTAAATACCTGGCCAGTTGTAAAAGCTTTTAATGATATTGCAGCTCAAAACTTAACAGTCATGTTCCTTATCATCCTTGGAGTTTTACTCCTTATTGCTGCCGCTACTTTCTTAAAACACAACCCAACATTGGCCAGATTTAAGAACACGGGAAGTATCATTGGGTTTGCTTTCATTTTAGCTGGTGTTGTTTCCGCCTGCATCATACAAATAAATCCAGGCGAGATTGGTATAAAAATATTGTTTGGTAATATTCAAAAAGATGTTTTAGGGAGTGGCCTGCATTTCATAAATCCTTTGCTCGACATTCAGAAAGTGGATGTGAAAACTCAGAACTATACCATGAGCGGTGTTAATGATGAAGGCAATAAAGTTGGTGATGATGCGATAAGGGTATTAACAAGCGACGGCCTGGAAGTAACGATTGACCTTACCGTTTTGTACAGGGTTGTAGCCGCAGATGCACCGAAACTTTTAAGGGAAACAGGAAATGATTTTAAAGATAAGATTGTGCGCCCTATTACCCGTACAAAAATAAGAGACAATGCTGTTTACTACCAGGCTGTTGATCTTTTTGGAAATAAACGGGATGAATTTCAGCAGCGCATTTATAAAAGTATCGAGAATGATTTTAAAAGCCGCGGCCTGATGCTTGAACAATTATTGGTAAGAAATATTACGCTTCCAAATTCTGTAAAAGCATCAATTGAATCAAAAATAAATGCAGAGCAGGATGCCAAGAAAATGGAATTTGTATTACAAAAAGAAAGGCAGGAAGCTGAACGTAAAAGAGTAGAGGCACAGGGAATTTCCGATTACCAGCGCATTATAAACACCGGGCTTACAAGCCAGCAATTACAATACGAACAGATAAAAGCCATGAAAGAGCTTTCGCTTAGTACCAATGCTAAAGTAATTGTTATGGGTAAAAGCAACAGCCCGATCATCTTAGATACGAAAGAATAACCAGGCAGATTAATTGCCGGTGATTCATTGATTTTAGGTTACATTTACAACGTTTGAGATCAAAATTATTTAGTTGATGGAAACTGTTGTATTAAAATCTTTCGACAATTACTTTTCTGCAAATATTATTCTGGGCAGGCTGCAGCAAAATGGCGTACAATGTTATTTGAAAGATGAATACATTGTTACCATCGACCCGTTGCTATGCAATGCTGTCGGGGGAATAAAACTGGCGGTAGATATAGACGATGTGCCTGATGCCAGCAGGTTGCTCCAGGAATTTGAAGAGGAATACCTGCGTACCGTTGATTGTCCCCGTTGTACAGGCAACAATCTATCGCATGTATGCAGGCCCGGAACCGGCAACTTTATTACCTCCATACTCACCTGGCTTTTTAAAAGCTATGCTGTTGATCAGGAAAAAGTATATAAATGCCAGGACTGTCATTACGAAACACTTAACCTTCCTGAAGTTTAGCTGAAAATAATTAATAAAAAATCTACATAAACTAACTTTCATGCAAAACCTGTTTGATGCATCGGCTTATAACCGTATAGCAGAAAGAATGAATAAACTTTCTGCAGATTCAAAAGCCGTTTGGGGAAAGATGAATGTAGCGCAGATGCTCGCACATTGCAAAGGCCCATTTAAAGTAGCGCTTAGCGAAAAAAAAATGCCACGGATGTTTCTTGGAATCTTAATTGGATGGGTGATCAAGCCAAAACTTTATAACGACACGCCTTATAAAGAAGGACTTCCTACTTCGCCTGATTTTATCATTAAAGATGAACGTGATTTCAATAAAGAAAAGCAAGGACTGATGGAGTTAATGAATGCGTTTCGCAAAGCCGGGCCAACAGGCATCACAAAATTTGCACATCCGATGTTCGGGAAATTTACGCCTGAGCAATGGGGTAAGAGTTTGTATAAACATATAGACCACCACCTCCGGCAATTCGGGGTTTAATTTTTTACACTCTAAGAAAAGAATTTTATTGGTTAGCATCTCTGCGGTGAATGTCGTTCTCTACTTCCACAGATAATACAAGACACCGTTCAAATCATCGGTGAAAAAAAATGAATGATCATCTTTCATTAAAATATCACAAGGCCGTCCATGCCTGCACGATTCCGTTTTGCCTGTTAGAAACCCAGCAACGATCGCTGAATAATGATTTCCCTTTTCAACCTTAACGATAGAATTGCCCCGCTCACGCCAAACACTGGTACTGCCATGGAGGCAAACGATGATACTGTTATTTAATACAGTATCATCAAAGCCCTTCAAATAAGCAAAGCCCAATGGTGCGCTGTGGGCTTTAAATCCGAGCAATGCAGCGGGAGGCTTTTTCACCCATACCGGTTTTGCAGAATCCTTAAACTGCTCATCTTCATAAATACGTTGCCTGTATTGAAAATAGAATGGCCAGCCATAATAACCATCTCTTTCGATCTGTTGAAAAAGATCTTCTGGTTTATCCGGACCGATAAGATCTCTTCCCATGCCTGTTGCCCATAGTTTATCTCCGATCCATTTCAACCCAACAGCATTTCTTAATCCTCTTGCAAAAAAACTCGCATTGTTTCCATCGGGATCCATTTCAACAACACTTGCTCTGATTTCCTCCCTTTCAATACATGCATTACAACTGCTTCCAACACTCACATACAATTTATCGTTGTGAAAAGCCAGGCTTCTGGTTAAATGCCATCCGCCGTATTTATATCCCAATCCATAAGCGGGGAAATTCATCAGTACCTGGCCAGTATCAATAACTTTATCATCGCCGGCATGATAAACAAACCTCCTGAGCCTGTCGGTTTCCGCAACATATAAATATTCTTTGTAAAAAACAGCCTGGTTGGGGTTATGCAATCCTTCGAGAAAGGATTTTATTTTATCAAATTTTTTAGTCGAATCATTCCAGTTGTCAAAAATGAGCACACGGCCCTTTTCATTATCGCTTCGGTCATGCATATCAGTTCCAAATAATCTTCCATCCGGGCTCATAGATAAAAAACGCAGGCGCTTCAATCCTTCAGCGGCTATACTTAAATGATAGCCCGCAGGAATAGTCAGTGTAAAAGAATCACCTTTTGCAAGGTGGACGGTAACAGGAACAAGTTTAACTGGCTGCTGGTTTAGGTTAATTTCGGCCACCAATTCTTTGGTTTGATGTTCAATGATGGTATCTGTAACGTTCCTGCTTATTATTGTATCTGTTTTTACTGCTAAGGTTTCAGCAGCATGATCATTGCAGGATGGAAAAAGGAAGATGTAAAATAATAATGGTAAGCGGAACATGGGTTAAGAAAATTTGATCAAGCGGTTTACGGCATCTTCTAATGTGGATTCTTTTTTTGCAAAACAAAAACGAAGCACCTGGTTATTGACTGTTGCTTTATAAAATGCAGAAACCGGAATTGTGGCAACACCTGCTTCCTTTGTAAGCCTTACCGCAAAATCATATTCCGGTTCCTCACTTATCAACTGATAACTATATAACTGAAAATAACTTCCGTGTGAAGTAAGGGGGGTGAATTTTGTTTGCTTCATACATTCAGTCAAATGATCCCGTTTTTTCTGCAGGTATTTTCCAGGCTGCAGGTATTGATCCTTGTCTTTTAAAAAATCTGCCAGTGCATATTGCATAGGGCTGTTGCAGGTAAAGCAATTAAACTGGTGTATTTTTCTAAACTCCTTCATTAAAACATCGGGCGCAATGCAGTAGCCAAGTTTCCATCCGGTACAATGATAAGTTTTGCCAAAAGAAAAACAAACGAAACTTCTTTCCAGTAAATCGGGATATCGAAGTATGGAAAGATGAGGCTTATCATCAAAGATGAGGTGCTCATAAACTTCATCGCTGATGATCATGATACCTGTATCTTTTACCACAGCACGCAAAGCTGCGATGTCGCTTTCATCCAATACGCTGCCGGTTGGATTGTGTGGCGAATTGATGATAATGGCTTTTGTTTTAATTGTTATCTTCTCTTTTACTTCCTGCCAGTTGATCCTATAATCCGGGAAACTCAGCGCTATGGGGATTGCAATGCCTCCGTTTATTTCAATATTGGGAGTATAACTATCATAGGCGGGCTCAAACAGTATCACTTCATCACCCGGCTGTAGTATCGTTGTAAAAGCAGTATAGATAGCATAAGTGCCGCCGGGTGTAATGGTGATATCGGTATCCGGGTTTATCGCAGCATTATATAACAACCTGTATTTTTCGGCTATGCTTTCCCGAAGCGCGGGAAGTCCACACATATGTACGTACTGGTTGTTCCCTTGTCGCATGGCTTTATTCACCAGTTCTGCAAGCGTTTCATTCATGGGGAAATCGGGAAACCCCTGGCCCAGGTTCACCGCCTTGTAACTGGCAGCCAATGAACTCATCAGGGTAAATATAGTTGTGCCTACAGCAGGTAATTTGCTTTGAATTGATGGTAGCAATGAAAAGTATTTAGATGATTAACTTTTCAAAAATAAGATTTAGGCAGAAAAAACAGGATTAAGATTTGGCTGGTAAGAAGGGTTGTTATTGATCGGCTTTACCATATGCATTTTTTTATTGCGTTTTCTGCTTTTTGCAAATAAAAATATCAATGGAAAACACCAGAGTATTTTTGATAATACAGCCGTACTGCTTTGAAAAAAACGAAGGTGCTGTGCAGGAATTTCATTAACTGGTCCAAAGATCGCTTTTACACCGTTACCAAACTGGTAAGCAAGATTTGCATGTTTGGAACTATCGTAATAATTTTTCAGGATATCGTTGTTGCCATTCCAGCTCTCATGTATTCGTTGTTTCAGATTCATGGTTGGCTCCATGTTTGGATCAAAATAATACCATTTAGCTGCAGATTTTATTTCAATGGCGTAATGATGAGGGAAACCAACTTTACGATAGTCGATCTTTTTCCTTTTTAAGATTTCCATCATCACCAATGCCTGTTGAGAACATGCGGCGTCCAGATTCTTCATGATATCCTCTGGTTGCACTTTGCATGATAGGCCTATGCCGGTAATTTTTTCTCCCACAGCAGCTATCCAGTTCTCATTCATTTTCCAATGAGAAAAGCCATGATAAAACCTGCATGAAATAAAATAAGAAAGTAATTGTGCGTATTCCGGGGAGTTCATTGCTATGTTTTGAAAGGCAGCTTCATTGTCCACATATTTTTCCAGCTTATCTATAGAGTTAATCGAAGCAAGTACAGGGTGAAACCTTTCCTTCTTATTGTAGGATAATTGCTCATTGATATCCACAGGGATAAAGTTTGGTACTGCGAGTACTACTGCAAGGGCAATGAGTAATGGTTTAACATTCATAGCGAAGTGTTGTGGAGGTAAAAAGCTACAACAGGCTGCTAAATAATGGATTAATACGATCCGTGATGGATACTAAACGCCCTCATAAAAATTTTATTGCCTGTACAAATATTATTTTAAAGATATTTATCTCCCTTACTTCTTTTGATCTCAGCGACATACTCTTTGATTTCCTGTTCCTTGTCTTTTTTGCAGATCATCAGCACATCATCCGTGTCAACAACTACAAAATCTTCCAACCCTTGTAGCAAAACCAGTTTTTTGTTATCTACATGTACCATATTTCGAGTGGCGTCTATTACAACTACATTGTGTCCGGCAACAGCGTTGTCCAGGTAGTCCTTTTCCAGCGTTTCATAAGCGCTGGCCCAGGTACCGAGATCGCTCCATCCAAAAGAAGATGGGATCACATATACATTGTCAGCTTTTTCCATCACACCATAATCGATGGAAATATTTATACACTGCGGGTAAATACGCTCAATGGCAGCAGCTTCCCCGGTGCTATTTAAATTTGCTTTTTCAGCATCAAAAACTTCATGCATCTCTGGCAATAATTTCTCAAAAGCCTTGATGATATTCTTCACTTCCCATACAAATATACCGGCGTTCCATAAAAAATCCCCACTCGCTACAAATGTCTTTGCCAGTTCCAGATCGGGCTTTTCTGTAAAGGTTTTTACCTTAAAAATATTATCACTAACAGCCAGCTGTTCGTATTGGATATAGCCATAACCAGTATTTGGGTTTGTTGGCTTGATGCCTAATGTTAGCAATGCCTTAATATGTGAAGTAAAATGAAGGGCTTCCCTGCAAACATTTTTAAAGCCTTCATCATCTGTTATTAAATGATCCGCAGGTGCACAGATAAGATTGGCATTCGGATTCACCTGGCTGAGTTTATAAGAAATATAAGCAATGCAGGGTGCCGTGTTTTTACGGGATGGCTCACATAAAATATTGGCTTCTGGCAATTCTGGTAATTGTTCTTTTACAATGCTCTTATAATTATCAGCGGTAACGATATATATATTTTCCAGCGGGATGAACCGTACAAAACGATCGAATGTTGCCTGTATGAGCGTTCTTCCGCTGTTTAAAATATCCAGGAACTGTTTGGGATAATCCGTTCTACTCATTGGCCAAAACCTGCTGCCGATGCCGCCGGCCATTATTGCTACGTAGTGGTTCTTGTTCATATCAGCGCTGCTGTTTTTGAGTTCTTGCATTCGTATTTAAATGATTCCTTCCCTGATGAGGTCGTGCAAATGTACAATACCGGCATAAAGTTCGTTCTCCAATACAAGCAATTGGCTTATATCATTGTTCCGCATGATTTCCAAAGCCTCTACCGCCAAAGCGCCTGATTGAATTGTTTTAGGCGATGTGCTCATAATATCTTTTGCTGAAAGCAGGTTCACCACATCATTCTTTTCCAGCATCCTTCTCAGGTCACCATCCGTGATAATTCCCATGGGCTTATTGTCATCATCTATCACCACCGCTGCTCCCAACCTGTTCTTGGTTATCTCAACGATCACTTCCTTTACGGAGGAGCCGGGTTTGATCGACGGCTTTTGGTTGTTCTCTACAAGTTCCGACACCCTTAGGTATAACTTCTTTCCAAGTGCTCCTCCGGGATGGAACTTTGCAAAATCGGCGCTATTGAACCCTTTCATTTCCATCAGGCAAACAGCCAGTGCATCTCCCATTACCAGCTGTGCTGTGGTGCTGGTAGTTGGAGCAAGATTATTCGGACAAGCTTCCTGTTCAACTGTTGTGTTGAGCAGAATATCACAATTTTTGGCAAGATAAGAATGAATATTTCCAGCCATACCGATCAATGTGTTGCCAAAATTTTTAAGCAGGGGAATCAATACTTTTATCTCAGGGCTATCGCCGCTCTTACTGATAAGCAACACAATGTCTTCCGATTGAATCATTCCCAGGTCGCCGTGAATGGCATCTGCAGCGTGCATAAAAATAGAAGCGGTACCGGTACTGTTGAGCGTAGCTACTATCTTCTGCGCAATGATGGCGCTTTTACCAATTCCACTTACAACAAGCCTGCCTTTGCCATAAGCGATCTTTTCAACAGCTTGTTGAAAATCACTGTTGATGAACGCCTCCAGCCCGCTGATAGAACTTGCTTCCAGCTGAATCGTGCGAAGTGCAACCGGTATGATTATTTCACTGTTCATTTTGAAGCCGCAAACCTACTTCAAATAAGGCATAATGCAAAGAAAGAAGATTATACAAACCGGCTGTTTATTAACCGTTGATGTAAAAAGAATTTAGTTCATTTCTATAAAAAATAGGTTATCTTAATAGGCGATTAAAAACTATGTTAAGATAGCGTAAGAGCCTTCTTCCTGTTTGTTTTTGCCGCTCTTTTAAGTTAACTTCGCCCCCCTTTATGAAAAAACTTGTGTAAACAATATGCATTCATAAATTAAAATTGTGAAAGAGAGATAAATGTTATGGCTACAGTAAAATCAAAATCCCGTACGGTAAAAAAAATATCCGGTAAAAGTCCCGCAAAAAAAATACCCGGCAACCTATCCGAACAACTTCAGCATGAATTTGGCTTCGACGGCTTTAAAGGGCCACAGGAAGAAATCATCAATACTTTGTTAAGCGGCAGAGACACGTTCGTTATTATGCCAACCGGGGGAGGAAAAAGCCTTTGCTATCAGTTACCCGCTATGATCAGCGAAGGAGTGGCTATAATTGTTTCTCCTTTGATTGCTTTAATGAAAAACCAGGTAGACCTGGTAAGAAGTTATAGCAGCAAAGATGATGTGGCGCATTTTTTAAACAGCACCCTCAATAAAGGTCAACAGAAAGCTGTAAAAGACGACCTTGTTTCCGGTAAAACAAAGATGCTCTATGTAGCACCAGAAACGCTCACCAAAGAAGATAATATTGAATTCTTTAAATCACTTACCATTTCTTTCTTCGCGGTAGATGAAGCGCATTGTATCTCTGAGTGGGGCCATGATTTCAGGCCGGAATACCGGCGACTGAAAGAAGTGATGGACCTTATTAACCCAACGATTCCCATCATCGGTTTAACGGCAACAGCTACCCCAAAAGTGCAAAGTGATATATTAAAAAATCTTGGGCTTCGCAAACCGGCTGTTTTCATTTCTTCCTTTAACAGGCCAAACCTGTATTACGAGATCCAGGCAAAAGTAAACCTTGATCAAACGAATAAAAGCATTGTCCGCTTTATTCAACAACATAAAAACAAAAGCGGTATCATTTATACGCTTAACCGTAAAACAACTGAAGAACTTGCTAAGATGCTTATGGCAAACGGCATCAAAGCGGTTGCTTATCATGCAGGTCTTGACGCTAAATTAAGGGCAGAAAGGCAAGACCAGTTCCTGAATGAAGATGTGCATGTGATCGTGGCTACCATCGCTTTTGGAATGGGTATCGATAAACCGGATGTTCGCTTTGTGATACATTATAATATTCCAAAGTCGATCGAGAATTATTACCAGGAAACCGGTAGGGCGGGTAGAGATGGACTCGAAGGAAAATGTATCTTATACTATTCTCATAAAGATGTTGCCAAGCTGGAGCATTTAATGCGAGACAAGCCTTTAAGTGAAAGGGAAGTGGGTGCTCAGCTTATCAATGAAACGGTATCTTATGCTGAAAGCAGCATCTGCCGCCGCAAAACATTGCTTTATTATTTTGGCGAACCTTATGATGATAAACATAGCTGTGGCCATTGCGACAATTGTTTAAATCCAAAGGAAAAAATTGAAGCCAGGGAAGATGCAGTAACTGTATTAAAAGCAGTAAAAGCACTCGGAGAACAATTCACCCTGGAATATGTGCTGCAGATATTATTAGGCCACGCTAACCAACAGGTGAAAATGTACAGGCATGAGGAACTGGATGTTTTTGCAAGTGGCAATGACAAAGAGCCGCATTACTGGAGCAGCCTTATCAGGCAAATGCTGTTAAATGAATTGCTGGAGAAAGATATTGTAGAGTATGGTATCCTGAAGTTCACAAAAAAATCGGAAGCGTTTTTGAAGAAGCCTACTTCATTCAAGATCGTACTCAATAATTTATTTGAAGAAGCCAATGCAGATGACGAAGATGGTGCAGATGCTGCCGCAGCGGAAGGCAGCGCTGCCGATGAAAAACTGCTGGAGCTTTTAAAAGAACTACGTAAAAAAGTTTCAAAAGAAAAGAATCTTCCTCCTTTTGTCATATTCCTGGAAACTTCGCTGGAAGATATGGCAACTATGTATCCCACTTCTATGCCCGAACTTGAAAAGATCAGTGGCGTGAGTAAAGGAAAAGCAATCCGCTATGGTAAACCATTCCTGGATGTGATCACGGCTTATGTAGAAGAAAATGATATTGAAAAGCCTGATGACTTTGTAATGAAAACTGTGGCCAACCGGAATAACAACAAGATCTTCATCATACAAAATGTAGATAAAAAGATACCGCTCGAAACCATAGCAAAAACAAAAGATCTTCGCATAGAAGAATTGTTGGAAGAAATGGAAACGATCGTGGCAAGCGGAACAAAACTTAATTTGAATTATGCCATTAACGATATGGTAGATGAGTATGAGCAGGAAGAAATCATCGATTATTTCAAAAGTTGTGAAACATCTTCCTTACAGGTTGCACAGGAAGAATTGGCCGACAGTGATTTTAATTGGGAACAACTGAAACTGATGCGCATTAAATTCTTGTGCGAATACGGCAATTAAATAATTCACATCATTTAACACCGACAGGGTTTGCAACCGCTTGCGGCGGTAATTCCTGCAATGATAAATTCAATTGAACATGTTGTCCTATACCCTGTGGGGGCTAAGTCGCCGACTGGGTATATTGGTTTTTATATCTACCTTACAAACAATTGACAAACAAGATTGTTAATCTCCATAAACCTCAACTAATATGACAAAAGTAAATGCATATGCTGTTCCGGATTCAACAGCAAAACTAGCCCCGTTCAGCATTGACAGAAGAGCTCCGGGCAAACACGATGTTCAAATTGAAATTCTATATTGTGGCGTGTGCCACTCGGATATTCACCAGGCAAGAAATGAATGGGGAAATTCGATTTACCCGATGGTACCGGGCCACGAGATCGTTGGCCGTGTAACCGCCGTTGGTGAACATGTTAAAAACTTTAAGGTCGGCGACCTTGCTGGTGTAGGCTGCCTGGTAGATTCCTGCCAGCATTGCAGTCAATGCGACGCGGGTGAAGAACAGTTTTGCGAGAATGGCTCAACAGGAACTTATAACAGCATGGGCAAAGACGGTCAGCCTACCTATGGCGGCTATTCAACACAGGTAGTAGTGGATGAAAAATTTACCTTGCATGTTTCTGAAAAATTAGATCTACAGGCTGTTGCCCCTTTACTTTGTGCAGGTATTACCACTTATTCACCTTTAAGGCATTGGAAAGTTGGTCCTGGTCAAAAAGTTGCTGTTATAGGGTTAGGCGGACTTGGCCACATGGCTGTAAAACTTGCCGCTGCCATGGGCGCAGAGGTAACTGTGTTAAGCACTTCCGATAATAAGGAAGCAGATGCAAAAAGACTTGGCGCTACTCATTTTGTTAATAGCAGGAATGAAGAAAAAATGAAGGGTCTGAAAAATTATTTTGATTTTATCCTCAATACTGTTTCAGCCCCTAACAGTTATGATATGTACCTGCAACTGGTGAAAACAAACGGGGCTATGGTATTGGTTGGGGCTCCGCCAGAACCATCTGCTATCAGTGGTTTCAGTCTTATTATGCAACGGCGTACCTTGGCGGGTTCGTTGATCGGTGGCATTAAGGAAACGCAGGAAATGCTTGACTTCTGCGCCGAACACAATATTGTAAGTGATGTAGAAGTAATTCAAATGGATAAGATAAATGAAGCTTATGAACGTATGTTGAAAAATGATGTGAAGTATCGGTTTGTAATTGATATGGCAAGTTTGAAGAGCTAAATGACACTTATTTTTAATTAATTATCTGCCAGCAAGAAGAGTTTATCAGGCAAAAACTTTCCTGTTAAACAAAATCCCCTTATTTTTGCAGCCCCGAAAGGGATTATATCGAAAGATATGATGGTGCGGTAGCTCAGTTGGTAGAGCAATGGACTGAAAATCCATGTGTCGGCGGTTCAATCCCGCCCCACACCACAGCTTTAAAAAGCCTCAGCAGCAATGTTGGGGTTTTTGTTTTAATACATAGGCGTATACCGCACAAAAAGAAAACTTTAGGTGGCAAAATTATACTCCTTAAACAGGGTGACCTATGATGCCCGCAAAGTCAAACCAATATGCTTATCATCTAACAATATCTTCTAATTCCGGGTCCTGGTCTGTTTCCGCCTGGTTGATCGCATCCTGGATAGCGCCCGATTCGGCTTGGCGCCTGTTTAACTCCTTTGACTTAGACCTGCTCAGCATCTCCTCCAGCACATCAACACATTCCGATACGGCGGTTTCAAAATAAAGGCTGTGCTTTTTTACAAACGGGTCATTGCCCGGAACCTCCAGCCTAATCTCACAATAATCCGATTCAATAACTGATTCAGGACCTTTATACAACGTTACATTTGCTCTTATGATCTGATCATGCTTGAGGTTATTAAGTTTTTCACTGATAAATGCTTCCAGGGTTTCTCCTGCTTTAAATCCTAACGATTGAATGATTATATCCATAAGTGTTTACAATATATGATACTATTATTATGCCAGCAAGAAAATTAAACCCTGCCTCAGTTTCCTCAATCGCGAATTTAATAGCGTGTATCAAAATCCACGATTAAATGTAGAATTTTTGTGAAATTCCCATCCATATTGAACTTAGGTTACGTATATATAGCGGATTGAAGGTTTTTATACGTTTTCTCCTACCGGCACGAAAAATGTAACAGCCTATCCAACACTATTATTTAAACAAACTAAACATTTTATGAAACGAATCGTCTTATTCCTTGCCATCATTATTTCCTTGTCGTCTTACGGGCAGAAAATGAACAAGGGAACTTATTTTTCAACCAGCGGCATTGGTGTCAGTTTTCAAAAATTTGAAAACCTAAACAGCCGTATCGCAAACTTTCCTCAATACAAAGCATTGAAGGACCACGATTTTACGCTTACCATGGGTTCTATGAAAGTTATGCGGAATTTCATCTCAAGCCTCAGTGTTACCGGTGGTAGCAGTCTTAGTGGCGACAGGCATAAAAGAAGCAGTTCCCTGAATTTTCTTTCAGGTGGATTAGATCTTGGCTATGATGTTATACCGGGCGATATGATCATGCTGTATCCCATGGTCGGTATTGGTGCTGAAGGTTACCAGGCAAAATATCACCTCGATAATTCTACTGTACCATTTGATGTTGTATTAGGATCACCGACCACCCAAAACAACATTCAAAGCCTGAAACTTACCAACAGTTTTGTTACGTATCGTTTAGGATTAGGCTTTGCGGTTAAATCACCCAAACAAATGGGTACAATTGGTATACAAGCAGGATACACCGGGAGCTTTAAAGACAGGGAATGGAAAAGCGCCGAAGGTCAAACATTGGGCGGAGCCCCTAAGGATAACCTGAGCCGTTTCCAGGTGTCATTGGTTATGATGGGCATGCCAAAATTTATGAAATAAACAAAACAACCTTATTCTTTTTGGTTTTAAAAAGCCATCATTCACTTATTAGTGGGTGATGGCTTTTTAATTACAATGGCTTTCTTTAACTTCCTGTTCTAAAATCCAGCTTTCCCGAAAATCCTGCATTAAAATTTTTTTCTGGTTATCATATTTTCAATTCAGTCAACTACTAAACATGTATAAAAAACACTGCTATCGTATCTCTATAAGCGGATGCTTACTTATGCTTGTGTGTTCGCTTTCAATCAAAGCACAAACAAAGCCGGTTACACTTGGTTCCGTTACAGAAGGACAAAAATTACAGGGCTTTATTGCCAGGGCCATTTACCTGAATGACGCCGGACAAGCCATGGGCGGGCGTTTTATTCATGAGCGCACAGGTTTTACGCTCGACCTGTTGCAAATCGAATCTGTACCGCAAACATTTATCTGGGTAAATACTTTTCCTGTTTCCGACAAAGGTGAACCACATACACAAGAACACCTGCTGATAACAAAAGGAAATAAAGGACATGAATTAAATACAAGAGAAGGTATGTCGATCACTACTTCCAATGCCTTTACATCACAGTTACATACTGCTTATAATTTTTTCACCGGTGCCGGGGGAAGGGTTTTTTATAGTTTGTTTGAAGGTTACCTGGATGCGTTGCTTCACCCCGATTACACTTCGGAAGAAGTAAACCGGGAAGTTCGCAATTGGGGTGTCAGTGAAAACCCTGATAAATCATTGAAGATAGAAGAAAAGGGTTCTGTTTACAATGAAATGAGTACCAGTATGACCAATCCGTATTCACAATTGTATGACCAGATGGGGCGGGCTCGTCTATGGCAACGCACACCCGCTTTCTTTCAATGCGGGCGGATTGCCTTCCGGCATACGGGAATTAGGCGCTACTGATATTCAAAAATTTCACGATGCCAATTACCATCTCTGGAATATGGGCGCCATTACTTCTTTGCCTAAGAACATGACCCTCGTTTCTATTCTTACCGAAACAAATAATATATTGAACAGGCTTGACCCAAATCCTGTAAAACCGGCTTACAATGCAAGCCGGAAACTTCCGCCTTCACAACCTGCCGAAGCCGGTAAAATTGTTTTGGTAGATTATCCAAACAAAAACGAACAAGACCCCGGCAATATGTTGTTAACTTATCCGGCAAACAGAACGTTGAATGCAACCGAAGAATTATTGCTTTCAAATTTCCTGGCTGTTTTTGCCGGAGATGCAAACACGAACCTGTATAAAAAATTCATCGACAGTAAAACGAAGGAAGTTGACCTGGGTGCACAAAGCGTTTATGGATATGTAGATGATAATATGGGACAGCCGGTTTTTTTCGGCCTCAATGATATCTCAGCAACAAACCTGACAACAGAAAAAGCTGCCCTTGTTAGAAAAACGATCGCCGACGAATTATTACGTGTTGCTGCTTATAAAGATGATTCCCCAGAATTAAAAGAATTCAACACCCGTTTTAAAAACAACCTTATTGATACAAAACGCGGACTTACAAAATTCATAAACACCCCACCAAAATTCGGATTCCGCAATACCTATGACTCCTGGTATTCACAGATAGAAGAAATGAGCAAGATCAGTAGTTTCAAAAAATCGATCATCCTCAACGAGCAGTTTAAGGAGATAGAAGCATTGCTGGCAACCGGCAAAAACTTCTGGGGCGAATACCTTCAAAAATGGAAATTACTTTCGGTTGATCCTTATATTGTTGTTTGCAAAGCAAGTGCAGGCCTCATAGATAAAAATGAAGCAGAAAGAAAACTTCGGGTTAAAAACGAATTGGATCGTTTAAAAGCCAAATACAATGTCGCCGACGACCAGGCTGCTATTCTTGCCTATAAAGCCGAATACGACGGCAACACTGCTGTATTGGAACAACTGGAAAAATCGCATACGATGAAGTTTATTGCAAATCCTCCTTTATCTGTAGACCAGGAACTTGATTTTAAAGCGTATATACTTACGGGCAATGTGAAAATGCTGGCTTCCACATTCAATAATATGACAAGCGCAACAACAGGTCTTGCACTTAAACTGGATGCTGTACAGGAAGATCAACTTGTTTATCTATCCATGCTGCCCCAGCTTTTAAGGGAATGCGGTGTTATTAAAGATGGCAAAGTGGTTAGCTATGAAGAAATGAGCCAGCTGCTTCGCCAGGAAATATTATCACTGGAGTGCAGCTACAGTACAAATTTTTCCACCGGTCGTACAGAATTACTGGTCAAGGGATCTGGTAACAACCTGGATGAATCGCAGCGTTCTGTAAAATGGATGAATCTTATTTTACAAAAGCCCAATTGGACTAAAGAAAATCTTTCCCGCATCCGCGACCTGGTTGATCAAAACCTCGCAATTATCCGGAAGACTTCACAAGCTGCTGAAGAAAATTGGGTTGGCGACCCTAAAAACGCATACTACAGGCAAGACAATCCCTTGCTTTTATCCACTTCTTCTTTTCTAACACGGTCGCATCATATATTCCGGATGAAGTGGATGCTGAAAGCTGCCGGGGGAATAGAAAACGAAAAGGATTTTGACGCATTCATGCATAGCCTTGCAGCAGCTGGCGGTAGTCGCGAAGAGTTGGTAAACCTGCTTGGTGCTTTACAAAGCGATAGTTCCAAAGCTTTGTTGGTAACGGCCAGGTTGCAAAGTTTTGTAGCTGCATGGAATAACTTACCTGCAACTTCAAAAAAATTAGTGGTAGATGCGTCAGAAGATCTTTCACAAATATTAAATGATATACCCGATAATTCTTTGCCGGCAGACTGGTCATATTTATGCATTCAAATGAGCAAGGATCTTTCCAAAGGACCGGAAAAAACATTAGCAGAACTGGATGCACTTCGCAAAAGCCTATTGAAAAAATCGGGTGCAAGGATGTTCATGATCGCATCGGGTGCAACGCAACAGCAATTGAACAAGGATATTACCATACTTGTTTCCGGACTTGATAATTCCCCTGCTGCGAAATCAAATCTATCATTCAGCAATCTTATTGATACCCGTGTAAACGCCCGGTTACAAACGAGCGGCAGACCTGTATTTGTTGGGTTAATGAATCCTAATTCACAAACAGGCGTTTTTATAAATACCGCTAAACTTGTTTCTTATAAACAAACAGACAAAGAAAGCCTGCTGCGTTACCTGGCGGCCGGATTATATGGCGGAGGCGGTAAACAAAGCGTCTTTTCCAAAACAACAGGTGCCGGTTTATCTTATAGTACAGGAGTTGGTGCCAACCTGACTTCCGGGCTATTCTCCTATTATGCAGAACGTACACCGGAGCTTCCGCAAACGTTGCGTTTTGTTATTGATGAGATCAAAAAAAGCCCTGTTGATTCAAGCCTCGGCGAATATGTTATCGCCGGTGCATTCGGCCGCATCCGGTCTGCCAATGATTATGAATCAAGAGGAGAGGCAATGGCTGCTGATATAGTGGATGGTTATTCGCCCGAAACCGTTAAGCGTTTTCGTTCTGCCTTATTGGAATTGCGGAAATTGCCCAACCTCGTAGCAGAACTATATAAAAGAAAAGACGGGGTGTATGAAACGATCCTGCCAGGCTATGGCATCAAAGCAAAGCTGGTAGAAGGCGGCAATTTCTTCGTGATCGGCAATGAAAAACAAATGGCCGCTTATGAAGTCTACCTGAAATCTGTTGAAGGTGGCGATACAAAATTATACCGCATCTATCCCAGGGATTTCTGGATCACTGGAAAATAAATGATATTTAAAAATAAAAGCCGGAAGCAAAAATCTTCCGGCTTTTATTTATCTATATTCTAAAAGGTCCGACTATTCGTTGAGATGCTCAACATCAAACCATTTACTATGAACTTTCTAACTTAACTGAACCCTTGAGTCTGCATAAAACAATATGGATCAATTGAATTATAATGATCTACTTCCGAAGGTTGTTCTGCCATTTGCAAAGCAAGCAGGTGATGTGCTTCCCGCATCTGCCATAAGAATAATTTAGCTTCGGGACCAGTCATAAAAAAAATCTCCGGTAACCACTCTTTCAGCATGCCATTCCAGCATGCCTCCCGTAGCTTTTCTTCCTGTGAAAGGTTGTTGGCGTTTTCGCTGTTATCCTTTTCGCAATACTGCCGGTTGGCAAACCTGCTGCCTGTTATAAGTATTACTTCCTGTTGTGTAGCGTTGTTTGGCATAATCCGGGGTTTTGTCCCTTCTATAAGACTCAAAAACGTACAGATGATGATATTTAGTATTTCGAAAGTATTGTTAAAGCTAAATAAATTACGGCTATCTACGTAAAATCATACATCAAAGATCAACCATTTGAAATTTCTTCCGTTTCATTCACAAATTTTATCAATCCATGCAGCATAGCATTTTAATATCCCTGTTAAGAAAGCAATTTTACAGCATAACTATTTTCTATCATTAAAATTAAAATGAGATGCAACGGTATAACACCTTCAACATGATCCACAAATCACTAAAGGCAATGCTTTATGATACGGCGCTTAGCCGGCAGCAAACATATTTTGCCGACGCTGCAGAAACTGCTTTGGCATTTGAAAAAATGAACGAAGTAATTAACGAAGTAATTATTGCTTTCGAAAAACATGGCATGCATGAAGACACGATCCTCATGCCCGTTATTGCCACATACGACCCGGCCATGATCGCTTCCTTTGAAGATGAGCACAAAGAAGACCTTAGCCTTGGCAATAAATTAATGCATTTGCAAAATGTATACAATGCAACCGCCAGCGATGAAGAAAAAGTAATTGCTGGTTCAGTTATTACAAGAGCATTCAGGGATTATATGATCTTTAACCTGGAACACATGCAACGGGAAGAGGTTGAACTAAACCAGTTGTTATGGGATTATTATAGCGATAAGGAACTGCTTGAAATAAATGCACGTATTGTTGCCGGCATCCCCCCGGCAGAATTATAAGCCGCTTCTAAATGGTTCATGAAGTCAATTAATAAAGATGAGGCGAAGAACTGGCTGATCGATGTAAAGCGATCTGCGCCCGATTTTATTTTTAATGCATTGCTTGAATTAACGGAAACATATTTACCCAAGCGGTTTAAGGCAGAAGTTCAGGATGCTGTACATGCTGATAAAGTACCCGCTCCTGTTTCTTAATTGATATGCTGGTGGTTTGAATTGTTGGTAAGGGAACACATGAAACATTCATGTTAATAAATGGATGATCTGTACCCCGTTTCCCTTATCAACATTTATAATTTATTGTTGAAAACTTCGGTATAAGTTTAGTGGTTTTTATATCGTATCCTTTCTATCTTTCTATTGTAAATAGCAGGGCTATAAACTTGTTCAAACTTATACATTCCAATCTGCATGATCAACGCTGAAATTACCAACTCCACGATTATCAGTAAACATGGATTTGCTGAGATTATTCAAAACACCGTCACCAATCAAAAGTCATTACACGCACTGATCCCTTTTAAAAAAGGCGATCTCATCAGCAGGTTTTTTGCCGGTGAAACTTTCAACCTGCCGAACTATCTTACCGTTCAGCGTGGTATTGATGAACACATCACACTACGCCCGGAGTTCTTACAATATATTAACCACAGTTGTAACCCCAATGTTTTCTTCGATACAAAAACACTGGAAGTTATTGCCATCAGGGATATTGAAGTAAATGAAGAATTCAGTTTTTTTTATCCTTCTACAGAACTCGATATGGCGCAACCTTTCATTTGTTTTTGCGGCACTAAGAACTGCCTGCAAAATATCAAGGGAGCAAAATTTATTCCCGGCGAAATATTAAAGTCATACAGGCTAACAGATTTTATACAGCAGCAGCTTCAACACAAACTTTAGTCTTACCCAATGAAAAAAGGCCACTCACTATTCAAAGGTGCTTCATCGCATAAACTAAAAGTTTGGGTGCTTTCTCCCAGTTTGCAAAGCGAGGATGATAATATTGATTATTACTACGACTTTTCCCAAAGCATTGCTGAATATTCCCGTGTTTTTACAGAACTGAATGTGAACTGGCTCTGGCAACCCGTTAACATGACCTCTTACAGGGAAGTAATTGAAACCATTGAAGCAGAAAAAGAAAATGGTAAGGTTATTCCCGTGGTATTGAACCTTTGCGATGGCGATGAAGTCAATGGAACACCAGGTGTGTCTGTGGTAAAACTGCTGGAAGAAAAAGACATTATCTATACCGGTGCCGACGAATATTATTATAATATTACCACTTCCAAAATTCCGATGAAGACTGAATTTGATAAAGCCGTCGTTCCAAATGCAGGATGGGAAGTGATCCGAGATAAAGATGCAGATGCGGATGCTATTTTTGAAAAGCTGGGCATTCCTGTGATTATAAAACCTGCTGTCTCCGGCGGAAGCATGGGGGTTGGAATAAAGAATGTGGTGGAAACCAAAGAAGATCTGAAGGAATTACTGGAAAAAATGTTCAATGGGTACCGGGGCTGGAATTTAACCGCAGATGGAATCATTGCTGAAAAATTCATTACCGGGCCAGAGTATACAACACTCATCAGCGGCTCTTACAACGACCCCAAGAACGCTGTGATCTATATGCCTGTGGAAAGGGTTTTTCATCATTCGCTTCCCGACAAGGAAAAGTTCCTGTCATTCGACCGGCTATGGGAGATCTATGAAGATGAAACGGCCATGCCCGGCGAGGAAAATTTTTACGAATACCAGTTACCACCGGCAGAACTCATAGAACCGATCAAAAAATTAAGCTGGGATGCTTATTGCGCCACAAAAGGTAAGGGTTATACCAGGGTTGATATTAGAATGGATAGCGCTACGGGGAAATTATTTGTATTAGAAGTAAATGCGCAATGCGGCATCAGTGAAGATGAAAACTTCACGTCTATTGGAGCTATACTCCGTTTTTCAGGTAAGCGTTTCTCACAACTTGTTATTGAGATTTTAAATGATGCTTTTGTTCGTGCTTCTCTTAAAAAACATGCTTATGTTCGTGCAGGCAACAATGCAAGAGCATGATGAATTTTTTGCATCTTTTTAAAACATTCTTAAAAATCTGATCAGTAATTAAATGTCAGAAGAAAGAAAGATACCTAACTCCTTAAACAATAACCCGGCCGACGTTCCCGCTTTAGGAATCGCAGGAGGAATGAAAGTTTGTGTGTTGCAACCTGATTATTCCACCACTTCTGTTGATTATAAAAATTATGATCCTCCCAGGAATTTGTCTGCCTTGTTACCAGGCGATGAAGTTGATCATGTATTCTTAAATAAACTTACTACCTATAATCAGCTCAAACAGCTCAGCAAAAAAAAATACGACATATTTGTAAATCTCTGCGAAGGATACCTGGAATGGGAAGTTCCTTCTATTGATGTGATTTATTTTTTAGAATTATTGAATCTCCCGTTTAGCGGACCATCAGCTGTGCTATACGATCCGCCAAAAGAATTGATGAAGTATGTTGCACATACGGAAGGTATTTTAACGCCTGCATATGCTTTGATCGAAACGTTGACAGATATTGGCAAGGCTTGCGAACACCTGCGCTATCCACTTTTTGTAAAGCCAGCCAAAGCAGGCGATAGTCTTGGCATTGATGAACATTCGCTGGTAACAAATGAAGCTGATCTTTATGCAAAAGCTGCGGCCATTATCGATGAATACGGGCCATTGCTGGTAGAAGAATATATCAAAGGAAGAGAATTTACGGTGATGCTGGTTGCTAATGCTGATGATGAAAAGAAAGTAATCACCTTTAATCCTGTTGAATATATTTTCCCTGAAGGAAGGTTCTTTAAGACCTATGCGTTAAAAACATCAGAGCTTCATCCGGAGTGTAATATTGCTGTAGATGATAAAGTTCTTTCGGATAAATTGAAAGAAGCGGCTGAAGATATCTTTAAAGGATTTGCTGCTGTTGGATATGCACGCCTTGATTTCAGGATGAATGATAACAATGAGCTTTACTTCCTCGAGATCAATTTTACCTGCTCCGTATTTTACAGCGATGGCTACGAAGGCTCTGCCGATTATATCCTCAAAAAAGACGGCACCGGCCAACAGGCATTTTTACAAAAAATCATTGCCGAAGGAATTGCACGCCACCAGCGTAAGCAAAAAAAATATCGTATGCAGGGAAATGCCATTGCAGGCTTTGGCATTTATGCAACAGCTCCTATCAGGCAACATGAACTGATCTTTAAAGGAGAGGAAAAATCGCAACGCATTGCAACCAAATCATACATAAAAAGGAATTGGAACGCTAAGGAACTAGACAATTTCAAGAAATACGCCTATCCGCTCAGCAATGAAGTATTTTTGCTTTGGGATGAAAACCCGGCTGGATGGGCACCCCAAAATCATAGTTGCGATGCCAACACCGCTTATAAGGGCCTGAATGTATATGCCCTTCGGGATATAAAAAAAGGCGAAGAACTGACCCTCAATTATGCTTTATTTTTAGATGAACACATGGAACCTTTTATGTGCAGCTGTGGAAGTGATCAGTGCAAGGGCCATATAACGGGCACCCCTCAAAGCTCGGTTACAACCCGGGAAATAGTGGGCAACACTTAAATTGGCTGCAATTTTCCCCGGCCTCATACTGTAAATTAAAAATTTGTAAATTTATTTTTCTTTACAAAAAAAATATTTACATCCGTGTAAATTATTTTTTTGGGCGTTTTTTTTTATTTACAAATACTTCGGTTGAAGATTTCCCTCGTTTTGACTTGATTAAAAAGCATCAAATAATTGGTGATTTTCTCTTCTTTAATAATATCGCCGGTAGTAGTTTTAACTGGTAGAATTAACATTCAAAACAATTAAAAATCAACACCATGTCTATGTATGCACTAAAAAACAAGGTCCAGCTCATTGGAAATTTAGGAAATGCGCCGGAAGTCCGCACCACCGAAACAGGTAAAAAATTAGTAAAATTTTCTGTCGCCACCAACGAGATCTATCGAAACGCCAGCGGCGAAAAAGTAAAGGAAACGCAATGGCACAATTTAATAGCCTGGGGTAAAGTGGCCGACATTGCCGAAAAATACCTCAATAAGGGGACCGAAGTTGCCATTGAAGGGAAACTCATCAACAGGAACTATACAGATAAGGAGGGAAATAAAAAATACATAACCGAGATACAGGTGAATGAATTGCTATTATTGGGCAGCAAACCTACAAGCTGATCAATTTCTTTTGGTGCCTGTTAATTCCTTAAAGACCGCAGGCTTTTTGTAAAATGAATTATATACATTGCCTTATGATGTATGAAGATGCTGAAAATATAGTTTTTGCCACTGCTGCTGATTTTATTAATAACAGCAACCAGCCTGTTTTTCTTACCGGGAAAGCTGGAACTGGAAAAACTACTTTTTTAAAGTTTATCAAGGAAAACAGCAATAAGAATACAGCCATTGTTGCGCCCACGGGTGTGGCCGCCATCAATGCGGGTGGAACAACCATCCATTCTTTTTTCCAGCTTCCGTTTGCTCCTTTTGTTCCGGTTAATAATTCGCATTTCAGCAATACTGAAACCGTAGATAAACACAGTCTGCTGGGCAAACTTAGATTGAACGCTGAAAGAAAAGAAGTGATGCAGCAACTGGAACTCTTGATCATCGATGAAATAAGTATGGTTCGTTGCGATGTATTAGACGCTATTGATGCTGTTTTGCGGCATATAAGAAATAACCATGCTAAGCCATTTGGAGGAGTGCAGGTTTTATTCATTGGTGATCTCTACCAGTTACCACCTGTTGTTAAAGACGAAGAATGGCGCTTATTAAGTTCATGCTATGAAAACCAATATTTTTTTAGCAGCATGGTCATACGCGAAAGTGCACCGGTTTATATTGAGCTGCAAAAAGTTTATCGCCAGGCTGATCTCTCCTTTATCAATCTTTTGAATAAGGTGAGGAACAATGTAATGGATGCAGAAGGCCATGAATTTTTAAACAGCAGGTACCTGCCCGATTTTAAAGCTAAAAAGGAAGACAATTATATTACGCTCACAACCCACAATAATAAGGCAGATGAGATCAATAAGGAAGAACTGGCGGGATTAGCTGGCGCGGTGTTTTCGTTTAGAGCAACCATTGCGGGTGAATTTTCAGACAAAGCCTTTCCTGCTGAAGAGTTTTTAAATATCAAAACGGGAGCACAGGTGATGTTCTTAAAAAATGACCTTGAAAAAGTGCGTCGGTATTACAATGGTAAGATCGGTATCGTAGATAAGGTTGAAGAAGATAAGGTTTGGGTAAAATGTAACAACGCGGGTTTTGAACAGCTGATAGAAGTAAAAAAAGAAATCTGGCGCAATATCCAGTATTCGCTTAATAAAAGATCCCAGCAGGTGGAAGAACAGGAACTCGGATCTTTTACGCAGTATCCATTAAGACTGGCATGGGCAATTACCATTCACAAAAGCCAGGGCCTCACTTTTGAAAAAGCAATTATTGATGCCGGGAGTGCATTTGCGCCTGGACAGGTATATGTTGCACTCAGCCGGTGTACGAGCATTGAAGGAATCGTATTGAGAAGTAAAATTTCAGACAGAAGTCTTCATAGTGATGAACGCATCGTTCGATTTTGCAGTGGCCGCCAGGATCATTTGGAACAGCTAACAGTTTTGGCCCAAGCGAAGAAACGCTATCAGGAGGAAATAATCACGAGCCTGTTTGATTTTTCAAAAAGCCATGAGTATATAAAAAGCTTAGCCGCCTTCATACAAGAAAACACCGTTTTTGGAAAAAATGTATTGGACTGGATGGTTGCTGTTCAACTGCTGTTTGATCCCTGTATAAAACATGGAACAACTTTCATGAATACATTAAATGCAAGCTATCAAAATGAAATGCCTTTTGAAAACAATCATACCCAGGAAAGGATCTCAAAAGCCGCCGATTGGTTCATGGGTGAATTTACAAAAATAAAAATGGCTTTACAGCAATCGCCTGCGCTTACAGATAACCGGCAGTTTGCCAATGATTATAATACACGGCTTCAAAAATTATGGGATGATATTTGTTTACATTTTCATTTACTTGCTGCGGCAACAAACGGGTTTTCTTTAGGAAGGTATAAGGAACAAAAATCTTCATTCAAAACAGAAGCGTTTCCTGTTTCAGCTTATTCTGGCCGGTCTGCTTATGTTCCACAAGGTATCAACCATCCTGAATTATACAGTGCATTGAAATTTAAAAGAGATGAGATCAGCAAAGAAAAGGGAATGCCGGTATATATTGTGTGCAGCAGCCTTTCACTTGAACAGATGACCAGCTTTCTTCCACAAACATTACAGGATCTTGGTAAGATCAGTGGCTTCGGAAAAATAAAGGTCAAACAGTTTGGAAATGATTTTATCGATATCATTCAGCAGTATTGCGATCTGAATAACCTGGAATCCGTGCCTATTGCTGTACCGGAAAAAAAGTCAAAAAAAGTAAGTCAAAAAAAAGATAAACCAGACACGAAAAAATTAAGTTTTGATTTGTACAAAGAAGGGAAAAATATTTCAGAAATAGCAGCTGCGAGGAATCTGACTATAACAAGCATTGAAGGGCATCTTGCTTATTTTATTGAATTGGGAGAACTTGATATAAATGCTTTCGTGGATGCTGAAAAGCAGTTAACCATTAGAGCTATGATAAATAAAACAGGGGCCAGCCCGCTTCAGAAAATTAAAGAACAATTACCCGATATTAGTTATGGAGAATTGAAATTGGTTATTGCTTCAGAGAAATACCTGGCAGATAAAAGCCTGCTTGCTTAGCGGCCAAAATCATCCTGCAGCCTGATAATATCTTCTTCGTCGCTCGGGTTTTCTTGATCTGTATGCATCCATATTTCGGCAACAACACCCCATTCGTCATCCAGGCCGATAAGTCGATGCCTTTCCCCCTGCTTTAATTTTACGATGTCTCCTATGTTCAGGGTTACCATTTGCTTTTCAGTATCCGTGTCACTGGTAGCAACAGCAGCTTTCCCCTGGATGAGTTTCCAAATCTCCGCACGGCGATGATGATATTGCCAGCTTAGCTTTTTGCCGGGTTCTACCAATAAGATCTTAGGACTCAATTTTGCACCGTCAATGAGGTCTTTATGATCAATTTCCGGGAAAAAATGTGTTATGAATTTGTCTGAATCGGCTTCAGCTATTACAAAAAAACCACCCCAAGGTCTTTTCATATCAATATGGTGCACAGCTATGCCAATCTGAGTGGTATATATATTTATTTTATTAAATATTTCTTCTTTTGTCATGTTCCTGCGTTGATTTCAGCGCCCCATATAAACCATTAGAATTTGTACATCGCTGGGATTAACTCCGGATATCCTGGACGCTTGTCCCAATGTACGGGGCTGTATTTTGGTAAATTTTTGCCTGGCTTCATTACTCAGTGAAACAAGTTTGTCGTAATTAAAATTTTCAGGAATAGAAAGATTCTCGAGCTGACTCATTTTATTAACCAATTCCTTTTCCTTTTCTATATAAACATCATATTTCAACTGAATCTCAGCCTGCTCAAGAACACGATCGTCATATTTTGAAAGATGTACATTCAACGATGGTATTTGTTTAATAAGATCTTTCAGGTCTATTCCCGGCCTTAACAACAGCTGCGATGCTTTTTGTTTAGCAGTCAGATCTGCCGATTGTAGACTATTCAAATAATTATTTACTTCGGCGGGTTCAATAGATTGCTTTTGTAAAATATCTTTTACTTCATCAACCTGTTTCTTTTTTTGCAACAGGTTTTCCATTCTTTGCTGGCTGGCCAAACCAAGTTTATAGCTGATCTCAGTTAATCTCATATCAGCGTTATCCTGCCTGAGCAATGTTCTGAACTCTGCCCTACTGGTAAACATTCTATATGGCTCATCGGTTCCTTTATTGATAAGATCATCGATTAGCACGCCAATATAAGCTTCGCTCCTTTTCAATACCAATGGTTCCTGCCCGATACAATTCTGGTGGGCATTTATTCCTGCCATCAAACCCTGGCAGGCGGCTTCTTCATAACCCGTGGTTCCATTTATCTGGCCGGCGAAGAACAGGTTTTTAACCCGTTTTGTTTCCAGGCTAAACTTGAGTTGAGTTGGTGGAAAATAATCATATTCAATGGCATATCCGGGACGAAACATCCTGCAGTTCTCAAAGCCAGCTACCTTTCTAAGTGCTTGTAACTGAGTTTCTTCTGATAATGAGGTAGAGAAACCGTTGACATATATCTCTACGGTATTCCAGCCTTCCGGCTCAACAAATAACTGGTGGCGATCTCTTTCTGCAAACCGGTTTATTTTATCTTCTATACTTGGGCAATATCTTGGACCTGTTCCCTGTATCCGTCCTTTAAACATCGGACTGGATTCAAAACCGTCCTTTAAAACATTATGAACATCCTGGCTTGTATAGGTGATCCAGCAACTTTTTTGTTTTGCAGGTTCGAGTGTTGGTTTTTCCAGATAACTAAATCCTACAATTTCCTCATCTCCTTTTTGCTCTTCCATTTTGGAATAATCGAGGCTTCTTCCGTCGATTCGTGGCGGTGTTCCTGTTTTAAGCCTGTTGCTTTCGAAACCAAGGGAAACCAGCTGTTCGGTAATGCCAGTTGCCGCTTTTTCAGCAACCCTGCCACCCCCAAAATTCTTTTCCCCTATATGTATCACGCCATTTAAAAATGTTCCATTCGTGAGTACGACAGATTTTGAATGAATCGAGTGGCCAAGCCCTGTAACAACACCCATTGCATTACCGTCGTTGATAATCAATTCTTTAACCATATCCTGGTAGAAATCCACATTCGGAGTATTCTCCAGCATTTCCCTCCAGGTAGCAGCGAATAACATCCGGTCGCTTTGTGCTCTCGGACTCCACATTGCTGGCCCTTTTGAGCGGTTCAGCATCCGAAACTGGATCATACTCTTGTCTGTAACGATGCCGCTGTACCCGCCCATGGCATCTATTTCTTTTACAATCTGACCTTTTGCAATACCACCCATTGCCGGATTACAACTCATTTGGGCAATGGTTTGCATGTTCATGGTTATCAACAGCACTTTACTGCCCATATTGGCGGCGGCGGCGGCGGCCTCACATCCTGCATGGCCGGCACCTACAACAATTATATCGTATTCTGGAAACATTTCGGTGGCAAAGGTACTACAGTAGTGGTTATTATGGAAAAATACGGTTTAGCCGAATTTCCGAAGGATCTCCCGCTCAAGAAATATGTCTTTAAGGCTTGTTCCTTTATTTAGCCTGGCAAATTCTTCTACTGAAAGGCTTGCCAGTTGTTCAAGTTGTGTTTTTTGATTGATCAGGAAGTCTTCCAATGCCGGCTCTGAAACGACGTTTGCAACCTCTATCTCACCAATCTTTTCAATCATCCGCTTACAAATAGCGTTTTGTGTTTTGTCGAAGAGTGCCTGGAAATATGGTTTTACGGCAAGTACATCTATCCTGTTTCCCTTTGACTTATTCAATTCAAGTTTTTCTACCCTGATATTTATAAAATTCCAGCAGAGGAAAAGATCTTCTTCTTTGCTAAAATCGAAATAGGCTACCGGAACGAGATGGTCGAATTGCCAGGCTGTTCCGAAGTTATCCCAGTTCAAACCTTCATTAAACTGCAACTCGATCCATTTTCTATATTTTTCTATATCAAGTCCAAAGTATGGCGCATAAAACTGTGATGTATTTCTTTCCAGGATATACCTCCTGAATGCAAGTTGCCATTTCCTTTTCTCCCTAAACTTTAAAAGAGCATCTGTGATCTCTTCATTTGGGGTCCATTTTTTCCGCTTTGATTCCATATAAAGTGATTTGTTTCAGGAAGAAACTGTGTTTCGTGGAACAATTATTACTAATCTAAGTTAAAGTAAGTGATGTTTCCGCATGAAACTGTGTTTCGTGGAACATCCTTAGCGCAATAGCTGACCATATTTATTCAGGTAAAAATCTTCTTTTGAACGCATTGCCTTTTTTTGGCTTTTAGATAGGTCTTTATATCCACAGAGGTGAAGGGCACCATGAAAAATTACGCGGTGAAGCTCATCAACCAGCTTGTTGTTATGGATACCTGCATTTTCTTTAACCCTATCAATACTGATATATATTTCTCCGATGGTTGGGTTTCTCTTTTTAAGGTTTAACTCAAATGTTATAATATCGGTATAATAATCATGATTAAGGAAGCGCTTATTAATATCAAGAAGGTATTCATCTGTACAAAAAACATAGGAAATATCAGCCAGGTCTCTACCCTCCTTTTTAAATATGGATTCAATAAATGATTTTAATGCCCTTCGGCTATTTAACCGCGTCTGCCTTTCAAAATAAAAATTTACTGCCATGCTATTAATTTCCTAAATCGAAATTAGATAAGTTCTCTTAAAAGATACCTTTACACAAAATAGGACCTGAAGATGCGGAAAAAATTATCAGAAATAAAAGTCGGACAAACGGTTGTTATTGATTCTTTTGAAAATGACGATATTTTTTTAAAGCTGATGGAAATGGGTTGTGTTCCAGGGGAAAGAGTAACGGTTGACCAAATCGCTCCACTTAAAGACCCGATATCAATCATCGTTGCGGGGTATCGGCTTAGTTTAAGGTTAAACGAGGCCCAATATATACTTGTAGATGAGCTATAATTTACTAAAATGAAAATAGGTTTGTTCTTTGGCTCTTTCAATCCTGTACACCATGGGCACCTGATCATTGCCAATCATATTGCCATGACATCAGCTCTTAACGAGGTTTGGTTTGTTGTCTCTCCACAAAATCCATTTAAAAAATCAGCATCCCTGTTAAATGAAAACCACCGCTTTCATTTAGTAAAACTTGCAATTGAGGGGGAGAAAAAGCTAAAGGTCAGCAATATTGAATTCAAATTACCAAAGCCCTCTTATACGATAGATACCCTGACATACCTGGAAGAGAAATATCCTTCATACAGTTTTTATATTATCATGGGAAGCGACGGTTTCCAAAATATTGATAAATGGAAGAATGCCGAAAAGATCATTCAGCACTACCCGATCATTATTTACAAAAGGCCAGGCTTTGAAATAATCAATACACACAATGCAACTCTAACCATTACAAATGCGCCTCTACTTGAAATATCGTCTACACATATACGTTATTTGATAAAACAACATTTATCCATACGCTACCTGGTTCCCGACATAGTAAAAGAAGAGATTGAGAACAACAGCTACTATTTATCGTCGTTAGAAAATCCATCCTAAAAGTATACTTGCAGCAACAATCGCCGGCGCAGGAATCTTCGTATAACGAAGCATTAAATAAGTAAAAGCAATAACAGCAAGGCTGCTGATACTATTAAAATTTAAGGTTGCGATGTGCATACTGTTCAACAGGTACAAGGTTGCCGCCCACATAAATCCAACAACAACTGCATTGATGCCCTCAAGCGCCCTGAACACAATTGCATATTTTTTTAAGTATTGCCAAACCGGAAAAAAGAAAAGCACCAGCAAAGCGCTCGGAAGAAACAACGCAACAGATCCAATAATACATCCGGTAAGTTGCGCTATCTTTCCCCTATCCTTCAAGGCCATACCACCTACAAAAGATCCAACAGAAAAAACAGGACCTGGTATAGCTCGCACCATTCCATAACCGGTAAGCAGTTCTTCTTTCTCTATCCTGATTGCATTGGGATTCTTTACCGCGTTGGCAGCGTTTGGCCTGGCAACATATTGATCAAGCATCATCGGTAATAACACATCGCCACCTCCAAAAACAAAACTTCCAAAACGATAAAAATTTTCAAAAAGATTATAGGCTTTCCTGTCTGCCCATTGCTGCTTACGGGCAGTCTCACTCAAAATACCGGCAATGATAAATATCAACACAAAGAGCCAGATATTGGTCCACCGTATTTGTTTTGGTTTTACAACTTCCTTTTGTGGAATACGCCTGTCGCTGAAATTCGTGGCTATACCCCCGGCTATGATCAATAACGGAAATACCCACGGCGTTTTAAACAAAAGATAGGTTATACACATCGCCACGAGCATCAATATCAACGTGATGAAATTCCCGATAGAAATGGAAAATGCCTTTATAGATGCGTACAACAAAAAGCCAATGGCTACGGGTTGAATATATTTAAAAAGATTGGTTGTAAGGTTGTGTTGGCTATTGGTAAGCAGGAATGAAAATGCACCCATTAAAAAACAGGCGGGCAAAAGCCAGATCAATAAAGTAATAACCGCCAGAGGAACCCCTCCCCGTTTATAGCCAATAAGGGTAAGTGTTTGTGTAGAGGATGCACCTGGTAATAGCTGGCAGAACGAATTATATTCCATTAATTCTTCCTCAGTAATATCCCTGCGTTTGTGTACAAATGTTTTCAACATCATACCTATATGTCCCTGCGGACCTCCAAAAGCAGTTACACTATACAGTAAGACTGCCTTAAGAAATGGTATGTGACGCAACATTGCCAAGTAAAAAAATTAAAGTCACCCGGTAAAGATGACTTTTTATTTAAGCTGGTTTATTTTTTTAATCCGATTTCTATCAATCTTTCATCAAGGTATTCACCTGCTGTACAATCTTCATAGGCCAATGGATGAATATCATCAATACATGTATCCAAACATGTTAAACGCATACTGGCTTTGGGATGAAGAAAGAAAGGAATAGAGAACCTGCTCGTATGCCAGAATTCCCTTTTTGGATTTACGACTCTGTGTGTAGTGCTTTTTAATTTATTGTTGGTTAGACGCTGTAACATATCTCCCACATTCACTACGATCTGTTCGGGCAGTGATGTAACAGGAACCCATTCTTCCTGTTTGGATAATATCTCCAAGCCATCAGCAGAAGCCCCAACCAGTAACGTTATCAGGTTAATATCTTCATGTTGTTCGGCCCGAATAGCAGACTTAGGCTCATGTGTGATCGGCGGATAATGTATAGCCCTTAATATTGAGTTCCCATTCACTACATATTCATCAAAATAATTTTCTGGTAAACTCAGGTAAATGGCTATTGCCTGTAAAATCGCTGTTCCTGATCTTTCAAAAGAACGGAATGCCTGTTCGAAAGTTGAGTTAAATTGGCTTACCTGGTCTACTTCTACATTCGGCGCATAGGTATCTTCTCTAAAATCTGCTGTTGCAACCTGGCCGAACTGGAAAAATTCCTTCAGGTCAGGCGCCTCACTTCCTTTCGCATGTTCTGTTCCAAAACTTGTATAACCACGCTGGCCAGACATACCTTGAATTTCATAAATACGTTTTTGTTCGAGTGGTAAAGAAAAGAATTGCTGCACATATTTATAAAGATCAGCTATGAGTTCATCAGGAATTCCATGATTCTTTACAGCTACAAATCCGACCTCTTCATAAGCTCTGCCTAATGATTGTACAAAATCAGTTTTACGTTTATTGTCGAAACTTAAAAAATCAGCAAGGTCCACTACAGGTATTGACATTTAATTGATATTATCTATTGTATAAATATAAATCAGTAAAAGTATTTAATAATCTTTTACTTGAAAGATGCTTGTTTAAATAAAAAATACAAGGAGCTGGTGCAACTATTATAATCCGTACTGTGCACTTATCTCCAGCATTCTTTCAATTGGCTTTTTCGCCGCCAACCGTAATTCTTCCGGCATGGTTATTTCAGGAAGTTCATATTTCATGCATAGGTACAATTTTTCAAGTGTATTTAATTTCATATATGGACAATCATTGCAGGCGCAGGAATTGTTAGGTGGTGCCGGAATAAAAGTTTTATCAGGACTTAACTTTTGCATCTGGTGGATTATACCCGTCTCTGTTACCACGATAAATTCTTTGGCGGGATTTATCTGCGAATACTTTAAAAGTCCCGTGGTGCTCCCTATATAATCTGCCAGGGCTAATACAGGCGCTTCACACTCGGGGTGAGCAATAACTTTAGCCTGTGGATGCCTTATTTTTAGTTTAGTGATTTTTTCGAGACTAAATATTTCATGAACCATACAGGCACCGTTCCATAAAACCATATTACGGCCTGTTTGCTTATTGACATAAGCACCTAAATTCCTGTCGGGCGCAAAAATTATCTTTTGATCCACGGGCAGGCTTTCAACTATTTTTTGTGCATTGGACGATGTGCAGATAATATCACTCAATGCTTTCATGCCGGCACTGCAATTGATATAAGTAATAACCAGGTGATCGGGATGTTTATCTTTAAAAGCTTTGAATAAAGCAGGTGGCGCTGAATCACTCAACGAACAACCAGCATTAAGATCCGGCAATAAGACCTTTTTTGATGGGTTAAGGATCTTCGCTGTTTCCGCCATAAAATGTACACCGGCAAAAACAATCATAGCCGCATCGGTACTTACTGCCTGCTGCGACAATCCTAAGCTATCCCCTATATAATCTGCAACGTCCTGTATATCGGGCTCCTGGTAGTAATGCGCCAGGATAACTGCATTTTTTTCTTTTTTCAATTTTTCAATTTCTGCAAACAGATCAAGGTTTGCATCGATCTCCACATCCAGGAAACCTTTTTGTGAAACAATCAATGATCGTTGTTCACTGTTAATATCTACCATAATATGTATTAATACTATTTATTTATATAATCACTTACTACTATTAGGACTGTTAATATGTGGAAATAAAGGATGAATCAATAGTTGTAAAATTCAACTATTTGTTTTATCCACTATTATCCACACCAAGTTAACATTTTAAAAAACTACTTATCTGCGCATTTAAACCTGTAAGGTATTAACAGAAGGGATATTTTACAATTATTAATAAACAACCGTTGATAAATTTGAGCGAGGATAAAAAAAGTTTCGTTTTTTTTAAAAAAGCTGTTGAAAGAAAAAGTAAAAAAGCACCCATACCAACAATTTTAAAAATGACTGGCGATAAAACTTTTGTTATGCCCATTTTAATCATAAGTAGTTTTAGAAATAGTTTGGGATATACACATAAAAAGAGGCTTATTAACAGGACTGTGTGAACAGCCGGTTTATTTAATTATTACTTTTTTTAATATAATTTCCCGGCTTTTTGATAAAATAGCTGGCCTATGCTGTTTTTGAGGGCTTTAAGCTCCCGAAAAAATCGGGATTAATATCCTTTTTTACCCTATTTTTGCCCTCCAAAAATCTTATAACTAAGTAATATGCAAATTATTCAAAGTATTCGTGATAAGGGAGCGGCAATCGTTATTGTTGTAATTTCTCTCAGCCTCATAGGGTTTATATTAATGGATTCAAAACAGGGAGGAAATTCTCTTTTCAATTCCTTATCCACAAAAGTGGGCAAGGTAAATGGCGAAAACATAGAGCTGGCTTACTTTAACAAGCGTGTAAAGCAAACAGAAGATATGCAGGAGCAGCGTACAGGCCAGAAAAGCAGCGGTACCCAAACTTACCAGACCAGGGATAACATGTGGAACCAGATCGTGGCAGAAAAGATATTTTTTTCAGAAGCAGAAAAGTTAGGTATCAGCTTCACCTCGAAAGAATTATCCAGTGTATTGTTGAGTAATGACCAAAGTAATCCTTTACTACAGGAACAGGGAATGACAGACCCGGCTACCGGTAAACTAGATCTTACCAAAGCACAAACAGCGTTGAGTAACATTAAAAAATTCCAGGGCGACCAAAGAGATGCGGTAAATGCACAGATCGTAGATCCGCTGAAACTTAGCTCAATTGTTGCAAAATATTCAGGCCTTTTAAATGCGAGTGTATATTATCCAACCTGGATGAAACAGAAAGATAGCACAGATGCGAAGAATTTTGCTACTATCTCTTATGTAACTATACCCTATTCTGAAATATCTGATAGCACTATTAAAGTATCAGACGCAGAGATCAATGAATACGTTCAGAAACACAAAGACCTTTTCAAACAGGAAGAAGGCCGCATGATCTCTTATGCAACCTTCAGCCAACTGCCAAACCAGGCAGATAGCGAGAGGATAAAAGCATTGGTAGAAGAATTGAAAGCACCCTTTGCTGCAGATTCTAACCCAAAGAACTTTATAGCAAGAAATACATCTACTATTGATTTCCTGGACAAGTTTCAACCAAAAACAAAATTCAATATTCCTGTAATAGATACTATTGTTTCGCAACCAACAGGAACTGTATACGGTCCTTATGTAGACAAGGGTAGTTATGTTATTGCAAAAGTTCTGGGAACCAAACAACTTCCCGACAGTGTAAAAGCAAGGCATATATTGATTCCGGTGAATGACCCTAAGACCGGTCAGCCGATCAACCCCGACAGTACAGCTAAGAAATTAGCGGATAGTATTTTCAATGCGATCCAGGGTGGCGCTGACTTTGCCGCACTTGCATTTAAATACGGAACAGACGCAACAAAAGACAAAGGTGGAGACCTGGGTACTTTTGGATATGGTGCCATGGTTGGAGAATTCAATGATTATACATTTGAAAACCCGGTAGGGTCTAAAAAAGTAATTCAAACTCAGTTTGGCTACCATGTCGTTGAGATTATGAATCAAACCAATTTTAAACCTGCATATAAAATTGCATTTGTAGGAAAAGAAATTACGCCTAGCGATGCAACAATTAATAATGCAAGCCTGGAAGCAACAAGAGCTTCTGCAGAAAAAGATAAAGAAGCGCTGGAAAAATATCTTCAGAAAAAAGGCATCCACTTAACACAAAGTCCTAAGACTGTTAAAGAAAATGATTTTGCAGTTGGCACATTACAGGATGCACGCCAATTGGTTCGGTGGGCATTTGAAGCTAAAAAAGGAGATGTAAGTGAGCCTTACAGTATCGGCGACCAGTTTGTTGTAGCAACTGTTGATAAGATAATGGAAGAAGGAACGATGGATGCTGCTGCTGCACGACCGGGTTCAGAAGTTATTATCAGGAACAGGAAGAAATCGGAAATGATCATACAGAAACTGGGAGCAAATCCAACAATGGAAAGCGCAGCGGCTGCATACAATAAACAAATTCAACAGGCAGGTGCAGATTCATCTATAACCATGAGTGCACAGCTTATCAATGGTATTGGTATAGAACCGAAACTTATTGGTGCATCTTTTAATAAAGATTATCAAACAAAAGTTTCACCGCCAATTCCTGGTTCAAGTGGCGTATACCTCGTTAAAGTTAATTCCATACAAGCGAAACCAGCAGATACTCCAGCAGCAGCAGCACAGCAACTGACCGGTAAAATGAATACATTACGCGGACAGGTTGGCAACTGGTTCGAAGGTCTGAAAAAGCAGGCTACTATCAAAGACAAACGCAGCACATACTATTAATATATATAGAAATTAATTTAACAGCCCCGTCGAACAAGAACGGGGCTTTTTGTTTTAATTTTACATCATGGCCGAATTATTTGTAAATAAAGTAACAGAAAGCGGTATCATTACCCTTGATCTGGAAATTTATTATCCAAAAGAGGAAGTGGTATTGTTTGATATGAAAGATTACCTGTTCATGAAATTGATCTTAAAGGAAAAAGATTTCAGGCAGGCGTTGAAGGACTTAGATAAATCTATTTACCAGGATAAAATTGCCGCCATAACCTGTTCTGCAGATGCGGTAATACCTATGTGGGCATACATGCTTGCTGCAAGCGCTCTGCAACCTGTAGCAAAAGATATTGTTTTTGGTAATGAAGAAACGGCAAAGAAAGACATTTTGCTGAAGGGTATTGGCAGGATGAACCCGGATGAGTTTGTAGATAAACGTGTAGTAATAAAAGGCTGCGGCGAAATAACAATTCCTGAAGAAGCTTATATTGAAGCCACTAAAATATTAAGGTCTGTTGCAAAAAGTATCATGTATGGAGAGCCCTGCAGCACTGTCCCGGTTTTTAAGAAAGAAAGGGCTTTGTAAATATTCCTTGCTCCTTGTTCGACATTCAAAACCATCCTCGTCTTCTAAATACAAAGATCATCCAAACAGGAATAAGCAACATCAAACCAACCGAGATAAAAAATCCCCAGTGATTGTGTAACAAAGGGATTCGTTCAAAATTCATCCCAAAAATTCCGCCGATAACAGTTGCAGGTGCAAGCAGGCAGGTTACGATTGCCATCACTTTCATCACTTCATTTAATTTCAGGTTCACTGTATTGAGATAAAGGTCCTGCAGGTTCATCATCATATCGCGATAGTTCTCTGAAAGGTCGTTGGCCTGAATTACGTGGTCATACACATCTTTAAAATATTTTTCTGTTCTTTCTTCTATCAATTCATTTTCGCTGCGAAGTATACCATTGATAATTTCCCTTACAGGTGCAATACTTCTTTTCAAAACGATCATCTCTTTGCGCAGCATATTAATCTTAACCAGGCTTCGCTTGCTTGCATTGCGCATGATATCTTCTTCCAGTATTTCAATTTTCTCGCCCAGCTTTTCCATTACAACGTAAAAATTATCAACAATAAGATCTATGAGCGAGTAGAATAGGAAATCAGCGCCGTATAGCCGCACTTTGCTACCAACCACTTTGATCTTATCCCTCAGCCCATTGAATACATCCCTTGTTGCATCTTCCTGGAAACTGATCACGAAATTTTTTCCAAGCACAATACTGATCTGTTCTGTTTCAACAGCAGAATCAGCTTCATTAAAATACAGCATATACAACAAGCAAAATACCAGCCCGTTTATATCATCCATTTTCGGGCGCTGGCCGATACTTAAAATATCTTCTGTTATCAACTGGTGTATGCCAAAATGATTGCAGATTGTTTCAATATCAGCTTTCCTGAGTCCATCTATATTTATCCAGGTATTTGATGCAGTATGAAGAAAATCAAAAGTTTCTTCTACGGAATGCAGTGTAATACACTCCGTTTTATCCTTGTTGAATTCGTACAGAATAATTTTTATTTCTTCGGGCTCTTTCCTTGAAGGAGGAAGCGTTGGGTTTACCTGCAATACTTTCTTGGTTCTTAACAGGTCGAGCGGATTGAGTATTAGGTCCAGGTAATTCATTTTAGCCATGTCTTTTAATTGCATCAGGTATAAATATCCTAATAGTATACCAATAAAAAAAACCGCAGTTAACTGCGGTTTGTGAATGATGTTTGTGAATTAAAATGATGCGCTCTTTGGGTAACGGGGGAAAGGTATTACATCCCTGATATTGGTCATACCCGTTACAAATAATACAAGGCGCTCAAAGCCTAATCCAAAACCCGCATGCGGGCACGCGCCAAACCTTCTTGTATCCAGGTACCAGTCAAGTTCTTCTGCAGGGATATGCATTTCTTTCATTCTTCCCAGAAGCTTATCAAGCCTCTCTTCCCGCTGGCTTCCACCCACGATTTCTCCGATGCCGGGAGCAAGTATATCCATGGCAGCTACTGTTTTTCCATCATCGTTCTGGCGCATATAAAAAGCCTTGATCTCTTTTGGATAGTTTGTAAGGATAACCGGTTTTTTAAAATGTTTTTCTACGAGGTAACGCTCATGTTCACTTTGCAGATCAATTCCCCAGTCATCAATTAAATACTGAAATTTTTTCTTCTTATTGTGATTGCTTTCCTTTAGAATCTCAATTGCTTCAGTGTATGTTAACCTTTCAAAATCATTATTTACCACGAAATTCAATTTATCAAGCAAGCCCATTTCACCACGTTCGTTCTGCGGTTTTGATTTTTCTTCTTCGTCTAATCTTTGCGCAAGGAACTCAAGATCTTCCTTATTATGCTCAATCGCATAGCCGATGATATATTTGATAAATTCCTCAGCTAAATCCATATTATCTTCCAGATCGTTGAAGGCAACTTCCGGTTCTATCATCCAGAACTCAGCCAGGTGGCGGGTTGTATTGCTGTTCTCTGCCCTAAATGTTGGACCGAAAGTATAGATATCACTGAAAGCCATGGCCGCTAATTCACCTTCCAGCTGACCGCTAACAGTAAGGTTGGTACTTCTTCCAAAAAAATCTTCTTTGAAGTTGATGCTACCATCCTCCAGTTTTTCAGCAGTTCCATCTAATGGCAAGGTTGTTACTTTGAACATTTCCCCCGCACCTTCTGCATCACTTGCAGTGATGATTGGCGTATGTAAATAAATAAATCCTTTGTCGTTAAAAAATTTATGGATAGCGAAAGCCAACGCATGCCTTACCCTGAAGATGGCTCCAAAAGTATTGGTACGAAAACGAAGGTGAGCGATCTCACGCAAAAATTCAAGGCTGTGTTTTTTGGGTTGTAAAGGAAATTTCTCTGCATCACTGTCGCCCAATATTTCTATACTGGTTGCTTTTAATTCAACTTTTTGCCCTTTGCCCAATGAAGGAATCACTTCACCAATGGCTTTAATTGCAGCACCGGTAGAAATTCTTTTTAAAGTTGCCTCATCTAAAGAACCAAGTGCCACAACAACCTGAAGGTTATTATTGGTACTTCCATCGTTGAGCGCAATGAACTGGTTGTTACGGAAAGAGCGAACCCATCCCATTACAGTTGCTTCATAACTGCTCTTATCGGACTGTAGCAGTTCTTTGATCTTGATTCTTTTATTGAACATATTTTAAAATTTGAATGGGCAAAGATAGAAAACTGGTTACTACGTTTAAGGGTTTAAGTAGTTTAAAGTTGAGAAAACAACCTAACAACTTAAACCCTTAAGGAATCAAAATGATTCATACTTTAATAACGTTGACTTGTAAACCTGCGATGGGGTTTACCACTACCTGCACCTGAATTAGGGTTTCCTCCGCGGCGTTTGTGTTGCTGTTGCTGCTGTTGAGGCTTGGGTGGAAGGTTTTTTAAATTATAACCTGAATAATCTACATGATAAGGATGATTAATATCTTTTGGTATTTCCTTTCCGATCAATTTGTGAATGTCTTTTAGGTAAGCCAGTTCTTCGGCTTCGCAAAACGAAAGTGCAATACCACTCAATCCAGCCCTTCCTGTACGGCCAATACGGTGTACATAAGTTTCAGGAACATTTGGTAATTCATAATTGATCACATGCGTCAATTCATCCACATCGATACCGCGAGCTGCAATATCTGTAGCAACAAGTATCCTCGTTGTTCGGTCTTTGAAATTACTCAATGCACGCTGACGGGCATTTTGTGATTTATTACCATGAATAGCTTCTGCCCTGATGCCGATCCTTACCAGGTCTTTCACCACTTTATCTGCACCGTGTTTGGTACGGGTGAATACCAACGCGGTTTCTATCGACTTATCTTTAAGTATGTTTTCCAGTAAAGCTTTTTTGTTTGCTTTTTCAACATAATACAACAATTGCTGAATGGTATCGGCTGTTGAAGAAGGAGGTGTTACTTCTACTTTAACAGGATCTGTAAGAATTGCATTGGCAAGGCCCTGTATTTCTTTCGGCATGGTAGCTGAGAAGAAAAGTGTCTGGCGTTTTACCGGAAGCTTGGTGATCACTCTTTTTACATCATGAACGAAGCCCATATCCAGCATACGGTCTGCTTCATCCAAAACAAAAACTTCGATGTCTTTCAGATTGATATAACCCTGGCTCATGAGGTCCAGCAAACGGCCGGGTGTAGCTACAAGTATATCAATTCCTCTTTCCAAACCCTGTGTTTGTGCGAATTGGTTTACGCCACCAAATACCACCAGATTCTTTAAGCGAAGGCCGGAGCCATAAACCTGGAAGCTTTCCTGTATCTGGATGGCGAGTTCCCTGGTTGGAGTTAATATCAATGCCCTTATAGGCCTGTGGCCGGGAGCTGCGGCATGCGGCTTTGATAATAATTGTAAAATTGGCACAGCAAAAGCAGCCGTTTTACCTGTGCCTGTCTGAGCGCATCCCAGCAGGTCTCTTCCTAAAAGTATAGGAGGGATTGCTGCCTGTTGAATGGGGGTGGGGGTTGTGTAACCTTCCTTGTGGAGCGCATTTAATATGGGCTCAATGATCTTTAAATCTTTAAATAACAATTTGTATAAAATTAAAATGAATGCGGAAATGAAGCGTTCAACTTCATCATCAAAAACGAGAGTGCTTTAAAAAAGCATTTATTGGGAATGGATAATTATCAATAAAAACTGGCTTAAAATGCCGCGGAATAAATGAACTGGCGCGAAGGTAGTGTTTATTCCTGCAATATCATATTATTTTGGCAATTAAGCCTGTTTTAAGCCTATATCATCAGTCCGTTCTTCATTGATCATCACACATCAAGTAAAAAAGTGAATTATCTTCGTAACAGCATGAAAAAGGAACATTATATTAATTATGCCGGGAAAGAGCTGTCATTTCCTGCCGTTGTAAAAATAAGTTTTGCGCCTGTATTTGATTCTTTGCGTAAGCTTAGCCAGGATACAGATAAATCGATTGCTATTTTTGCAACAACACTGCTGGAAGAGATGAAGGGCTATCCCATACTTGAGGAAGGCTTTTCAGATGAAATACTGTTGGTAAAATATGAAAAGCAAATTGCAAAACTATTACGTGTTTTGTTTCCAGATGCGCTTCGTACAAACGAGATAAAGGGAGTTACGGCCCCTTTTCAGTTCACCCCTTTTTTTAAATCATTTCGTTTTCAGAATATTTTAAATGCTGCCGGAGAAGATTATTTCCCTGCTGTTGTAAATTTTTCTGAAGAAGAGCTTTACATTTTTGTTTGCTGTATTATACTTATACAGGTTTATCATTACAATGTAGATGTAAGCACAGCGTTTAAAATTACCATACCGGATAAGGAAGCGAATATTGACCGTGTTTACAGGATCGCTTTCAATGCAGAAATGATCAGCGCAAAAGCAACAGAACAATCTCCACCTATTACAGAAGAAGATTTTGCGATGCTCATCGATCGGTTTACAGATATTGATCTATGGAAGAAAAAATTTCCTCCCGGCACTTATATTCTAAGTGGAATTGGTATAGTGAACCTGATGGATGTTACTGTTGACCAATCTATCGAGGGTATTACAACCAATCTGCTGGTAAAATCAAATACGGCGCTGGAACAGATAACAAATCACTTGAAAACGATCTTCAAAAAGCCAAACCTGCGCATTGGATATTTGAATTATGAAAGTGATTTTTTTATTTCTCCGCCAGAAAACAAAAGCCACAGTATACTACTTGAGAATCTCCCGGAAGTTGCCTGCAGCAGTGAATTATGTAAGGAAAGTTATGAAAAGCTAATTGTACAAAAAAAGCCATTGGTCATTGTTGATACAGTGAAGTACAACGAGCGCATGGGATGTCAGCTTTCAGATACACTTATTAAGCAGGGCATCGGGAGTTATATTATCATTCCATTGATCTATGAAAATGATTTCTTAGGATTTATGGAGCTGGCGTCCGAAAATAAATATGAACTGTCACAGGCATCTCTTATAAAACTAACCGAGGTGCTTCCGGTACTTTCTATGGCGCTGAGTCATTTTAAAACAGAGGCAAAGAATGAAATGGATGCGGTGATACAACAGGAGTTTACGCAAATACATCCTTCTGTAAAATGGCGCTTTGAGGAAGAGGCTAAAAAATATATTCAAAAGAGGAGGCAGGGAAAAGAAGCTGTTTTACACGACATGGATTTTCAAAATGTTTATCCTTTGTACGGACAACTTGATATCAAAGGGTCTTCTACGATACGGAATGAAGTGATACAAAAAGATATAAATGCACAATTGAACGATGTAAAAAACATTTTAACGAGGGCGTACCATAAACAACAATTGCCATTGTACGAAGAGCTAAACTTCAGGATCGATACTTATATCCGGGAGATTGGCAGTGGACTTCAGGCAGGCAGCGAACACGAGGTGCTTCATTTTTTAAGAAAGGAGATCAATCCGGTTTTAGAGCATCTTAAGAAAGTGGATAAAGGCCTGGTTGTTTCAATAAAAAAATATGAAGCGTTGCTTGATCCGCAATTGCTTGTTATTTATAATGAGCGAAAAAAATTCGATGAAAGCATCGCATTAATAAATAGGGTACTATCGGATCATTTGGACAAGCGGCAGCTTGATGCACAACAAATGTTCCCGCATTATTTCGAGCGATATAAAACCGACGGGATTGAATATAATATTTACGCCGGGGCCTCTATTGCAAAGGACTTGTTCTTCGATAAAATTTATATTCACAATCTCCGGCTTTGGCAATTAATGGTGATGAGTGAAATGGAGAATGAATTCAATGATATAAAGAAGAGTTTGCAGGAACCATTAGAAATTGCTTCGCTTATTATGGTGCATAGTGATCCGTTGGCAATACATTTCCGGTTGGATGAAAAAAGATTTGATGTTAAAGGCGCCTACAATGCACGGTATGAGATCATTAAAAGCAGGATAGATAAGGCGCTTGTGAAGGGAACAGCAGAACGCATAACGGTACCAGGCAAGCTTGCGATCGTTTACAGTAATGAACAGGATGCGGATGAATATGTGCGTTATATAAATTTCCTTGCGAATAAAGGATATTTTAAAAAGGGAACCATTGAACAGCTGGAGCTTGAAGACCTTCAGGGCATCACAGGCTTACAGGCATTGCGTGTGGAAATAAAGTATAATTCCAAAATGAAGGAGAAGGTGAAACTGAGTGTAACACAGTTAATGGAAGCAATGCAACGCAACTGATTTTATTAATTGATAAAAGAAAACAAGATAAGTACTATCGGCATCTATGTATTTTATCTGCCTTCTATGTTCATTAACCCAATGCAAAATCCACCGCAGCTATCACATGAATCGTTGTTGTATCAAAAACAGGAACATTGCAATCTGATTGCTTAACCAATATTGGAATCTCTGTACAGCCGAAAATAATTCCTTCCGCCCCTTCTTTCACCAATGCTGCAATGATCTCCAGGTAGTGCTGTTTCGTTGCAGGTGAAAATATCCCCTTGCTGAATTCTGTATAGATGCTGTTGTTGATAAATTCAATTTCGTTTGCAGCAGGAATGATTGTTGCAATGCCATGACTGGTAAGAATATCTTTATAAAAATCCATTTCCATGGTATATTTTGTGCCTAGCAATGCTACTTTTTTTAATGACGTCTTTTTTATTTCGGTAGCGACCGCTTCTGCAATATGGATCAAAGGAATATTGGTAGAAGGAGAAACCTTGTGCGCAATATTGTGCATAGTATTGGCGCCGATCAATATGCAGGCAGCCCCGGCTTTTTCCAATGCCTTCGCTGCATCGCACATGATGATCGCGATGCTATCCCAATCTTCTTTTTCAGTTAAATTTTTTATTGTTGCAAAATCTAGAGAATTCAATAAAAGCATTGCAGAATGTGCGCCGCCAAGGCGTTTATTCACCTCTTCATTTAATGAACGATAATAGTCAAGTGTTGAATACCAGGTTATACCTCCAATAAGCCCGATCGTTTTCATGCAATTTTTTTCAATAAAATTAAAAAAACGCTTTCGGTTTTGAAAGCGTTCCTCGTTTGGGTCTATAATTAAAATTAATTATTTAACATGAGCGGCATCACCAGCATCAGCAATTCTTCGTTCTCGGCCTGTTCAGCTGGTTTAATGATACCAGCTTTTGTAGCTGTGCTTAGTTCCATATTCACTTCTGTTGTGTCTGCACCATTCAACATTTCTATCAGGAATTTTGCATTGAAAGCGATTTGAAGGTCCTCACCATCATACTGGCAAGCCATGCGCTCATTTCCTTCAAAACTAAAATCAACATCCTGTGCTGCCAACTGTAATTCATTGCCGGTAATGGTCAATGCCACCTGGTTGGTACTTTTGTTACTAAATACACTTACCCTGCGCAATGCATTTTGAAAATCGCTTCGGGTTACAACCATTTTATATGGATTATCAACCGGGATCACCACTTTATAATCAGGGAACCGGGCATCAATTAACCGGCACACCAGTTCAGTGCCGCCATGTTTTACAAACAAATGATTGCTGTTGTAAGAAAGTGTAAGTTCATCATCATTATCCGGCAAAGCCGATTTCAACAAATTGAGTGGCTTTTTAGGAACAATAAATGTATCTTTTTTAGGACAAGAAACATCTGTTCTTGTATAGCGCACCAGCCTGTGCGCATCTGTAGCTACGAAAGTGATCCCTTTCTTATCCAGTTCAAAGAAAACACCTGTCATAGCAGGGCGAAGATCATCGTTACTTACCGCGAAGATCGCTTTGTTGATAGCTGTAACCAATGCAGTCGACGACATGGTAAAGGAATTGGCGTCATCAGCGGCAGGTTCCCTTGGGAAATTATCCGGATTTTCACCCATCACTTTATATTTACCATTATCGCTGGTGATTTCAACAGCAAAATTCTTATCAATGCTGAAAGTAAGTGGTTGTTCGGCTATATTTTTCAGCGAATCCATCAGGATCTTTGCAGGGATACACACTTTTCCACTGTCTTTTGCCTCAATGTCCATATGAACTTTCATCACCGTTTCCAGGTCGGTAGCCACTACAGTCAACTTATTCTTTTCTATTTCAAACAAAAAATCTTCCAGTATCGGAAGCACGGTATTGGCATTTATTACACCACTGATCTGCTGCAGTTGTTTCAGCAGCGCCGAAGAAGAAACGATAAACTTCATAAGAGTTGATTATTAAGAAATCAAAGATAAAATATTGCAGTTAATCGGGACAAGATAATGTAAAAATTTTGGTTGCAGCCAGAAGAGCACTAATTGTGCGTTTTGGGTGCTTAAGTTTCACGAATAAACAGTTCAGTATGTACATTTACATAATTAATGACTAATGGAGCGAAAGAGTATCGGTGCAGAAAAAGCCCTTCAAAAAATAAAACATTTTTGCAGTTACCAGGAACGCAGCCACCAGGAGGTAAAAGAAAAGTTATATAGTTTCGGTTTGTATAAGGAAGATGTGGAGGAGCTTTTATCGCAGGTGATAGAAAAAGGTTACCTGAATGAAGAAAGGTATGCGGTTGCATTTGCAGGAGGGAAATTCCGGATAAAAAAATGGGGCCGGGTTAAGATCAAATATGAACTTAAGCAAAAGCGAATCAGTGATTATTGTATAAAAAAAGGATTGGCATCTATTGATGAAACGGAATATTTACACACACTGGAAAATCTATTTACACAAAAGCGGGCAACGTTGAGATCAGAAAAAAATATATTTATAAAGAAGCAAAAGATCCAGTCGTTTTTGATGCAACGTGGCTTTGAGCCGATGTTAATTTCAGGGCTCATTCAGCAAATGTGATTTTTGGAACTGATTTTGCTAATATAGGGCCGCAGGGATAAATATAACAGTTATGGATAAAAAGCATACCATCCTGGTGGTTGACGATGATATCAGCACCCTACAGGTCATATCACTGATACTAGATCATGCAGGCTATATTATTATTTCGGATCCACTGGCTGAATTGATATTTTTAGAATCCGGAATAAACCCCGACCTTATATTACTTGACAACCAGGTTGGTGAAAAATGCGGCTCAATCATTTGTCACGAACTTAAGCGAAACGAAAGAACTAAGCATATTCCGATCATTTTATTTTCCGGTATCGATAATTTAGAAGAGCTTGCCTTGAAGGCCTGTGCGGATGATTATATTGCAAAACCTTTTACCATGGAAGCTTTGTTGGAAAAAGTAGGATCGATGCTTCCGGAAAAAGCGATTGCCTGTTAAAAATTCCCTTCTCAAAAGCAACCACTTTTTTACAGACTATCTTTGCTCTATGGCAGAAGACTTAACAATTATTACAGGAACCAAAGAAAATCAATATAAGGCTTTGTTGCCGCAGATAAAAGGCTTGTTGGAAGGAGAACCTGACCTCGTGGCAAATCTTGCAAATACAACGGCTGCATTGAAAGAACAATTCAATTGGTTATGGGTAGGATTTTATTTGGTAAAAGAAGATGAGTTGGTGCTCGGCCCATTTCAGGGACCTGTTGCATGTACAAGAATAAAAAGGGGAAGAGGTGTATGTGGAAAGGCATGGGAAGACAAGAAAACCTTGATCGTTGCCGATGTAGAAAAATTTCCAGGTCATATTTCATGCAGTAGTTTGTCGAGATCTGAAATTGTAATACCTATTTTTAAAGATTCAACAGTAATTGCTGTATTGGATGTTGATAGTGAGGTGTTGGATATGTTTGATGAAGTAGATGAGCGGTATTTGCAGTTGATCGTTGCGTTAGTAAATTTTTGAGGTTGGTGACAAAAGCTGACAGCTTTAACACATTCCTTCATCAACTTTCTTAACGCTATCAAGTTTTACTTTTTGCATCCGGCACATTATCCTTCCATCCCCATAAATACCTGCAGGCATAAGTTCGGTAAGGACTCCATTTAGAAGAGACCTTCAACATTTGTTGTTTCATTTCTTTTTTATCTGTAGAATCTATTTTATATAATTTGCAAATAGCCTGTTGAATGCCCAGGTCATCTACAGCAAAAATATCTTCTCTTCCTAAAGTAAACATCAGGATCATTTCTACAGTCCATTGCCCGATTCCTTTTATTTGTGATAAATATTTGATCAGTTCTTCATTACTCATTTTATAAAGTTTCACATCAGTTATTTTTTCTTCCATGAAAAACAGGCACACATTCAAAACATAATTTGCCTTTGCATTGCTTAGCCCGATACCACGCAATGTTTCAAAAGGAACAGCTATAATTTGTTTTGGGGTTGGTTCTTTATCATTGAACAAAGCAAGAAAGCGCTTATGAAAAACACCGGCAACCCTGGTGCTTAATTGCTGGCTCATGATGGAGTAACATAGATGCAGGCATACATTTTTCCTTTGTGCTAAAATATATTTTTCCTGTTGCAAAATGATTTTGGCCATTTTTTTATCCTTGCTGAGATGTGCAATATGGGGCATGTAAGATAATTGAGCATGCAAGATGCAGAAAAAAAAAGGAGTGAAATAATTTTCTGTAAATTCAGAGCCGGCTGCCTGCGCCAAAGATTTAATTACCCCTCTGCCCATTTTTTAAAAGCACAAACTCTTTCACGACTTACAACAATATCTTCCTGCAGGTTAAGGTTACGAAGCGAAATTTTAAGCCGGTTATTGTAAAAAGGTTTGATAAGGTCGATCACTTTACTATGTACGATCATCTTTCTGTTTATCCTGAAGAAATGATACGGATCCAGTAACGGTTCTAATTTCTCCATGGTATAATTGATGATAAATCGATTGCCCTGCCCGTCTGCCAGGTAAACGATCTTATTATCTGCATAGAAATATGCAATTTCATCTGTTTGAATAAAAAAAGTACGTAACCCAACTTTTGCGAGGAAACGGTCTTTATAACGGGTATAAAAATTTTCTTTCAACTCGCCGGCCCAAACGCTATAATCGGGTGGATAAAAAGCACTGGCCAAAGATTTGTATTTCTGGATGGCCGCTGCAAGTCCCTCAGCTGTTACAGGTTTTAGAATATAATCGATACTAAAATGTTGAAATGCGTCGATCGCATAATTATCATAAGCCGTGATGAAAATAACCGGGCGTGATAATTTTACTTTCTTAAAAATTTCAAAACTATGCCCATCGGATAAATGTATATCCATCAGTAATAAATCCGGGTGTGGTTTTGTTTGTAACCATTGCACAGTTTCTTCAATACTTTCCAGGCAGGCTGAAACCTGTATAGAAGGATCGTATTGCGTTAACAGCAATTTCAATCTTTCGGAAGCCAGTAATTCATCTTCAATGATCAGAATATTCATCTTGAAAATTAATTAATGTTTATAAGTGGCAATGCAACTTTGAAATTATTTTCGTCGTGTTCTATAAGTACATCACGGCTACTTACGATACGATATCGTTTTATGATATTCTGCAAACCAATACCGGTAGAAAGTTCTGCCGATTGTTTAACCTGCAGGTTGTTTGACACCACGATGGTGTTATTGCCATTCACATGCACATCAATGTGAAGCGGCTTGCTCCTGCTCACTATATTGTGCTTGATAGCATTCTCAATAAGCATCTGCAGGGCCGCAGGAATAATATGGTAATGATCATAATCAGCAGGAATGTCAAGGCTGATCTTTAACCCGCCGGCAAATCTTGTTTCTAATAAAAAAATATAGGGATGAATAAAGTGTAATTCGGTTTTCAATTCCACCAGTTCCTTTTCATGATTGTGTAATATGTAACGATATACTTTTGAAAATTCTTCAATGAACCGGTTTGCTTCAGCATTGTTTTGCATGATAAGGGTTGATAAAACATTCAGGTTATTGAAAAGGAAATGTGGATTAACCTGGTTCTTTACCAATTGAAGTTCTGCCTGCGCCGACATTCGTTTTAGTTCTTCGGCTTCCATCCATTTTGTTTTATATTCTTTGAAATAAAAGAAAATGGCATTCAGTAAATGGAACAGGAGGTTTACAAGCCAGGCATAAATTAAATTTAATTTCAGGGGAATATATGTTTCGCTGAAACTATGATTGTGCAACAGCATACTAACGATCAACACAATACCAGCGGTTAGCAGCGTAGTAAAAAAGCTGCCAATAATAAGGAAGGCAATTAAAAAATTTATCTTGTTCCGTTGCGTTGTAAATCGCCTTTTGAAAAAAAACTCCAGCACCCTGTTTGCTTCCCAGGTTGTGAAGGTGATGGCGGTTATAGTAGCCCAGGCATAATACCATTCAATATCGATATTGAAATAATGGTACACTTCGCATAATTCGGTGCTTACGAATGTGCAGGAAGAGAGCAGCAATATAAAAATATACCTGTACCTGTGATTGAACATAGCTGTTGGTATTAATATGCATCAACGGCAAAAATATGTATTTTGTTTACCGCTGATGCATATATATACTATGGATTCTTCATTTTTTTCTATGGGAGGAGCACACGGTCGATCAGGTGGACAACTCCATTCCTGCAAACGATATTGGTTGCAATGATATTCGATTTGCTTCCACCGTTCGAATTTCCAAGAATGGTTGGGGCACCGCCCGTTCCGTTGGTAAGATTGGTGATTGTGTTACCGCCCGCCAGCATTGCTAAATTGCCATTCGCAAGATCAGATGAAAATGCACGCCCGCCCACAACATGGTATCGTAGTACAGCCAGTAAAGTAGCCACAGGGATCTGGTTGATATCTGTAAGAGATAAAGCAGTAAGTAAGCTTGTAAAAGCCTGGTTGGTTGGTGCAAACACGGTAAGTTTTGCAGTGCTTAATGTACCCGCTAAAGCTGGATCGCCACCTGGTGCGGTTGTTGCCCTGGTTACAGCTTTTACCAAAGAATCAAGTCCGGCCGCTACTGCTGTTTCAACAATATTGCCCGCAGGAGGATTTAATACACGTCCTACTTTATGAATCACACCATTATCGACTGCGATATCAGCTACTGTAACTTTAACTCCATTCACATAAACACCAGATGCGTTCTTTGTAACAAATACCGAATCGCCACTGGCTGTTATAACTTTTGCATTCGGACCTGCGGGCACATCTGCCGCCAAAATTTTTGATCCGATCGTATGATACAAAAGCAGGGTACTCAATTGTGCAGGTGTAAGTGCATTGATAGTAGTTGAACTAATACCTGAAGCAGCAAATGCCGCATCATCGGGAGCGAAAACGGTGAACGGGCCTGTACCTTTCAAGGTTCCGTCCAGACCAGCACGGATGACCGCCTGCTCCAACAGGGTAAGATTTGCATCGGCCACAACTTTATCGGTGATCGTGTTGGATGGAGCCGGTGCGGGATCATCTTTCTTGTTACAGGAAATAAGGGTTGCTGAAAAAATGGTTCCCATCATTAAGGCGATGAGCCATTGCTTGGATTGATTTTTACGTTTCATGTTTAAAGGTTTTGATTTACCATTAAGACAAAAAAGGAAGAAAATATATCCGAAAAAAGAGTGAATTGTATAAAAACGAGGAGTGAGCTGTCATTTTACTAAGAAATCAGCGTTTGTAAATCAATCTACAATAATTACATTAAGGGTAAATGCTGCTGCTACGATCATCGGCATATCCACATCTTTGAATTTGCCGGGAATCCATTTAGGTCCATTCTGAATGATCTCAAGACATTTTTTTTCCAGGTTGTTTAATGTTTGCATGGCGCCTTCACAGGAAAAATTTACAGAACCATCGGAATTGATCTTCAGCAGCAAAAATACAGGCTGATTGCCGGCGGCTATATTATCAGATTTTGTAACTACAAGTTGCTGTTTCACATAATATTCAACCAGGTCATTACCGCCTGTAAATTGCGGATATGAAGTAAACTGATAATAATCTGGTAAAGCAGTATCCATTTGTGAAGAATCTTCGATGACCCTTATAGTGAATCCATCAACAGCATAAATTTTTCCATTTGCATCACTTATCCTTACATTATCAAAAGTAAAGGTAGAACCTGGCAGACAGAGATCGAGATAGCATTTGGCAAAGCCAAGCGTTTCATAGAGATTAACCGCAACAATGTCTTTAAAACCGGTACCGGCAAGATAAACAGTTGCGCCTGCAAGCGAATAGCCTTTTGAAATTTTTATTTCCATTTGCTTTTTTAATACATCCGGGGTTACAGTTAGTCCGGAAATGACACCCAGTTGTACCTCCACTTTTGTTTGCAGATCATCGTCCGCGGTTCTTTTGGCAATAAAGTGATAGAGGTATTTTGGCCTTTTTGTTGCGCTGTCTAACAGCTCGAATATAACCTGGCCCGGCGTTGAGACAGTGATATCATATTCGTGCTCTGTTCCCGAAAATGTTGCGCTTGTGCCATTGTAAGCAACAAGACTATCAGTTGATGCTGCCGTCGTAAATTTTATATGGTTGCTGATACCAATGAACAAGGGTTTTTCAATATAAATATTAAAGGGGTTATCAGGAATATAAAAGGATTTCTTTTTTTGAATTACGGGATCAGGCGCTATCAAGCCTTCGAGGATCGCTTTTGCCTTATCTATTTGCATGCCACTGCCACCTCTTGTAAATATCATTACCCTGCCGGTAGACCTTTGAAGCAGGATCTGGTTTATTTTTTTTCCGGCATAGGTTTTCTTAAGGAGATCTTGTTGCTGCCATTTCAAAGAATCGAGTAGTCTTTTTTCCGGCGACTCAACTGTAATATATCCACTTACTGAAATGAACCCTATTTCCCCATCGCTGCTTTTTAAAGATGGATCTGCTTTTTGAGCGACACATGGAAGAGATAGCAGTAGTATCAATAAAATATACATCCCCAAAGAAACAGAAACAGGATCGTCAGTTTTTTTAATCGTCATAATAACGCAGGTCTGCTTTAAAGATATTTCATTTTATCATCGATGGCAATAGCTGAAAGATCTGCAATCATTATTCTTTGTTAAAGTGATGGGGTGTTTTGCAGGATAAAACCGGGCATTTGCAGAATGGTTTTCTCCCGCCGCCGCAAACCAACTTTCTTTGATTTCAAGTATAGCCATAAAACCTTTTTTATGTATTGTGTAGAAACCCGCAGATTAACACATTATTTTTCAGAGCAGCAGGTATTGAATGACATCAACCTGCAGGTGCCACAGGGATCAATTTATGGTTTCCTGGGCCCAAATGGCGCAGGAAAAACGACTACCCTGCGTTTGTTACTTGGATTGATAAAAAAGCAGCAGGGAGAGATTTCACTTTTTGACAAGCCTTTGCAACAGCAACGCAATGCTGTTTTGAAAAAGACAGGTTCGATGATCGAGAGCCCTTCTATCTATGCACATCTGACCGCCAGGGAAAACCTGTTGCTGATGCAGCAATTATATCAATGTGCGCCAGCACGAATTGCGGAAGTTCTGAACCTTGTCGGATTATCGGGTACCGGCAACAAAAAGGCAGGGCAATTCTCCATGGGTATGAAACAGCGGCTAAGCCTTGCTGTGGCATTGTTGCATCAACCTGCTTTGCTGATATTGGATGAGCCCACGAATGGACTTGATCCTAATGGTATCATCGAGATCAGAGACCTGTTAAAAAAGCTGAATGAAGAACAAGGGGTAAGCATTATTATTTCAAGTCACCTGTTGAGTGAGATTGAAAAACTCGTTACACATGTAGGTATCATCAGTAAAGGAAACATGGTGTTCCAGGGAACATTGCAACACCTGTTTAGCAGGCAATACCACTCATCCAGGCTTATTCTTGAAACCAATAACCTCGACCGCACTATAGAACTGATACGATCTCTACGATTGAACGGAACAATCGAGAACAATAAACTCATGCTGCCCACTCCATCAAAAGAAACCATTGCAACATTGAATAAAGCGTTGATCAATTCCGGAATTGATATTTATGAAATGAGCATAGTAGAAAAAGATCTTGAAAAAATATTCATGGATTTAATCAATCAATAAGATATGAACAACAGTTTGATAAATTGCTATAAGGCCGAATGGATAAAAAAACGGAGAAGCTTTGCCTCCTGGCTTGTAATTAGCGGTGGATTTTTTGTTCCGTTTATTATTATGCTGATATTTCTTTTTTATCCGAAACAATTATTATCCCTGCATGCCAGCGAACATTTCTGGCGCATCCTTTTTATGAAATCATGGCAGATGATGGCATTCCTTCTATTGCCCATGGGCATTGTACTGGCGGTAAGCCTTATTACCCAACTGGAATTTAAAAACAACTGCTGGAAACAATTGCATGCCGTGCCAGCGCCATTGACCAGTATTTATTTTTCCAAGCTTGCAGTATTGTTGACGATGTTACTTCAATTATTCCTGTTGTTCAATATAGGTATTTACCTAAGTGTGTTGCTACCATCTTTGCTCAACAGGCTTACACCCGTTCCAACATATGCCGTCAACCCGGTTTATTTCTTAAGAGAGAATGCCAATTACTTTCTAAGCTGTTTACCAATGGTTGGGTTTCAGTTCATGCTCAGCCTTCAGTTTAAAAATTTCCTGATACCGGTTGGTGCCGGACTTGCATTTACAATCGGCGGGCTCATCGCGTTATCGTGGAAATATGTTTATATGATACCATCTTCTTACACAGCTTTATATTTTCTACAAAACAAAGACAAAACCGTTCCTGTACATAGTTTACAATCATGGTCATGGTTTTATTTTATCCTTTTCGTATTAGCAGGTTACTGGTTGTATATTTTTAAAAAGGAAAAAGGGTAGTACTTTACAGAATACTTTTTTTCGAATGATAGAAACGCAGCTGACAAAGCAGTTCGAAAGATCATTGTTATTGCGGAGTAATTTGTAGGCAGAAGACCTGTATGATTTAAAATTAATTCTGCTTTTGCATAATCTGAATATTTGTTGTTTTTTATGAACAAAAAGCCGGAAAGGAAATTATTTTCAGGCCGGATGATTTTTTTGTCTGGTATATTAGTTTCTTATTCGCACAAAGATTGCTTCGTACATTGCAAAGGCTTTATTAATTAATACATGAAGAAATCTTTTATAATAGTACTGCATATCGGATATTGGGTATTGTACCTTTTGCTGATAACACTATTCATGCTTTTCCTGCAGGCCGGTGGTGCCAGATCGGTTGAACCTGCCCTGCATCGTTTCCTGAGTTTCTTAAGGCTTATGGGTACGTTTACAATCATACCAGCCCTCATAAGTTTTTATTTATTTTATGGATTGTTATTTGACAGGTACCTTTCTCAAAAAAAAATTTTTTTACTTGGGTTTGTTGGCCTGCAGGTAGTCTTGCTTGCAGGATTCGCAGGTTTTGCAGTATTGAATGTTGTAACCAAGGGGTTGGTCTTGTCGAACAATAGTTTTAAAGAAATATCTATGATGGTATGCTTTATGAGTATTCTTGCGCTGATACATGGAATCATCGCGTTGGTGATGAAGGGCTTTATAACATGGTATGGCGACATTAAACTAAAACAGCAATTACAACAGCAGCAATTCAATACCGAACTTGCGCTGGTAAAATCTCAATTGAATCCACATTTTTTATTTAACACCATTAATAATATAGATGTGCTGATCACGAAGGATCCGGAAGTTGCTTCTGCATACCTTAACAAACTATCGGATATCATGCGTTTCATGCTTTATGAAACTAAAGCAGCGCATATACCGCTGCAAAAAGAACTCACTTATATTGAAAAATACATCGATCTTCAAAAAATAAGAAGCGCCAATCATAACTTTGTTCAGTATACCGTTGAAGGAAATACTTCGAACTGGATGATCGCCCCGATGCTGTTCATCCCGTTTATAGAAAATGCATTTAAACATTCCGTGAAAAAAAAGGCAGATCAAGAAATCGTTGTGCGCATAATAGCGAATAGAGATCGACTTGAGTTCTATTGCGAGAACCTGTTTTCAGAAAACAGTATCAGCAATGACGAAGCCGGCGGATTGGGAAACAACCTGATTGAAAAAAGGCTCCAATTATTATACCCGGGCGTGCATTCCTTACAGGGGGAAAGGGCTGGGGATGTTTATAAAATCAAATTAAGCATTTACAACCATGAAAATTAATTGTATTGTTGTGGAAGATGAGCCATTGGCCATGGAAAGGGTAGTTGATTATATTAAAAAATTGCCTGCACTCAACCTTGTTTCAACTTTCGACAATGCATTGGATGCTTTTGGTTTTTTAAAAGCCAATAAAGTTGAGCTTATTTTTTTAGATATCAACCTGGGAGAACTTTCAGGTATACAATTGCTGGAGTCTATGCATTTAGATAGTGCAGTCATTATCACTACAGCATATTCCGATCATGCATTGAAAGGATATGAACTGAATGTAACAGATTACCTGCTGAAACCATTTGTTTTTGAGCGGTTCTTGCAGGCCGTAGACAAGGTTCAGCAATCGATGGAAAAAAGATCAGCGTTATCGGAAAAGGAATTCTTTTTTGTAAAAACTGAAACAAGACTTGAAAAGATCTTCTTCAACGATGTACTGTATATTGAAGGTATGCGTGATTACCGGAAGATACACACGTTGAAGAAAAAGGTTATGACCCTTCAAACCTTTGTTGATCTTGAAAATGAATTGCCTGCGCACATAATTTGCCGGGTACATAAATCATATATGGTTGCGCTGAATAAGATTGATTCGGTAGAAAAGGACCGAATTTATATACAGGATATTGTTGTTCCTGTTTCTGAAACATATCGCCAGCAGTTTTATCAATTGATCGGCCATTCGTAAATCGTTATTGCCACTGATTCAATGATTTCGAATCAATGGCAATCTTTTTATCTTTATAAAGCAACTTCAGGAAGCATTAGAACCTCTGCCAAGGAACCAGCCCAGGATAGCACCCACAATGGAAACTACCACAATGCTTGCAATTACATCTATCGTCATAGCAAACTTGCCGTATATTTTCATTTGTGCATATGCGATGCAATTCATGGCAACCGAATTCAGCAATCCAACAACAGCGCCGGTAACGGCACCGTTCATAACAGTTCTTACTGCGCTCTTCATGAGAATGTAACAGAGCAGGAAGCCTGCAGCTAGATTACCGGCAATCATAGCCCACCATATCATTTTATCTGATTCCCTGAAAACAGCCAAAGCCCCGGAAGAAGTATGCTTTAGCATGATATTCATCAATAAAATGCCCCATACCAGCCAGCCAAGGAAGAAATGTGCAATGCCAGCAATTATGCCGCCTAATGCGAATTTTTTTAAGTCCATGAGAAGTCGATTTAAGGTTAAAGTAATATGATATTGAAATATAAATAATAAAGCCGGGAAAGGCTGCTGCAGTTTATGAACAGCTGTGCATATTGTTAAGCAGGTGTTTGCAACATATAGATATTCCTTATGTTTGCCGCTATATATTAAAGGGCATTATTCATTATTTAAAAAAAACGGCTTCCTTTTCTAGCAAGGAATTTGCAGTAAGGAAGATATGATTAAACTTAAACCAAGCGTCATGAAAAATTTATTCGCATGTTTTTTTGCAATTGCGATCGTTAGTAATGTATCGGCACAACTAAAAGCAGCAGTTGTTTGTCCGGAGATACAGGTAAATATCCTGCAGGGAAATGTAAACGGGCTTGAACCAGATTTCACCGTTGGACAAATTAAGAAAACACTTCCCTGTTTTACATCAGAAGAAAGCGACTCTGCTAAATGCGGGGGACTTATTTCTTATAAAGACAATGATATTTATTTTTATACCGGCAGGGATTACATAGAAGTGCGGGAAAAATTTAAGGGGAAATTGAGTATTCCATTAATGGGTGCAGCCCGTGGAAGCCTGTTTCAATACCTGGGTTATCCAAAGATCAAGGATACCGATTGGGAGGCTTTTGTAACTGCATATGGTATTCTTGTTGTGCATTATAATAAGGCTGGAAAGATCAACATGATACAATTCAGTAAAAGAAATGCAGAAACGTTGAAGTTATGCGAGTAGATCAATAACACTTATTATTAAATCCCGGTACGTTTATTTTGTACCGGGATTTATTTTACCTGCTCATCTCCCGTTATAAAAACAATGTTAGCGCCGCAAATAATATCCTTATGTGAAATGTAAAAGGAAGGATGGCCCATGCGCTTTAAACAGTTGACGGGGATTTCAAATGAAACCAAATTTTCTTACGGTGTTTTTTGTGTAGCGCAACAGAAAGAAGAGATAAAAAAATAATAAATTGATTATTGTTTCATATACAGTTTGCGCTGTCGATTCTTTAGATCCTTTGGGTTGAACCAGGCGAGGTACCAGGATTTAGCAGGCTTACTCAGATCATCAAGGTTCATTTCTTTTTCTTTAAGGTCGTTGTTGCGCCAATGGAAATGATCCACGAGCGCCAGTGCCTGGATGGCAAACGCTGTTACGATATCCAGGTCATGTATTTCCAGCAAATTATCGCCATTATTTTGCTCAGGCTTAAAAGTCAAATTACTGCTGCCGCAAAATACTACCGGGTCGGTTCCTTTGAAATTTACCACAACAAACTTATGGTGTATCGCATATCCATCAACCTTGGCAACAGTTCCGAATGGTTTGGGTAAGACATTTGTAATCCCTTTGGCAGCAACTCTGATACCCCTTAAAGAATTGGGCTTGTATAAGAAAACACCATATGTTGCGTTATCTGCAATACTGTCTGTAATACCGTAAGTGAATACGGTTTCTTTTTTTACCTGAGCCTTCACGGCATCAAGTATTGAGCTGGCATTGGTATCTTTCATGATGGCAAATAGCACATCGGTATTTCCTTCTTTAAGGATGCGCTTGTTTATTCTGTCAAAAATCCGGGTAGCAGCATCCGGTGTATGTGGCGCAAATGTAATGGTCATCTTAGGCATACCGGCTTCCGTAAAATTAAAATCATCCGTTGAATCTTGCGATCCTTTAAAAGCGGCCATGTCAGCAGGATTAAAAGATGCATCAAATACATCGCTATATAATTGTGCAACTTTCTTATTGTCAAAAATAATTACATGGTTACTGTTTATATACAGGCCATTTGTTGAAAAATTTGTAGAGCCTGTAAGTACTTTTACCCCCTTGTTGTTTTTAATATGAATGAACACTTTACTATGCGAAAGCGCCTTGAAATGCCCTCTTTGAAGAGCCTTATTATCAGCAGCAACCAGCTTGAATTTCTTTTCAAAAGTTTTTTCCATTGAATTAGCCCCACCGTGCTTCCCTGCGTCGTCAAGGATCATTTGTAACCTGTTTTGTTTTGCCAGAATAAGCAGGCGTTTGCAGATTTCCGGTTCATCAAGATCATATGCGAAAGCTTTTACTGATAGATTATTATCATTAACAGCTTCATCTAAAAAATTAAGGATGCATTGCCTTGCTTGCCATCCAAGCCATTTGTGTTGTTCTTCAAAAGTATAATCCTGATCTTCGTAATTTTTTGTAGTATCATTCCAGCGCTTAGCTGTGTCTGCTTTTTTAGTAATGTCAAACAATAATTCATCTTTATTGCCGGCCGGCCTGACATGATTATTTTTCACATTAAAGCGTTTTGCATAGGCTACCGAAGAAACAAACCCGCGTGTAAAACCAATTTTTGTTTTACCCATATCAAACGGACTTACATTGATCTTTACTTTTACAGTAAGTTCGTTATCCAAAGCTTGCAATACCCCGGCTTTAATATAGCGTGGCGTTATTGCATAAGTATAATCTCCAAATATCGGTAAGTCGGTATTGATATTAGTATTGGGTACATGCACCCAATTAAATTTTTGAATGGGAGAATAGAGCGTGGAGTTTCTGTCGATAACAGGAATATCCGGGTTATTGACAATAAAACTGTCTGGGAATTTTAATCGGTTATAAATATAGGGATCCTGCCATTTGTTTCCATCCTTAAACCTGTAGCGAATAGTAAAACCGGCCAGGTTGTTTTTTAAATTTGCAGGGAGGTCAAAAGCCAACAGCGTCATGGCATCACCCTTATAAGCCATAACACTTATTCCCTTGTTATTTGATTCAAACTTTTGCATGGTAAATAAGTTTAAGACCTATAAGGTCTATATTATTTACAAGTTTTCAAAACGTATAATCACGGTGTTTTTTGCAACAAATACGCTCATAAAAAAGCCACAGATTTATTGATTTTCAAATCAGTGAATTTGTGGCAAAAGCATAGCTATATATTTTTTAAACAGTCCAGCTCATACCCCCATCTTTTTCGTCTTTCAGCAACACACCAATTTCATTTAACTGGTTCCTGATCTTATCGGACATAGCAAAATCTTTTTTTGTTTTTGCTTCTTTACGAATGTCTATCAACAGTTGCATTACAGCTTTCAGTGTTTCATTGTTGGAATCAGTAACTGCCTGGAGGCCAAAGATATCTTCCAGGTATACCCTGAACTTATCTTTCAACAATTGCAATGTTGCAGGAGCAATTGCATCTAAATTTATCAATCCATCTTTCAATGAATTGATGATGGGTGCTATCTCAAACATATTTGCCAATACTTTCGGTGTACTGAAATCATCATCCGTGAATTCTTCAAACTCATTCAACCACTGGTTGATCTTTTTATCAAGTTCTGCATCAAATCCATTGGCAGTGTTCAACTCATTCTTCACAGGGTTGGGGGCTAGATTTTGCAATGTTTCATAGGCTTCCCACAACCGCTTGTATGCTTTTTCACTGGCAACCAACGCCTCACTACTAAAATCCAATGTGCTTCGGTAATGGCTTTGTAAAATGAAAAAGCGGATCGTCATCGGGTGAAAGGCTTTTGTAAGCAGTGGATGATTACCACTGAATAATTCAGTAAGCTTAATAACATTGTTGTAGCTTTTGCCCATCTTCCTTCCATTGATGGTGATCATATTGTTGTGCATCCAATACTTGACCGGTGCAGTATGATTGCAGATAGTACTTTGTGCGATCTCACTTTCGTGATGCGGGAATTGAAGATCCATACCTCCGCCATGAATATCAAATTCAGCGCCTAAATATTTTGTTGCCATGGCCGAGCATTCAATATGCCAGCCAGGAAAACCCTCTCCCCACGGGCTTGTCCAACGCATAATATGTTCCGGCGCTGCCGATTTCCATAAGGCAAAATCTGCCCGGTCGCGTTTTTCTTCCTGTCCATCGAGTTCCCGGGTTGTTTCCAGCAAGTCGCCAATGATCCTCCCGCTGAGTTTTCCGTAGTCATGTGTGGCAGCATATTTTTTTACATCGAAATAAACAGAACCGTTTACTTCGTATGCATAACCTTCACTGATTATTTTTTTGATCATATCGATCTGCTCCACAATATGCCCGGTTGCTGTTGGTTCAATGCTAGGATCAATGTTGTTAAATTGCTTCATGGCCCAATGATAGAGATTGGTATATTTTGTAACCAGTTCCATTGGCTCTAATCTTTCGAGCAAGGCTTTTTTTGAGATCTTGTCTTCAGCTTCACGGCCCTCTTCTTCAAAATGGCCGGCATCGGTGATGTTGCGTACGTACCTTACTTTATTGCCTTTGTAAGTAAGGTATCTATATACTATATCGAATGTGATATATGGCCTGGCATGGCCAAGGTGGCTCTCACCACTAACCGTTGGTCCGCAGACATACATGCCTACATGGCCCGGTGTGATAGATATAAATTCTTCTTTTTTGCGTGTATATGAATTATAGACTTGTAGTGGCATGTTGATGTTTTTTACCTCACTGCAGCCCTTTTATTTAAGAAAGGAAGTGTGCGCCTGAGGATGTTGTAATTTGCTGTTCTAGTTAAATTATTGATATGAATGGTATTAACCCGAAATGGGTACAAAGATATTAAGCTATGCCGCAAGGGCAACAGCAAGCAAGAAAATAATATGTGGTTGAGAACCTTTGCATGTAAGCAAGTTAATCTTTTTTGAAATATAAATCTGCAATTAAGGGAAAATGATCGCTTAGTTTTTTCTTCACCCTTACAAATTGCTCTACTTCAAAACGGTTGTCGGTAAAGATATTGTCGATACGCAGGGTTGGTGATATGCTATAAAAACTACGGCCGATCCCTGTACCCTTTTCTGCAAACGCATTCTTCAATCCCTTTCCGATTGTATTATAGGCATAGCTATTGGGCACATCATTAAAATCGCCGCAAACGATTACCGGGTAAGGGCTTTTATACATTTCTTCTTTGATGCGATTGCTCTGTATTTCCCGTTTTAAAAATCCCTTTTTGAATTTGGAAATGATGGTCTTTGAGTTCTCAATATCTGCTTCGTTCTTTAAGGTCGGATCATCGATATATTGCAGGTTTCTGTCGCTGAACTTGAGCGATTGCAGGTGAATATTAAAAACCCTGAAAGTATCTGCGGCTTTTACAATATCCACATATTGGAAGATCGAATTGTAATCGTGTGGAGGATAACTCACCGTTTGTTTGTTGATGATCGGGTATTTGCTGAATATGACAATACCGAAATGATGATTCCTGTCAAAGTCGATCTTTGGGTTGTAGGAGTAAAAATAATCGGCCATTTCCATCCGGTTCATGAAATCAGGAATATAATTAATGGCTGAAGGGAACGCATCACTGCCAACCATTTCCTGGAAGCATGCTACATCAGGCTGGTATTTATTGATCATCGTGATCATTTCCTTTTTTACTTCAGGATGGGTTTTATGTTCCAGGATATCGAAGTGCTCTACGTTCCAGCTCATCATCCTGATTTCTTTTCCCTGTTTTTGTAAGGTAAAAGTTGATGGAAGCCTGAATTTGAATAAGTGCTTTAAAGGCACCCATGCCAACAAGATAGCGGTTATACCGATTCCTAAAAAACGCGGCCTTGTGAACAACCAAAAAACAATAAAGCCAATCAGTATAAGGAAAAAATAAAAAGAAGCGAGGGTAAAAAAACCAAGGAACCAGAAATATTTTGGATTAAACAAGCTTACATAACAACCCAATAAAAAAAATGCCGCGATTACAATATTAATAGTGATCAATATTCGTTTGGTAAAGCGCCTTAAAAAACTGGTAGACATGTATTAAAGATATATCAATTTGAAAATGTATCCCATTGGGTTTGGAAATTCGATCCTGTTCAAAATAAATGAACTCATTATCCAACCCCTGCATTTTTCAAATCTCCTTGTCAAAGATCTTCCTCTGCCGCTTTCTTTAAGATCTGCTTTTCCTCGTCTGTTAAAAATTGATAGCCACGTTGATTGATCTTGTCAAGAATCTCATCCACACGTTGCTGTGTAATGATGGCTGTCTTGCTGTAAGGACTGCGTTTGCCGGTATTGTAGAATACCTTTTCTTTTATTACCGGCTGGTTGCTTTTTTTATTCGGATTGAAGAGCTGGATAAACCAATCGTACAATTTATTCATCCATACACTGCCATCCTTTCCTTTACGCAATAAGATCACAAATAAGAAACCCGCTGTTGCTCCGCCGATATGTGAAAGGCTGTAAGCAGCACCCATAGAAGCAATGCCAACGAGGTCAATGAAAAGATAAACCGCCATCAATACCCAGATAGGGATACCGCCGCGGATCATGGTAAAGAATTTATGATTAGGCGACAAAGCCGTTGTTGCCATTGCCACCGCCATGGTACCAGCATTAGCACCCAACAAACCGGCATTGTTTATTTGCAATTGAATGGGGGGGATGAGGTAGTTGGCAGCGATAAACACCAACCCACCGAAAACACCACCATAAATATAAATGGGTATAATTTTATCGTTGCCGGTCATCTCCTGTAGTATATATCCAAATGCCCAAAGCCATAACATATTGCTGAGAATTCGCATGAGGTTATCACCGGTATCGCTGAACATATAAGTGAGTAGGGTCCAGGGCCTTTCGCTTAATTTGGTAAGGCTGGCAGGCAACTCAAACCATTGCACCACCTGTGCATTGTACAGGCTTGGGGATTGCTGGTAAAAAAAATAAGCCACCTGAGCCGTGAGCAGGATCAAAAAAAAGATCACATTAATCGTGAACAATCCCATCAGGGCATTACCATCCTGTCCAAGGCTAAACCTGGGGCGTTTTAGTTTCCTGTTATATTCGGTATACCTATCAGATTCACCCATAGATAATGTACTTATACGGTAAAATTACAATCCAAAAAATCAATAAGATGTTAAGTTATTTTAATAGAACGTTTGTTTATTCGTTTTATTCCAATACAAAACAATTAAAAAACCAACCAATGCTCCACCAATATGTGCGAAATGTGCGATATTATCATTAGGGGTGCTTGATACGCCACCAAAAACATCCAGGGCTATGATACCCATGATGGCCCATTTAGCTTTCACGGGAACCGGTATTGGCATAATGAATAATTTGGTGTTGGGAAACAGGTAACCAAATGCTGCCAGCACACCCATGATGGCACCGGATGCGCCCACCGTGCAACTTATTCGTAAATTGGTTTGATAAATCCCGAATTGTTCGGCACTCAAGCTAAGATGATCTACATTCCAGTAATCAAAAGCATAAGAGCCCATTTGAGCTAGTCCTGCACCCAGCCCGCAAACCAGGTAAAAGATCAAAAAACGTTTCGGTCCCCAAGCCCTTTCTATCATGGTTCCAAACATCCACAAGGCAAGCATATTAAAAATAATATGAAAGATGCCTCCATGCATGAACATATGCGTTATTAGCTGATAGGGCCTGAATTCTGTTGATTTGTAATGATGAAGTGCAAAGAGATCGTTCACCCTGTTCAATTGTGCCATTCCTCCAAACGCAACCTGTGCAAAGAAAACAAGTGCATTGATGATGATAAGATTTAAAACAATGGGTGTTGTTCTTTGAAAACTATTTCCGTATGCCATGGACGCAAAGTTAGGCGATAAGCAATTTGGAAATATGCTATTTTGGGAATTTGGCAAATCGTTGTATCAACAGGAACGTCATAACCGAACCGTCGGAAGATTTTGTATTTACTAAAGCGAAAGATAGAAACAGACACGACATAAATAACACAGATTATCCCGCAAACGCAGAGCCTATTGAGCAAAAAAAGCAGCCGTGTCAGATCCGCGTTTACATGTATAAGCTGAGTCATCCGTGTCTCTATACTTCGCAGCGTTCTTTGTGGCATATCCCGATTGATCGGGAAAATCAAAATAGCTATAAATTTTTTGGTGAGCCAGCATCGAACCGCCGCAAGGGTTTGCAACCGCTTTTGGGGGTAGAGACTTACTTTAACTTCAGCAAAACCACGCACTCAATATGATGTGTATGCGGGAACATATCTACCGGCTGTACTTTTTCAACGGAATATTTTTCACTAAGTAAATTGATATCCCTGGCCTGTGTAGCTGTATTGCAACTTACATATACGATCGTAGGTGCAGCCATATCCAGCAATTTCAATACAAGTTTTTCATGCATGCCGGCACGGGGAGGATCTGTAATGATCACATCGGGGCGGCCATGGGCAGCAAAAAATTCATCATTACATACCTTAATTACATCGCCAGCAAAAAAATGAGCATGCTCAATATGGTTCAGTGCAGCATTCTTTTTAGCATCTTCAATAGCATCTTCGATCACTTCTACCCCAATGATCTTCTTTGCAGACTTGCTCACAAAAATACCGATGCTGCCGGTGCCACAATAAAGATCATATACGATTTCATTGCCGGTAAGGCCGGCAAAATCCCTGGCAACAGCATATAATTTCTCCGCCTGTCTGGTATTGGTTTGAAAAAATGATTTCGGACTGATGATGAATTCCAGGTCTTCCAGTTTTTCTGTTACATAACCTTTACCAAAATAGACCTGTGGTATGAGGTCGTAAATACTATCGTTCCATTTTGGATTGATGGTATATAATAAAGTAGTTATGGAAGGAACTTCTTTCAACAGGTGATCGAATAGCAAAACCCTGTTTGCTTCATCTTCGTGGTTTATGCAGATATTCACCATTAACTCGCCGGTACTGCAATAACGCAGAATGATATTACGCAGCCAGCCAGTATGTTCCCTGATATCATAAAAAGCAAAGCCGTGCTCTTTTGCAAAAACACGGATGGTATTACGGATCCTATTGTTTACATCATCCATTAAAAAACATTCCTCGATGTCTATCACTTTATCAAATATTCTCGGCACATGAAACCCAAGTGCATCCTGCTGTACAACTACATCGGATGAACCGATCTCTTCGCTGGATAAAAAACGTTTATTGCTAAAAGTGAATTCGAGTTTGTTTCGATAATGGATGGTATCCGCCGAACCAATGATCGGCATCATAGCTGGAAAATCCACTTTGCCAATACGACGGAGATTTTGTTCTGCTTCCTGTTGCTTGTATTCCAATTGTTTTTCATAAGGAAGCATTTGCCATTTACATCCGCCACAGATACCAAAATGCCGGCAAAAAGGAACCAACCTGTTGGATGCGGGTTTGGTAATTCTTAAAGCCCTTGCTTCAGCCCAGTCTTTTTTATTTTTGGTTAGCAGGATGTCTGCGGTATCTCCCGGAACTGCCCCCGAAATGAAGATCACTTTGCCATCAACCCTTGCCATCGCTTTCCCTTCAGCAGCATAATCAGTTACTTCAATATTTTCGAGCGTAATATTCTTGTTCTTTTTTTTCACGTCGGCAAAAATAAACTAATTGAACGGACTGTTAAGGAACGAAAAGTGTGTTTGTTTCTGTATTCGTAAACCATTCAACCCGTTAACGTTATAGTCCGTTAACCTTGTAATGTTAACGATTTGTAATTTTTCCGGCCAGTCGTGCTCTCAAAATGAGCAATAACGCCACATTTTAAATACATTTGTTCACTTTTATAAAGCACAATGAAAAGATTTTTTACGCTGATCATCGCAACGCTGTCTATCACTCATATTTCTGCCCAGGGATATCATGTAACTTTACAGTCTCCCGGCTATACATCCGGCATCGTTTACCTGGCTTATCATTATGGTAAGAATCTGAATGTGGCCGATTCTGGTGCTTTTAGCAATAAAGGATTGGCTGTATTTAAGGGGGCTGCAAAACTTCCCGGTGGTATATACTCTATTGTTTTCCCCGGCAAAAACCTGTCGGCAGATTTTTTTATTGATAAAGAACAGCAGATATCTATTAATGCTGATACCACAAATCTTACAAATATGGTTGTGAACGGTTCTAAAGAGAATCTGTTATTCCAACAATATCAAAAATTTGTTTCGGCCAAAGGAAAACTATTGCAGCAGGAAAGGATCGCTTACAATGTTTCCAAAACAAAAGTTGACTCTGTTTTACACGAAGCCAATTATACGCGTTACAATAAAGAGTTAACCGATTACAGGGATAATGTTGTAAAGACACAGCCCAAATCAATGATGGCGGTTTTGTTCAACGCGATGAAAGAACCGCCTTATCCAACGAAAGTGCCGGTTACGCACCAGGATTCGCTTGACAATTACAATTTTTACAAGGCACATTACTGGGATGGGATAACTTTTATGGACGAACGTATCATCCGCACACCCTTCTTCTTACCAAAACTGGAACGTTATTACAGGGAAGTGATGCCGCAGGCTTCCGATAGCATTATCAAAGATGTTGATTACAAACTTTTACTGGCACGTACTGCACCGGAAATGTATAAATTCCTGCTCAACTGGTTTACCGATGAATACATCAACCCGAAATATATGGGCCAGGACGCGGTGTTTGTTCACCTGTTTGAAAAATACCACAGCAAGGGTGTGAGTAGCTGGCTGAATGAAAAGCAGATGGACGTCATTACGAGGCGTGCTTATATGCAGATGTCGAACCTGATCGGCGAGAAAGCTGCAGATCTAGAAATGGTTGATACAATGGGAAAGCCTGCGCCTTTATATGGGGTGGATGCGGCATATACGGTTGTTATTTTTTGGGATCCTACCTGCGGCCATTGTAAGGAAGAAGTACCAAAAGTTGATTCTATATATCGGGCTTCCTGGAAAGCACTTGGAGTGAAAATTTACGCAGTCCTTGCAGAAGATCAAAAACCTGAATGGCTTAAATATTTAAGTGAACATCATATCGGCGACTGGATAAATGTATATCAAACCAAGGAAATGGCAGATGCTGTTACCGCATCGCAGAAACCGGGCTTCAGGCAGTTATATGATGTAACAAGTACCCCTACCCTTTATTTGCTCGACAAGGAAAAAAGGATCATTGGCAAAAAACTTACCTGGAAACAACTCAACGATCTGCTGCTTGTAAAAATGAGTGCTGAAAAAAACCCAACCCAATAAAATGTTATTAATGAAGAAGTTTTACCTGTTGTTTGCAATGGTATTTAGTATTGCATCCGTGCGTTCGCAAACTGTTTTTACTTATGGCAACAATGTAGTTAGTAAAGACGAATTTCTAAGGGCATACAATAAGAACAACAGCCCGGTTACTGATAAAGAGAAATCCATCAGGGAATACCTGGAACTATACAGCAACTTTAAATTGAAAGTAAAAGCTGCAGAAGAACTAAGGCTTGATACCTTACCACAGATTCAATATGATATTGCAAATTTCCGCCAGCAGGTGCAGGAAAATTATATGAGCGATGAAAAGGGTACGCAGAAATTAATGGATGAAGCATTTATTCGCAGCCAGAAAGACCTGCATGTGATACATTTTTCAGTTCCTGTTCCGCAAAATGCAGACAGCGCAAGGGCTTTCCGGCAAATAACAGCCGTATATCAATCATTAAATGCAGCGGATAAAGATTATAACAGCATCGCAGAAAAGAATACTTCAAAATTCGGTGACCTTGGTTTTATAACTGTATTCTCTGTGCCTTACGAATATGAAAATATTATTTATGCATTGAAACCCGGACAGGTAAGCACACCTTATCGTACAAAAAATAACTGGCACCTTTTTAAAGTTGTAGAAGAAAGAAAAAGTATTGGCAAGTGGAAAATAGCTCAGATACTATTTACCTATCCGCCCGATGCTGCTGAAGACGTGCGTAAAGCGTCGCTAAAAAAAGCAGATTCTGTTTATCAATTATTAAGCAATGGCGCAGACTTCACAAAAATTGCCAAAGAGTACAGCGATGATAAGCTTACTTACATGAAGGGTGGTGAAATGGCTGAATTTGGAACAGGAAAATTTGAACCCGATTTTGAAAAAGAAGTATTTAAACTAAAAGCAGACAATGAGCTTACCAAACCATTTACAACAGCTTACGGAGTGCATATTGTAAAAAGAATTGCTTTTGCAGCAACCCCTTCAGAAAAGGAAAATGCAGGACTGCAGTTTGAATTGAAACAAAAGTTAATGCAGGATACAAGGATCAATGAAGCCAAAGAAAGCTTTGCAAAAAATATTATTGCATTAATAGGATATAAAAAATCTGCCGGCGTTAAAGATGCTGATCTTTACAGGTTTGCTGATAGTGTAACAAAATTGCCGTCTTCAGATCCTGAAAAATATCCTGTTAGTAACAAAACGATCATAACATTTAAGAATGGGGCTGCAAAAGGTTCCGACTGGCTGAAATTTGCAAGGGATTATAAATCGAATCCTGAACAATACCAGGGAGAAACAAATGCTGAACTGTGGAATAAATATATAACCTATGCTTCACTGGAATATTATAAGAAACACCTGGAGGAATACAATGCAGACTTCAGCTACCAGATGAAAGAATTCAAGGAAGGCAACATGTTATTTGAGATCATGGAGCGCAATGTATGGAGTAAAGCTTCGATAGATAGTATTGGATTGACAACACAATACAATACCAATAAAGAAAAATATAAATGGGGAGCAAGTGCAGATGTGTTGATCTTTAACAGCAGCAATGAAAAAGTTGCCACCGAAGCAATGGATGCGCTGAAGAAAGGTAAATCATGGAAGGAGATCACCGAAAATGCAGATGCAGGCATACAAGCAGATAGTGGCCGTTATGAACTTTCACAAATTACTGACCCACCATCTTCGGGCTCAGTTCACGACAATACATTCTCTGCTGTTTTAAAAAACAATGATGGATCTGCAACATTTGTAAAATATCTTAAAGTATATCCTGCAGATCAGCAACGGAGCTTCGACGAAGCCAAGGGCCTTGTTATAAATGACTACCAGAACGTATTAGAAAGAAAATGGCTGGATGCTTTGCGGAAAAAATACCCCATTAAGATAAATGAACCTTTGATCAAAGAGTTGGTTCGCTGAGCAGGGAAATAAACTAACAAAATATTGGCTAAGGCCGGATATTTTATACCGTTGCCACTGGTGCACTGATTTTAATCTGTCAATCAGTGGCAATTTTTATGATTACTGCTATGGAATAGCGCTCGCTACCGGTTAGCACCATCTTCCCCGAAATACGCGTATGTATTCTCAAAATTTACCTGGCCCCGTTGGCAGGCTTTTTGTTTTACCCACGTTACACATAATGTGCACACTTATCATTCCTGTAAAAATGAACGGGAATTATTTTAAACCAAAAGAAAAAAGTATGAAAAAGTTATTGATTGTTTTAGTAATTACGGTATTAAGCAGCAGTTTAGCTATGGCGCAAAAAACGTATATACAAGCTGGGGTGAACCTGGCAAATATTACAAAAACAGAAAACGGGCAAACACAAAACAACAATACCCTCACCAGTTTTAATGTAGGTATCATGCATAGTTTCGGGCTATCTCCATTTGTTGATCTTGAAACAGGATTGCTATTTGAAGGAAGAGGTGCAAAAGCAGAAACCTATTTTACCAGCGCCACAGATAACAATTATTCGAAATCAAAATTCAACCCTTACTATTTCCAGGTGCCGTTGAATATTTTACTAAAAGTTCCATTAACCCCCGGCACTAAATTATTTTTTAATGCAGGTCCCTATGCAGCGATCGGTGTAGCGGGAAAGGCGAAAAGAGAAACGAAACTTCTGGGGGTGCAATCAAATTCAGAAAGCAATATTAAATTCACCAGTACCGACCCCAATGTAAATGATGCAGCTTATGATAAATTAAAGAGATTTGATTTTGGATTAAACTTCGGAACAGGCGTTTCATTCAAACACCTGATCCTAAAAGCAAATTACGGATTGGGCTTAACGAAAATAAATTCAAAGCAAACTGATAATAATGCCAATGATAAGAATAAATATCGCACCCTGAGTTTTTCTGTAGGGATACCTATCGGAAAATAATTTAAAAATTTAGGGATGAACCAATTTGAAAATGAAACAGCCACTAAAGTTAGTGGCTGTTTCATTTTCAAATTTTCAAATTCGCTCAGCTTCAATCGGCTCATAGCCAAACTATAATTCTTTAACCACATTCGCCACAATATGCGGCCTTCCCAGGGTATAATAATGCAATACCGGAACCCCGGCTTTTTTTAACTCTTTGGATTGTTGCAATAGCCATTCTGTTCCCACCTGCTCAACATCAAGATCTGTTTTGCAATTGGTCATGGCAGTAGAAAGATCAGCAGGAAGATCTATGTGAAAAGTTTTTGGTAACACCGTTAATTGTTTCCTGGAATAAACAGGTTTCAGTCCGGGTATGATCGGCACATTAATTCCGGCTTTCCTGCAGGCTTCAACGAAAGCAAAGTATTTACTGTTGTCGAAGAACATTTGCGTAATGATATAATCAGCGCCGGCATCAACTTTATCTTTTAAATATTTCAGGTCTGTATCCATGTTCGGCGCTTCAAAGTGTTTTTCCGGGTAGCCGGCAACACCGATACAGAATTTTGTTTGGGTGGTATTTTTAAGATCTTCTTCAAGATAAATACCTGCATTGAGGTTACGAACCTGTTTTAGCAAATCAATGGCGTATTGATGGCCACCCGGTTCAGCTTCAAAAGCAGATTCATTCTTTGCTGCATCACCTCGCAAGACAAGTACATTATCTATACCGAGGTAATTCAGGTTTATCAAAGCATCTTCTGTTTCGTTAATACCAAATCCACCGCAAATCAAATGCGGAACCGTATCTACATTGTATTTATTCATGATCGCAGCGCAGATAGATTCTGTGCCAGGCCTTTTACGAACGACTACTTTTTCAAAAGTGCCATCCGATTTTTTCTTGAACACATGCTCGCTCCGGTGATAAGTTACATTGATAAAGGATGGTTTGAATTCCATCAACGGGTCTAAATGCTGGTAAAGCGATTGAATGCCTTTGCCTTTCAGTGGTGGCAGTATCTCAAAGGAAATCAGTGTTCCGGTAGAATGATTGATATGTTCTATTACTTTCATAAAATTTAAAATGGCTGTAAAGATAAAGCCAAAATGAAAAAAACCCTGCGTTTATATCGCAAGGTTTTTGTTTAACGTTTAGTTGTATTCATTTCTTCTGAACAATCCTGTGCATATATATGCTGACCGAACAATTAATTTTCAGTAAGGTTTGCAGCAACATTGGTTTTATCGGCACCACCACGGTTGCCGGATAATGTAAGCCCGCTGAATTGCAATGATACCTTCCCAGAAACAATAGAAACCTGGATGCTGCCTGAAACGCCGGACGTAAGAAAATAAGAATTACTGATATTGTCTGCAGGGCTTGGGTTATAATCAACATGATTAATGTATAACATAGCGGTTGCCGCAGTTATATCAGTTTCCGTATTTACAATGTTATAACTGGCATCGGTAGTCGGGCGTTGCAATAATTTCAGGTTGAATGCAAGTTTCCTGTCAAAGCCCCCAACTGCTGGTAGGTTGATCACTGCATTCAATTGCCATTTGCTTCCGTTCACCGAACCCGTCATGACTACATTGTGAAAGGTTGAGTCAAAAGTCAATGTGTTCGCATTGTTAGCTGCTGTTGGTTGCGGGTCGTCTTTCTTACAGGAAAAGATTGAAACAACGATCAATAAAAACAAAAGGCTCTTTTTCATAACTCATTATTTAATGAGCGATAAAAGTATATAGAACGCAGCGAATTTAAAATGTGATTAAAGTAGTAAAAGGGCGGGAAGAAGTTATATAAAAAATTCCGGGGGATATAAATTTTCTTCTTCCTTCCTTCCGGGCAAAATGATCAAATACTATTGTTTAATGAATGAAACTGTTTCTGATCCGGCGCTTCCGATAAATCGTATAAAGTATTGTCCTGCTGGCAGCGCATTTACTTTTACACTGAGCCCTGTTATACCTTTCATCTTTAGAAGTATGGAACCTTGAATATTTACAAGTTTTACATCTTCAAAATTTTCTGCTCCGGCAATGTGAAGTATATCTTTTACCGGGTTTGGTGATAAAGAGATCGAAACCAATTTTAGAAAATTGATCTTTATCGTAACGCTGTAAACATAGCGGCCAGTAATATCAACCTGTTTTAGCCTGTAATAATTAATACCTGTTAAAGGCAATCGGTCGGCAAAACGATAAACATTTATACCGCTATTATTATTAGAAGCAATGCTGCCAATACTTTCAAAAATGGTTCCATCATTGCTTCTTTGTATTTCAAAAACTGCTGTGTTGGCTTCATGATCGGTAACCCAGTTTAATAGAACAGTATTGTCTTTTTTTACTGCATTGAATGAAATAAAATTCAACGGAATGATCGTAACCTTATTCAGGATCACTGTTGTACTGTTTACCGACATTGTATAACCAGGCGGCAGGTTAACTGTAGTAAAACTTCCGCTGATAGTACCTGATAAAAGATTAATGATGGTATAACTGCTCAACGGAATTGCTGCCAATTCAGTTACGGTAAGTGTACCATTCAAGGTAAGGTTGCCACTTCTTTCTACCTGGTCGTGTCCTGTGCCAACACCACTTGTATTCAATATTTCTATTGCCAATGTACTGTTTGCAGAAAAAGGTTGTGTTCCATTAACCGTTAATAAACCCGGCGAGTTTCCGGGAGCTATGATTCCATCATCTGTAAAGCTGCTTGTAAAATTTAATTCACCCGTTCCTTTAATAATACCGGTTGCATTATTTACAAAAGGGACGCTGATATTACTGGTGATAGTTTCAACAACTGTTTTATTGAAGATTGCATTGTTGATAAAATTGCCGCCACTGTTAATGATGCTTCCCCCGGTGATATTGGTTGTTCCGTCGTTTGTGAGCGTACCACCTAAAAATCTTGAAGAACCTGTAACGGTTAGGTTCAGCGTGTTTCCGTTAGCGATTGTAAAATCCCTGTTGATGGTTCCATTAAGCCAGGTAGTTGTACCAATCAGAATAAGAATACCGGGTCCGTTGATTGTTCCGTTTGTAAATGTAAAATCTGTAATGGTCAAATTCCCTGTACCAAAAGTTGTTCCTGATGTGTAATTAAAATGAATGGATGGTGGAATTGTCAAAGCGGCATCCAATACAAGTGTTCCATTTGCTTCATTAAAATTTCCTGTTCCTGTAACAGCACCGCCATCAAAATAAAAATAGCCTTGATTGCTGAAGTCAGCACCAGCTGATACGTTAATGGTTCCTGTATTTGTAAAAGTTCTTCCACCACCAAAAGCCGCCGTGTTCGCCAGTTCACCGGTGATCACATTAATGGTTCCTGCATTTGACCAAACAAGATCGATATTACTGGTTGTTGTTTCAACCGATGTTTTATTAAATATCCCATTGTTGACCAATTCTCCTCCTGATGTATTGATACTTCCTCCCGTAATATTGAGTAATCCATTATTGGTTAGAAGGCCACCTAAAAGTCTGGCAGCTCCGGTAACACTTAAATTCAATATGCCGCTTGCAGCTATGGTTGTTGGGCAGGACACTGATCCTGAAAACCAATTCATCGTTCCGTTAATTAAAACAGCACCGGCACCCGACAATGTGTTTGTTATATCAAGTGTACCGTTTACCGTCAGATCATTACCTGGCCCATCAACAATGGATAATGTAAGAGAAGAATTATTTAGTGTAGCGCCCGCATCAACAATTACCTGGTCGGCAGTTATCGCTGTGTTGGCAGTAATTGTATGTGGACTAAGAATGGTAATTAAGCCATCAGCCGAAGTTGGAGCAGCAATAGCAGCGATCCAGCCTGTTCCGTTATACATTTGCCAGGAACCTGCAACATTCCAATCGCCGTTGCCGGCAGAGCGATAATCGCCAGCGGTCTGTGCATAGGCTCCCAAGCCACAAAAGGCAAGCATAGTTAACAGTAAAATTTTTTTCATTAATTTTTTTTGAGCAAGCTGAATGATAAGCAAGCAGTTAGAAATTCACTTTTTTATAAAACAACTTGCTCTATTAGATGAAGAGCTATCACTAAATTGTAATGTAGCCTATTTCTTGCATATCCAAACAGGTAAAAAAGTAGTATTTAGGCTAACCATTATTGTGACCCCTTAGAAAAAGCCTGTTTTTTTTAAAGCTTCGGATCGGGAGTTAACCTGTAACTTTTCGTAAATATTCCGGATATGTGTGCGGATGGTTTCCTGCGATAAAAATAACTGGTCTGCAATTTCCTTATAGCGGAATCCCTTTGCCAATACATCGATGATCTCTTTTTCGCGGCGGCTGAGCAAATGATAGGATTCATTTTTACTATTACCAGATTGCTGGAATGCTTCAATAACTTTCCTTGCTATCTGGCTGCTCATCGGGGAGCCACCGTTTTGCAGGTCATTGATGGCTTCAATTATTTTTTCGGGAGCAGTGTTTTTCAACATGTAACTCGTTGCACCGGCTTTAATGGCTTTAAAGATATTTTCTGCGTCATCAAATACAGTCAGCATCATGCATTGCATGTGAAGATGTATAGCCTTTAATTTATACATACATTCTATACCACTCATGCCGGGGAGTTCAATATCAAATAACGCAAGGTCAACCGGTTCGTCTTTTAAAACGGCAAACGCTTCTTCGGCATTGGCATAGGCTGTTATTTCAGTTTCCGGAAAAGCTTCCACAAGCAAATGCAATAAGTAATTTCTTATCTTATCATTGTCTTCAATTATTGCAATAGAAGCAGCAGGCATAAATCAAATATCAGTTAAGATTACCGTAGTTGCAATAGTAAAATAGTAGTAACTGGACTATTACACGCATGCAGGCAAGAAATAAAATAAAACCACCCATTCAGGCTAGAACAGTTATCTTATATTTAAATGCTAACCAATGGCCACTAAAACAGGAATAGGCTTCAGTAAAAAAACCGGGTCATTCGAAGCGGGGGCAGAAGCCTCCTTGAATGCAATTACATCTATAGCTTCTTCAGCCTTGAATATAGTCATTGTCTTTTGCAGCGGCAAGCACGACCCACAACTATTTTTAGATGGGGTAAGGTCCAATACAGCTGATACCCCTTTGATAGGAGGTGCCGCCATGGGTATTTTTACAAACCATGAATTGAGTTATGAAGGTTATGAAGCAAGCGTAACAGTTTTATCATCAGACAGCATACGGTTCAACATTTTTTCACAACCGGGTTTAGACAAAAGTGAATATGCAGCAGGAGCAGCAATAGGAGACCAGGTGAATGCATTAGCAGCAGGTAATGCCAAAGGGTTGCTCGTGTTTTATGACAGCATAAAACAGGCTTCACCACCAATGCTCAATTTTGCAACACCACTATTTGAAGCTATTGAAGCAAAGATCGATCCCGACATTTGCTGCGCCGGTGCAGGTATCGTAGGCGACCTGAAATTAACTACCTGCTTCCAGTTCTTTAATGATAAAGTACTAAAGCAACATGTGTTGGCATTGCTGATAAGCGGGGATTGCAATATGTACAACACCATTATGCATGGCTGTAAACCCGGCAGCAGTTATAAAACCATTACACGTGCCGAAGGACCGGTAGTTTATGAAATTGATAACCGGCCCGCCATTGATGTGATAGATGAATTGTTTGGCGCCGACCACAAAGTTCCCTGGAATGAATTTCCGTTTTTTGTAACACTTGGGCTGAACCGGGGAGATAAATACGGGGAATTCAATGAAGCTGATTACGCAAATCGTTTGTGTTTGGCAATTGATCCCGATAAGAAAGCGTTGGTGATGTTTGAACCTGACCTTAAAGCGGGAGATGAGATACAATTAATGCACCGGAGCATAAACCTCGAATATATTCATACAGGTATTGATATTCTTAAGAAAAAATCAGCTGGTAAAAAACCGCTGCTCTATTTTTATATCAATTGCGGGGGACGAGCAAAGCCATTTGCGGGCGGCGAGTTGGAAGATGTGACCGAAGTGCAAAAAGTCATAGGAGATGAAGTGCCATTCATGGGATTTTATTCGGGAGTAGAAGTTGCAAAGCTTAGTGATCATCTACAGGCGCTGGATTGGACGGGTGTTCTTTGCCTGCTAACAGAAGCATGATACATGGATGAAGGATCTGAACATATAACACAACTGGAAAAAGAGCTTGCTTATTATAAAAAGCAGGTTGATATGCTTTCCGGCAGCACGCTCAGCAACCAATATGCATTTACGCAACTGAGTAATGTATGCAGGAAATTTATAAACGGGTTCCATATCATCGCAGGCATCCAGCGCTCTTTTAGTTTTTATTCACAGAAGGATGAACTCTATGAACAATTCCTGGAAAGCATTTTTTCTCAAATGTTTTTAGACAGGGTTGTTTTGCTCGAGATCAATACCAACAGGAACGAATTAAAACCCACTTTCTGGAAAGGGTTTACGCAAACAGAAACGGAGCAACTGAAAGAAACGGTGCTTATTGTTCCCGAAAATATCTTACTACAAAAAAGATCGATGCTTGTAAACGGCGAAACAATACTTACCCCCTTTGAAATGCAGCTAAGGAACAGTTTGCTCACCAGTAATTTTATTCTCACGCCGCTCGTAAAGAACCAGCAGGTTTGGGGGGCATTGTTCTTTGGTATGCAGGATGAATTTAATACCATCTCCTATATCCCGCTATCCATATCAAATATTGATATGTTCGAATCCCTGGCAGGAATGATCTCTGCCATGACACAGCAACTTGAGCAACGGGAACTAATGGAAAAGGAACGGAACCGCATAGCCCGCGACATGCATGATGATATAGGTTCGGAACTGTCAAAAATTTCTATTAACTGCGAACATTTAAAGAACCGGTTTAGCACAAGCCCCGATATCATTGAAGATCTTGACATCATAAAAGAATCAACAATTGCTATTGTAAACAATATTGGAAACATCATCTGGGCACTTAACCCAGTCAACAACACCCTGGAAAGTTTGCTGTCCTACCTGCGGGAATATACATTTGAATACCTTGAAATGCACCGGCTTTCCGTTGTATTTAATACGCTGGAATTAGCCGAAAATCGTGTCATCTCACACGAGGTGCGCACACATTTTTTTATGGTTGTAAAAGAAATACTTCACAACATCATTAAGCATGCTGCTGCAACTAAAGTTGAAATTAATATCTCAACGGATCCAACAAAGCTATCCTGTTCTATAAAAGACGATGGTACCGGTTTTTATATAGATCAGCAAAATGCCTTTGGCAATGGCCTTCGAAATATGAAACAGCGGATCACCGAAACAGGCGGTCTGTTGATAATTGATTCGGCTCCCGGAAAGGGAACTACTATCAAATTAGAAATACCGGCTTAACAGCTTACGATATGCGGCCTTGTTAAAATATTTTTTCAAATTCAGCATATTATCTGGGATAACTTATTTTTACAGCCATGAGCTTAACAATACAAACAAAAGAACTGGTAAAGATCTATGGCAGCCGTACCGTGGTGAATAAGGTTTCATTCAACGTAAGCCAGGGAGAGATCGTTGGATTGCTTGGCCCGAATGGAGCCGGTAAAACTACTTCCTTTTACCAGGTTGTTGGTTTGATAAAGCCCGACCAGGGCAAGGTTTTTTTGAACGACCTTGATATTACCAAACTACCGATGTATAAGCGGGCACAAATGGGTATCGGTTACCTGCCTCAGGAAGCCAGTGTATTCAGGAAGTTGAGTGTGGAAGACAATATAATGGCGGTACTTGAAATGACTAAACTGAGTAAGGCAGCGCAAAGAGAAAAGCAGGAAACATTGTTGAATGAGCTCAGGCTGCAACATGTAAGAAAGAATAACGGCGATACGCTAAGTGGTGGCGAAAGGCGCCGTACCGAAATTGCCCGGGCACTGGCAGTTGATCCCAAATTCATACTCCTGGATGAACCCTTTGCCGGTGTTGATCCGATTGCAGTAGAAGATATACAGGAGATCATCGCCAAACTTAAATTCAAAAATATCGGCGTACTCATCACCGATCACAACGTAAATGAAACGCTTTCTATATGTGATCGGGCCTACCTTCTCATCGACGGTACCATCTTTAAACATGGCACCGCCGAAGAACTGGCAGGCGATGAGCAGGTGAGAAGGCTTTACCTTGGAAAGAATTTTGAATTGAAACGCAAGGATTATTTGCACGAACAGGCAGCACAATAACTTTAATGGCAAAGACATGAAGGGGCTAAGTTGTTTAACCAGGCAACGTTGGTGATTATTCATTTTTTTGTATTTGGCCTTAGCAATAAAGCACAAAAGATATTAATCCGAATAATCTATTAAGTTTTTTTATCTTGCCATACATGAAGTTGTTATCCCCAGCAATATCAAGATTGGCCCGTATGCGTCTTTGGCGGATACAAAACTGGACCAACCATCCGGTTGTTTCTCAGCGGGCGGTATTGCAAGACCTCGTAACAGCTGCCCAATACACAGTATTTGGTAAAAAATATAATTTCTCAACACTTTTTACGGTAAAAGAATTCAAGCATCATGTGCCTATTCATGAATACCATGACCTGCAGCCCTATATTTTACGCATGATGGATGGCGAAGAAAATGTTCTATGGAATACACCCATCAAATGGTTTGCAAAAAGCAGTGGTACAACAAACGATAAAAGTAAATTCATTCCTGTTAGTGAAGAAAGCCTGCAGGACAATCATTACCAGGCAAGCAAAGATGTGCTCACTAATTATTACAATAACTTTCCTGCCAGCGACCTGCTTACAGGTAAAAGTCTGGTAGTAGGCGGGTCACACCAACTGCATCAGGTCAATGAGGAGATACAATGCGGCGACCTCAGTGCTGTACTCATGCAGAACTCTCCCTTTTGGGGCCACTGGCTCCGCACACCGGAACTTAGTATTGCTTTGCTGGACGAATGGGAAAGTAAGATTGAAAAACTTGCCATTGTAACCGCGGATGAAAACGTTACCTCGCTTGCCGGCGTACCAACCTGGACATTGTTATTGCTGAAGCGCATACTTGAATTAAAAAATAAAAAGACGATCAAAGAGGTTTGGCCAAACCTGGAATTGTATATCAATGGCGGCGTGTCATTTGTTCCATACCGTGAGCAGTTTGAAAAGATCATTGGTGGCCCCGTAAATTACCTGGAAATATACAATGCCAGTGAAGGTTTTTTTGCCGCACAGGAAAAGCCGGATGACGATGGCATGTTGTTGTTCACAGAGCATGGTGTGTTCTATGAGTTTATGCCCGTAGAAGAATATGAAAAAGAAGATCCGCAGACAGTAGGATTGAATAACGTAGTGCTGAATAAAAACTATGCATTGGTGATAAGCACTACGGGTGGGCTATGGCGTTACCTGGTAGGTGATACGATCAAATTCACTTCATTGGATCCTTATAAGATCAAGATCACCGGCAGATTAAAACATTACATGAATGCCTTTGGTGAAGAAGTGATCGTTGATAATTCAGATGCGGCGATTACCATTGCTGCACAAAAAACAAATTCCATCGTTACAGATTATACAGCGGCTCCAATCTACTTTTCCGAAAAAGCAAACGGTGCGCACGAATGGCTGATAGAATTTGAAAAGCCCCCGCAAAGCCTCAATGAATTTACGTACGAGCTGGATGCCGCATTAAAAAATGCCAATAGTGATTATGAAGCCAAGCGGCAAAAAGATATCGCATTGCGTATGCCGGTTGTAAGAATATTACCACAGGGTTCTTTCACCAAATGGCTGCACAAAAAAGGTAAAGTTGGCGGCCAGCACAAAGTACCCCGGCTTAGCAACGAACGTATTATACTTGAAGAAATACTCGCTATTACCAATATATGAGAAAGAAGATTACCAGGTCTGTGCTTATTATATTGTTCATGCTGTCGTTGATCGCAGTGGCTCATTTCGTTGCATTCCCAGAAGAAACCAGGTGCATACTTATTCCAATTTCCAATTTTGAAAAAACAGCAAATATCTATTTTAGTAAAAATACCCCGACTGAAAAAATAAGTCATTTACAGGAGATACAAAACGATGCCGGCAAACGGGTAGCTGCATGCTGGAAAAATGAGCTCATACTTGATTATAAGCTCGTTTATTGTAACAGCGAAAAAGACTTTGACCAATGTGGTCATGCAGGTGCGCCTGCAGCCACGCAGTTAAAGTGTGGCGCCTATATCGTTCTCAAAGAAGAAAGCCTAAACAAGGATATTATTGCCCATGAGATAGCTCATACCGTCTTGTACAGAAATATCGGCTGGTATAGGTTGGTATTTAAAATACCTACCTGGTTTAACGAAGGCCTTGCCATGCAGGTAGACGAAAGAGATTATTATAGTATCGATACCTTATTGTCAAAAAAGAATAAGGGCATTCTTTTACCAGATGTAACAAAACTTAGTAAGCCACAGGAGTTCTTTGCCGGAGACCATGAAGCCGTAATATTGAATTATTCAACGGCAAAATTTGTTGTGCATGCATGGCTGAAAACACATTCACTGAAAAAATTCATCCGTGAAATAAAAAACGGGAAGTCTTTTGAAGTGGCTTATGAACAGGAATAATCCAGTCGGAAAATTATTGATCAGTATCTTAGACGGAATAGCAAATTTATGATGGTACAACATACATGCAAAAATTGCGGAAACGTATTCGGCGGAAAATATTGCAATGCATGCGGAGAGAAAATATATACTGAAAAAGATAAATCACTTAAGAAATTATTTGAAGAAATTTTTCATTTCATCTTTCATTTCGAAGGAAGTTTATTCGTAACCATTAAGACGATCTTTTCCAGGCCAGGCCAACTTTCACTGGATTACTGTGATGGCAGGCGTAAAAAATATTTTAAACCACTTTCATTCTTCCTGTTGCTGGTGGTTATCTATTTATTATTCCCGGCATTCGAAGGATTGAATCAACAACTGCATTATTATACAACCAATGCAGTTTACGGCGGTTTTGTGAGAACTAAAATTCAGCATGCAATGCATACGACCGGTTTGGATTTTAAAGGACTGGAAACTGCCTTTCACCAGAAATCAGAGAAGGTTTCTAAATTCCTGCTGATCATTCTTATACCATTTACAGCACTGTTTTTCTGGTTGCTCAGTTTTAAAAAAAGAAGATATTTTTTCGACCAGATGGTATTTTCTGCAGAGGTAAATTCCTTTTTTTTATTCTGGGGATTTTTGATTTTGCCTTTATTGTTAACCCTGTTTCAGAGAACCTGCCATGCTTTTACAGGGAGTTACCTGCAACTTACCGATAATATGCTTAGTGCAATTTCCGGCATCGTTGTATGCAGTTTTGTAACAGCAGGTTCTTACAGGTTTTATCAATTCAACAAATGGTATGCAGTTTTATTTAGCGTCCTGTTCTGGTTCATTAATTTTATCATTGTTCAATTGATCTATAAATTCGTTCTCTTTAATATAGTTATCAATTTTATTCATTAACTGTTGATTTATTTACTTTTGCTCATAAATTTAAAACCAAATGAAACTATTAGAAGGAAAAGTGGCAATTGTAACCGGCGCCGCCCGTGGTATCGGTGAAGCCATCGCATTGAAGTTTGCAGAACAGGGAGCTCATGTTGCCTTTACGTATATAAGTGATGGAAGCAAGGGAAAGGCCGAAGCGTTGGAAACAAAGCTGAAGGGGTTGGGCGTTAATGCAAAAGCCTACCAGAGCAATGCCGCAGATTTTACAGCTTGTGAAATATTGGTGAATGATGTAATGAAGGAATTCGGAAAGATCGATGTCTGCGTGAACAATGCAGGTATTTCAAAAGATAATTTATTGCTGCGTATGACAGCAGAGCAATGGGATGAAGTAATAAATGTAAACCTGAAGAGCGTATTTAATATGACCAAGCAGGTGATCCGCCCGATGATGAAAGCGAAAAGCGGCAGCCTCATTAATATGAGCAGCGTTATAGGCGAAATGGGAAATGCAGGCCAAAGCAGCTATGCCGCCAGCAAGGCCGGGATCATTGGTTTTACTAAAAGTATTGCAAAAGAACTGGGCAGCCGCAACATCCGTAGCAATGCCATTGCACCGGGTTTTGTTGAAACAGATATGACCAGCTATTTAAAAGATGGCGAAGGAGCAGAAAAATACAAGGCCGACATTCCGCTCGGAAGATTTGCAAGCGCAGAAGATATTGCCAATGTAGCTTTATTCCTGGCCAGCGATATGGGCAACTATCTTACCGGCCAGGTGATCAGCGCCTGCGGAGGCCTGAATATGTAAATTCATTGCCACAAATGCACGACTAAATACCAGGCGACCATAAGCATGATCGGCTACGTCTTTCCGCATTCCCGCAAATACCCGGAAGTGTAATTTAATTGTCACTTAACGGTTCCTGTTTTAATATATTTTACCTAAGGCTTACCTTTGCAATCTAAAAATGGCATCAAATAAAAAAATATCGGCTAATCGCTTGTGCAAGCTGTTTTCTACGGTACTCATGTTCTGTTGCCTGTTCTTTTTAACCGCTGTTAATTTTATTGTTTTCCCCCGGCATGAAAAAGAAAAAGCGGTTTCATTTAATATTCAAGGTAAGCAGGATGATGATCCATCAGCACCGGTAGAAGAAAAATCCACTTCAAATAGCATTCCAACAGTGCAGGAAGAATACCTGCACGAAAAACATAGCTTTAAAGAAATTGAACGGCTTGAAAATTTCCATCATCACCAGCCATTAGCTGCAGAAAAACTACAGTTTGTACACTACGAACTGTTATCTCCTCCTCCCAAAGTATAAATACTTACGCAAACAAAAATATAAAAAATTCAATTGGCATCTTTATGCCCGTTGTGTTGGTATAGCTATCGTAAACTTTTTTGATTATGGGTGATGCATGGCTGTATTTGCTGCGTACCTGTATAAAAATTATTGAGCCTGACTAAATAAAAATTGATGAAAAAATATGTTCAGAACATAGGTGCTGACCTGCCTGCATCTATTGTAGTATTTCTTATAGCAATTCCGTTGTGTTTGGGAATTGCCGTGGCAAGCGGGTTAAATGAATTCAGCGGTATCATTGGCGGGGTTGTTGGTGGTATTGTGATTGGTTTGTTAAGCGGATCTCAATTAAGCGTTAGTGGTCCGGCTGCCGGACTTACCGCAATCGTTGCTGCAGCCGTTTTAAAATTACCGGCCGCAGAAGCTTTTTTCCTGGCAGTTGTAATTGCCGGTGTATTCCAGGTATTGCTTGGTATTTTTAAATTGGGGATCATCGGAGATTATATTCCCAACTCAGTTATTAAAGGGATGCTGGCGGCGATCGGAATTATTTTGATCCTTAAACAATTACCACACCTGGTGGGATATGACCAGGATTTTGAAGGCGATGAAGCATTCATACAGCTATCAGGAGAAAATACTTTTTCAGCTGTTGTAAACTCAATCAATCATTTAACACCGGTAGCAGTTTTGATCGGAACTTTGGGCATATTGATCCTGGTGCTATATGAATCCCCCTGGATAAAAAGTAAAAAGATATTTCAAATAATCAGCGGGCCACTGGTAGTTGTGTTGATGGGAATTGCAATAAGTATTTTTACAAAAGGAATACCTAAATCGTATGCACTTGATGCGGGCCAGCTGGTAAATATTCCTGTGGCAAATTCGGCCGCCGAATTCTTTTCATTTTTCCACCTGCCCGATTGGTCTTATATAAATAATGTGGATGTATGGGTAACTGCATTTACACTGGCCCTCGTTGCATCATTGGAAACATTACTTGGACTTGAAGCAGTGGATAAACTTGATCCTTTAAAAAGAGTTTCTCCAACCAACAGAGAATTACTTGCGCAGGGCTCCGGAAATATAGTTAGTGGTTTATTAGGCGGCTTACCACTTACCAGTGTCATCGTTCGCAGCAGTGCCAATTTGCAGGCAGGTGCAAAGACAAAGGCAAGTGCGATCATGCACGGTCTGTTGCTATTTGTTTGTGTAGCTTTTGTTCCCAACATCTTAAATATCATTCCTAAGGCAGCATTGGCTGCGATACTTATTTTTACAGGATATAAACTGGCCAGGCCATCGCTCATAAAAGAATACTTTAAAAAAGGTTGGGAACAGTTCATGCCCTTCATCGTTACAATATTGGCTATTGTACTTACAGATCTTTTAAAAGGTGTGTTGATCGGTATCGGGCTCGGTATCTTTTATATCATACGCAGTAATTTCCGGACTTCAGTAATTTTGGTGAACGATAACAGCCATTATCTTATCAGGCTGAGAAAAGATATATCTTTCTTCAGCAAACCGGTTTTAAAAGCCAAGCTTGAATCGGTACCGTCAAACAGTTCTTTGCTCATTGATGTTACCAGGGCAGAGTTCATAGATAAAGATGTGATCGATACCATCAATGAATTTATGCAACACGCACATTTAAAAAATATATCGGTAGATTTAAAAAAGAGTACATACCATCCTTTACATGAACTGGTACAGATAAACACCCCGGAAGAACCGAAGGATGATAACGCTCACTAATTTTAAACTTAAACAACTTAGCAATTATGTTACCATACGAAAAGTTACTACTCGAAAATAAAGCCTGGGCTAAAGAACAAAAAGAAACAGATCCTGATTTCTTTAAACGCCTTGCTGCACAACAGGCTCCTGAATTTTTATGGATCGGCTGCAGCGACAGCCGTGTTCCTGCCGATAAAATAACCGGTACAGAACCCGGAGAGATCTTCGTTCACAGAAACATTGCCAACCTGGTGGTTAATGCAGATATTAACCTGTTAAGTGTATTGCAATATGCCGTGGAAGTTTTAAAAGTGAAGCATATTATTGTATGCGGCCATTATGGTTGTGGTGGCATAAAAGCCGCTATGACCCAACACCATTACGGCATTATCAATCACTGGATAAAGAATATAAAAGACATATACCGGTTACACCGCGAAGAGGTTGATTCGCTTCCCACAGAAGATGAGCGGGTAAACCGGTTAACCGAACTGAATGTGGAAGAACAGATATTTAACCTCGCAAAAACAGCTATTGTACAAAAAGCCTGGAAGAACGAGCAACGGCCACAGCTTCATGGCTGGGTGTACGGCCTTGCAGATGGCATTATCAAACCCGTTTGTGAAATGGAAGCAGGGTCGCACATTGACCCTTTGTATGAATACGATAATCTGTGAGGAAGGCTATTAGCTACCTGACTGAAGGGTTTTTAACGAAGGGCTAACAATTTTGAAGGCCATACTACCACTTTGGGGTATTGTTTTGTTGCAAAAACAATATTCTCTTTGTAAGCGTTAATCCCCCTTCAATAATATTTGGCCCGTTTACGTACCAGGCTTTGCCGCCGCTGAAAGCTGACAAAATTTTTCTCATGCACGAACGAACCCTTCCCGATTCCCCCGGAAGGGTTTTTTATGGGTTGCCCCGGAAGATATTTATTTGTTTGCCATGCCTGGAAACGAAGCATTGCACGATAGTTCCCCGGCTCCTTTATAACAACCATTCTTCCCCGGAATGACAGAAACGCCTCCCTTCATTCTCGGCAAAAAACAACAAACTAAAAAATTTACTAAAAATTTACTAAAAATGTTAGTGTGAATAAAATAAATGTATTAGCTTTGATTCCAGCAATACATTTACAGGCAAAACCAGATACATCAATTATAAAAACAGAAACAATGAGTAACGTAGAAAAATTGAAGGCTTTAAAATTAACGATGGACAAGATCGACAAAGATTTTGGCAAAGGATCGGTAATGATGATGAATGAAAAGACGCATATCGAACAGGGAGTTATTTCAACAGGCTCAATTGGCCTTGACGTAGCGCTTGGTATCGGTGGTTTACCAAAAGGACGAGTGATTGAGATTTACGGGCCGGAATCTTCCGGTAAAACAACATTGGCCATCCATGTAATTGCAGAAGCACAGAAAAAAGGCGGCATGTGTGCATTCATAGATGCCGAACATGCATTTGATAGTAATTATGCCCAGAAGCTGGGAGTAGATATTGATAATTTATTGATCTCACAACCAGATTACGGCGAACAGGCACTTGAGATTGCCGACAGGCTGATCCTTTCGGGTGCATTGGATGTAGTAGTGATCGATTCTGTGGCAGCATTGGTACCAAAAAGCGAACTGGAAGGTGAAATGGGCGATAGTAAAATGGGATTGCATGCAAGGTTAATGAGCCAGGCACTGAGAAAACTTACCGCTACTATTTCGAAAACAAACAGTTGCTGCATTTTTATAAACCAGCTGCGTGAAAAGATCGGTGTTATGTTTGGAAACCCCGAAACCACAACCGGTGGTAATGCACTTAAATTTTATGCATCGGTGAGGTTGGATATCCGTCGCCAGGCACAGATAAAAGATGGAGAAGAAATTACCGGTAACCATATCAAAGTAAAAGTTGTAAAAAATAAAGTGGCACCGCCATTCCGCACAGCTGAATTTGATATTATTTATGGTGAAGGAATTTCCAAAGCAGGAGAGATCATTGATATGGGTGTTGAATTAGGAATCGTTCAAAAAAGCGGTAGCTGGTTCAGTTATAACAGCGACAAACTTGGGCAGGGACGCGAAGCTGTTAAGCAACTGATGATAGATAATCCGGGGCTGGCAACAGAAATAGAAACAAAGATCAGGGAAAAGATAAAAGAAAACCAGGGATAATCCCTGTTCCATATAGGTTGGTTCGGTTAGTAAGTAATGCCGTCCTGTTTGTGCAGGACGGTTTTTTATTTTCATATTTTTGCCGCGAATCCACAAATAATAATAAAATATCTTTAAAGTCTATGAACTCTTCCTGCATTTGCGGCAATGTTTTTTTAAAGATGGAAATACTTTGAGCTGATACTGTCATATTTTTGCAGCATCAAAAGATAATCAGTCTTATTTGATGACGTCGGTATTACATTACCGAACAGCAGGCATAACAAAAACATATCTCTTTGCAGCAAAGAACAAAAGCACACCTGGCATTACTCTTTACCAATATATTCTTTGCAATAAATTATACAGCAGTAAAGCAACTCATAAACCAGGAATTGGTAAAACCATTTGCTTTGAACCTGCTAAGGGTTGGGATCAGTTCTATTTTGTTGTGGGGACTTTATCTTTTCAAGAAGGAGAAAAAGAAAATACAAAAAAAACATCTCGGGAGATTTTTCTTATGTGCACTTACGGGTATTGCAATCAACCAATTGCTTTTCATTAAAGGCTTATCACTTACCTACTCCATTCATGCATCCTTGCTAATGCTTACAACTCCCATTCTTATAACATTCATAGCGGCCTGGATCTTAAGAGAACGGTTGAATAATTATAAAATTGCGGGGCTTGCAATGGGAATTGCAGGTGCAGTTATACTGATCACTGCTAGGGATGTTACCGGAAACGGATCACAGGTGTTGTTTGGAGATATGCTTATCATCATTAACGCAATCTCTTACACGATCTATTTTATACTGGTAAAACCATTGATGAAAGCGTATGAACCCATTCTTGTCATACGAATGATCTTCACCATCGGGTTTATATTGATACTTCCATTTTGCTGGAATGAATTTACAGAGATACCCTGGAAAGCATATACCCTATCATCTTATGGCCTATTAGCGCTGATCATTTTTGGGGGAACTTTTCTCGCATACATCTTCAATGTATACGGTATAAAGATACTGGGTGCATCCATGGCGGGAACTTATATCTATTCTCAACCGGTTTTTGCAGCCGCCATTGCCATTGTATTTTTAGGTGAAGCACTTTCGCTGTATAAGATCATTGCAGCTATATGTATTTTTACAGGAGTTTACCTCGCAAATAAAACCAGCAATAATGTTTGAATACATTCGGGTATCAACGCAGGAAGAATACGAAGCAGCAGCATCACTAATCAAAGAGTATGCAGACTGGCTGAATATTGACCTGGCCTTTCAGAAATTTTCTGAAGAACTATTGCAGCTAAAAAAAATGTACGGTCCACCATTTGGCGGTATTATATTGGTAAAGTCAGAAAGCAATTACATTGGCTCCATTGCAATAAGGAAAATAGATGCAGCTACTGCAGAACTTAAAAGAATGTATGTAAAGTCCGATTATCAGCAACATGGTATTGGCAGCAAATTATTAGAAGAAGCATTGGAAATGGCAAAAAATTATGGCTATAGAAAAATTCAACTGGATACGCTGAGTAATATGTTGCCCGCAATAAGTTTGTATAGAAAGAACGGGTTTTATGAGATACCCGCATATTATTTTAATCCGGAAAAGACTGCTGTTTATTTTGAAAAGATATTATAAGAAATGCAGCGGTGAAACAATTAAGGCTGCCAACAATTATTCACACCTGTTATACCTCCTGGTTGTATTCTTAAAACTATATATCCGGTAATCCATCGTATTAAGATCTTCCTGTATTACTTTTTCGCCATCTATCATCATCAATGTCAGTTGATCCATATAGCGTCTTTGTTGCATTAATACATTTACCAGCGGTTCATTCCTGCTTATATATCTATCGCCATGATTCTGAATGCATATTTCACGATCATTTAAATGGGTAAACTATCAGCGGACTTTTTGATAAAATCATACATAGCTTTTCCCTGTCAACAGCCTGGTACAAATTCATTGTTGGACTTTTAAACACTTCTTTTAATATCATTACGGTATCAATCAAGCTTCAACCCTTGTAATCCCGTTTGCGAACTACTTCAATATTATCATTGTAAAAGGTAAGCTTACAATGCAGTACAATGCTGTGGTAACGGGCGTTGTATATATATGCAATAGCATCTGCAGAAAATACCCGGGTTGTTCCACCAGGATTTAGCACTGAAATTTCCTTATTGGAAAATTTAATTTCTCCTCTTATAGTGTTGCCGGTATGTTTGACAATAAAATTCCGGGATCATTAAAAAAGAGATACTTAAAGAGATAGCAGCAGTAATAAAATAGTTTTCAATACTAATTTTTAGGGTAATCAAAGAAAAGAAATCTTTTCTCAGTTTCCCTGAAATCTTTCCATTTATCCATATTAATCTCAATTGCGAAAATGGCGCAGGTGGGCATTTCATCTATTTCAACAGCTTTGCAAAGCTTGTTTACAAAATCTGTGATGCCGGGGTTGTGTGAAAAAACAGCCACTGCATCCAATTTATTATCGAGCGCTTCAACCACTTCAAAAAACGTTTCGGGAGAAGCATTGTATAGCCGGTCTATTAAAATAATATTATCTTCTTTTGTTTCAAATACTTTGCAGAAAAGTTTTGCTGTTTTTTTTGCACGTTTCGCCGGACTACTAACAAAGGCATCGATGGTTATTTTTTTATCCAATAGCCTTTGAGCCATTTCGGATGCATCTTTTTTACCACGTTCATTGAGGGGCCGTTCAAAATCCGGCTGCGTAAAATCTCCCCAACTACTTTTCGCATGACGGATAAGGTATAAGGTTTTCATCAAACTGTATTTAATTTTAATAAAATTTTATTGCGCCTCATTATATGCAACAGCAAGTTTAGCCAGCAGTTTTGTTTTTAAGTCAGCAGAGATGAATGCTGCCTGCAATGCATTTACATTGCAAATATAAAAATCATGGTTGGTCCAGTTGAATACCGCTTGCAGCTTTTCATATTCTTTATTCAGGTTTATATTTGTTATCGTGCGGTTATCTGTATTTACACTTAATGAAACGCCGGCTCTATAAAGTTTTTCAATTGTATGATCGCTATAGCTGTCGTAAATATCAATGAGTACATTACAGGTTGGACAAACTTCCAGGTGTATATTCTTTGCACACAGGTATGCAATTAATTTTTCGTCTTCTGCACTCCTGACACCATGCCCAATACGCGATACGCCAAATTGTTCGAGTGTTTCCCAAACACTTGCGGCACCTTTTGCTTCCCCCGCATGAGCCGTGCAAGGAATGTTTTTTCCCCTGGCATACCTAAAGGCTTTAACATGATTGGTAACCGGGAACCCGGCTTCACTACCTGCAATGTCGAACCCGGCAACACAGGTTCCTTTGAATACTTCAACCAGTTTAACTGTTTCCATACTTTGTTCTTCAGTAAAATGCCTGAGTGTACAAAGAATTAACCTGGCCTCAATACCTGTTTGTATAATGGCTGCGGCGGTAGCTTCTTCTACTGCAGCAACAACTTCATAAACTGTTAACCCTTGTTCTAAATGTTGTAGCGGAGCAAACCTGATCTCTGCATAAAGCATATTATCAACAGTCATTTGTTTAAACAGGTCATGAACAACCAATTGAAGCTGTTCTTTTGTCTGCATCAATGCAAAACCTTTAACAGCCCGCCTTAAGAATTCGTCGAGGTTAACACATTTTTCCCTTGAAATATAATCGGCCTGATAAATCGCCTCTGTTACGGAAGGATCGATTTTAGATACAACTTCATAACTCAATGAGCAATCAAGATGCAAGTGCAATTCTACTTTTGGTAGCTTGTTAATTTGGTTCATATAGCAGCAAAAAAAATCTTTTTTCTAAAATAACTTTTTGGTCGATGTATATCAAACTAATTGTTGGAAGCAGCTTTGAAACCAACTTCAGTAGCCTCTCACATTCTTCCCTTCCATAAAATTCATAAAGGCCCGGTTACAAACCCGGTTACCTCCCGGGGTTGGATAATTACCGGTAAAATACCAGTCGCCTTTATTATTAGGGCAGGCTTCATGTAAGGTTTCAATGGTTTGATAAATTACATCTACAGGTATCGTTATGTCTTTCGGTGTAATAAGCTGTGCGATCTTATTCGATATTTCATCAAGTGAAAAAGGTTTGTAAACCTGGCGCACAATATTCTCCGTGTGTAATTCATCCCTGCGTTGAAGCTCTTTGCATTTATTCAACAGTTCAGTCAGTAACCCTTCCTGCCCGGTTTCACGCAATAATGCAACAGCAGCTTTAAATGCAATAAAGTCGCCCATTTTACTCATATCTATGCCATAACAATCTGGATACCTTATCTGGGGGGCAGAAGATACGACGATGATCCGTTTTGGCTTCAGCCTGCTTAACATTCGTATGATACTTTCTTTAAGCGTGGTGCCGCGTACAATACTATCATCTATCACAACCAGGGTGTCAATATCTTTTCTTACGGTTCCGTAAGTGATATCGTACACGTGCTGTACCATTTCATTGCGGCTACTGTCTTCCGTTATAAACGTTCTCAGCTTAACATCTTTGATGGCGATCTTCTCAATACGTATCTTCCTGTTCACCATTTCCGAAAGCTTGTCTTCATCAAAATCTTTTTCCCAGCTAAGGATGCGTTCGATCTTTATTTTATTCAGGTAATCTTCTGCTCCTTTTATCAGCCCGTAAAAAGCCGTTTCAGCTGTATTGGGAATAAAAGAGAAAATAGTATTCTTCAGGTCGTATTCAACTGCTTTTAATACTGTATGACTTAGGTTATAGCCCAGTGCTATACGTTCCCGGTAAATTTTTTCATCGCTTCCGCGGCTGAAATAGATCCTTTCAAAACTACAGGCTTTGCGCTCTAAGGGAGGAACGATCTGCTCTATCAAATAGGATCCATCAGCTTTTACGATCAGCGCTGTGCCCGGCATCAGTTCCATGACTTCATTTTCTTCCAGGTTAAAGGCTGTTCGTATGGCGGCTCTTTCACTGGCAGCAACGATCACGTCTTCATTGATATAATAATAGGAAGGCCTGATACCATGTGCATCCCTCATAACAAAGGAATCGCCATTGCCTACGAGGCCGGCGAAATGAAAACCCCCATCGAATAAGGGAACCGCTTTTTTTAATACAGCTACTATGTCTAAATGCCCCGGAGCATTTTCATCTGCCTTGATAAGAAAATGATGCAGTATTTCCATCATAGCAGCAAGATCACTCTGGCACTGGAAATCGCCGGGTGTAATATTGATGAGTTTAAATAATTCTTCCGTATTCACGAGGTTAAAATTACCTGCCAATGCAAGGTTCCTGGCTGGTATGGTATTGCGTTTTACGAACGGGTGGCAATACTCCACATTGTTCTTTCCCTGGGTGCCATAGCGCAGGTGCCCGAGGAGTACTTCGCCCATTACGTTGATATGCCCCTTCATCAGGCCCGGGTGATTCTTTATGTCCGGCTGGTATTTTTGCACTTCACTGATCTCCTCCCATATTTTAGAAAACAGGTCGGCAATGGGTTGGTTGGCGCTGCTGCGTAACCGATACATGAACGGGTAACCCGGTTCGGTATCAAGCTTAACGGTTGCAATTCCGGCACCGTCCTGTCCGCGGTTATGCTGCTTTTCCATCAGCAGGTACAGCTTATTGAGGCCGTACAGCACTGAATCATATTTTTGTTGGTAATAACTGAATGGCTTGCGCAGGCGAATGAAGGCAAGTCCGCATTCGTGTTTGATTTCGTCGCTCATGGGATGGTGTGAGGCGCAAAGTTAGCTGATTGAAATCCAGCAAACAAAAATCCCCCGTTTAGCGGGGGATCATTTAACATCAGATAAAATCTTACAATCCGCTGATAGTAAGCCCAACCTGCAACAGCTTTACATCTGCCGCTACACCGGCCTTATACATACTGGTTAAATTGTATGCACCAAACAGGGTGAAATTGCCATACCCGATCCTTCCGGTAAGGGCAACCCTGGTGGTATTGAAATAGCTTTTGCTGCTAACTTTATCAGTAGCATTCGACAATACGGTTCCCGAAGCAGTTCTCAGGATCTTGCCTTTTGTATGAGCACCAAGCATAGTTCCCAACTTAACACCTACAGCCACTTTAATTGATTTACCCGGTGTTTCAGGTTTTGAACTGAACCTGAATTCGATCGGAACTTCCAGGAAGGCAGTATTTAATTTGTATTTTTTATAATTGTTGACAGAATCAGTTGCGGTAAAAGGAATTTTAGGATTGGTTGATGAGATCCCTACATTCATTTTCTTGAAATAAATATTGCTGGTACCAACACCCAATCCACCGGCAATGCTGAAGCGGGGATTGGCCTTGAACTTCATATCATACATAACGTATACATTGAGGCCACGGGCAAAGCCCTTGATATGGCTGCTGACACTATCGGGTGCGCCGATCCAATGATCGGAACTTAACTGAACCATGAAATGATCGCCTGAACGATTGAGTATTTCCTTGTTCTTTTTTTCTTTAGCGGTTTGTGAAAAAGCAGGCAGGCCGGCCATCAATACCAAAGCGATTACTGATAATTTTCTCATATTGTGTTCTTGTGCGGCAAAAATAAACGCCGGCAGGGTTAATGAAAGGTTAAATGACTTTGAAAACCAATAAGGAAGGGCTTTTGTATGGTAGCAGGACTAACATCCTTTTACTTATTGAAGACCTGTCATAACCGGTTTTTTAAGGCGGCGAAGATAGGTTTTTTGTTTGGAAGAACTGCGTCAGTCGCCTCACTCTAACCCCCTTCTTCAGGAGAGGGAGGAGATCTGTTAATATTGGGGGATTTCGAACGGGTAAATAAAATATTGATTAAATACGGATTAACTATGACCTAAGCCCGACGTTAGGTGGGCTTAGGGTCAAGACAATGTCAGGTTAAAGTCAGGACAATGTCAGGAAAAATGTGATTATATTTAAGAAAAAAATTGATTTTTTTTATGTTGATAACGCAGTTAACGTAATCTTTTTAAAGCTATGGCAAAATTAAAGCCCTCTAACATAATCCTAAAAGGAACGCTGGGTAACCAGGTATATACTGATGGCAAATACGGTCCTGTTGTAAAGCGAGCTGTAGCGCCCGGAACAAAAAATAACGGGAAGGCATTTAAAAAACAATCCAACAGAGCTGAATACCTGAATGGGTTAGCGAGTGAGTTAAACGAAATTTTCCGCAACGATTGCGCATCATTTAAGGGTGCCGGATTATACCAGGAAATGCTGAAACGATTTCGTAAAGAGCCACTCGATAACCGGTTCTTTTTGCTGCTGCAATTGCAGGGAATGGATATCAACCCGACTATCCCATTAACAGGCTGGGCCAATGGACGCATACGATGGATATTTCCGCAGGCTATTTCCACCTGGGCCTGGAAGTTCTTTCACACCCGGGGAAAGCCAAACAGCCATTCAATTGTTATAGTTATGAGTTGATGTTGCTAACCTGGGAAGGAATAGATCAACCTGCCGCAGTAAAATCTCAATACAGCGATTGTATACACATTGACGGTAAGCGCCCCGTTTTCGAATTTGAATTTTTCAAGCCCCCGAATACCAAGAACTGGCTGTTTTGCCTGCGCCAAAGGCTGGGCTTAAATGAGCAGGTGATAGAAACGATGGCAGCAGATGGCATGCAGGTAATAAGTGCAGGAACTTTTATTGAAGAAGATCAGGCACATTTTGAAGAGCGGAAAATGGATAAGCCTGTAGCTCAAAAGAAGCCCAATGCTTCAGAGCATGTAATACGGGTGAAAGCAAAAAAATAATGACAGTCTGCACCTGTTCCAAAACAGGCTTCAAACAGGGAGCAGCCTGGAAAAAACCAGCCTAACTTATCTCCGGTTTCATAAAAGCAAATACAGCCTTCTCATTGCAAGCCCTCAATGCTTCGTCAAAATCTGCTTTGATGATGATCCATCCTTTTTTCCATTTGTAACGGGTGATGCCGGCGCCGAGCTCTTTGCATTTATATTTCTTACCTAAGCGCTTGATGAAGACTTCAAGGAGTTGTCCTTTCAGGTGATTACCTTTTTCAAGAAAGTAGATGCTTACGATCAAATTGTAAAGGCCCCAGGATATGAAGCCGTACAGGATCCAAAGTAGAAAATCGGGCATAGTATAAAATTAATACGTTAAAAAATAGTGTTACACTCTTTAACTACTGATTTATAATTTTATAGCAAGGTTAATCTGCCAGTTCCAACTATCGGGTAAAGAAATCCTTCATGCAAAACGAAAGATAAAGTTATTAAGTTTTATTGGTTCTCAGCCAGCATTAAATGTTGGTTATTTTTCCTGCAATCAGACGAGGACGATACAGCGCTTTAAAAATCTTATTTTTTGAATGCCCGCCTTGTATTCATATCAATGAAAATAAGGGGTGAGCCGGTTGTTTCTTTTATCGGCTATGAGCGAATGTTCTACAAAAAATATATAAAAGAAATCAAGTTTGATATCGGGAATGTTGGAAATATCGATTTGGGTTAGAATTAGATCAAATTAAAAAAGGGAACGCTGAAGTTCCCTTTAAAAATTCCGTTTGTGGGCCCACCTGGGCTCGAACCAGGGACCACCTGATTATGAGTCAGGTGCTCTAACCAACTGAGCTATAGGCCCTGTTATTTTTAATAACAGTTTGCAAAAGTAAGTAAAAACGATTATTCAGCTTAGAATTTTCAATAAAAATTCATTCATTGATTCGAATAAGTTCAATTTTGAAATATTCACCGTACCTTATATTATAATTGCAAAGCTATACCCACTTGCTATATGTTGAACTCGGACGAAATCAGGGAACTTCAGCTAAGGATCGCTGAACACAATGATGACCATGCTTTTGGCCAGTTATACATGTTATATATCCACAACCTGCAGCAATTCGCTAATTCCATCATCAAAAACCAGGAACTTGCCGAAGACATCGTTTCCGATGTATTTCTAAAGATCTGGCAAAACAGGGCAACCATCGCTAAGATCGAAAACTTCAAACTTTACTTATATATAAGTACAAAGAACACATCGCTCAACTATTTATCCCGGCATTTTAGAAAGAAGATCGTTTCAATTGATGAAATGTCGTTGAATATCCCGGCGGTTATTTATAATCCCGAACAGCTAATGATCACTTCGGAAGCCGTTAGAAAGATAGAATACGAGATACAAAACCTGCCACTCCGGTGCCGGCTCATCTTCAAACTGGCTAAAGAGGATGGACTTAAATATAATGACATCGCCAAACTCCTCAACATTTCTGTAAAAACCATCGACAGCCAGATGGCAATTGCGCTAAAAAAGATCAGTAGCGCTATTAATTTTGAGCTTAAAAAGAACCCCGGCCAGCTTTCCCGATAAAAAACTGAAAATATGTTAAGGTCTCTTAGTAGATTTTAACAGTTTGCTTGTCTATGCATATCAGATGGAGCAAGAAAACACAGACCGTTTATGGGCACTGATCGCCAGGAAGTTTTCCGGCGATGCCAATGCTGATGAACTGGCCGAACTGGAACTGCTCTTACTTAAGAACCCCCGTGAGCATTACTCTATGGAGATTCTGAACGATCTCTGGCGCAGCAAAAGCCAACTCAACAGGCAATATTCTGAGAATAAATACAAGGAACTGGTATTGCGTATGCAGCATATCGGCATTGACGAAGGAAAGTTTACCAATGAAGCAGATTCTATCATAGTTGACGAGGAACCACGGTCAAGCAGATCGAAAAAATGGCTATTCTGGCTGGCTTCCTTTATCACTATCGGCACTGCGCTTTTCTTTCTGATAGAGTATAACAGTAACGCAGATAGCAATATTGGCAAACAGGCAGCTTTGCCGGTAAAAAATGAGATCAATACCAGGTACGGTTCCAAGACAACTATTGTATTGCCCGACGGTACTAAAGTATGGCTCAATGCAGGCAGTAAAATGAGCTACGACAAAAACTACGGTATTTCCTTACGGGAAGTTAACCTTACAGGAGAAGCTTATTTTGATGTAATTAAGAATCCCGGCAAGCCTTTTGTGATCCATACCAGTAGTATCAATATAAAAGTCTTGGGCACTGCATTTAATGTAAGATGTTACCCCGATGAAAAAAATACAGAAACCAGCCTGGTAAGAGGAAGCCTGGAAGTGACCATGAAGGATGGAACAGAAAAGATCATCCTCAAGCCAAATGAAAAACTAATTGTAAGTAATTCAGATATTAAAGCGGATAAGGATAATACAGTTACTAAACTCAATGCTCCGGAGGCTATCTCAAAAAACATTATGGAACTAACACACTTGTCCATATTACCGCAGGATAATTCTATCATCGAAACCTCCTGGGTAAACAACAAACTTGTTTTCAGGAGCGAAACCTTTGAAGAAGTTGCCCGCAAGATGGAACGTTGGTACGCTGTAGAGATAAGCTTCACAGATCAAAGGCTGAAATCAAAAAAACTTACAGGCATATTCGAAAATGAAACGATTGACCAGGCGCTTGCGGCCATTCAGCTAACCACACCGTTTTCGTACGATATCAATAACAGTAAGATCGTTATTTCAAAATAAACCAAATAAACCAAAATCTAAACAATTATGACACAACCAAACAATGTAAATACAACTTAATTCCACAAATAGGATATGCGTATGTCCTTTATTAAAATTGAACTTGCTAAACGAACCGAGGTTAATCCGAGGTTTATTAACCCAAAACTTAAACACATGGAAAAAAAACAATCCCGGACCGTATCAATAAATGCGACGGGCTTACTAAAAGTTTTTATGCTTATGAAACTTACAATTGTATTGATGTTATTGACCAGTTTGCAGCTTTCAGCAAAAGTGTTTTCACAAAATACAGTTACGCTTAAATTCCAGTCAACCGATCTTAAAAAAGCATTGGGCCAGATTGAGAAAAAAAGTAGTTTCAGATTTTTGTATAATGATGAGATCGTTTCATCCAATCAAAAAGTTTCGCTGGATGCAAATAATATGCTGGTAACTGATGTGCTGGATAATATTTTTTCCGGTACCGAACTTACTTACCGCGTTTTGAATAATAACCTGGTAGTGGTAACAAAGAAGAATGTTGCTGTGCAGGATGTAAGGGTTACCGGTAAGGTAACCAACGCAACCGGCGAAGCCTTACCAAGGGTTTCTGTAAGGATAAAAGGCTCTGCTGCGGGCACTTCTACCGGATCAGACGGCTCTTATTCAATCAATGTTCCCGATGGGGCAACCCTGGTTTTCTCATCTGTAGGATATGAAACAGCAGAAGTTGCTGTAAATGGCCGCACCGAGATCAACGTAGTATTACAAGCGTCTACAAAAGTGTTGGACCAGGTGATCGTTGTTGGTTATGGTTCGCAAAGAAAAATAGATGTAACAGGTTCTGTTGCAACAATTAAAGGAGAAGAAATTTCTAAACAGGCATCTATAAATCCAATAAGCGCTTTGCAGGGCAAGGTTGCAGGTGTTCAGGTTACAAACAGCGGTGCGCCTGGTGCGTCTCCGCAAATAAGGATCAGGGGTGTGGGTACAGTATATGGCAACGCCAACCCATTGTATGTAGTTGATGGTGTATGGAATGACGATATCAGTTTCCTGAATCCTGCTGACATTGAAAACATAACCGTGTTGAAAGACGCCTCTTCAGAAGCTATTTATGGTATCCGCGCTGCTAATGGCGTAATACTTGTTACTACTAAAAAAGGAACAAGAAATTCAAAACCGGTGGTAAATTATAATGGATTTGTTGGAAACCAGGTTATTACCAATGACTATAAAATGGCTAACGGGCCACAATATGCGCAAATGGTAAATGAGCTGGATGTTCTTGGAGGTACTGCTCCCCGTTATGCAAAACCTGATGCTTTTGGGAGCACAGACTGGAATCACCAGATATTTAGAAATGCACTCATTACAAATCACCAGGTATCTGTATCTGGTGGCAGTGAAAAAACAACTTATAATGCTTCATTTGGTTATTTGAAGCAGGAGGGTATTGTTAGTACAAATTCATTCGACAGGTTTACATTGAAACTTCAAAATGACTTCCAGGTATTTAGCAAACTTAAAATTGGGTATGTATTAAATGGATCGATGAATAAATCAAGGGATATCAACGGATCTATTTTTCACCAGATATATGCAGCGGTGCCCATTGCGCCTGTACGTTATGCTGATGGCACTTATGGTGATCCCAATGATTTTAATGTTACCAGTTCTGCATTATTTAACCCGCAGGTAACGATAGACTTCTTTAACCAGCGGAGTAAAACATACAGGCTCAATGGAAGTGCTTATGCTGATCTTAAAATAACTAAAAATATAAGTTTCCGTTCAAGTATCGGAGGCGATTTCGGGCAGGGTGAAGCAGTGAATTACGCACCAGTGTATTCAGCAACACTGGCACAACGCAATAGCTTGAGCCGCCTTACTGTTACCAATACAAAAGTGCGCAATTGGATATTGGAAAATACGTTGTCTTATGAAAATAAATTTGCCAATGCCCATAGCGTTAAAATATTATTAGGGCAGGGAGCACAATCTTACAGGACAAACGAGACAATTGAATCTGCAGAAAATGTGCCCGACAATGGCAGCGGCTACTATTTAAGTCTTGGCAATAATTACCTGATCAGTGACCCCGTTAGAGATTACAGTAAAGTAGCTTCTTATTTTGGAAGAATCAATTATGGCTATAAAAACAAATACCTGATAACAGCCACGATGAGAGCGGATGGTTCTTCAAAATTTTCTACAGATAACAGGTGGGGTTATTTTCCTTCTATTGGTGCAGCCTGGGTTGTTACAGAAGAAAAATTTATGGAGAAACAAAAAATATTCAACAGCTTGAAATTGAGAGGTAGCTGGGGTAAGATCGGAAATATGTCGGTCCCTGCAAACCTTTCCACACTTAAGGTTACCCAGAATAACGGATTTATATATGTGGGCGGTAACGGATCAACATCTCCCGGTGCAAGCATCAATACTATCGTACCGCCGGTTACTTATTGGGAAAGAGGCGTAGGAACAGATATCGCTGTTGAAGCTGCCTTACTTAATAACAGGTTGAACGTTGAGATCGACTGGTACAATAAGAAAACGGAAAAAGCCATCTTCGATATTCCTATCTTAGGATCTTTAGGTACTACAGGGAGCTCCATTATCGGCAACCAGGCCACTTTCCAAAACCGCGGCCTTGAATTTTTAGTAAGTTGGAAAGGCACGGTTGGTAAAAACCTGTCTTATTCACTGAGCGGCAATTTAGGTATAAATGAAAACAAGGTACTTGCTGTGTCATCTGGTGCTAATCCTATATACCAGGCAGTGGGAACAACCGGCTCAAATAATTTTAATACAAGAACAGTTGTTGGTCAACCTATCGGCCAGTTCTTTGGATTGCAGGTAGTTGGTATCTTCCAGAATGCAGCAGAAATAGCAGCATACACGCACAATGGTGGCGTAATACAGCCAAATGCATTGGCGGGAGATTTTAAATATGCAGATACAAACAACGATGGTGCTATTGATGATAAGGACCGTGTAGTTTTAGGTAACCCTAATCCGAAATATACTTTTGGATTTAATACCTCCTGGAATTATAAAGCGTTTGATCTTTCTTTAGATTTTCAGGGAATTGCCGGCGTTAAGATCTATAATGCAAATATTGGCCTGAGGTACGGAACAGAAAACTTTACCAAAGACTGGTACGAGAACAGGTGGCATGGTGAGGGAACTTCCAATACTTACCCTTCTGTATTCATTGCCGGTGGACAAAACAACAGGTCTAACTCGTTTTATGTAGAAGACGGTTCTTACCTTCGTATCCGGAATATACAACTTGGATATACGTTGCCCAATTCAATTATCAGCAGGTGGAAGATGACCAGGCTGAGGGTTTATGCCAATGCTCAAAATCCTTTTAACTTTTTTAAATATCGCGGATTTAGCCCGGAAGTAGGCGGTGGACCAACAAGGGCAGGTGTTGATATAGATGTATACCCACTATATGCAACGTATAATTTTGGAGTCAATCTTACTTTTTAACAAAAAATCACCTGTATAATGAAATCATATAATCAAATCAACAAAAACGTTTACACTTTACTGATAGTAGTTATGATAACTGCTATAGGTACAGGTTGCAAAAAGAACTTTTTGGAAGTACAGCCCCAGGGTACAACAACAGCTACACAATTTTGGGTTACACCCGAAGACGCAACAATGGCGGTAAATGCTATGTATGCCAATCTTCGTGGGTGGACCGAAGTAGCTTTTGCGCCTATAGCATTGGAAAGCCTTGGATCCGATGATACCGAAACGGGAAGCGATCCCAGTGACGGTTCGGTTCCGTTCATGAACACGTATAACAATTTTACTGTTACATCTACACAGGGCCAGCTTTCTGATTTTTGGAATGGACGCTACCAGGAGATCAATCTCTGTAACCAGGTATTGGATAATATTCCGAATATTGAGATGGATGCTAATTTAAAAGCAAGGAATCTGGCTGAAGCAAAATTTATCAGGGCCTATGAATATTTCAGGCTTGTGAGAGCTTTCGGTGATGTTCCTTTGCGTTTAAATGTTCCGGTAAATGCATCGGAATATAATATTCCACGAACTGCCAGGGCCCAGGTGTGGGCTGCTATAGAGCAGGATCTCACAGATGCTGCAGGAGCGTTACCTGCAACCTATTCAGGTGCTGATGTTGGAAGGGCTACGAAAGGCGCAGCACAGGCATTACATGCAAAGGTTGCTTTGTATCAATCAAAATGGGCAGACGTAAAAACCTACACAGAACAGGTAATGGCAGGTCCATATTCATTGTTTCCAAATTATGAGCAGCTATTCAGAATTCAAAATGAAAACAGCTCAGAATCAATTTTTGAAATACAGGCGGCGTTGGTTTCCGGAAATCCGGAAGCGTCTAATTCTCAATATTCCCAGGTACAGGGAATAAGAGGTACGGTAGGCGGCTGGGGTTTTAACGTACCTACTGCTAATTTAGTTGCCGAATATGAAACAGGAGACCCAAGAAAAGATGCTACCATTGTTTTCAGGGGAGAAACAACACCTGAAGGAGATATAATCCCTGCAAGTGTGCCGAACCCAATGTATAACCAGAAATCATATGTTCCTTTTGCTTCGATTATTTCAGGTTATACTGAGGGATGTCAGCAAAATATAAGGGTTATGCGTTTTGCTGAAGTGCTTTTGATGAATGCAGAAGCGAACAATGAATTGAGTAGCTCAGGACCGGCATTAATCTCGCTCAATGCTGTAAGGGCAAGGGCAAGAGGCGGTGCTGTGGGGATATTACCGGATGTGACCACAACCGACCAGGCACTATTACGTGCTGCTATTTATCATGAAAGGCGGGTTGAACTGGCAATGGAGTTCGACAGGTATTTTGATGTGGTGCGCCAGGGAAGAGCTGCTACTGTTTTTGGTCCGTTGGGATGGACAGCCAATAAAAATGAAGTATGGCCTGTTCCACAAGGAGAGATAGATTTAAGTTCGGGGTTATTAACACAGAACCCAGGGTATTAATAAAATTCAAAAATTAAAAATTTAGTTATGAAAAATTTATTTTCAAAAAGCGGGTTCTCACTGGCCGTAATAATTTGTGGCATGGCGTTCTCGTCTTGTTATAAATCATTTGACGAGAAATCTTACCAGCCGGCATTTACCGTCAACGGCTATACATCTTCCGCAGAAATAGGAGCAGGAAGCCTAGTGGGTTATTGGTCTTTTGACGGCAGTTATGTAGACAGCGTTTCAAATGTGGCCGCAACCTCTGTCAATACCAGTCTTGCCCCCGGGTTTAAAGGAAAAGCAATGCAGGGATCAGCTACCGGCTACGTAATTGCAGACCTTCCTGCCGCTATCAAAAATATGAACAGTTTTACTGTTGATTATTGGCTAAAAACCGATAATACCAGTGGCATCATTACACCTTTCAGCATCTCAAATACGAATGACTTTTGGGGCGCTTTGGATATGTTTTATGAGAACGGAGGACGAACCGGCAGCACAGCAAATTTAAAGATTCACATAAAGGGGCAATCTGAAGTGTGGTTTACCAATGGATTCATTACAAATCCCTGGACAGGCTTTCAAAACATTGGACTAACATACGATGCAGCTACTTCCAAATTCGTGTTATACCAGAATGGAAATCCTGTGGCAACACAGGAAGTTGCAGGGTTAGGGAATATTGTATTTCCATCCGGCGCAACCAAAATAATTTTTGGAACCGAGCAATTTCAAACAACACCTAGCCTCGGCACTGCAGGAAGCACACAGGGCTGGGCTGGTTATTTGGCTGGGCAACTGGATGAAGTGAGGGTTTACAATAAGGCCCTTTCTGCATCAGACCTACAGGCATTGATTGTACTGCAGGGGAAAGGCAAGTAAACTAAATTATTTACCACTTATTTTTTAATTATGAAAAATAGAATTCTAACATTATCAATTTTACTGTTAAGCGCCTCTGCAATTAACAGTTGTAAAAAGACAGGTGCTGACAGCGGTATCAATGTAAATGCAGTTGTTCCTTCGGTAACTACCAGCGATGCTACCAATATAGCAGGTACAAGTGCTACGATCGGTGGCAACATAACCAGTGATGGAGGAACGATCATCAAAGAAGCCGGTGTTTGTTACAGCACAACCAGTGGCGTAGATACGGCAGACATTAGAAAGCCCTTTTACAGAGTATCTGGCCCTTTTTCTGTAACACTACCAGGCTTATCATTGCTCACCACCTATTATTATCGTGCATACGCCATCAATGAGAAGGGGCTTACCTACGGCGAAGAGAAATCTTTTTTCGTTCCGGTTGGAGGCTATAGCACATCTGCACAGGTAGCAGCAGCAAATTTAGTGGCTCATTGGGCATTTGAAAGTAATTACAATGAAATGGTTTCCGGTGTTGCCGGTACTCCGAACAACGCCTCTGCCATCAGCTTTATTAACAACGGATTAAAAGGTAAGGCAGTTGAAGTGGCAAGTCCGGGATACATCAATTCAAATATTACTAACACAGTTGCTAACCTGGGTAGCTTCACTATGACTTGCTGGATTTTACAACCCGCAAGTTTAAGTGGCGGGCCAACAACTTTTTTCCCGTTTTCTTTAAATAAAGCAGGCTATTCGTGGGAACAAACCAAATTCTTTATGCTGTTTAATAACCCGGATAACACATCTAATTCGTATGGTAAAGTTTGCCTGATGGATCAGTGGTTTGACCAGGGGCAGGTTTGGCCAAAAATGTTAGACGGTGCATGGCACCAGATGTCAATTTCTTATAACAATACTTCAGGAGCTTTAAGGGTTTATGTTGATGGATCATTAATAACTCAAAGTGCCGGCACTACGTTAAATCCACAGGCAAACTTTGGAGGCGCAGATAGTTTTACCTTAGGTGGACCTGATGATGCAACGCATTCTGCCAATGGCTGGATGAATTCTTTGAGCGGTGATCTGGATGAATTCAGGATTTACAATAAAGATTTGAGTTTAAGCGATGTTCAGGCTTTATATGCACTTGAAAGTCATGGATTATAATTATCGGGCTACTAAAAAATAGTTTTTTTCTATGCAATCATCGCGGGTTGCCATCGTTGCAAAACGTGGCAACCCCTTTGTTTTCTTTGGTATGTAAATAAAGTTGTTTTCTTTTTCTGTTATATGATCAAAAGCTAAATATTATCATGAGAAGCGCAGCACAGTTTATATTTTTTTCCTTAGTATTATTTGGCACGGCATGTAAAAAAGGCGGGGGAAATCCTGATCCTTCACCAAACCCGAATCCTACATCATTCAGCTTCGCAAGTTTAAAGGTGAACGGCACATTTAATGGATTCACCTACTACAATGTCAATTTCATTCCAGTTATTAAATTTTCTTTTACATCAAAAGTTAACCTGCAATCTGTTGCGGCCTCTGTTAGCTTCCGGGATAAAGGCGGAACAACAGTACCTTATAATTCTTCTCTCGAAAATGGCGACAGTACCCTTATCATTCAACCATCAGCAGCACTAACAGCAATTACCAGATACAATGTAAATATTGGCACCAACCTAATATCGCAGCAGGGCAGAAACCTGTTATCTGCGGTGGAATTAACCCTCACCACACAAATAGATTCAACCGATAAGTTCCCGGTAATAACCGACAACGCATTGCTTACATTGGTTCAACAACAAACATTTAAATATTTCTGGGATTTCGCACACCCGGTAAGCGGGCTTACAAGAGAGCGTAACACATCTGGTGAAACCGTTACTTCGGGCGGGTCTGGCTTCGGCATTATGGCCATACCGGTAGCCATTAACCGCTCATTCATAACCAGGGCACAGGGCCTCGCAAGGATGCAGACAATCGTTGGCTTCCTGAAAAATACAGCTCAAAGATTTCATGGAGCTTTTCCGCATTGGTTGAATGGAACCAACGGTACAGTCATTCCTTTTAGTCCGAATGACAATGGTGCCGACCTTGTTGAAACCTCTTATTTAATGCAGGGGCTTATCTGTGCCCGGCAATATTTCGATGGTGCCAATGCAGCAGAAACAACCTTGCGAAACGATATCAATACAATATGGAACGGGGTAGAATGGAGCTGGTTCCGCCAGAATAACCAGAACAAGCTTTACTGGCACTGGAGCCCGAACCTGAACTGGGTGATGAATTTCCCAATCAGCGGCTGGAACGAATGCCTCATCACGTATGTAATGGCAGCTTCTTCCACAACTTTCCCGATACCAAAAATTGTTTATGACAACGGATGGGCAGGGAACGGCGCTATGGTAAATAATAACAATTATTACGGCTACCAGCTGCCGTTAGGTCCTGCATATGGCGGGCCATTATTCCTGGCTCATTATTCTTTCTTAGGCATCAATCCAAATCAATTAACCGATCCCTATGCAAACTACCAGACCCAAACGAAAAATCATACGCTGATTAATTACAGCTACTGTGTGGCCAATCCGCAGGGAAATTTTGGTTACAGCAATCTTTGCTGGGGGCTCACTGCCAGCGATATTGAAAATGATTATACTGCCAGTTCACCTACCAATGACCGTGGGTTCATTGCACCAACGGCTGCTATTTCTTCGATGCCCTATACGCCAACCGAATCAATGAATGCATTAAAATTTTTCTATTATAAATTAGGTGATAAGATATGGAGCAATTATGGATTCGTGGATGCCTTCTCTTTAAAAGATACCTGGTTTGCAACATCAACACTTGCCATCGACCAGGGCCCGATCATTTTAATGATAGAAAATTACCGCACCGGCTTGCTCTGGAATTTATTTACCAGTGCACCGGAAGTGAAACAGGGAATGAGGGATCTGGGATTTGTTGCGCCGTACCTGTGAAGCGGTTGAAGGGTTTTTTTGCGATCGCAATGTAAAACAGTTGGTTGATAATAATGCTGCATCAGATTTGCTAATATAACAGTTTGATAAAATGATTGGCCCCCCGCTCCTTTAAAGCGGGAACAAGGGTGAGGCTCCGGCAGTATTTTTAACCCCTATATAATCATTCATGAAAAAGTATTTCATTTTAATGATCTGTGCAATCAATATCATTATTGGTTGTGCTGCCCAGAATAAGTCAAAAGAACGGCCGCAGCCGGTTAGCAGGCCAAACGATCTTTCCGATAGCGCTTTACTCGATCTCGTACAAAAACAAACTTTTAGATATTTCTGGGATTTTGCCCACCCCGTAAGTGGCATGGCGAGGGAGCGAAGCAATACAGATGCAGGCTATGGGCATGAAACGATCGCCACCGGTGGAACAGGATTTGGTGTTATGTCGGTGATCGTTGCAACGGAACGTGGATGGATATCAAGAGACACTGCAGCGAGGTTCATGCGTAAAATGATCAATTTTTTGGTGAAAGCAAATGCTTACCACGGCGCCTACCCACATTGGCTCGATGGCGCCACCGGGAAAACAATTCCTTTTAGCCGGAAAGATGACGGAGGTGATTTAGTAGAGACTTCCTATCTATTCGAAGGCCTGCTTTGCGCCAGGCAATATTTTAACCGTGATAATCCTGTAGAGAATGAATTCAGGGGGAAACTAGATTGGCTCTGGAGCGGCATTGAATGGAACTGGTATACCCAGGGACAGGAAGTTTTATACTGGCACTGGAGCCCAAACAATGGCTGGGCAATGAATTTCCCTGTGCGTGGTTTTAATGAATGCCTGATCATGTATGTGCTCGCCGCCAGCGATGATTCACATTACCCGGTAAGTCCGGCTGTTTATCACAGGGGCTGGGCACAAAGCAATTTCTTTAAGAACGGCAAAAAATTTTACGGCCATACCCTGCCGTTAGGATTTGATTACGGTGGCCCTTTATTCTTTTCTCAATATTCATTTTTAGGGCTTGATCCAAGAGGATTGAAAGATCAGTATGCAGATTATTGGGAGCAAAATCAAAACCATACTTTGATCAACCACGATTACTGTGTGGACAATCCAAAAGAATTCAAAGGCTATGGTGAAAATTGCTGGGGCCTTACAGCCTCTGATACTTATAACGGGTACAATGCTTTCTCTCCAACCAATGATGAAGGAACCATAACACCAACGGCAGCGTTAAGTGCCTTTCCGTATACACCTGAATATTCGATGAAAGCACTGAAGCATTTTTATTATGATCTCGGTGATAAGATCTGGGGCGAATACGGTTTCGTGGATGCATTCAATGAAACCCGGCACTGGTATGCGAAAAGTTACCTCGCCATCGACCAGGGCCCGATTGTAGCTATGATTGAAAATTACAGGAGCGGATTGATATGGAAATTGTTCATGAGTTGCCCGGAAATACAACGCGGACTTAAAAAACTGGGCTTTTCAAGTCCGTGGATAGAAGCGAATTAATAAGCTGTTGTGCGGATATTTAAATTGGTTTTCGATTCGCCCGGAGGGAATTGCCGTCGAAGCAACCGTAGTAGAAAAACTTAATCAGGGCTTTTTCCCGAAAAAAGGATGTAATTTTTTTCGGTGTTACTTTTTTTCCTGCGCGGAGACTTTCAGCGAAAAAACAAAAAAGTCAAGCAGAAAACATTAAAAGAATTTCATAGAAACAATAGTATTTTTAAATGAATAAATAGCCCGATAAGATTATTATTATTTATAAAAACTGCGGACGGTTACAAATCCCGGCAGCGGTTTAACCATTGCAGTCGCATCAATGAAGTAATTTCCAATTACTTTTGAAATTATTCATGCAGATACCTGATATACAAAACGTGTAAAAAAACCAGGCTTTGAAGGTACAAGGATAAAAAAATAAGTCATGCCCCAAAATATATTTTTATGGTGAAAAATTTATTAGTGAGTGTTGCTTTATTGTTGTCGCTCTTTTCCAATGCGCAGGAATATGAATATAATTATAACTTTTTTTCCAACAGCCCCATGGCGGGCGATTATTTTTTCAGCGTTACTGATAATACAGGCGGCTCGGTAGTGGTTAACCGCAACTTTAAATTGCTTGTCAGCGAAAAAATATTTCATACCGCCGGCAACGCTTTACAGCTGGGCTATATAAATAGTAAGGGTGGAAACTGGAAGGCAACTGTATACCGCCAGGAAAAGCGAGGGTTGGATCATTTTAAAAAGGCAAACTTCTTGTCCTTTTGGGTATTCTCTGCAACGACAGATACAGTGGTGAGTGAATTACCTATGCTTCAGTTGATGAACAATGATAGCAGTTTAACAGCCAAGATCAAGTGCCTGGAAGTAACATCCAATCAATGGCAGCAGGTGATCTTGCCAATGGCTTCTATCAAAGGATTTGATGCAAACAAACCGGAGCAGATTATTGCAGTGGTTTTTTCGCAGAACGAAGACAGGAATACAAAAAAGCAGAACCTTTATATTGACGACATCGAATTTTTACAGGAAAAAAATGTAACAATCATTAATGAAATGCCCGTAATAGAAAAAACAACCGGCTATGCTATGCATGTAGATATCTCCTGGAAAAAACCATCAGATAAAAATATTCATCTTATAAAAATATATCGGTCAGTTGATGACAAGAACTACAAACAAGTGGGCATTCAACAACCAACTATAAACCGCTATGCGGATTTTACCGGAGAAACCGGAAAAAAATATTTTTATAAGATCGGCTTTCTCACTAACAATTATAAAGAACCCAATTTATCATCAGCAGCAATTGCTGAAACAAAAACGATGACAGATGACGAATTACTTACCATGGTACAGGAAGCATCTTTCAGGTATTATTGGGAAGGAGCCGAACCTAAAAGCGGATTGTCGAAAGAAAACATTCCCGGCAGGCAGGATATGATCGCAACTGGTGCTTCCGGTTTTGGTATCATGGCACTGATAACCGGCACACAAAGAAAATTCATCACTCGCAAAGAATCGGTTGACCGGTTTGTAAAAATTGTAAACTTTTTAGACAGGGCCGAAACCTTTCATGGTGTATATCCCCATTTCATCAATGGCCCTACGGGAAAAGTTGAACCATTCTTCGGAAAAAAAGACAATGGTGCCGACCTGGTAGAAACATCTTTTTTAATGCAGGGTTTAATAGCAGCAAGACAATATTTTTCTACTGATGATCCACAGGAGAAAATGATCAGGGATAAGATAACTGCCATCTGGAAAAAGGCAGAATTTGATTGGTTCAAACAATTTCCCGATAGCAAATTTTTATATTGGCATTGGTCACCCGACCAGGCATGGGTCATAAATCACAACCTCATCGGTTGGAATGAAACCATGATAACATATTTACAGGCGATTGCTTCTCCCACACATGGCGTGCCGGCATCGATGTACTATACCGGCTGGGCCAACCAGGAAGAAAGAGGGCAAAAGTACCGTGAGGCATGGAGCCAGACAAAAGACGGATCTATGTATACGAATGGCAATACTTATTTTGGAAATAAACTGGATGTAGGTGTTTCCAATGGAGGCCCATTGTTCTTTACCCATTATTCCTTTATGGGTTGCGATCCACATTTAATTACCGATCGTTACACAAATTATTTCAGGAATAACCAGAAGATCGCAAAAATAAATCATAGCTATTGTACACAAAATCCGAAAGGATATAAAGGTTATAGCGATAGCGCCTGGGGACTGACAGCGAGCGATGGCCCATTCGGTTATTCTGCTGATGAACCGGTGGCCTGGCAAGATCATGGAAAGATCGCACCAACGGGTGCGATCAGTTCTTTTCCTTACACACCCATAGAATCTATGAAGGCATTGAAGAATTACTATTTCAACTACGGTAGTTTTTTATGGGGCGAATATGGTTTTAGAGATGCCTTCGATCTTAGCAACAACTGGTGCTCAGGAATTTATATGGGACTTAACCAGGCACCTATGACCGTAATGATTGAAAATTATCGTACAGGACTTATATGGAAATTATATTCGAACGATCCTGATATAAAAGCCGGTTTGGAAAAATTACAACAGGAAACAAATATGATGCGGAATAAAAAGAAATGATCAGGGTAGCGGTTCCCGCGGATCACGCAGCTAAAAGAAAATGCAGATTTGCGCAGCAAGACGAGCAGAAACCTTTCTGTACTTATGCAAAAAAAGGAATGTATTTAATAAATATAGATTTTACAATTATGAGATCAAATGCCTTTTTTTATCTGATATTTTTCCTGAGCTGTATGGTATGTTCTAACCTGTTGTTTGCGCAACAAAAAACCTATTGCAATCCTATCAACATTGATTACGGTTACACACCTATTCCAAATTTCAGTGAATGGGGAAGGCATCGGGCAACGGCAGATCCGGTGATCGTAAATTACAAAGGCCAGTATTTTTTGTTCTCAACCAATCAATGGGGTTATTGGTGGAGTGATGATATGTTGAAATGGAATTTTATTTCAAAAAAATTCCTGCGCCCCTGGAACGGTGGCGTATATGATGAACTGTGTGCACCTGCTGTTGGTATAATTGGCGATACGATGATCGTTTTTGGTTCTACGTACACAAATAAATTCACGATCTGGATGAGTACAAATCCAAAAGCAAATGAATGGAAACCATTGGTAGACTCGTTTGATATTGGCGGATGGGATCCTGCCTTTTTTACAGATGACGATGGCAAACTTTATATGTATAACGGCAGCAGTAACCGCTATCCTTTATATGGCCTTGAATTAAACAGGAAGACAATGCAGCCGATCGGTACAAGAAAAGAAATGTATTTGCTGGAACAAGACAGGTATGGCTGGCAAAGATTTGGTGAAAACCTCGACAATACTTTCCTGGATCCTTTTATTGAAGGTGCAACGATGACAAAACATGCTGGAAAATATTATTTACAATATGGCGCGCCGGGTACAGAGTTTAGCGGGTATTCCGATGGTGTGGTAGTGGGCAATGGGCCGTTGGGAGAATTTACGCCACAATCTGATCCGCTAAGTTCAAAGCTCGGAGGTTTTTCAAGAGGTGCCGGGCATGGTTCTACTTTCCAGGATAAGGCCGGGAATTACTGGCATGTTTCCACCAGCATTGTTTGCGTAAAAAATACTTTTGAAAGACGAATAGGAATATGGCCGGCAGGTTTTGATAAGGATGATATAATGTGGTGCAATACCGCATTTGGTGATTATCCACATGAATTGCCCGAAGCTACAACAGGCAAAGCTTCTGAATTGCCCGATGTTTCAACACCGGGAAAACATGGAAAATTCGCCGGCTGGTATTTATTAAATTATAAAAAACCTGTTACAGTTTCTTCTACCCTTGCAAGCTATTATGCAAACAATGCTGTTGATGAAAGTATCAAAACATATTGGAGTGCAGCTACCGCGAATAAAGGTGAATGGATACAAACAGACCTTGGTAATACTTCAACAGTAAACGCTCTACAAATAAACTATGCCGACCAGGATGTTGATTCCAATCGCCTGGGAAAATGGAATGGCCAGTACCACCAGTATAAATTATATTTTTCAGCTGATGGAAGAAAATGGGATCTGTTGGTTGATAAAAGCAATAACAAAACCGATGTACCCCACGATTATATTGAATTGAAAAAACCGGTACAGGCAAGGTTTATAAAAATGGAAAACATTCACATGCCAACCGGAAAATTTGCCATCAGCGGTCTGCGTATTTTCGGAAATGGAAACGGCGCTAAACCGCCTGGGGTAAAAAATTTTATTGTATTAAGAACAAATAAAGATAAGCGCAGTGCATATATAAAATGGAGGCCTGTTGACAACGCCTTCGCATACAATATTTATTATGGCACGGCACCGGATAAATTATATACCTGCATCATGGTGCATGACCTGAATGAATACTGGTTTAAATCCATGGATAAAGAAAAAGCATATTATTTTTCAATTGAAGCTGTTAATGAAAATGGCGTATCGGAAAAGACAATTGTTATGAAATCAGACTGATCCTGTCGGCGGTTGCAAACGCCGCTAGCGGTTAATAGAAAACGAAACTTAATTAGAAATTATCATGCAAAAGATCATTTTCATACTATTCATCTCTTTACTCACCAGTCCTTCATTTGCAAGCCTGAGATTACCTTCTATTATTGATAACAATATGGTACTTCAGCAGGGCAAGTCAAATAATATCTGGGGATGGTCGGAGCCAGGCAGTGCCGTAACGATCCGGTTTAATAATAAAACCTATTCAGCACTCACAAACAAGCACGGAGAATGGAAAGTAGTAATAGCACCTTGTAAAGCGGGTTCAGCAGGCGATATGCAAATCGCTTCCGGAAATGAAACAAGGGTTATCAGTAATATTCTCGCAGGTGAAGTTTGGCTTTGCAGCGGCCAAAGCAATATGGAATACACATTGGGCGGGTTCAAAGATTTTTACAAAGATGAAATAGAAACTGCCAACGATGACGGCATTCGATATATAGTTATTAAAAATACTTTCGATAAAGATGAATTAAAAAATGCAGGGCTTAAAAACAGTTGGTTACCCGTAAGTTCATCAAGTGTGCTGAACTGTTCCGCAGTTGGTTATTTCTTTGCAAAAAAATTACGCGGAAAATTAAAGGTACCGGTCGGGTTGATCGTTTCAAGCTGGGGAGGCACACCGGCACAGTCATGGTTAGATACAAGCAGCCTGAAAGATTTTAAGAACTATAAAGAACTATACCAGAAAAGTATCCGGTCGATCGATTTTGATGCACTGAATGAAACCAGGAATAAAAGCGATGAGCGTTTCCATATTAATTTAATAAAGGCCGCTGTTTTGTTTCAAAACATGCGTGCTGCGCAATATGATGACGCGGCCTGGGTGGATATGCAGCTTCCTGAAAACTGGGAAAGCCTTGGCTATCCGGATCTTGATGGTGTTGCTGCATACAGGATTAAACTTACGGTGCCAGCCGAATGGGCCGGAATGCCGGTTGAATTACACATGCCGGGTATTGATGATGTTGATTCAACCTATCTCAATGGAACTTTAATTGGTACGTACAATGTCTGGAATGAAAAAAGGCTTTATAAAATACCGGCTAATATTTTAAAAGCAGGAGAAAATGTAATTGCCATATGGGTATATGATGGCGGCGGCGGTGGTGGATTGCAAAATGAACCTGATGATTTCTATTTGCAGTTGGGTACAGAAAAAATCTCTTTAACTGGTAAGGCTAAATTCAAGGTATTGGTGCCGATGGAAAATATTGCCGCCGGTATCAATTATGCTTCTTTACAAAACCAGCCTGCCGTACTTTTCAACGGAATGATCGCCCCTTTATTAAACTATGGTATCCGTGGTGTAACCTGGTACCAGGGTGAAGCAAATGTGAGTGATTACAAGGAATACCGAACGTTATTTCCAGCCCTGATCAATTGCTGGCGAAGAAGATTCAATAATAAAGATCTTCCTTTCTTCTTTGTTCAGCTTGCTTCTTTCAATCCTGATGACAAAGAACCTGCAGAAAGTGAGTGGGCAGGTCTCCGCGAAGCACAGGCAGTTGCATTAAAACTTCCATTCACCGGAATGGCAGTAACTGTAGATGTGGGCGAAGAGAAGGATATCCATCCTAAAAGAAAAAAGGAAGTGGGCGACAGGCTTGCTGCCAATGCATTCAATATTGTTTATGGATATAAAAATGAGGTTGCTGCCGGGCCTTTGTTCAGGTCATCAGTAATGACCGGAACCAGTATAAAAATATCTTATAGCAATGCCGGAAAAGGATTGATGCAAAAAGGAAATGAACTGGCGGGTTTTATGATAGCCAGTGCAGATAAGTATTTTGTGAAAGCCAATGCTTTAATAAAAGGAAATGAAGTGATCGTGTCAAATAATTCCATCAGTGTACCTGTCTATGTAAGATATGCATGGGCAAATGCGCCATTGGATGCGAACCTGTATAACATAGAAGGATTCCCTGCTGCACCATTCCGAACCGATAAATAATTTAATATTAAAATCCAAACCCAATGAAGTGAATGTTTATTTTTTAAGGTCAAAAAAGTAAAAAATAGATAGTAATAGAATTTCGTAGAAAAAATAATAGTTGAAATTAATCAATAACACCGCATTATGAAGTACGTTTTAATAGTTGTCTTGTTTTTTCTCAGTGTGTCTTTTGCTGCTAACGCTCAGCATGCCCCTTTTTATGGCGAGATACAAACATTTAAGAAACAGGATAGCATCAATCCTCCTCCAAAGCATGCTATTCTTTTTGTTGGCAGTTCTTCGTTCAGGAAGTGGACTGATGTGCAGCAGTATTTTCCCGGGTATACAATTATCAACCGCGGCTTTGGCGGATCAACATTGCCCGACGTTATCAATTATGCCGATGATATCATTTTTCCTTACGAGCCAAAGCAAATTGTTATTTACTGTGGAGAGAACGACCTGGCAACATCCGATACCATCACAGCAGCAACAGTTGTGAACCGGTTCAAAGCACTGTTTTTCCTTATCAGGGACCGTTTGCCCGATGTGCCGCTGGTTTTTGTAGCCCTGAAGCCAAGCCCCAGCCGTGAAAAGCTTTGGCCAAAAATGGAAGAGGCAAACAAAGCGATCAAAATTTTTTTAAAGAAAAAGAATAACACTTCATTTGCAGATGTGTATCATAAAATGTTCAAAAGAGGATCATTGAAAAAAGGAATCTTTATTGAAGACAACCTGCACATGAATGCCAATGGTTATGCGATCTGGCAAAAAGTGATAAATCCATATCTCCTAAAAGATAAATAGAACATAACACCTAAAAAAATAGCCAACATGAAGAGAATTATTTTGTTTGTATTGCTGATAACAACGATGCAGGTGAACGCCCAACAACAGGCAGGTGCAGATGCCAAGATGAATCTGTTCGTAAACAACCTGATGAAGAAAATGACTCTGGACGAAAAAATTGGCCAGTTGAATTTGCCGGGCTCAGGCGATATCGTAACGGGCCAGGCTTCTAATTCCGATATTGGAAAGAAGATCAAGGAAGGATCTGTTGGCGGATTGTTTAACATCAAATCTATTCCAAAGATCCGTGCAGTACAGAAAGTAGCGGTTGAAGAAACCCGTTTAAAGATCCCGTTGATATTCGGTATGGACGTGATACATGGTTACCAGACTACATTCCCTATACCGTTAGGATTATCATGTACCTGGGATATGGCCATGGTAGAACAATCGGCCCGCATTGCAGCAACAGAAGCAAGTGCAGATGGTATCAACTGGACCTTCTCCCCGATGGTTGACATTGCACGTGACCCACGCTGGGGAAGAATCGCAGAAGGAAGTGGCGAAGATCCATTCCTGGGCTCAGCCATTGCTGCGGCTATGGTGAGGGGTTACCAGAATGGAGATCTTAAAAACACAAGTAGCGTGATGGCTTGTGTAAAACACTATGCCATGTATGGAGCTGCAGAAGCCGGCAGGGATTACAATACAACTGATATGAGCAGGGTAAGAATGTTCAACGAATATCTGCCACCTTATAAAGCAGCCGTTGATGCAGGAGCAGGAAGTATGATGGCATCTTTCAACGAGGTAGATGGCATCCCGGCAACCGGAAATAAATTTTTAATGACAGATGTTTTGCGTAAGCAATGGGGATTCAAGGGGTTTGTTGTTACGGATTATACAGGTATCAATGAAATGACCGAACATGGTATGGGCGACCTGCAGGCAGTTTCAGCACTGGCATTGAAAGCAGGTATTGATATGGATATGGTTGGAGAAGGGTTCTTAACTACGTTGAAAAAATCTTTAAAAGAAGGAAAAGTTAATCAAAAAGATATCGACGATGCATGCAGGCTAATACTGGAAGCAAAATACAAACTCGGATTATTCGATGATCCTTATAAGAATTGCAATGAAGAAAGGGCAAAAAATGAAATTTATACGCCTGCTCATATTAAGGCAGCAAGAACAATTGCATCCGAAAGTTTTGTATTGCTGAAGAACCAGGGAAACCTGTTGCCATTGAAAAAAGCCGGTACCATCGCATTGATCGGCCCATTGGGAGATACTAAAGACAATATGCCCGGCACCTGGAGTGTTGCAACGGATTTCAATTTAGCTGTAACTGTTAAAGCAGGATTGGAAAAAGCTGTAGGTAACAATGCAAAAATTTTATACGCCAAAGGTTCTAACCTCATGCACGATAGCCTGTATGAACAAAGAGCAACCATGTTTGGCAGAGGCTTGAAAAGAGATAACCGTACAGCCGAAGCTATGATCAATGAAGCATTGGCAGTTGCAAACCAATCAGATGTTATTGTGGCAACCTTGGGCGAATCTTCTGAAATGAGTGGCGAGTCTTCCAGTCGCACTGACATACGCATACCTGATGCACAGAGAGAATTGCTGGAAGCGTTATTAAAAACGGGTAAACCGGTTGTATTGATATTATTTGCAGGAAGACCGATGGTAATTAAATGGGAATCTGACAACGTACCTGCAATTTTAAATGTTTGGTTCGGTGGATCAGAAGCCGGCAATGCCATTGCCGATGTTGTGTTTGGGGATGTAAACCCATCAGGAAAACTCACTACTACTTTTCCGCAGAATGTTGGACAAGTGCCAATTTATTATGCGCATAAAAATACCGGTCGCCCATTGGCTGAAGGAAAATGGTTTGAAAAATTCCGTTCCAACTATCTTGATGTATCGAATGATCCTTTATATCCTTTTGGATACGGATTGAGTTATACAAACTTTACTTACAGCGATATCAAATTAAGCAACACAACCATCAAAGGCACACAATCACTTACAGCATCAGTTACTGTAACAAATGCCGGCACAAGGGATGGTAAAGAAGTGGTGCAGTTGTATACAAGAGATATGGTCGGTTCTATCGCAAGGCCGGTAAAAGAATTGAAAGGGTTTCAAAAGATAAGCGTCAAAGCCGGTGAATCAAAAACAGTTTCATTTACCATCAGTGCCCATGATCTTAAATTCTATAACAGTGAACTGAAATATGCGGCTGAACCCGGAGATTTTAAAATATTTATCGGGGGTAATAGCAGGGATGTGAAGGAAGCATCTTTTAAATTGTTATAGAAAATTTACAGCATAATACAGAAACAAGGATGAAGCAGATTGAAGAGATAGCAGCGAAATGTTTAAGATAAAAATCCGTTTTATCAGGTGCAGCCGTGTTTCCATTATTTTAATTAACACCCATTAGCAGGACATAAAAATCCATAGGTATATGCGCATAAAAATCCTATTTATTACCCCCTTGTTTATTCTGGGATCGCTCTTCATCTCCAATGCCCAGCGCAAAACAATTGATCAGCAAGTTGATTCCGTTTTGAAACTTATGACAATTGAAGAAAAAGTTGGACAGATGAATCAGTACAATGGGGATTGGGCAGCAACGGGTCCTATCACAAATGATGGTGGTAAGCAAACCCAGATCAGGAAAGGAATGGTTGGCTCCATGCTGAATGTTACCGGGGTTGAGCATACAAGAACCCTGCAGGAAATTGCCATGCAGTCGAGGTTAAAAATTCCGCTTTTATTCGGACAGGATATCATCCATGGATACAGAACAGTTTTTCCTGTTCCTTTGGGAGAAGCAGCCAGCTGGGATATGGATGCTATTGAGCAAGCCGCACGTGTTGCCGCAACAGAAGCGTCCGCAACAGGTATTCACTGGACATTTGCCCCCATGGTTGACATAACCCGTGATCCCCGTTGGGGCCGTGTGATGGAAGGTGCAGGTGAAGATCCTTACCTCGGGTCACTCATTGCCACGGCAAGGGTTAAAGGCTTCCAGGGAAAAGGACTGGGTAACACCGATGCATTGATGGCCTGTGCAAAACATTTTGCAGCTTATGGAGCCGCCGTAGGTGGAAGGGATTATAACAGTGTTGACATGAGCCTGCAACAATTGTATAATATTTACCTGCCTCCTTTTAAAGCAGCAGCAGAAGCAGGGGCAGCCACGTTCATGAATTCATTCAACGATCTCAATGGCATTCCTGCAACAGCCAACGCAATGTTGCAAAGAGATATCTTAAAAGGGCAATGGAAATATAAAGGCTTTGTAGTAAGCGATTGGGGAAGTGTTGGTGAAATGATCAGGCATGGCAATGTAAAAGACAATTACGAAGCCGCCATGGCAGCCGCAAACGCAGGCAGCGATATGGATATGGAAAGCCGCAGTTATATCAATCACCTGCCAAGATTGATAAAAGAAGGAAAAGTAAAAATGGCTGTTATTGATGATGCGGTGAGAAGGATTCTGCGAAAGAAATTTGAGCTGGGATTATTTGACGACCCCTTCAGGTTCTGTAATAAAGAAAGAGAACAACAGCAATGGAACAATGTAAGCCACCTGGTTATTGAAAGGGATATGGCAAAGAAGAGCATTGTATTACTAAAAAATGAAAAGCAATTATTACCGCTCCGTAAAGAAATAAAAACTGTTGCGCTGATTGGTCCTTTTGCAAAAGCAACATCCGATAACTTAGGATTCTGGAGTTACGACTGGCCGGATGATTCAACAAGGCTTGTATCTCTTTGGGATGGCGTAAAAAATAAACTCGGAACGGGCTCTGCGATGCTGTATGCAAAAGGCTGTGCTATTACTGATAGCAGCCGTGCAGGTTTTGCAGAAGCAGTTGCAACTGCTCAACAAGCTGACATTGTTATAATGAGTGTAGGCGAAGCCAGGGATATGAGTGGCGAAGCGAAGAGCCGCAGTAATATTCATTTGCCAGGTGTGCAGGAAGAATTGATACAGGCAATTTATGCTACCGGTAAACCCACCATTGTTTTGATCAGCGCCGGTCGCCCATTGGTATTTAACTGGACAGCCGATCATGTACCTGTCATCATGTATACCTGGTGGTTAGGTATTGAAGCGGGTAATGCCATTGCTGATGTATTATTCGGCGATTACAATCCATCAGGAAAATTACCAATGAGTTTTCCGGTAACAGAAGGGCAGATACCTGTTTATTACAATCACTTCAATACCGGCCGGCCGGCTGCAGGCGATAGCGACAGGTCATACCGTTCAGCTTATACCGACCTTTCCATTTATCCAAAATATCCTTTTGGGTACGGATTAAGCTATACCAATTTTAGCTATGGTGAAATAAAGCTCGATAAAAGTTCTTTCAAACCGGGAGAAAAATTAACTGCCAGCATCAACGTAACAAATAATGGTAATTATGATGGTACTGAAACGGTACAGTTGTATATACGAGACCTGGTTGGTTCAATTGTAAGGCCTGTGAAAGAATTAAAAGGCTTTCAGCAATTATTTTTAAAAAAGGGAGAAACAAGAACCGTAACTTTTATCATTGCTGAATCCGACCTCAGATTTTATAACAATGAATTAAAGTATGCCGCTGAGGCCGGCGATTTTAAATTGTTCATTGGTACCAACAGTGCCGATGTTAAAGAAGCCGGTTTTAAATTAACCCGATAATTTTTTTACCCACGAATGCACGAATGTGGTTTTTACTAGTCGTGCATTCGTGCCAATGAATTAAATTTTGGAGGTTTTTTTGTTTGCTACCTTGTTCCATTCCGATCTTTGCATGAAATCCAGACTTTTCAAACTGCAGCTTTAGGCATCCGCTGTTAAATCGTGTTTTTAATTGAACTTTACAGGATGGCAACAATTAAAAATATCATATTCGATATGGGGGGTGTACTCATGAACCTTGATTATAACAAAACAACAGAAGCCTTCAAAAACCTGGGCTATGTTGATTTTGAGAAAATGTATTCCATGTTGGCGGTGAACAATGTTTTTGATGATCTTGAAACAGGCAAGATCGGGGAAATGGAATTCTATGATGCCATGCTCAAAGTGGGCAACGGCCATGTAAGTATAGAGCAAATAAATACTGCATGGAATGCCATGATGCTGGATTTCCGGGAAACCAGTCTTAAACAGCTCGAAGCTTTAGGACGGTCTCACCAGTTATTTTTACTAAGTAATACCAACCAGATACATAAAAAAGCATTCGATGTAATTTTCAGGAAACAAACAGGAATACAGTCGCTCGATATTTTATTTAAGAAGGCTTATTATTCTCACCTCGTAGGTTTGCGGAAACCAGGGGAAGAAATATTTAGATTTGTTTTAGCTGATGCAGGTATCAGTGTTGAAGAAACATTGTTTATCGATGACCTTATAGCAAATGTAGAAACAGCCCGGAAACTGGGATTTAAAACGCATCTGTTGCTTGCAAATGAAAAGATAGAAGATCTTAACTATAAAAACTGACGACCAAACCGTGCCTACATAAGTTACAAGTCTAAGAAACTGTTTTCAACTCCATCAACTTTTCAATCCATAACCCGCTGCCTACTTTACCTCCTCATAATCAATATAATCTTCATGGGCAGGCCTTTTAGGGACTTCTGCTGCATGCGCATTTGTATACGGATCCTTTACGGGAATATCCTGGTTTTGCTGCATGCGCTGGTTCATATCATCCATCTTTTGCTTTACCTGTTTGGTGGTTTTATATACAGGAATTATGAATTCAAAAATAAATTTATAAAGTATGTAGATCACAAACAGCTCAAAAGCTAATCTTAAAATGTTCATGGCACAAAGTTATGATGCCGCTAAAATATCTTGTTGTTAATTTTTTAAATGGTAAGACCAGTTAGCGGGAAGGCTGGAGGACCGTAAAAAGTAGTTCAAACTTGGTATAACATCTCCTCCCTGGCCGATTCTTCACGAACAATTAACCGTCACGAATACCTTTTCATGAAAGCACGAGCCAGGGCTTAGGGGCTTATAAGTTCGCAGTATTTGGCTATAAATATGTTTCTACTTATATTTGCACCGGAGAAAAGAAACAGAAAGAAGGGAACCGGGGTGTTCCCTTCTTCTTTTGTAAGCACTATGAGCAGGGAAAACCAAATAGAAACAGTACAGCGTTTATTACAGCCTTTGCTGACAGATGATATTTTTTTGGTAGAGATCAAGATCAAACCCATCAATAATATCAAGATATTCCTGGATGCCGACAGTGGCCTGGGAATAGAAAAATGTATCAAGATCAACCGGGCACTGTATAAAATAATGGAAGAAATGGCCATTTACCCTGATGGTGATTTTTCACTTGAAGTATCAAGCCCCGGCATTGATGAGCCTTTGAAAATGCACCGTCAATATGTAAAGAATATCGGCAGGGAAGTAGAAGTAACATTGAATGATGATAGCAAACCGATCGGTAAACTGATCGCTGTAACCGACGACCAGCTTGAGATCGAGTACACAGAAGGTAAAAATAAAAAAGCAGTGCTGAAACAACAGTCCATTGCTTTTACAACTATAAAACAAGTGAAAGTTCAAATTAAATTTTAATAACAACAAAACTCCCTACCGGCGGGGAACAGGTGGAGGCCGGAGTGAATATGGCAAGCATTAACTTAATCGATTCCTTCCAGGAATTTAAAGAAGCAGAAAACATTGATCGTCCTACACTGATGAAGGTGATGGAAGATGTTTTTAAAACACTTATCCGTAAAAAATACGGTAGTGATGAATGTTTCGACGTGATCGTAAATGATCAGAAAGGTGATCTGGAGATTTTCCGTCGCCGTACAATCGTTGATGATGATGATCTTTATAACACCCTTACCGAGATCGAATACAAAGACGCCATTAAAATAGAGCCTGATTACCAGGTGGGAGAAGAATTGTATGAAGAGGTTGATATCCAGAAAGAGTTTGGTCGCAGGGCTATTCTTGCCGGTAAGCAAACGCTTGCTGCCAGGATCAACGACCTTAAAAAGAATATTCTTGTAAAAAAATACGAAGACCGTGTTGGTGAGATCGTAAGTGGCGAAGTTTACCAGGTTTGGAAAAAAGAAGTATTGATCCTGGATGAGGATGGCAATGAAATGTTGCTTCCTAAATCTGAGCAGATCCCAACCGATTATTTCAAAAAAGGGGAAAATGTAAGAGCGGTTGTGAAAAAAGTTGAACTTAAGAACAGCCAGGCTGTTATTATATTATCACGCACAAGCCCATCGTTCCTTGAAAAATTATTGGAAATTGAAGTTCCGGAGATATTCGATGGCTTAATAGTTGTTAAGAAGATCGTTAGAGATCCGGGCGAAAGGGCCAAAGTTGCTGTTGAAAGTTATGACGACAGGATCGACCCGGTAGGTGCCTGCGTAGGTATGAAAGGAAGCCGTATCCATGGTATTGTTCGTGAATTAAAAAATGAGAACATAGATGTTATCAACTGGACAGCCAATACACAGCTCCTTATTCAGCGTTCATTAACACCAGCCAAGATCACCAGCATTGATCTGGATACAGAAAAATTGCACGCAAATGTTTATCTTAAGCCCGACCAGGTTTCACTGGCTATCGGCCGCCGTGGTGTAAACATTAAACTGGCCTGCGAATTGACAGGTTATGAAATAGATGTGTTCCGCGATAATGAAGGTGAGGAAGAAGATTATGATATCAACCTGGATGAATTTACGGATGAGATCGAAGCATGGGTTATTGATGAATTAAAACGCGTAGGTTGCGATACAGCACGTTCTGTATTGGATCTTACCGCAGAGGAGCTGGAACGCAGAACGGATCTTGAGAAAGAAACCATTGCAGATGTGAGAAGGATATTGAAAGAAGAATTTGAAAAAGAATAAACGAACGTAAGCTGGTAGCTGTATGATGTGAGCTATTCTCAGATCCTGCAGCAGCCATGCTATTTCATCTAAATAGAAACATAAAAGCAAATTTTGTTCCCCCGGGAACTGTAACAACATCGAATGTCAGAAGTAAACACACCAAGGTTGATGGCGGCAGCCAAAGAATTTAATATAGGTGCAAACACCTTGATAGATTTTCTTAAATCCAAAAGTTTCAATGGGGATGAATTAAAGCCCACATCGAAGCTAACGGAAGATATGTACCGTGTATTGCAGTCAGAGTTTCAACAAGACAAAGCTGCAAAACAAAAAGCGGAACAGATTGATCTACCCAAAGGCGCCGGAGCAAATGAACCGAAAAAGAAAAGAGACGAGGAAGATCTTTCTATAAAGAAAAAAGAAGAGAAGATTGTTAAGGCAAAAGAAGAACAGCCGGTTGTTGAAGTTAAAGCAGCAGAGGTCCCGGTTGTTGAAGAAGTAAAAGCTGCGCCGGTAAAGGAAGAAGCGCCGGTGGCTAAAGAGGAACCAACTGTCTCTAAAATAAGTGCTCCGGAACTGGAAGCTCCTAAAGTAGTTGATAAGATAGACCTTGACGCCATAGATTCTTCTACCCGCCCGAAAAAATCAGCTAAGAAAGAAACAGCGGTTCCCGAAAAGCCTAAAAAAGCAGCGGAAGCAAAAGTTCCTGTTGATGAAAATAAAGCAGTAAAGGAGGTTGAAGAAAATGTAGCAGAAGCGCCTGTAGCAGTAGCTCCAAAAGAAGAAGCTCCTGCAGTTGTTGAGCCGCCAATGATCGAAAATATCCAGGCACAAAAACTAACGGGTCCTAAGATCCTTGGAAAAATTGAACTGCCGGTTGACAACGATACAAGGCCCAAGAAAGAATCAAATGAAGATAAGCGGAAACGCAAACGTATTCCAATAGAGAAAAAAGGTGGCGGAACCCAGGGGCCCGGAACGTCTATGCCTCCGCGTGGTAACAGGGCAATTCCCGATGGCCGTGATAACAGGAATGCCGGGGGTGGACAAAACCGTCCTCCTCAGGGATCAAACCGTTTTGCCAAACCGGCACATGGTGGTGGAGCAGCTCCTAAAAGAGAAGATAAAATAATCGACGCTAAAGAGATCCAGGAAAAATTAAAACAAACACAGGCCAAACTTGCCGGTTCCGGAGGAAGGGGTAAGAGCCTGAAGGCAAAATACCGCAAGGCCAAGCGTGAAGAAATGGCTGAACAGCAGGGCAACGCCGGTGTGGAAGGGAATAAGTTACAGGTAACTGAATTCATCTCTGTGAGTGAGTTGGCAGGTTTGATGGACGTAAGTTTTGCAGATATCATCAGTAAATGTATGAGCCTCGGCATCATGGTTTCTATTAACCAGCGTTTAGAGGCCGACGTTATTGAGCTCGTTGCAGGAGAATTTGATTTTGAAGTTGAATTCATTGGTGTGGATGATGCAGCAGAAATGGAGGAAGAAGATGAAGATGATACACCGGAACATCTGCGGCCAAGGGCACCTATCGTTACGATCATGGGCCACGTAGATCATGGTAAAACATCTTTGTTGGATTATATCAGGAATACAAATGTAATTGCCGGTGAGGCAGGTGGTATTACCCAGCATATTGGTGCCTACGAGGTTAAGACCAAAGACGGCCGTGCTATCACATTCCTGGATACACCAGGTCACGAAGCCTTTACGGCCATGCGTGCCCGTGGAGCCAAGGTTACAGATATTTCCGTGATCGTAGTTGCAGCAGATGATGCCGTGATGCCACAAACAAGGGAAGCCATCTCCCACTCACAGGCAGCCAATGTACCGATGATATTTGCCATCAATAAAATGGATAAAGACGGTGCAAATCCTGAAAAGATCAAGGAACAACTCGCCGGCATGAATATTCTGGTGGAAAGTTGGGGCGGTAAATTTCAGAGCCAGGAAATAAGTGCAAAGGCAGGATTGAATATTGACCTTCTCCTGGAAAAAATATTACTTGAAACAGATATACTTGAGTTAAAAGCTAACCCTGATAAACATGCAAACGGTACCGTTATTGAAGCTTCGCTTGATAAAGGCCGCGGTTATGTAGCAACAATACTTGTACAGAACGGAACATTGAAGCAGGGTGATATGATCGTATCCGGCCAATATTTTGGTAAGGTAAAAGCAATGTACAATGAGCGTAACCAGCGTGTGGAAGTTGCTCCTCCTTCAACGCCGGTGTTAATACTTGGTTTGAGCGGTGCCCCACAGGCCGGTGAAACCTTTAAGGTTTTTGAAAATGAATCAGATGCAAGAGCCATGGCCAATAAGCGTGGGCAAATATTGCGTGAACAGGGTATGCGCGCCAAGAAACATATTACGCTCGATGAGATCGGCCGTCGTTTGGCACTTGGAAACTTCAAGGAATTGAATGTGATCATCAAGGGTGACGTGGATGGTTCGGTAGAAGCCCTGAGCGATTCATTGCAGAAATTAAGTACAGAAGAAATCGTTATCAAAGTAATACACAAAGCGGTTGGTGCCATCACGGAAAGTGATGTTACCCTGGCTAACGCATCGGATGCTATTATCATTGGTTTCAACGTTCGCCCATCTATGCAGGCGAACAGGTTAGCTGAAAATGAGTCGATCCAGATAAAATTATACTCTATTATCTACAACGCCATCGAGGAGATCAAGAGTGCGATGGAAGGTATGCTTGAACCGGGCATTGAAGATAAGATCCTGGCAAACGTTGAGATCAGGGAAACTTACAAATTTGATAAGGCTACTGTTGCAGGTTGTTTTGTATTGGATGGAAAAATTGCCCGTAACAACCGTATCAGGTTGGTAAGAGACGGTATCGTAATATTTACCGGTGAACTTTCAAGCCTGAAACGTTACAGGGATGATGCAAAAGACGTTTCAGCAAATATGGAATGCGGATTGGTGATCAAGAACTACAATGATATCAAACCGGGTGATATTGTAGAGGCGTTTGAAGAAACAGAGGTTAAGAGAACATTATAAGTTTAATATTTGATGTTTGAAGTTTATAGTTACAACCTTACATGGTTGTAACTTTTTTTTAGAAAGCACTTCTGGGAAATAGCTTTCGGAGTTTAGGCCCGACATCAAACGCTAAAGGTGAAACCGCAAACTTTGGAGAGCTACAATTTTTTGTTAAATGAGCCATCACCGCCTATACTTGAGCAATACAGGTTTAATTTTACCAGCGTTCGAAAATTCATAATTGGATATACTACTGATGAAAAATAAAATTTTACTAACGGTTCTTTCCGCTTTATTGCTGACAGCAGCATGGGCCCAGCCTAAAAAAATATTGGCCGACAAGATCGTTGCCGTCGTAGGTGATAAAATAGTTTTAAAGAGCGATATCGAGAATCAGCTCACAGATATGCAGCGCCAGGGAATGGAATTACCGCCGGATGCCCGTTGTTTAACATTGGAACAGGCCATGGGTGTAAAAGCGCTCGTATTGCAGGCAGAAAAAGATTCTATACCCGTAACCGAGGAAGAAGTAGAAACAGATATCGACAACCAGATACGTTATTTCATTAGCCAGTATGGTTCTAAAGAAGAGCTCGAAAAAGTTGCAGGAAAATCTGTTTACCAGTTGAAAGAAGATTTTAAAGAAGGTTTCAGAGATCGTAAACTGGCCGCAGCCATGCGTAATAAGATTGTTGAAGATATTAAGATAACACCCAATGAGGTAAAACATTATTTCGAAAAAATTCCGACCGATAGTTTGTCGTTGTATGAAAGTGAAGTTGAAATAGGGCAGATCGTTTCTTATCCCAAAGCAAGCCGTGATGCAGAACAATATTGTATAGAACAACTGGCAGATTATAAAAAGCAGATCGACGGGGGGAAAAGTTTTGCAGCACTTGCTGCTTCTTATTCAGAAGATCCGGGAAGTAAGGATAAGGGCGGGCAATATGATATCAACCGCAATCAAAAAGACCTTGACCCAACCTGGCTCTCCAAAGCATTTACGTTGAAAGAAGGACAGGTATCCAATCCGTTTAAATCTAAATTCGGTTATCATATTATACAATTGGTAAGCCGTGCCGGCGATGATGCCGTGGTACGTCATATCTTAAAGATCCCGCAGGTTACCCAATATGAAATGAAAGAAGGGTTTAGTAAACTGGATTCAGTCAGGGCAAATCTTATTTCGGGAACGATAGAATTTGGTAAAGCCGTGAATAAGTATAGTGATGACGAAGCAAGTAAGTTCACTGCAGGTATGTTGCAGGGAAAAGACGGCACTTTCTTAACCATCGATCAACTGGATAAGGATATGGTTGCCATGATGCAAAACTTAAAAGTAGGCGAGTATTCAAAACCGGTTGAGTTTACGGATGAGCGTGGCAAAAAAGGGGTTCGTATCGTTTACCTGAAAACAAGAACAGAGCCGCACAGGGAAAATATGAAAGACGATTATAGTAAGATCGCCGCCCGTGCATTGGAAGAGAAAAAGGAAAATGCACTGGAAAAATGGTTTACCAATAAGATAAAGACCTATTATATCATGGTAGACGATGATTATAAAGAATGCAAGGCCATGGCAAAATGGATCGAAGCAGCCAGGGCAACTAAGAATTAGTAATCAATATAACATTTTATACGAAGCGGGTGTATCTTACATCCGCTTTGTTATTTGTATAATATGCCAATGTGCTGATCAGTATTACTAAAATCAACGCATTATCAAATCAGCATATTATCAAATCAGCACATTGACTTATGATAGATAAAAAGAACAGCATCAGCAATGATGAAACGGCAATACTTGTAGGCCTTATTCAAAAAGACCAGACAGAAGAACAGGTAAAAGAATACCTCGATGAACTCGAATTTTTGGCGGAAACAGCCGGTGCAAAAACTGTAAAGCGGTTCACCCAGCGGATGGCGCATCCCGATAGTAAAATATTTGTGGGAAAAGGAAAACTGCAGGAGATCAAAAAATATATTGAGTCGAAAGGAAATATTACCATCGTGATCTTTGATGATGAATTAACCGGTTCACAGATCATCAATATAGAAAAGGAACTCGGTACAAAGACCATTGACCGGAGCGACCTGATACTCGACATATTTGCCAGCAGGGCTCAGACAGCCCAGGCAAAGACCCAGGTAGAGCTGGCGCAATATCAATACATTTTGCCCAGGTTAAAAGGAATGTGGAAGCATTTGGAAAGACAGGGTGGTGGTGTTGGTACAAGAGGCCCCGGTGAAACGGAAATAGAAACGGATCGACGAATTGTAAAAGATAAGATCAGTCTGTTGCGGAAACGCTTAGCCGAAATAGACAAGCAATCATTTACACAAAGAAAAGAACGGGGCGAATTTATCAGGGTTGCTTTGGTGGGATATACCAATGTGGGCAAATCAACATTGATGAATGTATTGAGCAAGAGCGACGTGTTTGCCGAGAATAAATTATTTGCAACCCTCGATACCACTACCCGCAAAGTAGTTTTTGAACAAACCCCTTTTTTGTTGAGTGATACAGTAGGGTTCATCAGAAAACTTCCCCATCACCTGGTAGAAAGTTTTAAAAGTACGCTTGATGAAGTTCGGGAAGCAGATATATTATTACACGTAGTAGATATTTCCCATTCCCAATACGAGGAACAACTAACCGTAGTAAATAAAACACTGGCTGAACTTGGTTCTGCAGAAAAGCCAACTATCACCATTTTTAATAAGATGGACCTTTTTGAAGAAAATGTTTTCGACCAATGGCTGGAAGAGGAAGTAAAGGAGGATATATTAAGAGAGTTGAAAGAAAGATGGCAGGAAGAAACCAAGGGCAATTGTGTTTTTGTTTCTGCAACAGAAAAGAGAAACCTGGATGGACTGCGGCAAACCATTTTGAATAAAGTGAGGGATATGTACAGGATCAGGTATCCATACAGGGCAGAATATTTTTATTGATTTTTTCTTTCAGCCTTAGCTTCCTCGCGGCAGTTGGGCAACAAAGGCTCTAAAACACAAAGCAGCACAAAGTATTAGTTTTTCTTAGGGCATCTTTTGTCTTAGTGCCTTCGTGGCGGTTTAACCATATTAATCTCATGGCAGAAAAAAATTATACCTGGCATAAAATAGCCGAAAGCATAGCATCAATCAACTTTTCTTCAGAAGGTATTGCAAATCTTGAACTGGAGAATAAAAAACTATGCCTTGTGTTATTTAAAGACCAACTATATGCATGCAGTTCAAAATGCCCCCATGCAGGCGGCCAAATGAGCGGAGGTTATGTAGATGCACTGGGGAATATTGTTTGTCCGGTGCACCGGTATAAATTCAACCTGGCAAATGGGCGTAACAGCAGCGGTGAAGGCTATTTCCTGCAAACTTACCCGATAGAAAAACGTGCAGCGGGTATATTTATTGGCCTGGAGAAAGGCCGTTTATTTAATTGGTAAAATAGTTACGATTATTTTTCCCAAAAAACCAAAATTCCCTTATTTTTGCGTCCCCGCAAGGGGTAGATTCCTCCCTAGCTCAGTTGGTTAGAGCATCTGACTGTTAATCAGAGGGTCGCTGGTTCAAGTCCAGCGGGGGGAGCCCAATTAGACAAAGCCGGATTTTTCCGGCTTTTCTTATTTTCAAAAACGCCGAAAGCCTTACTTGGCTTACATATCAGAGTAAGGAGGGGGTTAGCTTTAAAAGTTCGAAAAGATTTATTCTCAAATATCAATTTTTCAGGGAACATCGAACTTACAATCTGTTGTTTGATAATTAAATCTCCTGAAATGTAAAGCTGGTCAAGGTTTCCGAAAAATTCACTACCGTAACTTATCATTGCATCAAAGTCGGTGTCGTTCTGAGTTAAGTTACCCAGCTTGGCTTCTAAATCCCTCACAAAGGGTTCGTATCTATCCTTTATTTCCTTGTAATCATTACCGTCTAAAGTACCATCTAAAAGCAGTTGTCGGGCATTACTTATCCTGTCCTTATTCTTCTGAATTTCAAGCTTAATTTTCTGAATACTATCGCCCGAATTTCTACTTCCATTTGAGTAAAAACGCTCCAACATGGAGTTGATAAAATTCTTTGATGGGTCATTAATTGTTATTTTCTTTAATTCACCAGCAAAGAGAATATTCGCTTCTTCTGAATTAAATCTCTCCCCACATTGTGTAGTACAGTGGTAATAATAATACTTTCCACCGCTGCCACCCTTTGAAGCACTTGCAGTAAGTTTCCCTCCACACTTTTTGCAAAGTAAATACCCACGAAGCGGAAATTCATCTTTACCGGATTGTTTAGCTGGCCAATTTCTTCTTTTGCCGATCATAATTGCCTGCACATCATCAAAAAGTTCTTCTGTAACAATTGGCTCATGTATTCCTTTTACAGTTACAGCTTCTTCATCTTTATAGGCAGCAATAAAAACTCTGCCACAATAAAAAGGATTGCGAATCAGTAAAAAATAATTTCCTTTCGAGCATTTTAATCCCTTTGTCTGGGCCATTTTATGAATAGCATCAGCACTATAAACACATCGGGAAATTTCCTCAAATATCCATTTAACAATAGGTGCAATTTCAGTTTGAAGGACTACCGGGCGATTATTTTCATCTCTCGCATTTTTATAACCGAAAGGAGCAATACCAGTCCAACGTCCTTCCTTTTTTGCTCTTCTCATCCCTGCAATTGTATTTAAAGCCCGTCTATCATTTTCAACTTCTGGAGCAGCCAAATAAAAGGCGAGCATAATTTTATTTTCGGGAATATCAAGATCTAACGGCTGCTCAATTGCTTGAGGTTCTATGCCAAGTTTATTCAGGCAATTAATCATAAAATAGGCATCGCCTGCATTTCTTGAAAACCGATCCCATTTTAGAAAGAGTAAAAAATCAGCAATCCTTTTTTCTTTTTTTAACCGAATAAGTAATTTATTAAATTCAGGTCTTTCAAAACTTTTTGCAGAATGATCTTCTCTATAAAATCCAACAACATCTATTCCTTGCAATTCACAATATTTTCTCAATCGTTCTTCCTGGTGTTGTAAACTAAAGCCTTTATCAGCTTGCTCGTCTGTACTTACCCGTACATATAGAATTGCTTTTTTCCGTATCATGTTTTGAACTGTTTAATTGTATCACTTTTAATTCATCTCTAAAAGTTCTTATATAAAAATCATAGTACATTCTGGCAAAGACATAAAGAAAATCTCTCATCATAATTAATTCCTCGTCCGTATATTCGTTCTCTTTTGCGTTAAATAATTTCCTGCATTCTTCTAATGAAACCTGCTCGCTGTATTTATTCTTTCCTGATAATTTTACTACTTTCCCTTTCATCTGATTTGGATTAAAGGGTAAAAGTAGAATGCGGCAAAGAACTGGTTTCCTGTTTAGGTTAGCTTATGTAAATCATTGCAACATTATGTGCAGTTGGGTCATATTGTGAAACTTTAGGTTGCTTTTTGTACATTATCAAATCTCTAAACCTATAATAGCACAAATATATTGATAATCAACAAGTTATGCAAATATTTAGACAATTCTTATTAATGTTTCATTTTACAAGGGACACCTAATTTTTCAAAGATCACTTTTACCTGCGCCACAGAAAAGTACCTGCCATTCTTTTCACCAATGTCAGTTGCAAATGGCTTAATCCATCGTTTCAGCGTTTTATCACATACGCCATAAATGCCAGCCAAATCTTTTGTAGAGTACGGCCTTATTTCATCAATCATGTTAATAGTTCCCATCTTATGTTTCTTTTCTATGTTACGGTTTAAGAGTAGAGTTCCATGAACTCATCTACTTTAAGGAATAGTATCGCTGCCATTTCTACTACCCCTAATTTTGTTTTGCTACGGTATTCTGCTATCCACCGTTTCATTAGCTTTGGCTGTTCTTTAGGAATATCTAATTCCATAGGCTCACGTCTTCTTATTTTTAGCTGGTTGAATTGTTGCACCAGGTATCGCTTTTGATTCGGAGTTACTAAGCCCAGATCATCTGCCCTGTAAAGCAATGCAATCATGGAAACTTTCCATTTTCGTTTCAACTCACCTAATAATGGAATGGAGATACCTTTTTTAAAATCTTCCTTTATATCTTTTGCTGGCATTAAAAACTCGGCTGCAAAAGCGTTTGCTTCATGTGATACATCTCGGTCTATTGGCACAATATTAAAAGTGTGCATTATCAACTGACCTAACTCATAGGCTAAAGAGAAGCGTTGTCTATCGCCTAAGAGTGAATTATTAAAGAAAATAATGGGGAACTTATCATCTGTTAGTATGCTTCGGCTGTCAACCCTATCAGTGCCAAACGGAAATGTGTTTATCACAATCCCTCTGTCTTCTATCAATCTGGTTAAATCACCTATTACAGGGGTTTCAATTTTCCAAAGCTGCCTTAGTTTACCGGCAATTTTTTGTGGTGTTTGTTTTTCTGTTACTCCCATTACCGGAATGGTTGGTGCGGAAATATCTAAAGCCATTGTGAGAAAGTGAATGTGCTTACGTATGATGTTTACCTTAGCATGAATAGGCGTAATTAATTTTTGTGCTACCACCTCTCTTTTCCGGTAATTGAGATTTTCCGGCATTATTTCACCGGATTGTTTGAAAAAGTGAGGAGGGTAATCTGTTTTTTCAGCAATGGTTTCTAAAACCTCATCATTAATGCCAATATCGCTTCGTTCTATTTTACTCAAATTGGTGGGACTCATTCCTATGTTTTCAGCTAATTCAGCTTGTGACCAGCCCCTTGATTCCCTTGCTAATATTATCATGTTTGGATTTACAATGCCATTCATTTCTTAAATTCGTTTAGAAAGCAAACATAAGCACTTTTTGTAAAATCTAGAAATAAATGTCAAAAAATGTCTTTTACTAAATAAAATAGTTTTATGTTTGTTCTATGAAATAGGGCAAAGCCTTTTTTTACACATACGCACAAACCATTGAATTGCTTTGACACAATTAGTTAGTTTTACAATAGAGTTAAAATATGATAAAAAAATTCACGTTTAGCGGCCATGAATCATTTCAATGCCGCCAATTATGGCTAAAAAAGGGCTATGATTATATTAAATCCGGTAAATCTTTCAATGACGATGACGCCGTTGTTCAATTAGGCGTTGGTAAAAACATGGTTGCTGCTGTACGGTTCTGGATGAAAGCCTTTGGATTACTTACTCAAGATGACCAGATAACTCCTTTCGCTGAAAAATTATTAGATAATAATGGGTGGGATCCATACCTGGAAGATGAGGCAAGCCTTTGGTTACTTCATTATCAACTGGTAAAAACTGGAGTAGCCTCAACCTATTCCTTAGTATTTAATGAACTGCGGAGAGAAAAGATAGAGTTTTGTCGGGAAAATTATATTTCGTTTGTCAAACGCAAAGCTGAAAGCAATGGCGAATTTCAAGCAAATGAAAAAACACTGCATGATGATTTTAATGTGTTAATAAAAATGTACCTGCGTTCAGATTCCCAAATTAAAGACAGGGAAGATTCTTTTTCCGGCATATTAACAGAATTAGATTTAATTAAAACTTTTAGCCGAGGTAAGGATGATTATTATGTTTTAGAAAACACGGATAAAGCAGAGATACCTGATGAAGTTATTCTTTTTGCAATTTTAGATAATGATAATTTTGACTTATCCGTGAGCTTAAATAGCCTGGAGCAAGAACCCGATAGTGTTGGTTCTGTTTTCGCACTGAGCAAAACAGGGCTGCTTAATAAAATAGAAAGTTTAGCAAACAAGCCATCAAATAAAATGGTTTTTAATGACCATGCAGGGATTAAGGAATTACAGTTTAGAGAAAAACAATCAGCACTAAAAGTATTAGACAAGTATTATCATGCAAACTAAATTCACTACATCAGTAAATATTATCAGAGATTCGCAAAGGGAAATTAATTATATCCCAACGCCTAATGCTAACAGAGCCGTTAACCAAATCTCGAATGATTTTAAAAAAGGCATTCGCTCTTTCAATATTATTGGCTCTTATGGTACTGGTAAATCTTCTTTTTTGTGGGCTTATCAACAAAGCCTATCCGGTAAAAAAAGATTTTTTAATATAAATCTCATTAGCAATCCTGCATTTGAAATTGTAAATTTTGTTGGGGAATACAAATCGCTTACTACTGTCTTTGCAGAATATTTTGAGGTAAAAGCAAAAAGAACTGAAACAGAAAATATTTTATCAGAGATATTTAACCGCTATTACGATTTAGGCAAAAAAAATCCTTTACTCATAATTGTAATAGATGAGTTTGGTAAATTTCTGGAATATGCAGCCCAAAATTCTCCTGAAAAAGAACTATATTTTATTCAACAGTTAGCTGAGTTTGCTAATAATCCAGAACATAATATTTTATTAATAACAACAGTACATCAAAACTTTGATGCTTATGCTTTTTCATTAACTAATGCACAAAAACAGGAATGGACTAAGGTAAAAGGTAGATTTAAAGAGATAACATTCAATGAACCAGTTGAACAACTCTTATTTTTGGCAGCAGAACACCTTAATCAAAAATCCATTGCTGGCACAAATGATAAATCAGTTAAAAAGGCATTAGAACTTGCTTTAAAAACAAAGGCGTTTAATACCAATACCGACTATCTTACTGAAATTGCAGACCGTTTATATCCTTTAGATATGCTTGCAGCAAGCATAGTAACAGTTTCTTTACAGAGATACGGGCAAAATGAAAGATCGTTATTTTCCTTTTTAGAAGCAACAGATTTTACAGGCTTAAATAGCTTAGAATGGAAAAAACAAAATCCCTATTATAATATAGCCTGTGTTTATGATTACCTTGTTTTTAACTTTTATTCTTTCATTAACTCAAGGTTTAACCCCGATTTTGCCTCCTGGTCTGCAATAAAAAATACACTGGAAGAAGCTGATAGAATGTTTGATAAAGACATTACCAATTATGCTAAAATCATAAAAGCTATTGGATTGTTGAATATTACAGCCGCAACTGGTGCTGTGTTGGATAAATCTTTTCTTGTTATTTATTCTAAACTATGTTTAGGTATTAATAACGCTGAATTGCTAATAGAAGAACTTGAAAAAAGAAAAGTAATTCTTTATCGTAATTACAGTAAGAAATATGTTTTGTTTGAAGGAACTGACCTGGATATTCAATCGGCATTAATTGAAGCAGGAAATAGATTAAGTGAAATTAGTGATGTACCAACCCTTTTAAATAAGAATTACCAACTACCATTGGTATTCGCAAAACAGTTTTCGTACACAAGTGGTACACCGAGATTTTTTGAATATAAGATTTCAGATTATCCAATTGACATAATCCCATCCGGTGAGATTGATGGTTACATTAATTTAATTTTTAGCGAAAAACTTTCATTAAATGAAGTAAAAAGAAAATCAGCAGAGCAGAAAGAAGCCGTTTTGTATGGTTTTTATAAGAACTCGAAATCAATCAAAGACTTATTGTTTGAAATAGAGAAAACAAAACAAGTTATCCAAGAGCAGGAAAGAGCCAATGATAAAATTGCTGTACGTGAACTAACAAATATCATGCAGCATCAGCAGAACCTATTAAATCATAAAATTCTTAATAGCTTCTATTCAAACAGTAAAGAGATCGTATGGGTGTATAATGGAGAAACTAAAGATATACCAAGTAAAAAGGACTTTAATAAACAACTATCACAGATTTGTGAATTGGTATATACCGAAGCCCCTAAGTTTTTTAATGAATTGGTTAATAAACACAAAATTTCATCTTCAATTCATACAGCGAAGAAAAATTACTTAAAGGCTTTAGTAAATAACTGGAACCAACCGGATTTGGGGTTTGAAAAATTAAAGTTTCCGCCAGAGAAAACAATTTACCTGTCATTAATTAAAGAAAATGGCATTGAGTTGTATTCTGATGAAATTAATTTTATTACAACTGTTTCAAAAAAATCTTCGTTTAAAAATCTTTGGAAAGCTTCTGAAAAATTTCTGAATAGTGCCAAAGCATCAAAACGAAAGGTATCCGATTTCTCAGGAATACTAAGCAGCAGGCCATTCAAATTAAAGAAGGGCTTCATTGATTTTTGGATTCCCACTTTTTTGTTCATTAAACGTAATGACTTCGCATTATTCGGCGAGGGTGGATATATTCCTATCTTAAATGATGAAAACCTGGAGTTGCTAATAAAATACCCTGGAGATTTTGAAATAAAGACTTTTGATATTGAAGGTGTAAAGCTGGATATTTTTAACAGCTACCGTGTATTCTTAAATCAAAACTCAAAGAAAAATATTACAAACGATACATTCATTGAAACCATAAAACCATTCCTTACTTTTTTCAGAGGCTTACCGGAATATTCCAAAATTACAAAGCGGCTTAAACCTGAAACAATTGCAATAAGGGAGGCAATTGCAAATTCAAAAGACCCAGAGCAATCTTTTTTTGAAGGATTCCCTGCTGCATTAGGTTATTCAACAGATAAGCTTGTAAAATCAAAGTCAGACCTGCGATCTTATATTAACAAGTTACAAGATTCTATTCGTGAGCTAAGAACCTGCATTGATTCATTAACCAACAGATTTGAAGATTTTATAATTACTGAATTTTTTGGAAAAGAACTATCTTTTGAAGAGTATAAAACTAAATTGCAGGAAAGATTCGAGAAATTAAGAACTCATTTATTGCTGCCTTATCAAAAAACATTTGTTCTTAGATTAAATTCGACTCTTGATGATAAAAAAACCTGGTTAAATTCACTTGCACAGGCTGTAATTGGCAAGACGCTTGATAACATTAAGGATGAGGAGGAAATATTATTATACGATAAATTCAAATCCTTAATTCTTGAACTGGATAGCTTAACAACAATTTCTAATTCAGACCTGGATGAAGAAAATGAAGAAGTGTTTGGATTAGAAATTAATTCCTTTGTAGAAGGGGTTAGTAAGAAATTGGTTAGATTGCCAAAGAGTAAGAAGAATGAAATAAATGCAATTGAAATAAAAGTTCGTAAAATGTTGTCGAAAGACAAAACAATGAACATAGCGGCATTAGCAAGTATTTTAAAAGACCTATTAAAAGTATGACCAAAAAGATAAGACATGTATTAGGAATTTCAGGAGGGAAGGACAGCGCAGCTCTGGCTATCTATATGAAAAATAACTGTCCTGATTTGGATATTGAATATTATACCTGTGATACTGGCAAGGAACTGGACGAAACCTACAAACTCATAGATAATCTCGAGGTTTATTTAGGTAAGAAAATAACCAGATTAACCGCAGCAGAAAAAAGTCCTGAATTGCCATTTGACCATTTCCTGAAAATGTATGGCGGCTTTCTTCCTTCATCAAATTCAAGGTGGTGTACAAAAAAATTGAAGCTGGAGCCATTCGAACGATTTGTGGGAACAGATCCGGTAGTTTCCTATGTTGGTATCAGGGGAGATGAAGAAAGAGAGGGCTATATCTCAAGAAAAACAAACATCCAGTCAATATTTCCATTTAGAAAGAATATCTGGAGTGAAGACGTTATTTCAAAAATTTTGGCAAATAGTAATATTCAAAAAGCATTAGAACTATTTAATGTTATTGGAGCGAACGGAAAAACTTCAAGAATAAAGGAAGTATTAAATCAGCAGCTATCTGCGTCTTTTACCCAGCCTCAAAAACTTAATTTGCTACTTGATCTGGGGGTTAAGGAGTTTAATACACTTGTTTTTTCATTTTTAAAAAGCACTGATTATCCTTTAGCGAAAGAAGATTTTTTCCCTTTAGTAAATAATGAAGATATTTTGGTAAGACAAGATATTTTTAATATTTTGGAAGAAAGCGGAGTAGGGGTACCGGAATACTACAAACAGGTAGAGTATGAAGTAAATGGGAAAAAGGGAGCCTACTCTCGCAGTCGATCTGGTTGTTTCTTTTGTTTCTTTCAACAAAAAATTGAATGGATATGGCTGTATGAACAACACCCAGAGTTATTTAAAAATGCACAAGAATATGAGAAAGCTGGTTATACCTGGATGCAGGATGAAAAATTAGAAGACCTGCTTGTACCAGAACGAATGAATAGGATTAAATCAGACTTCATAAAAAAAACAGAAAATAAAAGCAATATACAATCCGAGTATCTTCTCGACATTTTAGCAGAAGAAGAAGGAATTGGGTGTGCAGCTTGCTTTATTTAACTTAGAACATGTCGGAACCACTACAAAATAAGGAAGACCTGATTAAGCAAAGAGATGAAATAATTTCTAAGCTCCAATTACTTAATCCTAATTCGGTTTCATTTTCGGTGGATGCAAATATTATTAACAGGCTAGGAAAAGAATTAATCGGTAGGGCCGAAACGGGTGTTTCCGAATTGATTAAAAATTCATACGATGCTGATGCAACTTTAGTAAAACTAGATTTTATAAACTCCAATGTTACCGGTGGGAAACTTGTTATTGATGATAATGGTCATGGAATGACTAGGGATGACTTCATAAAAGGTTTTATGACATTATCTACAACCTCTAAACTTCATAATCCAGTATCCCCTAAATTCAAAAGGCAACGTGCAGGAAGAAAAGGAATTGGCCGTTTTGCTACCCAATTTTTAGGAGAAAAACTTATAATTGTAACACAAGTTAAAGAAGAGGATAAAGCAATAAAAATAACAATAAATTGGGATGAATATTTAATTGATAAGGATCTCTTTGATGTAGAAAATACAATTGAATACATTGATAAGGAAAAGGAGTCTGGAACAACCTTGTATATAGAAAACTTAAGGCACTCATGGAGCATCGCTCAAATAAAAAGAGTATTTCGGTATGTATCTGATTTGCTTCAACCCACGTTTCTTTCACAAAAAAGTAGTGATCTTAATTTAGCAAAACAAGGCGATGAATTTTTTTTAGTCGAATGCTATAGGACTGAAAATGGCTTAAGTTCCGCAATTGCTGATATAAATACAATCTTATTTGAAAAATCTTTGGCAATAATTGAAGGATTTGTTAACGAAGACCATAAAGGGTTTATTAAAGTAAAGAGCGAAAGCTTTAGTATTAATGATTCTGATCTTGCAATAAGCGCCAATGAAACAGGCGGTGATATTATCACAGACTATGAGCACCTTAAAAATATTCATTTTAAAGCGTATTACTTCATATATGACCGGCATGAATATTACAATAATGGAATTTCCAGATTAGAGCTAAATAATATTGAGGATTTAGCAACATCTCAATCTGGACTAAGAGTATATAGAAATGGCTTTCGTGTTTTACCTTATGGTGAGGTAGGGGATGACTGGCTAGGTCTTGACAGACGGAGATCACGTATTGAGTTTGAACTGAATGATGCAAATATTTTATTTAATATTCCTTATACCAATAAAAACTTTTTTGGGTTTGTTGAAATTGTCGATAAAGAAGGGGAGTCATTTGAAGAAACAGCTAGTAGGGAAGGATTAATTGAGAATGAAGCACTTTCAGAATTAAAGGATTTTGTACGTAAAGCTATAATTTCCGGAATTAAAAGACTATTGGAAAATACAGACAAATTGACCCCCTAATTCCAGCTTAAACTGATCCCTGTTCGCCAGAGCAAATTGACCCCCTCCGCCATTTCAAATTGACCCCTAAAATATTGTAGTAAGGCTTAGTTGTTTTTGTTGATTAAAAA
>JBBQZY010000005.1:0-262976 GCA_038207305.1 Chitinophagales bacterium
ATCACAGCCTCGGTCATGGTATCACTCATTCGGGGCATGCGTATCACTTCTGCCATAAATATGTTTTTCTTTATTTGTAAATATAGATGCCCGAAATTAATGCAAAAACAGGAAAAGTATTGGTAGATTTTGTGCCCGTCATTAATTCATTTTTCAGCTTCGGTGGCGTCGCACACTTGTACTGCATATATCTATCCATCGATCTGGCGGAAAGCCCGTCAATCCAGCATCAGGTTCAGGCGTTCTCTCAAATCCTGGATAAGCGGATATTCTTTCGTTAGCAGCTGGTATTGCTGTTTCGCGGTAAGGGCCTGGTCACCGGTCTCTAGCGGTATATCTTTTTCAATAAGTAACAACTGGTATTTCAGGAAACGGTTATTAAAGAACTGCTGCATGAAATGTATCAGGTCCGAACGCTCGGCCTCAATGAATTTCAAATGCATATTGCTTTCGGTGATAATATCAAAGCAATTATCATCCAATACTTTCAATTCGGCCATTTTGAAATTCGTTACGGCAGAATGATTTTTTTTACTGGTAAGTGTCTCAATAAATTCAATCCAGGCCTGCTGTAAAGATTCGGCTGTAAGCGGCTTGCTGGTATTGCCGTTGTTACTGTTCCGGATTACCTGCTCCCTGATCTTCTGCAAAGAACCCAGCTTGCGGGCGGGCTTTGGTTCCGTATTCGCTGTTTGAACAGGTTCGGTTGCCTGTTTTTTTACAACAGGCCTTGCTGTTTCGATGACCAACGAAGCGTCGGCAGGTTTGGTGGTATTTTTTGTTGAAGCCTGCGGAGCAACTTCCTTTAGTTTTATCATGGGTAATGCCCTGAAAGAAACTGCTTTCGTATTATCCGTCAGTTTTTTTTTACCAACGCCACCGTCTTCAGCAACAAATTGTATGGCTTGTTGAAGATAATTCAGCTTTATGATCACCATTTCAATGTGCAGCCTTTTGTTACGGGCCTGTTTGTAATTGATGATGGCGTCGTTCAGTATATTCAATGCAGCAATAAGCCAGCCTGTTGATACCTGCTGTGCGTATTGCAAATATTTTTGCTTGAAATCGTCTGCTACTTCCAGTAGGATGGCAGCTTTTGCATCTTTACTAACGAGCAGGTTGCGAATGAATTCTGCAAAACCTTCCAGCAGCGTATCACCTTCAAAACCTTTTTGGTTTATTTCGTCGAACAACAACAATGCTTCTGCCAGTTGTTGTTCCTGCATCTGTCCTAACATGTTGAAATAATAATCTTCATCCAGTATATTCAGGTGCTCAAGGGTATTGGCATAATCCAGTTTTCCGCCTGTAAAGCTTACAATCTTATCAAGTATACTCAGTGCATCCCTCATACAGCCTTCGCTTTTTTGAGCGATCACATGCAGGGCTGCTTTTTCAGCGGTAATATGTTCCTTCTCACAAATTTCCTGCAGGTGCTCTACCGTATCATTGATGGTAATGCGTTTAAAATCGAATATCTGGCAGCGGCTTAATATCGTTGGAAGTATCTTATGTTTTTCTGTTGTTGCTAAAATAAAAATGGCATAAGGTGGTGGTTCTTCCAGTGTTTTCAAAAATGCATTGAATGCTGAAGCGCTTAACATGTGTACCTCATCCACGATGTATACTTTGTATTTACCGGCCTGTGGTGCAAAGCGCACCTGTTCCACCAATGTACGTATATCATCTACCGAGTTATTACTGGCGGCATCCAGTTCATGAATGTTTAAGGAGATGCCGGCATCAAATGAAACACAACTGTTGCAGGTATTGCATGCTTCACCTTCTTTTGTGCGGTTCTCGCAGTTGATGGTTTTGGCAAGGATACGTGCACAGGTGGTTTTGCCCACGCCACGTGGACCGCAAAACAAAAAAGCATGTGCAAGCTGGTTGTTGTTAATAGCATTCTTCAGCGTAGTGGTAATATGCGACTGACCAATGACAGTACTGAAATTCTGTGGCCGGTATTTTCTTGCTGAAACAATGAATTTATCCATGGTATTCGATCCTCAATAATTGAAGGGCTATGGGAGCAAATCTAATTTTTAATTGGTAATTTTTTATTTTTATTTATCCTTTAGAAGTAAGAAGAATCTCAAGAGATACCTGGTACCTAAACAGGAGATAAAAGATTCCTCCTGCCCCGGAGCTGCTGAAGCCGTTAAGCCAGCATCGGGTGCCGTTTAAACTCTTTTGTGCGGTCAAAAATGTATCTGAAAGTGGTCAATTGCCTGCTGCGGTAAGTGTCGCCGAGGCTTTCTGCTACATTGATCATTTTGATATTAAAATCACCGATCCACTGCATCTCGTATTCTAAATAATGTTGCCCTTCTCCCTGCACGATCTTTGAACATTCGCCAATGATATATGCGTCTATGCCTGTTCCCTGCCATTCGGGTACCGTTCCAAATACCATTCCTACAAATTTTCTGGCTTTCCTGAATCTTTGGCGCCATAAAAATTCAAGTTTTTGAATCAGCCCAAATTTACCGTTGAAATGTTTAAAATACTGGTTGATGTCGGGAAGATTAACGAACATGGAAACGGCCACTCCTTTATGATAGGCAAAATAAACAACGTCCTCATCCATCACAGGCTTCATTTTTTTGAACATGATCAACACCTGTTCCCTGGTAAGTTGTTTCAATCCGCCGTGGCCGGCCCAGGCTTTATTGTACACTTCAACAAAATCAACTGCATATTTTTCCAGGTTGTTTTTATGAATGGTGCTGAAACTGATATCCGGGTTTGATTCATGAACTTTGTGCCTGTCAAGTACTTTCTGTGCAAGTTTTTTTTGTGCATCCAATCCAAAACATACCTGGTTAAAGAATGGCTTGAAACCATAGTTTGTGAAAAGTGCTACGTAATAAGGCGGATTGTAATTCATGCAATATAAGGGTGCAAAGTAACCTTCGGTAATCATGCCCCACCAGCGGTCACGTTCACCGAAATTGACCGGCCCGTCCATAGCTTCCATACCGTTGCTGATAAGCCAGTGTTTGGCATTGTCGAGCAGCAGGTCGGCAGCATCCTGGCTGTTGATGCATTCGAAGAAACCAACGCCCCCTACAGGCATATCATCACCCTTATTCTTATATTTTTTGCTTACAAATGCTGCAATGCGACCTACCAGGTTTCCATCATCGTCTTTCAATATCCAGCGTTCAATTTTTCCAAAACGAAATGCCTTGTTTTTATCCTTGTCAAACACTTCATCAATATCCTTATCCAGCGGCCTTATCCAGTTAGGATCATTCTTATAAATGGAAAGTGGAACTTTTATAAAGAGTTTACTGCCCACCTTGTCTGTTACAGGTAATAGCTGCATGGCTTAAATTTAATTGATCATATCGTCATTGCGGGGAACGAAGCAATCTACCTCGTTGGTCACACAGATTGCATCATTCCCCGCAATGATGGAAAATAGTTTAAATGATGTACTAGACAGTTGTGGGGAATGCGATAATCAAACAACCATAATTTCTTTTTCCTTTGCTTCCAGGTGCTTTTCAACAAGTACAGTGAACCTGTCGGTAATGTCCTGCACTTCTTTTTCGGCATCTTTGGCGGCGTCTTCGCTCAGGCCATCCTTTTGTAGTTTCTTAATGTGCTCTATAGAATCCCGGCGGATGCTTCTGACAGATACCTTCGCATTTTCGCCTTCGCCATTACATTTTTTTACCAGCTCTTTTCTTCTTTCTTCGGTAAGTGGCGGCAGGAACAGGCGGATCGTTGATCCGTCATTTTGTGGGTTGATACCAATATTGGCAGCTATAATGGCCCGCTCAATATTTTGCAGCATATTTTTTTCCCAGGGTTGAACGGAGATCGTACGGGCATCCAATGCGGATACGTTTGCAACCTGGTTAATCGGGGTTGGGTTACCATAATAGTCTACCATAATGCCGTCGAGCATATTCGGACTGGCCTTCCCTGCACGTATCCTGGTAAGTTCTGCTTCGAGGTGCCCGATGGCTTTTTTCATAGCAGTTTCCGTATCTGCCAATATCTTATTTAAATCTTCTGACATAATATTTGAATTGGCTGCAAAGCTATAAAAAACTACTATTAGTTGAGGCAGTTTTTATGTTTAACAGAAAAGAGGAGCGTGTTGCCGGTTATTCTACTTCAACCGATTCGGTAGAGAGTGATAATATTTTGTGAGATTTTCTCATTTCATTTTCCATGATCGTATCTACAGATACTGGTTTTTGTTTCTGGCGGAGGTAATAGATTAGTCCGATGAAGCCAAAACCCGTAAGCAGCAACACTGCCATAACAATGGTTGTGCCAAACCCACGAAGGCTGAATGCCATTGCAATAAAAATTATGTTCAAACCAACACATGACAGTGTTATTTTCCGGTGTGAAAAACCAATATCGAGCAGGAAATGATGTACGTGTGTTCTGTCGGGGCTAAACGGTGAACGGCGATCAAGTAACCTTAAACCAAAAACCCTCAATGTATCAAACAAAGGGATCATTAAAATTGAGAACCCGATGGCAGGTGAGGCAGCAATTGGTAAGGCCACACCCGGTGTTCCGGCCAGGTTGATGAACTTAATAACCAATATCGAATTGATAAGCCCCAGTAACAGGGAACCCGTATCACCCATAAAGATCTTTGCCGGGGAAAAATTATAGATCAAAAAGCTGATCAGGCTGCCAGATAAGGCAAATGCCATCACTGCATATTCAATATGGCCGATATAATAGAAATAAGTACCAAAAACAAGGGTGGTCAAAAAGCCAAGGCTTCCGGCCAGTCCATCGATACCATCTATTAAATTAAATGAATTTGTAATAACAATGATCGTGAAAAGCGAAAGGGTAATGCTGGCATAGTGCGGTATCTGGTAAATGCCTAAGAACCCATGCATATTAGTAATCTGTACACCGGCAAATTTGATCAGTATGCCGGCTGCAATTAACTGCCCGATGAATTTTTTACTTGCAGAAAGAACGAGGATATCATCTTTCATCCCTAAAAAGAAGATCACTATTGAAGCCGCGGCAAAATATTGAAGTTCGGTTGTTATACCCAGTGGAACACCCATTAATGTGGCAACGATAAAACCGGCAAAAATTCCCAATCCGCCTAAAGTTGGAATGACAGCCTTGTGAACCTTGCGTTCATCCGGTTCGTCGAAAAGCTTCTTGTCCTTCGCAACTTGAATAATGACAGGGATAGCAAAAAACGTTATTAAAAACGATAGGCCTGCACTAAGTAAAATGTAATTCATGCAATTGGTTTATAACGTCAGTGGTTACAAAAGTATCAAATATGTTTTGCAGAAAGAAGTTTAATCTCAAGATTTATCAAAAACTACCCACAATAGGGTATTTTTTAAAAAACGCCCTGATGACACAAATATGCTATTAATTAACGGCATAACTATGAACTTATTATAGCAATTTGGTTAAAAGCTTTTTTTCTTTGTACATGAAATGAATTTGAGTAGGTTTGCAGCGAAAATCCTCCAGTTTTATTAATAAAAAAACACATATAAAATGAGCGAGCTTAAAGATATTGCCACCCAGTTAAGAAGGGATATTGTACGTATGGTACATGCAGTTCAAAGCGGCCACCCCGGCGGTTCATTGGGCTGTACAGAATTCTTTACAGCCTTGTATTTCAAAATAATGAAGCACAATCCTGATTTTAAGATGGATGGTAATGGGGAAGATATTTTCTTTTTAAGTAACGGGCATATATCGCCTGTATTTTATAGTGCACTTGCCCGGAGTGGATATTTTCCAGTGAAGGAACTGGCCACATTCAGGAAAATAAACAGCCGCTTACAAGGGCATCCTACCACACACGAAGATCTTCCTGGTATCCGTGTTGCAAGTGGTTCATTGGGACAAGGCATGAGTGTTGCCATTGGCGCAGCTTATGCAAAAAAACTAAACAACGACGACCGCACAGTATATTCTTTACATGGTGATGGTGAACTGGATGAGGGGCAGAACTGGGAAGCCATTATGTTTGCGGCACACAAAAAAGTTGATAACCTGATCTCTACGATCGATTGGAACGGCCAGCAGATTGACGGTCCTACGAAAGAAGTGATGAGCCTCGGAAACCTGCATGCAAAATTCGAAGCATTCGGTTGGGAAACGATGGAAATGGAAGGAAATGATATGGATGCGGTTGTAGCCGGACTTGAAAAAGCAAAAACATTAACGGGCAAAGGAAAGCCTGTTGCTATATTGATGAAAACGATCATGGGGAAGGGTGTTGATTTTATGGAAGGGCATCACGAATGGCATGGTATTGCGCCCAATGATGAACAGTTGAGGAAAGCCTTAGAGCAACTTCCCGAAACGTTGGGTGATTATTAATAATCTGGAAATTTGAAGACGGTTTAGACGATTGAACTTCTTTATCTTCAAATAACGAAATTATCAGATCATTGAATTAACGAAGTTCCAACGGTTGCCTGGATGCTTTAAAAGCCGGGAACCAGGATGCGATGAATGCAATGGCCATGGCGGTTCCTGCTACCAGCAGAAAATCTGTTGCAACCAATTTCACCGGGAAATAATCTATCAGAAAAGAACCACCTTGTAGTTTTATGAGTTTGAATTTCAGCTGCAGGAGGCATATGATTAATGCAAGTACAATTCCACAGAAAGCACCGATACCGGCCAACAAGATACCTTCACTAAGAAAGATCTTTTTTATTTGAGATGAAGTAGTGCCCATGCTTTGAAGAATGGCGATGTCCTGCTTTTTTTCTAATACCAGCATCGTAAGTGCACTTACCATATTAAAGGATGCAACGATAAGGATGAGGCTGAGTACTGCATAGATGGCCCATTTTTCCAATCGCATGGTGCTGTAGAGGTTGCTGTTTTGTTCATACTTTGTCTGCACTTTATAATGATCGCCGAGCGTTTTTTGCAAGCTGGTCCTTGCATCCTGTATATCCTGTTCGGGCCTTAGCTTAATTTCTGCAGAAGTAAATTCATTTTCTAAAAGTCCCATTTGTTGTTTTACAAATCCAATATTGCTGAAGGTATACTTGTTATCAAAATCCTGTTGAATAGCAAATACGGCATTGGTAGTTACGTTCCCTTCACTCAGTGATGCAAGCGGATCATTGCCAACCACATTTTTTTTGGGAAGTATCACGGTAATATATTCCGGCGCAAATTCATCGTTGATATTTATGGCCAGTGCGTTTTGTATGCCTGCACCGATGATGAGTTTAGGCGTATCAACGGAACCGGTATTGAATTTTCCGCTGGTAAGCTTAGCGGGAACCCCACTAACATTCGCAAAATGATCATCCACACCTTTGATATAGATCACTGATTGTGCCTCACCATTTTTAATTTTTAATAACGCTTTTTCTTCTGCAATAAGCGATACATCCTGAATAGCCGGTTGTTGTTTAATTTGAGAAAGCTGGACGGTAGTTAAGGTGAATGTTTTTCCTTTGGCGGGAACTACTTTCAGATCGGTATAAAAAGAAGAGTACAGTGATTTTACCAGGTCTTCAAAACCATTAAAAACACTTAGTACCAGCAATTGGCAGCAGGTTGCAAATGCTATTACAGCAGTGGTTACCCATGAAATGATGTTGATGGCATTCGCAGATTTTTTCCCTTTGAAATACCGCCAGGCGAAAATGAGGTACATCTTTCAGTTAGGATTTGTTTTGATTTTTATCGTCCTGCGTTTTTATCTCTTTAAAAAGCTGTTCCATTTTATCTACGTAATCCAATGTATCATCCATATAGAAATTCAGTTGCGGCATAGAACGTAACTGGTGCCTTACCCTTGCGGTAAGTTCACGTTTAATTTCCCAGCTGCGGTCGTTGATCGTTTTCAACGCTTCAACCGGGTCTTTTACTTTAAAGAAGCTGAGGTAAACCCTTGCATCAAACAGATCTGGTGTGATCTTCACAGAAGCAATCGATATCATACCACCACCCATCATAGAAAGCCCCAGCCGCTGAAATATTTCATTCAGGTCTTTTTCCAACACCGATGCCACTTGCTTTTGCCTTTTGCCTTCTAACATATGTTTAGTCTTTTAATCGCTGTAAAATTACTTACTTTGCAGGGTTTTATCAGCTTTTATATTTACCGCATTACATGAAGAGTTTAAGAACAATATTTAAATACATAAAGAACTATCCACGGCTTGTTATAAGCTATTTTGGGTTTAATATTTTATCGGCCATATTCGGGGTATTATCGTTGGGCTTACTGAGCCCGTTTTTGATGCTCATTTTCAAACAGGGTGATGCTTTTAAAGCCGTAACCGGAAGCGGTTTTTTCAACAAAATAAACCCGGTGAATTATTTCAAAGAATGGTTGTATAAGATCATTGGCGAACCGGGTGGAAATATCAAAGCATTGATGGTCATCTGCCTGGTTGTATTTACTGCCATCATTCTCAAAAATGTCTTTGCATACCTGAGTATGTATTTTTTGAACCCGATCCGTAACCGCATCCTGAATGATATGCGTAGCAGTATGTATTCAAAGATCCTGCAATTACCGATCGGTTATTTTAATGAGCAACGCAAGGGCGATATCATGAGTAAACTTTCCAATGATCTTGCAGATGTGGAAGGATCTACCGTGAGTGTGTTGGAAAGCGTTTTCCGGGAGCCCATCACCATCCTGTTGTTCTTTGTTTACATGGTGATGCTAAGCCCGCAACTCACGTTGTTCCTTGTCATATTTCTGCCGGTAGCCGGGTTTGTTTTAGGAAGGATAGGCAGGTCGTTGAAAAAAGAAAATAAAAGTGTGCTGCAGCAATTCGGTATTTTATTTTCTACCATTGAAGAAACACTTGGTGGTATCCGCATCATCAAAGCGTTTAATGCAGAGAAGAAAATTCAGAAAAAATTTGAGCAGCAAAATGAAATGATGTACCATTTGAAAAACAAGGCTAACCGCCGGCGTGACCTTGCTTCGCCTGTTTCTGAAGCTTTGGGTGTAACAGCAGTGCTGTGTATTCTTTGGTATGGCGGCAGACTGGTGCTGAGCGGGGATGCTTCTTTTACGTTGAATGCCGGTGACTTCCTGGCTTATATTGCCATCTTTACACAATTGATTCAGCCGTTAAAATCTTTATCAAGCGCTTCCTATAATATTCAGAAAGGTGCAGCAAGTATTGAACGTATAGAAAATCTTATCAATGAAAATGTTGGCATTAAAGAATTGCCTGGTGCCAGGGAACTGAAAGAATTCACGCATTCAATTCAATTAAAAAATGTGGGTTTTTCTTACGACGATAATGTAGTGCTGAAGAACATCAACCTCACCATTGAAAAAGGAAAAACCATTGCATTGGTTGGCAGCAGCGGTGCCGGTAAAAGTACATTGGCTGATCTGATACCAAGATTCATTGATGCAGGTGAAGGAGAAGTATTGATCGATGGCGTTAATATAAAAAATTACACATTGCATTCTATCCGAAACCAGATGGGTATCGTAACACAGGAAGCGATCCTGTTCAATGATACGATCGCCAATAATATTGCGCTGGCAAAAGACGATGCCGGAAAAGAAGAGATCGAACATGCTGCAAAAATTGCCAATGCTGCTAATTTTATAGAAACGAAAGAAGAGGGTTATGATACCAATATCGGCGACCGCGGACTGAAACTTAGTGGTGGTGAACGCCAGCGCATGACCATTGCCAGGGCTGTTTTGAAAAACCCTCCGATTTTGATATTAGATGAAGCTACATCGTCACTGGATACCGAGAGCGAAAGGCTTGTGCAGGATGCGATCAATAATTTAATGACCAACAGAACTTCTATTGTAATTGCACATCGCCTGAGCACTATACGCCACGCAAACGAGATCATCGTTTTACAGAAAGGTGAGATCGTTGAACGAGGAACGCATGACAGCCTGATCAATCAGAATGGATTTTATAAGCGGTTGGTAGATATGCAGGAGGTGAAGTAAATTTTTGATTTTTGATTTTTGATTTTTGATTTTTGATTTTTGATTTTTGATTTTTGATTTTTGATTTTTGATTTTTGATGCAGTTTGGGATTTGCAATTTACGAAGTTGAATCCATCGTTTTAGATCAACCGTTTTTTATTAATTCCTTTCTTACCTGTTTATTTTTCAGCACCCCGATCTTATTTTATATAAATGCCAATTACCAGTGCCAGCATTGAAATCAATGTGATCAGTATGAGGAACGGCATGATAAATTTGAACCATGTTTTCAGGCTGATGTTTACCATTGCCAATGATGGTAGTATGAGCCCGGTAGGCGCAAGGAACGACATCAGGCACATCCCATACATATAGGAATTCACAATTTCCCTGCCCGGTACATTTACCAGGATCGCCAATGCGCCAATGATGGGCATGGTTAAAACTGCCATGCCTGACGAGGACTGTATGAAAATGGAAAAGATGACATAAAATAGCAACAGCAGCAGGATAAACAATGCCGGTTGTATGCCTTGCACCAAATTGGCTGCATAATATAAAATAGAATCACTGATATGCCCGTCGTTTAAAATAATGGTTACCCCTCTGGCAACACCAATGATGAAGGCAACCGACAATAAACTTTCTGCACCCTTAATAAATTCGCGGATAAATATTTTTTCATTCAACCGGGTGATCACTGCAATCAGGATAGACGACCCAAGGAACAACGCAGACATTTCCGTAGTCCACCAGTCTAAAAATACCACGCCGCCAATCATGGTTAAAAAAGTACAGATATAGATCAGGAGTAATAATTTTGTTTTCCAATCTAATGCAGTAACAGCTGTTTCATTGTCGATGTGTACTTCATACAGACTTTTCACTTCACCATCAATTTTATGAACCAGGGAAGCGGTTGGATCTTTTTTTACTTTAGCAGCATATTTCAAAATATACCAAACCAGCAACCCGGTTACAACTACCCATAATGTTAATCGTTCGGCAAGCCCATCCATCCAATTGATCCCGGCTGCATTGGATGCAATGATGGTAGAGAAAGGATTGGAGAATGCGGGTAGGCAACCGATGGAAGTACCGCCAAATATGATGGCCAACGGAACGATCAGGTCGTAACCGGCAGCGAGAAAAAGAGGAACAAGGATTGGATAAAAGACCAGCGCTTCTTCGGCCATGCCATAAGAACCTGCAAAAAATGAGAATACTGTTGTGAGTATGATGATGAGCCAGTGTTCACGCCCCTTCATGGAGTAAGATAACCAGGTGATACCTTTTACCATTGCTCCGGTTTCATTGAACACAAACATAAAGCCACCTATGATGAGCACAAATAAAATTATTTCTATACTATCAACAATACCTTTAATCGGAGCCTGCAACACATTAATAAATCCCTGTTGATTTCTTTTTTGTTTGCTAAAAGAATTGGGCACAGAAACCGGTTTGCGGATATTGCCATCAATGAATTTCTGTACTTTGATCTGTATGCCCAGGCTATCGAGGGTTTGCTGGGTAAGCGGCAGCGGTAGCTCGCTGCTGTCTGTAATCATGGTAAAGGTTTTACCCGTTACAGAAAGTTTGTTATACTGGCCTGCAGGTAATATCCAGGTAGTAATTGCAGCTAGTATGATCACGATCATTAAGATAGGAATAGGCCCCGGGAAAGATCTTTTGCTTGCCATGTTTGCTTAAGGTTTATTAAGTTGTTCGATTTTTTTTACTTCCGCCAAATGTATCTCGTTAACCTGCTCAATTAATTTATGCGTTGCCCGATGTTCTGATTTATGATGAAACGGTACCGCCCATCCGCAATATATAGTTATCATTGGTTTGTTGCTAAATGAATTATTTTATTTTTCTCCACCTGCATTTTTGTTGTCCGTTTTTCACTTTATGGTACAATGCGATTGGTATCGCAGTTGTACCTATTTATTAACCCTCCGAAATGGTTTTACAAAATGCCTGTTGATCATTTGATGATTGATCATCTGTATTTTATTCGGGTGATATGTTATTTTCCTCTTCCATATTGTTGAATCGATCTGTATTTTGATCTTAGGGCAAATTCTATTTTCTTAACCCCATCATTTTGCTAGTTACAAAATTTCCTTTACCACCGCTCCAGGTATCTTTTCTTTCTTTAATTTCTTCGTTACAAAATAGATCAGGCAAATTGATGCAATGAAAATAATGGTGGATAAAATCTCCCATTTGCTTAAACTGCTGAGTAACCAGCTAATAGCAGCAATAGCAATTAAAGGAGTGGCCGGACCACCAGGAGCCCTGAATGTTTTTGCTGATGTTTCGTGCTGTTGCTTTCTTAATTTAACAGTAGCTAAAATAACAGCGAGGTAAACAAGCAGTATAGCCGCACTGGCCAAAACCGCTAATTGTTTAAATCCACCCGAGATGGAAAAAATACATACCAGTCCCCCGTAAGCTGCCAAAGCTAAATATGGTGTTGAATATTTTGAATGAACTTTACCCAGGAACTTAGGAAATGTACCATCATTTGAACCTGCAAACAGGGCACGCGGCGTACCCATTACATCAGCGCTTACACATCCAAAACAAGATATGGCGGCCGTAAACAACAGGATGGTTGCTCCTGCAGGGCCAACAAGTCTTTCGGCTACTGCTGCCAATGGCGCATCTTTAAAAGATACAATGTTTGCACCGAGCACACCTTGCGTTACGGTTTGTAACAACAGGTAAATCAGGAGTACCACAATACCTCCGAGGCAAATACCTACCGGAACCGTACGCATGGGATTTTTAAATTCACCGCTTACAGCAAGTGATGTTTCAAAACCTGCAAATGCAAAAAATAAAATAAGCGCAGTATCGCTGAAAGTTTTCAACGAGGGTGTATGTTCCCAATGCAGGTTGGCAGTTTTTACCTGGCTGAATCCAAAGATAATAATACAAAGCAGCGGCAATAATTTTATAACGGTGATGAGTTTTACCAAACGGATTCCCTGCGATACACCACGTATATTAATAAGCACCATGCATCCGATCAGTACAAAAAACAACAACCCGCGAATCAAAGGATCTGCAAACACGGGAAATATTACAGCCAATGAATCTGCAATGATATTCATGAGTGCAGCGCTCCCCAAAACGTTCCAGCCAAAAAAGTATAACCAGTTAATGATATACCCTGGAAAGTGGCCGAAAGCCGCTTCTACATAAGCGTAAGATCCGCCACTCGTGGTAACCCGGCTTCCTATTTCGGCATAGCAAAGCATGATGGCTGCCAGCATAATGCTACAGAATATATAACCAAATATGGCAAATGCACCCAATTGAACTCCTACAATTCCCGGCAATGCAAATATGCCTGCACCAATGACGCCGTTTACAATGGCAAGTGTAAGCCCCTGAATTCCTACAACCCGCTTTAATCCTTCAGCTGTTTTTGTAATGGCCATGATAAGGTTGTTTGGGTTGAGTAAATATTATAGCTAATTATTAATGGGTGCTGTTATTGATGGCTTCCTTGCATTATATTTTTAATTTTCTATGTCAAAGGCAATACAATATACCATTTACAAAATACTTCCCAAATACAAACGTGTAAATTGAAAATGACAATGCTGCGTACCGGTTTAACTAACTCCATTTGGTTTGGTCTATATCTTTAATGCAACAGTATGAAAAATTTTGCCACTGATTCACTGATTTTAATGAATGTTATTGCTACGAATGCACGAATGTTGATGTTTGATTTGTTGCTCAGGTTGTGCCTTCGTGGCAATATTTTTTCAATCAGCGAATATGTGGCAAAAAAGGTCAGTAACCAATAAGCTTTTGAAACCGGTAAATATTCCTTCTGAACATCCGGTGGTGTTCCCGAACCTATATTATGCCAATGGTTCGTGAAAACACGAACCATTGGCAATTACTGAATAAAACAAGGGTACTAATTCCCTTTCTTTTTTAATTATTCTTTTATAAGCTTAACAATCTGCTTGTGGCGGGCTTGTACAACTTCCATGATATAGATCCCTGCTTTTAGTTCTTTGCCAAGATTCAACTGTTTTTCTGTTGTTGTTGTTTGATAAACTTTTCTTCCCAGCACATCAGTCAGCGTTATAAAAACTTTTTCTTTGCTGCTGTTATCCTGCAACAGCAATGTAAATTCAGTTGCACTTGGATTTGGGTACAGCTGCATTTTTACCGACGCAATTTTTTCAGAAGATTTACTCCTGACATCCTTGCCTGCAGTAAAGTTTTGTATACAACCTGTTGGACCTACTTCGATATTTGAGATTGTACCGATGCATGTTTTAGCATCTTTCACATAGGCTGTATATATGCCGGGAGCAACATTTAAGAACACATTTCCTGACTGGTACGTATTGCCATCCAAACTATAGGTATATGGATTGTAACCACCGGTTCTGAATACACTGATCTTACCGTTGTTACTTGCACAGGTACTTGCATTCACTGCGCTGGCAGTAACTACAATTGTATTTAAATTGATCGTTACATTCGATGCTCCTGTGCAACCTTTGGAATCTTTCACAACGATGGGGTAATTGCCCTGGCCAAGACCGCTAAAGCTATTGCTTGCCTGGAATGTTATTCCATTATCCTTACTATAAGCATAAGGAGCAATGCCACCTGTTGCATTCAGCTGTATAGAACCGTCGTTAACGCATGTGCTGGTATTTATTTTGCTTGCTGTTATTGAAACGCCCGCTCCTGCCGCTACAACAACTGCCTGCTGTCCAACACAACCTGCCGCATCTTTCACATAGGCAGTGTATGATCCTGCTGCAAGTGCTGTAAAAATATTTGTTGAAACCCATGGGCCGGCTGCCGACGTAATGCTATACGTATATGATGGAATTCCGCCAGACCTGTATATTTCAACAGCGCCATCATTACCACAACTACTTGCATTTCTTACAAAAGCGGTGACAGTTATTGCAGCTGCTGCGCTTACAACAATACCTGGTTTGGTGCTGATACATCCACGGGCATCTTTTACATACCCGGTATAAGTTCCCGCCGCAAGATTGCTAAATGTATTGCTTGCCTGGTAGCTTCCGGCCAAACCTGTTAAGCTATATGTATAAGGTTGAATGCCCGCATTACCATACAATAAAACAGAACCGGTGTTTGCACAACTGCTGCTGTTGCTTCCGCTATAAGTAACGTAAACGGTATAGCCTAACTCCACATGAATGTTGTTGATGTTTACAATTCCACAGCCGCCGGCATCTGTGATGCTGACATTGTAATAACCATAATTCAAACCTGTAAGCGCTGAAACATTACCGGCTGTGAATACGGTGGTTGCCGGGTTACCCGATCCTGTTATGCCGTTCCAGCTATACGTGTAAGGCCCTGTTCCACCAGTTGGCGTAACAGTTATACTTCCATCCTGCAACCCGCTGCAACTGCTTACATTGGTTTTGGTATAAGTTGCAGTAAAGCCTGCTGGTGCTCCTACGTTTATTAAAATGCCGGATGATATGCAACCACCTGCAGTAACAGTAGCAAATACGGTATGATTACCAGCTGCAAGCCCGGTGATGGTAAACGGATTTGTTGAATATGCTTGCGAAGGTCCTCCGTCAACGGTATAAGTACCTGGCGCTGCAGCACCTGCACCCGTTAATGTAATAGTTGAAGTTCCGTTTGTATTACCTGCACAGCTAACCGGCGTTGTGGTACCAGATCCTGTTACGGAACAACCAAGCACAAAACTTGCACTGATCGTATGATTGGTGATTACATTCGTAAATGTATAAGTACTCATAGCTCCCTGGGAAACGGCATCTACCAAAACATCCTGGATATTGTATCCGCTGTTTGCTGTGATGGTATATGTTTTATCTGAGCCCAACGTTACTGTTGAAATACCAGGATCAGAAATAGTACCGTTAGGCCCTGCAGTTGCAGTGATGGCAGGAAGTGGAGCTAACACCAATGTTGTTGTATCTGATAAACTTATTCTTTGGTCAGCATTGTCGAAAAGACTTGACCTCATATTTATTACCGGAGGTGCTTCCTGTACTAAGATGTCATCTACATTCCAACCGGTAGATGCCACACTTGCATCTGATGCCATTCTCCAGCGCAACTTTACATTGGGTTGATTGGCATAAGCAGCAAGGCTAACTTTCGTTTGAATAAAGGCTGCGCTGTTTCCTGACCATGCAGCTCTGCCTCCGATCGGGCTGCTGAATTGAGTACTTATGGTTGCATTGTATCCATTCTTTGTAAAATTTGATGCACCTATATCTGCCCAGGTAGTTCCTCCGTTTGTACTGATCTCCAGTACAGCACCATCAAAAGTTGATTCTGTATTGTACCAATGCCAGAAACTTAAATCTGTAGCTACAGCTCCCAATGAAATACTTGCAGTGGTTGCTATTATCTGATCAGAAACTACTGCGGCATCAGGTGAGAAAAATGAATTGGGAGCGCTATGACTTTTTATATTATCTGTTGCCCAAACATTTGCAGTGGTTGAGGTTGTTGTCCATGAAACGGGAATGGTAGCAGCCGCAACAGGTTCATTGATAAATTCGCTAGATAGATAATAAGTACCGCTGTTGATATTTACTGTAAATGAATACGTATCAATCGCACCCGCAGCCAAATTTACTGTCCAGCTAACCACCCTGTTCCCGGCGTTGTAAGTGCCGCCATTCGTAGCACTTACAAATGTTACATTCGATGGTAATGTGTCACGAAGTGTATAGTTTGTTGCACCAAAGCACTGTCCGTTTACAACATTATTATAAACAATATTTTGTCCTTCTGCAACTGCAGGGATCGCCCCCTGGTTTAAAAGCACACCAGGAAGCCCGCCCGTGTAATCAACAACCTGGTCTGTTATAATTGATGTAGAACCTTCAGATGCAAATAGTCCCATTCCTCTCCTGGCAAATGCACTAAGAATTGCACAATGATATGCACCGCCATACAAATTCTGGTCGGCTTGTAATATAGCATTTCTTCCACTGATGAAACCAGGGCTGCACTGCTGTAATTTTAATCCTTCAGTTATCAATTTGAATGCAATGATATTTCCACCAACACCGGAAGCATCATAAATATTGGGATTAATAACGCCTGTCTGGTTGATAATATTCCAGGTCATATCCCAAAGTGTTGCACACCATATTTCACCGCGGTCATGTGGTGAAGAAGGAAGTGTTGATAAATATACAAGTGGGTTAACCGACATATCAGTACTATACTTGTAATGACGGATACCTGTGTTTGGAAGGCTGGTTCCAAAAAGATTAGTATTACTCAATGCATATAAACCAATACCTCTTGGCGATGAAAATCCGGAATTAAGATTTGAACCAGCCCAATCCTGTGTGAATAACAGCGCATAAATATCGCTCCAGCCTTCGCCCATTTGTTCTGCATTGTTTAAACAAGCTGAATTGGCCGGACCGCCTGTTAAACGGTTACTGATGCCATGGCCATATTCATGAACAACGACGCCGTTATCAACATCGCCGTCTTTTTGAACTGCCGGACTGCCTATGTTCCACAAATACATCTGCATTCTTCCACTTGTTCCATCATTAGGAGTTGAAAAATTAGCATTATTGGTACCGCCGCCATCCTGAGCCTCTGCATTCACATGGTCATTGCCAGTACCGCCACGGCCCTGGTTATCATCCTGGAAATTTCCAGCGGCTTCATCAAAGCCGTATTGGTACATCACATCATGAACGATATTATTCCAGTAAAATAAGTTGGTAGTGTTGAATTGTTGATTTTGAACGGGTGTTGACTGGACCGGATCAACTGTAAAGTTGGGAACAAAATCAAATGACAATGGATCTGAGGCTGTAGTAGAATTTGCAGATTCAGCAGCAGTTCCCGTATTATCGTTTAACCTGTCCTGGTATGCCCAAACATTATTTCCTCTTGTATAATTATAATCTACAGCACCTGCACCTGTATGCCATTTTAAAGAAGTAGCATTTCCCGGCGCTGCAGTCCATGGATTGCTGATCAATGCAGGCGTACCACCTGGTGCCTGTGGGCTTTCTGCAGGAAAAGGAACAACCCTGTACAATGCTCCGTTTACGACAGAAGGACTATTGCCAGCAGCATTTACATTGAATGTGTTTACTGTTGTTGACGTTTGCTGAATGCTGCTATTATTTTTTAATGCATGATCAACAGACCCAGTGGTAGCTGATTGCCCCCAATTATCATAATTTGTAAGATTATCTACACCCAGTGTGCTGTTGTTGGTTGCGTCTATTCGTACCAACCAGTAGTCTACAGTCGTTGCCGGAATGATATAAACCTGCCAGGCAAGCCTCACCGTATTGTTTTTTTCTACCGGCACCCACATCAGTTGTGCAGTAATATTTTCACGGGATACACCCATCTTATTGAATTCTATAAAGCTGCCATCATTCGAACTTTTTATTGGAAGCAATAATTGGCCTGCCTGTAATTTTCGATCAGCTACCGCTGCATGCACAGCATCAACCGCAGAAATTAAAGGGACTGCTGTTTTTACATTTACAAATTTCTCCAGGCTGTGATTGAATTCACCGGCATGTGAAATAAGCATTTCATTTTTAAACGTAAGTACGAGCATCTGGTTATAAACCGGGAGGCCCTGGTAGCTTTGCAGTAGATAAACCCTTTGCACCGCAGCCGATTTATCAAAATAAGAACTGCTGACAATAAGATTACTGAGTTCGGCTTTCGACAAACCGATAGCGTTGCTGTTCTTAGTTACCAATTGCATGGCCAGTTCATTGTCGTTGGTTTGGGCGTTTGCGCCAAATGCAACCAAGAGTGAAAAAACAAGGAGAATTTTTTTCATACATTTTTTTTAAGACAATAAATGAAAAATTACAGGTCGACGGATGCCTGTGTTTTGGTAACTTAAAATAGGTGTAGCAGTGAAAGTTTTATCGCCGGTTATTGAATGTTCTGGGAAGGATTCGCTAATATAAAATAATTAATATAATTTTCTGAAATTATTTTTTGCTGGCCATTAAAAAGGGCTTTTAAAGCTATTCATTTCAGTGCCACTGTGCCTCCGTGTTACAAATAGGTACTCAAAAATTGAAACACAACTTCATAACAACCCTGTGAAAAAAGTTCAAACTATGCCGTTGAAAGATGCAGGCAATTGCTTTGCGCTTATGCTGCCTGATCCTGTATTTTAGGGTTGAATCCCCAATTGAATGTTGATCTCTTTAATATCATTCTTTAACTGGTCGTTTTCTTTTTCCAGGGCTTCCAGCCGGGTTTGCTGTTCTTTAGATGCTTCGATATGGGATGCAAAAACAGAAGGAAGGCCCAGGCTCAAGTAGCCGTGTTTACCTTTTTTCACTGCTGTGGGGAAAATCTGCTGAACTTTCTGTGCAGTACCTGTAATGAATAATTATTGTACTTATTTGGTTTTATGTGCTTCCATGTCGATTTCGATTAACTGTCCCTCTACTGCCAGTCCTTTTACCTCCAGCCAGGTACCGGTTGGGAATTGCTTTTTGTAAATACTGCTACGGGATCCCGCTACCTTGATGAATTCGGCCATATTGGTAGTGTATATATTTTCAGCTACCACATCATCATAAGTATAGCCGTAATGCTTTAAGATCTTTTCAAGATCGAGGTAACAATTCTTCATCTGCTGTTCCATATTTCCGGGAGCTACGATCATTCCCGAATCGTTCATACTCACAGCACCCGAAATTTTCAGGTCATCACCAATCCTTACGGCATGTGAATAGCCATATTCCTTTTCGAGTTTTGGGCGCAGGTTAAAATATTCAGGGCTGTCGATGCCGATTTTTGCAGTTGGTTCTGTGTTGGCGTTTTTTTCCGTTTTGGAATTGTTGCAGCCCCAGATCAAGACGCTGCCAAAAAATAGCGAAATGACGAATGAGCGAATCTTTGTCATGCTAATAGGTTTAAGGTTATAAATTTAATACTAAAAAGATCTCCGGTGGTAGTTTTTTAGTAAGCAGATTTAAAATATCAAATCCTGCAATTCCCGCTATTAGCCCGATACATCGTGCAGCAGCAGGATGTATCGGGCATTTTAACATCGAATAGCTAATTTCTTTTTGATCAAGGCGATAAAAAACGGTTGGGCTTTATCTTTAGGGCGAATTTACAAACCCCTTTTCTCTCTGCAAGCAATATACACATTCGCCCTGTTAGGGTAGGAGCCGGGAGGACGTTCACAAAGCAATCCCGGTTGTTATTCCATTTCCACTGCCCAGGGGTTATTGCAATGAATGTTTTTTATTTTTACCAGGAGGCCACTACCAGGATAGCGATAGCCAATATGAATCGACATTGTTAGTAATCCTCCGGCCTGGTGAAGGTTTTTTCAGGCTAAAGGCTATCCAACTATTTCTATTATTAAATTTATCCTTTTTGCGGCTCATCGCAAAGGGCTGGTATTATTTACCAGACATCTTTTTAATAAGTGCATCTTCTTCCGCAGCTTTAATCTTAATAACGCTGTCTAACAGGTTGTTGGGAACGGTTGTTGATAAAATATACTGTTGGATCTTCCAGTCATTATCCTGCTTCACCAATACACCTGAACCCCTGCAGATCTTCATTTGTGTATTTAATAATTCGTCGAACCAGGCAATTTTTCCTGTCTGATCGAAATAAATATGGCGATCTATTGCGGTAAAATCCCAGGCATGCCCTTTATCAAAAATGGGTTTGGCCCATGCCATAAAATCTTTCTTGTTCCAACGCTCGGTTGCATCTGTGCCGGTAAAGATGGCATCTTCGGTGTAGTATCTAAAATAATTATTGAAGTTGGCTTTTGCTGCAGCAACATTAAATGAATCAAGCATGTTGATGATCTTTTTTTCATCATTGACTGTATCTTTTTTGACCGTATTGCATCCGGCAAGCAACAGCAGGAGAGATAGAATAAGCGATTGTGTGAAATGAATTTTTGTAAACATGGCATGTTGTTTAAATGATATCTGATGAGCGGCTCTTCAGCTTACGAACCTCATTTTTCAGTATCTACAAGATAAGACTTGCACCGGATTTTTCAGCACCGAAATTTACCCGTTCGGCTTCTTTTTATTTTTTACTCAATGTTTAATGAGAATCTTTATTACAGCTATCATATCAACATCAAAACTAAAACATGAGAAATTTTATTTTACCGGCATTCCTATTATTGCTTTGCTCCTTTTTTGCATCAGCCCAGTTACCGCAGTTGCAATGGGCAAATTCCATCGGAGAGATATCCGACAATGATATGGGTATTAAGTTGCTGCCCGATAATAACGGTAACTTGTTTTTTTATGGCCGCTTTTCAGGAACAGTTGATTTTGACCCGGGCCCTGGCATAGCTAACTTAACGGCGGGTGGCAATGCCGATATTGTTATTGGGAAATATAACCCGTCAGGTGGATTGATCTGGGTTAAAAAGATTGGTGGAAGTATAATAGCAACCAACAATGGGCACCTCATGGTGCCTTATGATGCTACGGTAGACGGTACGGGAAACCTTTACATAACCGGGCTCTATGTTGGCATAGTGGATATAGACCCATCCGCTGCCAGCTATTTGTTAGATCCCCCGCCCGGCATTGGTGGCGAAAGGGTTTTCGTTGCAAGCTATACAAACAATGGCGATTTTCGATGGGGCTTCGGATATGGCTGGGTTGATTACCTTGGTGGTTATTGGAATGCCGGTTATTCAATAAAAACAGATCATGCCGGTGATGTCGTGGTATCAGGAATGTTTCACCATACCTGCGATTTTGATCCATCAGCCGCAACCTATGAACTGACTGCCCATGGCATGTATATGGACATTTTTTTTGCTAAGTATTCCGCAGCCGGGAACTTTATTTTTGCCAAAAGCATTTATGGATCAGGTATAGAGGACACTCCAACCGATATGATTATCGACAGCAGTAATAATATTTACCTCTGTGGTTATATGGATATGACGGCAGATTTTGATCCCTCGCCTGCAACAGCATCAATAACCTGTAATGGTGGTGGCGGTGATTTATTTCTTGCTAAATACAATTCATCAGGAAACTATCAATGGGCATTTGCAACTGGCGATCCGTCGGGATATGATGTTGCCACCGGCCTGGCGTTGGATCATGACGGTAATATATGCATGATGGGCTATTTCAGGAATACGGTAGATTTTGATCCGTCGGCAGGAACGCTGAACCTAACCGCTACAGGTACCAGCAATGCAGATGCGTTTATTTCAAAATATTCCAGCGCCGGAAACATGTTGTGGGCAAAAAGTTTTGGCGGCGTGAACCATGAAAATACCGGATCGATCCTCATTGATACCTATGGCCGGATCATTGTAACAGGCGACTTCCCTGGATCATGCGATTTCGATCCCTCTCCACTGGTAGAATCCGTTGATGTGGGTGCTTCGCCAAACGCAGTCTTTACAGCCCAGTTTGACAATAATGGTAATTTTTTAAATGTAATGTCCGTTAATGGTCCTGATGGTTATTTATTTGATCATGGTATGGTGATGGATGACCATGAGAATTTATATTTTACGGGCGGATTTGAAAGTATGGTAGATTTTGATCCTACAGCCGCTACCTATAATTTAAGTGCACCAGTTTCCAACCAGGATATTTATATGAGTAAGTATCAAATAGGAAATTCCGGGTTGAGCGGATCTATTTGGCGTGACGATAATTCCAACGGTATAAAGGATCCGGGCGAACCGGCTTTACCTGGTATTAAGATAGAATTGATATACGACAGAAACAATAACAACCTGGCTGATAGCTATGATGGTATTATCAACATAGCTTCTGATGCGAATGGGGCCTATGAATTTAATTTTGTTGCGGCAGGAAAATACCTGCTAAGGGTATTGCCTCAGCCCGGTTATAACAATACAACCCCATTGATTTTTGATGCAGATCTAGTTAACGGGCAAATCATCAATAACAAAAGCTTTGGATTCTCATATATTATCGTTCCACTAACCTGCATGGATTTTTCTGCCCGCCATGGCAATAACGCCAACCTGCTGCAATGGAAAACATTCGCTGAAATAAACAGCAAGGGTTTCAATATTCAGAGAAGTACCGATGGGATTAATTTTGAAAATATTGCATGGATCGATGCAGTTGGAAATGCAGGCGGTACGCATGAATATTTTAATGTTGATGCAACTATGGTTGCAGGCAGCGGTTATTTTTATCGCCTGGAAGAAATTGCGCAATCGGGAGACAGAAAATTCATTTGTTCTGTAGTGTATGTGAGGTCTGCTGAACATGAAAATACGATCAGCATTTATCCAAATCCTGCAGAAGACCTGGTAAATATTATAATGCAGGAAGATTATAGCCGGATCGTATTGATAGATATGAAAGGAGAAAAAATCCGGGAAATACCCCTGAAACCAGGTGCCAGGTTATATCAACTTTCGGTAAAAGGGTTGGCAGCAGGTATCTATATACTTAGATCTTACAGCAAGACAGGTGAAGTTGGCACCCTGAAGCTTTTCAAAAGATAAGCTAACAAGTATTTAAGTAAAAGTGCCATCCTCAAAATAGGAGGATGGCACTTTTACTTAAATATAAAATGATTACTTCACAATACCCATCTTAGCTTCAATGCTAAGTGTTGCATGGGGAACTGCTCTTAATCTTGCTTTGTCGATCAGTTTACCGGTAATGCGGCAGATACCATACGTTTTATTCTCAATGCGCATAATTGCTTTTTCCAGGTGATCAATGAAAGTGATCTGGCGGCTGGCCATCTGGCTCAATTGCTCCCTTTCCATACTCAGACTTCCATCTTCCATGGTCATGTAGCGGTTATCACTTTCGTCTCCACCCATTTCATCTTTACGGGTGATCAGTCCCTGCAGGTAGTTCAATTCTTTTTTAGCAGCGTCTAGTTTACGGTTGATCAGGTCCCTGAATTCTTTCAGGTCTGTATCATTGTAACGTACAATTGGTGCACCCGGGTCATTTTTTGGCTGATCTAACACCGATTTGGTGAAGTCAGGTTGGTATTTCCTGGATGTTTTTGTATTTATTTTTGGAAGAACTACCGGTTTGGCAGGCAATACTTTAATGTCTTTTGTATTGGTGGCCATGGTTGGTTTTGCAACCTTCGCAACAACCGGTGCTTTGGCAGCTGGTTGCCTGGCTGGTTTCTTTTCTTCTGCTTTCTTGGTCATAGGTGCTGTTTGTACCGGTTTTTGAACTGCCGCCGGCTTTTTAGGTGCTTGTTTTTGAATAGGTTTCGCTGCTGGTTTTTGGGCAACGGGCTTGGATTTTGTCTTAACTGCTGCTTTTGCAACAGGTTTTGCTTTAACTACAGGTTTCGCTTTTGACTTGGCAACAACAGCCTTTGAAGCTTTGGCTACCGGCTTTTTAGGCGCAGGCTTAGATACTTTTTTTGCAACAGGTTTGGCCTGCTTTTTAACAGGGGCTGCTTTTTTAGGAGCCGGCTTTTTTGCTGCAGGTTTTGCTGCTTTCTTTTTGGTTGCCATACTACTATCTTTTTTTTATTACGTTTACAGTTAAAGATGAATCATTCACTTCAATTTGTGTACCGATGCTTAACAGGGGTATAAACTCAAGAGAATCTGCCAAAATTTCGCGGCAAATATACTCTTTAAATTGAATTAAAGACGGTTGCAGGGCCTCATTTTCATTTATCATCACATCTATACGGTCAGTGACTTCAAAATTGCTGTCTTTGCGTATATTTTGAACCCTGTTCACGAATTCCCTGGCATTGCCCTCATTTTGCAGGGCTTCGGTGATGGATATGTCTAATGCTACTGTTAATGAACCCTTTCCGGCAATTTCATAGCCCGGGATCTCATCGGTTATGATCTCCAGGTCTTCTGCGTTAATAACGATCGGATCTTCCCTATCAGTGGTATTTAAAGCATAAGGTCCTTCCTGAACTTTTTCAATGGTAGCATTGTCAAATTGTTCAATCTGGGCCGCAGCCCATTTCATCCGGGCTCCCAGTTTTTTACCGAGGGTTTTAAAATTAGCCTTGGCTTTTTTGCGGATAAAATCATTATCGGCATCCAGTATCTCTACTTCTTTGATATTGGTTTCTGCCTTTATGATATCTTCTACCAACTTTATATTATTAGCCATTTCACTATCCATCGCCGGAATAAAAACTTTCTGCAGGGGTTGCCGCACTTTAATATTTACTTTCTTACGCAGCGATAAGATAAGAGATGAAGCATCCTGCGCCAGTTGCATTCTTTTTTCCAAAGCAATATCGATCACTTTGTCAACAGCTTTTGGATAAAGCACATGGTGTACAGAACTTTCTGTGAAGCGGCCGGTTACCTGGTTCAGGTTATTGAATAGCCAGTCGGCGAAGAAGGGCGCCACCGGCGCAATAAGCCTGCTAAGCGTTTCAAGGCATTCGTATAAGGTCTGGTACGCACATATCTTATCATGTTCATATTCACCCTTCCAGAACCTGCGGCGGCAAAGCCTTACGTACCAGTTGCTTAATAAAGAATCTACAAACTCTTCAATAGCTCTTCCTGCCTGCGTTGGTTCATACGCATCGAAATTCTGTTCGGCAACTTTTATAAGACTGTTCAGCGCTGATAAGATCCATTGGTCTATTTCAGGGCGCTCATTTACAGGAATGTATTTTTCTTTGAAATCAAATCCATCTACATTGGCATACAATGCAAAGAATTGATAGGTGTTATACAATGTTCCGAAGAACTTGCGTTGCACTTCCCTGATGCCTTCTTCATCAAATTTCAAACTATCCCAGGGCGATGCATTGGTGATCAGGTACCAGCGGGTGGCATCTGCACCATACGTGTTGATGGTGCCAAAAGGATCTACCACATTGCCTAACCTTTTGCTCATCTTGTTACCAGCCTTATCCAATACCAAGCCATTGCTTACAACTGTTTTATAGGCTACCCCTGATTGAAATCCGGGGCTATTCAATTCATCCTGTTTTATTTTAGAGGCATCCCACAACCCATCTTTCTTCAATGCTTCTTCTACCGATTCTTTTAACAATGAACCCAATGCATGCAACGTGTAAAACCATCCTCTTGTCTGGTCAACGCCTTCGGCAATAAAATCTGCCGGGAAATTCTTTGCAAATATTTCTTTGTTTTCGAAAGGAAAATGCCATTGGGCGTAAGGCATAGCACCACTGTCGAACCAAACATCTATCAGGTCGGCAACTCTTTTCATCGGTTTGCCCGAATCACTTACGAGTATGATGTCATCTACATAAGGCTTGTGAAGATCAAGAATTCCTTCATGTAAGTAATGTGTATTGGTATCGCCACCCAATACGTTGGCAGCTTTTTTTATCTCATCATTTAATTCCTGTATAGAACCGATGCATTTTTCTTCGTCCCCATCTTCCGTTTTCCAGATTGGCAATGGGGTACCCCAAAACCTGCTGCGGCTGAGGTTCCAGTCAACCATATTTTCCAGCCAGTTACCAAAGCGGCCGGTACCTGTTGAAGCAGGCTTCCAGTTGATGGTCTTGTTTAATTCAACCATCCTGTCTTTTACAGCGGTGGTTTTGATGAACCAGGCATCTAACGGATAATAGATGATCGGCTTATCGGTGCGCCAGCAATGCGGGTAATTGTGTTCGTATTTTTCTACTTTGAAAGCACGGTTCTCTAATTTTAACTTTACCGCGATATCAACATTTACATCTACATAGTCTTTGGCATCTTTATAATCTTTCACATAACGCCCGCTGAATTCACCCACACCGTCTACAAATTTTCCTTGCTTATCTACTAATACCAACTTCTCTCTTTGGCCACGACTATTGATCGTTGTAAAATAACCGATGTTGTTTTTTTGTCCTACCCTAAAATCATCTGCGCCGAAATCAGGGGCTGTATGAACAATTCCGGTACCATCTTCTGTAGTTACAAAACCGTCAACGATCATGCAGAATGGTTTGGCATCTTTCACTATTCCTGTAATTGATTCCATTGAATTTGCTTCAAAAGGAAGTAGCTGTTCGTATGAGATACCTTCAAGATCTTTTCCTTTGAATTCATTTATTATTTTCCATGGAATGATCTTGTCGCCTTGCTTATATGCTGAAAAATCTCCGTTCTGAGCCTCGTCTTTAAAATATTTACTGATCAGTGCTTTTGCTAAAACAACATTGTTTGGAAGATTAGTATATGGATTAAAAGTCTGAACCAATACATAATCTATGTTTGGTCCAACAGTCAATCCAAGGTTTGAAGGTAACGTCCATGGAGTTGTAGTCCATGCCATGAAAAAAATTTCATCCCCTGGTGCCTTTTCAAAGAGGAATTGTGAGTTTTGATTTTTAACTGCTTTGAACATTACTGTTGCACTTGTATCCTTTACATCTTTATAGGTGCCGGGCTGGTTTAATTCATGAGAAGAAAGTCCTGTTCCTGCTGCCGGTGAATAAGGCTGGATGCTTACACTTTCATATAGGTATCCTTTTTTATACAATTCACTTAAACACCACCACAGTGATTCTATATAATTATTTTCAAACGTAACGTATGGATTGTTCAGGTCAACCCAATAGCCCATTTTCTTAGTGATATCGTCCCATTTGTCTTTGAAACGCATCACTACTTCGCGGCATTTTTTATTGTAATCTTCTACAGAAATGGTTTTGCCGATATCTTCTTTTGTGATTCCCAATTCTTTCTCAACGCCTAATTCTATCGGTAATCCATGTGTATCCCAGCCGCCCTTGCGTTTTACCTGGAATCCCTGCATGGTTTTGTATCTGCAAACGAGGTCTTTCAGGGTTCTGGAAATAACATGGTGAATGCCAGGCATTCCATTGGCGCTTGGCGGACCTTCATAAAAAACAAATGCCTCTTTACCTTCCCTTAGCTCAATGCTTTTTTCGAAAGCGGCCGATAAATTCCATTGATCCAAAACATCCTGGCTGATGGCTGGTAAATTAAGTTGCTGATATTCATTGTATCTGGCTGGCATATCTGTTTTCCCGAAGCTTTTTTGATAAAAAATAAGGCTGCAAAGTTACTGAAATTACTATTGGAAAAATCGTTCAACAATAGCGATCAAATGCGCTTTGAAGAGGTGTTCTGTTAAAAATATTTGAATTATCCAAATTTTTAATCGCTGGCATAGTATTGGCTTTTAATGTAGAGAAATCTTTAATCCTTAAAATATTTATGAAGAACACTTTTTTCATCCTTATACCACTGGTATAAACTTGAAAATAAGTTCCGCGAAAAAATACAATATCGCAGTTTCATGGTCCTCTAAGGGGGTCATAAAAATATCAGATGAAAAGTGAACGAGAAATGCGGTTAAGAATTTTGCTGGTTTAGGGTTTTATTAGGGTAAACGGGAGTAATCTTACTCCCGTTCTTTTGGTAAAAATGAATTGAAATCCTATATATCTGAAAAATCGTCCCGTTTTAATTTCCAGGTGTTTGTAATGTTAGCAACCACAAGAAAGAAAGAATTATCCGGCAGATGCGGATGAACCAAGTAACAGACAAGCACAATAACAACCGCCTTGGCATAAAATGTTGAGGCGGTTTTTTGTTGGGGCAAGACCGGTGAAAAGGGCATGAGGTGTTGAAACACGGATAACACAGATCACACAGGTAACGCAGGTAACATGGGTAACACGGATTAAAGCGATCGGTAACCAGGTGTTAGTTGCACTAAAATATTTTATCGGCGTTAGAGCCTGTAATTGAATGACGGAATAAATTTCTTCTATAAAGCCGGGTTATCCGTGTTCAATAATTAACATTGATAGAATTAAGTCCTTCGAAAGTTTCCTTGAAGTTCATACAAGCTTTTAAATAAGTTTCATTTAATGATTTGCCAACTTTAGACCTAAGTGGGAAAAATACTTAAAATTGTTCCTTTGATAGCGAAATTTTTAGCATTTAAGCTGTTTTTTTTCAATATTGACCATAAAAAGGTCATTTTAAAGATTATTTTTTTGAGACAATTATTAGATTCTAATAATTTTTGTCTCAAATGAAGGGGGCGGTAAAATGAGACATTTTTTTAAAAATCTTAAAAAATGTCTCATTCGGGTTAGTTAAATTTTATGATAGAAAAGCTATTTTATCGTTTTTTTTGGCTTTTTAAGCCCGATTTAATTCATTTTATGTTATATCTCCATTATGATCTTACATAAATTCATGCAAATCCCTTTGAACAACATCGCAGGTAGAGGAAGTTGCATTCAAAATTTTTAATATATAAAAAAAGCAACCCTTTGGAGGTTGCTTTTTTTATGCTGTAATGTTTTATCAGAAATTCCTGGTACCATTTGGCTGGTATGTATAACGGAATCCATAATGACGTTGACTGCTTAATTTTTCAGCATCGCTTGCACTGGCAGAAGGTGTTACACCTTTCTTGTAATAATTGGTTATCTCAAGCTTTGCATATTTGCCCGATGCAGTCCTGATTACCAGTACCCGGCCCGGCAGTGGGGTGATCAGATTGTTTGCACCATCATAATTATACCAGCCTTTTCCGGATCCTGTTGTGATCGCATAAACCGGTGATGCATCCGTTTTGAAAGTTGAATCGGGAGAAATTGTTGTAAACGCATCGAATGTACCTATTTGTACAAATGCGCCGCCTGCTCCCGGGCCACTGGTACCCGCATTGGTTAAGATAGTAGTTCCTTTAAAAGCAACATCCCACCTGCTGGTAGCTGAATCGGATGAGGGTACCAATGTATTATTTTCTATACTGAAAAAAGTATATTTATTTGCCCCAATTGGCTGGCCGGTTGATGCAAAACCAATAATGGTATCTGCTATTAAATTCTGAACGGTGGTTACCTGTCCTTCTGTAAATACTTTAAATGAACCATCATTTGTTTTATCTATCGTTGTGGTTACATTGTCTTTTTTACATGCTGTGAATACCAGAATACCTGCTGCAAAAATTCCTGTGATTGTTTTTTTCATCTTGGTTTATTTTTTAATAGTGAAAGCTTATTATTTTTTTTGTTTTGAAAATGTATAGGAAAGCGTTGTAAAGAAAGTGCGGCCAGGTGCATTGGGCAGATTGTTTACATCTACATGGTTTAGTATATTTTCTGCTCCCACCTGTATATGGAAACCATATTTTAAATTCATGCCTGCACTGCTGTTAAGCTGAACATAGCCCTCAGCAAATTCATCCTGTTTGTTATAAATACCGTTGCCATCCTTATCAAATACCACCCATTTGCTGCGGTATATTGCCCTGATATTTACAAACCATTTTTGTGCAGGCGCTTCATAGGTTAACTTCAATGTGGCCATGTGAGGGCTGCGGTTTGGCAAGCCCAGGTAATCTTTTTTTGTCAGCAATACACTGTGGTTATTGGCATCACGTGTATAATAATAATTGCCATCTTTGATTTTCTGCAATTCATCCTTGTCGGCAGTTTGCAGGTACTGGTAACCGGCATCTGCAGTAAAATTCTGATTGATGAAATATTTAAGGTTTGTTTCTATACCCTGTGTATAAGCCCGCTTAATATTCACATAACTGTAGATCTGTGTATTGTCCTGGCGGGTAGCTACCAGCCTGGCTTCGATCAGGTCTTTGATATCATTCCTGAAAACATTCAGTTTCCATTGTAATTTTTTTACCGGGTAAATGGTAAAACCTGCATTAAAACCATTTGAATATTCAGGCCTGAGGGCTTGTAGTTTATAATAATCATCTTCATATTGCTTTATCAAACCGGCTGCATCCAGCACATTGATAATATTTTGTGCTTCCAATGCACCAAACACAGAATAACTGCCGGCACTGGTATTCGTAAAGTTCAAATACAGTTGCCTGAAATCGGGTGCCTTAAAGCCTTTTCCGTAAGAAGCCTGGAAGCTGATCCTATCGTTTAGGTTGAACCGGGCAGCAATTTTCGGACTGAAAGCTGATGCATATACTTTATTGTTATCGTACCTGAAACCACCGATCAACACCAGTTTTTTAAAAGGGATCCATTCTGTTTGAAGAAAGCCATACTTCACTTCATTAGCTTTTCGGCTGTTTTTGTCATCATACCTGGATGAGTTTACAAATTCTTTTAAATAGCCTATACCGCCTACCAGTGAAATATGTTTGTTGATCGTATAATCGGTCTGGTTCTCTGCACGGTAAAATTGTTGAAGAAAATAATCATCATAGCCTGCGCCGTTGGTAGTAGTTAATTTTTGCGAACCTTCAAATCTTGTTGCATATAAGTGCAGCGATGATTTTAACTTTTTAGAAAAAGTATGCGTGATGGTAGGATAAATATTCAGGTCCTTATTTGTTTCACGGCCATTTGAATAGGTTACTGTTCCGTTGTTTGAAACTGCCAGTTCATTCTTTATATATTCATAATTATACCGTACCGATAAACTGATATTGGTCTTTGTGCTAAACGGATAATTCAATTGTAATTGCGGCGTTGTTCTGCTGATGGGTAATTTTGAGCGCTCAACACTGTAGGGGCGGATGCTGTATCCGTCAGTATTATACTGATTGATAAAAGCATTGATACCTAATTTTCCAATGCGGCCACCTGCGTTGATATTTGCATCCAGGCTATTGTAAGTTCCATAACGAACAGATGCGCTGAATTTATTTCCGTAAGATTTATCGGTGATGATATTTACAACACCTGCCAGCGCTTCAGAACCATATAAACTCGATGAGGGGCCTTTAACGATCTCTATCTTTTTGATATTACCGGTGGTAACCCTGTTCAGGTCCAATACGCCGGAAGTCCTTCCCACCAGTGGTTCACCATCGATCAGTATCAAAGTATAATCCGGATTTAATCCCTGCATCTGTATGCCAACGCCAAATCCGCTCGTTAAAAATAAGCCGGGTTGTTCCTGTAAAATGTCTTTTAGTCTTAAAGAAGATGCCTGTTGAATTGTTTTTTGAGAGATGATATTTACCGGTACAGCTATGTTTCCCAGTTTTCGTTCGTTGCGGGTTGCCGTTACGATCACTTCGTTCAGTTCCTTGCGAAACAACGTATCTGGTTGTTGCTGCTCTTGCGCTGATGCGATCAAACAACCCAGGATCAAACAGCTTGTGATAGTAAACTTCTTCAATGCATTTAATTTAATAATGCAAAGTTGTTTTAACATGCAAACAGTTTTATCACAGATTTGTCATGATATGAAAAACTGATCAATAACAGCGATCTTTTACAATCTGGTGACAGATAAACAAATCATGAGCAGCCACAAGGCTGACCAAAGTCATACCTTGATTGTATAAATGCATGTTGAGAAAATAAAAAATGGAATGTTGTAAAAAAGTGTACAGTAATATAAAATTCCCAGCCTGTAGGAGTAACTGAAGAAGATTGGATTATAAAAAAGCCATAGCTGCCTATACAGTAAGAGGCTTTGAGGGGTGGGCCTTGGAAAAAATTTCCTGGCTTTTTTTTCAGCAGCCCTTGATTTTTGTATGATATCCCGATTATTTCGGAGGTTCTTTTCATCAAGGAAAAGAAGGAGATGCAAATCAGTTAATTAGAAATTTGTTGCCAAGAGAAAAAGGAAAAAAATCAACGTAACAATAACTCACATGGCTTGATTCCGGTATGTTTTTTAAATGCAGTGCTGAAATGAGAAATGGAAGAATAACCTAATAACAGGGAAACTTCTGTTACACTTAGCCCCTTATCATACAACAGGTATTTTGCGTGTTCCATGCGTTGGCTTTGATAGAAATCGAATATCGTTGTACCGAATATTTCTTTGAAACCTTTCTTTAGGTAACATTCGTTGATGGCAACTTTGCGGCTTAAAGCCTTGATGGTAATAGGTTCGCCGATATGCAGCAATAGTATTTCCCTTGCTTTGATGATCTTTTCGCGATCAGCTTCATTGGCCAGGAACTTGCAGGTAAAAACGGTATCTTCTTTTTCGCCCAGCATACAATCCATACTGTATAATAAAAGGATCTGTGTTTGTGCGTTGACGAAAATATTTTCGAGTGTATCAGTATAGGTATGATTCAGCAATGCTTCAATCGCCATCCTTGTTTTGCCACAAAGCGGCAGGATCTTGGAGAATGAAGTGCTGTGTTGAAATGAAAGCACATTATCAGAAAGCGAAACAGGCGTTTTATGGGCTTTTGCAAACTGCTGCAGGTAAGCAGGAGAAAAGCTAAAACTCACTACATCTACACTTTCTACTTTTTCTATACAACCTTTCGAAGCATTCAGATTACAATAATCGCATTCTGTTTGTTTCTGGCGGCAATAAACATTACCGGTTATGCAAAACTTCAATTCAAGTGAGTTGGCTTTTGCATTGTTCTTTTCGTAATGATAGGCCAGTACACCGGTATCTTCCATGGCCCATTGCGGCTGCTTGCGATAACGTTTAATGGAATATTGCACGGAACCCGGCACATTTCGCACAATATCCTGTAAAACCACCATTTCCTGGGGAAAATAGGGCTGTTTGTGTGATAAGGCCAATATGTCTAAGGAATGATCCATTGAAAAATTTCGATGCAAATATACTTAAGATTTACCAATAAGTTTATGAACATTCTGTGGATATCCATTTATAACAATTTCATCACAAAAACAGTCTGTAAAATGTTGCAGCAATCATTTAAAATAAACCTTGTTTTGTGCGTTTAAACCCCTGTTTTTCGTTACATTTGCAGTAATAGGGAAAAGCTGGAATTCAGTCCTGTAAACGCTAAGATGCAAAGCCGCAAAAATATTTTTTTTCTTAGTGTCTCAGCGCCCTCGCGGTAAACAAAATCAATAAAAATAATAAGGAGTTTATACATTTTATGAGCACAACAGCAGAATTAGTTTCATTGGCCAACGCTGCCTACGGCGCAGACAGTATACAGGTTCTTGAAGGTTTAGAAGCGGTTCGTAAGCGACCCGCCATGTACATCGGCGATATCAGTGTTAAAGGCCTTCATCATTTGGTTTATGAAGTGGTGGATAATTCAATTGATGAAGCGCTTGCCGGATATTGTAAAAATATCACTGTAACCATCAATGAAGATAATTCCGTCACCGTTCAGGATGATGGACGCGGTATTCCAACTGGTATGCATACGAAAGAAAACCGCAGTGCACTGGAAGTGGTAATGACGGTATTGCATGCGGGCGGAAAATTTGATAAGGGGTCTTATAAGGTTTCCGGTGGTTTGCATGGTGTGGGTGTTAGTTGCGTAAATGCATTGAGCAAGCACCTGCATGTTTGGGTAAACAGGGAAGGGAAATCATTTGAGCAGGAATATGCAAAAGGTATTCCTCAATATCCTGTAAGGGAAACGGGTAAAAGTGACGCAACCGGAACGATGGTTCAGTTTTGGCCTGATGATACCATTTTCACTACAACAGAATACAATAAAGAAATATTAGAAGGCCGGTTAAGAGAGCTTGCTTTTCTTAACAGGAAGATCACCATTATTTTGAATGACCTTCGTGAAACAGGCGACGACGGTAAAACTTATACAAAAACGTTTTACAGTGAAGGTGGTATTGTTGAGTTTGTAGAAATGATCGACAAGAATGCCAACAGGGCACCACTTATTCCTGTTACGATCTACTGCGATGGGCATGATGAGAAAAGCAATGTTGCCGTAGAGGTTGCCATGGTTTATAACGCCAGCTACCAGGAACATATCTTCAGCTATGTAAATAATATCAATACCATTGAAGGCGGAACGCATGTGGCTGGTTTCCGCCGTTCTATTACCAGGGTCTTCAAAAGCTATGGTGATAAGCAGGGCATGTTTGAAAAAGCAAAAGTTGCCATTGAAGGGGATGATTTCCGGGAGGGTATCTCTGCTATTATTTCGGTGAAAGTTCCTGAGCCACAATTTGAAGGCCAGACAAAAACAAAACTTGGTAACAGCGAGGTAATGGGTATTGTGGATACAACACTTAGCCGTGTACTGGAAGCATACCTCGAAGAAAATCCGAAAGACGCCAAAACGATCATACAGAAAGTGATATTGGCTGCACAAGCCAGGGCTGCCGCTAAAAGGGCCCGTGATATGGTGCAGCGCAAAAGTGTATTAGTAGGTGGTGGTTTACCTGGTAAACTGGCCGATTGTTCAGACAAAGATCCGGGAAAATGTGAATTGTTCCTGGTGGAAGGAGATTCAGCGGGTGGTACCGCCAAGCAGGGGCGTGACCGGAGTTTCCAGGCGATTCTTCCATTGCGTGGTAAAATTCTGAACGTTGAAAAAGCAATGGAACATAAGATCTACGACAATGAGGAGATCCGGAATATGTTCACTGCGCTGGGTGTTAAAATCGGTACGGCGGAAGATGCAAAAGCACTGGATATATCCAAACTCAGGTATCACAAGCTGATCATTATGACGGATGCCGATGTGGATGGTAGCCATATCGCTACACTGATCCTTACTTTTATCTTCCGTTATATGAAGGAACTGGTAGAGCAGGGCAATGTATATATCGCACAGCCACCGCTTTACCTGATCAAGAAAGGCAAAGAGCAGCAGTATGCCTGGAATGATGAAGAACGTAAGGCATTGATCAAATTATACGGACAAGGTAAAGATGAGAGTGTAAATACACAGCGTTATAAAGGTTTGGGTGAGATGAATGCAGAACAATTATGGGAAACAACCATGAATCCTGCAACCCGCACCCTGAAACAGGTTACCATTGAAAGCCTTACCAATGCAGATGGCGTATTCAGTATGCTTATGGGCGATGAGGTTCCACCGAGAAGGGAATTCATCGAAAGCCATGCGAAGTATGCGAAGATAGATGTGTAATAAGTTAAGTTTAGAAAGGTTTAGATGGTTTGGGATTTTGCTCAAACCATCTAAACTTTGCTAACCACCCTAAACTGAGTGAAAAAGTAACTGCTCCAACCAAACGGCTGTTCTACGTAGTAATTTTTGATAAAACCAATATTTTTAGTAGCTTGTATACTGAAGCGCATGTTTCAACCCATTATTTTCTAACTATAAATTCTATTAAGATGGCAAAAATGTTAACAGCCTATTGCATGAAGACAAAGGAAAAAGATGTTCCCATGCAAAACGCGGTGATAACCAAAACCTCCCGTGGCGGGTACATGGCCCAGGGCGATGATGGTAAAGGAAATAAAATGACTACTATGCTGGCAGAAGCCAGGGCGTTGGAAGCTGTGAAAGACGGCGTTGCAAAGAAAGGCTGGTAGTCTGCTGTAAAAAAGATCTTATACGGCCGCCTGCTTTTCAAGTGGGCGGCTTTTTTATTCCGGTTGCTTCTATTGAAAATATAATTTTTATATTTAACTGTCATGAAGCTAATTCTAACTGCAGTACTAAGCTGTGTGTTTGGTAATTTAATACTTGCACAGCAATATACTATTAATGGGAATGCCACTCAAACTGATTGCCACAGTTATGTGCTTACCTTTCCATCACCAACGCAGAGCGGTTCTGTGTGGAACAATAATAAAATAGACCTTTCTCAGTCTTTTACTTTTACGTTTGATGTTTATTTAGGTGATCCTGAAACGTTTTCCAACGATGGCGCTGATGGTATTGCATTCGTACTGCAACCAATCAGCACCAGCATAGGTGGTAACGGCAGCGGTTTAGGTTTTGGAGGTATCAATCCTTCGATTGGAATTACAATGGATACCTACCAGAACAGTTCACCAGACAACGATCCTTTCTATGATCATATTGCCATTCAAAAAAATGGCGACCTCAATCACGTTTCAGCTAATAACCTTGCCGGTCCTGTTACGATCATCAATGGCAATAACAATGCAGAAGATGGGCTATGGCATACGTTGAAGATCGCATGGAATGTAACCAGCAAAACACTTGATGTATATATTGATGGTTCCTTAAGGGTAAGCCGGACAGAAGATTTTGTTACAACAACTTTTTCAAACGACCCACTTGTATATTGGGGTTTCACAGGTTCAACAGGTGCCCTGGTAAACCTGCAGCGTTTTAAAACCACCCTTACGCCCCAATGGAATTTCAGCGCCACTCAAAAAAGATGCGTGAATGAGCCCATCACTTTTAATGACGCAACAATCGCCTTTGCGCCGCTTGCAAAAGTATACTGGAACTTTGGCGACGGCAGTAATATAGATTCGGTGAACCTGAATCCAACACATACCTACACCATTGCCGGTGATTATACGGTTATCCAAAAAGTGCGTGGGGCAGATGGTTGTGAAGAAACGAACACGCAAACGGTTCGCATCGGCAGTAAACCTGTTGCAGGATTTTACAATGCGGATAGTTGTGTACTTGTTCCGACTCATTTCTTCGATACATCTCATGTAACTGTTGGTACGATTAATAGTATTTACTGGAACCTGGATAATGCCGGACTTAGTTCAACGCTCAATAATCCCGTTACCACCTACAATACAGCTGGTATTAAAACCATTAAGCTCATAGTTAAAACATTGGAAGGATGTGAATCAGATACATTGGTAAAACTGGTGAAGATAAGAGCAAGGCCGGTTGTTGATTTTAATTTTACAGATTCTGTTTGTTTGGGAACGGCCATGACATTTACCGATGCCAGTACATTAGCAGATGGGCCCGTGAATGGATGGGTTTGGATTGTAGATGCCACTAACATGAACAACAATGCACCTACGCTTACACACAGTTTTTTAACAGCGGGAAATCATACAGTATCACTTATTGCAACAGGAACAGGTAATGCAGATTGTTTTGGTAATCTGATCACAAAAAATGTTTTTATAAGGGATAAGCCAATAGCTCATTTTACCTATAATAGGATTTGTCAAACTGTACAAACAATATATACAGATTCCTCTTATGCATCTGATGGTGCTTCTATGAACCAATGGTGGTGGGACCTGGACAATGGTAACATTGCTTTCTCTCAAAATCCTTCGCCTGTTTATAATACAGCGGGAGCAGATACAGTTTTACTCGCAGTTACAACAGTTAATGGTTGTAGATCTGATACGATAAAACAACCCGTTTTTGTAAATGCAAAACCTATCGCAAATTTTGGCATTAATGCACTGGTTTGTATCGGAACCCCGGTTCAATTCTCTGACTCATCCCTGGTAGCGAATAGTTCTATCAATACATGGTCATGGCTATATAATGGAAGCGTTTGGAGCAATGCGCAAAACCCTTCCGGAATATTTGTTCCGGGTCCGCAAACAATCAGTCTCACTGTGGCAAGTAATATTGGCTGTAAGTCGGATACAATTACAAAACCATTTGTCGTTTATCCAAAGCCGTCAGTATCTATGACCTTTAAAGATGAATGTAAATTTACGCCGGTGAGTTTTACAGGTTTGGTTGTTACGGGCAATATCGATCACTGGCATTGGTCTTTCGGTGATGCTGGTATTGCAAATACCATGAATGCAAGCCATACTTATACAGCCAACGGAACATACCCGGTTGAGTTGTATGGCGTGAACGATATTGGTTGCTCAACAGATGTATTGAAAAAGGATATCATCATTTATGGCACCAATGCTTTTGCAGGGCATGATACCATTGCAGCTGCTGGTCAACCGGTACAGCTGAATGCAGTGGGGGGATTGAGTTATGTATGGTCGCCGGCTGCTGGCCTTAGCAACAACTCTATTTCAAATCCCATTGCAATTTTAGAAGCCACACAAACTTATACCGTGAAAGCTTTTACCCCTGAAGGATGCGAAAGCTTTGATGATATCAAGATCGAAATTTATAAAGGCCCGGATATTTATCTCCCAACTGCATTTACTCCCAATGATGATGGATTGAATGATATCTTCCGTGGAAAGCCTGTGGGTATAAAAGAATTCCGGTACCTGAAAGTTTATAACCGCTGGGGACAGGAAGTTTTCGCAACAACAGATTATCATATAGGTTGGGATGGAAGCTGGAAAGGAGCGAAACAGGGCAATGGCATTTTTGTGGTGATCGCCAGCGGCGTGGATTTCAGGGGGAAACTCCTCAATAAAAAAACTACGGTGATGCTGATCAGGTGAGCAGTTTATTTTACAGGAATACTTTTAAGCATCTTTAATAAAAAGGTATAGAGGTCATTCATTGTTCTCACATCTTCAACTACCAGGATGCCGTTCTTACCAACCTGTTTTAATTTTCCCTTATTGGTGCCGGTTTGTAAGAATTTAAGAATGCCGGTGAAAGTATTGCTTTGGAAATAAGGAGAATCGGGGTTGCTTACAAAGAAGCACTTAAGCGTTTCATTTTTCAGAAATAGTTTTTCAAAGCCAAGTTCTACAGCAATTTTCCTGCAACGTACGGTGGTAAAAAGATCTTCAACAACTGTTGGTATTGGCCCAAAACGATCCGTCATTTCTGCATTGAAATCCTGCAGGTCTTTTTCTGTTTCGCAATTATCCAGTCTCGAATAAAGGCTAAGTCTTTCCGTGATGCTTTCCACATAGCTATCCGGGATCAGTATTTCAAGATCAGTATCGATCGTACAATCGCTTACAAAGTCATCCTGCTGTTGAATTTCTTCTTTATACAATTCCCTGAATTCACTTCGCTTCAATTCACGAATGGCTTCATCTAATATCTTCTGGTACATTTCAAATCCTATTTCTGCAATGAAACCACTTTGTTCACCACCAAGCATATTGCCGGCGCCACGGATATCCAGATCACGCATGGCGATCTGGAAACCACTGCCAAGGTCGCTGTATTGCTCCAGTGTGCTTAATCTTTTTCTACTGTCGGGAGGAAGTGTACTCATCGGCGGAGCAAATAAATAGCAAAATGCTTTTTTATTGCTTCTGCCTACGCGTCCACGCAACTGGTGAAGGTCACTCAATCCAAACTGCTGCGCATTGTTTACGATGATGGTATTTACATTCGGGATATCTACGCCACTTTCTACGATGTTTGTACAAACGAGCACATCGTATTTTTTATCCATGAAGTCGAGGATGGTATCTTCCAGTTCATCGCCTTCCATCTGGCCATGGGCGTACGCAATGCTGATATCCGGGCAAAGGCCCTGGATGAATGATTTCATTTCTGCAAGCCCTTTTACCCTGTTGTGTATAAAGAAAACCTGTCCGCCTCTTTCCGTTTCATAATAAATGATATCCCGAATAGCATCTTCATTGAATACCATCACTTCTGTTTGAATGGGTTGCCGGTTTGGAGGTGCGGTATTGATGATACTAAGGTCTCTTGCGCCCATCAAACTGAATTGAAGCGTGCGTGGAATCGGTGTGGCTGTTAAAGTAAGTGAATCAACCGTTGTTCTTAATTGTTTTAATTTTTCTTTTGCTGATACACCAAATTTTTGTTCTTCATCGATGATCATCACACCGAGGTCTTTAAACTTTACATCTTTACCAAGCAATGCATGTGTACCGATGATGATATCGATCTTACCTTCTTCCAGTTTTTTAAATGTTTCCTTTTTTTCTTTGGCCGATTTGAACCGGTTGATAAAATCTACGGTAACAGGAAAATCTTTCAGCCTTTCACCAAAGGTTTTATAATGCTGGTAAGCGAGTATCGTTGTTGGAACAAGCACCGCAGCCTGTTTTCCATCAGCACATGATTTGAATGCGGCACGAATAGCAACTTCAGTTTTACCAAAGCCAACATCACCACAAACCAGCCTGTCCATCGGCGAATCTTTTTCCATATCCCGTTTCACATCTTCACTTGCCCTGGCCTGGTCGGGCGTATCTTCATAAATGAAACTTGCTTCCAGTTCGGTTTGCATATAAGTATCCGGGCTGTGCGCAAATCCTTGTAAACTTTTTCGCTGTGCGTATAATTTGATCAGATCGGTTGCGATATCTTTTACCTGTTTCTTTGTTTTTTCCTTCAGCTTGTTCCATACATCACTGCCAAGCTTATTCATTTTTGGTACGGTGCCTTCTTTGCCACTGTACTTACTTATTTTATGCAGCGAAGAAATATTTACATACAACAGGTCGCCATCCTTGTATTGAATACGCACGGCTTCCTGGATCCGCCCATTGGCTTCAATTTTTTGAAGTCCGCTGTAAACACCCACGCCATGATCAATATGGGTTACATAATCGCCGGGCTGCAACTCACGCAGTGTTTTTAATGTAAGTGCCTTGTTCTTGCTGAATGCCTGCTTTACCTTGTATTTATGGTAACGTTGAAAAACCTGGTGATCGGTATAGCAAATTAGTTTCAGGTCGTCATCAATAAATCCTTCATGAATGGAAACCGGGATGGGCGTTACCTGTATCTCAGCTTTCAGATCTGTGAAGATGATGTGCAGCCTTTCTAATTGCTTCGGGTTCTCTGCAAAAATGAAAATATTGTATTTGTTCTGTTCGTAATCCTGCAGGTTCTTTATCAACAGATCAAATTGCCTGTTGAATGCCGGTTGATCCCTGGTTGAAAATTGAATATTGAAAATTGCAGCTTTCGCATTTGGAAAAATGGCTTTGTTGCCGATTTCAATAACATGCTTTTTCGAAATTTCTTTTTCTATGACCGAAGCCTTTACAAAATCTTTTTCCGTTGCATCCATCTTCCGGTTGATCTCATCTTCGTTGTCATTATCCTGTTTAGGATCTTTATTGTTTTTTACCAGCTCCAGGTATATATCCAGGTCTTCTTCCTGCTGCTCTATTTTTTCTTTGATGAAATTCCAGTCCTCCATCCATACCGCTGTATGCTCCGGTAAAAATTCAAGCAAGGATACTTTCTCACCTGTTTCAAATTGTGTTTCTACATTGGGAATGATATTTACCTGCAGTAATTTTCTTTCACTTAATTGATTTTCGGGATCGAATATGCGGATGCTGTCAACCTCGTTGCCAAACAATTCTATACGATAAGGTTTTTCATTGCCAAAAGAATAGATATCAAGGATTCCGCCACGTATGGCAAATTGCCCCGGCTCATATACAAAATCTGTACGTACAAATCCGTGTTGTACAAATCGTTCCAGCATGCCATTCACATCCAGCACATCTGCCTGCTTGATGCGTATGATATTTTCGGTAAGTGTTTTGGACAATACTACTTTTTCAAACAATGCTTCCGGGTAAGTAACAATGATCTTCTTGTTACCACCTGCTGCGATCTTTGTCAACGCTTCCGTTCTAAGCATTACATGGCTGCTGTTGAGTAACTGGTAATTCTTTTTATTCTTGAACGACGAAGGAAAATAAAATATATCTAAAGCATTCGTAATATTCTCCAGCGTGTTGTGAAAATACGCGGCTTCTTCAGCATCTCTTAATATAACAAGGTGATTGTTTGCGGCGGCGGCAGGGTGGCTGTAAACCGCTGCCAGTATGAATTGCGAAGCGCTACCGTAAAGGCCTTTTAGTTGTAGGTGCTGGGGTTGAGACAAAGTGATCCTGTCCACTATCTGAAAACAGCGGGGGTCATTCTTATACAAATTCAACAACACTTCCAGGTTCATCCGGCTGTAAAGATACAACGAACCCCAAAGAATCAATTGACAGGCACAACAAAAAAGCTAAACAATGCGTCTTATCCCTGATTTTGTTTATATTTTTGGTATACCGAAAAACCATTATACAAAATCACCGTAACAAATTGTATGATCAAAACCTGCTATTTCAGTTTTATCCTTTTCCTGGTTGGTTGCAGCATTACAGCAACTGCACAGGTAAACGAACAGCCCATCCGTTTTGCAAATGGCGATCTTACCAGTGGTAATAATATCAGCAAACAAATTTTTGCAAGGGAATCACTTGCGCCTGCCTTATGGCAGAACAGGTATTTTGTTGTGATACAATTTGCTGCCATCCCAACAGATGCAACAAAAGCGAGGATGAAAAATGCAGGGATCGAAATACATGACTATATACCCGGCAATGCGTTCCTGGCAACTGTTACAAATGATTTTAATTTTAGCGTTGCAAAAGACATGGGCATTGTTTCCATAAACACGATCCCTGTTCTTTATAAAGTAGATCCGTCATTGTTTACCTATAAAAAAGTAAATGATAAGAGCGATATACAAACTTTTGCGGTCAGTTTTTATCCTTCGGTTTCTAAGAAAGATGCAGAAGCCGCCTTTCGAAAGATCGGTGTAACCATTGTTGCTTCTAAATTCAATTTCAGCAACACCATTTTAATTCAACCCGATATCAGCAAGCTGAATGCGATCGCAGCATTGCCTTTTGTAAGTTTTATCCGGGAGCAATCTATAAAAGATAAGATCATCAATTACAATGATATTGCCACGCATGGTATCAGCAGCCTGCAATCCATTTCAGGAAGGAATTTAAGCGGAAGGAATGTGGTCGTTGGTGTTGGCGACAATGCAGATATTTCAACGCATATTGATTTTAGCGGAAAGATAATCAGCCGCCATCCTTTTCCATGGGATTATCATGGTACACATACTTCGGGTACCACAGCCGGCGCTGGTTTTTTAAATCCGAAGAACCAGGGCATGGCACCGAAATCGCATATCGTTAGCCAGTGGTTCAGCGATGTAATAGTGAATACACCCACATATATCACCGATTACAATATGATCGCAACCAATAATTCTTATTACTCCAGTGCGGTAGGATGTATAGGCAACAGGGCCTATGATGTGATGAGTAATTATATTGATGCCCAGATGAAAAATTACGATGAAGTGCTTCATGTGATAGCAGCTGGCAATGATGGTTCTTTTACCTGCGGCGGTTATCCGTCTTCTTACGGCACAGTTAAATCAGGTTGGCAGTGCGCTAAAAATGTGATCACCGTTGGTGCAATGGACCAGGCGAATTATCTGATCGCAGATTTCAGCAGCCGTGGACCGGCACAGGATGGCAGGATAAAACCTGAGATCGTTACGAATGGTTATGCAACACGCTCTACTTATCCTTTCGATGATTATCAACTGAATTTCGGAACCAGTATGGCAGCCCCGGTGATCACAGGTGTAACGGCATTGTTGCAGGAAGATTACCGCAAAACACACGCTGGTGCGAATGCGAAAGCGGCCTTATTAAAAGTATTGATGTGCAATACCGCCGAAGATCTTGGTAATGACGGGCCGGATTATACCTATGGTTTTGGAATGCTTAATGCGAGGAAAGCAGTGGAAGCGATGGAAGCAAATCATTATTTTTCAAATAGCTCGGTAACATCACAAAATGATCCGTACACCGTGGTTGTGCCGGCAGGCGCCAGGCGATTGAAAGTGATGCTGGTATGGGCCGACCAGGCTGCTGCAATAAATGCAGGCGTTACGTTGGTGAATGATCTTGATCTTACAGTTACGGAGCCATCAAGTCTTTCTCACCTGCCATTAATATTAAATCCTGCGAACGTAACCAATGTTGCAACAGAAGCAGCTGATCATTTGAATAATATAGAACAGGTTGTTATCAATAATCCTTCAGCCGGAACCTATGCTATAAATGTAAAAGGATTTGCTGTTCCGCAAGGGCCGCAAACATATTTCCTCACATACCAGGTTGATATGAATGGCATCACTGTTGAATACCCTTTTGGTGGAGAAACACTGGTGCCCGGCGAAGTTGAAAGTATTCGCTGGACAGGTTATGGAAATGAGGCCAATACTTTCACGGTTGAATATTCTGATAACAACGGATCAACCTGGAATTCCACCGGCGCAGGAAGTACAGCTGTTGCAGGAACAGAACGTGCTTTTAGCTGGACAGTTCCGGCAACTGCTACCAATGATTATCAGGTAAGGGTAAGCCGAAATGGAACCGGGCTCACTGATCAAAGTGATTTTAATTTCACGGTTTTAGGACAACCATTTGTTACGGCTACGGTTCCCTGTGAGGGTTATACACAGCTCAACTGGCTGGCGATTGGTTCCGCAACTTCTTATGATGTTTTTCAATTGAAAGGAGATAGCATGGACCTGGTTGGCAATACAGTTGCAACAGGGTTTCTAGTGCAGGGATTGGATCCTGCCGTTTCATATCGGTTTGCAGTTGCTGCAAAGAACGGAACAGCCAGGGGAAGAAGGAGCCTTGCAGTGCAGTCCACACCAACAACTGGTACCTGCAGCCTGGCAACTTACGATGGTAACTTTAAAGCGGTTTCAATTGATGGCCCGGTTACAGGAAGGCAATTCAGTTCTTCTGCCTTATCAGCATCAGAACAGGTTAAACTCAGTATAAAAAATTTAGACAATAGCACGTCATCAGGAAGCTACAATCTTTCTTACCAAATAAATGGGGGAGCAGTTGTAACAGAAACCGACAATATTAATATTGCGGCGCTGTCGACCTATACCCATTCATTTGCGGCAACAGCTGCATTTGCTTCACCCGGTATTTTTTCTGTTAAAGCATGGGTTACAAAAGCAGGCGATACACATCCGGCAGATGATACGGTTCTGGCGACCATTAAAAATCTTTCGAATCCCTTGCTGGCACTTCCTGTTACAGATGGTTTTGAATCAACAACGATCAAAGAATATACTTCCAATACAATGGGATTAGATGCTGATGACCGTACTGATTTTAAAACTGCCTCTGCAAGGGGAAGGGCCAGGACATTCGTCAACACGGGGTTTGCATTAAATGGAAACCGTGCTATTACACTCGATCAATCTCCTTATGGTGCTTTGAACACCGACAGTTTGTTGATGACCTGGAACCTGAATAATTATTCTTCCGGGAAACAATTAAGAATAGATTTTTATTATAAGAATCACGGACAGTCGGCAAACCCGGATAACAAAGTATGGATACGTGGGGCAGATAATCTTCCCTGGATATTTGCGTATGACCTGGTAGCAAATCAAAATGACCTCGGTCAATGGAAACATGCGTTGATCAATGTGAATGATATTATGGATACGGTATCAGTACCACAATTCATTGGCACAAGCTTTCAAATAAAAATAGCACAGGAAGGCATTACTTCTGCCAACGTTCCGTATCCCGTGCTTGACCAGGATGATGGATATACCATAGATGATGTAACGGTAGCTGAAGCCATTGGTGATGTTGCGTTGACAAACATTCTTTCTCCTTCAAAAACCGGTTGTGGTTTAGCAAATAATTACCCGGTAATCATCCAGGTGAAAAACTATGCCAATACCAGCGTTAACAATGTGCTGGTTAATTATCGTTTCAATGGAGGCGCACTTGTAACAGAAACGATCCCGGTACTTACGGCTAACCAGTTATTAAATTATACATTTACAGCACATGCAAATCTTGCTGCAAACATCGATTACAATTTTGAATGTTGGTTGACGGCAGCCGGCGACAATTACAAAGCCAACGACAGCGTGCTGAATTACACCATGCACAACAGCCCTGTCATCAGCAGCTATCCTTACCTCGAAGGTTTTGAATTCAATGCCGGCAATTGGTATGCAAAGGGAGCGAATTCAAGCTGGCAATGGGGAGCTGCAACAAAAACGATCATCAACAAAGCGGCAAACGGAACCAATGCCTGGATCACAAACCTCAGCGGTAATTACAACGACAATGAATTGTCTTATTTATATTCTCCCTGTTTTGATCTGAGTAGTTTAACACAACCCGTACTTTCCTTCAGTCATATTTTTGATATAGAACAGGATTATGATTATACCTGGGTTGAATATTCAACTGATGGCAAAGTATGGAACAAACTGGGTACGGCGGGAAGCGGAACAAACTGGTACGACAATGCCGGCGTTGAGAACTGGCGTTTATCGAATAAGAAATGGCATGTGGCCAGTATTGATATACCACCCTATGCCGGCAATATGCGTTTCAGGATCGTAATGGCAAGTGATGGCGGCGTGAATTACGAAGGTGTAGGTATCGATGATATACATGTATTTGATAAGGCTTCTATTTATACAGGCTCACCTTTAACAGGGATCACTCAAAATGTAAGCGGAACCGGCTGGGTTAATTTTTATTCAGCCGGAAAGATCATTGCTGCAGTAAATGCGCAGGGTCAGAACCTGGGTGCCACTACCGTGCAGGTTTACCCGTTTAGTGGAACCGTGCGAAACAGCAATGGCCAATATTACCTGAACCGGAATATTGTTGTTCAAACTGCCAATGTGCCTGCTGGAAGTTTCGCAGTGCGTTTTTATTTCACGGATGCGGAAGCAAATAATCTTATGAATGCAACCGGCTGCGGTACCTGTAACAAACCAACAGATGCTTATGAACTCGGTGTACCGAAATACAGCGGCGATAACAGTGATGAGAATGGAACACTGGATGATGACTTAACCGGTTTCTTCCGATTCATAACACCTGCTAATACATCCATCATTCCTTATGACAATGGTTATTATGCTGAATACAGCGTAAATAGTTTCGGTGAATGTTGGTTGAGTCTTGGTGATATAAAACCAGCTGCAAGTAATATTTGCCCTGGTTCAACAATTGTTTTTACAGCTGCTGCGAGCGGTGCTGTTTTTCAATGGCAGGAAGACAATGGATCCGGTTTTACAAATGTTGCCGACGGACCTGCCTATGCTGGGGCAACAACAAATACCCTGCAGTTGATAAACCTGCCTACATCTTATACCGGCTATAAATATCGATGTGTAGTGGATGCTGTGAATGGTCCGGCTACAACATTAAGGTTTAGTGCTATCTGGAACGGGAACACGAATACCGACTGGCAGACTGCTTCCAATTGGAATTGTAATCTGGTGCCAGATCAATACACGGATGTGATCATACCCGGTAACATTACAAATAATCCCGTGTTGAATGGAAATACGGCGGTACGAAGTGTAAGGGTTTATCCAAATATTCAAGTCTTGATAAAGACAGGGTTTAATCTTGATATTAAAGGTCCCTGATAAAAATACGTTGACAAAGTTGATATCGTTGTTTTAGTTGATGTTGTTCTGACCCAATTCAACTTTTTCAACGGGCCAACTTTTTCACTATTACATTATTCTTTGTATCTTACCACAAAGATTTTTTATGGCCTTACAACCCTGGCGCACCGGAAAAGTTATCAGGATAGAAGATGAAACAAAAGACACAAGAAGATTCTGGATACAGGTTTCGGAATTAGAATCCCTTGATTTTTCACCCGGGCAATTTGTTACACTCGATCTTCCTATTCATGAGAAGCCGAATAAAAGATGGCGCAGCTATTCCATTGCATCCTGGCCCGATGGTACCAATGTTTTTGAATTGGTGATCGTATTGGATCAAAGAGGTGCCGGCACGCCATATCTTTTCGAACTTACTTTAGGCGCAGAAATCAGTTTCCGTGGCCCACAGGGCGTTTTTGTTTTAAAAGAGCCACTGGATAAAGACCTTTTCATGATCTGCACCGGCACCGGCATTGCACCTTTCCGAAGCATGGTGCATCATATAAAGAATAAGAACATTCCACACGGAAATATTTACCTGATATTTGGTTGCCGCACCAAAGACAGCCTGCTTTATTACGATGAATTGAAAAAGCTGGAAGAAGAACTTCCCAAATTCTTTTACATACCAACACTTTCACGTGAAGAGTGGGAAGGCAACACAGGGTATGTGCACGCCATTTATGAATCATTGTCTATGGAGCGAAAACCCGCTAATTTCTTTTTGTGCGGCTGGAAGGGTATGATCGATGATGCAAAGAAAACGATCACAGAAATGGGATACGACAGGAAAGCTATTCACCAGGAAATATATGGCTAGTTACAAACGAGGGGAAAGAATAATGATTGTTATCATAACAATAGCACATGATTATGACAGTTATCATTAGCAGATTTCCGATTTCATTTTTTCATTAACTTGTGTTCATAAAATTCCTGTTAAACTAACTGAACTATTTGTATGGGAGCTTCTTCGATGATTATCTTGATCTTAGCTGCACTTGCCTTCTCGTCCATTGCTATACTTATTGCTAAAATAGTAACAAAAGCAACTACCAATCCGCAAAAAAGCGAACCATACGAATGCGGTATTCCCACCACTGGTAAAACACTGGTACAATTAAACGTGGGCTATTATTTATTTGCATTGATATTTTTGATATTTGATGTGGAACTGGTATTTCTTTATCCATGGGCTGTGGTAGCAAAGAAAGTGGGATTTCTGGCCCTGGTTGAGATTATCATTTTCTTTTTTATATTGTTCATGGGATTTTTATATGCACATAAGAAAGGCGCATTGAAGTGGATGTAAAGCAACGGCCGATAACGGATACCTGTCACCGTTTAAGTGTCTCAGGTTTGAAATTTAAATTGTAAACCGAAATTAAATTTTTAGTTGTCAGATCAACAAAACATACCGAACAATTTTCCGGGACAGGTACATGAAACAGCTGGTGGTGGAATTGTATTGAGTAAACTCGATGATGTGATCAACTGGGCACGTTCCAATTCTTTATGGCCATTGACGTTTGCAACCAGTTGCTGTGGTATTGAAATGATGGCCGTGGCTTCTGCCAAATATGATTTCTCCCGTTTTGGTTTTGAAGTGGCCCGTGCCTCACCTCGTCAGGCCGATGTGATCATCATCGCCGGAACGATCGTAAATAAAATGGCCCCTGTACTAAAAAGATTGTACGACCAGATGGCCGATCCTAAATATGTGATCGCCATGGGAGCCTGTGCGATAAGCGGTGGACCTTTCTTTTACAATACTTATTCTGTTGTAAAAGGAGCCGATCACGTGATACCCGTTGATGTATATGTTGCCGGCTGCCCGCCCAGGCCGGAAGCGTTGTTGCATGCATTGATAAGCCTGCAGGAAAAGATAAAGATGGGAATGACCAGGGAACAGATCAAAACCAATAGCTAACAGTTTTTATGATGACGAATGAAGAATTAAAAACTAACATTACAGCACTTCTTCCCGCAGCTACTTATGAAGAAGGAGGCGAGTGGCTTAATATAAATGTTGAATCAAGCGGTTGGTTATTGCTTGCACAGCAACTTCGCAATGAAGCATCCTTATTCTTCGATTATCTTTTTTGTGTAACCTGTATAGATTGGAAAACACATCTTACGATGGTTTATCACCTTAGCTCCACGCATCACCGGCACAATATAGTTGTAAGGTCAAAACTTGATAGAAATAATCCCGAAATAGAATCGGTGAGTCATATATGGAAGACAGCAGCATTTCATGAACGTGAATGTTATGAAATGTTTGGGGTGAATTTTTTAAACCACCCCGACCTGCGCTTATTGATATTGCCGGATGGATGGGAAGGACGTAACCCGATGCGCAAGGATTTTGAGGATCCGATCAATATGATAAAATTATAAACAATAATATCGAACAAGGAATACTGAACGCTGAAGTAACTAACTCCGATCAATATTCGAAATTTCTTGTTCCCTGTTTAAGATTCGTATGATTGAAGAAATAGGTACAACAACGGAGGGTGATCTGATCATCAATGTGGGGCCACAGCATCCTGCAACCCATGGCGTGTTGCACCTGGTGATCACATTAAATGGTGAAACGATTAAAAAAGTGGAACCGCACCTTGGTTATATTCACCGCTCTATTGAAAAGATGTGTGAGAGCCTTAGCTACCGGCAATTCATTTATGTAACCAGCCGCATGGATTATCTCTCTTCGCATATCAACAATCATGGTTGTGCATTGTGTGTAGAAAAAGGGATGCAGATAGAAGTCCCTGAACGGGCGCAGCTGATAAGGGTTATCATGGATGAACTTACAAGGATTGCATCACATGAATTGTGGTGGGGTGCAATGGCAATGGATATCGGTGCCTTTACACCATTCTTTCATGCTTTCAGGGAACGGGAAACGATCAATGATATTATGGAAGAAACCTGTGGTGCCAGGCTTACTATGAATTATATGGTGCCGGGTGGTGTGATGGCAGAGATACATCCCAATTTTCAAAAAAGGGTAAAGAATTTTATCACGCAGTTCAGGTCCAAAATAGACGAGGCAGATGAGTTGCTCACGGGCAATATCATTTTTCAAAACCGGATGAAAGGAGTTGGTATATTATCAAAAGAGGATGCTGTTTCTTTTGGATGCTCAGGTCCGGTGGCAAGGGGTAGCGGCGTAAGTTGTGATATCAGGAAACTATATCCTTACGAAGTATACAATAAAGTGCAGTTTGAGGAGGTCATTGAAACAGCTGGCGATTCACTGGCAAGGTATATGGTGAGGCTCCGGGAAATGAAACAATCCATCAGCATCGTTGAACAATTGATAGATAATATTCCCGACGGCGATTTCCAGGCCAAAACAAAAGCAGTATTAAAATTACCCAAGGGGGAATTTTATTCCAGGGTAGAAACAGCGAGGGGAGAATTTGGTGTATATATAGTTAGTGAAGGAGCTACAACACCGTATAGGATCAAATTCCGTTCGCCGGGATTTTCAAATTTGTCTGCATTGGATCAGATGGCAAGAGGCGGGAAGTTGGGCGACCTGGTGGCGATGATGGGAACATTGGACCTGGTGATACCGGATATTGATAGATAAATTATGTTGAATGCTACATGTCGAATAAAAAACCATTATTAATAATTCAACATTAAAAAATAATAATTTAGAATAATAAGTATGTGGAGCCTATCTAACATAGCAAACTCAATCGATAGCTGGCTGAATGCAACTTTCAGTCCAACCTGGGCATTGGTCATTGAAATGGTCATTGCCGGCATTGCGGTGATCGGTTTATTTGCCCTATTGGGTTTGATACTGGTGCTCATGGAAAGAAGGGTTGCCGCATGGATACAGATACGGCTCGGCCCCAATCGTGTAGGTCCTGGCGGCATGTTACAATCATTAGCAGATACCGTGAAGTTATTGGTGAAAGAAGGAATGACGCCGGGAGGCGCTGATAAATTTTTATTCAACCTGGCGCCATTGATCGCTATGATGGTAGCCATGTTGCTGATGGCGCCCATCGCATTTGCAAAGAATTTTCAGCTTTGGGATATGAACATCGGAGTATTATATGTATCGGCTGTTTCTTCTATCATGGTCATTAGTATTTTGATGGCGGGTTGGGCAAGCGATAATAAATATTCATTAATGGGAGCCATGCGCAGCGGTGCACAGATCGTTAGTTATGAATTGTCAGCCGGCTTATCCATTCTTTCAATTGTTGTATTAACCGGTAGTTTGAATTTGAACGACATCATCCAGTCACAGGCAAATGGATGGTGGATATTCAAAGGCCATGTCCCTGTGCTTATTTCATTTGTGATCTTTATCATTGCCGTAACAGCAGAAACAAACAGGGCACCGTTCGATCTGGCAGAAGCAGAATCTGAATTGACAGCGGGATTTCATACAGAATATTCAGGAATGAAATTCGCTTTGTTTTTTTTAGCGGAATATATCAATGTATTTATTGTATGTGCAATCGGCGCAACATTGTTCCTGGGTGGATGGATGCCTTTTCATATAGGTCACTGGCAGGGCTTTAACCATGTGATGGATTATATACCATCCAGTATCTGGTTCTTTGGAAAAACATTTTTTTTAATATTCGTCATCATGTGGTTCAGGTGGACATTTCCGAGGTTGCGCATTGACCAGTTATTAAACCTGGAATGGAAATATTTATTACCGATCAGCATGTTCAATATTTTATTGGTAACATTGATGGCGATCATGGGTTGGCATTTTTAAAACAGTTTAAAATTCAAATTTTGGAGTTGCTTCAAACTATGAACTTTAAACTAAAACTTTTTGGATGTTTATAGTGAAATACATAAAAGAAGTTTTCAACGGTATAAAATCATTGCTTGTGGGTATGAGGCGCACCGGCTATTATTTTACACACCACAAAGAGATCATTACCCAACAATATCCCGAGAACAGGGAAACGCTGAATTTACCCGAACGCTTCAAAGGTGAAGTGGTTATGCCGCACGATGAAAAAAATGAACACCGCTGCACCGGTTGCACAGCATGTGAACTTGCTTGTCCAAACGGGACCATTAAAGTGATCACCAAATTTGACATCACACCCGAAGGCAAAAAGAAAAAAGCAATTGATAAGCTGGTATATCATTTAGAGCTTTGTACAATGTGTAACCTGTGTATCATTGCATGCCCATCGGATGCGATCGTGATGGCACAGACATTTGAACACAGTGTATTTGACAGGGCACTGTTAACCAAAATATTAAACAATCCTGGGTCAAAGATCATGGACGGGGTGGAATAGATATATTAAATGATAAATATGGATTGTAAGAATTCTGTTTTCTGTTTTTTAACATTTATTAAATTAAGATGAGCGGATCAACCATTATATTTTATTTCCTTGCTGCATTTACTTTAGCGAATGCAATACTCGCTGTAACTACCAGGCAGATATTCCGTGCTGCCATTTTCCTGTTATTTACATTGATCGGTATTGCAGGTTTGTATTTCTGGATGCAATATGAATTCATTGCTGCGGTGCAGATAGTGGTATATGTTGGGGGCATTACGGTGCTCATCATCTTTTCCATCTTCTTAACACAACAGGCAGGCGACCTTTTGCCAAAACCAACAATGAGCAGGCAATTATTTTCAGCACTGGCTGCATTTTGTGGTTTTGCATTAACGATGCTGCAGGTATTCCAATACACATTCGGAACAACTTCGGAAGCATCCATACAACCAACAGTAGTTAATATCGGCAACCAGATGCTGGGGGTAAATAAAGGCGGCTATGCATTGCCTTTTGAGGTAGTGAGTATTTTATTACTGGCCGCATTGGTAGGATGTATTGTAATTGCATTGAGGTCAAAACCAACTATAGTAATGAGCAACGAAGCAGGAATTTTTGAATGATGAAGTAACCGGGGAGCCTGGTTTTTATATTTAATATTTCTTGTTTTACATTTTTACATTATGATCGAACCAGGCTTATACCATTTATTGTTCATCAGCGCCGCGCTGTTTTTTATCGGCGTATTTGGTTTCTTTACCAGGAGGAATATTGTTACCATGCTCATGAGCATAGAATTGATATTAAATAGTGTGAACCTGAATTTCATTGCTTTTAACAAATACCTGTGGCCAAACCGGATGGACGGGCTATTCTTTACCATTTTTATCATTGCCATAGCAGCGGCAGAGGCAGCTGTTGCTATCGCGATCATTATAAATTTATACAGGAGCCATCACTCCATTGATGTGGAAAAAGCCGGGGAAATGAAATATTAGTTTAGGGCTTCAGATTTTAGGGTTATAGCCCTTAATGCTGAAGTTTAAACGCCAAACATAACAGATGCCCAACGCAACATACATAGCACTGATCCCTTTACTGCCACTGGCTGGGTTTGTGCTATTAGGATTATTTGGAAGGAAGTATATAAAGAACAGTTCCGGTGCAATTGGAACAATATTGTTATTGGCCTCCACAGTACTCGCGCTTTATACGGCCTATGGTTATTTCTTTGACTATGGAAAGGTTGAAGGTATCTATCAAAAACTTATTCCATTAAAATATACCTGGCTTGAATTTTCCCCTGGTATATCTATTGACATGGGTATCATCCTCGACCCTATTTCAGTGATGATGCTGGTAGTTGTAACTTTCGTTTCACTGATGGTGCATATCTATAGCCTCGCTTACATGAAGGGTGAGGAACGTTTCCCAACCTATTATGCTTTCCTCGGGCTGTTCACATTTTCTATGTTAGGGTTGGTTATTTCCAGCAATATTTTTCAACTTTATTTTTTCTGGGAACTGGTGGGTGTTTCTTCTTTCTTATTGATAGGATATTATTATGATAAACCAAGTGCTGTTGCCGCCTGCAAAAAGGCCTTCATTGTTACCCGCTTTGCTGATCTTGGTTTTTTGATCGGCATATTGGTACTTTCCTATTATGCACATACACTTGATTTCAATACATTGATCAAAGCTTTGACGACACCCGGCTCCAATGAATTGAAAACAGCAGTTACAACTTCGTTCCTGGGTATATCAGGATTAACCTGGGGGCTTATGTTGGTATTTATGGGAGGTGCAGGCAAGAGTGCCATGTTTCCGTTGCATGTATGGTTGCCCGATGCAATGGAAGGGCCTACACCGGTATCTGCATTGATACACGCAGCTACGATGGTTGTTGCGGGGGTGTTCTTAATTGCAAGGTTATTCCCGGTATTTGCATTATCTGCACCCAAAGCGTTGGAACTGGTAGGTTATGTCGGCGCAATATCTGCATTGATCGCGGCTGTGATCGCCTGCACACAAACGGATATTAAAAGGGTATTGGCCTATTCAACGATGTCGCAGATCGGTTATATGATGTTTGCATTGGGAGTTTCAAAATATGGAGGGGAAGACGGATTGGGTTATACTGCTTCCATGTTCCACCTGTTCACACATGCCATGTTCAAAGCATTGTTATTTCTTGGAGCGGGTGCAGTAATACATTTTATTCATAGCAACGAAATGAAAGACATGGGCGGTTTAAGAAAATACATGCCCATTACGCATATTACTTTTTTAATTGCCTGCCTGGCCATTGCCGGTGTTCCTCCTTTTGCAGGGTTCTTTAGCAAAGAAGAGATATTATTAGCAGCATATCAACACAATCCTGCTATTTATTGGGTTGCTTTGATCACATCCGGTCTTACAGCTTTTTATATGTTCCGTTTATATTTCAGTATTTTCTGGAACAAAGAACATCACCCGCATGGAGCTCACCATGGTGAGGGAGGTTTCCTAATGATGATGCCCCTGTTGTTATTGTCAGTTGGCGCTGCGGCAGCAGGTTTCATTCCTTTCGGGCATTTTGTAAGCTCCGACGGTACATTGCTGGAAACTAAATTCCACCTGGCGTTTTCTATAGCACCCGTTGCATTGGGGTTGATCGGAATTTTCACTGCGATGTGGTTTTATAAGAAACCAACTGATAAGCCCGACAGGATCGCAGCATCACTCAATGGATTATATAAAGCCACTTACCATAAATTTTACGTGGATGAATTATACATCTTCATCACTAAGAAAATAATATTCAAGTTAATCGGAAGGCCGGCAGCATGGATCGATAAAAATATTGTTGACGGATTGGTGAACGCAACGGGTAATACCACGCAGGCCATTTCTGAAAGAATAAAAGGTTTTCAATCAGGTAAAGTGCAGCAATATGCAATTTACTTTTTAGCAGGCGTTATCGGGTTAGCGGTATTGTTTATTTACGTATGGAAATTCTAGTTTAAGATTTGGAGCTGGGATCATCCTTAAGCGCTAAACCTGAACCAAAACTTTTTGAATGAATCTTATATTACTGATATTATTACCATTCGTTACTGCAGTTGCCATACTGCTGCTGCGGAATGCCCAACAGGTAAAATGGGTCGCATTGACAGGTGCTGCACTTCAACTGATACTGGCCTTTGTATTATTATATTTATTCAATGCTGAAAAAGCTGCAGGCAATACGGCACAGATGCTTTTTGAATTGAAGTACAACTGGTTCCCTGCATGGCATATATCTTTTCATGTGGGGGTGGATGGAATATCAGTGGCCATGATCCTCTTAACGTCGTTCATTGTAATTGCAGGCGTACTGGTTTCATGGAATATAACAAAGATGACAAAAGAATTTTATTTCCTGCTGATCTTATTAAGCCTCGGTGCTTATGGTTTTTTCATGTCACTTGATCTTTTTATTCTTTTCTTTTTTTTGGAAATTGCGGTGATACCAAAATATCTATTGATCGGCATCTGGGGAAGTGGCAAAAAAGAATATGCTGCCAATAAACTTGCATTGATGCTGATGGGAGGATCTGCATTGGTATTGGTTGGGCTGCTGGGCGTTTATTTCTCCAATGCAGAAAGAACTTTTGATCTTGTAAGGTTATCACAGCTGCATATTTCCGCGGAAGTCCAGCAAATTTGTTTTCCATTATTGTTCGTTGGCTTCGGAATATTCGGTGCCTTGTTCCCTTTCCATACCTGGGTACCCGACGGGCATTCCTCTGCGCCTACTGCCGGGTCTATGTTCCTCGCCGGCATATCTATGAAGCTTGGCGGTTATGGCTGCTTGCGTGTGGCTACTTATATGATGCCCGATGGTGCAAAGGAATATGCCAACATCATTATTGTTCTTTCAAGCATTGCCATTTTATATGGAGCCTTCGCTACCATGATGCAGAAGGACCTCAAATATATCAATGCTTATTCATCCGTGAGCCATTGTGGTTTTGTTTTATTAGGCATTGGCATGCTTACAAAAACTGCCATGACGGGTGCTGTCATGCAAATGGTTTCGCATGGCTTGATGACAGCGCTTTTCTTCGCCGTCATCGGCATGATATACGAACGAACCCATACCCGGCAGGTAAATGAAATGGGGGGATTATTAAAAGTAATGCCCTTCATCACAACTGTTCTGTTCATTGTGGGATTGTGTTCCCTGGGTTTACCAGGGCTTAGCGGCTTTGTTGCAGAGATGACTATTTTTATGGGATCATGGGAACATACCGATACGTTCCACCGCATAGCAACCATTGCGGCCTGTATGTCGATTGTTGTTACGGCAGTTTATATTTTACGGGCAGTAGGAAAAGTTGCTATGGGCCCCCTGAAGGCCGGCTACGAACATTTGACTGATGCTACATGGAATGAAAAACTTGCTGCCGTTATTTTGATAATTGGGATCATTGCCATTGGCCTGGCGCCTTTCTGGTTGAATAATTTGATCAGCCCCGCAACTGAATTGATCATGAATAAAATTAGCGGGAAATAAATTATGCTGAACGAGTACCTGATATTAATGAAACATGAATTGCTGTTAACAGCAATCATCTTTATCCTTTTATTTATAAAAATAGCGGGTAAGATGAAGCATGAAAGCCTGTTATCAATTACACAGGTTCTATTACTCGTAAATTTTATAGCCGGATTTTTTTTCAACAAAGCCGGAAGTCTTTTTGATAATATGTATCAGACAACAGCATTGATCGTTCTGCAAAAAAATATCCTTAACCTCGGGGTTTATTTAATTTCTTTATTGTTTGCAGACTGGTTAAAGAAGACAGAACATATGCCTGAATTCTTTGTGCTCATGCTGGCTGCTTTACTGGGTATGTTTTTCATGATATCCAGCGGTAATCTCCTGATGTTTTATTTGTCATTGGAACTGGCAACGATTCCTGTTGCAGCCATGGCTAATTTCGACCTGCAGAAAAAACTATCATCAGAAGCAGCCATGAAAATGATCCTGTCATCTGCATTCTCTTCCGGAATTTTATTATTTGGTATATCCCTGGTTTATGGCGCAACAGGGACCATAAGTTTTGCCGGCATACCGGCGATGCTGGATGGCAGCCCCCTGTTCATATTGATATTTGTATTTTTATTCACAGCGTTTGCATTCAAGTTATCTATCGTGCCGTTTCATCTATGGACAGCAGATGTTTATCAGGGTTCACCCTTTGCGGTTACGGCATTTTTATCTGTTATATCGAAGGGCTCCGTTGCATTTATTTTCATGGCTACTTTGTACAAAGTATTCCAGCCCATGCAGCAAGTGTGGTATATGATGCTTATGATCCTGGCCATTATTACAATGATCATCGGTAACCTCTTTGCATTGCGGCAGCAGGACATAAAAAGGTTCCTTGCTTTTTCTTCCATTGCGCAGGTTGGCTTTATATTGGTAGGTATGAGCAGTAATGCTGCAGCAGGAACTACTTCTGTTGTATATTTTATCCTGATCTATGTATTCTCCAACCTGGCGGCATTCGGGGTAGCTTCAGTAATTTCATTACAAACAGGAAAAGAAAGGATAGATGATTATAAAGGGATGTACAAAACCAACCCTTTTTTAAGCTGGGTATTGGCACTGGCTTTATTTTCGCTGGCCGGTATACCACCAACTGCCGGATTCTTTGGTAAATTATTTTTATTAACGGCAGGCGCATCAAAGGGAACTTACATGTTCATTACAATTGCTGCATTGAATATGATCGTTTCGTTATTCTATTACCTAAAAGTAATAAGGGCTGTTTTCATGGAAAAGAATGAAAAGCCAATAGAAACGATAACGGTAAACCCTTCAACAAAATTTGCATTGATCATTTGTGCAGCAGGTATATTATTGTTGGGATTGTTGAGTTGGGTATATGATTACATCAGTCAATTAGTTTAGGGTTTGCTAATGCTAACCCTAAACCCTAAACTTTTAATAAATGGCAATTAATAAGAACCACGAATTTGAAGAACTGGATGCTGTTAAATGTGGGATCGTGGAAAGAAATGCATCAGCAGACAGAGTCCGGTTTCTTAAAAAATTACTGGAGTATAATCATTTTACTGTTGTTTCAGTGCCTTCCCCTCCTCCCAAAGTTGCAGCAGCCCCGAGTGTTAAAACAGAAGAAGGGTCAGCAGTTCCGGCCCTTGTTGTAGATAATGCCCCTGTTGCAGCCACCAGCTTTACAATCGGCGTTACAGATTATACCTTCAATGCCATCAATGCTATTTTCGGCAGGTTACTTAAAACCCCCGACGGGCATATTGTTACCCTTGCCTACTGGCACCAGCAAGAAACAGTTAGCCACGATGAAGTGCCCTATTTTGGAACCAAGGCTGGTTAATTATAAACTGTTGTTATAAACACTTGTCAGCCTGCGCCTGTCGGATGGGGTATCGGTATATTGGTTTTCTTTTTAAATTTAGTATGATGCTTCGGAAATAATTTTTGGGATCCCCATTCATAAATTTCCTGGTATTACTGACCATCATCATAATTTATCAGCCCCGGCTTACCTACTTTTGATATTTAGTTCTATTCATGAGCATCTGGAAAAATATTATCAGGAAACCAAGCTAACTCCACAAAGGATCTCCTACTTTATTTAATTTATTTTTCAATTGCCGGCGGCTTGCCGGTTAACCATACATGTATGAAAACCATCATAGAGCCCTTTCGTATTAAATCTGTTGAACCCATCTATTTTACGACTAAAACAGAACGCGTTGTTATTTTGCAAAAAGCTTTTTTCAATCCTTTTCTTATTCATTCTGACCAGGTATTGATCGACCTGCTTACAGATAGTGGCACCAGTGCCATGAGCAGCAATCAATGGGCGGGTATCATGCAGGGCGATGAATCCTATGCAGGTAGCCCCAGTTTTTTTCGTTTTGAAGAGACGGTACAACAGTTAACAGGTATGCCATTGGTGATTCCAACCCACCAGGGAAGGGCAGCTGAGAAAATATTATTTAGCATCATGGGCGGCAAAGGAAAATATTTTTTAAGCAATACACTTTTTGATACCACCAGGGCTAACATAGAATTTTCTGGTGCAACAGGGATCGATCTGTTATGCGATGAAGGCAAACACCCATCTATTCCTGCACCCTTCAAGGGAAATGTGAATGTGGAATTGCTTAAAAAAACAATAAGAGAAAAAGGCGCTGAAAACATACCCATGCTGATCATTACTGTTACCAATAATTCAGGAGGAGGGCAACCGGTGAGTATGCAAAATATAAGAGCTGTCAAGCAGGTTTGCACTCAAAATAATATCCCGTTGTTCATTGATGCCTGCCGTTTTGCAGAAAATTCCTACTTCATAAAGATAAGGGAAGCAGGCTATGCAGATAAATCCGTTCCTGAAATTGCAAGGGAACTTTTTTCTTATGCCGATGGATGCACCATGAGCGCCAAGAAAGATGCATTTGCAAATATTGGTGGCTTCCTTGCCATGCATGATGCGAAGCTTGCATTGAAGTGCAGGAACCTGCTTGTCATCACGGAAGGATTCCCAACGTACGGAGGCCTTGCCGGCAGGGACCTTGAAGCCATTGCCATCGGTTTAAAAGAAGTAATGGATGAACATTACCTGCAGTACCGTATCCGCAGCATCGAATACCTCACCAACAAATTAATAGTTGCCGGCGTACCTGTTATGCAGCCTGCGGGCGGGCATGCAGTATACATCGATGCCAAAGCATTTCTTGACCATATCCCGGTTGATCAATATGCCGGCCAGGCATTGGTTGGCGCTTTATATGTAGAAGGGGGTATACGTAGTGTTGAAATTGGTTCATTGATGTTTGGTAAATATGATGCTGCAGGAAAATTGGTTGCAGCCCCATTGGAACTGGTGCGGTTAGCAATTCCGAGAAGGGTTTACACACAAAGCCATATTGATTATGTTTCCGAAGTTATCATCGAAGTGTTTAATAACCGCCATAAAATAAAAGGATTGAAAATTATTGAAGAAGCAGCCACGCTGCGGCATTTCACTGCTAAACTGGAACCCGTTGAATAATCAATAAATCATAAATCATGAATAAGATCGCAAAAAGAAGCTGGGCTGAACCTTACAAAATGAAAATGGTAGAACTGCTGAGCATGACTACTCCTGCTCAGAGAAAGAAGGCATTGCAGGAAGCCAGCTATAATACATTCCTGCTTAGGTCTGCAGATGTATACATTGACCTGTTGACCGATTCCGGAACTTCGGCTATGAGTGACCGGCAGTGGGCAGGCATGATGATGGGTGATGAAGCTTATGCCGGCAGCAGAAATTTTTATCACCTGGAGTCGGTAGTAAAAGATACGTATGGTTATAAATATTTGATCCCAACCCACCAGGGTCGTGGCGCAGAAAATATCTTATCAAAGATCTTAATCAAGAAAGGAGATATCATTCCCGGTAATATGTATTTCACCACGACGCGGTTGCATCAGGAATTGGCCGGTGGAAAGTTTGAAGACATTATCATTGATGAAGCGCACGATCCGGAAAATGAATTTCCTTTTAAAGGAAACGTTGACCTTGATAAACTGAAAAAACTCATCAAAAAATATGGCGCCCAAAAAATACCTTATGTAAGTATGGCGACCAGTGTAAACATGGCAGGCGGACAGCCCATCAGTATGCAAAACCTGAAAGATCTCCGGGCCTTGACAAGAAAACACGGTATCCGTGTTATTCATGATATGACAAGGGTTGCAGAGAACGCTTATTTCATTCAGCAAAGGGAAAAGGGATACCATGACAAAACGATCAAACATATTGTAAAGGAGATATGTTCGCTTACTGATGGCGCCACGATGAGTGCAAAGAAGGATGCACTGGTTAACATCGGTGGTTTTCTTGCTGTCAATGACTGGGATGTTTTTGAAGAAGCAAGAAATATGGTAGTGGTGTATGAAGGCCTTCACACATATGGTGGTTTGGCGGGCAGGGATATGGAAGCCATGGCCATCGGAATCGGCGAAAGTGTAAGTGATGATCATATCAGGGCAAGGGTTGGCCAGGTGATTTATCTTGGTGAGAAAATGATGGAAAATGATGTACCGATCGTAAGGCCAATAGGTGGTCATGGTATTTTCGTGGATGCAAAAAAGTTTTTACCACATATAAATCAAGACCAGTTTCCTGCACAAACACTGGCTGCAGAAATATATCTTGATTCCGGTGTCAGAACAATGGAACGTGGCGTTGTTTCAGCGGGCAGGAAAGCCAATGGAGAAAACTATTATCCTAAACTCGAACTGGTGCGCTTTACTATTCCGCGAAGGGTATATACGCAGGCACATATGGATGTGATAGCAGAATCTGCGGGAAGGGTTTACCAGCAACGCACAAAGATCAAAGGAATGAAAATGGTATATGAGCCCAAATATTTAAGGTTCTTCCAGGCTAAATTTGAGAAACTAAAATAGAAAAAGATATTTATTCACAGATGACAGTTTCACCGGCCCAGGTAATTTTATTTCCAAAGCCCTTGCTGCTGTCTGTCATTTTTATATGAGTAAGTTGTATGGTCCATACCTCACCGGGAACGGCCAGTGCAAAAGGATATTTGCTGTGGTAATGTCTGGAGGCATCTTTTGTCAGTTCAACCTGTTGTGATAGAAGAATTCCCTTGAACTGGATCCCTTTAACGATCAATAACCGGAGCTTATCCGGCAATACTGTTCCTGCAACCACCGGGTTTTGTTTCATCATCTTTATGTGATTGGTGTCGGCAGATGATTTGAAATATAACAATCCTTCTTTGTCATTGAATGCATAAAAACTGCTGAAGCAATAGGGACTGCCTTCTTCATTGATGCAGCAGATGCTGGAACATTTTTGTTTCCCGATAAAACCGGTGATCACCTCGTTCATCATGATTTTATAATTTACAGACAACTCGTTTAATTACACGGCAGCAGGCAGGCATGGTATTTTTATCAGGTTGATACTCAATTCTATTTTTTCTAATTCGGCCTTCATGGCAGCAATGGATTCACTGGTTTCCTGTTTTATTTTTGGTATCAGCTCTTTATAATAATTTATGCCGTCTGTTAAATTGTTTTTAAAGAGCTGGATGTATTTTTGTTGCTTGCCGTTCATCTCCAGTGTTTTCTCAATTTTCTTTTTCAGGTAATCTACATATAGGTTCAGTTCATTTATGAACATATTCGGACGATGGGATGAATTGAGGATATTCACCCTGCCATAAATATGATCTACCATTTGCGACAAGGAAAATACGCCTGAGAAATATGCCAGGTTTGGCCCCGGGCAAATTGTAACAGCCGACAATTTTCTGTGGATAGGTATATGGTCTTTTAGAAGTGCAGCAGCGCCCAAGCCTTCACACAAACAATCTTTTTCAGTGATGTCGTAATACGTTGTATCAAATAATGCTGCGGGTAGATTCATTTCTTTGAGTTGTTCGATCTTTAAATGCATGTATTGCCGGGAAGCAGTGCAAATGGGCTGCTCAGTGAACTCTGTATTGGAGGCAAGTAATTTTTTATAACAAGGACTTCCGGGCCTGCCTTTTTCTATCCGTTTTTTTCTTTGCTGCTCCCCGCTGCTCTTTCTAAAATTATTAAAAGGTATTCCCAATGGGGAGGCTTCACTTATATAGTAGTCATCCTTAGTTGCTGTAGCCAATTGGTTGAGTGTAAGATCATCCACGTTCGTAGCTTCGGGGACCAGTAAAAATGGGCTGCCCCAGCCCGTACTGTCTAAATGATAATGTTCCAGTAAAAAGCTGTTTTCATTTGCCGTACCAATACCTCCCTGTGCCGTTATTCTTAATGCAGGCGGGGAAGTGAAACTGTTTTTTCCTTTTTCCTTATTGGCGGCATTGCATAGAGCCAATAATTCTGTTGCCAGTTCATTCCTTCTATTTTTAAATTCTTCGAAAATAACACCCAGTAACAACCCATCGGTAGCAAAAGCATGACCGCCGCAATTGAGGCCCGATTCGATCCTGTACTCTGAGACCCACAATCCTTTCCTGGCAAGTAATTTTCCCTGTATCAAAGCAGAGCGGTAATCGCTTACTTTTAAAATGATCTTCTTTTGTAGATCATTGTTCTCATCCGGAAAAAAATCAGCGAAGCTTTCAATATAATTATACAACCGCGGATTATATCCGGCCGAAAATACTACGGATGATCTCAGGTCGCTGCTGGCGAATCCCCGCAATGCAGATAGCGCATCAGAATGTTCCATCGGTAATGCTTCCCCATCTTCACCGAAATTATTCTTGTCAACCTTTGCCATGATATTTACATCGATGGAACCGGCTACAATATTTTTTCGCAATTGTTCCTGCATCGCTGCCTTGGTATTTTCATCGCCTGTTCCACACATTTCATGGTACAAAATTTTTGCAGGTGAGGTTACCGGCAGCATTTCAAAATATTTCAGCAGGTCATTACTGCCATCAAAAGGCAGGGTTTGCATATGGGCAACCTGTGCATTGACAATTTTATTTACAAGATTTAAATATGCAGTAATGCGTTTAGCCCTGCAATCATCTGTGTGTTTTATAATGGGTTCAAACGGCTCGCCTGATTGTTCGCAATGGTATTGCCTCATTTTTTCTATCAATTCATCATCCATGATAGAAATAACAGATGATATTCCAAAGCGGGCAACTTTTACAGGCGTATCAATTGAATAGCTTAACCCCAGCACGGGAATATGGAATGAGTGTATGTTGGCGTTTGACATAAGATAAAATTATTAAACTCACCTGGCGGCAAGCTGTATTAAAAATATCCTGTAAAGTTGATTTTATTTGGCCATGATTTCTATGATGCAAATCATTTTTCAGAAAAAAAGGCGTTTAATTGGCGGCGTCTTTTTGTTAATTATAGTGGTATAGGATGGTTATGTGAATGCCTCGCCTTTTTGTTTGGCAGGGTTTGACCTGACCCCTTCAATGATCTTAATATAATTGCTCCTTTCATATGAGGTAGGGTCTGCTATGTGTTGTTGACTCATCATGCCTTTAAATGATGCAATGTCATCAAAACCCATCATTTGCATCCAATACTGGAGTTCAAGGTTCATTGTTTTTATATATTGGATACCATTTTTATACAGGGAACTGGCTGTCATTACTGCATCTGCTCCAGCAAGAATGTATTTAATTACTTCTACGGCAGTTTGTACACCCGTTGTTGCCGCAAGCGAAAGGTTTACTTTACCATATAATAAAGCGATCCACATTAACGGCAATCTTATTTCACCTGCTTCGCTTAAATGCAGGTCTGTTTTTATCAATAGTTTATTGATATCAAAATCGGGTTGATAAAAGCGATTAAATAAAACCAATGCATCTGCTCCTGCATTTTTCATGCGCACCGACATATTGCCCATGGCGCTGAAATAAGGATTCAATTTTACAGCAACAGGGATACTTACGGTACGTTTGATGGTTTCAATGATATTCAGGTAACGGTGTTCAACTTCTGAAGATGACATACTAATGTCTCCAGGGATAAAAAATATATTTATTTCAATGCCATCCGCACCGGCCTGTTCTATCAGTTTTGAATATTCGATCCATCCTTCATTTGTAATACCATTTAAACTACCTATGATGGGAATATTCACCCGTGATTTTGCATTGTGTATATTCAGGAGGTATTCATCAATGCCAACATCAAATTCACCGAGGTCGGGAAAAAAATCTAATGCTTCCGGGGAAGAATTTGTTGTGTTGATCATTACTGCTTTAAGCCCGTCCTCTTCTTTTTTTATCTGTTCTTCAAATAGTGATGCCATTACAACAGCGCCTGCACCATTGTCTTCCATCTTTACAATATTATCCAACTGTTCGGAAAGTGTGCAGGCAGATACTACAATGGGAGAACTTAATTTCAACCCCATATATGTTGATTCTATACTCATCTCAATTGTTTTAATTATGCTACAGGAACAAAATCACTTGCTTTTTTAGTTGCCAGTTCTTCATAGGTCTTCCATTTCAGGTTTACAAGTTCCTGTGCATGTTTCATCAGTTTATCGGCCGCTTCAGGATTTGTTATTGTAAGTACTTTATACCGCAATTCATTATAAGCGTAATCTTTTAAGCCCATCGTTGGCCTGGGCGAATCAAGTACAAACGGGTTTTGATTTTTCTTTCTAAGTACAGGATTATATCTAAGTAATGGCCAGTGCCCGCTGGATACAGCTTTCTGCTGCTGGGACAAGCCATTTTTCAGGTCATACCCGTGTGCGATACAATGGCTATAGGCAAGGATCAAAGCAGGCCCGTCGTAAGCTTCTGCTTCACGCATGGCCAATAATGTTTGTTGTGGATTAGCACCGAAGGCTATGCGGGCAACATACACATTGCCGTAAGAAATGGCTTGCATTGCCAGGTCTTTCTTTCCTCCCGATTTACCACCCGCAGCAAATTTTGCAGTGGCAGCCGTTGGTGTCGATTTAGACATCTGGCCACCGGTGTTTGAATATACTTCTGTATCCAATACCAGTATCTTGATATTTCTTCCGCTGGCCAAGGCATGGTCTAAACCGCCAAAACCAATGTCATAGGCCCATCCATCACCGCCGATTAACCACACACTGCGGCGTACCAACTGGTCAGCTACTGATAATAAAAGTGCTGATGCAGGTGAATCAATTGTTTTTAATTTTTCTTTTAGCAACTGTACCCTTAGTTGTTGTTGTAGAAGTTCAGATTCGTGAACCTGGCTGGCGTCTAAGATATCATTCACATAATTTTCACCCAACTCATTTTTCAGTTCCAGTAAATATTGTTTTGCAATATCAAGTTGTTTATCTGCGGTGATCCGCATACCCAATCCAAACTCTGCATTGTCTTCAAACAATGAATTTGACCATGCGGGGCCTCTACCTTCTTTGTTTTTTGTCCATGGTGTGGTGGGTAGGTTACCGCCATAAATGGAAGAGCATCCCGTAGCATTTGCAACCAGCAGCCTGGTGCCGAATAACTGCGATAATAATTTCAGGTAGGGTGTTTCGCCACAACCGGCGCAGGCACCTGAGAATTCAAATAAAGGTTCAAGGAATTGTGCGCCATGTACAGTTGAGAAATCTATTTTGGAACGGTCGTTCCAGGTTAGGTTTTCAAAGAATTCAATGTTTTGTTTTTCTATTTGCAATACCGGTTCTTTTTCACCCATGTTAATAGCCTTACGGGAATGGTTGGCCGGATCTGTTGCAGGGCAAACTTCCACGCATAAATTACAACCGGTGCAATCTTCCAGGTAAACCTGTAATGAATATTGTGTTTCCGGAAACCCCCTTGCATTGATAGGAGCATATTTAAAACCTTCCGGGGCTTTCTGCAAATTATCCTTGTGATAAAATTTTGCTCTTATAACACTGTGCGGACAAACATAGGCGCAATTGCCACATTGTATACAAAGGTCGGGCTCCCACAAAGGTACGAGGTCTGATACATTTCTTTTTTCCCATTGTGTAGTGCCACTTGGATAAGTGCCATCTACCGGCATCATGCTTACCGGCAACTGGTCTCCATGATCTGCCATCATCATGGCCGTTACTTCTTTTACGAAAGTCGGGGCTTTACCAGAAACAGTTTGCAGGTCATGATCGGAGGCGGAAACTTTTGTTGGATAAATAACTTCAAACAGGTTGGCCAGTGTTGCATCAACGGCCTTAAAATTCTGATCAATAACTTTCTGGCCTTTCTTGAAATATGTTTTTTCAATTGCTTTTTTAATTTGTTTGATGGCGTCTTCCCTGGGCAATACACCCGACAAAGCAAAATAGCAGGTCTGCATAATGGTGTTGATGCGCCCGCTCATGCCGGTATCCCTCGCCACCGTTGTTGCATCGATCACAAATACCTTTATTTTCTTATCGATGATACTTTTCTGTACCTGCCCGGTTAATTTATCCCATACTTCATCTTTACTGTAAGGGCTGTTTAATAAAAAAATTGCCCCTTCCGCAGCAAATTCAAGCATCTCAACTTTTTCTGTAAAATTGAATTGATGGCAGGCAATAAAATCTGCTTTTGAAATAAGATAAGGCGCCTTGATGGGTTTTGGGCCGAATCTCAAATGTGAAACTGTTCTTGCACCGGATTTTTTTGAATCATACACAAAATATCCCTGTGCATAGAGATCCGTATTTTCACCAATGATCTTAATGGTATTTTTATTGGCACCCACCGTGCCATCAGCGCCCAAACCAAAGAACAATCCCTGTCGCCATTCGGATTCATCCAGTTTATAAGAAGGATCATATTCAAGGCTGGTGAAAGTAACATCATCATTGATGCCGATCGTGAAATTATTTTTTGGATTTTGCTTTTTCAATTCATCAAAAACTGCTTTTACCATCGCAGGTGTGAACTCTTTTGAAGAAAGCCCGTAACGGCCACCGATCAAATTAGGTAGTTGTTTTAATTTTCCTTGCTGCATTGCTTCAACTAATGTAGCCAGCACATCCTGGTAAAGAGGTTCGCCTGCAGCACCGGATTCTTTTGTACGGTCGAGTATGGCGATTGACCTGGTTGATGCTGGCAATGCATTTAATAAATGCGTTAAAGAAAAAGGCCTGTATAAACGGACCTGTATCACGCCCGTTTTTTCTCCTGTTGCATTCAGTTTATGTACGGTTTCTGAAACGGTTTCAGCGCCCGAGCCCATGATAATAATAACCCGTGTTGCATCTTTAGCTCCTGTGTATTGAAAGAGTTCATATTTCCTTCCGGTCATTTTTTCAAAATCATTCACCACTTCATCCACGATGCCCGGCATATTATTGTAAAAGCTATTAACCGTTTCTCTTCCCTGGAAATATACATCTGGATTTTGTGCGGTACCCCTGATGAAAGGATGTTCGGGGTTCAATGCCCTGTTGCGGTGAGCAATGACCAGTTCATCCGGTATCATTGATTTGATCTGGGCATCACTGAGCATTTCAAGTTTATTAACTTCATGAGATGTTCGGAAGCCATCAAAGAAATGCACAATGGGTATCCTTGACCTTAATGTTGCCACCTGTGCTATCAATGCAAGATCGTGGGCTTCCTGTACACTTGCAGAACTTAACATCGCAAAGCCCGTGGTCCGTGCTGCCATCACATCCTGGTGGTCGCCAAAAATGGAAAGGCCCTGTGCGGCCAATGAACGGGCAGCAACATGAAAGACTGCGGCGGTTAATTCACCTGCAATTTTATACATGTTGGGAAGCATCAGCATTAAGCCCTGTGAAGCAGTGAATGTAGTTGTAAGTGAACCTGTTTGTAAAGCACCATGTACCGTACCTGCAGCGCCGCCTTCACTTTGCATTTCCATTACATCGGGCACAGTACCCCAGATGTTTTTTATTCCTTTTGAAGCCCATTCATCGGCCAGTTCGGCCATGGTAGATGACGGGGTAATAGGGTAGATGGCGCAAACTTCATTTACCCGGTATGCTATATAAGCAGCTGCTTCATTTCCATCTATGGTGGCGATCATTTTTTTATTGCTGGGCATCAGTGGTAGAATTAACGGTTTCCTGAATCATTTCTATGGCATGACAGGGGCACTGCTCATAACATACAGCACATCCTGTACATGCATTGTAATTGAATTTATAGCGGTTGCCCTTTCCCAATTTTATGATCGCATCTTCGGGGCATGCGCCATAGCATCCGTCACATTCAAAACAGTTGCCACAACTCAGGCAGCGCTGTGCTTCAAACCTCACGTCGGGTTCGGGCAAACTTGCAATCACTTCATCAAAACTTTTTATAGCAATGGCGGGTGCCAGTTTTTCCTGCTCTTTTTGGGGTGCTTCTGTTTTGTACCACATGTGCAGTTTGCGGTAACCGGCAGTTGGGTGTTTATCGGGTTTTAAATATGCCCGTTCCTGCAGGAAGCCATTGATATAGCGGGCAGCTTTTTTACCATGTCCTATTGCAATGGTTGAACTCCTGTTCTCGCCGGGCAGCATATCACCGCCTGCAAATATCCCTTCATGGCCTGTCATCCGCTGGGCATCTATGCCAACAGTGCCATCCTGATTGATAACAATGCCCTGGACAGAGCGGAGAAAAAGGGAATCTGTTTCCTGGCGGTTTGCGAGGATCAGCACATCCGCATCAATACTTTCAAATTCATTGGTACCAATTGCCTTTCCTTTTTCAACCTTCATCTTTTCCAGGGTGATCTTATTTTTTTCTATTTTGATGATGCTTCTTAGTAACTGTACATCTACACCTTCTGCCAGTGCATCTTCTGTTTCATAATCGTATGCAGGCATTGCTTTTTTATCTGCCGGAAAATAAACGGATACTTCGGAGCCAAAGCGCTTGATCATCCGCGACAGGTATAAGGCCAATTTTCCACCACCATATACTACTACTTTTTTTCGTATGTATGGCGATGTGTTTATTTTCGCTTCATTAAAAAAAGAAAATGCATCTGTGATATAGACAGAACTATCATACAAGAATTCTTCTTTGTTGATCAACTGTGCGCCTATGGCGAGATATACTGCATCAAATTTGCCCGACTCTTTTTCCATCAGCAGATCCTGCACTTTATAATTCAGCCGGATCTTTATGCCCATCTTTAACAGCCGGTCAATCTCTGCTTCCAGGATTTCTTTTGGTAAACGGTAATCAGGAACGCCTTTCCACAATAACCCGCCTGCATGGCTGCATGCTTCAAATATTTCAACCTCATGACCCATGCGTGCCAAATGGTAAGCAGCAGCTAAGCCCCCCGGCCCACTACCAATGATTAATATTCGCCGGCCGGTGGTTTTTGCTTTGTAACGGACCTCCCATTTTTGTGCGATGGCTTCATCGCCGATATACCTTTCTACTGCATGAATATTTACAGTGGTATCGATATGATTCCGGTTGCAGCCGGTTTCACAGGGTTTAACACATACCCTTCCCATGATAGCAGGGAAAGGATTGTCTTCCATGATTGTCTGAAATGCTTCAAAATAATTTCCGGCCTGGGCATGCGACAACCATGCCTGTATATTTTCACCTGCAGGACATGCGCTGTTGCAGGGCGGCATGAAATCTACGTAAACGGGTTTGCGGGACCGCATGGGCCCGGTGCCATCCGCATGTGTGAAAAGATCTACGGCTTTGGTAATGTCGGTTGCAGACATATTTGAATGTTTGACGGATAAGCGTTAACTTATCTATGAAATAACTTATTAATACTTAAGCAAAGTAAAAATTGAACAGAAAGGAAGGGCTGACGTAGTTCAATCGAAAAAGTGATTCCCGTCATATTATACTGCGATGACTGAAATAGTATCCTAATTAAAAAAGCCCAGGCCATTTAAATGGCCTGGGCTGAAAGAACTACTTTATAAGTTTACGAAATGGATTTTAATACGATTGCTTTTACATCAGCCAATGGAATTCGCTCCTGCCGCATATCATCGCGGTAACGAATGGTAACGCTGTTATCTTCTTTTGTCTGGTGATCAATCGTTACACAAAATGGCGTACCGATCGCGTCCATGCGGCGGTAACGTTTTCCGATCGCATCCTTTTCTTCATAAAAACACATGAAACTGCCTTTGCATTGATTCATCAGAACTTTTGCAATTTCGGGAAGGCCGTCTTTTTTTAATAATGGAAGAATAGCGAGTTTGGTAGGGGCGATCTTTGCGGGAATCTTCAAAACAACACGGCTGTCTTCCGTTCCATCTTCCTTGTTCCATCTTTCTTCTGTATAAGCCAGGCTCATAATGGTAAGAAATAACCTGTCTAAACCGACAGAGGTTTCAACAACATAAGGTGTGTAGTTGCCATAAGGCTTGCCTTCTTCATTCAGATCGTTGTCAAAATATTGTATCTTCTTCTTACTATATGTTGCATGTTGTGTAAGATCAAAATCTGTGCGGCTATGAATACCTTCCAGTTCTTTCCAGCCAAAGGGAAATTCAAATTCTATATCCAATGCAGCATCTGCATAATGTGCCAGTTTCACGTGATCATGAAAGCGCAGTTTTGCAGCGGGAATACCAATGCTTTCGTGCCATTTCTTTCTTTCATCTTTCCAGAAATTATACCATTCTTTTTGTGTGCCCGGGCGGATGAAGAATTGCATTTCCATTTGTTCAAATTCACGCATACGGAAAATAAACTGCCTTGCAACAATTTCATTTCTAAATGCCTTGCCGGTTTGTGCAATACCAAAAGGTATTTTCATTCTTCCGGTCTTTTGCACATTCAGGAAATTCACAAAAATTCCCTGTGCTGTTTCGGGGCGTAAATAAATAGTGTCTGATTCTTCTGCCACACTTCCTATCTGTGTGCTGAACATTAAATTGAATTGACGTACATCCGTCCAGTTACATGTTTTACTGATGCCGCATTTTATCTTATTATCTTCGATTATTTTTTTTATTCCTGCCATATCATCAGCAACCAACAACCTGTCCATAGCCTCTAACAAAGCATCTCCTTCGGCCTTCTCCAATGTTTCTGCAAAGCCTTCTATTAAATGATCAACCCGGTAGCGCTTGTTGCTGTCTTTGTTATCAATCATCGGATCGCTGAAATTATCAACGTGGCCGCTCGCTTTCCAAACAGTCGGGTGCATGAAAATAGCTGCATCAATACCAACTATATTTTCGTTTAACTGTGTCATGCTTTTCCACCATTCATCCCGCAGATTCTTTTTCAATTGTGCACCCATTTGGCCGTAATCATATACTGCAGCCAGTCCATCATATATTTCAGATGACTGGAAAATATAACCGTATTCTTTACAATGCGATATTAATTCCTGGAAATTATTTGTTTCGTTTGCCATAAGTTGCAAATATAACAGATGATTTTAAATAACAAAGCCGGCGGTTAAAAGCCCCGGCTGTAGTAAGCTGTTAATGTGTTGAATTACTATTTATAGGTCGTTATAATATTTCAGTATTGCCGCTAAATTCAAACAGATTAATTTTTTATAAACCTTGTAGTTTCCTTTATGCCTTCTGCTGTTGTGCATGTTAGCTGATAAGTTCCTGCAGGAAAGTTGTTTACGTTTAAGATTAAACGGTTACTACCTGCTGATAATGTTTCAGATATTGCCTGAACCTGTTTACCATTTATATCTGTAATAATGATCTGCATGTTTGTCTTTTGTGCACTGCTTATATTCAAGATCAGATTTCCATTATTTTGTACTGGATTTGGTGATATACCCAGTACTTCAAAACCTGTTTTATTATTTATTAAGCCAATGATATTACTGTAAGTTGAGTTTCCATCGGCATCTGTCATTTTTAAACGATAATAATTTGTGCCGGGTAAAGGGTTGTAATCAATATTATCAAATGGTTGTTGGCAGCGAACCGCATCAGCAACCACGGAATATATACTTGTAAAGTTCCTGCTGTTGGAACTGCGTTCTAATGTTAATGTAAGACGAGGATTGCTAAAGCAATTTACTTTAAAAAAAAGCTTATGCGTGTTTCCTGTTTTTATTCCATTAAAATATTCTATACTAATTGGGATAACTCCCGATGCTCCTCCAAGTGCAAACGGACTAAATGTAGTAATGGGATCGCCGGGGGCTGCACCGCCTGTAGAACCCAATGCATTATCTACACTTCCTCCACCATCAGTACCACCAAGGTTTTGCCAGGTTGTTCCATTCCAATGTACAACTTTAACCTGTGCCGGTAACAGCACAGACGAGGAAGTTAGGCCACCATAATAAAAGGTAAGGAAACCTGCATCAGCAGGTGTAGCGCCGGTTCTTGAAATATCCCAGTAATAATTTGTCACAATATCAATCACTCCAGGTGTTAATCCGGCAGTTGCATTTGGGTTATTGGGAACAAATTCTACTGTCCAGTCTGTAGCATTATTATTATTTGTTGTAATAATTGTTTTTGCAAATTGGGCTGCATTGTTTGATACAGGGAATATATAGCCTGCTGCCTGGTTAGAACTTCTTTTTAATTTTCCAATAATATGACTTGCTGCTGTACCGGTTATCAATGCATTGGATGCCGGATTTTGAATAAAAAGCAATTTAGTATTGGTCAGCATATCTATATTGCCACTTGTTAAAGTAAATTTTGCATTGGGGCTGTTTGGTAAAATTAAGTCGGTTAATGCAGTAAGTGTTCCTGCGGTTTTATTTATCAATATGCTGATATCATTTGTAATCCCATTGGCAACAGTTGAAATTGTTGTTGAAGTATTACCTCCAATTTCAATAACAGATCCTGTGTTTCCAATTGTTTCTGTAATAAGGCCATTGTTATTAATATTTCCTTTTATTAGCAATGTAGTTGCCTGGGATCCGGATGCAGCATTATTGATAACGATGGTTGACCCGTTTCCAATAATTAAGTTGTTGTTAATTGTAAGTGTATAAATACTAGAAAGTGATGTGCTGAATATCCATTTACCGGATCCATCATCGACTATAGATATATTATTAAAGCTAACATTCTGATTAATACCTGTAGAAGAGCCTGAATATAATGAGCTGTTAAACTCATAATTACCATAGCTGCCAGTGGAGGAATTCATCGACATTACCGCAAGGTTTGCAGTTGCACCAGTATTTAATATTAGGGAATTGGGATCATAGGTGCCCGTTGGAAAAGAACCGCCGTCTTTATAGATCTCATAAGTACTGCCAGATTCCATAAAAAAAGTAGTTATTGTGCCAATTGTTCCGCTGCTTGATCCACCATATCTTATTGTTCCGCCACTTTTTATGCTCGAAATACCTCCTCCAAAAGAGCAATCCAGTTTAGAACTGCTGCCACTGAAATCAAGTGTGCCAAAAATTGCGCCGGTACTACCCGAAAGCATTGCCAGCGTTATAGATCCCGTTCCTGTAATATTTAATGTTGAGCCGTTTGCAATATTAAATGCGGGGGAGATAACACCACCACCAATTGTATAAGTTTTTGCTGTAGAAGTATTCGCAAAATTTACAACGGCATTGTTTGTTATTAATAAGGAAGAAGGAAGATAAGTTCCATCAATAGTAATGGTTGCATTCCTGTCAATAACAATATCATCGGTATTTAAAGGAGCGCCTGGAGTTCCTGATCCGTTTGACATCGTATTCCAATTTGCTCCGTTACTATAAGCACCTGTTGTGCCTACCCAGTATTTGGTTGCAGCAAAAATTGAATTGGTTAACAATGTAGAAAATAGAAAAAGAAGGTAATATTTTTTCATAAATCAAAAATTTAATTCAGGATTAAGGCCACATACCCTGATTGCATCAGAATGCTTGTATACGTATTGATAATTGTAAAATTAAGTTGAAAAATGGGAATTCTACAAATACCTACCTTAGCTGGTTTGATACAGTGAATTGTAAATCTTATAGTAGAGCAGACAGCAACATTATGATTAATGACAACTAACCAGTGGAGTAATTTAAGCCCAAGGTCTAAAAGAATAATAAAGCCACCGGTTATATCGGTGGCTTTATTATTCTGTGCTGGCTAAATCGATCTTTTTAACTGCAACCCAAACTGTTACCGCAGTTGAGGCATTTATAACAGGTGCCACTGCGTACGGTTATATGTCCGCAGGTGTTACAAGCTGGTGCATCTCCCTGCATCGATTTATTAGCCTGGCTTACTGCATCCATATTGGCGGCAGGTTTCATTATATGAGCAGAACGATGTGCTTTTACAACTTCAGGCTGCGGAACCGGTGTAGTTCCCAATACCCTTACTTCGCTCAATTCATGTTTACGATCTCCAATGGTTGGAGTTGATTGATCCCATGGCTCATTACCTAAATTCTGAACTTCTGGTTTGTCCAGTACATGAACCAGGTCATTCCTTCCAAGATATTCATAAGCCAAAGAACGGAACATGAAATCAATGATGGAAGTAGTGGTCTTGATATTCGGGTGATCAACCATACCTGCCGGTTCAAACCTCGTGAATACAAATTTTTCTACATATTCCTCTAATGGAACACCATATTGTAAACCGATTGATATTGCAATGGCAAAACAGTTAAGCATACTACGCATGGTAGCACCTTCTTTCGCCATATCTATAAAGATCTCTCCTAAGGTTCCATCATTGTATTCGCCGGTGCGGAGGAACAATGCCTGTCCGTTTATTTTTGCTTTTTGTGTGAAACCCCTGCGCTTGGCCGGTAATGCCCTGCGTTCTACGATCATAGCCAGCTGGCGTTTCAGGGAAGTATCAGCGCTGCTTTGAACACGCTTATTCATTTCTTCCAGTAATTCTTCGATGGTAAGCTTACCCATATCAACCAATGAAGATTCCTGCTTCATTTCTGTCTGCGCGGCGGTAGCTTCTTCGGCTTCAGCAGTTTCATCGGTGGTTTTCTTTTTCTTATCCGACTTGTTGCTTAGTGGCTGGCTCAGTTTAGAACCATCGCGGTATAAAGCACACGCTTTCAAACCAAGTTCCCAGCTAAGGCGATATGAATCTGCGATCTCTTCCATATTTGCTTCGTTAGGAAGGTTGATCGTTTTGCTGATTGCACCACTCAGGAATGGTTGTGCAGCAGCCATCATACGGATATGCCCGTGGGCGTGGATATATCGTTGCCCGATCTGCCCGCATTTATTAGCACAATCAAATACAGATAGATGTTCGTCTTTTAAATAAGGAGCGCCTTCAACGGTCATAGTACCGCAGATATAAACATTTGCAGCATCAATTGCATCATCAGAGAATCCAAGAGCTTCCAATAAACTCCATCCGAAATCATGGTATTGATCAGCAATAAAACCTAAACGTTGTAAACATTCTTCACCAAGCGTGTAAACATTAAATACAAAGCCAATTTCAAAAGCGCTTGCCATGGCAGCATTCAACTTGCCAATTTCTGAAGGCAGGAAACCTTTTTCAGCCAGCGTTACTTCGTTGATAAAAGGGGCACCCTTTAAGGTAGCATGCCCTTTTGCGTAATTCACGATCTCTCCGATTTCAGTTTCACTGTATTTGAGGTTGCGCAAGGCCTGTGGAACACTTTGGTTGATGATCTTGAAATAACCACCACCACTTAATTTTTTAAATTTCACCAATGCAAAATCCGGTTCAACGCCGGTTGTATCACAATCCATCACCAGGCCAATAGTACCTGTTGGTGCAATAACCGTTGTTTGTGCATTGCGGTACCCATATTTTTCTCCAAACTGTACAGCATCATCCCATGCTTTCGTAGCAGCTTTCAATAGATAATCAGGGCAATATTTTGCATTGATACCCAGTGGTTTTATTTCGATGCCTTCGTATGCATCAGCAGCGTCGTAAGCAGCAGCGCGGTGGTTGCGCATTACACGAAGCATGTGTTTTTTATTCTCTTCATACCTGTCGAATGCACCCAGGAAGCTGGCCATTTCTGCAGATGTTTTATAAGCAACGCCGGTCATGATCGCAGTGATAGCCCCTGCAATTCCTCTTGCAGCTTCACTATCGTAAGCTATACCACTTACCATCAGCATGCTTCCGAGGTTTGCATAACCAAGGCCCAATGTTCTGTAATCATAACTTAATTGTGCAACTTCTTTTGATGGGAACTGAGCCATCAAAACAGAAATTTCCAAAACAACTGTCCATAAACGACAGGTATGTTCAAAGCCTGCTACATTAAAGCTGTTATCAGATTCATCGAAGAATTGGCGGAGGTTCACACTTGCCAGGTTACAGGCAGTGTTGTCAAGGAACATATATTCACTGCAAGGATTGGATGCTCTTATCGGGCCACCTTCAGGACATGTATGCCACTCATTAATAGTAGTATCATATTGGGTACCCGGATCTGCACAGCGCCATGCAGCATAATTGATCTGGTCCCACAATTCTTTTGCTTTTACAGTTTTCATGGTGCGGCCATCACTTCTTCCTTTTAATTCCCAGTCGCCATTTGCATCCAGTGTTTTAAAGAAGCTGTTAGGGATCCGAACAGAGTTGTTACTGTTTTGTCCGCTCACTGTACGGTATGCTTCACCTTCATAATCGCTTGGATAACCTGCAGCAATTAATGCGGCTACTTTTTTCTCTTCCTCAACTTTCCAGTTTACAAAAGTTACAATTTCAGGATGATCAAGATCAAGACAAACCATTTTAGCTGCACGACGGGTTGTACCACCACTTTTGATAGCACCTGCTGCACGGTCGCCAATTTTTAAAAAGCTCATCAAACCACTTGATGTTCCACCGCCACTTAATTTTTCTCCTTCACCGCGGATGCTGCTGAAATTGGTACCTACACCACTTCCGTATTTAAATATCCTGGCTTCTCTAACCCAAAGATCCATTATACCGCCTTCGTTCACTAAATCATCATCAACACTTAATATAAAACAAGCATGAGGCTGCGGGCGCTCATAGGCGGAGGTAGATTTTTTTAACTGGCTGTCTTTTGGATCAACGAAATAATGGCCCTGTGGTTTGCCGGTGATACCATATACCTCATGTAAGCCGGTATTGAACCATTGCGGACTGTTCGGTACGCAAGCCTGGTTTAATATAGAATAAACCAATTCATCGTAAAATATTCCTGCATCTTTTGGAGACGCAAAATAATTATAGCGTTCGCCCCATACTCTCCAACATTGTGCCATACGATGTGCAACTTGTTTTGCTGTTGATTCTCTTCCTGTAGAACCATCGGCCTGTGGTACACCGGCTTTCCTGAAATATTTTTGTGCAAGGATATCTGTAGCGATCTGGCTCCACTGTCTCGGCACTTCTACATTTTCCATCAGGAATACAACTTCGCCGGTAGGGTTTTTAATAACCGATGTCCGGTAATCGTATTCGAACATATCAAATGGGCTCACTCCTTCCTTGGTGAACTGACGGCTGAACTGTAGCCCTTTTTGTGGCGATTGCTTTTTTGTTGCCATAGTATTTAAAAAACTTGGTTAGTAGGTTAAGAAACTGTTAAGCCCCGAAGGAAAACGAAAGTATCTTTTGTGCATCAACTTTCATATTTCTTTATTTCCCCAACCTGTGGACAAAAAATGTGTATATTTTGATAATTCAAATGGACATTGATTTTGGTGAGTTTTGCACGTTTTGTGGAAAGAAAAAGTTTTTTCTGAGGTTAATTATGTTGTAACAATTTAGTGGATAGGGATAATGCAACGGGATAGCTATGAATCTTATCTTTATTCAAATTATATAAGCGTATGCGCACAGTAATACAACGGGTAACCAGCGCGGAAGTAGCTGTTAATGGGCAGGTGAAAGCCAGTATAGGAAAGGGATTACTTGTGTTGATTGGCATAGAAGATGCCGACAGCCTGCACGACATTGAGTGGCTTAGCAACAAGATCGTAAATCTGCGCATCTTTGATGATGAAAATAAACTACCCAATATTTCTGTGAAAGATATGAATGGGGATATCCTGCTCATCAGCCAATTCACTTTGCATGCAGCCACAAAGAAAGGAAACAGGCCAAGCTATCTTAAAGCAAGTAAAGGAGAAGTTGCTGTTCCACTATATGAACAAATGATCATACAGCTTGAGGCCGACCTTGGCAAAAAAATATTTACCGGCGAGTTTGGTTCAGCTATGCAGGTTAGCTTATTGAATGATGGGCCGGTGACGATTGTTATTGATACAAAAAATAAGGAATAGAGGTTTTAAGATGGGCTAAAGCCCAGAATCTTTTTATCAATTGCCACGGTCTTAAGACCGTGGCAATTAAAAAAAATCTTATGAATGATATTACTTTAAATGAAGCACAGAAGAAAGTCGATGAATGGATAAAAACAATCGGCGTAAAATATTTCTCTGAACTAACCAACCTTGGTATTTTAATGGAAGAGGTAGGGGAATTGTCAAGATTAATGGTACGCAAGTATGGAGAACAATCTTTTAAAGAATCTGATAAAGGAAAAGAAATTAGCGATGAATTGGCCGATGTGCTTTGGGTGCTTATCTGCCTGGCAAACCAGACAGGCGTTAACCTTACAGAAGCTTTGCAGAAAAATTTTGAGAAGAAAACATTGCGTGATTCAGGAAGGCATAAAGCTAATGAGAAATTAAAATAAATTTTGCCACAAAGACTGAAAGGCGCAAAGGAACACCAAGAATAAGTGTTCTATTTTTTACTTTGTTCAACTTTGTGTCTTAGCGCCTTCGTGGCATTCTTTTATCTTTGCCGCATGACATCAAACTATTTCACATACAACAAAGCAAAAGTTATCCAGGCATTGCGGTATCATTTCATAAGCCGCAAAGAAATAAAAGCGATGATGGTTTTAGTAAATGTTTTTGCCATTGCTTCAGCAGCCCTTTTCTATTTTAAAAAAATATCACCTTTTGCATTCTTAACAAGTTCCTTTCTTTGGTTTGTGATGATGATACTTTTCTGGTTCCTTCTGCCAACCATCATTTACAAAAAGGCGCAAACCTTCAAAGACCGTTTCCGGGCCAATCTTGGCAACAATGAATTCAGTATTGAAAATGAAAGGGGCAGTAAGGGATGGGAGTGGAGTCAGTTCAGCACCTGGATGGAAAGCCCGCATTTTTTTCACCTTTACTTTAACAGCAGGTCTTTTTTTATTATTCCCAAAGACGCGTTTGGAGGAGATGATGAGCACGAAGCGAGGAAGATCCTGGCGGCTAAAATTAAACGGTAGTTGGTTTATTTTGCATAGTATTCGACATAATAGAAATTAAATCAACAGGCGCCAAATAATAAAACATTATCTCTAAATGTTCTTTTGTTAATTTTTGAAGAGATTGCTTGCCGCGTAAAGTTTAGGATAGTAAAACAACATAGCGGCAAACCAATCCAAACCTTAAACGTTTTGAACGGGCCTTTTAGATCAGCTTCTCCATGACATGGTGCGGAATTCCAACCTCAGTGAACTGATCGCCCTTTAATTTATAACCGAATTTTTCATAAAAGCCTACAGCTGTCTCCCGGGCATGCATCATCAGGCACTTGTAGCCTTTGTCCCTGGCAAGGTTTTCAACAAACGACATCAAAGAAGCTCCAATGCCTTTTCCCTGCAGGTTATTCTGAACAGCCATCTGCCTAACTCTTAAGGTTTGATTATTAAATGCTGTAAGCATGCAGCAACCCAGCATATCATCATCATCAAAAGCTGCAATTAAAATATCATTCTTCTCCTGCTCCAGTTCCTCCTCAGAAAAACTAAGCCCTAATGGCTGGCGCAATATCTGTCGCCTGAGTGCCACCATTTGGTTGTATTCTGTGGTACCGTGGTCTATCTGTTTTAAACCCATTTCAAGAGAATTTTGTGTTCGGTCTATTATTAAGGGATCATGATTCTACAATATACATCATTTTTTCTTTCGGTTTTTTAGCTTTCCAAAAAAAACGGAATGTTGTATGGTCAAGGGTTTCAAAACTAATTCGGCATTTAGTCCGGCTTATTATTTGTCCATATTCAGTATTTCTTTGTAATTAAATCAAAAAGTATATTTTTGCAATTGTATTAACTAAATTTTACTACCATGTCAGACATTGCAACAAGAGTTAAAAAGATCATTGTTGACAAATTAGGTGTTGATGAAGCAGAAGTTACACCTGAGGCTTCATTCACAAATGATTTAGGTGCCGATAGCTTGGACACCGTTGAATTAATTATGGAATTTGAAAAAGAATTTAATATTTCTATTCCTGATGAGCAGGCCGAGACAATCACTACTGTCGGCCAGGCTGTATCTTACTTGGAAGAAAACGCCAAGTAACACATCATCTATTTAATTATCACAGGCAAATTGTATGGACTTAAAGAGAGTAGTAGTTACCGGATTGGGTGCCCTTACTCCGTTGGGAAAAACTGTTGATGAATATTGGCAGGGTTTATCTGATGGTGTGAGCGGTTGCGATAACATCAAACAATTCGACGTTACAAAATTTAAGACCAGGTTTGCCTGTGAGGTTAAAGACTTTGATCCTACCAATTATCTTGAAAGAAAGGAAGCCCGAAAAATAGATCGCTACTGTCAGTTTGCATTAATCGCAAGCGATGAAGCTGTAAAAGATGCAGGAATTACCAAGGAAAATGTTAACCCAGACAGGGTGGGCGTTATTTTTGCAAGCGGTATCGGCGGATTGATCACTTTTCAGGAAGAAGTTATAAATTTTGCTTCCGGTGATGGTACCCCACGTTTCAATCCTTTCTTCATTCCCAAAATGATATTGGACATTGCCGCAGGGCAGATATCCATACGCAATGGTTTCCGGGGCCCCAATTTTGCCGTAGTAAGCGCCTGTGCTTCGTCTACCAATGCCATTATTGACGCCTTCGATAATATCCGTTTAAATAAAGCCGATATCATCATTACCGGCGGAAGTGAAGCCGTGATCAGCGCTGCAGGTGTGGGAGGATTCAACGCCATGAAAGCACTGAGTGAAAGAAATGATTCTCCACAGACAGCCAGCCGCCCGTTCGATAAAGACAGGGATGGTTTTGTGATGGGTGAAGGTGCCGGTGTACTCGTACTGGAAAGTCTGGAACATGCACTTGCCCGCGGTGCAAAGATTTATTGCGAAGTTGCGGGTGGTGGCGCTACGGCCGATGCGCATCATATAACGGCTCCACATCCCGAAGGGCTGGGCGCAAAAAATGTAATGCACGTTACTTTAAAAGATGCAGGTCTTCAGCCGGAAGATATAGATTATATCAATGTTCATGGTACTTCAACGCCATTGGGTGATATTGCAGAAACAAAAGCGATCCTGAGTGTATTTGGCGAACATGCTTATAAATTAAATATCAGTTCTACTAAAAGTATGACAGGCCATTGCCTGGGTGCAGCAGGGGCAATGGAAGCGCTGGCTTGTATCCTGGCAGTTACCAAAGATATCATACCTCCTACCATCAATCATTTTACCGACGATCCTGAGCTTGATCCCAAACTAAATTTTACTTTTAACAAAGCACAAAAGAAAGTGGTAAATGCAGCTTTGAGCAACACATTTGGTTTCGGCGGCCACAACGCTTCCGTAATCGTTAAAAAATATGTTGCCTGATCATTCTCCGCTTTAACGTAATAGTTAAATTATGCATTCGTTTTTTTTAAAGCAAATAGCCTAATTTCATAAAAACATTATAAGCCCGATTTGAAATTTCTAAGAACTTTTTTTGAGCAAGACTTAAAAAGGAAAGAGTTTAAAAGACAACTCAACAATGTGCTTGGCTTTACACCAGGCAATGTTACATTATATAAGACAGCACTAAGCCATCGTTCTGTACGAGAAGGAGCAGATGAAAATAATGAACGCCTCGAATTTTTAGGCGATGCAGTTTTAAGTTCCATCATTGCACATTACCTGTTTAAAAAATATCCGTACAAAGGCGAAGGGTTTTTAACGGAAATGCGCAGCAAGATGGTGAACAGGCAAAAACTCAATGAAATTGCGTTGAAAATGGGACTAAAGAAAATCACTTTTTACAATAAATTCGACAATGCGTTAAAGATCTCCCAAATATTCGGTAATACCCTGGAAGCATTAATCGGCGCTGTATTCCTCGATAAAGGTTATAAAAAAACACAGCGTTGGGTAGAAGAATATATTATCCTTCCACATTTATTTACCGATGACCTGGAAGGCGTTGAAATAAATATCAAGAATAGATTATACGGCTGGGCAAATAAGAATGGCAAGGCGCTTGAATTTGAAACACTGGATGAAAAATTTGAGAATGGCCGCAGGTTATTTACCATAGGCGCTACAGTAGATGGAGAACTCGTATCGCAGGCCAAAGGATATAATAAGAAAGATGCAAGCCAGATAGCTGCCCAGATGGCCGTGGAGAAATTAGGGTTGTAGAAATGCGTTTAAAGGTTAAAAAGTTTAATGGTTGAAATGCAAACAACCTTAAGCGATTTAAACCGTTAAACCCTTAAACGATTTGAACGATGAACTTTGGAATACTAGGAAGCGGAAGTTGGGGAACAGCACTTGCAAAAATATTAACCGACAACGGTAATAAAATATACTGGTGGAACAGGAGCGAAGCTGCCATTGAACAATTTAAGATCCGCCATCACAATCCGCAATATTTACATGCCGCACATTTTGATATCAGCAAACTTGAACTTACCTCCCAGGCAGAAATTGTTATCAACAATGCTGATGTAATTGTCATCGCCATTCCTTCTGCATTTACGGCCAAAGTATTGTCAGCACTGGATAAAAATATTTTTGTAGGAAAGAAGATCGTATCTGCTGTTAAAGGAATTTTGCCCGAACAGAATTTGTTATTGAACGATTACATGAAAGAGCATTTCAATTTATCATTGGAAAATTATTTCACTGTGCTTGGTCCTTGCCATGCAGAAGAAGTTGCTGCGGAAAAATTATCCTATCTAACTTTTACAGGTGTAGATAAAAATACTACGGTACAAATAGCTGCTGCTTTTAAAACCCGTTATATCAATACCATCGAAAGCAGCGATATCTTCGGCGTACAATACGCTGCCGTGTTAAAAAATATTTATGCAGTTGGGGCTGGTATTGCACACGGGCTTGATTATGGGGATAATTTTTTAAGTGTGCTCATTTCAAACAGCGCAGATGAGATGGCAGTCTTTCTTCGCAAAGCAGGCATTCTAAATGCAGAAGTTTGGTATCTCGATCATCATAAAACAAGTAATCTTAAACCGCATAATAATTATGCAACTTCCGTTTACCTGGGCGATCTGCTGGTAACCTGTTATTCTCTTTTCAGCCGCAACCGCACTTTTGGGAATATGATCGGCAAGGGTTATTCAGTAAAAGCAGCACAATTAGAAATGAGTATGATAGCCGAAGGTTATAATGCCAGTAAATGCATGCATATTATCAATGAACAGGTAGGTGCCCATATGCCTATTGCAGAAGCCATTTATCAGATATTATGGCAGCACATCCCTGCCAGAGAAGGATTTAAACATATAGAAGCTAATCTGGTTTGATAATTGTCGTAGCTTTAATATACAACTAATCAATCATGCCATGCTCTTATTCATCTTTCAGTACTACAGCGATCCTCCTGATGATACTATGTTTGTCTGCAGTTGAATTGGTAAAATATTTCAGGGGGCATTCGCATCGTTAGCAAAACAGATCGGCAGCAATTCCGTCGGCAAATAATTTTCCTTCTTTTGTCAATTGCAATCTTTCTTTTTCTTCCACTAATTTTCCGGCGACTATATATTTTTTAGAAGCATTTGATACAACCTTGTAATTTGTTGATCCAAAATTTTCTTTCAACAATTGCATATCCATTCCTTCAATTGTTCGAAGGGATGTCATGATATATTCATTTAGTTGCTGCGTGCCCGTAAGTATTTCTTCTTCAAACGGGATCTCTTCTTTTTGCAATGACTGAATATACAATCCATTGTTCGCAACGTTCCAGCGCCGCATATTTTTTCCGTTGAATGAATGAGCAGAGGGGCCAAACCCATAATAAGGTTTTCCCTGCCAGTAGCTGCTGTTGTGTTTGCTGCGCATGCCTGGTAATGCATAATTGCTGATCTCGTAATGATCGTATCCCTGTGCTTTCATCATATCCATCAACAATAAAAACTGTGATGCCTGACTTTCTGCGTCCACAGGTGCTGTTCTTTTTTGATCGATCATTTTATAAAGTGCCGTCTTTGTTTCAACCGTTAAGGCGTAACAGGAAATATGCGGTACCTGCTCCTTAAAAATGATCTCCAGGTTTTTTTGCAGGTCTTCATTGCTTAATAAAGGAGATCCATAGATCAGGTCAACAGAAAAATTTGTAAAACCAGCTTCTTTTATTTTGCGGATACTGTTTAAAGATTCATGTGCATTGTGCGCCCTGTTCATCCAGGTTAATTCCGCTTCCAGGAATGACTGAACACCGAGGCTGAACCGGTTAATGCCTGCCTGCTTCCATTGCAATAAAGTTTCGGTATTGATATCATCCGGATTTGCTTCCAGTGTTATTTCTGCATCTTCAGTAATATTGAATTTCCTGTGCAGGGTTTCAAAGATGCCGGTCAGTTCAATTATAGATAATAAGCTGGGTGTGCCGCCTCCGAAGTAAATGGTTTCGATCTGTTGCGGTGCTTCATCATATAGTTCGGTTAAAAGAATTTCTTTGTTGATAGCATCAAGCACCGCTCCTTTTTGCGCCAGCGAAACTGAAAAATGAAAATTGCAATAGGTACAGGCCTGTTTGCAAAATGGTATGTGAATATAAATGCCCGCCAAAGATTGTAGATTTACTTTTAGTATTTTTGATTTATTTACTGCATGAATATCACAGGAACAAATTTGTTGAGACCGTTATTGCTCATAGTTATTTGCAGTATTGCCATGCAGATAAATGCACAGCAATCCATGGGTTTAAAAAATAATTTTGCATTAAATATTAAACTCATCGACAAAGATAGTTCCTTTAACCTGCGGGCGCTGAAACTGCAAACATCCTTCCTGAGCCAGGTAGCCGCAACAGATTATGTAAACAAACTCCCGGCCTTACTGGCAACCAGGGGTTATCCCGTTGCTTCTGTAGATAGTAGTTGGTCAACAGATAATGCTATTAGTATCCTGGTTTACTTAGGTATCAAATACAATTGGGTTCAGCTTAAGCCGTTTAATATCGAAAAAAAAGCACTGGACGAAGCTGGCTATCTGGAAAAGAATTTCCATGGAAAACCCATTAATATTTCTCAGCTCGAATTGCTTAAGCAACGCATGTTGAATCATTATGAAAAAGATGGTTATCCATTTGCTTCGGTTTATTTAGACAGTGTTCAGATCAGTGATGATAAGATTACCGCGTTATTGAAAGCAAATAAAGGCGTACTGTACCACATTGACAGCATTCGTGTTTATGGAAAAGTGAAAATAAAAAAGAAATTCCTTCAACGCTATCTGAACATATTCAATGGCAGTATTTATAATAGAGAAAAACTTCAGCTCGTTGATAAGCGTATGCAGGAACTTGCATACCTGGCCCCTGTTCAACCATCAGATCTTTCGATGCTGGGATCCGGATCTGTATTGAATCTCTACCTGCAAACAAAGAAAAGCAGCCAGATAAATTTTCTCATAGGATTTTTACCTGCATCCGGCCAATCAGGAAAATTACAATTAACCGGCGATGTAAACCTCGACCTTAAGAACCTGCTTGGTTCCGGTGAATCTATTTTATTAAAATGGCAACAGCTCCAGGCAAAATCACCAAGACTTAATATTGGATTTAATCAACCTTATATTTTCAACAGCGCTTTTGGTTTCGATTTTTTATTCGACCTGTTTAAAAAAGATTCTTCGTTCCTGCAGATAAATGCGCAATTGGGTTTGGAATATGTTTTATCAGCCAATCAAACAGGAAAGCTATTTGTGCAATGGCAGAATACCGGTTTATTAGCGGGCGCTGTTGATACCAATGCGATCAAAGCACAAAAAAAATTGCCATTAAATATAGATGTCAGTTCAACAAATATTGGATTGAATTACAGCTGGATGAAGACCAATTACCGTTTTAATCCACGCAAGGGAAATGAGCTAAATATCATTGCATCGGTTGGTGTAAAAAATGTAAAAAGGAACAATGATATTATAAGCATCAAAGATCCCAACTTTAATTATGCCTCCTTGTATGATTCTATCAAACCCAGGAGTTACCAGCTAAGGATCAAACTTGCTGCGGCCCATTATTTTCCAATGGGAAAAGCAGCAGTACTTAAAACTGCTATCAATACGGGGTTATATAGCAGTCCGAGTATTTTCAGGAATGAGCTTTTCCAGATCGGTGGTTATAAGCTATTGCGGGGATTTGATGAAGAAAGTATTTATGCAACCCAATATGGAACGCTTACAGCCGAATTCCGCAGTATTATATCCCTGAACTCTTATTTGTTTTTTTTCGTGGATGGCGGACTGGTCAAAAATAAGTATCAGTCGGTAAATGTAAATAACCAATTCATAAGCGGAGGGCTGGGACTCGTGTATGAAACAAAGCTAGGCCTGCTCAACATCAGTTATGCAGTTGGTAAAAGAGACGATGTAAAATTCAATCTGGGTAATTCTTCGAAATTACATTTCGGATATGTCAATTACTTTTAAAAACTTTGGCCGATGAAAACTACTTTTGCAAAAGAAATTATCCAAGCATGCTGAAGCAGGTTTTATTCGTATTCATTTTATTTTTCCTGGGCCCCATTTGTATTCCTGCGCAGCAAAAAGATTCTTCCGCATTATTGGCCGATACGGTATTGGTAAAAGATAGTTCCATCGTAGAAGATAGCATTACACTTGCCGATAGTGCAAAATTTGTTGCACCCACAGGTGCAAACAGGTCTTATGTGTTGAACCGGATCATCACCGAAAATGGCTACCTGAATTCACAAAGCCAGCCGCTTGCTGTTATCGAAACTCCCCGGAAAAAGAATTCCAAAGATGCCCTCTTCTATTCACTGGCCATGGTGGTATTCCTGTTTGCCCTCTTAAAATTTTTATACGCCCGATATTTCAGCAATCTATTCAGGGTATTTTTCAATACATCACTGCGGCAGGGCCAGCTGACAGATCAATTGCTTCAAGCAAAACTGCCATCACTGCTTTACAACCTGTTCTTCATATTGATGGGCTCCTGGTATCTTTATGTACTGCTAAACTTTTTTGGAAAACTGGGTGATTACGATCAATGGCAAATTCTATTGCTGGCTGCAACAGTACTCATAATGATCTACCTGGTAAAATTCTCAATATTAAAGTTTACCGGTTGGATCACCGGCTTCAGGCAGGAGGCAGATACCTATATTTTTATCGTTTTTCTGATCAATAAGATCGTGGCCATTTGCCTGATTCCGCTGGTGATCGTCATGGCTTTTTCCGATAAGGAACTCGCCCATATTGCAATTATTCTGTCATTTGTGGTAATAGGCGTAATGCTTTTAATGCGCTTTTTCAGGTCATATAGCCTGCTTCAAAACCGTCTGAAAGTTAGCCGTTTTCATTTTTTCGTCTATATACTGGGAATAGAAATAGTTCCACTATTGGTAATTTACAAAGGGGCATTGCTTTTTATGACCAAAAATTTATAATTTTGCATTATTCATTGGAGATATAAGTATGATTAAAAACGATTTAAAAAAGATTGTTGCTTCAAAACAGGTTAAAAAAGTACTTATTACCCAACCGAAGCCGGAAGGTGTAAAATCTCCTTATTTTGACTTGGCCAATAAATATGGTTTAGCACTTGATTTTCATCCGTTTATAGTAGTTGAGGGAATACCTTCAAAAGACTTTCGAAAGCAGAAGATCGATATTGCTGCCTATTCCGCTGTAATTTTTACCAGCAGGAACACCATCGATCATTTTTTCCGGATCTGCGATGAGATGAAAATTACCGTTTCCCAGGAAACAAAATACTTCTGTATCACCGAAGCGGTGGCATTATATCTTCAAAAATTCATCCTTTACCGCAAACGCAAGGTATTTTACGGCGCCGATGGGGTAAATAAAAGCTTATTTGACGTGATCAATAAGCACAAGGACAATGAGAAATTCCTTTATCCGTGCTCAGAATCCTTCGATAGTGAAATAACAAATTGGCTTAAGAACCACCATTGCGAATTCGCAACGCCTGTTCTTTATAAGATCATCAGCAACGATATCAAAGATGTTATAGCACGTGAATATGATATCATCTGTTTTTTTACACCAGGTGGCGTAAAAAGCCTGATGGAGAATTTTCCAAAATTCAAGCAGAACGGAACAAAGATCGGTGCCTTTGGTGCCAATACTTTTAAAGCGGCGGAGGATGCAGGTCTTACACTTGATATCAAAGCTCCCCAACCCCAGGCTCCCAGCATGATCAGCGCCCTTGACAATTTTCTTTCTACCGTAAAAAAGAAATAAGTTCCAGCTTTTCTTAATTTTTATTGTACATGCTTAAAGTACCATCATAAACATTATCAGATGTTTCCAGAGAAAAATTTTCCATTCTTTCTATCATCATGTCGTTGTCTGTAGTAACTGAAAAGTCAATAATAGTTTTACTTGTATGATCGTGGATACAGGTGCCGGTTGAAAGGCTATAGGTTCCCTGCGAGGTTAAAGCAGCATTTGTGTAAATAACATACCCTCCGTTATTGGAAAAATGCAACTCTATATGCTTTCCTGTTGATGCAGGTGTATCGTGAATACTATTAGCGATACACCCATCAGTTTTAACCCATTTCCAGGTGCCGGTTAATCCTTCGGTAATAGCATTGTGAGTAGGAGCTACGTCAGATTTTTTATTGCACGAAGAAAATAGCATGCTGCAAACAATGGCTAATGCGTATAATGTTTTCATCCTGGTATTTTTAGAAAGACACATTTTAGAATAAAATGCTGCCTTTGAAGCTGTGAAAATTGTCAGTTTTTTTTGCAGAAAAAATCTGCCAATTTCCCGGTTAAGCCACTTTTGAATAAACACTTCTCCCATTAGCCTGAATTAATACGTCAATTACCTTTTTTTAATTGTTTCTTTCAATTGGTTAAATTTACCGAATGACCGGTAAATTCACCAATCAGCTGATACATGAAAGTAGTCCTTACCTGCTGCAGCATGCACACAATCCTGTGCAATGGTACCCGTGGGGAGCCGAAGCGTTGGACAAAGCAAAAGAACTTGACCTGCCGATACTTGTTAGTATTGGGTATGCCGCCTGCCATTGGTGCCATGTTATGGAAAGAGAAAGTTTTGAGGATGAGGAAGTGGCCCGTTACATGAATGAACATTTCATCAATATCAAGATAGATCGGGAAGAGCGGCCCGACCTGGATCATATTTACATGGATGCTGTGCAGGCCATTGCCGGAAACGGAGGCTGGCCGCTGAATGTTTTTTTAACAACGGATGCAAAGCCATTTTACGGAGGCACTTATTTCCCTCCACAAAAAGCTTATAACCGTCCTTCCTGGAAAGATGTATTACTGAATATTAATACTGCCTGGAACAACCGCAGGGATGAAATGGTTCAGCAGGCTCAAAACCTTGTAGATCATATCAGTCTTTCCGGGAATTTATTCGGTAAAAAGAATGATGACCTGGCACATGAGTTACCGGCTCCATTCACCGTAGTTCAATGTAATACAATTGCAGCAAATATATTGAAAGCTGCGGATACCGCGGAAGGAGGCTTTGGTGCTGCTCCTAAATTCCCTCAGACGTTTACCATACAATACCTGTTGGGTTATAGTCATTTTTTTAACGATGAAAAGGCATTAAAACAGGCTGAATTATCTATACAAAAAATGCTGAAGGGAGGTATCTATGATCAGCTTGGTGGTGGGCTCGCCAGGTATAGTACTGATAGCCACTGGCTGGCTCCGCATTTTGAAAAAATGTTGTACGACAATGCTTTACTGGTAAGCGTTATGGCTGACGCATACCAGCTTACAAGAAATAAAATTTATGAAGAAGCCATCCGTAAAACGATCGGTTTTTTTATGAATGAAATGAAACACAATGAAGGAGGTTTTTTTGCAGCATTGGATGCCGATAGCGAAGGAGTGGAAGGGAAATTTTATGTATGGGATAAAAAGGAAGTTGATGCTATATTAGGAGAAGATGCAGCCTTATATTGTAAATGGTTCAATATCTCCGAACATGGGAACTGGGAGGAAAAGAATATTCTCCATGTTGCTGCTGACGAAAAATTATTTGCACAGCAAAATAATATCAGCGGTCCGGTATTGCAGGATTTGATAAATAAATGTAATAAAAAATTATTGCAGAAAAGAAGCAAGCGCCCGAAACCTGTAACTGATGATAAAATATTAGTGGGTTGGAATGCATTATTTCTGACAGCGCTTTGTAAAGCTTCGGCTGCATTGGGAGATGAAAATTATAAACAGGAAGCACTACAGCTTTTTAATTTTATCAGGGGCAAATTTTTTGCAGATGATATCCTGCTGTTTCATACCTATAAGAATAAAAAAGCAACGCACCCCGCCTTCCTCGATGACTATGCTTACCTCGTGCAGGCCTGTATTTTTTTACAGGAAATCACTGCAGACCAGCAATACCTTTTTCATGCGCAAAAGCTTACACAGTATGTGATTCAGAATTTCATGAATGACGAGACAGGCTTTTTTTATTTTACACACCGCAACCAAAAAGATATCATCAGCAGAAAGGTTGAATTTTATGACGGAGCCGTACCTTCAGGAAATAGTATGATGGCCGAAAATCTTTTTTATCTCGGCTCGGTATTTGAAGAGAAGGGCTGGCAATCAATGGCACAAAAAATGACCTTAAACCTTGCAGATACTGTTGTAAAATATCCTACTTCTTTTGCTGCATGGGCTTTTGTTTTGTTGAAACAGGTGATGGGGATAAATGAGATTGTTTTGACAGGAAAAAATATGCATCAAATCCAAAAAGCACTGTTGAAATTATACATTCCAAATAAGGTCTTTCAAAGTTCAGATACTGAAAGCAACGAAATGCCGTTATTGAAGAAGAAAACTTATTCAGCGGAGCCACTTATATACTTATGTCGGGAATATGTTTGCCAGGAACCAGTAAATACTATGAAAGAACTTGAATTGTTATTGAAAAAACCATTTTATTAACAATTAAGTTCACAATATTTAAATAATTTAGCCGTTAATCAACAGCGGAGTTGAAATCTGTGTTGAAAAATAATCATAATGAAAAGCCCCAAAATGATAATAATTCAAAATAATCATTACATTTGCCCATTACCCTCAAAGTTTAAAAAAATGACTAATCGGTTATTCTATTTGATAGCCATAATAGCTATCGCTTCTACTTCAAGTAGTTGTAAAAAAAGCAAGTCCGGCTCTTCTTTGCCGAACGATGGCCAACTTCATGGCGTGGCGCCAGGATCACGCTGGTCACTTCCAAAACCTCCGGGTATGGTTTACATCCCACCGGGAACTTTCCATATGGGTCCAAGCGATGAGGATGTGAATTATGCGTACACTGCCCGTAACAAGCAGGTGTCGATCAGTGGTTTCTGGATGGATGCAACTGAAGTTACCAACAACGAATACCGCCAGTTTACAAACTGGGTAAAGGATTCAATCGCTGCGAAGCTGATGGGTTATGTTAAACAGGGTTCTGATGGTAACGAGTATGTTGATTGGAAAAAAGCCAATACCATTAAATGGGGTGATAAAGCTACTATTGAGAAGATTGATGCTATCATCGTAACACCGGATAACCGAATTTTTGGAAAGAAGGAATTAGATGCCAAGAAGATTGTTTACCAATCTGAAACATTCGATTACAAAGCTGCCGCTCAAAATAAGGATGCAACGGTTCCTCGTTCTGCATTCATAGTTAAGCAACAGATTCCAGTTTACCCAGACTCTCTGTGCTGGGTTAGGGACTTTGCATACTCCTACAATGAGCCAATGGCTAAAAAATATTACAACCACCCCGCATACGGTAACTATCCTGTTGTGGGTGTTTCGTGGAAACAAGCTACCGCATTCTGCGAATGGCGTACACATTATCTGAATTCATTCCTCGAGTCAAAGAAAAGATCACCTGAGTCAGATTTCAGGCTTCCAAACGAAGCGCAATGGGAGTATGCTGCAAGAGGTGGGCGTTCACAATCACCATTCCCCTGGGGTGGGCCTTACTTAAGGAATAAAAAAGGTTGTTTACTGGCTAACTTCAAACCAGGTCGTGGTAATTACCCGGAAGATGGTGGTTTCTACACAGTAAGGGCTGACGCTTATTGGCCAAATGATTTCGGTTTATACAATATGGCTGGTAATGTTGCAGAATGGACTTCTTCACTTTATTATGAAGGCGGATATAATTTCCAACATGATATGAATCCAGACATTCGCTGGAATGCAAAAGATTCAGATCCTCCACGTATGAAACGTAAAGTAGTACGCGGTGGTAGCTGGAAAGATGTAGGCTACTTTCTTCAGACAGGTACACGTAATTATGAATACCAGGATACAGCTAAATCATATATCGGATTTAGGTGTGTAATTGATTTACCTCCGGCTCCTAAAAAAGGAAAAAAATAACATAACTTTTATACTCAATTATTGCCGTAACCCGTTTTTTAATTCAATTAAAAAACGGGTTATTTTTCCAAAGATTTTCAATAAAACAATTATTCAAACAATCCCCAGTTAAAACTTAAAACTTTAAAACACATGTCAGTAAAAATTCCTTCAAACGTAAGTAAGTGGATGGACGTAGGCGTTTCAGTCGGTGCAGCAGCTGTAATTTTCGGAGCATTACAGAAAATTCTTCATACTCCAATTGCAGATACATGGTTGAAAATTGGTTTGTATACCGAAGCGGTCATCTTCCTTGTTTATGGCGTACTGTATTTAATTTACCCGGCTGTTAAAGAAGAATATGAAGGACATGGCAAAGCAAAACCGGCAGTTGCAGGTAATCCGGCTTTGAACAATATGGACAAAATGTTACAGGATGCAGATATCACTCCTGCAAATTTGAAAAAACTGGGTGAAGGGTTTCAAAAATTAGGTACAACTGTTTCAGGTATTTCCGACGTCAGCGATGTTGTAAAGTCAACAGGCGATTTTAGCGCCAAAACAAAAGAAGCTACTACCGCAATAGGTACGATGGCTGCAGCGTTTTCAAGCAGTGCAAATACAATGCAGTCATTTAATACCGCATCTGAAAGTGCAAAAGGTTTTCATGAGCAGGTACAGGTACTTACCAAGAACCTGGGTTCATTGAACACCATCTATGAACTGGAATTGAAAGAAAGCAATAATCACCTGAAAGCATTGAATGGTTTCTACGGTAAAATGGCTGAAGCCAGTCAGGCAATGATGAACAGCGTTGATGATGCTAATAAAGTGAAAACTGAAATTGGTTCATTGGCTACTAACCTTGGTAAATTAAACTCAGTATATGGTAATATGCTAAGTGCAATGCAGGGAAGGTCTTAATTGCCGGGTGGTTCATGATCACTGAATGATATCCAAACAACATTGAATAAAAACATTTAAATACTAATTAGTTATGGCTTTACCTAAAGAGCCCCGGCAGAAGATGATCAACATCATGTATTTGGTGCTTACCGCACTACTTGCATTGAACGTATCATCTGAAATATTACACGCATTTATAGTTGTAGATAAAAGTTTGATGACATCAAACGTAAACCTTACAACGGCAAATGGTACGCTTTATAAATCTTTGGAAGCGAAACTTGCCGACCCTCAAACAGCTGAACGGGCAAAGCCTTGGAATGAGAAGGCGCTACAGGCCCAAAAGCTTTCAATTGAACTGGATAGCTATATCAACCAGCTAAAAACAGACCTGAAAAAAGAGGCAGGCTCTAAGATGGTGGATGGTAAAGAACAATTTAAAGAAGATGATCTTGAAGCTGCTACCCGTTTATTTGGTAGTGGTGAAGGTGGTAAAAAACAAGGACCGATCTTCGAGGCTAAATTGAAAGCTTACAGGGATGCAATGTTAAACATCGATCCAGCTATTAAAAAGGAATATGAACAAAATTTCCCTGTTGATCTTTCTCCGCAAATAGGTCAGGATGGAAAGACGAAGGAATTTACCGAAGCTTTCTTTCATATGACACCTACAGTTGCAGGTCTTACTTTGCTAAGTAAATTTCAAAACAACGTAAAGAATGCAGAGAATCTGGTGGTAACTTATTGCCACAATCAGGTAGGTGCGGTTAAAGTTGTATACGATCAGTTTGCTGCATTGGTTGGACAAAGTTCTAACTATGTAATGCCTGGAGAAGAGATGGAAATTACAGCAGGTGTGGGAGCGTATAGTAAAGCAGCGCAGCCACAGATTACCATTAATGGATCTGGTGCTTCTTTAGATGCAGATGGCAGGGCTAGTTACAAATTCCAGGCTAACGGCGGTGGACCGCATACCGTTCCGGTAAATGTTACTTACACAAAGCCCGATGGAACAAAAGAGTCTAAGACATTTGATGTGAAATATACAGTTGGAACACCGGGTGGTGCAGCTGTTATGTTAGATAAGATGAACGTATTTTACATTGGTGTTGACAATCCGGTTACTATTGGATCTCCAACTGGTTGGGATAAAACAAGTGTGAGCATGGCAGGTGGTACGATCGCCGGAACTGGTTCTAAAAGAACAATTCGTGTAACTGCGGTTGGACCTTGTAGCATCACGGTTGTTGCAGATAAGGCATCTAGCAAATTTGATTTCAGGGTTAAAAGAATTCCTGATCCAATCTTTAAAGTTGCAGATGGTAAAGTAAGAATGCCTTCAGTTACGTTCAAAAGCCAGCAATACTGCCGCGCGGAACTTGAAAACTTCGATTTTGATCTTAAATTCAATATAGTTAGTGCTACCGTATATTTCTCTGGTGCTAACTTCCCGAATGTTGCAACTTCTAATATTACGGGTAATGGCCTTGGAGCATTGGCAGCTTATATGCAGAGATGTGGTCCGGGTTCAGTTGTTACTTTCGATAATGTAAAAGTTCAGGGGCCTGATGGAGTTCGCGTCATTGAAGGGAAATCAATCGCCTTATATTAAAATTTATAGCTATGAAAAAACAGTTTTTGAAATATTTTTTACTGGCCATTTTGCTTGGTGGTTTTACCCAGGTTGCAGAAGCGCAGAAGAAGCCGCGTTCGGCTACAAAGCGTAATACAACACGTAAGACAACAAAGACAAAAACAAAGGCCAATATTAAAGCAACTACAGCTTCAGCAGATACTGTTGCAGTAGCGGCAGCTGTTGAGCCACCGCCGAATGATAGTTTGCCTATCAAGATCGTAAAGAAATCATTAAGGCCCGATGAAGCTGTAGAAACTACAACGCTCAGGGACCGAACACCTTTACCTTATGAACATTTACGTGCTGATGATGCGGTCTATCGTCATAAAATATGGAGAGAAATTGATACACGGGAAAAATTAAATGCCCCTTTCAATTATACTGCTGATGAAGATAACGGTAATCAACGTTTTATTTCAATACTGCTGCAGGCCATACAAGATAGCGCTGTTACTGTATTCAGTAATATTGATGATAGGTTTACAACACCAATGACAAAGGGTGAGATATCTAAGATCATTGCAGGTGAGGACATCGATGTTCCTATTATAGATTCAAATGGTGTAACAACCGGTACAAGGAAGATGCGCCCTGAGATCAACCTGGATTCTTTTTACAGGTTCAGGATCAAGGAAGAAGTGATCTTTGATAAAGAAAGTTCACGTTTATTTTGGAGAATACTTGGTATCGCCCCTGTAAAAGATGTAATTACTTCTGCAGGTGTAAACCTTGGACCAACGGAAATGTTCTGGGTGTATTACCCTGACATGAGGCCGGTATTTTCTCGTTACGAAGTGTATAATGGCAAGAACTATGGTGCAAGAATGAGCTGGGAAGAATTGTTCGAAAGCCGTATGTTCTATGGACGTATCATTAAAAGTACCATGGACAATCCCAGGGATATGTATATCAGGAACTACAAAGGGTTAACTGAAAATGGATTGCTTCAATTGTATGAAGGAGAAAATATCAAAGAAAAGATATTTAATTATGAACAGGATTTGTGGAGCTATTAATTAAACAGACAAAAATATTTATGAGCCCTCGGTTTATCCGGGGGCTTTTTGTATGTAATGTGAAATGTGAAATTCGGTTTACAAAGTATTTATATAAGAAAGATACTCCATTTAGGGTATTTTTTATTCGGTACCATCCCGTTAACTTCACCATGGTTTTTCATAGGATATTGGATTTTAAAGCGGGGCTGGATTTCTATCCTGGCCCTCTTTTTTTTCTTCCCTATGCTGCATTCCTTGTTCCGTGTTTGATATTCTAATCCTTTTTCGATATTCTCAAAGCTTCATAAACCACAGCAGCTTTCGATTTTCCGATCACTGCTTCTAAAGCGGGTAAATCTAGTCCACGAACATTTTTCACCGACTTAAATGTTTTCAACAATATATCGGCCGTTTGTTTTCCAATGCCGGAAATCTTTTCCAATTCATTTTCAATAGCGGCCTTGCTTCGCTTATTCCGGTGAAAAGTTATACCAAAACGATGTACCTCATCCCTTATCCTCCTGATGAGATTGAGGCTATCACTGTTCCAGTTTAACTGTAACGAAGCAGAATCTCCTGCAAAAAAAAGTTCTTCCTGGTTCTTGGCCAGTCCTACTAAAGTTGTTTTACCTGAAATACCGAGCGAATGAATGCTTTCCAATGCGGCACTTAATTGTCCTTTTCCACCATCAATAATAATGAGTTGGGGCAACGGTTTGTTTTCATCCAATAACCGCCTGTATCGCCTGAATACGACTTCCTGCATGGATGCAAAATCATTGATGCCGGTGACCGTTTTAATATTATAATGACGGTAGTCTTTTTTACTGGGGAGGCCATCTATAAAACAGACCATGGCAGCAACTGCATTCGTACCTTGTAAATTAGAATTATCAAAGCACTCTATATGCCTTGGGAGTTCGGTTAAATGAAGCGCTTCCTGCAATTGTCCAAGAACAGCGATATTATCAAAAGCAGTTTTTTCCTGCAGGTTTAATATTTTTTTTGATTGAAGCTCTGATTTGAAATAGTTCACATTCTTTTCAGAAAGCTCAAGTAATTTCCTTTTATCTCCCGACCGCGGAACAGTGACCACTATTTCTTGTTGCGGATATTCCAGCAAGAACGGAACAATGATCTCCTTTGCTTCACTGTTGAAGGTCTGGCGTAACTGGGCAATCGCGAAAGAAAGGATCTCTTCTTTGGGCTCTTCCAGTTTTTTCTGCAATACGATCGTTTTGGTTTGTATGATACTGCCATTGCTCACAGCAAGATAGTTTACATAAGCAGTATCTGCTTCTTCCAGTATAGAGAATACATCAACTGTTCCTGTTTTTGTATTGACAACCATCGATTTCGATTGGTATTGCAACAGATGTTCGATTTTATGCTGATACATGGCCGCCTTTTCGAACTCCAGTTTTTCTGCATGAGATCTCTGCTCCTTTTTAAATTCCTGTAATACCGGCGAAAGATTTCCTTTTAATAAGTGCTTAAGCCTGTCCAGTCCGTCATTGTAATCCTCCAGCGCTTGCAGGCCTTCACAGGGGCCTTTGCAATTTCCCAAATGATACTCCAGGCAAACCTTGAATTTCTTTTTTTCAATATTATTTTTGGAGAGGTTGAGTTTACAATTTCGCAGGGGGATATTTTGCTTAATAAAATCCAACAAGTCACGTACTTTATTTAAAGATGTATATGGCCCAAAATATTGGGAACCATCCTTCGATTTATTTCTAGTAAAAAATACTCTTGAAAAAGGCTCGTTTTTTATTACAATGAAAGGATAACTCTTATCATCTTTCAGATTAATGTTAAATAAAGGCTGGTATTCTTTTATCAAGGAGTTCTCCAAAAAGAAAGCATCCTGCTCGCTGTTTACAATCGTAAATTCTATGCGGTAAATACGCCTGACCAGCTCAGCTGTTTTGTAGGTAGTAAATGTTTTTGAAAAATAACTGCTTACCCGTTTACGCAAGTGTTTTGCTTTACCAACATAAACCAATTCATTGGCAGCATTGTAATATTTATAAATGCCCGGTAAAGCAGGTATGGTTACTGCTATGGCGGAGAATTCTTTTTGCGTCATTATTTAAAAATCCCATTTTATGGTAACTTCTTTTTCTACATGGGCATTCCCCTCAGTATCGTCCGATATCGTAACCACCTTACACTGTATATCCGATTGCCAGGTCAATTGAATTGTTTTATGATCCGGCGTTTTCTTTAAGAGATAAATCCTTCTGACAGTGTTTTTTTCCGGATCAATATATACATCCCATCGTTGCAGCAAAAATGAATCCGGCAAAATCTTTAGAGGATCATAGGTTAGTGTAATGGCATCGATCGTTTGGTCAAAAAATTTCTTTTCAGCAAATAAGGGCGATAACGACATGCTGTCGATGACCGGGGAAAGAAACATTCCGAAAGCACTGTCAAATGCCTCTACTTTCAGCCAGGATGAATCAATATGGTTATTTATGCGTACGAATTGCTGCGGGTTTACCCCGTTATTCCGGATTTCTGTGATCTGCCCTTTAATATAATCGGTAACCGGGAAGAAAGCTGCTTTTTCCGGTGCAATATGTACAACTTTTTCAACCGGGATCTCTGTAGCCTGATTGCATGCTGATAAAAAAATAGTGCTTAATAAAGCCAACGTTGTCAATTTCATATTCCAAAATTAGCTGTAAACTTGGTTCCGGCAAAACCCGGCAGGTTCACAATAAAAAACGCAACATAAACTGTTGCGTTTTAAGAATAGTATTTTGATTGCGTTAAAACCTTGTTATGATACCGATCTTTAAACCCAGGTTATACAACTTTTCGTCATAGGTATATTGCTTGCTGTAGGTAGACATTAGTTGGTACCTGAACTGTGGACCAGCATTGACTATAATGCCACTTTTTGTTTTATAGCTGATAAATGTTTCAATTCCTGCATTGAGGTTCCATTTGCGCATAAGTGAATTATCAGTCACATAGTTCTTAAGGTCAGCAGATATAAAGTAAGCATTTCCATTTACGATATAGGTAGGTTGAATGGTAGCGCCGGCAAACCATTTAATATTATGACTGCCGAGTATTTTAATATCGGCACCAACCGGCAACGATATCTGGTAAGTATTGTTATTTAACCTCTTTGAAGAAATACCTTCACTGTTTGCAAGTGTTGTTGATCTTGGCGAAAATACAGGTAACCCGGAATTAAGGTCGTTAAGCATCAGTGTAGTCATAGTTGGATGCTTCAATTCGTAGGCATTGATATTGTAATTTGTGTAGTTTAATTGTACACCTATTTTCAAGTTCAATTTTTTTGAAACGCTGTAAAGAATATTTCCGCCCAATTCCATATTCACTGCTGGTATCTGGCTCACTGCATCTTTAAAAGACGGGTTAGCATTGGTATTCGTTATCAATGATGAAGATGCAGCAGGGTTATACACTGTATTGGCTTTCATTGTACGGTAACCTACTGAAGGCGTAGTATATATTTCATAAGTAACCTTTGATTTCCATTTTGCGGCAGATGGCTTATTATGAAATGCATAATCTTCTATCCATTCCTTATCAGGTGTATTTAAAGTAAGATCTTTATTTAAAAGTTCTTTCTTTTCTTTTTTACCAGCATCATTTTTGTCGTTGGCAACATAAATAAGTTGCCCTGATGCATGCTCGTCAAGAGAAGCTGAACCAGCAATGGTTCTCACAGAAAGTTCGTTTCTTGAATTCCCGTTTTCAGTTGAAGAAGAAGAAGTTTTGTCTACTGCGGTATTCTTATAAAAAGCTATTATGCTTGCCGTTTCCAGGTTCTCGTCTATGACTGCACTGTTCAATGGATTTAGCCTGGTATCGATCGGAACATTTTCAGCACTGAAGTTATGCAGTATCTGGCGACCGGCGGGTGTTGAAGTTTTGCCCGTTTCTTTTGCCGCTGTTGCGAGACTGAAGCTATTAGCTGGAATGTTACCAGTGCTGGCTTTAATATCGTTGCTGGCAATAAGACGGCTGGTTCTGCTGTTTAAGCTGGTCTGGTTCCTGTTGGACAATCCAACGAAAACAACTGAAGATATCAGCAATAGCCAGATAGCAAGTGACGGCCATTTGCGGCTTGGATGCAGATCATTGTAGATGCTATGCCAAACCCGTTTCGAAGGATACATTCTGAAATTATCTGTTGTTTCCTTCAAAAGTTGCTCAAAATTATCCTGGTAAAAATTCGTTTCCATCTTTCACAAAAAGCTTTTTTTAGTTATTGGTAATGCATAAAAATCGGATCTGCAACTTTCATATTATCTTGGTGATACAGTAGCCCCATAACTTATTTTGGATGACGGCTTCTGAATTATTTTCTTTTTAATTAAAATATCTTCCAGCATTGCCTTGGCCCTTGTATACTGGCTTCGGCTTGTACTTTCCTCAATATCTAGCATGGAAGCAATTTCTTTGTGGGAATAACCTTCAATGGCATACAGGTTAAGGACTGTTCTGTAACCCATTGGCAGCATCCTGATGCATTCCACCACTTGTTTTGCCTGCATGATCGAAGGGATCATATCTTCTTTAACATGAATGCTGTTCGCATGAATAATGTCAACACTCTCTGCAAACTTTTTATTCTTCTTTAAAACATTGATACAGGTGTGAACTACTATGCGCCTGATCCATCCTTCCAGGGCACCTTCATTCCGGTATTGATGTAGTTGGGTAAATATTTTGATAAAGCCTTCCTGCAGCATATCTTCTGCATCCTCCCTGTTCTTGGCAAAACGATAACATACGCCTAGCATTTTGGGGCTAAACTTGTTATAAAATGCTTCTTGTGCAGAAGCATTGTTTTTAATACTTCCGGCAAGCATTTGCTCTTCGGTCATAAGTGGAGGATTTTGTACCCTTAAATATAGACAATTTAACTTTACTTACTGCTGCATAGCTATAAAAAACGCCTCAATTTTAACATTCAAGGCATCCCTGATTTGCTCAGGCTCAGGCTTTTTTCTTCCTGATTAGGCTATCTGCAGGATAATTGGCTTTAATACTATCCCTTAACGCAGTAACCCAATGGGTGAGGAGTAATTTTTGGCGCTCCTCTAATTTTGCATCTCGGTGTATGATCGTGTAAGACGACAAAGGCATTTCGCCCTCTGTAACCTGTTCATTAATCTCTTCCAGTTTTTTATATTTTCTGCCGATGGGGTAGCTGCCGAAATCTGAAAAATTCAATTCTCCTTTTCCTGCTTCTATATGATTTCCCAGCCACATTGCTACAGGCTGAACTTTTGAGTACCAGGGATAAACCGTGTTATTGCTATGGCAATCGTAACAACTGGTTTTTAAGACTTGCAACACATCTGGAGGTACATTGTGCGCCAATGTAATATCATTTGAACTCATTGGAGCAATATTCTTCCCAGGTTTTGGGTAAAATTGGATCAGAACAAATGCGACCAGGATCGCGTATAAAAGTATTTTCAAAAAACGTTTCATGCGTATATTTTTAAATTAAAATATTTCCTGTCATCTCTGCAGGTATATCAAGTTGCATCATTTTTAAAATTGTTGGCGCCATATCTCCCAACTTGCCTGGTTTAATTGCACCCTTCCAATTATTGTCAATAATAAAAAAAGGAACGAGGTTCAATGTATGTGCTGTATTCGGGGTTCCATCCTCATTTATTTCATAATCGGCGTTACCATGGTCGGCAGTTAAAAAGATAGTATAGTTATTTTCCAGCGCAGCTGTTACTACTTTTTCTACACAGGCATCTACAGTTTCAACAGCTTTTATCACAGCCTCCCAAACGCCTGTATGGCCCACCATATCTGCATTTGCAAAGTTCAGACAAATGAAATCCGGGTGTGTTGTGTTGATTTGTCCGACTACAGCTTCGGTTACTTCATATGCACTCATTTCCGGCTTAAGATCATAAGTGGCAACCTTGGGAGATTGAACCATAATCCTTTCTTCACCCGTAAATGGTTTTTCCCTTCCACCACTGAAAAAGAAACTAACATGCGGATATTTTTCTGTTTCGGCTATTCGTAACTGTGTTTTGCCATTTTTTTCTATGATCTCACCGAGCGTATTTTTAAGATCGTCTGTTTCGAAGATCACATGCACATTTTTGAAACTGTGATCATACTCTGTCATAGTTGTATAGTCAAGTTCGAGCGGATGCATATCCCACTCGGGAAAATCTTGCTGTGTAAGGACTTCTGTGATTTCTCTGCACCGGTCGGTACGAAAATTGAAACATAAAACCGCATCGCCTGGTTCAATTTTTGTTTTTGATATCGTACTGTTGATGATTGGCTTGATGAATTCATCGGTAACATTTTGATTGTAAGATGCTGTTACAGCTGCGATCATATCATCGGCCACGGTTCCTGTGCCATGAACCATAGCGTCGTAGGCGATCTTTACTCTTTCCCATCGCTTATCTCTGTCCATCGCATAATAACGGCCCGTAATGGTTGCGATTTTCCCTGTAGTGCCGTCGGCATGATCCTGCAGGTCTTTTAAATAAGCAACACCCGATTTCGGATCAGTATCACGGCCATCTGTAAATGCATGCACGAGCACATTTTGTAAATGATGGTCTGCACAGGTAGATAAAATGGCTTTTAGGTGTTTTATATGCGAATGAACACCTCCATCACTTACCAGTCCTATCAGGTGAAGGGCCTTATTATTATTTATAGCATAATTTATAGCATTTAAAAGTATTGGGTTTTGCTGAAACTCATTGTTGCGGATAGCCACATTGATCCGTTGTAATTCCTGGTAAACAATTCTACCTGCACCCAGGTTCAGGTGGCCAACTTCGCTGTTACCCATCTGCCCATCCGGCAGTCCAACAGCTTCACCGCAGGTTATCAACGTAGAATTCGGGTATTTGCTATATAGCGAACTGACAAAAGGTACATTTGCGTGCTGGATAGCATCACTACTTTTCACCTTGCCAAGGCCCCATCCATCCATGATAATCAAGATAGTTTTATTACTTTTCATACTGTAAATCTAAAACTTTGCAGCTATACACATTTAATAATTGTCTTATTAACAACAATTAAATGAAAATACCCGCAATTTTGTTTCAGTTGGCACGTTTTTAGACAATACCAGCATGATAAAAAATATATTTTTATGAAACGTATTTTTACACTTTTTACTGTCTTTGCCGTGCTTAGCTCATTCATACTATTCTCAAGCATTGATGAAATTGTTGCTGCTTTGAAAGTGGGAAATAGCTCAGAAATAGCAAAATATTTTGACAATACAGTAGAAATAACATTGCCCGATAAAAGCAATAGTTACAGCAAAAGCCAGGCAGAAGTTATTTTGAGGGATTTCTTTACCAATAATCCGGTAAAGAGTTTCAGTATCCTGCACAAAGGAGAGAATGGCGGATCTGAGTATTGTATAGGAACGCTGGTAACAAAAAATGCATCTTACAGAACAACCGTTTTTATGAAGCAAAAAGCTAATAAGCAAACGCTGCAGGAGATCAGGTTCGAAACAAAATAAATCTTTCCTTTTATAATTTATTAAACTCCCGATCAGGGAGTTTTTTATTTATAGCCAGTTATTTTTCCATTCAATACGTAGCTTTGTTTATATGAATTACAATGAACAACTGGAGTGGCTCATTAAAAATGCTTTGGCAGAAGATATTGGCGATGGAGACCATTCAACTTTATGCTCAATTGACAAGGATGCAAAAGGTAAAGCCGTATTAAAAATTAAGCAGGACGGTATATTGGCAGGCTTGAATGTTGCCGAAAAAATATTCATGTACATGCAACCCGGTATTGTTTTCAATAAATTTAAAAACGATGGGGAAAGAATGATGGTTGGTGAAACAGCTTTTGAAGTAGTGGCTGATGTACATACCATTCTTCAATGTGAACGGCTGGTGTTGAATTGTATGCAGCGCATGAGTGGAATTGCAACGCTTACAAAAAAGTACACTGAAAAACTGGAAGGTTATAAAACAAAATTACTTGATACTCGCAAGACAACTCCAAACTTCCGCTTATTGGAAAAGGAAGCGGTACGTATAGGCGGCGCAGTAAATCATCGTTTTGGGCTTTATGATATGATCATGCTGAAAGATAACCATATCGATTATTGCGGAAGCATTGAAAAAGCTATTACAAAGGCGTATGAGTATGTACAAAAAAATAAACCAGGTTTAAAAATTGAAGTAGAAACCAGAAGCATTGCAGATGTAGAAAAAGTGATGGCAATTGGGAAAATAGATCGTATTATGCTTGATAATTTTAACCCGGCACAGCTTCGTGCAGCATTGGATATTATCAGGGGGAAATATGAAACAGAAGCTAGTGGTGGTATTAATTATGATAACATTGAAGCTTATGCAGCAACTGGTGTTGACTATATTTCCAGTGGTGCTATCATACACCAGGCAGTGAGTCTGGATCTTAGTTTAAAAGCAATCATCTTATAATTATTCGTTATGGCAAAAGATAAGATAACCCGTTCGGGAATTGTTTATTCCACTGATCCGGGATTTAAAGGATTTGATCATGTGGAGGAACAGCAAACAGAAACATTGTTAGCAACCGAACAAAAACTTAAAGTGCGGTTGGAAACAAAACATCGTGCCGGAAAAGCCGTAACATTATTAGAGGGGTTTTCAGGAAGCAATTCGGAGAAGGAAGAGCTCGGTAAAAAACTAAAAACATTTTGTGGAACAGGAGGTTCCGTAAAAGATGGTGAGATCCTTGTACAAGGCGATAACCGCGATAAAGTACTGCAATGGTTGTTGAAGAATGGCTATAAAAATTCAAAAAGAATATAGCTAGTACTAACCAAAGAATACAATATAATTTACTTCATGTATTTTCTTTGGGCATATTTGGGCAAAAATAAAATAATCGATTGTTGACCACATAAGGATATTATTTTAGCTGTAGAATTATTAAGTATTTTTAGTTAAACCCGTGTCATTATTTTCTTGTTCATTAAAAGAAAAGCTGAGTGCACCACTTGGGCATTTTTTTACTTGAGATATGATCTCATCTGTGGAAGCTGTTTCCATTTCTATCCACGGGGTACGCCGTGGGTCAAAAACTGCCGGTAAGCCTTTGAAACAAATGGCAGAATGTATGCATAGCCCCGGCTGCCACAATACGGTGATATCTTTATTTTTGTATGAGCGTTTGGTTATAGGCATGATATTTCGTTTTTCCTTAATACTAAATCTTGATATTAAATATAGTACAAAGCCCGTTTTTTTTGATTATTTTACAGCAAAAGTTTAAAGCATGATCTCTAAAATATCTGGTGGCGTTAAAATAAGTGTTGAAACTTTTTATCAACCGGAATATAGTAACCCGCTAAACAGCGAGTTTATGTTTGCTTATAAGATCACGATTGAGAACTGTAATGATTTTCCCGTAAAGTTACTGCGGAGGCATTGGAATATTTATGATAGTGATGGAAGTACCAGAGAAGTGGAAGGAGAAGGTGTTGTTGGTATTCAACCGGTAATTACCCCAGGTGAATCCTACCAATACATCAGCGGTTGTAATTTACGTTCAGAAATGGGCAAAATGTATGGGACTTATTTGCTCGAAAATGTTAACAATAAGAAAACTTTTGATGTTTCTATACCAGCATTCGAAATGCACGTGCCTTTTAAGATGAATTGATCTCCTTTTTTAGAATTGTTTGCATACCTTTATCATCAATTTATAAGCTGTATTTTCAACTAATTTATAGTTAGATGTAAAATATTTCATCATAACAGTTCAATATGTCTAAGGCAATTTTTAATAACAAGGATAACGAATTTTATCAATCACTTAAAGCAAGTGTTGATACCTACTTTTCTCAAAATAAAATGAAGCGTACAGGTGACTGGCGTTTATTTATTAAAACATTCGTTTTAGTAGGATCATCCCTTCTTTTTTATGGTTTACTGATGCTTGTTAAGATGGACAGCTTACCAGCTTTGTTATTGTGGGCTGCACTGGGATATTCCTTGTCATGTATTGGTTTTAGTGTTATGCATGATGCAAATCATGGAAGTTATTCCCCGAATTCAAAATTGAACGATTTCCTTGGATTATCACTTAATTTATTAGGCGCCAGTTCTTACTTCTGGAAACAAAAACACAATATCATTCATCATACTTATACCAATGTAGATGGAATTGATGATGATATAGCCAAAAGCCCGGTTATTCGCCAGTGCGAAACACAAAAATGGGTTCCTGCACACAAAGTGCAACATATTTACCTGCCTTTTGTTTATTCTCTTTCCACCATATTCTGGATCTATATTATGGATTTTACAAAATATTTCAGCCGTAAGATATACACCACAGAAGCATGGAAAATGTCGACAAAGAATCACATTATTTTCTGGGCAACAAAAATAAATTATGCCATTGTTTTTATCGCAATACCTATTTGGGTATTGGGATGGCAGGGATGGTTAGCAGGCTATTTAGTAATGAATATTGTAATGGGCCTGGTGCTTTCCCTGGTTTTTCAATTGGCGCATGTGGTAGAAAATACAGAATTCGAACATATCGGGCTTGACGAGACAAAACATATTGATACTGCATGGGCAGAATTCCAGATAAGAACCACATCCAACTTCGCTATGAATAATAAATTCATTTCATGGTTTGTAGGTGGTTTGAATTTCCAGGTAGAACATCACCTGTTTCCAAAAGTAAGTCATATTCATTATCCTGCATTGAGTAAGATCGTAGAACAAAAATGCAAGGAATTCAATCTTCCATATAATTACTATCCTACATTATCTGCAGCGCTTGCTTCTCATTTCAGAACGATGAAGCAATTGGGGCAAAAACCAGCGCAAGCTGTATTGCAGGCCCAGGCTGCATAATTTATGGTTTGTATTTCGCTTCCCGAAATATTTTTTCACCAGATGTTTTCATTAATTCAGGGAGTTTGATACCCGGGTTTTTATTCATGTATTTTTTTACGATCTGTAAACCTGAAAACGATCCTATATTTCCGGGTGAATCATCTCCTAATTCCTGTGTTTTTGGTCCTTCACCAATATAATTTTTGATTATGTTATTATCAATCGTTTGTAAGAAATTATTTTGAACGAACAGGTCCCAGATCTGTGCCTCATGTTTATAACAATCCTTCAATTGTTTGTCGGTATAGCCAACCAGTTTGTATTCATCATAACCGGGTAAAAATTTATTTAGCATGTAAAGCCGCTTGCCTTTTTCCACCATTTGCATAACAAGGGTTTGATCCTCGTTTTTTTCAGGATACATATCCAGTACGATATTATTCATTGCATTTATAGCGATATATGAAGGCTCAAAACGATTCAATAAATAGGTAGCGTAAACTTCCTGCACAGTTGGATTATTGTATAAGGACGAACTTTTACCAAGGTGCCCATGTAATCCTACTGCAATAGAATTGTCCTGCGTTAAAGCATCTCCATAACCATCCAGCGGGCCAATATAAGTCACAATCTTATGCGGAGCCTTATATTCCGGGAAGTAATATTGAACATATTTCAATCCTTTTTTTATTTCTTTCTCATAAGTCGAAAAGTCTGAAAATAATTTTTCAGCTGAGTCGTAAACAGGCCTGTAGGCAATGACAAAACTTCTTACATAATTGGTTGCACTGTCTGCCGGCCAGCTTGGATCTGCACCCAAAATCCTCGACAAAAAGAATTCTGCAAACGACGGATATTTGGCAACCAATTGGTCAAGCTGTGGAGCCATCCTGTTCGTATCAAGCGAGAATAGATCCTTTTCAAAGCGCTGGGTCGTTATTTCAAATTTGATATTAGAAACATCGGGTTCATTGCCGGAGTTGCAGGAGAAAAAGGCAGTAACCAGGATCAAACTTATTATCAAACGCATAATTGAATAATTTAACTTTGCAAAAGAAACGTATTTATAGAGATTTATAAAGTTAAAAACCTTCGAAGGTCAATACATGAAAATATTTTTGGCTCAGCAGAATTATCATATCGGGAATTTTGAAAGTAATACGAGTAAGATAATTGAAGCGATCGGGAAAGCAAAAGCGCAGGGTGGCGATATCATTGTATTCAGCGAGCTTTGTATTTGCGGCTATCCTCCGCGTGATTTTTTATACTTCAATGATTTTATAGATAAATGTTACCAGGCCATTGATATTATAAAACTACATGCCGATGGTATTGCAGTGTTGCTGGGGGCACCGGGACGGAACCCTGTTGTAGAAGGCAAGGATCTTTTTAATGCAGCTTATTTTCTGGCTGATAAAGCGATCAAACAGGTGATACATAAAACCTGTTTGCCTACCTATGATGTGTTTGACGAAGATCGTTATTTTGAGCCTGCCAGTGAGTGGAATGTTGTATCATTCAAAGGGAAAAAGATCGCGGTTACAATTTGTGAGGATATCTGGAACCTCGGCGATAATCCTTTATACCGTTATTGCCCGATGGATAAACTCATAGGCCAACAACCGGATATGATGATCAACCTCTCTGCATCGCCATTTGATTATACACATGATGAAGACCGGAAGGTTGCAGTGAAAGCCAACGTGATCAAATACAAGATCCCGATGTTTTATTGCAACGGGGTTGGCAGTCAGACGGAGATCGTATTCGATGGAACATCCCTGGTATTTGATAAGCATGCAAACCTTTGCGGAAGACTGGCAAGTTTTAAAGAAGATCTGCATTCTTTCATATTGAATGATGACGGTACAATTGATGCACCTATCCTTGAACCGGCTGATAAAATAGCAGATAAAGACCTCAATCCTGCAAACCTGGAAGCAGGCCTCAACATTGCTCATATACACGATGCACTCGCAATGGGCATTCGTGACTATTTTTCAAAAATGGGTTTTAAAAAAGCCATACTTGGCAGCAGTGGTGGTATCGACAGTGCCGTGACACTTGCCCTTGCTTGTGAAGCACTTGGCAGTGAAAATGTACATGCCATATTAATGCCTTCTCCTTATTCAACTTCACATTCTGTAAGCGATGCAGAACAGTTAAGCAGGAATCTTCAAAACAAATATGATATCATTCCCATCAAAAATATTTATGAATCTTTTTTAAGCGAACTCGATTCATATTTTAAAGGATTGCCTTTTAGTATTGCAGAAGAGAACATCCAAAGCCGTACAAGAGGGAATTTATTAATGGCAATGGCAAATAAATTCGGATATATTTTGCTCAACACTTCAAATAAAAGTGAACTTGCAACGGGCTATGGAACTTTATACGGTGATATGGCCGGCGGCCTCGGCGTATTAGGTGATTGTTATAAACTGCAGGTATATGAACTGGCAAAGTATATAAACAGGTCATCCGAAATAATTCCATCGAATATTATTACCAAAGCACCGAGTGCAGAATTAAGGCATGACCAGAAAGACAGTGATAGTCTGCCAGACTATAATATACTCGACAAAATATTATATCAATACATTGAACAGGCGCAGGGACCTGTTGAGATCAAGGCACTCGGTTTTGATGCAGCACTTGTTGACAGGGTATTAAAAATGGTAAATGTAAATGAATACAAACGCAACCAGTTCTGCCCGATCATACGTATTTCACCCAAAGCATTTGGCGTTGGCAGAAGGATGCCAATCGTTGGAAAATACCTGAGCTAATAAACATAATTATACATTCACTACCTGCACTGCTGTGCCATAACACAACACTTCGGTAACACCATTCATTACTTCATTGGCATCGTAACGCATATTGATGATTGCATTGGCTCCTTTCTCATTCGCATGCTGTATCATCTGGTCATAAGCTTCCAGCCTGGCTCTTTCACAAAGTTGAACATAGATGGATATTTTGCCACCGCCAAGCGTTTGAAGAGCGCCGGCAATATTTCCAAAAATGCTCCTCGACCTTACTGTTATACCACGCACTACACCCAGGTGCTTGCTGATGCGATAACCTTCCAGTTGGTTACTTGTTGTTATTAATTGTTGATCTACCATGATTGTTATTTTGTATTGAAGTTAGGTTGATTTTAACAAAGAATTTTTCCATTCAACTATTTGGCATAATTTTTTATAATGCATAGTTCGTACTTTGCGCATGTTCTTTTAGTAAATTGAATTGCAATTATAATTCACTTAAAAGTGCCGCCAAAAGCGGATTTGGAGTAAAAATATTATGTTACAAACTGCAGAAGACATCCGGTTGCTGAATGAAAAAATCAGTTATTCATCAGCTTTTGTAAATCGAATCAATGATGAATTGGGTAAAGTAATCGTTGGCCAACATACCATGATAGAGCGTTTGCTCATCGGCTTATTAAGCAACGGTCATATATTATTAGAAGGTGTGCCCGGCCTCGCAAAAACACTGGCCATTAAATCATTGGCACAAACGGTACAGGGCCAATACAGCCGTATTCAGTTCACACCCGACCTTTTGCCTGCCGATGTGGTGGGTACCATGATCTACAACCAGGCCAAGAATGAATTCTTTGTCCGCAAAGGCCCCATCTTCGCCAACTTTATTTTGGCAGATGAAATTAACCGTGCGCCGGCAAAAGTACAGAGTGCTTTATTGGAAGCGATGCAGGAAAGGCAGGTAACGATTGGTGATACCAGCTATAAACTTCAGGAACCATTTCTCGTATTGGCTACGCAGAACCCAATTGAACAGGAAGGAACTTATCCATTACCAGAAGCACAGGTAGACAGGTTCATGCTGAAAGTAGTCGTTGGTTATCCAACAAAATCAGAAGAACAACTTATTATTCGTCAAAATACATTGGGATTGGTAGCACCTGCTATCAGTTCCGTTGCATCAACGTCGGAAATTCTTGCTGCAAAAGAATTGGTTCGCCAGGTTTATTTAGATGAAAAAGTTGAAGGATATATACTTGATATAGTTTTTGCAACACGTTTTCCCGAAAAATACAATCTCGCCAAACTGAAACCATTGATCAGTTTTGGTGGGTCACCCAGGGCGAGTATAAATCTTGCACTTGCAGCAAAAGCCCATGCCTTTTTAAATAAGAGAGGGTATGTAGTTCCCGAAGATATCAGGGATATCTGCAAAGATGTTTTACGTCACCGTATCGGTCTTACCTACGAAGCGGAAGCAGAAAATATAGATGTAGAACAGATCATCAATGAAATCCTGAAAGCTGTGAATGTTCCTTAATGGATATTCTTCGATAATGAATCATTCATGTTAAAATATAGATGTTGTTCAACAGGAAAAAAGATATAGAAACCGGTACCCAAGATGCAACTGCAAAGCAGCAGTCTGGTGCTATGTCAACAGCCGAACTGTCAAAAAAAGTGCGGGAGCTGGAGATCAAAAGTAAAAAGATTACCACCCATCTTTTTACCGGCGAATATCATTCTGCTTTTAAAGGAAAGGGAATGAGTTTCCGGGAAGTGAGGGAATATACTGCCGGTGACGATGTACGATTTATTGATTGGAACGTAAGCGCACGTTTTTCGCATCCTTTTACAAAATTATTTGAAGAAGAACGGGAACTTACGTTGATGTTGCTGATCGATACCAGTACCAGCAATTTATTTGGTACTGTTGGTAAAAGAAAGAAAGAATTGATAACAGAGATAGCCGCAGTACTGGCTTTCAGTGCTGTAAGTAACAATGATAAAGTTGGGGTTATCTTTTTCAGCAATAAGATAGAAAAATATATTGCACCTAAAAAAGGCCGGCCTCATGCATTGTATATTGTAAGAACACTGCTTAGCATCGAGCCTCATACAAAAGGAACGAATCTTGATGCAGCTATCAAATATTTTAACAATACTACCAGGCAAAAGAGTATATCATTTTTATTGAGTGATTTTTTAGATGCAGGTTATGACAATGATCTGAAAGTTATCGGGAAAAAGCATGATGTGATCGGCATTAAAGTGTACGATAAAATGGATATGCAATTACCTGATGCAGGGTTGCTTCAACTGCAGGATGCGGAGACCGGGCAAATAAAATTAGTGGATAGCAGTAATCCGCTGGTACGTTATAATTACCAGCAGCATTTTTTTGAGCAAACAGAAACCTGTACAAAATATTTCAGGAAAGCGGGCGCCGATCTACTGCATGTTCGCACAGATGAAGATTATGTAAAAATATTACAAAAGTTTTTTTTAAAAAGAAAATAACCAGTTATCTCCAGTCCGAAATTTACATACCAATTTATTTTATCGTTGCTGTTTTGCGTGGTTGCGGTTCAGGTAAAAGCGCAATCGGTTGGCGTTAAAACAGACCGTAACCAGGTATTGATCGGAGAGCGACTGGCCTATGAATTACTCGTTAATCTTCCAACGCCCGGTTATGCAATAAATTTTAAATTTCCCGATTCAGTTGCTCATTTCGATGTGTTGGAGAATAATAATTTTGATACGTTGAGCGACAACAGTGGTGCCTTCCTGCTGCATAAGAAAATCGTCCTTACCAGTTTTGATTCGGGTGCCTGGCACATACCTCCTTTTGAAGTGTTGCTAGAACGCAATGGCCAATCAAAAAAAATCTTTACCGATTCAATTTTAGTAAATGTTGGTTATTCACCCGCTGACAGCACCGGCCAGTTAAGGGATATAAAACCTGTTATAGAGGTAACTGTTACGGATTACACCTGGTACTATATTGCAGTAGGATTTTTGATCGCATTAATTCTTGCATGGTTTGTTTACAGGTATATTCAACACAGAAACAAAAGGCCCAAACCAATCTTTGATTCGGCGCTTAGTGCGTATGACGAAGCTATGAGATCGCTCAGGGAATTGAATCAATACGAACCAAAAAATGCTGCCATTGTAAAAGCATATTATACCTCGCTTGCAGAAATATTTAAAAGATATTATAGCCGAAGGCAAAGTAAGAACATGATCAATAATACTACCGGCGATATATTGTTGAGTGTAAAAGAACATTTCGAAGATGCATCGCTGGTCTCTGCCCTTGCAGAACCATTGCGTTCTGCTGATGCTGTAAAGTTTGCAAAATATATACCTGCTGATGAAGCAGCATTGCAGCATCACAGGCAGTTGAAACAAGTCATTGACCAGTTTGAAAAGATCCAATCACCACCAAAACAATCATAAGATTTTGCTATTTGATTATTTCAACGATATCAGTTTTGGTCAGCCATTTGCTTTTTGGTTATTCCTTTTATTGCCTGTACTCCTTGCGTGGCATGTATATAAAAGCAAAAGCGGCGCTTCTTCCATTGCTGTTTCAACGTTAGATGCAAAAGGATTGGGATCATGGAAAGCAAGTTTCAGGCATTTCCCTTTTCTCTGCAGGCTTCTATGTTTGTCTTTTATCATTGTTGCATTGGCAAAGCCGCAAACAAAAAATGATGAACAACATGCAGAAGGCGAAGGCGTGGATATTGTACTCTGTATAGATGTAAGCGGCAGCATGACCGCACAGGATTTTACACCCAACAGGCTGGAAGCCGCAAAAGCAGTTGCCATTGATTTTGTAAATAAAAGATTAACAGATCGAATCGGTATTGTTATTTTTTCGGGAGAGAGTTTTACGCAGTGCCCATTAACAACAGATCACAATGTGTTGGTAGCAGCTATACAAAATATAAGGAATGGTTTACTGGAAGATGGAACTGCTATTGGCGCAGGTTTAGGCACCAGCGTCGACAGGCTTCGCACCAGTAAATCAAAAACAAAGATCGTGGTATTGCTTACCGATGGCGAGAATAACGGTGGGTTAATAGACCCGAAAACAGCAAAAGAAATTGCCAAAACCTTTGGCGTGCGGGTGTATACAATTGGTGTAGGTTCCGAAGGCTATGCACCTCAACCCGTGAATACGCCGATGGGTGTTGTGGTACAAAGTGAAAAGGTTTCTATTGATGAAAAATTATTAAGAGAAATAGCAACTGAAACAGGGGGACAATACTTCCGGGCGCGGGATAATGAAAGCCTTAAATCGATCTATCGGAATATCGATGGACTTGAAAAATCAAAAGTAGAACTCATCAATTCGATCCGCTACCAGGATAAATTCTTTCCTTTCGTGTTAGCCGCCATCTTTTTTTTACTGCTTGAAGTGATACTGAATTATACAATTTTTAGAAAATTCCCTTAGGCCAATAGCATGCAGCTAACAGCTATTAGCTTTTAGTAACTAACTTACAGGCCAACATTCATAAAGCATGCAGGCAACCGTTTACAAATCTACCGGCAGTTGGTATATCGTTCGAAATAAAGAAGGACAGTTTTTTAATGCCCGTATTAAAGGTAAGTTTAAGATCGATGGCATTACTTCAACCAATCCGATTGCCGTTGGTGATATCGTTGAAATAGAAAACCAGGAAGATGAAGAAAGTACGGTGATTGTAGAAATATATGAAAGGCGAAATTATATTAACCGGGTATCACCTCATAATAAGAACCAACACCATATAGTGGCTGCAAATCTTGATCAGTCACTTTTATTTGCCACCTTAAAAGATCCCAAGACTTCATTGGGTTTTATCGACAGGTTTTTAATTATCTCAGAAGCCTATGCTGTTCCTGCAATCATTGTCTTCAATAAAGCTGATCTGTTTGGAAAAAAGGAAAATGAAAAATTTGAATTGGTTAAACAGGTTTATGAGCCTATCGGGTACAAGATCATGCTCATGAGCATAGAAAAAAATAAAGGGGTAGAAGACGTAAAAGATTTATTAAAAGATAAGATCACGTTGCTTAGCGGCCATTCAGGTGTAGGTAAATCAAGTTTTATCAATTATATATTCCCGGATCTTTTATTGAAAACACAGGATGTAAGCGGGTGGAGCGGCAAGGGATTACACACCACAACATTTGCCGAAATGTTCGACCTGCCATTTGGAGGAAGAATCATTGACACACCGGGCATCCGTGAAATGGGGCTCGTAGATATTTCAAAACAGGAACTTGCTCATTACTTACCCGAAATGCGGGCAGTAATGAACAATTGCCAGTTCAATAATTGTATGCACCTGGAAGAACCTGGTTGCGCAGTAAAGGAAGCTGTCAATAATGGCAGCATCCACGTGGAACGCTACGTGAGCTACATGAACATCCTGGATACAATCAATGTAAAAACGTATTAATAAGCCTGCCGTTGTAGAAAATGCGCCACTTCCATTACAACTTTATTATCACCACGTGTGCTTTTTGCTTGCTGGGGATAAATGCTCACACCATTAAAGATGTTGTAATGCAGGGTAAGAAACTGGTCCTTGTACTTAAAATCCCAGTCAAGCGTATCTGCATCATCAATCTGGTTCAAAAACTTAACTTTTAAATGATCGGTTAAGGTGTTTGCGATGGCGTAGAATTTTGAAATACCGCAATTGTCATCAATAACGGCTTCAGTACCGCCAGAGGTGGTTTTTAATTCATAACACATAGATATAGGTTTTATTGTGGTTGAGGGTAAACTAGCTTATAAAGGTCAGTAGGTTTTTTTACCACCTTTGTATTTATGCTTATTTGCTTTTGCTGCTATTTCATCCGGACTCTTGCCCCTGGCATCATTGGGACAACCATACTTTTCTTTCTTCTTAAAGATGAAACAACTGCTAAGCATCGACAGGATAATAAAACCAAATACAATTTTTTTCATGTTTTAAAGATAAAAAACTTTCTTTTCAATATGGTTAAACATCCTGTTAATACATTTTATCAGCTTTTAAACCAACTGCTGTACTTTAAATAATTCTCAGCAATCCGGTTTATCTCGCCACTTATAAGTTCCTGGCTGATGTCTTTTACTTTCTTTGCAGGAACCCCCGCATAGATAGAACCCGGTTCAATGATGGTATTTTCAAGTACCACAGCTCCCGCTGCAATGATGCTGTTGCTTCCTACCCGGGCGTTATCCATAATAACAGAACCCATACCAACCAGCACATTATCTTCTATAACGCACCCATGTACGATTGCATTGTGTCCCACACTAACATTATTTCCAATATATGTTTTGCTGCGTTCAAATGTGCAGTGAATAACGGCGCCATCCTGTATATTTACTTTGTTTCCAAGGCGGATGCTGTTCACATCGCCCCTTATTACTGCGTTAAACCATACACTACAGAAATCACCCATAACAACATCTCCAACAATAGTGGCATTGGGAGCTATAAAACAGTCATTGCCCATTTGCGGGCTGATACCATTTACGGAAAGTATTAGAGCCATAGATTAATTTTTTGTTTTCCAGCTTCAGTTTTTCACCTCGACATCGTTGCGTCGCACGCTTGTACAACAAAATATGCATGATCATTTTTGCCACGAATGCACGAATGTAATATCTAAAGTTTGCATTTATGAGTGTATTTGCGGCAACATGCATCTTTACACTAAATTCGCATTAATTTTTCAAACATACTTATTCATGAACCAGCGCCAGCTTTTTTTAAATCATGTAGGACAAACTTCAGATGCGCCTTTATGCCTCAACATTGTAAAAGCCGAAGGAAGTAAAATGTGGGATGTGGATGGCAAAGAGTATATCGATCTTATTGCCGGCATAAGTGTTTGTAATATCGGCCATCGTCATCCTGCTGTTATTGAAGCAATCAAAAAGCAACTGGATGATTACCTGCACATCATGGTTTATGGTGAGTTTGTAGAAAGCCCACAGGTTGCTTATGCAAAAATGCTGAGTGATCATTTACCGGCTAATCTTAATTCAGTTTTTTATACAGCCAGTGGCAGCGAAGCAACCGAGGGTGCCATGAAACTTGCCAAGCGGTTTACCCGCAGAACAGAAATCGTATCATTTAAACATTCCTACCACGGAAGTACTCAAGGAGCATTGAGTGTTATGGGCAGCGAATACTGGCAACAGGCTTTTCGCCCACTGCTGCCCGGTATCAGGCAATTGAACTATAATAATTTTGAAGAACTTGAACAGATCACCGATCAAACTGCCTGTGTAATTGCAGAAACAGTGCAGGCAGAAGCTGGCGTGAATATTCCGAAAAAAAATTGGCTGCAGGCACTTCGCAATCGTTGCACAGAAACCGGAACCTTGCTGGTGCTTGATGAGATACAATGTGGCTTCGGTCGCAATGGCACTCTATGGGCTTTTCAGCAATTTGACGTCGTACCTGATATTTTGTTACTGGGAAAAGCATTGGGTGGCGGTATGCCATTGGGCGCTTTTGTTTCAGCAAAAAATATCATGGATTCTTTTACGCATGATCCGGTACTTGGCCATATAAATACATTTGGCGGTCATCCGGTAAGTTGCGCTGCCGGAATTGCAGCTTTTAAAGTACTGCTGGATGATCAGATCATCGAAGAAGTAAAAAATAAAGAACAACTATTTCTTTCAAAGCTTAAACACCAGCTTATTAAAAAAGTAAATAGTTGTGGGTTAATGATCGCAGTTGAGTTTGATAGTTTTGAGACCAATAAAAAAATAATTGATGCCTTAATAGAACGCGGTGTATTTACCGATTGGTTTTTATTTGCATCAAACGCATTGCGCATTGCGCCGCCTCTGAACATCAGCAATGAACACATTGAGCAATCCTGCAAAAAGATCCTGGAAACATTGAATGAATTATGATAACAATGAAACTGTTAAAGAAAAGGTTTTTTCAATGCTTCGTTTTTTTAACAGGGTTGTACCTGTTATTATTGATACCTGATTTTTCAGGTACGAGCAATATGGTTATTGCAGGACAAAAACCTTTTACCTGGAACCAGGATTTGTTGTGGAAACAATTAGAAAACAATTTCATAAAAGCAAAACAATTAGATTCAGCGACGCTTGATTCAACAACCAATTTTTTAATGTTGAAGGCATCAGCCAGTTTCTTTTATGCAAGCACGAATGAAATTCCACCAAACGATAGCAGCCTTTCTGCAATAGAAGATAATTTCTTTAGTCTGGCACCATTGATCGCTGTTAATAAAAATCAACTACCATGGTATATTGAACATTATAACAAGCTTCGGAACCTGGTTAAATACAAATCGCAACATTGGGATATGAATAAACCTGCTGCCCGGCAAAGCGTTTATAGTTTATTGTATGGTATGCGGGCAGCAGTTGAAGAAGTATTATTGCAAAATGACAGCGTGAATTTTTCTCCGGCCATGCTTGTTAAGGATGAAAAGTCTGTAACTCCTTCTACAAAGATCTTCGGTATTGAGGTTCATAGTGGCGATATGCTCGTTTCCCGCGGTGGTGCAGAAGTTTCAGCACTTATTTCAAGGGGCAACGATTACCCGGGAAATTTTTCGCATGTTGCATTATTGTATGTCGAAGAAAAGACAAATAAAGCTTTTTTAATTGAAGCACATATTGAGAAAGGAGTTGCTGTTTCATCCGTAGAACAATATGAGAAAGATAAAAAGCTTCGTTTTATGGTAATGCGGCCAAGAGCCGACCTTCCTGAAATGATCAATGATCCGATGCTTCCGCAAAAAGCTGCAAACATGATTTATAATGAAGCATTGAAACGTCATATACCTTATGATTTCAGGATGAATTTTAAAGATCCCAAAGAAATGTTTTGTTCTGAAGTTGCTTCTTATGCATATCGTAAGAATAACCTGCTCTTCTGGCAACCCGTTTCAACTATTTCTTCACAAGGTGTTGTAAACTGGTTGCACGATTTTGGCGTTGAAAATTTTGTTACACAAATGCCTTCCGATCTTGAATATGATCCACAACTGGCTGTGGTTGCAGAATGGCGGGATCCTGAAACTTTGTTCAGGGATCATATCGACAATGCCGTAATGGATGCCATGCTGGAAAAAGCCAATGCGGGTGAGAAAATTGATTACAATATTTGGCAACTGCCATTCGTCCGTATTATAAAAGGGTATTGCGTTGTCAAAAATATTTTTGGTGGGGTAGGGATGATACCTGAAGGAATGAGTGCTACCCGGGCATTAAAGAATCAATCCTTTGTGGCTATGCATGTGCGTATAAAGAACAAAACAAAGTTATTGGCTGATGATTTCATCAAACAAAATCATTACAGGCCTCCTTATTGGCAATTGGTAAAAATGGCGCAGACCGCAGCTAGATAAATGAATGCTCAGAGGGGGTGATAGGTCCGTTCTGCATTCTTATACACTGTTGTTTTATCCAGACTCATCGGCTTCAATTGTTGTTGCTCAAATAGTTCCATCTGGTCATCATAGTGCTTATTGCCTTCCTTATTGCTCGCACCGTAGCTATGAATACTTTCTATCTGCGGGCCTGCTTTGGTAAATTTTACGAGTTCTATATAACTCTCACCCTGCCTGCCCTTAACCATTCCGTTTTTATAGGGCTCACTTTCCATACTGGCAATTACATCCGGAACACCGGCTAATGGGATTGCTTTTTTTCCTCTTACGAGTTTTTGATAATCGCCCAATGGCACCAATGCCGAACCGAAATATTTTACCAGGTAATCATTGGCATATCTAAATGCTTCTAATGATTTTTCTTTCGTGAGTGTTTTATAAGTTTTATCTCCTTTGTATAAGTTATCAACTATATAATAAAAAATAACCGAAAATATCGTGGCGCCCTTACTGTCGGTATTTGATATTCTATCCCATTGGTTCAATTCATTGATCACAGTTGCCAATGCAGGATAATCTGCAGCTTTTAATAAGAACAGCGTATCAGCATTTGTACTATAAGCAAGTTGTTGCGGAAGCTGCCGGTCAAATTTTATCCGCTTAAAATTATTGTAATCGATCTTATCATAAGCTTTTAGCAATTGCATGAAACGTACACTGCGGTTATTTTCGTTGGTTTCATAACCCATGGTAGGGTCGTAATTGCTGTACTTAATATTATCGGTTGCAGACGAGGCATTGAAAGGCGAATGATTGCTGTTGAAAAGATAACCCGATGGCGGATTCAGGTAATGCGGTAATTCCTCTATCGGGTGATATTTTGTCCACAATGTTTTAGATGTATTGCCAGGCAATGTACCGCTCCAGTCATATGCTTTATTCCTGATGGGGATCTTACCATTGCTCAGATAGAAGATCGTATCAAACCTGTCGGCATACATAACATTGTAACCCGGTAGTGCTTCCATTTTTAGGGCCTTGTAAAAACTGCTGAAATTAGTTGCTTTGTTCATCCTGTACCATTGTTCCAATGCACGGATGTCGAACAACGGGCCCGTACGTATAGCAAATGTTCCCTGTTCTGTAATTATAGTGGGTCCATATCTACTCCAATACGTTTTTCGTTTTACTGAAATGGGTACGCCGATCATTTTTACATGAAGCTTTACTTGTTTTTCTTCCAGCATCAGCCACTCGCCATCAAATTTATATTGAAGTTTGTTTGCAGGATTTATTTCCAGTTGATAAACATCCAGTTTATCGGGATAGTTTACTGTATGCGCCCAGGCAAGATTTTCGTTACAACCTAACAGGATATTTGGAGCACAGGGAAACAATGCGCCGATTATATTCCAGCCTTCCTTGCTGCAAAGATGTGCTTCGTACCAACTCACGGGCCCATTGAGTGGCTGATGTGCATTTATATTTAAGTAAGTATTTCCATCTGTAGTTTTATTTGAGTTGAATGCATAAGCATTGCTGCCACCGGGTTTAAATTGCTGCAGGCTGGGTATGCTTCCATTGTAGATCTGTGTCAATGCTTTATCAGCACCACTCGATACCGACAGCTGTAATATGGAGTAGGCGATCATATCAACCGGTGTAAGCGGTAATAATTTTTTTACCAAAACTTCCTCTTCATGCGATGCAGCATAGGCATTGAACCCCGCGCAATATCCTTCCAATACTTTTTTATAATCGGCAGAAATATCCGATTCATATTTTTCAGCTGCGGTCTGGTGGCACCGAAGCAGGTAAGCGATATAATCTATTTGTGCGCCAGCTTTTCCTTTATAATATCCCAGCATGGACTTACCCGAAAGGAATCCAAGTTGTATGGTTTTAAAATCATCTTCTGCATGAGCATAAGCAAGGCCATAAGCAACTTCGGCATCGGTATTTGCAAAAATATGCGGTACACCAAAGCTATCTCTTACAATATCTATGGATCCAGGATCTATTTTTTGTGAATAGGAGTAAAGTGTAGAAAGAATAATCAAAGAAAATAATATTGCTTGCTTCATAAAGTAATTTACTTTTTGTTGGATGCTGATAACTTATATTTTATGATTTTCTTGCCACTGATTCACTGATGATTTTTTTGTCTTAGCAATCAGTGGCAAAATAACTTTTGCAAATATTAAAAGCAGGTATTACGTTGTTTGCTTTATTAAAAATAAACAAAACCCAGTCATTCTTTATTTTTTGTTCATAAACTGCTAACTGCTATTTTATAATTGAGTTGCCGTCGATTTTTATCTCATACTTTTTCAAATCGGTGAATCAGTGGCAAATTAATTTTGCAAAAAATATTGTTGCAAATATGAAAACAAAACATTTACTTTGTATTTCAAAGTGCTTTTATGAATGAACAACAGCAATCTTTAGAAACGCTGCAGGATATTAAACGGATGATGGAACGTAGCAGCCGGTTTATCAGTCTGAGTGGTTTAAGCGGTATCAGTGCAGGAGTCTGTGCATTGATTGGCGCCTGGGTGGCACATCCTTATGTGTTTGGATATAAGAACCTGTTCATTAACGGGAACAAATTATTCCCAGGTTATGCGATCGTATTAAATACCTGGCTTTTCTGGATAGCTGCCGGCACTTTTATTTCAGCACTTGTTACAGCTTTCATCTTCACCTGGATTAAAAGTAAAAAGGAAGGAATTCCGGTCTGGGGCAAAACTGCCAGGCGGCTGATCATTAATGTAAGTATTCCATTGTTCGTTGGTGCTGTCTTTTTATTCAAGCTGATTCATTACGGTACTTTTGGATTGATAGCGCCCGGCTGTCTGATCTTCTACGGCCTGGCCCTGATAAACGCCGGTAAGTACACCCTCGATGAAATAAGATACCTCGGTTATAGCCAGATAATACTCGGCCTGTTGAATTTATGGTTCGTTGGCTATGGCCTGTATTTCTGGGCAGTAGGCTTCGGCGTATTGCACATCATATATGGGACTTATATGTGGATGAAGTATGAACGCAACGATGATTAAATGATCCATGTATTTTTGAGGTAATGATAACAGTGATAAAATGACCAACCCGATAGATAATTTAAATAAGGTGTTCGATAGCCGTGTGCGGTTAGGCATTATGAGTGCACTGGTGGTGAACGATGCTGTAAATTTTAATGAATTGAAAGAGTTGTTGAACATAACAGACGGTAACCTGGCCAGCCATTTAAAATCGCTGGAAGAAAACGTTTTTATAAAAGTGGAAAAAGGCTTTGTAGGCAGGAAAACAAATACGACTTACAGTATCACCAAAGCAGGAGAAAAAGCATTTAAGTTGCATATAAATGCATTGGAAAAAATGATCAAATCAATAGGATAATTTTTTTTGCATCTATACTTTGAAATGCAAAGTACTTTTAATAAATGAAAAAGGAATATACATCAGCAGGCATCGCATTCAGGAGTTGGGTCCTGACAGGTTTATTCACAGGAATTGGCCTTTGCGTATTTGAAAATTTCCAGTTTAATGCAGCTGAGCTGATCATGTTTGGAGCATCGGTTGCGGCATCAATAATAGGAAGTTTTCCTGCATTTATATTACTGCTGATCTTTGTTCCTGTTATTGACCGTTTAGATAAAAGCTGGCAGGTAAAAGCCGGCAGGTTGTTACTACTGCAATTTTTTATCACGGCTGTTTATGGAATATTTGCAGCTGTTATCCGCTTTTCAGTCAATAATTTTTTAGATGGCGGAACAGAACAGTTCTTATTTACAGCACTTATTTGTTCTGTAGTATTATTTGCTGCAGCAGTATTGGCATTCCTGGTCTTATTAAAGCGGCTGGCTGTCTTCTTTTCAGGCAACAGTAACATCCATCTTTCTTACAACAATATTTTTCTTTCACTTTTTCACCAGGTATCTAAAATCAAATCAACAATGGAAACAGTTCACAATGCCGAAGAACAGGCACAACAAAATCAGTCGAACAAATTATTAACCAAGGGACTCATAACTGCAGGATTGATACTCCTGATGCTTATTCCCACACTTTTCATCAGCAATCTTGTCAATGAAAGGCAGGCACGGCAGCAGGAAGTGGTTAAGGAAGTTAGCAGTAAATGGGCATCCGCTCAAACCATTTCCGGCCCTTATATAGCAGTGCCGTATACACAGCCGGGCGTTGATGCCGATAACAAACCAGTTACGATCAGAAAGCAAATTATCCTGCTGGCAAATTCATTGAATGTTACAGGAGATATTTTTCCGCAGAACAGGCCACGCTCCATTTATAAAGTATTATTGTATAAAAGTAAACTGGCATTGAAAGGTTCTTTTAAACCCAATTGGCCGGCTGATATTAATACCGCTAATATTGATTTCGCCAATGCAAGACTTTGTTTCGGACTAAGTGATTTTAAAGGAATCGAAGAAGAAATATTTGTCAACCTCAATGGGCAAAGGCTTGCCTTAACACCCGGACTACCATTAACAGATCTTGACACGATCGGGCTTTCAGTTCCTGTTGAACTTAATATGGAAGCGCTCAAAGCAGGTATCGTATTCGATATGCAGGTAAAAATAAAAGGCAGCGAACAATTGCATTTTATGCCGTTGAGTGCCAACAGCAGTTTTGCCATACATTCAGCCTGGCCGAATCCCTCATTCGATGGAAATGTATTGCCCAACGACCGGCAGGTAAATGAAAAAGGCTTCGACGCAAAATGGAATTTCAACCAGGCCAACCTTCCTTTCGGCACTGTATTGCAACAGGGCAGTATCAATAAATCAAACCTGGCATTTGGTGTAAGCATGGTGCAACCCGCGGATCAATATAACAAAACCATGCGTAGTGTCAAGTATGCGATCCTTTTCATTGGACTCACATTCGGATTATTTTTTATTGTTGAGATCATGCAACAGAAACCTTTCCACCCGGTACAATATGTATTGGTAGGGCTGGCGCTGGTAATATTTTATACCCTGCTGCTTTCTATCAGCGAATATTTATTATTCGACCAGGCCTATCTAATTGCAGCCGCAGCCACAATATTACTTATTACACTATACGCAAAAGGCCATTTTACCAGTGGGAAAACAGCAGCTGTTTTTGCCTCCGTACTCTCAGCGTTATATGGTTTCATTTTTATACTGATAAGGCTGGAAGATACTGCACTCATTGTTGGAAGTATTGGTTTGTTCCTGGTGCTTGCGCTGGTCATGTATGCAAGCCGTAACATAAACTGGTATGGCAATACCGGTTCAACAAAAGTTAAAACTGCATTACCTGTTTCAATATAATGAGAGAAAACAGCTGTCATCGATAATGGTAAAAGCTCTTTGAATTTTATTATATTAGATGATGCACAGAGAAGACCATTGCGTTCTAATGCGCTTCCGGATGGTAACACGCTACAAGTGCAGTTGAGGGTTTTTGAAAGTGGGAAAGAGAATGGAGGGTATCAGGTGAGTGGGCCGGCATGGAAGGATCTTAGAATGGCAATGGAATTGTAAATGCAGCTACTGCTTCTAGCTAATTGTTAAAATGAACAAATTGATGCCATGAAACAAAATTGGCTCTTAGGAATCGGCTGCTTCTATTATTATATTAAATATTGCATCTTGAAATTTTAAATAAAGTATTGAATTCAACAATCAACATTCACAACAATTACTATTATGCCCAAATTGATTAAATCATTTTCTTTTGCACTGAACGGATTAAAAATATGCGCTTTTCGTGGTGCTAATTTTAAGATCCATCTCTTTTTTACGATGATGGCAATCCTGCTTGGATTTTTTTTAAATATTTCTAACACCGAATGGATCATCATATTGCTCTGCATAGCTTTCGTATTGTGTATGGAGATGATGAACACAGCCGTTGAACAACTTTGTGATGTAATTCACCGGGAATACCACCATGGTATCAAGATCGTAAAAGATGTTGCCGCAGGTGCTGTGTTATTAAGTGCCATTGTTGCCGCTATTTGCGGGGCGTTCATTTTTTTTCCCAAAATTTTATCATTTATTCAATCAATGTAACAGCAATGAAAAAGCTTACATCATTCAATCGTTTACTGGGTGTTTTCCTGTTCTTCATAGCAGGAATGATCATTGCCCGCATTGCTTATTCAGGAAGCCTTCGTTATATTTTTATGAGCTGGAATATCTTTCTTGCCTGGATACCTTATATCCTGAGCAGTTATTTTATTCAATACCGTAAAAAGGAAAAATGGAAACAGGTAGTTCTTTTTGCAAGCTGGTTGCTCTTTTTTCCAAATGCCTTGTACATTGTTACAGATTTGATTCACCTCGAAGAAAGTACCAACGTGCCTTTGTGGTATGATGCCATCCTGTTATTTGCATCTTCCTTTATCGGACTTATCATGGCTTTTATTTCCCTTCAAAAAGCAGAGAATTTATTGCGTGGATTTTTATCAAAGCGTTTGGTAAATGCAACGATACCCGTTATACTTTTCATGGGCTCATTTGGTGTTTACCTGGGCCGCTTTCAGCGATGGAACAGCTGGGATGTTGTTCACAATCCACTTGCCCTGGGTATGGATATTCTTAGCAGGTTTGCTTCACCCGTGGACCATGCAAAAACATGGGCGATCACTATTATACTTACAGCCCTCTATTCACTCTTATATTTTTTCATTAAGATATTACCCTATGCTTTTACTGAAAACAAAACAGCAGGAGCTGATCCTGCTGTTTTATTATAAATTTTATCGTGTAGTGCCTTAAATTGTTTTTGAATCGCTGTCAGGGAACCTCTGTTGAAACTACAGATGTAAAAAAGCTTAATCAGGGCTCCTTCCAGAAAAAAGGATGTAATTTTTTTCGGGGCTCTTTTTTTGTTATTTTTTGGAGAAGCAAAAAAGTAAAGTTGAAAACATTAAAAAATTTTCATCCGCACAATAGTATTTATAAATTATGCAATAGCACCAGAGGTTAAATTCTATTAAACGATTTTAAAAATCCAATCCCATTGCAAAATACATAACCGGCCTTCCTTTAAAGAATGTATTCATCGGCCAGCTGATATCATATTTTAAGAAATAGCCCAGCAATGTACTTCTTGCCCCGAAACCATAACCACCTGCAAAAGGACCGATACCACCTGCTTTTGTTATTACACTAACAGGGCCACCTTGCCCGTAAATTATTTCCGGCCGTTTTAATTTATCATAACCACCATTCCATGCTGTTCCAAGATCGAAAAATTGTATGACCTGCAAATTGCGGAGAAAAGCATTGTTTACCGTTCTGTCAAAAAATGTTGACATGATCGGCAAACGCAATTCACTGTTAATAACAACAGCATTGTTACCGTTCGCTACGTTTTGTATAAAGCCTCTCATATTTACTGCAAGGCTTTGGAATGCATAAGATTGATCCGGATCAGGTGTATTGTTAGAATTAAAATAACGTTGCCTTATCAGGTCGCCATTGCTGTTACGTTTATCATTGTTGCCAAACATCAACCATCCATCAACACCGCCGAGGTAATAGATCATTTTCTGGTTGCCCCAACTGAAATCACCGGCAACCCTACCGGCCCAGATAAAATTGCGGTAAATAGGATAATAATACCTGGCATCAAATCCGAGATTAAAGGTTGTCGGCCCATCAGCAAATTGAACTTTATTTATCTGCCGGTTCCAGTCGATGTATATTTTATACCTCAGTCCGTTCCAGATATTCATAGCCGGGTTCAAACTGTTATCATAAACATATTCAAGGTGTGTTACAGAATATAGTGTTTTAATATCATTAAGCTGTCGAGTACTAAAAGTATCCCTAAGTCCCGGGGCTAATTTATCAGAACGGATACCTGTTGTCAAGCGTATGCTTTTTGTCCTATCAAAGGGATAGGCAACATTTACCTGGTAAAGGTTAGTATAAGACCTGCCAAGGTAAGGATCACCAAGGCTGTCTATGTAGATATTACCAAGCCCGTCTGGAATATACATGTTTGATTGAGTATTACGGTAATAGCTTACACCCCAATCTATTCTCCTCGTTAGATTTTGATAACTAAGGAACCACTCGTTGTCTTTCAAATTTGTACTGATCTTAAATGCACCCATGATCTTGATATCTTCCAACAGATCAGATGTGCCAAGACTGATCAATCCGTTCAAAGGTGTTCCACTGTTTAATTGAATCGGGCCAGCGCCATAGCCATATGGCTGATAACGGTTAATGAGCACCGTATTATTAAAACCAAGTGATCCAAAATCAGCAGAAAATTTGCGTGGCTTATACCTGAATAGTTTGGCATTTGCAAGTACCGGTTCTATTGATTGGTCTTGTATGGGTGCCTCAACTACAACAGACTTATTACCTGTGTCTTTCTTCTCCTGCGCAAATTCATCGTTCTGGAAAAAATCATTTTGCCGCTTTATAGTATCGGTTGGGTTTTTTAAAGCGTCCCTGACCTTTGTAAGCCGGCTTTCTCTCGCCAGTTTTTTAGCATACTCTGTTGGTGGGGCAGATATATTTCTTTGCCGCAATGCAGCCTCATCGATCTTTAATTTGTATAAGATCTTTTCATCACTCTGCCTGGTTACTTCACTCACCTGGTTGTTATCACCTGCAATTCTTGTTTCTCCTAGCGCACTTGGATAGTTGCTTAGCGGGAATGTATAGGCCGAATCCATCGAAACAGAAACAACAGCAATAGAATCAACATCTGTTTTTTTATAAACCCTCAAGGTGCTGTCAACTTCTTTTGCAGAAGGATTCCTTAAAATATCATCACCGATCAGCACCAACGTATCAAGCCCTGCTTTCGTGGTTGTGAAGAAACCGGCATAGCGGTTGGCGATACCGTTCTCATCACTCACAAACGTAAAGTGGTTTACATTGTATTGAGTAGGGTAACGGGCATCACCATATTTTAAGTGAGAAAGTTGTGTGATCTGGTTCAACTCGGGCTTATCGCCAAAATCTGTTATCAGGAAAATATTATAGCGGTTATTACTGGGCAATACGGTATCAGCTGTTTTTGCTGACGCTGTTGGCCGGTTGCTTGCAAAAATGATTCCTGTTTTATTCGGGAATGAAACAAAGGAAGCATCCAGGTCATCGTACACATCATTGGTGATCTGCTGTGCTTTTTCCTTTTCAATATTGTACGTGTAGATATCTGTGTGGCCATTTTTTACTGCCGTTAAAAGCAACGTTCTGCTATCCAGCATGTACTTGATATCCTGCACCTGGTCGAAAGTTGTAGTAAGATCGATCTTGTACTGTTTTATCCTGGTGATGATGTCATACACAAATAACTGAAGATGTCCCTGCTCTACATACACTACTGAAATGCGTGTGCCTTTAGGATCCCATGCCATAAGCGGGTAGCTTGGGTTGAGCATATTTTCATAAGTGCGGATACCGTATTTCAACAGGGTTTTATTTTCGTAATCCTCATTGAGAATAACCCTTACGATCCCTTTTTTGTATTGGGTAACCACATAAGAATTATTTTTTTTATTTGGGTTTACATTGAAACGGTAATAGTTTAATCTTTTGCTGATGTCGAACCCTTCGATGTAATTTCCTTTTGGATAGGCTTTACGGCGGGTGATGTCTTTGTAATATTTGTCTTCCTGGTATTCCATGAATTCTTTCAACAGCTCGCTGAATTTCTTCTTGGTGATCTGCACACTGGCTTTATTCAAATTCTTATAAACCCTGGCCAGGTATAAAAAATAAGTAACATTCTCCTTCTTATATTTTTCTTCAATGAAGAACCAGAAAGCATGGCCGGCCAGCAATGGCTTTTGAAATGCGAAGCTGGAGAATTTACTGTAATTACCACTCAATACTTCGCTTTTTAATTCATCATCCAGGTCGGTGCTCCAGTTTTCACCCAGGTAAGCAACATAGCCATCGGTAAGCCATTTAGGCAGATCAAGTAAGGTTTGATTGCCCGCAACTTCTCCCAGGTCATCGCCGAACAAAACATTCTTTGTGATCACATCTGCAATGCCCTGTCGTACCTGCCTTTTTAAATAGGCATGATTGGCATCAAAATAAATGACCATTTTATTATTTACCAGTTGGGTGGTTCCGCCGGTGTTAAGAATATCCGTTTCCAGGCCGATATTCGTTTGCTGCATATCCGCAAACTCATTGTATACAATGATATTTGCCCTCCGTTGTAAACTATATTCTGCGGCAGCTTCCAGTTCCGGCAATTCTTTTTCGGCGCTCTGGGCTACAAATTTGGCAAGTTCCTGTCCCTTCTGGTAAAAAAACACGTTGAAGTTCTTCGTCTGATAAAACTGCCACTTGAATTTTTTGAACTGAACCCTGTTCTTCCCAAAGGTTACAGCATTCACCTGGGCATTGCTTACAGAAGCTATTATTATTAAAAGCGATGAAATGAAAAATATTCTGCTGAACTTTGCCATACTTATTGGTTGATATTGAGTATTAAAATTACTTGATTCATTCTAATCATTGAAAACATTTTAAAAGACCGCATGTTACAAATTAAGTCATTCGAATTTAGCCCTATACAGGAAAATACGTATTTGCTATACAATGAGTTTAAAGATTGTTTAATTATTGATCCGGGCTGTTATTTTGATGATGAAAAAGATGCACTCGTAAATTATATAAACAAGATGGAATTGAAACCTCAAATGCTGCTTAACACGCATTGCCATCTTGATCATGTTTTTGGGAACAAATTCATTGCCGAAAAGTTTGGATTGACCCTCCGGATCCATCAGAAAGAGAAATTTGTGCTTGATTTTGCCCCCAAAAGCGGCTTACTGTATAATTTGCCCTTTGATAACTACCAGGCCGGGTTAATTTATTTAAAAGAAGGCGATACGATCTTGTTGGGCCAGGATGAGCTAAAAGTAATAGAAGCGCCTGGCCATTCGCCGGGGCATATTTGTTTCTATTGTGCCAAACAAAACTTCATTATTGCCGGTGATGTGTTGTTTAACCGCAGCATTGGCCGTACCGACCTGCCCGGCGGAGACCATGAAACACTGTTAAAGAATATCAGGGAAAAACTATTTGTACTTCCAGACGAAACAGTTGTTTATAGCGGGCATGGACCTAAAACCACCATCGGCGAGGAAAAGAAGCACAATCCATTTTTAAATTAAACCCGGGTATGCCGGTTGCCTGCCCGCCGGATAAAAGGGAGAAGTTTAGCAGCTAAATAATTGGAGATCACAACCAGTAGCCTGTATTTTGTAAATATTTTTTTTGTAAATAAAAAAATATTTACAAAAAATTAATTTACATACGTGTAAATTATTTTCAAGAAGAAAAAAAAATATTTACACCTGACGGCTAATAACGGCAAAAGACATCCCATTTTATGGCCTTCCTGACTTGGCGGGCACAAACCTCAAAACTCAAACCTTGATCCCCTGGCAAAGCTCCACCAATACTCCATTCGTATTCTTTGGATGCAGAAAGCAAACTAATTTGTTGTCGGCACCGGGTTTTGGTTCTTCATTCAACAAAACAAAGCCTTCTTCTTTCAAGCGCTTCATTTCGGCCCGGATATCAGCCACTTCAAAAGCAATATGATGAATGCCTTCCCCTTTTTTTTCGATGAACCTGGCTATAACTCCATCATTTGTAACACTTTGTAATAATTCTATCTTAGTCTCGCCGGTTTTAAAAAAGGCAGTATCAACCTGTTCTGAAGCCACGGATTCTGTCTTGTAACAGGTAGTATTCAGTAGTTTTTCAAACAGTGGGACGGAAATTTCCAGGTCCTTTACTGCGATACCAATATGCTCAACATGCTTCATACAATTACCGGGTTTAGGTAGTCAATCTGTGTTGTTTACGAAATACGTAAATACAGCTGTAAGTTAGGAATGCATTCTTAAAATAGAACCTTTTGCAGTAAATTTGCGTTATAATTCAAAGATATAAACTCCCCACAGATATGTTGAAGTTGCCCATTTATTTAGATAATAATGCTACCACCCAAATGGATCCACGGGTATTGGAAGCGATGACCCCTTATTTTTTAGAACATTTCGGAAACGCTGCCAGCCGTAACCATCCTTTTGGCTGGGAAGCTGAAGAAGCGGTAGATTATGCCCGCGAACAGGTTGCGAAACTGATCGGTGCTGATCCTAAAGAGATCATTTTCACTTCAGGAGCAACAGAAGCCGATAACCTTGGTATCAAAGGTGTTTTTGAAATGTATGCCAGCAAAGGAAATCACATAATCACAGCTACTACCGAGCACAAAGCAGTATTGGATACCTGTAAGCATATTGAAAAATCAGGTGGTGAAGTAACTTACCTGCAGGTAAACAGGGAAGGTTTGATAGACCTGAAAGAACTGGAAGCTGCGATCAGGCCTACAACTATTTTAATATCGATCATGTATGCCAATAATGAGATTGGTACGGTAATGCCGATCAAAGAGATCAGCGCCATAGCACGTAAGCACGGGGTATTGGTATTTACCGATGCAACTCAGGCAGTAGGTAAAATTCCGGTTGATGTAAATAAAGATGGTATCGACCTGATGGCTTTTACGGCTCATAAGATGTACGGTCCGAAAGGAGTTGGCGCCTTGTATGTTCGCCGTAAAAATCCAAGGGTAAAAGTTACCGCACAGATGGACGGCGGTGGCCACGAACGCGGTATGCGTAGCGGTACCCTGAACGTTCCGGGTATTGTGGGTTTTGGAAAGGCTTGCGAACTTTGTATGCTGGATATGGAAGCCGATACAAAACGCATCAGCAAATTGAGGGATAAACTGGAAACAGCTTTATTATTATTAGAAGAAGCTTATGTGAATGGAAGCCGTGAGCATCGTTTGCCGCATGTTGCCAATATTTCTTTCAAACATGTAGAAGGCGAGGGTTTACTGATGGGCTTCAATAAAAATATTGCATTGAGTTCAGGTTCTGCCTGTACTTCTGCATCACTGGAACCGAGTTATGTATTAAAAGCGTTGGGGCTTGGAGACGACCTGGCACATAGTTCGCTTCGTTTCGGATTGGGCAGGTTCACCACAGAAGAACAAATAGATTATACCGTCAAGGCAATAAGTGAAACTGTAATTAAGTTAAGAGAAATGAGCCCGCTGTGGGAAATGTATAAAGAAGGAATTGATTTGGATAGCATTGAGTGGGCCGCACATTAACTGGTAATGCACTGATTTGGAAATTTGGAGATGAATTTCCCGGTTAGTAAAAAGCGATCATCTCCGAATTAACTAATTTCCAAATTTTCAAATTATTTAAAATGTCATACTCAGAAAAAGTGATTGATCATTACCAGAATCCAAAAAACGTTGGTACACTGGATAAAGCAAGTAAAACTGTTGGAACCGGATTGGTTGGTGCGCCGGAATGTGGCGACGTTATGCGTTTGCAGATTGAAGTAGACCAGGCAACAGGAATGATTACGGATGCAAAATTCAAAACTTTCGGATGCGGATCTGCGATTGCTTCGTCTTCTTTGGCTACAGAATGGCTGAAAGGAAAAAGCGTAGATGAAGCCTTGAAAATTGATAATATGGATATCGTGGAAGAATTGAACCTTCCCCCTGTAAAGATCCATTGCAGTGTGTTGGCAGAAGATGCTATTAAAGCTGCCATCAATGATTACCGTGCAAAGAATGGCATGGAACAAATTAAGTTTGAAGAAAGCGTAGTACACTAATCAATTTGAAAATTGATCAATCTGGAGATCTGGAAATTGTTTGATCTCTGATTGATTCATTTTCAAATTTTCAAATTTTCAAATTAGCATGGTAGCAACAGATAATTCAATTTACATCAGCGATAAGGCAAAAGACAAAGTTCATCAACTGATGAGCGATGCAGGCGTTGCCGCAGATCCTTCTTATTTCTTACGTGTGGGTGTTGTGGGCGGAGGTTGCAGCGGACTTAGTTACAAACTCGATTTTGACAACGAAGTAAAACCAATGGACCAGGTTTTTGAAGACAAGGGAATGAAGATCGTAACCGACCTGAAAAGTTTTTTATACCTCGTAAACACAGAGCTTGAATTCAGCGATGGATTAAATGGGAAAGGGTTTTATTTCAATAACCCGAATGCGAGCAGGAGTTGTGGTTGTGGTGAAAGTTTTGCGGTGTAAGATTTCAAATATTTAAAAATAAAAGCCTCCCGATTTTTCAGGAGGCTTTTATTTTTCCGGGATTAAATATTATTGACTATCCTTTTTAATAACAGGCACTGAAAAAGTTGCTTGTTCTTCTAACGTAGGAACCGGTGGTGCTGGTGGTGGTGGAGGCAATTTGCCATATTTCTTTTCGTAATATTTCCTGTTGGCATTCCAGGTAGATAATTTTATCTTCTGTGTTTTGCCGTCCTTGTTCTTATCTATATACACAAAATTTGTTCCCTTCACATTCCTTATGTAAGCGATATAACCATGATCGTTAACGATGATCGCAGAATAGCTTACATCTACAGGTTCTGAAGGTGCTTCCGGCGGAACGGGCGGTAGTGGGGGCGCGGGTATTTCGTCCTCTTTCACAAGTGGCGGTGGCGGAGGAGGGGGAGGTAGAGGCGCAACCATGGCAATGGGCGGAGCCGGTGGTACCGGCTGCGCAACAGACGATTTGTTATCCTGTGCATGCACCATCACTATAGATATGCACGCTGCACAAACGAAGATTGTTTTTTTCATAATTCTTTAGTTTTTGTTCGTGAATTTGTATAACCCCAACAGCGATCGCAACCCTGTAGGCAATCATTATCATAGCCAATCAGCTTCTGATATTTTACACATCACCAGATGCAACCGAAATGATAATCCATAAATATTTTCAAAATATTTTTTCGAAATGTTGCCCTGTTCCCTTTTTTTAATAAAACTGTAAGGCCTTCTGCCAATAATTTTGTATCATACTGTCCATAGTAATTTGTTTGTTACGCAGCGGGTATAGTAACGGGGCTGTAATAGATCGGATTTTTTTTGTTGGGCAGTACTAATATATGTTTAGATTAAAAATATACTGAAAAAGAAAAATCTTGTTACTTACACAAGTTGTTTTTTCACGCAAAAAAAGCTGTAAATCCAAAGCTGAAAAATCTTTTACTCCTCATAGAATGTAAGGTTTATTTCAAGGCGCGCTAAAATAAACAGCCAACATTATTAATTAAATTAACTTTTTCACCGCTCCTGATCCTTCAGCAATACTATTTATTAAAAAAAGAGGCCGTCTCAATTGTTGAAACGGCCTCTATTAAAATGGGTTACTATTTATTATGGTTGTGCAAAACTATTCCTCGGTCCGCCAACAGCAAACACTGCCTGCATCCTGGTTTTTTGTCCCGCACTGAACATATACATACAGGCATCATCTGTGTAATCCATATAGTTCATGGTCATCTCTACAGGAGTGCCTGTGCAAGTGCTATAATGCGGATAAGCAGGACAACCATAATTGGCAGTATTGTGGGCAGGTGTATCACCAACCAGGTCGTTACCGCAGGTTGCATCTCCCCAGATATGGCGAAGGTTTAACCAATGGCCCACTTCATGCGTAGCTGTTCTTCCTTTATTGTAGGGCGCCGATACAGTTCCGGTACGTCCAAAAGCATTGTCATCAATAACAACGCCATCAGTAGCGCTGCTGCCACCAGGAAACTGTGCGTATCCTAAAATGCCGCCACTTAAATTACAAGACCATAGATTTAATTTGGTTGTAGGGCTTGTTGGTACGATACCACTGGCACTTTTTTTCATGGCATCATTCGTTCCCCAACTGGTTTTAGTCGTGCTTTTTCTTACCACTTTATCCAATACAAAGCTTACTTTAACATCACCCGATCTTACAGACTGAAATAAAGAAGGCGTGCTGTTGTAATCTGCATTCAGTGCTTTAAAATCTTCATTCAATACATCGATTTGAGATTGTATTTGCGCCTGTGAAATATTCTGTGCAGCCGTTTTGTACAATACGTTTACCACCACAGGTATTTCGATAACCCCGCCGGCGATCAGCCTGTTATTGGCAGGGTTCCTGCCATAAGCTTCTGTAAAATTCTCAATGTCCTGCATCCTTTGGGCCAATTCAGGATTTTCCTGCAATTGCTGAAGCAGCACATCGTTTGAAGCGCAGCTCCGGTGTGTAATTGGGGTGTTTTCGTCAGCAGATGACAGATCCTCGTTGGTAGATGTTTTATTACAACCAAATAAAAAGATCAGGCAACCAGCCATTAAAGCAAAGCCTTTTTTCATAAAATTGATTTTGTGTAAATGAAATAAAGCTATTAAGTTATGTTTTTTGAACCGTTGGCAAACATTGAATTAAAGTTTAATTATCCACAGGCGGGATAAAAACCTTTACAAAAATACAGGTGAAAAGAAAAACCCCTGTCAAAAACAGGGGTTGCAGTTGGTTTTGGTAAACAACTTTACTTAAACAAGCACTTGCCAAAAACGCAGCAAGGCCCGCTCAAATTCTATGGAAATCATTGTTGGTTTCCGGTAGTCCGGCTATAAACCATGCTGATGACAATTTGAAATGCAGATATGCTGCTTGGGAATTAAAAAAAATAACAGGCTGGCCGGCCAGCCCCTGGCTCTATTAGCCTGTTTAATAGTAAATTGCATCAATTTCAACTTTATGTGGAGTATTTGTAAAAAGGAATTAAACCAGTTTTTCAGTAACCTGACGGGCTATATTGCCATTATTTTATTCCTGCTGATCAATGGTATTTTTCTTTTCCTGCTGAACGATAGCAGCATTTTTGAATACGGGTATGCCAGTCTTGATAAGTTTTTTGAACTGGCACCCTGGGTATTGCTTTTTTTGATCCCCGCCATTACCATGCGTTCACTTTCAGATGAGTTCAAAGCAGGAACATTTGAAATATTACAAACCCGGCCACTAACATCCTGGCAGATCGTATTAGGGAAATATTTTTCTGTGCTGGTCATTATTCTCTTCGTGATCATACCTACACTTATATATGTAGTCACCATTAAAGCACTCAGTGCTTCGGGTAGTATCGATTCCGGGGGTATTACCGGCAGTTACCTCGGACTGTTATTATTGGCGGCCGTTTTTGCCGCCATCAGTATTTGTTGCAGCAGTTTTACCAACAATGCTGTGGTTTCATTTTTAATAAGCGCCTTTGCCTGCCTGGTATTGTATTTTGGATTTAATGCGTTTAGCAAATTGCCTTTATTGCAGGGGACGGCAGATTATTATGTAGAAATGTTTGGTATTGATTTTCATTACAGGAGTATCAGCCGGGGCGTATTGGATAGCCGCGACCTTGTATATTTTATCAGCATGATCTTCCTCTTTTTATTGATCACCGTTAAAAACCTCCGTAAAAAATAAATGAAATTCATTCGTACAATATGGAAGGGTAAATTATGGTTGTTGATAACGCTGTGCTTTTTAGGTTTGATCAACTGGCTGGCAGCTGTATACCACACAAGGCTTGATCTCACCAATGAAAAAAGATTCACTTTATCCTACCCAACTAAAAAAATATTGAAGAAGTTGGATGATTTGGTAGAAGTGAAGGTTTTTCTCAAAGGGGATTTTCCAAGTGGCTTTAAAAAACTGGCCAACAGCACCGACGAGCTTCTGCAGGAATTTAAAGAAGTAGCAGGTAATAAATTGAAGGTAAGCTTTGTGAGCCCGGATGATGACATGGATGATACCAATGTAAAGTGGAGCGATACCCTGTCAGCCATGGGGCTTTACCCGATCAACCTGAAATCGCAACTTAAAAAAGGCGAGCAACAGCAATTGGTTTATCCTGTTGCATTGATGCGTTATAAAGAAAAAGTAATTCCTGTTAAGTTATACAATGGCATTCCCAATATTGGCCGCCAGGAGATCAACAGCGCCGAAGCGATGATGGAATACCAGTTCGCCGATGCTATTTTTAAATTATCAGAGCATTCAAAGCCAATGATCGCTTATTCATTCGGTAATGGCGAGCCGCAGGATGCACGTACATACGACCTGGTGGAAAATGTGCTGCGAAAGGATTACGATCTGAAGGTAGTTAACCTGAATACGCTTCCTGTAATTGAGGATACGTTCAAATTGCTGCTGATCGTAAAACCAACACAGGCTTTTACCGAGCTGGAAAAATTAAAGATCGATCAGTATATTATAAGAGGAGGAAAACTGCTGCTGTTTGTTGATAAACTGAATGCAGAAATGGATAGCCTTCGCATTAAGAATGAAGTGATCGCCTACGACCGCGGACTTGAATTGAACGACCTGCTGTTTAAATATGGTGTGAGAATTAATACAGACCTGGTAATGGACCTGCAAAGCGACCGGTTACCGTTTGATGTAAATGGAAACGGGCAATTTGAATTCTTATCCTGGAATTATTTCCCCGTATTTGTTTCAAAGTCTGATCATGCTATTAATAAGAACCTGGGTTTTGTTGCAGGCAGGTTCGTGAATTCTATTGATACGGTTGAAGCGGAAGGAATAAAGAAGACAGTATTATTAAGTTCATCAGCAAATGCAAGAAAGATTGCTGCACCTGCTTTAATAAGCGGAGCGGAAAATGTAAATGCACCTGAAGATGAAAAATTCAAAACAGCAAATATCCCGGTGGTGGTTTTACTGGAGGGTAAATTCAGTTCAGTATTCAGAAATCATTTATCACAGGCAATGAGTGATAGCCTGGAAAGATATGGCGAAGCTTTTCTGCCCCAATCTATCAGTAATAATAAGATGATCATCGCTTCTGATGGTGATTTTGTGTTGAATTCAGTTTCAAAAAATGAACCACTCCCGATGGGTATGAATCCCTTTACCTACGGCAGCCAGTATGAGTATAAGTTTGCCAACAAAGATTTTGTGCAGAATTGTTTAGATTATCTTATAGACCAATCGGGGCTTTCAGCAGCCAAATCAAAAGATTATACGCTTCGCCTGCTGGATACTAAAAAGCTTGCGGTACAAAAAATGAACTGGCAACTGATAAACATCGCGGCACCAATATTGTTGGTTGTACTATTTGCATTTATCTTCCAATGGATAAGAAAAAGAAAATACAGTAAATAAAACCTGTGTAAAACCTGATGACCACCACCCAACTCATATACCTTGTTTTCAGCGGAGTGATCCTGTTAGCGTTGCTCATTGATCTTGGCCTGCTCAGCAAAAAAAATGCAGTGATCAGTATTAAAACTGCGCTTTTGCAAACTGTTTTCTGGGTATTGTTATCCGTGGCTTTTTGTTTTTTCATTTGGTTTGAAAGAGGCAGGACAGATGCGGTGAAATATATTTCTGCTTACCTGCTGGAGTGGTCACTCTCGATCGATAATATTTTTGTGTTTCTTATCATCTTTTCTTTTTTCCAGGTACCCCCAAAGAATTATTCAAGGGTACTGTTGATGGGGATATTGATGGCCATTGTTTTCAGGATCATTTTTATCACAGTAGGCAGTGAACTGGTTGCAAGGTTTACCTGGATCATGTATCTGTTCGGCGCGTTTCTGGTTTATACAGGAATTACATTATTTGTTGCCAAAGACGATGCATCATTCGATCCGGAAGTCAACTGGGCTTTTAAGTTCATGAAAAAATATCTTCGCACAACCAATGTAGAACCGAATGGTAAATTCTTTTTAAAAATAAAAGACAGGCTGCACCTCACCAAACTTGGTATGGTTGTGATCATGCTCGGACTGATAGATATTGTTTTTGCAGTTGATTCCATCCCCGCAGTTTTCTCTATCATTCCTGATCCTAACGATAAACTACTGATCTATTCATCCAATATTTTTGCAGTACTGGGTTTAAGAAGCTTGTTCTTCCTGCTGCAGGGAGCTGCCAATAAATTCAATTTCCTTCAACAGGGTATCGCCATCGTATTATTATTTATCGGTGTAAAAATGCTGGTAGAGAAGTGGTTACATGTTCCTGTGTGGGCCTCCCTGATGGTGATCGTTGTATGTATCGGCGGTTCAATTTTATATTCCATACTTAAAAATCAACAGGATAAAGAAACGGATTAGCTAGTGCAAACCAATACTACATTATGCATTCACTTAGATTTTCTGATATTGCCGTGCTCTTAAAAACTGTTCCGTTGCAATTGGGAACAGATCCGGTAATAGAATCACTACTCACCGACAGCCGCAAACTGCTGTTGCCATCCGGTACGTTATTCTTTGCTATCAATGGCCCGCAAAAAAAGGCGATTGATTTCATATCGGCATTATACGATAAAGGCGTTCGCTGTTTTGTGATCAATTGTGATATTGAAAATGTGCAGGTAGGAAAATTTCCAGAAGCTGGTTTTCTACAGGTAGAAAATGTGTTGCTGGCACTACAGGAAATAGCTGCTGATCATCGCCATCGTTTTCATTTTCCTGTGATCGGTATTACAGGCAGCAATGGAAAAACGATCGTAAAAGAATGGCTTTACCAGTTACTCGACAACGATTATAATATTATAAGAAGTCCGAAGAGTTATAACTCACAGGTTGGTGTTCCTTTAAGTGTATGGAATATGAATGATTCACATGCAATGGGAATTTTTGAAGCCGGTATTTCACTTCCCGGTGAAATGCAGCACCTGCAAAAGATCATCGATCCCGATATTGGCATATTCACTTTTATCGGTGATGCGCATTCAGAAGGGTTTGAAAGCCTTACACAAAAGATCAACGAGAAACTGCAATTATTCATCAACAGCAAAGTGATCATTTACTGTGCCGATGATGAACACTTGCAGGGGTCAATTGAAAACTTCAAAGCAACCGTGAATAACGAGCTTTCGGCATTTGGCTGGAGCAAACTTTTCCCGGCAGATCTTTTTATCAGTAAAACTGAGAAGCAGGAAAGCGCTACATCAATCAATTGCATTTATAAAGGATCAGCTTTTAATTTTTTCATTCCTTTTACCGATGATGCTTCTATACACAATGCTATTACCTGCTGTTGTGTATTGATGTACTTAAATATACCGGTTGCCGCCATCGCTGCACATATTTACCAGTTGCGCCCGGTGGAAATGCGGCTTGAATTAAAAGAAGGCATCAACAATTGTTCTATCATCAATGATAGTTACAGTGCCGATATTAATTCGCTCAGCATAGCGCTTGATTTTTTAGCACAACAACAGCAGCATGTAAAGCGAACGGTAATATTAAGTGATGTACTTCAATCGGGCTACGAAACTGCAGCGTTGTATAAGAATATTGCGGCAATACTGACCAGGAAAGGATTGCACAGGTTCATCGGTATTGGTCCGCAGGTTTCGGCGCATGCAACTGCATTTGAAAATATCAGCAACAGATCTTTTTTTGATTCAACAGAAGATTTTTTAAAACAAATGGCATCGCTTCATTTCCAGGATGAAACAATCTTATTAAAAGGCGCAAGGGTTTTCCGTTTTGAAAAGATCAGTCATGCGCTGGAACAAAAAATGCATGAAACGGTACTGGAGATAAACCTCAATTCACTTCGTGATAATTTGAAACAATACCGCCGGCTATTGAACAAGCCTGTTAAGCTAATGGCCATGGTAAAAGCCTTTAGTTATGGAAGTGGCAGTTACGAGATCGCGGGTTTATTGCAGCATGCTGCGGTTGACTACCTGGCTGTTGCTTATGCAGATGAAGGCGTTGCGTTGCGCAAGACCGGTATCCGTTTACCGATCATGGTAATGAATACCGAACAGCCTGGCTTTGCCAATATCGTTCAGTTTCAGCTGGAGCCGGAATTGTATTCTTTTAATATCTTAAGATCATTTGCACTTTACCTGCAACAGCATAACATCTATAATTATCCTGTGCACATTAAACTGGATACAGGCATGCACCGGCTGGGATTTTTGAAAGCTGATATGGAAGAGCTTTGTGCACTGCTTGCTGCTACAGCACAATTCAAAATAGTATCTGCTTTTTCTCATCTTGTTGCCAGTGATGACAAACTACAGGATGATTTTACAAAAAAGCAATCGGAATTATTTATAGAAATGGCCGGCCAGCTGGAAACAACTGTCGGCTATTCATTCTTAAAACACATTGGGAATACTTCTGCCATTCATCGCCACCCGGAAATGCAGTTTGATATGGTGCGGTTAGGTATTGGCTTATATGGTGTTGATGCGAACCTGAAATTGCAGAACGTTACGACTTTAAAAACAACCATATCGCAGATCAAGCCTGTTGCCAAAGGTGAAAGCGTTGGTTATAGCAGGAAAGGAATGGCAGAAAGCGATTCGGTCATTGCTGTTGTTCGAATTGGCTATGCTGATGGCTATCCACGATCGCTTGGCAATGGCAATGGTAAAATGTTGCTGAATGGAGCACTGGTTCCTGTTATCGGCAATGTATGTATGGATATGACCATGCTGGATATCACGGGTATAGAAGCTGCCGAAGGAGACGAAGTGATTGTATTTGGGGAGAAATTACCGGTATCAAAAGTTGCAGGCTGGGCAAAAACAATACCTTACGAAATACTCACCAATATTTCGCAACGGGTGAAGCGGATTTATTACGAGGAGTGATTTTTGGCTGTTTTTCACGTTTAAGTCGTTGTGAACCTTTAAACAACTAAACGGTATATCTTTGCCGCCACTAATTTTAAACGAGGGAAGGTTCCCGGAAAATACCAATCACGGATGAAATCAAAACATATCATTTTTATTATTCTCCTGATCCTGTTAGCCGACCAGGCACTGAAGATCTATATTAAAACAGGCTTCCACTTAAATACTTCTCACGATGTACTTGGTAAATCGTTTCAATTGTATTTTGTTGAAAACCCGGGCATGGCCTATGGCTGGAAATTTGGTGGTAACTGGGGCAAAGTTGCCTTAACAGTTTTCAGGTTGTTGGCAGTTGTGTTTGGTACCTGGTATCTCGGGGAGATCATACGCAAGCAATACCACAAAGGGTTTATTATTTGTGCAGCCCTGGTTTATGCAGGTGCATTGGGAAACCTGATCGATTCATGTTTTTACGGACTGATATTTGATAAGGGAATGGTATTCGATCCTCAAATAAAAGAGTATATGGGTTATAGCGGATTGGCAACTTTTTCAAAACATGGCTATGCTTCTTTCCTGCATGGCAATGTGGTGGATATGCTTTACTTCCCCGTGATAGAAGGGCATTTCCCTAAATGGGTGCCTGGCTGGGGAGGAGAGGAGTTTGTATTTTTCCGCCCGATATTTAATATTGCCGATGCATCTATCAGCACCGGGATCATCAGTATTTTATTTTTCCAGCAGCGTTTTTTCAGGCATCGTAATGACGGCGAAGAACATCATACTGTTGAGACGAAGGCGCTGGCCGATGATGCTTCCCATATTTCTTAAATTAATGTTTTATTTTTAATATAAAATAACCCGGATGAAATTTATAAATTACCTACTCATCATCATAGCTGCAGTGTTTTTTGTTTCTGCCTGCCAGAAAGAATTAGGCTTCGACCAGGATGGGATCGCCAGGGGAACATTAAAAAAGGACAATACAACGGGTGAGTGCCTGCCAAGTACCGTAAATGGTATTTACAAACAGGATTCTATTTTAAACAATACCAATTTTATCGACATACAGCTAAACCTCACTACTACCGGAACTTACGAGGTGAAGTCTGATACAGTGAATGGCTATTCTTTTAAAGGAACCGGAACACTGGGCCTTGTTGGCCTAAATACGGTAAGACTTTACGCCACCGGTAAGCCGCTGTTGGCAGGTATCGATGCGTTTACGATCAGTTTTGATGGAAGCAGTTGCGTAATAAGTGTGATCGTCATCGGTGCAAATACTGGTGTGGCAGTTTTTACATTAGAAGGCGCACCGGGTGCCTGTTCAGGTGCAGTAGTGAGCGGAACTTATACCATGGGGAGTCCATTGGTGATCGATAATACAGTTACCATAACCATCAACGTTATTTCACCGGGCACTTATTTGTTAGGTGCAGTTTCGGTAAATGGTATGTTATTCAGTTCAACAGGTTATTTCCCCAATCCGGGTTTACAGGCTGTTACATTGAATGGAACAGGCGTGCCATTGCAGGTTGGTATTTTTAACGTTACAGCAAGTAACGGCACCAGCAATTGTACATTCAGCATAACGGTGGTGCCACCTGCCGCAGGTACTTCAGTGTATACACTTGATATTGCAGGTGGAGCATGCTCAGGAGCAGCCTATACCGGGACTTACACTGCAGGTACGCCGTTGACTGCTACGAATATCGTATTGATCAACGTAAATGTTACTGCAGTGGGGAGCTACAGCATAACAACAACTACTGATAACGGCATGAGCTTTAGCGCTACCGGTTCATTTATTGTTACAGGGCCCCAGCCGCTAGTATTGGTAGGTTCAGGTACGCCCATTGCCGCGGGTACTTTTAATTTCACGGCTTCTACCGGAGTTACGGGCTCAGCGAATTGTACTTTTTCTGTTACGGTGAGTGGAACAACAAATCTTGAATATATTCCTGAAACTGATTTTAGTAACTGGTCTGAAAGAGTAATTGGTGGAACTGCTTCTGATACCACTTATACACAGGTTAGCACGAATAGTATTGTAATCAATGCAAATACTTATAAAATCTTTGAGGAAAAAGTTCTGGGAGTAGCGATTGATTCTTTTTACCATCGAAAAAATGCCGGTATGTACTATACACTGGTAAATAGTTCATACGGGTTTGATAATCCTTTCAATGTAGATGCAATGGTATTGGATTCAAGCCTTGCTGCCAATGCAAGTTGGGTATCTGATCTTGGATCAAATACAATCGGGGGTTTACCCGGTACAGCAAAGATCACCGCCACTATTTTACAAAAAGGAGCTGTTGTGTTGATCGCATCCAATACCTACAGCAATGTGATTAAAGTTAAATATATATTCTCTGCAGATCTTGGTTCAGGCTATGTTGATAAGTACCAATGGGAAATTTGGTTTGCGAAAGGCAAGGGTGTTGTTTATCAAAAAGCAAATAATATTCCCGTTACCAGCACATTAGAACAGGAAACAACCCGCTTACAGATATTTTGATCTGTATTTGTTTGAACAGTTTTAAAACAGGATGACAGTTTAAATAATTATCCCGGTAGCCAAAGGTAGCCGGGATTTTTTTTTATTGGAGAGAAGAGGATGAACAGCGTTTTTACAAAGAAAAATTTTTGTTCCCGATCAATTAAAAAGATTTAAAGGGCCCGGCATTAACCGGGCCTTTGTTCTGCCAGTTACCGGCTGGCTGTTCCCTATGTGTTGTTAACCTAAGACCGGAATTGATGCCGAAAAATTTGTAGGCAAACTAACCGCCGACAGGCTTGACAACCGCTGTCGGGGTAAGTATTAATTTAGTTTTATCATTTTGGTTTTGATCGTTTCATTTTTATAACTGACAGACAGGAAATAAATACCGGCTGCCTGCTGAATATTATCCGTTCCGATACGGTTCATTCCTTTCCTTGCATGCTGCTGCATTGTTTTGATCAGCTGGCCTTTGTCGTTGAAAATTTTAATATAAAGTATTCCATCTTCCGGTACAATGATATCTGCCGTGATATTATTTTTGAATGGATTTTTCAATGCTTTTATTTCAAACCGCAGTGCCGGGCTTAACAAAATGCTTGTACTGTATTTGAATAAACCTTCATTGTTTATCATCTTTAACCTGTAATAGGTATTCATGGTTAGCATATCGGGATCTGTGAAATTGTAATGTGCATCTTCCATGTTTCTTGCGGTAACAGTACCGATACCGGTAAAAATAATTCCATCTTCACTTTTTTCGATCTCGTAATTTTGAAGGCCACGCTCGGCACTGGCCGACCAGCTGAGGTAAGCCGTTTTATTATTCAACAGCCCGTTGAACCGGGTGAAGTTTGAATTTAAAACCAAACCGCAATTGATCACTTTGATCATCGTAGATGATCCATCATTGAATGCGCAGCTATTGGCAAGATTAGACACTGTAGTTGCAACGATCACGCGGTAATACGTTCCGCTGTCGGCCGGGTAAGCCAGGAATGGTGGCAGGTTCGTTACATATTGATACATGCCGTTAACCAAGGTGGTTGATCCAATACCTGACGTTCCGGGGCCTGTCATGTCGGTCCAGATCGTTCCACCCACATTGCTTTTTTGCCATTTGAAATAAATATAACTGTTGTTGTAAACATAGCGGATCGTATCACTCAGGTTCACAACAAATGGATTTAAAGAGCATCCTAATACGATAGGATTGTAATTCATCGTCAATGAAGGGCCGCAATGCGCAATCTTAATATCATCAATGGCCCAGTCGTTACCGCCGCCTCCGGGCGAATTATTCCTGATAACAAAATTGGCGGTTGTTTGAGTTGGCTTTGTAAGAAACGTAAATCCATATTGTTTCCATGGGGCAACGCGGTCGTATTTTATATCACCCGATGTATAATAGGAAAGTCCGTCAATTTCAAAAGTAAGGTTTGGGCGCACACCCGATGAGTCATTGCCGGGGAAAGGAATAAACCCGGCGCTTCCACTTCCTCTTCCAACACTGTCGCAGCTACACCGCGGGCATACATTCCTGAACCAGGCGCTGAATTCGTAGTATGTATTCGGACAAAGGTTTGATAGTGTTTCCTGGTATGCGATATCGGTGTTATAGCTTGCATTTATCAATACAAAATAACCAGCCCTGGTTCCGGGCGCTTTAGGTGGATTGCCCAGAGAAGGGTTACTGGCTCCGGTATGATCACCGCCGATGTCCCAATAACCAAATACCCGGTGAAGTGCCGGAGCTTCCGGCATGGTAGAAGCAGGGTTCGTCCAACCGTCGGCACTGCTGTTATTTACGATCGCATAATTGTAATCGTTAGGCTGACCGGTAGAAATGTTTTGCTTCACATAAGTCGTTGCAAAGGCAAGCGCAGCAGGCCTGTTCTGGACGATGCCACTTGCAAAGGTGCCGGCAGAATCAGAAGCGGCACTTACAGACGTTCCATTTGAACAAAAGCCGGTGTTTTGAAACAATAACATCTTGTATGTAGGAAAAAGGATATTAAACCAGCCATTGGCAGGTGTAATCATTTTGTATTTTATACTGCCACCGAAAAATATAGTATCGCCGAAATTAGCTGAAACGTTGATACGTACCCGGTAGCATGCCATCATGATGCAATGCGAATTGAAAAAACTTGGCTTACTGGTATCCGAGCGTATCCTGCCGCCTCTGGTGCCATTGGCTTTATTGCCCAGGTTAATGGTAATGGCGCCGGCGATATTGCTTCCCTGGTCTCCATCAAGTGCTTCAGTAAACGGCCCCTTATAGGTAAGCCCCTGGTTTGTAGCAACTCTTAAAGAGCCTGTTAAATAGGTTGTGTTGGCAGGAATATTATCAAATACCTGTACACTGTCTACAGCAGTATATGTAGCCACAGTTTTTACGGCGATCGTAACTCTTACTTCAATGGTATCACCCGGATTAAATGTTCCGCCTGTAGTTAGTTTACTGATGTTCGCAAAACTTTTACCAACATCTACCCTCGTTTGTGAATAAGCTGCCTCATCGATAAAGCAAAGAAAAAGGATGGCAATTACCCATACATCATGTATATGTTTTTTCATACTAATTGGATTTAGATGATTAAAAAACTACATGGATTGGATGGATAGTCCTTACTGACAACGCCGGTTTTGAAAAAATATTTTGCCAGGCCGGGATTTATGAAAGAAAATTATGTACAACCCGTGAATTCCATAGAATTCCTGGTGAAAAGCCGGTATTTCTACGAACGAATAGTACGTAGTAATTTAGGAGACATTACTTTTTTTTACAATAAGGAATTGTTGCCCCGACGACGGAAAGCGGCTATCTAACGGTATAAATTTTTTGTCTTTTGTAATTGTCATGCCGGCGAAGGAGACAGCTGCCCGGCAGCAGTACCACTGCCCCGCAGGCCACTCATTCGTGGGGATGACAATACCGTTTCAATAACTAACGCTTATCAATTCAGTTTTATTAATTTTCGGTTAATGCTGTCATTATTATAGTTGAACGACAAAAAGTAAAGACCATTTGCCGCATCAATATTTTCGATGCTGATATTATTCAGCCCCTTATTAACCCTAAATTGTACATTTTTTACCAGTTGTCCCTTGTCATTAAATAAAGTGATATTTAATATACCTTCTTTTGGAACGATCACATCTACTTTGACGCTATTCCTGAAAGGGTTTTTTAAATTGTTTACTTCAAAGCTAAGTTCGGTGCTAAGCAATATCACCTGGCTGTATTTGTACAAGCCATTTTCATCTATCATTTTTAACCTGTAATAGCGTGAGCCGTTGATGTATTCGGGGTCAGTGAAATTATAATATGCATCGGGTGTATTTTTAGCATTCAAAGAACCCAGTTTTTCGAAATTTATTCCATCATTGCTTTTTTCTATTTCGTAATTTTTTAAATGCTCTTCATTGGAAGCCGACCAGGTCAGGTATCCTTTTTTCAATAGCAGCTGTGCTTTGAATTGTGTAAAATTACTTTTTAGAATGATACCGCAGTTTATCACTTTGATCATGGTCGTATGACCATCGGTATAAACACAATTTCCTGTCAGGTTAGCCACAGATGTACCAACGAGTACCCTGTAGTATCGCCCACTGTCGGCCAATGTTGCCAGGAATGGCGGCAGGTTGGTAACGAACTGGTATTGTCCTCCAACAAGTACGGGTAAACCCATACCTGATGTTCCGGGGCCAATGAGGTTACTCCATATCGTTCCACCAACATTGCTTCGTTGCCATTGAAAAAATACATAGCTGTTGCTGTAAAAATAGGTTATGGTATCACTTAAATTAACAACGAACGGACTGGCACTGCAACCAAGTACAAGAGGATTGTAATTCATAGCCAGTGTTGGCCCGCAATGGGCTACTGTAATATCATCCAGGGCCCAGTCGTTGCCGCCACCACCGGGAGAATTGTTCCTGATGAGAAAATTAGCAGTTGTTTGCCCGGCCTTTGTCTGAAAAGTAAAACCATATTTTTTCCATGGAGCAGCACGGTCGTATTTAATATCGCCCGACGTATAATAGGCCAGTCCATCGATCTCAAAATTGATATTGGGTTTTACACCGGATGAATCGTTTCCGGTGCCTGGTATGTATCCGCCACTGCCACTTCCTTTGCCGTTCACATCGCATCCGCAGCGTGGACAAACATTCCTGAACCAGGCGCTGAATTCATAAAAAGTACTCGGACAAAGATTAGAAAGTGTTTCCCTGTAGGCGGTATCGGTTTTATAACTGGCGTTTACCAGTACCATATAACCACCACGTGTACCCGGTGCTTTGGCGGTATTGCCTAATGCCTGGTTTGCTGCACCGGTATGATCGCCTGCAATATCCCATAAACCAAATACCCGGTGCAAGGCTGGTGCTTCCGGCATAGTTGAATTGGGATTTGTAGAGCCATCGGCACTGCTGTTATTGCTGATCGCATAATAATAATCTACGGGTGTGCCCGTTCCTAAATTCTGTTTGGTATAGGTAGTCGTAAAAGCCAGGGCAGCAGCACGATTTTGAATAATACCACTTGCAAACGTGCCCAAAGAATCGGAAGCTGCACTAACGGCTTTTCCATTGGCGCAGGGAGAATTATCGAGTTTGGAAAGTATGATGCGGTATAGGGGGAAATTTACCGTTTTATTAATGCCGCTTATCGTATAACTTACTTTACCACCGATTTTAATGGTATCGCCATAAATTGCGGCGGGGTTAACCTGTACCCGGTAACATGCCATCATGATGCAGGTAACAGAGTAAAAACTAGGTTTATCTGTATTCAAGATAGTGCCGCCGGTACTTTTTGTGGCACCGGTACCAAGGTTTATCTGCACATTGCCCGCAACACAACTTCCAGGGTCGGTATTGTCAAATGCATCTGTATATGGGCCAAGGTAGGTAACAGCTTCATTCGTTGTAACCCGTATACTTCCGGGTACATAGGTGGTTTTTGCCGGAACCGTATCAAATACCTGTACATTGGATATTTTCCCAGGCGCAATACTACCTACTGCAAAAGTTACCCTTACTTCAATAACATCATTGGGATTGAAAGTACCGCCGGTACTAAGTTTGGTAATGTTTACAAAACTCTTTCCTATGTCAACGGTAGAAACCTGTGCAGTTGAGTGCAGCAGGTAAATGCAACCTAGTATAACCAGCGAAATACATTTATAAGCTTTTTGTAAAGTTTGTTTCATTTTGGTCATGGTTTTATAAAAAAAGCCTTCCTGGTACTCATAAAATAAATTACTCATACCTGTTGTATATAACGAACAAGTGATGGGTATAGTATAATTACTATGATTTTTTTTTAAAAATTTATACTTTAGTAAACAATATTTCGTTTTCATTTTATTCAGGCTAGCCTGTCTGCTGGAATCACTGTTCCATGTAAATCCAATTTTATGAGAAAACGCTACTTTGTTTTTACCCTTCTGTTGTTTATTGGCCACCTGGCTTGTTTTTCACAAGGGGAAACTTTTACACCAAAACAGGTTTTGAACCAGGCACCGGCAGTACCGGCCAACAGGTATTTTCTTCAGCACCCATTTGAATTGCTGTATGGCCCCGATGATTCTCTCTGGATAAGTGAAAGAAGGGGAAGGGTGATCAAAGTAGATCCTTTAACGGGCAACAAAAGAAATATCCTGAATATTCCAGGCAGTGTAAAGTTTACGACGAATGGTCCACCGGTTACGTCTATCAGCCAGGATGGTATGATGGGGCTGGCCCTGCACCCGGATTATCCAACGGTGGATTCGTTTTTTATTGCATATACATACGATGCGGGGGCGGGCGTAAGAAAAGTTCGTATCGCAAGATACCCGGTGAAAAATACAACTATTACAACTCCTGCAGGTAATGAAACTATTATCATACAAAATATTCCTGCAAGTTCAGATCATAGTTCGGGCAGGTTATTAATCGGCCCCGACAGAAAAATTTATTATTCCGTAGGCGACCAGGGCGCAAACCAGTTTGCACTTCGCTGTAATCCCAACAGGGCGCAGGATGTACCAACAGCCGCAGAGTTAAGTGCAGCAAATTATATTGCATACCAGGGAAAAGTATTGCGGATAAATATGGATGGCACTGTGCCAGCTGATAACCCCACTGTTAAATCCATTAAAAGCCATATCTATACATTCGGACATAGAAATCCCAATAGCCTTGTATTTGCAAAAAGCGGCATGACTCCCTATGTAGGTGCAAAATTTTATAGTGCGGAAAATGGACCTGCTGAGGATGACGAGATCAATCAATTATTTCCAGGTATGAATTATGGCTGGCCTTATATTTCCGGTTACCGGGATAATAAGATATATCAATACCGTAACTGGTCATCTGCAGCAAATTGTTCAAGTCAGCCATCTCCCGGCAGCGAACCCGAATGTTCAACACCACCGGCAACTGCGAGGATCATGAATGAAACAGATACCACGCTTCCGAATTTCCAGACACCGATGCGTACTTTTTTTACACCTGGCGGAAGTTCTATAGCCTGTAGCTGGCTGAGTAATCCAACGGTTGCTCCATCGAGTATGGATTATTATGGATTTGCCAATAAGATCCCTGGCTGGTATAATTCAATTCTGATGACCACTTTGAAGGAAGGAACAATTTTCAGGTTAAAACTGAGCGCTGATGGAAATAGCTTTGTAAATATGTCTAATGGTTCAGATACAGCCAGGTATTTCAGGGAAGAGAATCGTTTCAGGGATATAGCAATCGGTAAAGACGGCATTACGTTTTACATGATTACAGATAGCGTTGGTCAAACATCGGGCCCTACAACTGGTAATACAAATGTGCTTAATAACCGCGGCAGCATCCTGGTATATAAATATGTTGGCGCTGTATTGAATTTAAATACGGATCCTGTTACAGCTTTGAATGCCAGGGTATACATTAAAATGTTCCCGAACCCAACATCCAAAACACTTTATATTGAAAGCAAACGCAATGTTTCAAAACCGATCTTCTACCAGATATATGATATAACGGGAAGGCTTATGCTTAACGGAACCAGCAACAAGGATAATTTTGAAGTAAATGTTGAAAGGCTCAGCGCAGGTATGTATACCGTTAAATTGTATAATGGACAGGATATAAATCTGCTGACGGAGAAGATAATAATACAATAAAACTGTTTGTTGTTAGCCACAGGTGCAAGTCTGGTAAAGCTAACAGCTGCATAAAAATAATTAGCACAAAAAGGGGCTTCTTTTAAAAAAGAGCCCCTTTTTATAATAAATTCGTAAAGATAAAAACCTGCTTGAAGCCAATAGCTATCAACTTTTCCCTACCATATTCGCCGGAATCACCCATGCATCAAATTCTGCAGACGTTACATAACCAAGTTTTACAGCCATCTCTTTTAAAGTAGTTCCTTCCTTATGTGCTTTTTGTGCAATTTCTGCCGATTTGTAGTAGCCGATCTTTGTATTCAACGCGGTTACAAGCATCAGTGAATTGTCGAGGTGTTTTTTAATATTTTCTTTGATAGGTTCTATACCAACTGCACATTTATCATTGAACGAAACACATCCATCACCGATAAGCCTTGCACTGTGTAAAAAATTATAGATCATTACAGGTTTAAAAACGTTTAATTCAAAATGGCCGTTGCTGCCGGCGATGCCGATGGTAACATCGTTACCCATAACCTGTGCAGCGATCATAGTAAGCGCTTCACATTGTGTTGGATTTACTTTGCCCGGCATGATAGAAGAACCTGGTTCGTTATCAGGAATAAAGATCTCACCAATACCGCATCTTGGTCCGGATGAAAGCATTCGCACATCATTTGCAATTTTCATTAAACTAACTGCCACTGTTTTTAATGCAGCGTGTGTTTCTACGATCGCATCGTGTGCAGCCAGTGCTTCAAACTTATTGGCTGCTGTAACAAAAGGTAGTTTGGTCAGTTTAGCAATATGCTTTGCTACATTCACATCATATTTTGGCGGTGTGTTGATACCGGTACCAACAGCAGTGCCTCCCAAGGCCAGTTCGCTTAAATGTGCAAGGGTGTTTTTGATGGCTTTCAATCCATGATCAAGCTGCGATACATACCCACTGAATTCCTGGCCCAGTGTTAAGGGCGTGGCATCCATAAAATGTGTGCGGCCGATCTTCACCACTTTATTAAACGACTTTGCTTTTTTATCGAGTGTATTGCGTAGTTTCTGAATGCCGGGAATTGTAGTCTCAATTAAAATTTTATAGGCTGCAATATGCATAGCAGTTGGAAAAGTATCGTTGCTGCTTTGTGATTTATTTACATCATCGTTGGGGTGAAGGTATTTTTCTTTATCGCTTAATTTACCGCCATTTAAAACATGCCCACGGTATGCCACTACTTCATTCACATTCATGTTGCTCTGTGTACCGCTGCCCGTTTGCCAGACTACCAATGGAAAATAGGCGTCGAGTTTACCGTCTGATATTTCTTTACAAACCTTACCGATCAGGTCGGCTTTTTTCTTTGTTAAAACACCTGCTTCATTGTTGGTAATAGCAGCAGCATGTTTTAAATAAGCAAATGCCCTGATGATCTCTTTGGGCATTTTGTTGATATCCTGCGCAATCTTAAAGTTGTCGATGCTGCGCTGTGTTTGTGCACCATAATATGCGTCTACAGGGACTTTTACTTCGCCCATGGTATCTTTTTCTATCCTGAATTCCATAATTTTTTATTTGCCGCAAAGTTATCGAATTGCCTTATGTCTGGAAAGAAAAGTTTAGATGGATTCAGATAGATCAAATAAAAAGTGCATACAGTTTCCTGCATACACTTTATAGCTCATTAAAAATGGTTCTTATTTTCCTGTAAATACAGGCTTTCTTTTTTCCAGGAATGCGGTTGTACCTTCCTTCATATCTTCTGTTGCAAAGCAATCACCAAAAGCAGCTACTTCTGCATCGAATCCGTTTTGGGTTTCATCAAACACAGCATTGGCTGCTTTGATGCAGGCTCCGATGGCCAGCGGCGCTTTAGTATTGATCAACGCTAAAATGCCTGTTGCTTTATTCAATAATTCTTCAGCAGTAACCACATGATTTACCAATCCATATTGTAAAGCTGTGTTTGCATCAATCATGTTTGCGCTCATCAGTAATTCCATGGATCTTCCTTTGCCGATCAGTTGTGTTAGCCTTTGCGTGCCGCCATAACCGGGTATTAGTCCGAGGTTAACTTCCGGTTGCCCGAATTTTGCATGCTCAGCTGCGATCCTGAAATGACAGGCCATCGCCAACTCGCAACCGCCACCCAATGCAAATCCGTTTACGGCCGCAATGATGGGCTTACTGCATTGCTCTATCTTTAAAAAAATATCCTGTCCACGTTTCGCCAATGCCTTTGCTTCCTCTTTGCTTAAGCCTGCAAACTCTGTAATATCAGCACCGGCCACAAATGCTTTTGCACCAGAACCCGTGATGATGACCGACTTTATATCCGGGTTTTCAGTTATCTCATCTACGGCCATATCAAGTTCAGTAAATACGGCTGCATTTAAGGCATTCAATTTATCCGGGCGATTGATGGTTATGGTAAGGATGCCATTTTCCAGTTTATATAAAAGCGTTGTGTAATTTTTGTACATATAGATCGTTTGTACAAATATAAATGAAACGGGTTATTGAGCATTCACTTTTAAGAAGCGCCGGTCATTTTCACCGTTACCGTATTTACAATATTTCCCGTTCCATATTTATCCCAAAAGGTTACAGTAATGTGATAGTTGGTTTGGGCTTTCATGGGCTTGCCGGTATTCACTGTGCATCTTAAAACTGTTGTCGGACTGGCATTGATCACATCATCTCCTTTAAAAAGATCTGCTTCATTCATCAGTTCCTGTCCTGCTTCATCTTTAATGACCAATGAACAACCGAAAGATACGTTCCCTTCTTTTTGCGTAAGGCCTTTTGTTTTGTTGTTTACAACGACGAAACTTTCGCCCAAAGGAATCTCGTTATCAGTCAGTTCTTTCCCGTTCACGAGTATCATTATTGCTTCGGGTTCCAGGTTTTTATAGGTTGCTGTATGACCTGTGTTGACATTTTTTATGATACCTGTTTTTGAAAAACTACAACCGGAAATCAATCCGGTAAGAAGGATCATGTAGATGGCTTTGTAAGCCAGTTGCTTAAATGTCTTTTTCAAATAATAAATCATGCGTTGTTCCGGTAATAATTTAAAAATACGCTTTAGCACGGAAAACCTTTTTTTATACTTTATTCTTTTGGAGCAGCAAAAAAGTAACCCCGAATTCCGCTGCACTCCCCGGGGTGACGAAAATAAGAACCCTGAAAAAAATACAGCTTTTTTCGGAAAAGGGGCGTGCTTAAACTTTTGTATGACTGTAGTTTCAACAGTAGTACCTTGGTAACTATTCCGAAAATCATTTTAAAAGTACAAAACCTTTTTTTTAATTAATGTTCAGGCACCCGTTTTCTATCAAAGGCCGCATAACAAGAACTGAATTTGGACTCAGCCTGTTAATTTATACCGCAGGTTTGTTGGTAATATTCATGGCAATTATTTTTATAGATATTGAAATATTTTCCCAGGCTCTACTTATACTGTTATTGCCTGTTTACTGGTTTCGTATTGCACAGGGCGTAAAAAGATGCCATGACACCGGTGTTAGCGGCTGGTACCAGTTCATTCCCTTCTATACCTTTGTCATCATATTTGAAAGTAGTAAATACGGTCCGAATCAATATGGTCCTAATCCTAAAGGACTTGGTAATGTGGATGAAATAGACCAGATCGGAAGCGAGCTAAAATAATTGGCCGAAGGTAGCACAACGATATGGCTCAGTGCCAGCAGCAGGATCATAAATATATGTCTTTGCCTGAAACCGGTTAACAGCCTTTGTTGAAGACAAGATGGGAAACTAAAATGGAAGGTAGCCGCAGAAGAAAGGAAAAAGTAATGCGGGCATTGAAAGGATCGGAAATTAGTCTTTTACTGGTTTATTAAGAAAGATATATGCCACGCATGCACGAATAAAGCATATTTCATTACTGTATTTGTGGTATTATTTAATTTTCGCCGTTGTTGACCTTCACCAAATCTTCAGGGATGGCAGAAACGGTATACGAGCTGCAGTATACGGGATTTGAATTACCAGATCTTGTAATTTTCGGTTGTAGCATTCTTACTTTTTTATTTTCTGTAGCCTTTCTACCATTTTTTTTCCTGTAGCAATTTCATTTTTATATTTTTTGGTTGCTACATTTTTATTTTTTTTGTATTTGCTTTTTCATTAAAAAAATATTGTCTATTTTTTTAATGAAATCAATGTAGCGTACCAACTGAATGCCTTTAAATAAATATACGAAATAAACTTCTAAGCATCAACAAAAATTCAGTGTAAGAATATCAAACAGCTGCAGGCTTCCCCATTCTTCGGCCACTTGAATTTAAAGTTAATGACAGCTTTATTAACTTTAAATTTTATTAACATGAAAAAAGAGATTTACAGAAATTCAGATCGTGGCTGCAATCAAAAAGCAGGAAGCTGGAGTATCAGTGAAAGATATCTGCCGTGAAACAGGAATCAGTAAAGCTATTTTTTACAACTGAAAATCTAAGTATGGAGGAATGGAAGCCAGTGATGTAAAGCGGAAGAAAGAACCGGAGGCTGAAAATACTCAACGCAAGAGCATGAATGCAGAATCCGGTATGCAAAACAGGGCAGTCAAAAATCTAACAAAAAAAAGCTTTAACGCCTCAGGAGAAACGGGAAGCTGTTCTCGCCGCTGTTGATTTTCTCCAGATCTCACAAGCCCATAACTTTGACCTGTAAACGCCGTCGTCCGGTCTCCGGCCAACGGCACGAATAAAGCATGCGGGCCTTAGCTTTCTTCAGTACTCATCATCACATTTTCTTTCAATGGTTCGGGCATCTCATACACTTTTAATGCGACGTTGATTTCTTCGCGGACTATCTCTCTAAGTCTCTTTCCCGCCATTGGTCAGAGACCGTAAGTGTTCGGAAGAATTGGAATAAAATAAAAATTGCAAGAACATCGCTGCTGCTCAGCTGCGTGGCTGCATCCTGGTCGTAGAATGAATGATAAATATTCAATTTAACTCCGTAGGAGTTCCCTGTATTTCAGGACACTCCGTGAGGAGTCAAATAAATGAAGTTTATTTAGCTGCTATAAAAAAGATGCCTTTACGTGGCAGGAACCAGGTCAAAAAAAATAAATGATTGATTGAACACAGCAAGGATAGCTGTGCTACTACATTTTCTAGTTATAAAACTGCAACAATATCCGGGTAGCATGCACTATAAGCAATGCTGATAATATCCGCAGCCTGCGGTACAGCGATCTTTGAAACAACTGTTTTTGCTGCTATCTCCTGCATTTTATTTTTGCTATTATAAAACCTTACTGTTATTGATACAACGGGGTCCTGGTTGATCCTTATACCGGTTTCAGAAATATATAAAACAGTTGCTTTTGTACGCACACCTGTTCCAACCAGTTCTACCAATCGCTTGTAAAATTGTGAGTCTTCTTTCATAACCGGTGCAAAAACCGGTTTTTCTGCGGGGTCCTGCCGGATAAATAGCTTGCTGAATTTTTCTACCAGCCCCTGGTATACTGTATTATTTAAAAGGCTGGTGTCTTCTGTTGCCTGTAGTTGTAATAGTTTCATGGTATTGTTATTTAGTAAGTGTGTGTTGGTTATTTTGTCCACAAATAAAATTGTGGTATTACGTCATCACTGGCAGGTTGTGCCGTTGCGCTAACACAGCATTTATCATTTGTGCTAACGGGATTTGCTTTAACCTTGTATGCAAGTCCTGCAACGACGATAAGGATTGCTGCTCTTTTCATAACCTGCATACTGAATATACCTTTGAAATTTACTTTACTGGTCTTGCCTTCTATCCAGATTATACCCCGGCAAATAACCCTCCATGCATTGATGTACGAACAGGTAATGAGCAATGTTTTTACATACAGCTCAATGCTTTCTGCAGTGCTAAAATCTGCACCGATAAAAAACAACCGCATGAGCATGTATAAAATACTTGCAAAGATTATAGAGATCAGTAAACTCTGTTTAATGAATGTGTACGACTTTTCGAAGAATGATAATACAGGGTATTGTATTTTTTTGTGTAAATAGATGGCGTTGGGCATTTGTGTAAATTTTAAACTTTATTATTCTGGTGCGAATATGGCGCTTAAAATTCATGCCTTGAAACTTCTTCAAGCAAACGGGTACTATTATTTAGTGAACGGAATCGAAGGGCCGGAGTGCCCGTATTCACTACGCTAAATAGGGTATATGTTTTTTTTTGCGTAGTGATTATTCTTAAAAAGAACGGTGTTGTTCAGCCCAGGTTTTGATATAATCTGCAATGGCTGTAGTGGTAGTACCGGGTGCAAACAGTTTTCCGACACCCATTTTGTTTAGCGCTGCCATATCATCTTCGGGAATGATACCACCACCGGTAAGTAATACATCATCCATTTTTTTTTCTTTCATCAACGCAATGATCTTTGGAAAAACAGTATTGTGGGCGCCACTCAATATGCTGATACCGATCGCATCCACATCTTCCTGCAAGGCGGCATTCACCACCATTTCGGGCGTTTGGCGTAGGCCTGTATAAATAACTTCCATGCCTGCATCACGCAAGGCTGTTGCAATCACTTTGGCTCCGCGGTCATGGCCATCCAATCCAACCTTTGCAACCAATACTCTGATGGGTCTTTTCATACGTTGATCTTATAGTGCGAAAATACAGTAATGCAGTGAATGTATTACCTGCTGAACAGTTTCTTCTTTTGCTGCAGGGCGTCATTTGCAAGTTGATTCGCTTTTTCATCAGCGTGCTGATAAAAAATGATCTTGTTTCCCAATTGCCTGGAATAGCCATCCGTAACAGAATCTATCAATGTTGTTTGTTGAAAATGTTGAAACAGTTCTTGATCACTACCCGGTGTTTGTTCAGTTACCAATAAAAGATTTTTAAATGGAAAATTGTTTGGGATCCACATCAAAAAAGATCCGTTAAAACTTATAACCTTCTTTTTAAACAATTCATCCTTACCATAAAATTGCAATGCCCCGGCTTGCCCGTAATTGCCGCAATAAATAATGGTATTGTTTTTTACTGAATCGGGAAGCCCGTTAAAAAAAGATTCAGCTTTTCCTGATAATTCTTTCCAGCCAAGCATGTCGGCAAAATCCTGGGGCAACGGATGTTCCTGCTGATCCTCCCATTTGTGTTTTATATTATACTTTTTGTAAACGGCGGCAAGCTTTGCAGGTTCATAGATCGGCAGCGCCATGGGAAGTATCAGCCGGGTAAAACCAAGGATAATTAACACTAAAACAGACTGCAGCCATTTTAATTTGGTTGTCCATTGCTGCCATGCCACTGCGCCTGCTGCGAAAAGCATTGGATAAATACCCAATGCATAATAGCTTTTACCGCTTCCTGTAATGAGAAGTGCAATTACGAAGAGGTAAGTATATCCCAAAAAACGAAGTTCTTTATTTTTAAACAGCCAGATCAGGCCGCCGAGCCATACAAATAGTACAGGTAATGTCATCAGGAACTGATCCTTGATAAAATCCATTTTGTTTACATACTTTAACTGGGTTTCCCGTAGTTCTTCCAAATGATTTACCAATGGCCAGTTGTGTATGTATTGCCAGTAAATATTTGGAAGAATGATAACCAATGCAACGAGTATGGCAGCATAAACGCTTTTTTGAAAAAGCATTTTTCTTTGAGCAGACATCAGCAAAGCGATCAATAAAGCCGCTGCAAAAAAAGCGATGGAATATTTTCCGTAAAAACCAAGAGCCAGGCTTATTGTCAACATAATCAAATGACTTGTTTGTTGCGACCGGAGAAACAGCATTAGAAAATAAATTGAACTTGTCCAGAAAAAGACATCGAGTATGTTTGGCTGGAACAATGCATGCGTTCTTAAAAATGCGCCGGTACAGATAGCGATGCCCGCCAATAATTGTGCAAAGAATTTTCCACCCAGCTCGGCTGTTAAAAGGCAGGTGAGGATCAATGTGAAGGCCCCGATCAGGGAAGGCCAAAAGCTTACCCCGTATGCTGTTCCTCCCATCCAGGATGATATGGTTGCGAGGTATGAAAGCAGCGGTGGATTTTCAAGATAACCCAATGCCGGGTGCTGGCCCTGCATGTAATACAAAAATTCATCGCGTTGTAATTCATACACGGGTGATTTTAATACAAATGGCAGGATGAATTTAACTATTGCAAGCAGGATGATGAGCCACCAGATGGGAGATTGTTTTTCTTTCATTCAAAACAAGATAAGCATGAAAGAATAGAAATACAATTCTCTTTGCGGATCTTATAGCCTTACCAACTTTGTGGTGATATTTTGCCGCTACGGCAGAAAGACACAAAGCAGCACTAAGATTAGAGGCACTGTGTATTCAGGAATTTCAATGTTGCCCGGTTATAATCGCTGTACATCTGGTGATCAGATACAGACAGGTCTATCTGTTCCAACACAAATCCGATCTGCAGCAATGTTAAACTGCTGATAGCAGGAAAAGAGGAAGGATTGGCCTGGTAGGCCGTTACCAGCGAAGAAGAAAATCCTGTAAAGTAATTTTTATTGTCGAGAAAATTCTTCGTTTTTAATTCTGCAAAAACAGCCTGCGATTGTGCAATAGAAATATCGCCTCTTCTTGCAAATCTTTCAGGGTAAACCGGCGCACGTTCCTTTATAAAATATTTACTGCAGATACCACGACCGGTAAGTGCATTTGAATTGGTAAGTGCTGCTGCATTTCCTGCAGCCCCTACATTTTCATTGTTGTCAAAACGTGCCATGCAAAACTGGAATGGTATGGTGGAAATTTGTGCCAGAACCGATCCCATCTGCGCACAATAACTTACGCCAGCTTTAAAATTATATGCATAAGACAGCAGGGAAGAAAATGCGCCGCCATTGCTCATGCCGATCGAATACCTTGGCTTTGAACGATTGGTTACACCCCTGTTGTAAAAAGTATCGGTAATCGTACGGATGTTTACATAATCAACATTGCTGAGTGTGTCAACCGGTGTGGTGGCCCATCTTAATTTGCCATCTGCATTGGCATCAACGCCGGTTGTGGCTTCTTCTGCTTCGGTAACGATAACGGCAAAGCCATCATTTACCAGTTCTTTTGTCAACTGGATGACTTCATAATTGTTTACCAGGTTTTGTGCGGTGCCGCCGGTTCCATGTAATAGATAGACGATGCCTTTATGCCCGGCAGGAAAATACGAATAAACTGGTTTCAGCCTGTCGCGCCCACGGATCTGTTCATATTGTAAAGCGAAAGCGGTTATATTTTTAATTGTTCCTGTTAGGGTAATATTTGAAGCGGGCATGATGAACCAGGTATGCCATTCATTGGAAGCATTCAAAGCACTGATATCGCCTGTCCATTTATCAAATAGCTGCGAACTGCTGTATGCATTGCTGAAGATATGCACGGTATCACCAATCTTATGTTTGGCAGTACCGTAGCCATTGTTTACAACCACATTAAAACTATCTGAGGTAACAATTACCGGGGTAATGGGATCATCAGATTTATTACAGGCGGTAAACGACAGGATGATCAGAGAGATAAGCAGTAGCCGCATAAAAATATCTATTTAAAGTCTGTGATGGTATTGAATAAATTAAAAAATATTTTTGTCTTTCTATTACATTTTTTGCGCTGCGTTTTCAGATCAAATACGCAACGTCCGGTGCCGCAGACGTTGCCTGGAAAAAAAATCTTAACGCAATTTTTTCCGAGGCCCACATTTCTAAGCCTGTTGCTGAATATACAGCGTTACCTTGTTATAATGCAACCTTCTGCTGCCCCCCCCATCGGGTTATGACCGGTTTAAAATTGATTGGTTTAAAATGTTGAAAAAGATTCCAGCGCTTTTTCAATGCGGTGAATAGTTTCGTCTTTCCCGATCGCTTCTGTAATAACAAAAACACCTGGCCCCATTTTACTGCCTACCAGCATTACCCTGTAGATCATTTGCAATTCACCCAATTTGATGTTTTTTTCAGTGGCCAGGTTCTTAAAAACGTCTTCGATATTTTCTAAAGAAAATGTATTTAGAGCTTTTAGTTTTACGATCAGCGATTCAAAATAATCACGCTTGCCATGATCCCATTTCGGTTTTACCGAAGCCTCATCATAGGTAATGGGTGTTTCAAAAAAGTAGGCAGCCTGTAAATAAAAATCCGGTAATAAAATGCAGCGGTCTTTTACGAGGTCGATCACTTTTAATAAGTATGCTTCCCCGATATTGCTGATGCCCTGTGCAGCGAACACTGCTATTACTAAGGGCGCCAGCCGGTTTGCTGTTGAGCGTTTGATCCATTCATGGTTAAACCATTTTGCCTTTTCAAAATCAAATTTAGCACCGGCCTTGTGCACACGGTCTATTGAAAATTTTTCTATCAGTTCTTCCATGCTGAATATTTCCTGTTCGGTTCCATCATTCCAACCCAACACTGCCAGCAGGTTAATGAATGCCTCAGGCAGAAAGCCTCTTTCCTTAAATCCTTCTGTGAGTTCATTGGTCTTCGGGTCTGTCCAGTTCATCGCAAAAACCGGGAAGCCATATTTAGCGCCATCCCTTTTACTAAGCTTACCACTTGGCCCCATGATCAACGGAAGATGTGCCCATTGAGGCATCTTATCCAGCCCAAACAAATATTTCCAAAGCGATACATGCACGGGCGCACTGCTAAGCCACTCTTCTCCCCGAAAAGCATGGGTGATCTTCATTAAATAATCATCCACCACTACAGCAAGGTGGTATGTAGGCATGCCATCGGCTTTTAATAAAACCTTATCATCTACCAGCGAAGAATCGAAACGCACTTCCTGGTGTATCATATCATTAAATGCAATGGTTTCACCTACCGGCATTTTTATCCTGATAACATGACGGGTATTGTTGCCGAGCAATTGCTGCACTTCTTCCGCAGGTAAGGTCAGCGAATTCCTCATCTGCATCCTTATTTTATTATCATATTGTGGCGAAGGGTTTTCTGCGGTCTTAAAATCATCCCGCATTTTTTCCAGTTCTTCCGGTGTATCAAATGCATAATAGGCATAACCGTCGTTGATAAGTTGTTCAGCGTATGCCCTATACATGGGTTTTCGCTCACTTTGACGGTAAGGGCCATATTCGCCTTCCCGCAGCGGGCTTTCATCGGGGGTAAGTCCGCACCATTCCAGGCACTCAAAAATATACTGTTCGGCACCGGCTACATAGCGGGTTTGGTCGGTATCCTCTATACGCACTACAAAATCACCCCCATATTTACGGGCATATAAATAGTTATACAGAACTGTTCTTACCCCACCGAGGTGCAATCCTCCTGTAGGACTGGGCGCAAAACGCACCCTTATTTTATTAAGCATGCGGCAAAGTTAAGGATCAGTTAATAAGTAAAACGGGCTAATAATAAATGGCTCAGGATACCGTTTATATAAAGGTTTTAGCGATTTTTAAAAAAAATATGAGGTGGATTAAACTTTTAACGCTTTGTTGTATCTATCTATCATATTAAACAAAAAATAAAAAAATTATGAAAAAGACACTCCGGTTAATAATGTTTGCTTCTATAGCATTTTCGTTAACCTTTACCAGTTGTAAAAAATCTGATACAACTACAGCCGACAATACCGACCTGGCTACCCATTCTGATGACCAGGCCCGTTTCGACAATGAAACTGATGCGGTTAACAATGATGCCAATGCGGCTGTTGAAAATTACAACGCATTTGCAGGCAGGCCAGCTTCCGTGTTAACATTGCCTTGCGACGCTTCTTCAGTGTTGGATTCAACAGCAACCCTTAGGAGGATCACCATTACTTACAATGGTACAAACTGTGCAGGAACACGTATCCGCACCGGGGTAGTTGTGCTTACCATGCCTTTGGGACAGCATTTCAGGGATGCCGGAGCTGTACTTACCACAACTTTTCAAAATCTTAAGATCACCAGGATAAGCGATAACAAGAGCATTACCATCAATGGTGTTCATGAAGTTAAGAATGTAACCGGCGGGCGCCTTTATGAACTGCCTTCCATGGGAACGATCGTTCATGAAATTACAAGCCCGGGCATGTCTGTATTGTTCGACAATGGTTCAACAAGGACATGGCAGGTTGGTAAAAGAAGGACATTTACCTATAACAATGGTATTGTGATCACTACGATTGGAATACATTCAGATGGCGGTATCACCGGTATTGCAGAATGGGGCACCAACCGTTTCGGAAATGCATTTGTTACGGCTATCACCGAGCCGATGGTCATCCGCCAGGATTGCAACTTCAGGTTAACGAAAGGCCAGGTTACTCACCGCAGGTTGGCTGCTGATGTAACGGTTACATTCGGACTGGATGCTGCAGGTTTACCAACAACATGTCCTGCAGGCGTATACTACTATAAATTGGTTTGGACAGGCGCCAATGGAATTGTAAGAACATTCATTCTTCCATATTGATCGGAATTATCAGCAGAAAGATTGACAATATTAAATAATTTTCCCGGTTGCCTCAGGTAGCCGGGATATTTTTTTTAAGCAAAGAAAAGAGGGGGGAGGCTCACAAATAGAAATTATTCCGGCTCCGCAGGCTGCTTTTCGAAGGCGGTTAGGTTTAGCTAATGACTAAACTAACATGGTAAACAAACATTAATAACTATAGTAACTTTTCAAAGCTGCTGATCATCCGGCACCAGCATTCATTAATTATTTATCCGTTAAATTGCCCCATGTTTTATTTTGTAAGGACCCCGGGATGGCTTAAAAAATTATACAGTCATTGTATATGGTCCATACCGGTAAAGGACAAAATAATTTACCTGAGTTTTGATGACGGGCCACATCCAACGATAACCCCATTTGTATTGGATGAATTGAAGCAATACAATGCCAAAGCAACTTTTTTTTGCATTGGTAAAAATGTACTGGCACATGCCGGCATTTATAAAAGGATCATCGATGAAGGCCATGCAGTAGGAAACCATAGCCACAATCACCTGAACGGCTGGAAAACTCCCGATGGACAATACCTGGACGATATTGCTGAAGCAAAGAAATACATCGATAGTAATTTATTCAGGCCCCCTTATGGCAGGATCAGCAAATTTCAGCTAAGGCAATTGGCCAGGCCGCGGTTTAATTTGAAAGCAGTTATGTGGACGGTATTGAGCGGTGATTTTGACACGGAGATAACCCCAAAGCAATGCCTTGAAAATGTAATAAATAAATGTAAGCCGGGATCGATCGTGGTATTTCACGACAGTGAGAAAGCAGCTGAACGTATGCGTTATGCATTAAGTGGTATGCTGGAACATTATAAGAAGGAGGGTTATCGCTTTGATAAGATCGTTTTGTAAGGGGCAAAAAAAATGGGCCTGGGTAGAAACCCTGGCCCGTTTTTAATCCGTACCCTATGAAAACTGGTTCCAATTTACAGCTATGTTTTAATAAACACAAGTTTTATTTTGATATTTATTTAAGCTTTTTAAATTTTTGTATTAAAACGCATTTTAGGTTCTATAACTTTTAATTAATGAACAAATGTTGATAGACAGCCATTGCCATCTTTATGTGCAAGAATTTGAGGAAGACCTGCCATTGGTGATGCAAAGAGCCATGGATGCAGGGGTGCAAAAATTTTACCTGCCAGCCATTGATAGTTCCACAACCCGCGCCATGCTTAAGCTGGAGGCGGCTTACCCGGGTGTTTGCATTTGTATGGCAGGATTGCATCCCTGCTCGGTAAAGGATGATTTTGAAGCAGCGCTCAACCTGGTTAAACAACAGTTAAACGAGCGAAAGTTTGCAGCCATCGGCGAAATCGGCCTCGATTTCTATTGGGATAAAACCCACCTGCAACAACAATACGATGCCTTTCATATGCAAATAGAACTGGCGATAGCAAACCAGCTTCCTGTTGTGATACATACAAGGGATGCCATGAAAGAAACGCTCGAAGTGGTAAGCAATTATAAGGGAAAGATAAAAGGCATCTTCCATTGCTTTGGCGGAACCATCGAAGAGGCGAACCAGGTCATAGAACTGGGGTTCTTAATGGGCATCGGCGGTGTAGTGACTTATAAGAATGCCGGCCTTGCAGAAACCATCAGGCATATTGATCTAAAGCATATAGTGCTGGAAACGGATGCGCCCTATCTTACACCCGTTCCTTTCAGAGGAAAAAGGAATGAAAGCAGCTATTTAAAATATATACAGGAAAAAATAGCGCAGGCAAAAAATACCAGTTTGGAGGAGGTGGAAGCCGCTACCACCGCCAACGCACTAAATTTATTTGCCCTCTAAAGACTAAACGCTAAACCTTCCAAACTTTCTAAACCCTCCTAAACCCCTCTAAACCCCTCTAAACCTTCAAAGTATCTTTTTTTATGCTAATTTTGAACGCTGTAAGCGCCTGTAGCTGTGATGAACTTACCGGTAGAATTTTAACTAGAACATGTCAGCAGATCTTGTTGTTATTAAATATGTCAAACCGCTGTTTTCACTTTTCAAACAGATCCCGGGCCACAGGTTTTTATATTGCTGATAATAACAAATAACATTTTTGAATGACAGGTTCCGCAACAAGCAGGGAAAAATTTGAGCAGTTTCATGCCTGTGTTGTTATTCCAACCTATAACAATGAAACAACCCTTGCTGCTGTAATAGCCGATGTTGCTGAATATACAAGTCATATCATTGTGGTAAATGATGGTTCCACAGATCACACCCAGTCAATTATTGATTCATTCCATTTTGTTCAGCAGGTAAGTTATCAAAAGAACGTAGGTAAGGGCTGGGCCCTGCGCAAGGCTTTTGCGTATGCAGCGGAAAAAGGCTATCAATATGCCATAACGATCGATTCAGACGGACAGCATTTTGCCAAAGACCTTCCCGGTTTTTTAGAAAAACTTGAAACCGAAAGGAATGCGGTCATCATTGGCGCCAGGAATATGGACCAGGCATCGGTGCCCGGTGGCAGCAATTTCGGAAACAGGGTATCTAATTTCTGGTTCAGGGTTGAAACCGGTATAAATTCTCCTGATACACAGTCGGGCTTCAGGTTATATCCATTGTACGCCCTTAGCAATATGCGCTTCTTTACAAGTAAGTATGAATTTGAAATTGAAGTATTGGTAAGAGCCGCATGGAAAGGCGTGAACGTAGTTGCCGTTCCGGTAACGGTATATTATGCACCCAAAGAAACCAGGATATCCCATTTCAGGCCTTACAAGGATTTTTTCAGGATCGGTGTATTGAATACATTACTCGTGCTGATCACTTTCTTATACATCAAGCCACGGAATTTTTTGCATAGCATGTTTATAAAAAAAAACTTAAGGCAAAAGTTTCATGAGCATTTGTTCAATACCAGTCATTCCGATCAGCTTAAAGCAGCATCAGTTGCATTTGGTGTTTTTATGGGTATCATACCGATATGGGGTTTCCAGTTGCTGGTTGCTATTTTCCTGGCAGTTTTGTTCAGGCTGAATAAGCCACTGGTGGTTATTGCGGCCAATATCAGTATTCCGCCAATGATCCCCGTCATCATTTTCTTAAGTTATAAAATGGGAGCTTTCTGGATGGGGCACAATGCGATGCAACTGGATTTCAGCAAATCAATTTCACTTGCATCTGTCAGGAAAAATTTACAGCAATATATTTATGGAAGTATTTCACTTGCTATTATTGCAGGACTGGCTTTCGGTTTGATCAGCTTTATCTTATTAAAATTGTTTAATAAAAAATCGATCCTGGCCAGGTAAGCAGCATATAACATGGAAACATCACTGATCAGCATTTATAATTTTTTCGAAAAAAGAAGGACCCTTTTCTTTTCCGTATTTGCTGCCGCATTTTTGTTGCTGGGATTTTTTGCACTGCAGGTCAGGTTTGAAGAAGATATTTCCAAGATATTACCCAAGGATAAGAAGATCGAAAAACTCAACCAGGTTTTTCAGAATTCTAAATTCATAGATAAACTGGTTATCACGGTATCGTTGAAAGATACCACTGCAACAGCAGAATCCGATAGCCTGGTAGCCTATGCAGATTCACTCGAACAGGCCATCAAAACAAAGCTTCCGGGTTATGTAAGTAAGATAAATGCAAGGGTTGACGATGGGCTGGCCATGCAACTCTACGGAACCATCAGCGATCATTTACCCATTTACCTCGATGAAAAAGATTACCGCTCCATCGACACATTGATCAAACCTGCTAAATTAAAGGAAACGCTGGAGCAGGATATTCGCACACTTACTTCACCCGCCGGTTTGGCGTTGAAGAATATGATCAGCAACGACCCGGTTGGTATTACATTCCTTGGTTTAAAAAAATTACAGCAATTACAATACGATGAGAATTTTGAACTCTACGATAATTATGTAGTGACGAAAGACCGGCAGCATTTAATGATCTTCATCACGCCTGCTTATCCGCCTAATAATACAGGCAAGAATGCGATATTACTGGAAAAACTGGATAGTATCATCGATGCACAAACGGATCACAGTTTCAAAAATACCAGCGCCTCCTATTTTGGGGCAACCGCAGTTTCAGTTGGCAATGCGTTGCAATTACGACGGGATACAATGCTTACCCAAGGCATTACGGTGCTGTTCATCATAGTTTTTTTAGGACTTTATTTCCGGAAGAAAAGTGCACCATTCATTATCCTTATCCCGGTTGCGTTCGGGGCTTTGTTTGCGTTGACAGCCATTTATTTTATTAAGGGACAGATTTCCGTAATCGCATTGGGAACAGGTTCGGTGGTATTGGGCATTGCGGTGAATTATTCATTGCATGTATTCAACCATTACCGGCATACAAAGAATATTCGCCAGGTAATACGTGACCTTGCACTGCCGATGACCGTAGGAAGTTTTACCACCATCGGCGGTTTCTTTTGCCTCGAATTTGTTGAATCTGAAATGCTGAAGGACCTGGGATTGTTTGCAGCTTTCAGCCTCATCGGCGCTTCAATTTGCTCACTTATCTTTTTGCCGCATTTCATTGCATCACGGAAAGAACAGGCCACACACAAGGCCAGGATACAGGAACCTTCCTGGATCGATCGTATGGCATCTTTGCGGCCCGAGTACAATAAATACCTCGTGATTGTTATCTTGTTGCTTACGGTCGTTTTCGGCTACTGGTCATCGAAAGTCGGGTTTGAATCCGACCTGCAAAAGATGAATTTCATGTCGCCTAAATTAAAAGCATCTGAAAAGAAACTGAATGATATAAATCAATTCGCACTTCAATCTGTTTACCTGGTAACCGAAGGAAAGAGTTTGAATGAAGCGCTCATCAACAATGAAAAATTAGTTACGCAGATACAGGCGCTTGAAAGCAGGCATATTGTAAGAAAATATTCGGGCGTTTCATCGCTCATCATTTCCGATTCTATGCAAAAGGTAAGGATCGCCCGCTGGAATAATTACTGGACGGTGGCTAAGAAAGATTCACTCATGGCCACATTGAATACAGCAGGCGCCGCCTTGAAATTCAGTGCCACTGCATTCAGTCCCTTCAAAGCAATGCTTGATAAGGATTTTGAACCGGTTGATGCAGCAGCCATGTCGGAAGTGCGAAAGAATTTCCTGGATGATTATATCACCGAAAAGCCCGGTAAATCAACTGTGGTAACACTGGTAAAAGTTTCACCCGAAAACAAACAACAGGTTTACAAGGCTTTTGAAAATGAACAAAACGTCATTGTACTCGACAAACAATACCTCGCCGGAAGATTTGTTCAGATCATCAATGATGATTTTACCCGCATTGCTTTAATGACATCTTTACTGGTATTCATCGTACTGCTGTTGATGTATGGCCGCATTGAATTAACGCTGGTTTCTTTCATACCGATGTTCATCAGCTGGATATGGATACTCGGAATCATGGGTATGGCAGGCATACAATTCAATATCATCAATATCATTATATCTGCACTCATATTTGGCTTAGGCGATGACTACAGCCTGTTCATCATGGATGGCTTATTGCAGGAATATAAAACAGGTAAGAAGAATCTTTCGTCTTTTAAGTCATCTATATTATTATCAGCCATCACTACCATTGCCGGATTGGGGGTATTGATATTTGCAAAACATCCTGCACTGAAATCCATCGCCATCATTTCCATCGTTGGCATTGCGTGCGTAGTGATCATGTCGCAGATACTGATCCCTTTTTTCTTCAATATCTTAATTAAGAACAGGGTTCAGCGAAAATTATTTCCATGGACGTTCAGCAGTTTTCTTAAATCTGCTTTTGCTTTTTCTTATTTCCTGCACTGGAGCGTTACATTCACCCTGTTGGGAAGGATATTCGTTCGGTTGCGTGTAAAGGAAAGAGGGAAATTATTGTATCACCAGCTGCTCTCAAAAGTTGCCTGGTCGCTGATGTATATCATGGCCAATGTAAAAAAGAAGCTCATCAATCCGTTGAAGGAAGACCTTTCAAAGCCTGCTATCATCATCTGCAATCACCAGTCTTCGCTGGATGTTGTCCCGTTGGTAATGTTGAATCCGAAGATCCTCATGTTTACCAATAATAAAAAATGGAATGCTCCTTTCTTTGGCCCGGTGATACGCATGGCTGATTATTTTCCGGCAGAGCTGGTAGAACAACATATCGAACTCATTGCAGGAAGAATGAAACAGGGTTATTCATTTATTATTTTCCCCGAAGGAACCCGTTCGGAAGATGGAACGATCGGCCGTTTTCACAAAGGCGCGTTTTACCTGGCAGAAAAACTCGGTGCAGATATCCTGCCCATCATGATCCACGGCACGGATTATACACTTACCAAAAAAGATGCGCTGTTAAAAGACGGGCAGGTTACGCTTAAATATTTACCCAGGATAAAAGCTGCTGATGAAAGTTTCGGTAATGGTTATGTTGAAAGGGCCAAACGTATCAAAAATTATTTCAAAGAAGAATTTGATAAACTAAGGCTGGAAATTGAACAGCCCGCTTATTTCAAAGAGAAACTGCTTTACAATTATCTCTATAAAGGCCCGGTGATAGAATGGTACATGAAAGTGAAGCTAAGGCTTGAAAAAAATTACCAGGTTTTTCACAACCTCGTACCCATGCAGGGAAAGATACTGGATGCGGGCTGTGGATACGGCTTTATGTCGTATATGCTGCACTTTACTTCAGCTCAACGTGAAATAACAGGCATAGATTATGATGAAGATAAGATCATAACAGCCAATCATTGTTTCAGTAAGAACAGTAAGGTCAATTTTATTCATGCCGATGTATTATTATTTACATTTGAACAATATGATGCGATCATATTATCCGATATGCTGCATTACCTGCAGCCTGCGGAACAGCTGATGGTGATTGAAAGATCCTTTCAGCAACTAAATCCGGGTGGTATTGTTATCATCAGGGAAGGAAACAAAGATTCGATGAAAAAACACAAACGTACAGAGCTCACCGAATTCTTTTCTACCAGGCTGCTGGGTTTTAACAAGGTTGCCGGTAAAGGGCTTTCATTTCTTTCCGGCGAAACGATCAGGCAACTGGCAGTTGCAAATAATATGGAATGCAAAGAAATAAGTGATTCAAAATATACATCTAATATGATTTTTGTACTTAAAAAAGGAACCGCTTAGTCATGGAGCTTTTTGATATTGTTATAATTGGCAGCGGCATGGGCGGACTGGTATGTGCAGACATACTCAGCAGGGAAGGCTATAAAATTTGCGTGCTGGAAAAGAACAGGCAGATCGGCGGTTGCCTGCAAACTTATGTACGCGACAGGGTAATCTTTGACTCCGGTGTTCATTACCTGGGTGGTTTGAGCGAGGGACAAAACCTTTACCAGGTATTCAAATATCTGGGCATCATTGATAAGTTGAAATTGCAAAAAATGAATGAGGATGCTTTTGATAAGATCCTCATTGAGAACGACGATAAGGAATATATTCATGCGCAGGGCTATGAAAATTTTATTCAACGCCTGCTCAAAGATTTTCCAGCTGAAGAAAAAGCATTGCGTTTGTATTGCGACAAGATAAAAGAAGTGTGCAGCAAGTTCCCGCTATACAATTTAAGAAGTGGTGGCGATATAAATGAAAAAACAACCGTGCTTGAAATAGATACAAAAGCATTCATTGAATCCATTACTACAGATAAAAAATTACAGGCAGTATTGGTAGGTAATAATATGTTGTATGTTTTGCAGGCGGGGAAAACACCTTTTTATGTTCATGCCATGATACTGAACAGTTATATAGAGAGCTCCTGGAAATGCATCGATGGCGGATCGGTGATAGGAAAATACATGGCACAGAATATCCGGGAACATGGAGGTGAAATTTTGCGAAACAGGGAAGTGAAAAAGATCATCGTGGAAGAAGGTAAAGTTACAGCTGTTCAACTTGCTGATGGATCGCATGTGTATGGCAAACATTTCATTTCTAATATGCACCCTGTAAGAACATTGGAAATGACAGAAACCGACCTTATAAAAAATGCGTATCGCGGCAGGGTTAAAGGGCTGGAAAATTCAATCGGCGGTTTTGTAGTGAATATTGTTTTAAAAAAAGATACCTATAAATATCATAAGAGTAATTATTATTATCACAAAGACGGGCATATCTGGGATATGCCTGAACATACAGCCGGGAACTGGCCGCTATGTTATGCAGTATTCTTTTCAGCTTCATCCAAAGCTTTTGAGTATGCAGAATCAATGACCATATTGGCTTATATGCGGTATGATGAAGTGAAGCAATGGGAAAATACTTTTAATACCGTTTCAGCAGAAGATGACAGGGGAGAAAGTTATGATGCATTTAAAAAACGAAAGGCTGAAAAATTGCTGGACCTTGTTGAAGAGCGATTCCCGGGATTGAAGGACAGCATAAAAAACTATTACACTGCTACACCGCTTTCTTACCGCGATTATATTGGCAATGATGACGGATCGATGTATGGCATTGTAAAAGATTACAGGAATCCATTAAAAACATTCATATCACCCCGTACCAAAATACCCAACCTTTATCTCACCGGCCAAAATCTTAATTTGCATGGTATATTGGGTGCGGCAATGAGTGGAATGGTTACCTGTGTGGCTTTTATGGGGAATGAAAACATTGTAGAAAAAATAAGAAATGCGTAAAGGAAAGAAGATATTAAAATGGGTGCTCTATGTGCTGGGGTTTATCCTTGTATTGCTGATCATCGGTATCATTTATGTGAAGCAGGTTTCGAAGATAAGTCCGCCCGTGATTAAAGATATGAGCAGTTTAAAACTGCAGCGGACCGATCATGGCGGTGGCTTTTATACACTTGGCAATAACTGGATGCGGAAAAGCAACAGCGGCCTTTATGAATTGTATGTAGAAGGCGAGCCCTTTGAAAGGGGTGTAGTGAATGGCAAGCTTACCAAAGAGTTGGTGATAAGGCAGGAAGAGCATTTTGGCGAACAGCTATTTAAAATGGTGCCCTCTAAATTCTATCGTGGATTCTTAAAAGACCTGATCGGATTTTTCAACCGTAACCTTGACAAGAATGTAACGCAGGAATATAAAGATGAGATCTATGGCATCTCTTTCTCTGCTTCAGAAAAATTTCAATACCTCGGCAGCAATTACCAGCGCCTGTTGAATTACCATGCTGCACACGATATTGGCCATGCCCTGCAAAACCTTGCCTTGGTTGGCTGTACTTCTTTTGGCACCTGGGGTGGAAGATCGGCAGACAGTACCATGATCATTGGCCGCAATTTTGATTTTTATGTGGGCGATAAATTTTCTGAAGATAAAATCGTTGCTTTTTTCAATCCTTCCAAAGGGCACAAGTTCATGACGGTAACCTGGGGTGGTTTTATTGGGGCAGTTTCGGGCATGAATGAAATGGGTTTGTCGGTAACGATCAATGCTGCCAAGTCTGATTACCCCACAGGATCAGCTACACCTGTATCTATTGTAACCAGGGAGATCCTGCAATATGCGAAGAATATCGAGGAAGCCATTGCCATTGCAAAAAGCAGGAAGATGTTCGTTTCAGAAGCTTTTCTTGTTGCTTCAGCAGCAGATAACAAAGCAGTGATCATTGAAAAAACACCCCACGACCTGGATGTGTATGATCCTAAACAGGATTATATAGTTTGTGCCAATCATTTTCAAAGCAATGGTTTGAAAAATTCTAAGGAGAATATTGTGCAGGTGAAAGAAAGTGCTTCGCCTTATCGTTACAGCAGGTTACTGGAACTGCTGAATGAAAATGGAAAGAATACTGTTCAAAAAACGGTGAATATTTTACGCGATCGCAAAGGCCTGCACAATGAAGATATTGGTGATGGAAATGAAAAAGCCATTAACCAGTTAATAGCTCATCATTCCATTGTATTTGAACCACAAAAACTATTGGTATGGGTTTCTACTGCCCCCTGGCAATTGGGTGCGTATAAGTGTTACGATCTGAAAAAGATATTTGCTTTGCATGGAATGGATCACAATGTAGAGATATCCGATTCAAGTCTTACCATTGCGCCCGATTCATTTTTACTTACCAATGAATTCAAAAACTTTGAGCAATTCAGAAAATACAAACAAACCATATTGGATGGCGGAAAAGTAAATACCGACAGTTTAGTAGCAAGCAATCCACAGTTTTACAATGCTTACGTATTGGCAGCAGATTATTTATACAAGCAGAAAGATTATACCAAAGCGTTGCAGTTTTATAAAATGGCATTAACCAAAGTGATCGCTACAAAACCTGAAGAAGCCCATATCAGGAAGCAAATCAGGAAGATAGAAATTAAATAACAGCGATCATTGTAATTGGGTTACCGGCTCCCTGCCTTGTGACAATTTTTTTCCTGTTTTTTTATTGTCACAATTTTGTGACATTTTTATACTGCTGATAATTTTGTCACAGCTTGTTTTTCTCGCTTGCTTCCGGTTGTTCTTTTAAGCAGCTTGTTTTCATACCTGCCTTACCGGGAACGAATATACCGTGGCCAGGCAGTGCAGCTGCAGGAAAATGCAGGTTTGTGCAGGAAAGTGCAGGAAAGTGCAGGAAAATGCAGGAAAATGCAGGAAAATGCAGGAAGATGCAGGAAGATGCAGGAAGATGCAGGTTTGGGAAGGAACTGTCTTAATCTGCTGTGGAAAGCAACTGAAACTGAGCGGAGAAAATGTAACGAATGGTTCGTTTACCAATTTCAAACAATGGCAACTTTGTTTATACTCTTTTATATTTATCTTCATTAAAGAGCTGCAGGTATTCAAAGCCACGGTTCGTGCCTTCACGAAACCTGACCAGGTAATAAATCTTGATTATGATCTACGGAATCGGAATGGACCTTATAGAAGTTGAACGTGTTGCTGAAAAGATTGGCAAGAAAGCAGGTTTCCGTGAACTGGTGTTTTCTCAAAAGGAAATTGATTATTGCGAATTAAGAACGAACAAGTACGAACACTATGCTGCACGCTTTGCAGCAAAAGAAGCTTTCTTTAAAGCCATCGGAACAGGTTGGAGGGATGGTACAGCATTCAATGAAATTGAAATTACAAATGCTGATAATGGTAAACCGGAATTATCTTTAATTGGTAAAACGGCAATAGCCATTGAAAAACTAAAACTCGGAAAAATATCAGTTTCGCTTTCACATGTAAAAACAATGGCATCGGCCGTAGTAATAATTGAAAACTTATGATGTATTCTAACGAAACGGCATACCAGCCGAAAGATGTAATAAAGCTTATGCAGGCAAGAAAACTGCAACAGCTTGTAAGATATGTTTCAAAGCATTCGCCTTATTACAAGGAGTTGTTCGCAAAGAATAATATTGGTTTTGAAGATATCAGGACATTGGATGACCTTGAAAAGATCCCGACAACCCATAAAGAAGACCTGCAAAAAAGAAATTTTGATTTTTTATGTGTTGAAAGAGATAAGATCATCGACTACAGCAGTACGTCCGGTACATTGGGCAGCCCGGTTACCATCGCACTTACGGAGAACGATCTTGGCAGGCTTTCTTACAATGAGTGTTCATCCTTTTCCTGCGCAGGAGGAACTTCGGAAGATATTTACCAGCTCATGCTTACGCTCGACAGGCAGTTCATGGCAGGCATGGCTTATTATTCAGGAATCCGGAGAATGGGAGCGGGAATGATCAGGCTGGGGCCGGGTGTTCCGTCGCTGCAATGGGAAACGATCATGCGGCTTAAACCAACAGCCATCGTTGCAGTGCCGTCTTTCATCATCAAATTAATTGATTTTGCAAAAGAACATGCCATTGATATTAACAGCAGTTCAGTGAACAAGGCAATATGTATCGGCGAGAATATCCGCAACACTGATTTCTCCCTAAACATATTAGGGAAAAAGATCACCGACTCCTGGAATATACAATTGTATTCTACCTATGCATCTACAGAAATGCAAACAGCATTTACAGAGTGCTCGGCATTCACCGGCAGTCATATGCAGCCCGAATTGATCATACTAGAAATGCTGGATGAAAACGACCAGCCGGTAAAGCCGGGCGAGCCGGGTGAGGTTACCATCACAACATTGGGTGTTGAAGGAATGCCATTGCTTCGTTATAAAACAGGCGATATTTGTTTCCATTTTGATGAACCTTGTACATGTGGAAGAAACAGCACAAGGCTATCGTCGATCGTTGGCCGAAAAAAGCAAATGATAAAATACAAGGGCACAACGTTGTATCCGCCTGCATTGTTCGATATGCTGAATGAAATGGAGAACGTGCTTGATTTTGTTGCGGAAGTTTATTCAAATGAAATGGGAACAGATGAAGTGCTTATTCATATTGTGCCTGCAGCACTCACAGAAGAATGCGACCGTACCATCCGGGCAAATTTACAGGCAAGGTTGAGGGTTAGTCCGCATGTAAAATATATTACAGCCGACGAAATTCAGCAAATGCAATTACCGGAAGCAGGAAGAAAGGTTGTGCGGTTTATTGACAGGAGAAGTTGAAAAAATGTGGAATGTAAAATATTGAATGTAAAATTGTGCGCTCACTTCGGTTTTACATGTTGCATTTAATATTTACAATTCCCTTTGTGTTTTGCTTTGGCCGATAGCCAGCATGATCTGTTCCATGATATCATCATTGCTGCCATTAAAATCAATCTTCAAAGGCTCCTTGAATTTTACCGAAAGTGTGGTGCCTTTCTTAATAAACTTCAATCCTTTTTTATCAAATGCTTTGTTGAAGCCACTGATCACGATCGGTATTACAACGGGATTGTTTTGTTTGATGAGCAACACCGTGCCCTTCCTGCCGGGTGCAAAAGCCTTGGTGGTTCCCTGCGGAAAATTAATTACCCAGCTTGATTTCAAAGCACGGTCAATTTTTCTTGTATCGGATGGGTCGAGCCCCTGCCTTACTTCCTTGCTGCCTTCGTTCCATATTCTTCTAACGGTAATGGATCCTGCCAGTTCGAACAAACGGGTAAGCCAGCTTTCTTTCATGGTTTCGGCAGCCGATACAAAAAATACGCCTGTAAAAGGATTGAGTAAATAATAAGGAACACCGAGCTTGTTTTCTTTTCGCCATTTAACCGCACAGAAAATATGCAGGAATGCAATTACTTCGGCAAAATAAGTCTGGTGGTTACTAACGAATAAAACATTTTTTTTAGGGAGGCCTTTAAGGTTTTCCGTGCCTTCTATCTTTAACTTATTGATCATATTAAGGCCCGGGTAAGAGAGTGATCCCACGAATGCATATACCAGTGCCCTCACCAGCCTTATGTTCTTTAGTTTATCCGTTAACTTACTCATACTTAATAATGCAAATAAAAGAAAACTAAAATAACTATTTGTAGTAGAATTAAATAATTTAAACAGGTCATTGGTATTTTCGACAAAATTGTTTAATGGTTTTGTTGATGTAACAGAGCATCCGTTAACAGAAATAAAAACTTTTCGGTTAATCATTTTTAGCCTCCATAATCTCACTTATATATTTTATCTTCAATCTGATAACTGTTTATTTCCACCAATAATAAATTCTTTTTATGTCCCTACAATACGATGTGGTAATACTGGGCGGCGGCATGGCCGGTCTTACGCTTTCGCTGCAATTGAAAAAAGCAAAGCCCGGCATTTCTATTCTTGTATTGGAAAGAAGAGAATCAGAAGCTTCAACAGCTGCGCATAAAGTAGGCGAATCAACCGTTGAACTTGGCACACATTACCTGCGGGAAGTACTTGATCTGAAAGGTTACCTGGAAGAACATGAGTTGCCAAAACATGGCCTTCGTTTTTTCTTTCCATCAAAGACCAAAGAAGATATTTCCAGCAGGGTTGAATTAGGCCCCCGTTTACGGCTACCTGTTCCCAGCCATCAACTGGATAGGGGAACACTGGAGAATTATATGATGAAACTCACCCGTGAAAAAGGCACTGAAGTATTATTGGGTGCAAGAGTTTCCAATGTTGATCTGCTGGCTGCCGGCCACGAAGTTTCTTATATCAAAGACGGCAAAGAAGTAACCGTAAAATGCCGCTGGGTGGCCGATGCGTCAGGAAGGGCAAGTATTTTAAAACGCAAACTGCAGTTCCAGAAACCTATGGAACATCATTCCAATGCTGTGTGGTGGAGGTTGAAGGGCGTGATAGATATCGACACCTGGACAGACAACAAAGAATGGCAGGCTTACCTGGAACCGGGCTTGAGGTATCTAAGCACGGTGCATTTTATGGATACCGGTTATTGGTTATGGATAATTCCACTTGGTTCTAAAAACACCAGTATCGGTATTGTTGCCGATCCGGCAGTTCATCCTTTCGAAACGTTTAATACGTATGAAAAGGCAGTTGAATGGATGAAAGTAAATGAGCCATTGCCCTATAAAATGCTGGAGCCATTGGGGCAGGGTGAGGGCCTGCTTGATTTTAAGATATTAAAACACTATGCGCATCATACAGAAAAAATTTATTCAGAAGAACGCTGGGGCGTAACCGGTGAATCGGGTGCATTTTTAGACCCGCTTTATTCACCAGGCACAGATTTTATTGCCATGAATAATTCCTGGTTAAGCGATCTGATACTGCGTGATATGGATGGCGAAAATATCAGCGGCCGTGCCCATATTTACGAGCAATCTCATTTGGCATTGGTAGATAGCTGGATACCTGTTTACCAGAACAAGTACTTATTGATGGGCAATACCCAGATCATGGTGATCAAAATATTCTGGGACTGGGCAACCTACTGGGCTGTACCGGCGCATTTATTCGCTAACAAAGCATTTACAAACCTGCGCATCTTAAAAGACCTGTTTGTTTCGCAGCATAGCCTCGGCAGAAAATTCGGGCGGTTGAATAAAACCATGCAGGATCTTTTTCTGGAATGGCTCCCGCTTGAAGACAAGGTTTTTTCAAACCGTTACATTGACCCATTCGACCTGGGCGTATTGAGAAAATTCCAGGAGCAAATAGAAGTGCAGCATGAACCTGCAGCACTGCTGCAATCGGTTGCTGAAAATATGAAGGTGCTGGAACAATTAGCGGTAGCTATTTTCCGGTTGATAAGTACAGAAGTGAATGGAACAGCACCGGATATGAAAGTGAATCCGTACACGATAAATCTTGGAAAAAAAGAAGGTGCAATGGAACTTGATACAACAAGTGATGATGCCATTGCTCCCGATCCTGCTATCATAGAAGATGTTGATGTAATGTGGTTCTATCCAAAGGCAGCGATGGAAACGGCCTGATATATGGATTTCAAAAAATATAAAAAACTGCCATTGATAAAGGATCAGCTATTTTGAATGATAGCTCACAGAGAATGGAAGCCATCAGGTCGCTGTCAGGGACCAACTGTTGAAGCAACGGTACTACACTAGCTTAACCAGGTCTCGTTGCCGAAAAAAGGATTTATTTTTTTCGGGGCTCTTTTTTGGTTACTCTTTTTTTTGGAACATCCTGATGGGCAAATGAGATACCTTGAGAGAAGCAAAAAAACTAAAGGATAAATGCTAAAAGGTTTTCATCGAAACAATAGTATTAATAAATTAATTAATCGCACAACACAAAATATTCAATAAAAAAGGCTTCCTGTTTGGGAAGCCTTTTTATTGAAATGCAATAATTTATTTGATATACTTACCAAGTTTTTTACCGGAAATAGCATAGCATTCTGAGATACGATCGCCGGTAGCATAATCGTTACCCGTGAAAGTTCTGCCCGGAGCATTTGTCAGCTTTATAACAGCGATCTTTTTTGATCTGTCGGCAGTTAGTACGATCGTTACTTCCGCATCTATCTCCGCATTTTTCTTACTTACATAAATATTATATCCGGGTTCTGTAGAAGTGGTATGAAATATCAATGTGTATTTAGCATCAGCTTTTACCGACATACCACTGGTTTTTTCGAACAACTCGATAAACTTAGGTTCGAAATTTGCTTTTCTGTCTGCAACCCAGCCTTTAGCCCAGGTATCTCCCCTGCCAGGTTCTTTGCCGTTGTATTCAGCTTTTTTCTTGTCGATGTATTCTGATTCTTTATCGAATTTACCCACCGACATATTATCATAGGTAAACTCAACATTAATAGAAGTTTCACTACTTAATTCTTTCAGATCGCCTTCAACTGTTTTTATACGTTGTGCATTTGCATTAAGAGAAAAAATGGCTAATGCCAGTAAGACCATCAATTTGTTGAATAATTTCATGTTGTTTTTTTTAATTGTTTTAGATTAATGCAATTACTTTATTATCAAAAGTACATATTCTGTTTATCTGTGCAAACAGTAAATAATTAAAAGATCATTTTACAGTTATAAGCAAGGGCTTATATGCTCCCGGGCCTTTAATTGAAGTTCTGCCAATATAACTGTTGCCATCTATTCTCTTAAAGTAGCGAGGCATTACCATCAGGTTTTCTTCTCTTGAGTCGAACAGAAGTTCTTTGGTAACGATTCCTGCGTTATCAATTTTAGCCACCATCACCTGGCCGCCATAACCATTTTCATGGGCTTTCGGGGCTTCATCTTCCGGAAGGTCAACGTTCTTTTTGTTATCAAGGTAAAGGAAATAATAACCCGTTTCATCGGTTACCAGTTTATACCCTAAAGTTTGATTTGCATTTGTACCGCGTTGTTTTTTTGGAATCTTTCTAAGCCATAAAAATTTACCCTGTGCATCAATTTTTGCGCCCAGTATATCATCGTAATAATAGTAATAGGTTGTTGTAGTGCCATATTTCGTAGAGCTGGTTCTTTCTTCCATATGATATTCTTCCATTGCGAGAAACACACTGCCGTCTTTTTCTACGCTTATATTTCTTACGCGGATGTTGGGTGCTTCATAATCATCCTTGTTTTCCATTTTTCTCCTGGTACGGGCTTTTTCAAATTTTTCAAGTTCTTCCAACGGAAACTCATAGTACCCGTTTTTATATTTAGCTATTTTTCCGTTCTGATCAAGCATGGCAAGGAACACGCCATCGGTTCCATTTCCTTTTGATTTTTTGCTATAGGTGCAGGATACAACGATATCATGCATTGAATTCTCAATAAGAGAAGCTTCACGGATAAAATAATCATCAAGTGCTACCTGGTATTGAATCATCTTTTTTTCAGTGGTGAACTTAAATACTTCAAAATGATAACCAGGTTTTCCGGTCTCCTTGTCTTTTTCTCTTCTTTTTTCATTTTCATATACCTTGGCAAGCATATATGAATTCCCTTTTGCATCAACTGTGAAATCGAGGTTATCCATGATGGCTTCTGTATAAGGCATGCTAAATTCATTGTTCCATATTTTTTTCAGATCCTGGTCAAAAACATACACGCCAATTCTATCGTAATTTTTCTTATCATTCTTTTCTTCGGGGTATAACCGATAACTTACCAACAAACGGGTATTGTCTGCATCTGTATTAAATGAATATTTATTGCCCGTTTTATAGCCGCCTCCCCAGGCTCCCCACATGCCACCGCCCATATATTCGCCGGCAATTTTTGTTGATGTGAAAAGTGTTTTGTTCGCTTCAGTTATCTCGCCTGTCTTTACATCTATCTTATCATAATAAACAGCTTCTTCTTTTGCACTTTTATTCCAGTCGCTGTGAAGCCAGAAAAAGTTATTTCCAAAACTTACAATTCCTTCATTATTATAGTTACCGGTAACATCCAGTTTAACGTCTTTCTCGCCGGTTTGGGAAATGTTTTGTGGATTGAAGGAAAAAATAGTCAGTTTGTCTTTTTTCAGGAACAGGTTTACAATGCCCGCTGACTGTGTTCCGTAAAAGCCCATGTCTTCAGACCTTTTGGGAATCTCGTATTCTTCTCCAAGTTTAAAAGTGAATTTTTTGCTTTGCGCAAATGAAAATAAGGAGGAGCAGGAAATTGCAAGCAGTAATAAATATTTCATGTAAGAACAGGTTGAGTTGTTTGTACAACTGTTTTGGTAAAAAATTAGTTTTGAAATTATTGATATTGATTTTGAATACCCAATCTATATTAATTGAAAATGGATGGGGTTATTTTTCAGATTCTTTTATGGCGGTCTTCATGAACTTGGCAACTTTTTGTCCGCTTAAAAAATAAGCATCCGCAATTCTCGAACCTGCATCAAAAGCTGCGCCCCTCCATTTGTTTTCTGCCGGCCTTTCTACAGAAAGTTTGGCGATGATCTTGCTCCTGTTGGCAGTTTCTACAATGGTAATAGTGCCATCAATACCTGCATTCTCTTTTTTAACCCCTACCTGGTATCCCGGGTCCATGGCTTTTGTAGTGAAAATGATGGTGTACTTTGCTTCCTTGCTCACCGTCATTGGAATCTGGCCTGTAAAGCCCAGTATAAATTTTGGCTCAAACCTCAGGGCCTTATCTTCCTGCCATTTAATGGCCCAGGTATTGCCTGTGCCGGCTTCTTTGGTATTCAGTTCGGCTGTTCTTCTTTTAATATAATTTTCCTCCTTGCCATCATCACCCACAGTCATTTTATCGTAGCTGAACTCTATATTTATGGTTGTTTCGCCTTTTAAAAAAGCAAGGTTTCCTTTTGAAAGATTTACATCCTGCGCATGAATGCCTGTGATACTTAGCATTAAGCCTGCAAGTAACAAAAAATAGGGTCTTAAAGAACTCATATGGTTGTTTTTAGTAGTTGATTAAATGAATGATCAATATTAATATTAAATAGCATCAATACAATAAAAATAACGATTGCGGGCAAATCTTTAACCCAGGAAAGCGTTGTTAATCGACAGTTAACATAAGACTGACGGGAAAGCCCGAACCGTTGTTATATTAATGTACATCAATTGAGCTTATTCAAAAAACAAAAAATTGAAATCTTTATTCTACTTTTACGGTTTATCGTAAATGTTTGTACCAGTAAATTAACTTGGGCCCATGATACATGTAGGAGAAAGTGCACTTTCTTTAAATGATTTTTCAGATATTCTGTTCAAAGAAAGAGAGGTGGTTTTAGGCAAGGCAGCGGTTGAAAAAGTGAATGTAAATTTTGAATTCCTTAAGAGTTTTTCATCTAATAAGCTCATTTACGGTATCAATACGGGTTTTGGACCAATGGCCCAATACAAGGTGAGCGAGGCCAACCTGTTGCAATTACAATACAATCTTATTCGCAGTCATAGTTCTGGTGGCGGTAACCTGATGTCGCCGTTATTGGTGAAAGCAGTTATGATAGCCCGCCTTAACAGCATCATGCAGGCCTATTCCGGTGTTCATCCGGATGTGGCTTACCTGCTCGCAAGCCTCATCAACAAAGACGTTACCCCTTGCATTTTTGAACACGGTGGTGTAGGTGCAAGCGGCGACCTTGTTCAACTGGCGCATCTTGGCCTGGTTTTGATTGGCGAAGGCGAAGTGATCTATGAAGGAACGGTTCAGCCAACCATGGACGTATTTACAAAACTTGATATAAAGCCGCTCACCATTCAGATACGCGAAGGACTGGCCATTTTGAACGGCACTTCTGCCATGACGGGTATCGGTATGCTCAATATCATACAGGCACAGAAACTGCTCGAATGGTCGGTATTACTTTCTGCCATGATCAATGAAGTGGTAGAAGCTTTCGATGATCATTATTCTTATGAACTGAATATTGTTAAACAGCATAAAGGCCAGAATAAAGTAGCAGCGCAGTTGCGTGATATTTTAAAGGACAGTAAAATGATCCGCAGCCGGTCAGAACATTTATACAATCCCGATAACCTGAACCAGGAAGTGTTTGAAGATAAAGTGCAGGAATATTATTCACTGCGTTGTGTAACGCAGGTGCTGGGCCCTATTTATGACACCATCGCCCAGTCTGAAAAAGTTGTGGTAGATGAATTGAATTCGGTAAATGACAACCCCGTGATCGATCATGAGAACCAGAATATCTTCCATGGCGGTAATTTCCATGGCGATTATGTTTCACTTGAAATGGATAAACTGAAAGTGGCCATCACCAAATTATCCATGCTTTCAGAAAGGCAATTGAATTATTTGCTGAATGAAAAGCTTAACCAGAAATTCCCGCCATTCGTCAATCTCGGCGTATTGGGTTTCAACTTTGGTATGCAGGGCATGCAGTTCACTGCTACGTCTACGGTTGCAGAGAACCAAACCTTGTCATTCCCGATGTATGTACACAGCATTCCCAACAACAACGATAACCAGGATATTGTAAGCATGGGTTGCAATGCAGCATTGATGACCAAGAAAGTAATCGAAAATTCTTTTGAAGTATTGAGCATACAAATGATGACGGTATTGCAGGCAATAGATTATCTCGAGTGTGTGCCAAGGCTATCATCCGAAACATTGAACGTGTATACAGAAATAAGAAAAATATTTCCTAAGTTTATCGAGGATAAACCAAAATACAAGGACCTTGAAAAGATCAAAAGATATTTTGAAAAATCGGATCCGGTCATTTCTTTCAAAATGGGAAGTATAAAAACATCACTGATATCTTAAATCTTTGATATACTAAAGCATATTCATTTTAAATATTACACAGTACATTGTATTTTAAATATTACATGGTACATTGTACAAATGAGATAAAATTGTTTCCATGAAATTTGCATTAGTTACAGGCGGGTCAAGGGGAATAGGAAGGGCAGTTTGTATTAAGCTCGCAGAGCAGGGATACAATATCCTCATCAATTACAAATCAAACGAGCAGGAAGCCAATAACACACTGGCAATGGTGAAAGAAAAAGGCGTGGATGGCGAAATAATAAAATTTAATGTTGCCATCAAAGACAATGTAACAGCAACATTGGGCGGCTGGATGGAAGCCAATCCCGACAAGATCATAGAAGTATTGGTGAACAATGCCGGGATCAGGGAAGATGCCCTCATGATGTGGATGAAAGACGAGCAGTGGAGCAGTGTGATAGACACCAACCTGAACGGTTTCTTTTATGTAACAAGATTGGTGGTGAATAGCATGTTGATGAAAAAATATGGAAGGATCATCAATATGGTGTCGTTATCAGGACTGAAAGGTTTACCCGGGCAAACAAACTACTCCGCTGCCAAAGCCGCCGTTATCGGTGCTACCAAAGCATTGGCCCAGGAAATAGGCCGGAAGGGTATCACCGTAAATGCAGTTGCGCCTGGATTTATTAAAACGGATATGACAGAAGGTCTTAATGAAAATGAACTGAAAACGATGATTCCCATGAAACGTTTTGGCCTGCCTGAAGAGGTAGCTCATACAGTTGGATTTCTGGCATCAGCAGGAGCATCTTATATTACCGGCGAAGTTATTTCAGTGAATGGCGGACTTTATAGTTAAAAACTTTTAGCTGAATGAATAGTGATTTTAAAAATAAGTGCTATTGGGTATTTTTAATCAGCTGGAATTGATGGTAATTCGTGTAATCTTGTTTTAAAATTCGCGTGTTAAAAAATGAATAGAGTTGTCATAACAGGCATGGGGATTTATTCCTGCATAGGCAAGAACCTGGAGGAGGTGCGTGATTCGCTGTATAAAGGCAGATCGGGTATCATCCTGGATCCTGTGCGTAAAGCATATGGTTACCGGTCGGGCCTAACGGGATATGTTGACAGGCCGGATCTGAAAGGAACGCTCGACAGGCGGGCACGGATCATGCTTCCTGAACAGGGCGAATATGCGTATGTAGCAACCATGGAAGCATTGAAAAATGCAGGTATCGATCCGGATTATATTGCAGCCAACGAAGTTGGTATCTTGTATGGCAACGACAGTTCCGGTAAAGCGGTGATAGAGGCCAATGACATCATCCGGGAAAAAAAAGATACTACGCTGGTAGGTTCAGGTGCGGTTTTTCAAACCATGAATTCAACGGTAACCATGAACCTGGCTACCATCTTTAAATTAAGGGGAATCAATTTCACCATCAGTGCTGCCTGTGCAAGCGGGTCGCATTCCATTGGTTTAGGATATCATTTTATTAAAACGGGTTTGCAGGATTGCATTATTTGTGGCGGTGCGCAGGAAGTCAACCATATGGCGATGGGCACTTTTGATGCGCTTTCGGCATTTTCCATTCGTGAATCAGACCCAACAAAGGCATCAAGGCCGTTTGACCGGGACAGGGACGGTTTGATCCCAAGCGGCGGTGCAGCAACGGTGATACTGGAAAGCCTTGAATCGGCCCAAAAGCGCGGGGCTACAATACTTGCTGAAGTAGTAGGTTATGGCTTCTCCTCAAACGGGGCACATATCTCAAACCCTACGGTTGACGGGCCCGTTAGATCATTGCACCGGGCATTGGCAGGTGCAGGTTTGCAGGCATCTGAAATAGATTATATCAACGCACATGCTACTTCAACACCAGCCGGTGATTCCAGTGAAGCCAAAGCAATACATGAAGTATTTGGCGGTCAAAGACCTTATGTGAGTTCTACTAAATCAATGACGGGCCATGAATGCTGGATGGCAGGGGCCAGTGAAATCATTTATTCCATGCTCATGATGCAGAACGGGTTTATCGCTCCCAATATTAACTTCGAGAACCCGGATGAAGATTCTGCAAAATTGAATATCGTAAAAAGTACCACCGAAAAAGATATAGTTGTATTTTTGTCCAACTCGTTTGGCTTTGGAGGAACTAACTCATCGCTTATTATTAGAAAAATGCATTAATAGTGCTGCTTATGGAAAATAATGAAATTATAGAGAAGATTCACTCATTTCTTGTTGAGGAATTTGAAGTGGAGGCGGAAAAGATCGTGCCTGAAGCTAATTTAAAAGAAGCACTTGGACTCGACAGTCTCGATTATATCGACCTGGTGGTTGTTATCGAAAGTAATTTTGCTTTTAAGGTAAAGCCAGAAGATTTTACAAATATTGCTACTGTAAAGGACTTTTGCGACTACGTTATATCACGGGTAAATGCTAAAGAACTGGTATAATGTCTTTATGGCAAGGAAAATCTAAGGGAACCAAATCCGGTTATCGAATTTTTGTTTGGATTTTAAGGAGTTTTGGGGTCCTGCCGGGTTATTTCCTGCTTAGGTTCGTAGTCCTGTATTTCTTTTTATGCTCCTACAGCTCATCCAGGCAATTATATTCTCTCTACCATCGCAGGTTGGCATACGGCAGGTTTAAATCCCTGCTAAAGATCTATCGTAACTACTATTTAATGGGTCAAAGTATTGTTGACAAGATCGTAGTGATGTCGGGTATTAAAAACAAATTCACATTCAATTTTGATGGCGAAGAGAACCTCCGGGAGATCGCATCCCTGCAAAAGGGGGGCATCCTCCTCAGTGCCCATATTGGCAACTGGGATATCGCCGGACACTTATTAAAACGATTGAATACCCGTATCAATATCCTCATTTTCGATGGTGAACATGAGCAGATAAAACAATACCTCACCAGTGTTACCGGTGAAATGGCCGTGAACATCATTCTTATCAAAAATGACTTATCACATATCTACGAATTAAGCGAGGCTTTTAAGAAGAACGAACTGGTTTGCATGCATGCCGACAGGTTCCTGGAAGGCAACAAAACAATGAAGGCAGCTTTTCTGGGTGAAGCCGCCAGGTTTCCGATGGGCCCGTTTATTTTAGCTTCAACATTTAAAGTTCCTGTATCTTATGTTTTCGCTTTAAAAGAGAGTAATTTGCATTATCATTTCTTTGCCAGTAAAATAAAGGATTACAGCCATTTGGAAAAGGGCGCGTTGATGCAGCAAATGTTGAACGACTATTCCATGGAAATGCAGGCAAAAGTGAAACAATATCCCGAACAATGGTTTAATCATTATAATTTTTGGCATTAATAGCCTGGAACTTGTTTGTATAGTTTAGTTTACAGCATGAAAGAATTGTCAATAATGGAAACAACTGAAAACATACTGTCGTTCATACCACAAAGGCCACCCTTTGTAATGGTCGATAAAATACTATCTTCTAACGACATCATAACCACCTCTGCATTTGTTATAACAGCAGATAACATTTTTGTGGAAGACGATGTATTGAAAGAACCCGGCATGGTGGAGAATATTGCACAAACTGCCGCTGCCAGGGCGGGCTATATTGCCAAAGCGGAAGATAAACCGGTACGGGTTGGTTATATCGGCGCTATCAGGAACCTCGTCATCAGCGGCTTCCCCAAAATAAACGATGAAATAATAACAGAAATAACAATAGAAAAGCAGATTTTTGATGTATCAGTAATATCCGGAAAGATCACTTGCAATGAAACCATATTGGCTCAATGTGAAATGAAAATCTTTATTACAAACCAATAAAAATTCCCAACATGAAACGTTTAAACTTTCTGTCCCGTTTTTTTGCCATCGTATTATCATTTGTTGTTTTTCAATCTGCCAACGCACAAACATTAAAAGAGTTTTTTGGAAGCAGTGAAATACCAACTGTTTACCTGGGCATCGATTTTAGCAAAGCAAAGCTAATCAATAGCCCAACGGCTAACCCTACAGATATAAAAGGCCGGCTGTTCCGCAGCATCAACGATGTTGTAGTAAATGAACCTAAGAAATTCACTTTCACAGATGTTTTTCATAAGAGCAGTGTTTCTTCAGATCTAACTGCAGTGCATGCCAAAAATGAAAAGATAAATTCAGAAGAGATCGTTTCATCAAAATCGGAAGATTTTAACCGTTTAAAAGAAAGTGATATCACTGCAGCAGTAAAGGGATTGAATCTAAGCGGAAAAAAAGGTATCGGGATACTCTTTGTTTTTGAAGCAATGAAAAATGTTGAAAAGGGTGATGAATTGGCTGCAGTGTGGACGGTACTCATAGACCTGCAGACAAAGAAAGTATTGCTGACAGAACGTTTTGAAGTAAAAGCAAAGGGATTTGGATTCAGGAATACCTGGGCATCTGCGATCAAAGCAACGTTGGATGAAATAGAAAAAAGAAAGTACAAAGAGTGGAAAAATAAATCAAACAGCTGAGGTTAGAACCCATGATTAAGAAACTGAGTAGCCGCACAGAAGTACTGGTTCGTTTTAATGAAGCCGATCCGCTGGGTATTGTATGGCATGGGCATTATATACGGTACTTCGAAGATGGGAGAGAAGCGTTTGGCAATATGCACGGACTGGGTTACCTGGATGTTTACAAACAGGGATTCGTAATTCCGATCGTAAGTGTGCATTGTGAATTCAAACGCTCTTTGCGTTACGGCGACAGGGTGATCGTTGAAACAAAATACGTTCCCTGCGAAGCTGCAAAAATGAAATTTAATTACAGGCTTTTCAATGCAGTTACCGGTGAGTTGGTGGCAACAGGTTCTTCTGTACAGGTTTTTTTAGAGAAGAATGAATCTTTACTGCAATTGTCTAACCCGCCTTTTTTTGAAGAATGGAAAAGGAAACATGTTCCCGCTTAACGAATAATATGAGAGACGTTTTTATTACATCAGATAATATTATATCACCACTGGGCTCTACCGCTGCGGAAAATTTTTCGCAGTTGCTGGTGTCGGCCTCCGGTATTAAGCAGCATGATAATAGCAACATGTCGGATGTTCCTTTCTACGCATCTCTCTTTGGTAATGCCCACGTGTTGTCAGCAAATAAGAACGGATATACAAAATTTGAGCAACTGCTTATAGCATCTATTACTGATGCATTAAAAAACAGTGCAGTTGAACCTGCTGATAAAAAAACGATACTCATCATTTCTTCTACAAAAGGAAATATAAGCCTGTTGGAAACAGAAAAGAATGCGGCATCATTGAGCGATAAGATATCGTTGTCTCATTCTGCAAAAGAAGTTGCTACCCATTTTCATTTTGCCAATGAACCTTTGATCGTTTCCAATGCCTGTATCTCCGGTTTGCTGGCGATGGTAATGGGTATGCGTTTGATTCAATCGGGGCAATATGAGCATGCGGTGATCGCCGGCGCGGATGTCATCTCGAAATTTGTTTTGTCAGGATTCCAGTCTTTCCAGGCTATCAGCAGCGAAGCTTGTAAACCTTTTGATGAAGCAAGAACAGGGATCAATTTAGGCGAAGGTGCAGCTACGATCGTTCTTTCAGCAAATAAAAAATTTTCCAACGGCATTAAAATAGCGGGCGGCTCGGTAAGTAATGATGCCAATCATATTTCCGGTCCGTCTCGTACCGGCGAAGAACTTTGCCAGGCCATCAATAAGGCGATGAAAGATGCCGGGTTATCAGCATCCGATATCGATTTTATTTCGGCGCACGGTACGGCAACTTTATACAACGATGAAATGGAAGCAAAGGCCATCACATTGGCAGGCATGCAATCAATTCCTGTAAACAGCCTGAAAGGAAATTATGGACATACATTGGGAGCGGCAGGATTGATAGAGTCTATCGCATGCATTCATTCATTGAAACAGAATTTAGTTTTGCCAACCATTGGGTTTAATAAATTAGGGGTTACAATGCCACTGAATGTATCGAATGTGATACAAAATATGCCTTTGCAAAACTGCCTGAAAACAGCCTCTGGTTTTGGCGGCTGTAATGCAGCAGTGGTGCTGTGTAAAGAATAACATTAGAAAGCAACAGTTTTTAAAATTGTTGATTTAGCAAAAATTACATTTTATCAAATGAAAAGAGAAACAGTAGATGTGTTGGTGATCGGTGCAGGTCCTGCAGGAACAGTCGCAGCTTCCATCATTAACAAAGCAGGTTACAAGGTTAAGATCGTGGAGAAAATGAAATTTCCACGTTTCGTAATCGGCGAAAGCCTGTTACCCCGTTGCATGGAAGCCTTGACAGAAGCCGGTTTCATTGATGCAGTAAAAGAAAAAGGTTTCCAGGAAAAATTTGGCGCCAAGTTCGTTAAGAACGGAAAAGTATGCGATTATTTTTTCGCCGACCAGTTTACCGAAGGTTGGGACTGGACCTGGCAGGTACCACGCGGCGAGTTTGATAAGACACTTGCAGATACGGTAGAAAAAATGGGTGTGCCGGTTAGTTATGAAACCACTGTTACCGGAATTGTATTTAATGGTTCTGATTCAGTAACGACTGTGGAAGATATCGATGCTAATAAAACGGAGATAGCAGCAAAGTTTATCGTAGATGGAAGCGGCTATGGCAGGGTGATACCACGTTTGTTCAACCTTGACAAACCATCAAACCTGGCACCAAGAAAAGCTTTGTTCACACATACAGTTGATCTTAAACGCTCAATGGATGATGAGCCAAACCGCATCACCATTGTGGTACACCAAAAAGGTATCTGGATCTGGATCATCCCATTTTCAAATGGCAATACATCGCTTGGTTATGTTGGCGATCCTGCGTTTTTTAAACAATATGGAGGAACACCCGAAGAACAGCTTCGGGCATTGATAGCTGATGAACCTTATATCAGCGAACGTATGAAAGATGTGGAAATGCAATTTGAACCAAGGGTATTGGAATCCTGGTCTTCCACCACAGAGAAATTTTATGGAGAAGGGTTCGTACTAACAGGTAATGTTACAGAATTCCTTGACCCGGTTTTTTCATCCGGCGTTACGTTGGCAACTGTATCAAGTCAACTGGCTGCAAACCTCGTTATACGTAAATTAAAAGGCGAAGATTTCGATTGGAACAAAGAATACACAGAGCCGATGATGCAGGGCGTGGATACCTTCCGTTCTTATGTGATGGCTTGGTATGAAGGTACATTGGATACAATATTTTTCGCCGACAGGCAGGACCAGGAAATAAAGAATATGATCTGCTCAGTACTGGCCGGCTATGTTTGGGATACCGAAAATCCATACGTGAAGAATCACAAAACAGCGTTGAAAAAACTAGCCAGGCTGATAGAAATCGAAAAAGCATTAAGTGTTGAGTAACGAGAGTTATATCACTTCAGGTTGTATCATCAGCGATCATGAAGTTCGTAAAAACGGGACGATATTGTTTGAAGATAAGGCTAGTGGAATGCCTGGTTTTTTGACAGTATGCTACCAGCATTTCGGGTTTAAGTACCCCAAGTTTCACAAGATGGATAACCTGGCCAAACTGGGCTGGCTGGCCGCTGAACTTTTATTGAATGAAGGTGAACTTGCAGGAAAATATCAACCTGCCGATATGGGTGTAGTACTTGCTAATAAAAATTCAAGCCTTGATACAGACCTGAAATATTACGAAACGGCGAAAGATATAGCCAGTCCTGCGTTATTTGTTTACACATTACCCAATATTGTAATTGGTGAAATATGTATCCGCCATAATTTTAAAGGCGAGAACGCTTTTTTTATTGCTGAGCATTTTGATGCTGGTTTCATTCGGCAATATGTAAGCAACCTGATTAATAGTGATATATTGCAGGCTTGTATTTGTGGCTGGGTAGAGGTATTGGGAGATTCATACAAAGTTGCTTTATTTTTGATAGAAAAAAAGGGCAGCATTGCTTTTACAAACGAAAATATTAATAAAATATACCAGTTAGAAAATGGATAAATTAATGTCGGATCTGAAAGCGCAGATCGTTGCTCAACTGAATTTACAGGATATTAAACCGGAAGATATCGGCGACGATCAGCCGCTTTTTGTAGATGGGCTTGGCCTCGATTCGATCGATGCACTGGAGTTGATCGTTTTATTGCAGCAACATTATAAGATAAAACTTTCCAATGCCGACGAAGGCCCGAAAGTTTTCCGCTCGGTAAGAACTATGGCGGAATATATCACTGCTCATCAACCCAGTAATGTTTAAGTAATGAGTCAACCTGTTTTTGTGGCCGGCACAGGTGTTATCTCGGCGATCGGGAAGAACGTAGCCGAAAACCTGGATGCACTGGAAAACAGCCGTGCAGGAATAGCGCCTATGGTTTACTTCGATTCTGTTCACCGCAATAGGTTACCTGTTGCTGAGGTTAAGTCGGGCAACGAGCAACTGGCTCAACTGGCCGGGTTACCAGCTTTAATAAGTCGCACAGCATTGTTAAGCGCCATCGCAGCGCGGGAAGCACTGGATGCTGCCGGTATTGAAAATATTGCCGGATTAAGAACAGGTTTTATTTCTGCCAACTCTGTTGGCGGTATGGATAAGACAGAAAATTTCTTCACAGAATTCCTTGCAGATAATTCCAAAGGCAAACTGCGAAACGTTGTACATCATGAATGTGGCAGCGTTACCGAACTTGTTGCCGATAAGCTCGGCATAAAAAATTATATCAGTACCGTCAGTACAGCCTGTTCTTCTTCTGCAAACGCTATTTTTTTCGGAGCAAGGCTTATCAAAAATAATTTTTTGGATGTGGTGGTAGCGGGCGGAACGGATGCACTCACGAGGTTCACGTTGAATGGATTTAATACATTGATGATATTAGATGATAAATTTTGCCAGCCTTTCGACGAAAACAGGCGAGGGCTAAACCTCGGCGAAGGTGCAGGATATGTTGTATTGGTTTCTGAAAAAGTTGCAGCAACATTAAAAAACAAACCAACCGTTACATTAAGTGGATATTGCAACGCCAATGATGCATACCATCAAACAGCTTCTTCACCGGATGGTACAGGTTCATTCCTGGCCATGAGTGGAGCACTTAAGCAAAGTGGCTTGAATCCTGAAGACATTGATTACATAAACCTGCATGGAACAGGAACGCAGAACAATGATATTGCAGAAGGAACCGCTATCAAAAGATTGTTTGATCCGGCATATCCAAAAATGAGTTCTACCAAAACATTTACAGGCCATACATTGGGAGCAAGCGGCGGGATAGAAGCTGTGTATTCGATACTTGCATTGAAACACGGAATTATCTATCCAAACCTCCGGTTGGAAACACCGATGAAGGACCTGCCATTTAACGTAGAAACAAGCTTCACAAAAAATATTGAATTGAAACATGTTCTTTCCAATTCCTTTGGCTTTGGGGGAAACTGTTCTTCATTGATCTTTTCAAAATTATAATCGCTCATGTATATACGGGCAACAGGAAATATCTCCCCACAAAAAAGCTTCGGACATCTCCCGTTATTGGAAGAACCTGTTGCTTATTCAACAAACCGGCTTGCCTGCGTGGAACCTGATTACAAAGACTTCATTGATGTTAAGCTCATAAGAAGGATGAGCCGCATCATACGTATGGGTGTGGCCGCAGCTACTGAATGCTTACTTGAGGCAAACCTGGTAAAGCCTGATGCCATCGTTACCGGCACAGCTTATGGCTGCCTGGAAGATACCGGCCTCTTCCTTACCAAAATGGTAGAATATAAAGAAGAATTATTAACGCCCACGGCTTTTATACAATCAACACATAACACAATTGGTGCACAGATCGGGCTCATGCTGCAATGCAATAATTACAACAATGCATTTGTACATCGCGGGTTTTCTTTTGAAAGCGCTTTGATGGATGCAATGATGTTATTGAAAGAAAATGCAGCAGCAAATGTACTGGTTGGCGCAGTAGATGAGATCACCAACATCAGTCATGCTATATTGAACAGGATGGGATTGTATAAGCAGGGCAATATTTTAAGCCTTGATCTGTATAAGACCGGAAGCAAAGGAACCATCGCCGGGGAAGGCGCTTCATTTTTTTTGTTAGCCAACGAACCTTCTGCAACCGACTATGCAAAGCTGGATGGATTGGCAACGATTTATAAACCCGGTTCTTTGAAAGAAATTGAACAACATGTTTTATCCTTCCTGCAAACACATTCCATTTCTATAGATGAGATAGACCTGCTGATAACAGGAAGAAACGGTGATGAGGGTTCAGATAAAATATATGATCAACTGGATGAAGGTATTTTCAGCGGTAAATATTCAGTTAACTACAAACATCTTTGTGGTGATTACCCAACGTCAACGGGATTTGCGTTGTGGCTGGCAGCAAATATGATTAAAGCGGGAACCATCCCTGAAGTTTTGGATGATGGAAGTTCAAAACAAATTAAGCCGAAACGGGTTCTGCTGTACAATCACTATCAAAACATACATCACTCCATATTCCTGGTTACTGCATGCTAACCTTCAGGAATACAAATATCATTTTCATCAGCCTGCTTGTATTGCTGGTAGGATTACAGATTAAGGTTGGCGTGCCAGTTTATATTTACCTATTGGCATTCGTTGCTTATTCACTCATTTTATTTTATGGCTGTAGTTATATCACCTCTGATTTTTTCATAAAAGTCAGCTGCGCTGCAACTACTGATAAAAAAGAGATCGCCATTAGTTTTGATGATGGCCCGGCAACCAACTACACGCCGCAAATATTGGCATTGCTGAAACAGGAAGATATCAAAGCGGCATTCTTTTGCATAGGAGACCGCATTGCCGGCAATGAACAAATATTAAAGCAGGTGCAGGAAGATGGCCATCTGATTGGGAACCATAGTTACACGCATCATTTTTGGTTCGATATGTTCTCATCCAAAAAAATGCTGGCAGATATGCGCATGATGGATGATGCCATGAAGCGGGTAACCGGCTTACAACCAAAATTATTCAGGCCGCCTTATGGCGTTATCAATCCCAATTTAAAAAAAGCGATCCTTAAAGGTAATTATGTTCCGGTTGGGTGGAGCGTACGATCAATGGATACGGTTATTAAAGATGAAATAAAACTGGTCAATAAGATCAATGCAGGTATAAAACCGGGTGCCGTATTCCTCTTTCATGATACCAGCCATACAACCTTACAGGTTTTACCAGCGTTTATTAAAGAAGTTAAAAATCGGGGCTATGCTATCGTGCCGTTGGATAAATTGCTACATTTGTCCCCCTATGCGTAAAATAATTTTAATAATGTTGATAGTGGCTGCTGGCTCTTCCATGAAGGCTCAGTATCCCGGCTATACAGCACTTGCCGATATCGCAAAATTTAAAACAGCATTTGCAGCTGCAGCACTAAAAACAACCTCCATTAAAAGTGATTTTACCCAGGAGAAGAACCTGAGTATGCTTTCAGAAAAGATTACTTCAAAAGGTAAATTCTGGTTTAAGAAAGAAAGTCAGGTAAGGATGGAATACACACAGCCTTATCAATACCTGATGATATTGAACAAGGATAAAGTGTATGTAAAAGACGGACAGAAAGAAAATAAGATCTCCACAAAATCAAATAAAATGTTCCAGCAGATCAATAAGATCATGGTCGATTGCATGCAGGGAACAACACTCAATAATCCCGATTTTAAGTCAAGGGTATTTGAAAATAAAAATACTTCCCTTGTTGAACTGGTTCCCTTGAGTAAGGCATTGAAAGATATGTTCAAATCCATTACCGTTGTAGTTGATAAAAAAGATTATTCGGTTTCCAGCATCCAGCTGCAGGAAGTTTCCGGCGACAATACCATCATACGTTTTATAAACAAAGAACTGAATGCAAATATCCCAGATGCGCTTTTTACTATTAAGTAGCAGCCTGTTCATATTGGGTAGCTGTGCGTCGGTTCATAAACAAATGCAGCCGGTTGCAGCTGATATCAGCAGACTGCAAAAATTCAAACCCGCTTTTACCGTTGCTTTATACAATACCAAAGTGGATGTGGTTGGCAATCACCTGAGTGGATTGTTACTCATCAAGAAAATGCCCGACAGTAGCCTGCGAATGGTATTTTCAAACGAAATGGGATTTAAGTTCTTCGATTTTGAGTTTGCTGCTGATGGAACTTTTAAAGTCTATTCCATTGTGAAGCAGATGAACAAAAAATCAGTTTTAAAAACACTGCGCAAGGATTTTGAATTGATATTGATGGACAGGCTTGAGTCTTCTACCGCATCTGTTCGCACAAATAATGGCTTACGTTATTATATTTTTCCACATGCGAAAGGTTTTAATTATTACATTACAGACAGTACTGCCAGTGAGCTTGTCAGGTTGGAAAGAGCTTCCCGCAGTAAAACGGTTGTGGAAGCGGTTATGCAGCACTATATAAATGGAATTCCAGATACGATAGGTATTTCCCATAAAACTTTTGATTTTACGATTGGCTTAAAACGCATTGAACGAAATGTTACTGAATAATCTTTTTCATACCTGCAACCAGCAGATAGATGGCTTTGATATAAAAGCTACGGTTGTTATTGATGCAACCCACCAAATATTTGAAGGGCATTTTCCCGGCCATCCGGTGGTGCCGGGCGTTTGCATGATGCAGATGATAAAAGAAATGATGGAAGAAGTTATTGGTAGGAAAACAAACCTGATAAAGGCGCATGACCTGAAATTCCTTGCTTTGATAGATCCCAGCCACAACAACAACATCCAGGTGAACCTGAAATATTCCATGGAAGAAGATGGATCCATGATCGTTAATGCTACGCTCTTAAAAGATGAGCTTATACATTTTAAGTTCAGAGGGCAGTTTGGTTTTCAGTAATGTTGGTTGTATGCTGAGGTTCAGCAGTTGAAACTTTTTCAGGTATCCACCAATTGATAAGATCCAGTGCAGGCCCGGTCATGAAGGTTGTTACCAATGCCATCAAAACCATCATCGCAAATATTTCGGGTGTAAGGATGCCAAGGTCGTAGCCAATATTCAATACAATCAGTTGCATTAGTCCACGGGTATTCATTAACACGCCGATAGATAAGCTGTCTTTCCAGCTTTGTCCAACGATCCTCGCTGCCAATGCACTTCCACCAAATTTACCCGCAACAGCAACCAGGATGATCGATCCAAACGTTGCCCATAAATGCCCTTCATTTAACAGGCCGATCTGGGTGCGTAAGCCAGTAATAACAAAGAACAGGGGGAGTAATAAAATGATGCTTACATCTTCAATTTTTTCTATGACGATCTTACGGAAATTAATGCCCGATGGCATCACCACTCCTGCAATGAAAGCACCGAACAAAGCATGTATGCCAATGATGGTAGTGATGTATGCAGATACGATCAGTATCATGAATAACAATGCAATAATAGGTGTCTGCATTTTTTTCCTGCTCGTATATACATTGCCTGATTTTTCCAGCATCGGATGAACGACTTTCAGCATTAGTAAAACATAGGCAATGGAAAAGCCGATGGTATATAGAACACTTAAGGAAGAACCCGATTTTACCAGGGCTATTACAGCTGCCAGGATACACCAGGCAGTAAGGTCGTCTGCGGCTGCACAGGTGAGCGCCATAGCGCCCAACCTGGTGCGGGTAAGTCCTTTTTCCTGCAATATCCTTGCGAGCACCGGAAAGGCGGTGATGCTCATGGCAATGCCCATGAACAAGGAAAAAGAAAGGAATGATATACCCGCAGGCGCATATCGATTGTATAAAAAATAAGCAAGTCCCATACCCAGTGTATAAGGTATGATGATGCTTGCATGGCTGATAATAACGGCACCGTATGCCTGTTTGCTGATTGCCTTTAAGTCAAGTTCCATGCCGATGATGAACATGAAGAGTATCAACCCGATCTGGCTGATAAAATTCAAAGAACCCAAGGAAGCTACCGGGAAGAGAAAATGATTGATCTCCGGAAAAAATGATCCGATGATGGATGGACCTAACACAATCCCCGCAACAATTTCACCAATCACCGCTGGCTGGCCGATCTTCCTGAAAAAAAATCCAAACAAACGGGCAAAGCCAATGATAACAATGATCTGCAAAAGCAATACTGCCAGCGGTTCAGCAAGATTGTGTGTGAAAGAATCTTTAAAAACAGTTATGCTGCCGGTAGATTTATCTGCTGTTTTTTGAAGATGATCCTGTACCGAAGCTGTTTGAAGGTTACGTCCTTTCTGTAGTATCCAGTAGATAATGGCACCCAGGCCTGCAACGATGGCTATGTAGAAAAGGCTAGTCCACTTTTTTTTCATAAACAAAAAAGAATTGATCCGTTTTCAAATACAAATTCCCGGGTATAAGGTTACAAATCCCGCTAAAGTTATTTGCTTTTTCTCATTTTATTAAATGATTGTAAAAACCGACTTTTAAAGCGGGATTGGAATACATTTGTAAGTGTGCTGCATAAAAGCCAGCATCAGAAAGTTAATTAATAATAAACCTGGTTTATGAAAAGAGTATTGATATTTTTCTTCCTGTGCTTATTTTCTTCACTTATCTATGCGCAGTTCACACAGTTTGCTGAGGGGCCGGTATTTCCTGATCCGGGGCCAGGCTTCGCCAAAATATTACAAATGAAGAACAACAGTACGATGTTCATTCATGTAAGTTTTACAAAGGGATTGTTCGTTCATGTATATGAACCGATAAACAAGGTGCGTACAGAATCAACGATCGAGCCTGCTTATGGAACAATTCAGCAAGGCAGTGTGGAAGGGATATTTGAGATCAATGGCGATGCGGTTGTGATGGTTAGTAAAAAAGATAACAATGAAACCGTTCTCTACAGGCTAATCATTGACGGAAGATCTGGAAAATTAAAAGAAGAAAAACTACTAATATCTATAAAAACAGCTTGGGGAAAAACTGCGAATTCAAAATTAGTTTTAATGCCTTTGCCTGAACTATCTGTTCGTAAAGATCCGGCCAGTGATCATTATGCGGTAGCAACGTTCAGCAATAATGTAGCAGACACAGGCAAAAGGATCGAAATGATACTATTTGGTTCAGATAATAAAGAGATCAGCCGCGGTGCGTATTCAACCGGTAAATATAAATACCTGCAATACATTGATATGGCTGTATTGGGTGGAGATAAAGTAACAGCATTGTTATACGGTTATGATGTAGATGCTGAGAATTTACGAACCGGGGAACTGGTATTTGCAGGCCTTGGTAAAACATCCGGCAGGATTGCAGCAAAGGAGTTGGATTATTCAAACGACCTCGTACCAGAAAATGGTATCCTGCGCTATGATCCCACCATACAACAATTATTGTTGTTGAGTACTGCAAGGATCAAAAGTGAATCGAATCGGTTGGAAACATATTTAGGCCACGTAGATCCCAACACAAATATGTTGGTAACAAATATCATTATCGGGGCGGGAGAAAAATTGCAGAGCGGGTATGAAACGATCTATGGCAGAAGAGCCAATTATAAAGGTTTGCCACAAAATATGGTCCTGCACAATGATGGAACATTTACGATTATCTTCGAAGAAATGGAAGTACTGAAAGAAAAAGATACTGCAAGCCATACCATACTTAAAAATACTGCTGTAGTAAACTATACGCAGGATGGCACGCCTACCTATGCTTATTTGATACCAACGAATCAATATGTTTCCAATAGTTCATTGTCACCCTTCTATCAATCTTCCAGGAATTTTACCGGCCAGGAATTTCTAAAAGACAAGGCATTCAAATCAAGTGTCTATATCAGTGATGGGCACAGGAGTTTCCTGCTGTTTAATGACAGGGAAGCCAATTCCAAACCTGAATTCAATGGAAAGCCTTTACAATTTAAAGACCTTGGAGATGCAGATGGCTATTATTCAGAACTTATAGGGAGTGATGTTACACTGACCCGCAAGTATGTATTCGGAAATCCTGTAAAATCAGGAGCTGAAGTTGAGCATAAGGTTGGATTGTTCACGGTATTTGATTACGATAAAATAAATAACGTTTTAGTTGTATTGAAGCAAGATAAGGAACCCGGCCATCCTGGTCTGAAACTTATATGGTTTCAACCTTGATGCATGTGGATCTTATTTCCCTTCGCGGGTTTAAAAACAGTTTTTAAAGTTCTTCATTGCTGTGCCTGTAGCTCCGTGAATCATTGTTTCAAATATATCGTAGCAGGCCTGAAACAAAACTTTACAAAGACCCCGGGCGCCGTGAAAAAATAGTTTGAATTATAAAATGATGTTCCGGTAAAAGCTTTGCGATTATCCTGCCCGGTTCTATGTTGAATTATTTCAAAAAAATCTTTTGATCAGCGTAAACGCTTCCTTTTCGGGTTATTAAAAGGCTTATCTTCGGAACACTTTGATGAAAGAATTTGACTGTATCATAATTGGTTCCGGTGCTGGTGGTTTATCCACTGCACTCTGTCTTGCTAAAGCAGGACAAAAAGTTGCTGTGATAGAACAGCATTATGTACCGGGCGGCTGGTGCCATAGTTTTTATATTGATGGCCATCGTTTCAGTCCGGGTGTTCATTACATCGGATCGATCGATGAAGGACAATCAAGCAGTAAATTATACGAAGGATTGGGCATTGCAAACGACCTCGTATTCTTTCGCATGAATCCGAAGGCTTACGAACATTGCTGGATAGGGAATGAGCGCATCGACTTACCTGCGGGTGTAGATAATTTATACGAATCACTGGCCGAAAAATTTCCTGCAGAAAAAAAAGGGTTAAAAAAATACCTGGCACTGATACAAAAAGTAAGTACGGAAATACAACTTATTCCGAAAATGAAAGGTTTTTGGGATAATATTACCATTCCTTACAGAACCCGTCATTTAGGTAAGTATGGTTTGTTCAGTTTAAAACGGGTGATCGGCTGGCATATCAAAGATCCGTTGTTAAGAAATGTATTGAACATTCAATGCGGCGATCACGGGCTTCCTCCGGCCAAAGCAAGTTTCCCATTACATTGTGCTTTGATGGATCATTATTTACATGGTGGTTTTTATCCTATGGGTGGCGGTGCTGCCATTGTAAAGGCTATGACAAAAGCCATTAAAAAACATGATGGAATTATCAGGACAGGCGAAGGCGTTAAACGGATTTTGGTTGAGCGTGATGAAAAGAATGGTACCTGTAAAGCAACTGCTGTTGAGTTACAAAATGGAGAGATCATCAAAGCAAAAAAAATAATATCCAATACAGATCCATCGAAGACTTATAAAATGGTGGGAGAAGAGAACCTAAGTAAAAAATTACAGGAGAAGCTTTCTAAAACACGTTACTCCCTTACTTCCCTGATGTTCTTTTTAACAGTGGACATGGATATTCGTGCAGCAGGCATGGATTCAGGAAATATCTGGATGATGCCGAACAGGGATATTGATGACCTGTACAATGAACTTACGACTGTTGACTTATTGGAGAAAGAAGACTATGCAACACTGTTCATCAGCTGTTCTTCTCTGAAAGATCCTACAAGCTTCAACGGACGAGAGCATACGATAGAAGTGGTTACGTTCATCGATTATGATCTCTTTAAATCAAGGCTTCCTGAAGGAGATGGTTATGAGGAAGCTTATAAGAAATTTAAAGGCCAGCTCATAGATAAACTGGTAAATAACCTGGAGAAAGCGATACCGGGTGTTCGTGACCATATCATTCAACTTGATATGGGTTCACCCACAACAAATGAATATTATATCAATTCAACAAAAGGCAATGTGTATGGCACGGAGAAAGGGTTTTTTCAAACCGGCCCGTTCTCTTATGGAGCCAAAACAGAAATTGAGAACCTTTATATGTGTGGTGCAAGTATCATGGCACATGGAGTGGCAGGATCAGGTTATTCCGGTGTAAAAACAGCAGCCCTGATCCTCAATTGCAGGGAAGAAGATCTTATTAAAGCAGACAACGCTCAACAGTTGGAAGTATATGATGCTGAAGATGATTCTGCATGGCCGGCATGGTTGAAGCAAAAAGTAACGGATAAACAACGCCGCATAAAAAGCAGGGCCTGATCTTCAAATAAATTCTTTTACCATTAACTACACATTTGAACACGAATAAAAATTCGTGCATTCGTGGCAACATCTTATTTTAATTGAAATGATAATCAGTGGAAACAACCACTCATGGCAATGAAACCAGTATAAAGCTATGCTGAATGCCTTTGTAGTTATTGTAGATCAATACATTTTTATAAGCTGTCCCTGATCCTTGCTTTTTGATCATGTGGCCGGGGATAGCTTGTTGATCAAGTATATGACAAACCAGCCAGAGTCCCATGGCAGTTGCCGTTGGAAATTCACCACTGAAATGTTTAAACCTTGCAATTGTAATGTCTTTACCGGCTATTGTTTCTGCGGCGGTAAAATATTTCATCAAACGATCATCACCGTTTTCTCCACTTAATAAAAGATCGATCTTTTCATTTACAGGTAAATATTTTTCAAGAAAAAGTTTTAATCTCTCCTGCATTATGTTTTCGTCTCCGTTATGTAAGGTATCTATTGCAATAACTTTTGCGGTAGCATCTTCTTTAATTCCATCAACGCGGAACATAACAGCAGCTTCCCCTGCAATACTTCCTGTGGTTTCTGTATCGTACAACACTTTATTACTGATATCTTCTTTTTTATACCAACCCGCTTTGTCTTCAAAATAATAATTGTAGGTAGAGATGTCATCTACTGCGCCAAGGAGATAATTATTAGCAGCCGTTTCACTGATGAACATATCTGCATCTATCATCGCATATTCAAATGCCAGTCCTGCGTGAAGGTGCGTAATATTATAACCATGATTTTTTGTGAGTAAACCAACCTGTGCTGCTACTGCATTGGGTGTACTCTGCACAAAATTGATCGGGGTAAGCATGCCTTCATTGTATTCGATGATTTGGTTGAGAAATTTTACACAGTCTTCTTTTCCACCATTCGCAGTGCCCATGATCATACCAGCTGGAGCAGGGAGATCCTCTAACAAGGGCAATGCTGCGCCTACGCCCATTCTTACGGCTTTTCCCATCCTGCGCAATACACCGGGAGGTATTTTATCATAAGCGGGTTCAATTGCTTTTAGTTTTTTCTCCACCGGTTTATGGTTGGTTTCCAGGTCAACAAACATGAAAGTCTGTTGCGGCGATATACAAGAATGTTGATGGATATAAAACATAGATCAGGCTTTGGAAAAGATAAGAGATGAACAATTACCGCCAAAACCAAAAGAGTTTGACATGATATGTTTGAGATCAGTTTGCTGATATGCTTTAACAGGTTCTAACCCCAGAGAAGCGATTGGGTCTTTAAAATTAACTGCAGGATATATTTCCTGTTCAGCTAAATTTAAGATACAATATACTGCTTCAATAGCACCAGCAGCGCCGAGTGTATGACCAATATTTGCTTTTGTAGATGCGAATGCAGGTGCTTTTCCAAACAACCGCAGCATAGCCGTGCCTTCAACCCTGTCGTTATTTTCTGTGCCTGTTCCATGTGCATTGATGAAATCAATTTGCGATGGATCCAGCTTTGCCATCGCCAATGCATCTTTCATTACTTTGTAGGGGCCGGTTCCGTCATCAGACAAAGAAGAAGCATGGTATGCATCATTTGCATTTGAATAACCACTCAGCGAAGCATAAATTTTTTTACCAACAACAGCAGACTCTTTTTCTAAAATCAGAAACGCAGCACCTTCACCTAAATTCAATCCTTTGCGTCCTTCATCAAATGGTGTGCAGATATCGGGCGATAAAATATGCAGCGCATTAAAACCGTTAATCGTAAATTTCGCAAGACTGTCTACACCACCAACAATTGCTCTTTCTGCCCTGCCGGTTTTAATAAGCCTGGCGCCATACATAATTGCATTTGCAGAAGATGAGCAGGCTGTATTGATTGTATTGATCTGTCCATTCAATTGATACCGTTGTTGCAGGTACAAATTGATAGACGCGTAATCGTATGAAGCAATATATTCCGAACCCTTCGTAGCTGGTTTAGAATCTTCATACATTTCATCTGTTAAACACATGCCTCCAACGGTATTGGCACCGATGAGGGCAGTATCAAATGAACTGATCTCGTCAATGGTTAATCTGCTATCAGCAAGTGCTTCTTTCAATGCATGTAAAGCCAGTAAAGTTGTGCGGGTAACACCTGGCTCATGGCTGCCAAGTTTTTTCTTAAGATCCTGCGTACTGATCTTTATCTCTCCAACAGGAAGTGAGTTGGAAAATTTTGATGAAAACATCTCCAGGTGGCTCATGCCGCATTTTCCTGCTATGAGGGATGCACGGTTTTCTGCTACAGTATTTCCTATAGCACTGATTACTCCAATACCTGTAACAACGATCCTGTCCAATAATGTGTATTTATTTAGTGCGGTGTTTTTCTATATAATCTGCCATGGTATTTACGTTCACCAATATCTTCCTTCCTTCTTTGGGATCTTCTATAACAATACCATATTCACGGTTCAGCAGAACGATCAACTCGATAGAATCAATAGAATCCAAGCCAAGTCCTTCGCCAAATAATGGCTCATCATCTTTTATATCATCAGGGTTTACAGATAGCAGGTTGAGAAACTCTACTATTTGTTTTTTTAGCTGCTGTTTTAATTCTGCTGTCTCCATAATAAATAATTCAAATCAGGTTTTTTCTTTTTAATCCGTACAATGCAATTAACTGAATAAATACAGTAATACCCAATAAAGGTAAAATATTTAAAAGAATATCTTTTAGTTTGCCTCCCTCAAGGAATAAACCGTAATAAGCTTCCAAACACCAGTGTAAAGGTGATAATTTAATGACTGTTTGAAAAGATTCCGGCATCGCGAAGCTGGGCACCAGCAATCCACCAATTGCGGCCAGCATTACAATAGACACGGCACCGATTCCATTGGCCTGTTCCTGCGTTTGAGCATACACACCGATACAAATTGCAAAACTTACGGCGCACAATCCGCAAACGAGGGAAACGATAAATAACCCCAACAGGTCTGATGGAAGATTTAATTTTGGTAACCCCATTACCGGGAACAAATACATTCCAAGTGCAAAAATAACCGAAGCCTGTAATAAGGTAACGGCCAGGTAAGTAAGTTGCTTTGAGATCAATGACAGCAGATAATTGGTTGGCAAGGTTTTTAATCTTACAAAACTTCCATTTAATTTTTCTCTTACAACGCTGCTTCCTAACGATATCACCACGAAGAACATGGCAAAGATCGTCCACGCAGGAATATTGTGTTGTGTAGCATTTGGTATTGTTTTGCTTCCATCCCTTGATATAGGAATTTCATTGATGCCGATCTGGTTTTGTGCAAATTCATTCTCCAATGTATCTGGCAGTTCTTTTTCATTCACATCAAAATACATCTGTTTTAAAACCTGCTTGGTTTGTACCATTTGTAAACTGCTGCGTAAGGCACCTTGGATAGATTGCCGAAAAGAAACCTGTAACACTGGATGGTATAATAAACTGATGGGTTGTAAACTATCTGTGGTATTGATAGTTGATGAATCTCCCTGCAATCCGAAATTATTCAATGCTTTTGATGCAGTAGATTTTGCCTTGGCTTCTACTTTCGCAGAAAAGTCAGCAGGTATAATGATAGCGATCAAAGCATCTTTTTCATGCATGCGATCAGAGAGTTGTTTTTCGGTTTGATCTGCTGCTACTTTTTTTACTTCAAACATGCCAACTTTTTCAATGGCATTCACCAGTTGTTTACCTGGTGCGCCATTGTCTTTGTTGCACAGCAGCAACGGCACTTTATTATTATTCACCAACTCAAACGTGCTGTTTTGAGTAGCAGTAATTACAATAGCAAGTATGATGGGCATTACGAACATCATGACCAGGCCAACCCTGTCGCGGGTGAGTATCTGTAGATCTTTTATTATCGTAGCCCGGAGTTTATACATCAGTATCCCTGTAATTCTTTCCTGTTAGCTGAATGAACAATCCTTCCAATCCTTCCTGGCCATGATCTGATAAAACTTTACGCAATGAATCATGTAACAATATTTTTCCATCATCTATCAAGGCTATCTTCTCACAAAGATCTTCTGCTTCACTTAACTGGTGCGACGTATAGATAAGGGTGGTGCCTCTTTCATTTAGTTGTTTCAGGTAACCGATGATAGATTGCCTGGTGTGTACATCAACACCAACGGTGGGTTCATCTAAAAATAATATTTGGGGCTCGTGGATAACACCGATGGCGAGGTTAACCCTGCGCTTCATACCACCTGAAAATTTTTGTACCTGTTTATTGCGCACATCGGTAAGTCCGAGTACTTCTAGTAATTCAACAGATCTTTTTTTGATCTGTTGTTTATTCAAACCCGACCAGGCACCAAAGAATGCAAGATTTTCCAGCGGGCTTAATTCCTGGTAAAAAGAAAAATCCTGTGGTACAAATCCAAAAATTTTGTTGATTGATTTGCGATGATCTTTTACTTCCTGCCCTATCAATTTGATGCTGCCTTGCTGGTAGGAGAGAAGTCCTGTCATGCAATTCATCAGCGTTGTTTTGCCGGCGCCATTTGGCCCGAACAATCCAAATCGTTCCCCTTTTTCAACATGCAGGGTAAGGTGACTAAAGCAATCAGCATTTTGGCCGGGATATTTAAATCCCAGGTTTTGAATACTCACTGCTGCATCGTTCATGAATTCCATTTTATTTTAGAGAGTGCCTTGAACGCATTTTTTTCTATTGCTGATATTTCGATAAGGTAATCGCCCATCACATCAAAGTCGGCCTGGCTGCCGATCCTTCCTTTATAGATACCTGCAGCCTGCACAGCAGCATTGCGCCAGAGGTCACCTGCGTTGGTAAACATTTTTGAAACCCCGAGTAGTTCGTCTTTCGGATGCAATGCATGAGCCTGTTGCAAAAATGCTGCATAAATATACCTGAATCCGCCACCACCTGTTCCTATTTCTTCCTGCATGCGAACCAGTTGTGCTAAGTATAAACCTGCAGTCTGTTGCCCTAATTTATCACGCCATTTTTTGATTTTTTTACCTGTGCCTGCAATTCCGTTTACACCCGCAATATTCCCCGGAATGTGTATCATATGATTCACGTTTCTTTTGATACCGGTTACAATTGCTTTCTTCATTACATCTTCAGTAATGATCTTTGATGCTGCAGGATAGTAGATCTGTCCTCTTGGGGCAAACGGGCCTTTTGCGAACCGAACCCTTTCCAGGTCATATTCAGATAAAGAGGTAACTTCTTCCATTACCGGATCGCTTATCAGGTATCGGTCGCCGTCTTTTCCAAACACGATCATATTGTGTGCATTGAAATGAAAGCGGTATTCTTTTGGGAAATAAGTGAGGTAATAAACGCCAACCTGGCAACCAACGGCCTGGCCTCTTTCTAAACATTCATCCAGGTATCTTTTACCTGCTTCTTTCGAGCTGAATTTTTTCCGGATTACCGGAATGCCCAGTGCTGTGCAGGTTCTTTTAAATATGAGTCCGGGCATGGTACGAAAAGCGATCGCCGGACCGTTGTTTATTTTCAGAAAAGGTAATTGTACATAAAATAATCCGGAGCCAATCCCGAATGCCATGGGTTCTGTCATATTTTCAATTCCGATGGTTCTTAGCAGGTTGGTCGTAACACCGTTCTCACAATGAGCCGCCTGTAAATGTTTAAATTCACGCTTCATGTACGTTCATTGTTTTTAATTCTTCCACAGTTACATTGAATGCGTCTGCGTATTTTTTTAATTTATCTTCTGGCAGTTTTTTAAATGCTCCGGGCTTCAAATGTTTTTTGATGGTCCATTTCCAGAAACCAGTATAAGCTGCAACGATGCCGATCTCCATCAATCTCAATTCCATAAAATATAAAAGTGGACTTGCTTCGTTGTTGAGTACTTTTTGTTTGGCAGCGGCAATACGTTGTTCAATATCATTCCAGGCAACATCCAGCGCTTTTGTTTTCACATCCCAGCCGGTACTTAATTCAGTCGTATAATTTCCTGAACTGTCAACTGCATATACAATCTCTTTGGTAAGTTTATTTAGTGCGCCATCATCCTGGGGAATATCTTCTTTTTTCATAAAGAGAGCTTTTTGTTATTCGCTGTCAGCTATTCGTGTCAACTTCAAACAGCTGCTATCACATTGCAAATTTAAAGCAATTAAGCCATGCTAATAGCTTGCAGCTAACAGCTATCAAACTACTGTCAACAAACCATACATATAAGAAAACCTTGCGCTTTCCGGAACAAGCAATAATATTTTATCACCTACTTTTAATTTACCGCTGTGGAACAATTCATCTACCATTAAATAAATTGAAGCTGCGCCAACATTACCAACCTGCGGCAGGTTTACAAACCACTTATCATAAGTGATGCCTGTTTCGTTTACGATCAGTTGCTGAAATATCTTATCCCTGAAAAACTCACTCGACATGTGTGGGAGGAAATAATCTACTTCTGAAGATTTAACGCCATGTTTATCCAACGCGGCTTTTAATCCAACACCACCGTAAGGAACAATATTCTTGCTTAATAATTTTACATCCTGTTTAATGCTAAGGATCGATTCTGACATCAGTTCCTGCGGTGAATAATCGAGGTAACTTTTTAAGCTGCCGTCTTTTTGTTTTTCGCAACCCATGTACATACATGGCCCGAGTTCATTTGCATAAGAAAATCCTTCCAGCCATTCTACGCGAAGACTGATTCCTGTTTCATTCTTTTTATTTGAAATTGCAAATGCAGCAGCTCCATCCGATAGCATCCATCTCAAGAATTCTTTTTCAAAACCAATGTATGGATCATCCACCAATGCTTTCAATTTTTGTGCCTCATCTTCAAAATTAGATGCCACCAACGAGCGTGAAAATCTTTCAGAACCTGTTGCAACAGAATTTTCCGAGTCGCCTGTTTTAGTTGCTAAATAGGCATATTTGAATGCATGCATGCCTGCGCAACATACACCGGATGGTGAAACAACTTCTGCATGCTTTATTTCGGGTATCCAGCCATGAACCATAACGCCATGCGAGGGCATGATCTGGTCGGGTGAGGAAGTACCGGTGCTCAATAGTTTGATTGAGTTCAATTGATCAGTATCGTCATTGAATAATTTCCTTACAGCCAAAGCAGTCATCTGCGCATTTGTATGTGTAGAAGTTCCATCTTTTTTAAGCGCATAGAACCTGTTCTTGATACCATTGTTCCTCAACACAATTGCCTTCGACCTGGAAGGTGTTTCATTGATATAGCCCAGGTATTCTTCCATCTCGTCATTGGATACCGGCTCATTGGGAAAAAATGAAGCTGTATTATTAATATATACTTCGTTAAGCGCCATGCTGATTTATTAGTTTACTCCTAAATAATGTTGTTTCTGCTTTTTAATGCGTACCGATAAAAACGGTTTAAAGAATATAGCATCAACGGTAAGTATGATCGGGGCTGCTATAAACAATGCAATTATAAGATAATATTTGTATGCAACAAGCCACGCTGTTTTATTTTTCTTTTTAACAATGATGCCTGCCCACACTGCAAAAATCTTCCTTGCTTTTGATTCTATAAACATTAAATTATATTTCACCTCAATGGCTTTTGCAGCTATCAGTTCACTTTGTAAATCATCCCAGTTTCCTGTTTCAAGGTGTGTTTCAATAATGCTGCCATAATTTTTACACGCTTCGATATCTGCATCGGCAACACCCGGTTTTGGGAAAACATTTAGATACCTGTCTTTTTTTCCTTTGAACATCCAGTGAAAGATGGTAACAAAGCTTACAAAGTTTGCATGCTTATCAACCAATGCCATACTGCCAACAAGCTTTGCTCCAGATTCATTTAAACTGATCTTAATGCGTTCCATGGCGCTGATCCACATGTTGCGGGCTCCCGTGATCGTTATCACAGGCGTATCCTTCAAAACAGCTTTTACAGCAGGATGATGTAAGATGCTGTTTGTAGGTATACCGGGTGAAAGAAACCATGCCTGGTAGCCAAGAATAATAAGATCGTACGAGGTTGCTTCTAATTGAAATTCGTTTAGTTCAGCAGGCACGCCCGTAACACAATCGGGCATCACGGCAAAGAAACTCCTGCCTTTCCATGGAAAAGGATACGGGGTTACAGGTTCAACACGAACTGTTTCAACCTGGTGACCGGCCTGTGCGAGCGGAATGGAAAGCTTATTGACAATATCACCCAACTGCCCCGTTTGGGAAAAATAAATGACCAGTACTTTTTTCTTCATGCTTTGAAATTAACGCTATCAGATTTTTAAGACCTTTGATGTTTTACTGTAATCAGTAATGACCAGTTGAAGGTTTTGCGGAAGGTTTTTGAAATTTGTGCGAACCAGCTGGCTGTCTTGTTCCATATCGTTCCTGTACTTTACGATTTTAGGCGCATTTTCCTGTATGATCAGTCTTAAAAAACGGTATTCAATATTATTGTTGTCTTTTGTAATTGCATCCTCCAGTTTCGTGCGGCCGGCTTTAAATAAATTTAATTTTTCTTTTGCACCGCTTTTTATCAGGCCAGATTTTTTCATTAATAAAGCGCCTTCGTATGCTTCTTTTTCTGGAATTGAAGATAATTGTAAAGCAGCGAGTTGTGTGTTGATAACTGCCTCTTTTGAAGAAGAGAGTGCGGCATAATAGGCAGATTTATCTACCCGGCTGCCATTTGAATTTGTGGACAGAAATCCTGTAGAGATAAAAAAAAGTAAGCTAATGAATATGCTGATTTTCATCTTATTAAAAAGGTGGATCTACTACCCACTATAAAATTATTAAATAAAAATAACCGCAGAATCAATATGCGGAGACGAAGGGATTCGAACCCTTGATACAGTTTCCCGTATACACACTTTCCAGGCGTGCTCCTTCAACCACTCGGACACGTCTCCAATCCCAAAAATGACTATCATTTTATAGGGAGGCAAATGTACGCCCTAATTATGGTTTTGAGTTGATAATGTTCAAAAAGTTGAGGTTAAACTTCATCTGCTTTGTGATTGCTATTAACTTTCTCAAACAACCTCACCCAGCACTTTTTCCATCTGCATACTTCTTGAACCCTTGATCAATATATGTGCTTCTTTAATATCCTGTTCGTTATACCAGCTATTAACCTCCTTAGAATTGTTAAAATGCAGGAAACCGGCAGGCAGGTCTTTATAATCATTTCCTACAAGTGCCACCTTATACCATTGATTTTTTGCAATGAGTTTTACCAGCAACGCATGTTCATGCAGGCTATCATTGCCTAGTTCCATCATGCCGCCAAGTATAAGTATTTTTTTATCTCCCGGGATCTTTTCAAAATTTTCAATCGCAGCCTTCATGCTTGAAGGGTTTGCGTTGTATGCATCCAGTATGATACGGTTGCCGTCTTTCTCTATCAACTGCGACCTGCTGTTAGAAGGGATATAATTTTCAAGTGCGGTTTTTATTTTTTCATCTTCCACGCGAAACGCTTTACCGATACAAACAGCAGCCAGCACATTTGGCAAATTATAACCTCCCACCAATTGAGTTTTGATCTCATTGATTGCTGCCCCATTACAGATCTTCACCCGCAATAATTCATCATCCGTTCCTGCTATTTCTTCACCTGTTAGCGTTGCGTTGCCGGTTCCATATGTAATCCGTTTTGATATACCGGCACTCATCTCCAGTAAATAATCATAATCACTGAAAATAAATGCAGTTCCGTTTGTCTTTCTCAGGTAATCAAATAACTCTCCTTTGCCCTTTCTAACGCCCTCTTCGCCACCGAAACCTTCCAGGTGTGCCTTTCCACAATTGGTGATCATCCCGTGCGTTGGCTTGGTATAGATACAATAACCTTCAATTTCTTTTTGATGATTGGCACCCATTTCTATTACAGCAATTTCAGCATCAGCTTTGATCCTTAAGATCGTGAGTGGAATTCCTATATGATTGTTCAGGTTACCAACTGTTGTAGCTGTTTTGTAACTGCTGGACAAAACTGCATGTACCAGTTCCTTAGTCGTTGTTTTTCCATTGCTGCCTGTAATGGCAACAAATGGAATGGAAAATTGCTCCCGGTGTTTTTTTGCTAGCAGTTGCAGTGTTTCAAGGCAATCGGTGACTTTTATGATCCGGCTGTCATCAACACCTGTTTCTTCATCAACAACACAATATGCTGCACCATCTTTCAATGCCTGCTGCGCATACTTATTGCCATTAAAATTGGGGCCTTTCAATGCAAAGAAGATATCATTCTTTTTTATTTTCCTCGAGTCGGTTTCTACAGAAGGATGTTCTAAGTAATGTGCGTATAAAGAATTTATTTCCATGAAGACAAAAATAGTATAAATAAGGTAGCTGTTAAGTGTAAGCGATTAACCATAAGCCACAACCCACAAGCTTCAGTTAGCAAAAATGAAGGATCTCATAAATCTGCAAAAACAAGTCTTACTTGAAGCTAACAGTTCATAATTAAAAGAAAAACCCCTTCAAACTCGGTAGCCTGAAGGGGTTCTAGTATTTTGATGCTTAATTATTTCTTCTTTTTACGGGAATTCTGCTTGCGCTTTCCGAAGATATTACCTTCTTTAAACCCAGGTCCTTCCGGCGGGCCTAAATAAGTTTGAGCGCAACGGAAACCTACGGTACTTGCACCCTGGTCTTCCTGCATGAAACGGCGTGAACCCGGAGAAAGCCAGTAAGGCCTGTCATTCCAGCTACCACCTTTAATAACCCTCGACTGGTCACTGATCAATGAGGTTACTCCGAAGCCATAGAAAACCTGGCTTGCAGTATCACCATCAAGATAGTTGATCACATTATTATGCTGGTAATTTGAGCGGTTTTTAACTTCTTCATCAGAAATATCACTTTTCTTAAGGTGCCCCATGCTATCTCTTTCATATTCACCGCTGCTGTTCTTATAAAATTTCTGGAATTTGTTACCACGGAAATAGTTGAAATCCTGTCCGTCAACAGAGGTCATAGGCCTGTAAACGTCACCTACCCACTCACTCACGTTTCCACTCATGTTATAAAGACCAAAAGCATTCGGATAGAAAGATTTTACATTGCCGGGAATAGCAGCACGGTCATTCAAACCTCCTGCAATACCCATGTTATCACCACTTCCACGCTTAAAGTTAGCAAGGAATTTACCCTGCCAGCTTCCCCGGCGGTTATCTCTCAAACCATTCGGGTTTTTGCTCCATGAATAAATTTGTTGATTGCTGCGTAATTCCTCGCCGCTTTTTCCTTCTTTTTTACGTGGAGAAGGGTTTTGATCCAACAGGCCATAAGCAGCATATTCCCACTCAGCTTCAGTTGGAAGGCGATAACCCATTCCAAGGATACCGTCTTCCATTCTAACGGTACTGCGGGGTTTGCCATTGATATCTTTTAAAGCAGATTTTTTAGGTTTATTCCTGCCCTGTATCATATCAGGGTTCATAAGATAGGCTTCAGTATTAAATGAACCATCGGCACCACTACCTTTTAATTCTCTTTTTATAGCGTCTTTTTTAAGGTACCCTTTTGAAACCAGGTTCAATTCATTTACGCGGTCTGTCCTCCAGATACAAAAATCATGTGCCTGTTGCCAGTTTACACCAACCACCGGGTAATAATTATAAGAAGGATACCTGAAATAGTACTCTACATAGGGCTCATTGTAGGCAAGTTCTTCTCTCCATACAAGTGTATCAGGAAGACTTTTATTCAAGATGGCAGTATCATTGCTGAAAGTGTTTTCCAGCCAATATAAATATTCCCTGTAGTGAACGTTTGCTACTTCTGTTTCATCGATAAAGAACGACGGAACGGTTACGCGGCGTGGAACATTATTCCAATCACCCATAACATCTTCCTCCTTTGCACCCATTACAAATGAACCACCTTGCACAAATACAAGGCCCGGACCAGCTTTTGGATACTTAATTTTAGCTACGTGGAAGTTACCCATTTTTTTGTCATCATAACTCCAACCAGTAACACTGGACTTACTTTTCTTTTTGGCGCAGGAACTTAAGGATAGGACTGCCATTGCCGCGATTATCAGATTTTTACCTGAAAATAATTTTTGCATGTTCATTCGTTTTGCAAATTGATTAACGAAAGGTTTTCTTTATTATTGTACCTGAGGTTTTGTACGAATTGCGAATATAAATACTTTCAATCAAACTGAAATATTTTTAAACCCATTTTAGCAAATACCGTTCCCGATAAATTTAAAATTTGCTAAGGCCCGGATTTCATCCATCCGCTTATTACCTGGCTTTGACCGATTAGTTACGATCTTTATGAATAATTGTATTGCGGGCCGTACAATATTTTTTTGAAGAGTTACGTTTTCAGTTCTTTACATTTGCATCGTAAAAGGTTTCTTCTTTTTTTGTAAAAGACTTATTTACAGCTATCTTTGAAAATAATTTTTGTTTCTTTTAACAAGAAATTATATTTTTAGTTGGTGATTTGAAGAAATCTGCTATTTTTACAACTTAATAAAACTTTTAAATCAACGCTTATAGAGGTAAGTCTACCTAACCAAGACAAAACAAACGCATGAAACAAGCAACTTTGAAACTTACTGCCCTGGTAATGTTACTGGGTGGGGCAATGATTAAAGCCGAAGCCCAAACTACTACAAGCTCTATCAATGTAGTAACTTCCGCTGTGCCATTTTTACGTATTTCTCCGGACGCCCGTGCAGGTGGTATGGGTGACGCAGGAATAGCAACAGCTCCTGATCAAAATTCTAATTTCTGGAATATTGCTAAAACTCCTTTCAGCACGGACAAAGCTGGAATAGCTGTATCTTATACTCCATGGTTAAATGACCTTGGTTTGAATGATGTATATCTTGCTTCTTTGGCAGGTTATTACAAAATCGATGATATGTCAGCTTTCTCTGCTTCATTGAGGTATTTCAGCCTTGGTAACATTCAGTTTACCGATGCATTGGGAAATCCACTGCAAACTTTCCGTCCAAGAGAATTTGCTTTTGACCTTGGTTATTCAAGGAAATTGTCCAAGAAATTTTCATTGGGTATTGCTGTACGTTATATCAGTTCTGACCTTGCCGGCGGAAGTGTAAATGGCATTACTTATAAGAAAGGACATTCAGTAGCAGGTGATCTTCATTTGTATCACAATGGTGCAAAAGAAAACGGACAAGGATTTAACTGGGGTCTTACCCTGAGCAACCTTGGTGCTAAAATTGCTTACACAAGCGACGCAACTCAAAAAGATTATATCCCTGCAAATATTGGTATTGGCGCTGCTTATACCAAAGTATTTGATGCTGATAATAAATTGACGCTGGCTTTAGACCTGAATAAATTATTGGTTCCAACACCTCCGGATGTTTTTGATTCTGCAGGATTGGTTGACTACCGTTCTAAAGGTGTTGTTAGCAGCTGGTTCAGTTCATTCGGTGATGCTCCCGGTGGTGGTAGCGAAGAACTTCGTGAAGTTTCAGCTTCAATCGGTGCTGAATACTGGTACAAAAATCAATTCGCTTTAAGGGCTGGATATTTCTACGAAAATCCTGATAAAGGAAACCGTAGGTATTTCACACTTGGTGCAGGTTTAAGGTACAACATTGTAGGATTGAATTTCTCTTACTTATTACCAACCGGATCAGGTGTAAACCGCAATCCATTGTCAAATACATTGCGTTTCAGCCTTGTGTTTGGTTTGGGTGGAAAAAAATAATTCCGACTAAATATGATATTAAAAAGCGTTCCGTTTAACGGAGCGCTTTTTGTTTATGCCAAAACCGGGATTCAATATTGTTTCCCTGCTCTTTTTTTATCTACACATTTTTACAGATATTTACAGCTTATGGCATACAGAATAGGTTCCGGAATAGATTTTCATCAACTCGCAGAAGGCCGTGATCTTTGGATCGGTGGAGTAATGATACCACATCACAAAGGTTCTTTAGGACATAGCGACGCCGATGTGCTGCTACATGCCATCTGTGATGCCATGCTGGGTGCCTTATGCCTGGGCGATATTGGGGTTCATTTTCCGGATACCAATCTGGCGTATAAGAATATTGATAGTAAGATCCTGCTCGCTCATACATTCAGTCTGGTGAAGGATAAGGGTTATGCCGTTGTAAATATCGACAGCACACTCTGCTTACAGGCACCTAAGATCGCCCCATTCATTCCGAAGATGCAGGAAGCCATTTCCAACATATTATCCATAGCATTATCAGATATATCCATCAAGGCAACAACCACAGAGAAAATGGGTTTTGCCGGAAGGGAAGAAGGATTGGTAGCCTATGCCACGGTATTATTAGAAAAAGTAGAAACCAGCCGAAAATTTTCCCCAATACAATGAGCGAGATCAACATAAAAATTTTAAACACGTCACCCAATGCATTACCTGCCTATGCCACGGAAGGGGCATCAGGAATGGATGTTCGTGCTTTCCTGGACTCACCGCTTTCTTTAAAACCTTTAGAAAGGCAATTGGTTGCAACGGGTTTATTCATGGAGATACCAGCAGGCTATGAAGCGCAGGTGCGTCCCAGAAGCGGGCTGGCATTCAAGCAGGGAATTACCTGTTTAAATACGCCAGGTACTATCGACAGCGACTACAGGGGAGAAGTAAAGGTATTATTGATAAACCTAAGCGGCGATGAACAACTGATTAACCATGGTGACCGAATAGCACAGCTTGTAATATGCAAAGTGGAAAAGCCTGTATTAATATTGGTACAGCAATTGGAAGAGACAGACAGGGGAGCGGGTGGCTTTGGGCACACCGGCCTTCAATAAAAATTATTCACGAGATGAAATATATTCTAAGTAGTTCGATATTTTTTTTAAGCGTTGCCATGTTCAGTTGTAAAACAACAAGGCAGATAAATAAAGTGATCGCTCCAAAAGACAGTACAACAGTCTTTGATAATAAATCTGCTGCAGATTCGATAAAATTGATCAACCAGACACTCAAAGAATTCAATGCGCACTACATTGATTTCAAAACTTTTTCTGCCAAGATAAAAGTAGATGTAGAAGATAGTAAGGGTAAACAGCCGGATATTACTGCTGTGGTGCGGATCATCAAAGACAGCGCAATATGGATGTCGCTTTCTGCAACGCTATTCAACGTCGAGGTATACCGTGTACTCATCACTAAAGACAGCGTTATATTATTGAATAAGCAGAACCGCGAAGTACAATACCGCTCTTTGGATTACTTACAGGATATGGCACATTTGCCTGTTGATTTTAAAACACTGCAGGATCTGCTGGTAGGTAATCCGGTGTTCTATTCAGATTCGATTATGTCGTACAGGCAAACAGGTGATTTAATATTGTTGAGTTCGGTAGGTAAAGTTTTTAAGAACCTGCTTACGATTTCTTCAGATAATAAGTTATTGATGCACATCAAGCTCGATGATATCAACATCAATATGAACAGGACGGCTGATATCACTTACGATAGTTATGTCAATAGCAATGGTATTAATTTCTCCACCTACAGGCAGATCATTGCGTCAGAAAAAAACAAACTCGACCTGCGGCTGAATTTTAAGCAGTATGAGTTTAACAAAGAATTATCAGTGAGTTTTAATATCCCCAAAAATTATAAAATCAAATAATCGTTATTTGTAAGAATTGAAAACTGATTGGGCTTGCTGCTATTCTCTGCACCTTGCTCTGAAAATTTTCAGGCAATTTTAATTTCATTTATTCAATTTCATTTTGAATTGTATTTTTGTTGAAACCCCGGTAAATTCAATACATGATAAAATTCATTTTCACTGCAGTTGTCTTCCTTGTGTCTGTGACGTTATCTGCACAGGATACAAGGGAAGAACTTGAGCGCCAGCGTCAGCAGTTAAAAAAAGAGATAGAACAAACGGAGCGGTTATTAAACAGCAACAAAGCTCAAACCAAAGCCAGCCTTGGCGAGTGGGTTGCAATCAATAAAAAAGTAAACCTGCAGGACAGGGTCATTGATAATATTGACCGCGATCTGAAAATGCTGAACAATAATATGTTCACCATACAAAAAGATATAAACCGTTACGACAAGTTGCTGGATACCCTGAAGCAGGAATATGCAAAAAGTATGGTCTATGCATACAGGAACCGCAGCAATTACGATTTCATGAATTTTATTTTTTCGGCCGCAAACTTTAATGATGCCATCAAACGTATTGCATACCTTAGGAGTTACCGAAATTACAGGGAAATGCAGGGAGAAAATATTTTGCGTACACAGGAATTGAGGCGTAAAAAAAGAGAAGAACTTGGCGGTGCAAAAGTAGAGAAGAATAAAACCTTGCAGGTACAGAGCAGGGAAATGCAAACGCTCGAAGAACAGAAAAAAGAGAAGGACCGCATTCTCGATGATCTTAAAAAGCAAGGGAAACAACTGAACAGCCAGATAGCAGCAAAGCAAAAGCAAATGCAGAAAGTAAGCAATGCTATTGCTGCGGCTATAAAAAAGGCACAGGAGGAAGCCAGGAGGGCAGCAGTTGCAAAAGCAGCAGAAGAAGAACGTAAAAGAAAAGAAGCCGAGAAAGCGCTGGCAAAAAATAACAATGCAGGAGCAGATAACAATACGGCGAATACTACTACAAAATCAGTTTCCATCCCTGTAAAGAAAGCAACCGTACCGGCAAAAAAGGCAGAGAGCGTATTGTTGAATGCGGGCAATACAGCTTTGAATGCCAGCTTTGAGAAGAACCGTGGTTCTTTGCCATGGCCACTTGACAGGGGTGTTATCCTGATGCACTATGGAAAAAACGTACTGCCAAGCGGAAGCGTGATGGAGATCACTTCGGTGACTATTTCAGCTGATATAGGTACTTCCGTAAAAGCAGTTTTTAATGGTACTGTTTCAACTGTTCAGAATGTAGAAGACATGCAGGTTGTTATCATACAACACGGCCGTTACTTCAGTACTTACAGTAATTTATCGGGTGTAAATGTTCAACGTGGACAAGAGATAACTACCGGGCAGGTGATTGGTAAAGTAGCAGCAAATTTCGACGGTATTGGAGCAATCGATTTTTATATGAGTAATGAGACGAGTAACTTTGATCCTGAAAGATGGTTGAGGCCGCGGTAAAATGTTTGAGGTTTGAAGTACAGGTACACTTTATAAATTTCGGCCGGATATGATCTAATTTTTTTACCAGCAATCAAACCACTCGTTCATAAAGTTTTTCATATTGCGGTACTATATTTTGTATGTCGAACTTTTTAGCCTGTGCCAACGCATTGGCTTTGAATTGAAGCAACGTTGCTTCATCTTTTAATATCTTCAATGCATTCCTGCTCATATCTTCGACATCACCTACATTGCTCATGTAACCACAATAACCATCAATATTTATTTCGGGTAAACCACCGGCATTGGTTGATATCACCGGCACTTCAGCAGCCATTGCTTCCAATGCAGCAAGACCAAAACTTTCATATTCACTGGTTAATAGGAACAGGTCTGCAATAGGAAGTATATCTTCCATCTGCTCCTGCTTACCTAAAAATTTAATTAATTCAAATGCCTCACAATCCCTTGCCATGGATTCTATTTCAGGACGCTCAGGCCCATCACCAATGAGCAATAATTTAGAGGGAATTTCTTTTTGTATCAGCAAGAATGTTTTTACAACATCATCTACCCGTTTTACCTTCCTGAAATTTGATGCATGCACAATTATTTTTTCGCCGCCAGGTGAGATCAGTTTTTTAAATGCGTCCACCGGCTTTTTGTTGAAACGTTTCACATCAACAAAATTGTGGATGACTTCTATCTCTTTGTTGATGGTGAAATTTTTATAGGTCTCTTCTTTCAGGTTATTCGAAACGGCTGTAAGAATATCACTTTCTTCCATCGAAAACGTTACAACAGGGCTATAGGTTTTATCCCTGCCCACAAGTGTAATATCTGTGCCATGCAACGTTGTTATGACCGGTAATTTCTTTTTTTGTTTTGCCAATATCTGCTTGGCCATATACGCGGCAGCTGCATGCGGAATTGCATAATGCACATGTAACAGGTCGATGTTGTTATTATTTACCACATCAACCATGGTGCTTGCCAAAGCTGTTTCATAGGGCGGGTAATCGAACAAAGGGTATGTAGGAACCCTTACTTCATGGTAGAATAAATTTGTATGGAAACCGCTTAACCGAACAGGTTGTTGGTAAGTAATGAAATGAATGTTGTGTCCTTTATCTGCAAGCGCTTTTCCTAACTCTGTTGCAAGCACACCACTACCCCCATAAGTAGGATAGCAAACAATCGCTATATTCATAAATATATTTTATGTAGGTTTATTAGTATTGCAATTTACCGATAATATAATCATTCCGTTTTTAGTTTAGTGATTAATGGTAAATGATTAAATTTGTTACAATATTTCAACTATGAAAAGAATATTTATTTGCATACTCATAGCATTAACAGGCGGTTTAACCTGCACTGCACAAAACGCTGATTCCATCATCATCAAAAAGATCTCTGATGAAATAATGAGCAATGGTACTGCATATGAAAACCTTCGCTATCTCTGTAAAGAGGTAGGTTCCAGGTTAAGCGGTTCCGCCAATGCACAAAAAGCAGTATTGGCCACCAAAAAAATGTTGAAAGATGCGGGAGCAGATACTGTTTATTTACAGTCCTGTATGGTTCCCCATTGGGTGCGTGGCGAAAAGGAAACCGGTTATGTACAGGTTGCAGGTAGACCTACTTACAAATTACATTTATGTGCGTTGGGCAATACGGTCGGCACCGGGAAAACCGGTATACAAAGTTCAGTTATCGAAGTAAGGAGTTTTGAAGAACTGGACCGGTTGGGCGAAAATGTCATCAAAGGGAAGATCGTGTTTTTTAATTTCCCGATGAACCCAACTTATATCCGCACATTCGAAGCTTACAGGGAAAGCGGATCTTCCCGGAGAAGTGGTCCGGCCCAGGCTGCCAGGTATGGAGCAATTGCCGCTATGGTAAGATCGCTTGCAAGTAATATTGATGACTATCCGCATACAGGTTGGACCGGATACAATGACTCATTTCCTAAAATTCCTGCAGTTGCAATAAGTACTAAAGATGCCGAATGGTTAAGCGCCCAATTAAAAAAGAAAATGCTATTGACAGCATCGTTCAAAACAAATTGTGTGATGTTGGCAGATGCACCGTCTTTTAATGTGATAGGTGAAATAAGAGGTTCGATGTTTCCTAAAGAAATAATTACAGTTGGCGGCCACCTTGATAGCTGGGATCTTGCAGAAGGTGCACAGGATGATGGGGCAGGTTGTGTACAAAGTATAGAAGTTATCCGGGCATTAAAAGCTTCAGGAATACAGCCAAAACGAACCATTCGTGCAGTGATGTTCATGAATGAAGAAAATGGGGGAGGAGGGGGAAAAGCTTATGCGGCTGCTGCAATAAAAAATAGCGAGCAACATATTTTTGCGATGGAAAGTGATGGGGGCGGATTTACGCCAAGGGCCTTTAGCCTCGGCATGACCGAAGAAAAGCGAAAGAAAGTAGATCAGTGGAAAGGGCTTTTCTATAATTATGCTGTGTATGAGTTCAATGATGGTGGTGGCGGTTCAGATACGGGCCCGTTGGAACATATCGGAATTCCCGTTGCAGAACTTAGTCCCGATAGCCAGCGTTATTTCGATCAGCACCATGCAGCGAACGATACTTTTGAAACAGTAAGTAAAAGAGAGCTACATTTAGGTGCCGTTAATATGGCAGCATTTGTATGGCTCGTTAGTGAATATGGATTATGAAAAAAAAAACAATTAAATGGTTGACCAAACTGTAACAACAACAGCTGTTAAAAAAAATGGTTTTAAAAAATTTATGAGATGGTTCATATTTATCGTAGTACTCCTGCTCGCCATTACGATATGGTGGAGGTATTTTTATGTTTTTGGTGAAGGTGTGAAATCGGGCCAGTTAAATTATGTTGTTAAAAAAGGGAATGTTTTTAAGACCTATGAAGGAAAGTTGATACAAACCGGATTTCGTTCCAATACACCCGGCACTATTCAATCCTACGAGTTTGTATTTTCTGTTGCGAACGACAGCATTGCCAACGTACTAATGCTAAACAGTGGAAAATATTTTGATCTTCATTATAAAGAATACAAAAACAGTATACCGTGGAGAGGATACAGCGAGTTTGTGGTAGATAAAATTATAGGGATGAAAGAAGTGGACCATTAATTACATTAATTACTTTCCCGCATAGATTAAAAATATGGCCGGTTGCTTATGAAGCTCCGGCTTTTTATTTTTCCAAATAGCAATTGTTTGGGTAATGATGCTTTCATTGGCCGAAGTAATATTTACGGCAATGCAAAGTTTGGTGCCAGCGCTGCAGTTTTGTACCAGGCTTTCAAATAACTGGTTGTTCCGGTAAGGCGTTTCAATAAATATTTTTGTGCTGTCATTCTTTCCGGAGGCTGCTTCCAGTTCCTTTATTTTTTTTGCCCTGGCAATATTGTCTATTGGCAGGTAACCTGAAAATTCAAATTGTTGCCCGTTCATACCACTTGCCATCAAGGCCAGTAATATAGAACTGGGGCCAACCAATGGTTTTATGATGCAATTCATTTCCTGCGCAGCCGCGATCAATACCTGTCCGGGATCTGCAATTCCCGGGCAACCCGCTTCGCTAATGATGGCAATATTCTTTCCTTCTTTGATCTTTAATTTAAAATTATTCAATTGTTCTTGTTCTACCTTGTGAATGGCGAACCATTCATAATCATCTATCACAATGGCTTTGTCGAGGAGTTTTATGAACCTTCTTGCCGTACGTTCATTCTCCGCAAAGATCACCGTGCATTTTTTTATGGCATCCAGTATATAAGCAGGAATCGTTTCGGTGGCATCGTCGGCAAGCATGCAGGGAATTAAATAAACTGTTGTCATTGTTAGAGGATTACATGGCTTTTCCTGGCGTGAAATAAACTTAGCGTTGCGGCAATAACTGCATAGCTTGGTGCAAATATCCACCCAATAACAGGTACGAGGTGCATAATGTAAAATACCATTCCGTTGCCGATCGCAAGGCCTTTGTGCCTGCTGATGAATTCAATACTTTGCTGTGCGCTTAATTTATTTCTTTCACTGCTGTAATCGAGCATGGAAAAGCCGAGGTAATAACATTCGGTAAATAAAGACACCAGCGGCGATACCCAGCCCACTACCGGGATGAATGAAAGAATGAGGATCGTAATGATATAAACCGTTTGCCAAAGCATATTTCTGAGCGCAATCCTGATCGCACGAAACATGTCTTTCATCAGTTGTTTAAAGCTGAAGGGAAAATCTTTTTCTTCAATAATACTTTCTGTTTTCTCACTCAGGTATGCAAACACCGGCGAGCCAATGATGAGGAAAAGATATTTGAATAAGGAAAAATAAAACAATAGTAAAACAAGCCAGAGTATAACCTGGCCGATGATGAAGAACCAGGTAAGCCAGCTGTCGTGCATTCTATCCAGCCAGGTTTTTACACCCATTTTCATTAATACAAACTCAATAGCAGTGTTGCTGGATGTTACGAAGAAATAAGCGCCGACTACAAACAGCATGGTATAAATCAGGCCGGGAATCAGTATCCATTTCCAAAGCCGGTGCTTTACAATGAACCGGTGCGCCTGTCCATATGATTGTATAGCTATTATAATTTCTTTAAGCATCGGCAGTTTTAAAAGGAAAATAGAAATTTAAAGATAATAAATTATTCTCCTAAGCGACGATGATTATATAGCATGTGCTATATACTAATTTTGAATAAAGTTATTCTTGTATGAAAAAACTGGCGAAGGCTTTTTACGACAGGGAAGATGTTTTGCAGATCGCAAAAGAATTATTAGGGAAGATCGTTGTTACCTCTATCGGTGGAAAGATTACCAGCGGCAGAATCGTTGAGACCGAAGCTTATTTGGCGCTTATTGATAAAGCCTCTCATTCATTCGGCGGACGACGCACTGCAAAGAACGAACACATGTATTGCGCTCCTGCCACTTCTTATATTTATATATGTTATGGTATACACCAGATGCTGAATGTTGTTACGAATAAAAAGGGTATTCCGGATGTGGTGCTTATCAGGGCAATAGAACCCATCAAAGGCATTGATATCATGCTGAAGAGAACCAATAAACCAGCACTTGATCATACGCTCACCAAAGGCCCAGGCAATGTTGGTAAAGCGCTTGGAATTACCAGGATCAATTCCGGCAAAGACCTGCTGAATGGAGAAATAACAATTTACGAGGATAAGAAAAGTAACATAGATGAAGAAGAAATCGGCAAGAGTAAAAGAATAGGTATAGAGAGCGCTGGTGAAGATGCGTTGTTGCCTTACAGGTTTTATGTGAAGGGTAATAAGTATGTTAGTGGAAGACCGAGGTAGCTAATAGCTTGCAGCTCCCTTAAAACTTTGGACAAGGAATACCCTTCGTTTCAGTTTTACGCTTGATATAGATCAAAGATATTTCCGATCCACCACGGCTGCCGGTGGCTGCTTTCAGGCTGCTGGTATTGATATCGTAACTAACGCCGATCCTTAATCCAAGAAATTCCAACCCTACATAAGGAATGATGGCATCATTGAAGCGGTACCATGAACCGATATAAACACTGGTAGGGTTCACTTCACCGGGGTTTGCATTAAGGGCAAGTGCAGCCCCAACAGTTGTTTCACTGGCTTTATTCTGTATCTGGTGAATAACCGAAGTATGAACAGCCACTACATCTGAAACAGGAAAAGAACCGCCTGCATGTATGGTAATACGGCCGCTTAGATACCAGTTCTTATCTTTAAAACTTACTTTCGGCCTGTTGATATGATACATAGAAGCGCCCAGGTAAAAGTTATTGCTACCGTTAGAAGAACCTGAGTACAATAAACCTGCATTCAGGTCAATATAATTCTGGTTCTTGCCATTGGTTAGTATATCGCTCGTTGTGCCTGTAAAGCCATTTTGGGTAAGCATATCTTCAAAAGTCAGTTTTGTGATATCCAATACCATGCTGCTATATGTCCCCTGGAAGCCGGCTCCGATCGTATGATAACCATCTTCATCCAATGCCTTGTGATATGATAATGAAATAGAACCATAATTCAATTTCAGGGCACTATTTGCACTTGCATCAGAAACCCCTGAAATACCAATACCAAATACATCGCCGGCTGGTATCTTATTTTTTAAGATCGGAAAATCTACTGAGGCGCTGGTAGTTACATACGCTTTTGGAATGGATGGCCATTGGTCCCTGTGGTTGGCTGCCAACCTCCATTGCCCGTCAAATTTCCCCGTAAAAGCGGGGTTTAAGGTAAGAGGGGAAGCAAAAAATTGAGAAAAATGCGGATCCTGTGCTTTTAGCAATCCGGTTAGCAAAAGGGCAAAGACAAATAATGTATATTTTCTCATTATTAATTCTATTCTGTAACAATAAAGATAAGCAATTGTAATAGAATGCTGCACCAAAAGTTTGTATTAACAAGGCGGCATTTATATTTAATTTAAATCAATGTATCAGCTCTGCATTTTTGACCCGTAAGCCAGGTCCCCGGCATCGCCAAGGCCTGGTACAATGTAGCCTTTGGCGGTAAGTTCATCATCAATATCTCCACACCAAATCGTGGCTTTTGGCTCGGCACGCAGCACATATTCTATTCCTACACTGCAGGCAATAGCACACACGATATGCAATTCTTTAATATTGCCCTCGTCCTTCAGGTGTTGGATTGATTTTACCAACGAAGAACCTGTAGCAAGCATCGGGTCACTGAGGATGATCACCCTTCCTTCAACTTCCGGGCAACTCATATATTCAAGTCGGATCTCAAAAGTACCGTCTTCATGGTGTTTACGGTATGCGCTTAAAAAGGCATTGTCGGCCCGGTCGAAATAACTCAGCAACCCATTGTGCATGGCAAGCCCTGCCCGGAGAATGGTTGCTAATACCGGTTGATACTTTAATACCTTACAGGTAGCCATTCCCATGGGAGTAGTGATCTCCTTTTCTTCCCATTCAAGCTGCTTGCTAATTTCATAGCCAATTACTTCAGCGATCCTTTCCAGGTTGCGCCTGAATCTCATACGGTCAGTTTGCACTTCTACATCCCTGAGTTCAGAAACCCAGTTACTTACCAAAGAATGTGTTGCACTGAGATTTTTTACCATGGTCATTGTTTTTTTGTTAGCCGGCCGGGTAGCATTGGTCATCATAGTTGTGTCAGTCTCTTGTACGCTATACCTATGTGCAGCTGTGATTTAGCAATAATATAATTTTTATAATCATTAACAAACAAATCTATAATAAATTCATGGGGGATACTGTATTTTTAATGCATCGATCATTAAAATTTTCCATTTCATTCAGTAAATCCGGGAACATGAAAAAAATAACAATGCTATTCAGCCTGACGGCCCTGTTTTTTACAGCATGCAACAGCCATGCGGATGATAAGAAAACTGCAGATTTATATGAGAAAGGTAAAGCAGCGGTTGAACAGGCGGAAAAAAAGAACCCCGAACGTTTTCTTGCCGTTAGCGGAAATAATAAGAAAAATATTCTTGGCCAAACGGTTATCAAGGGCGCTATATTCAACAAAGGAAAAATCGTAAGTTTTAAAGACGTGGATATAAAATTATCATTCTACAGCAAAACCGGTGCATTACTGGAAGAAGACCATGAAGTTATTTATGAAACTGTTGAGCCGGGTGCCAGTAAAAGTTTTAAGACAAAATATTTTGCCGCAAGAGGAACAGATAGTGTTGCGATGAAGGTTATCTCAGCGAAGTACTAGACTTTTAATTCGTATAAAGGGTTAAAACATTTATGTCGTTAGGATCTTCATGGGTTCAACAATTGTTAAATGATATTAAACGAATTTAAATTCATCTCCATCAAACAACCCCTTATCGCTCAGTTTCAAATGTGGTATCACCAACAATGCCATAAATGATAGTGTCATGAACGGTGCTGTTAATGTAGAACCCAATTCATCTTTTACCATCTTATCAATAGCCGTATAAGCTTCCGAAACCTTGTAACCATCTTCATTACTCATCAATCCTGCAACGGGCAGGCCCAGTACTTTTTCTGAACGGGTGCTAACAGCACTCACGCCGCCCTGTTCTTTTATCACCAGGTTTATGGCTCTTACAATACTGCCATCAGTTGCACCCAACGCAACAATATTATGGCTGTCGTGTGCAACAGAAGATGCGATGGCCCCTTGTTTTATCCCGAAGTTTTTGATAAATGCTTTTGCAACCGGCGCATGGCTATACCTGTTTACCACAACGATCTTTAGTATATCATTTTCAACATCGCTTACCATTTCATTGTTTACCACTTTAGGTGCAGCCATGAATTTATTGGTGATCAATTGACCATCCAATGCTTCTATCACGGCGATCTCCTTTTCGTTATTATATTCAATAGAAATATCCTGTAGTGTTTTTGCTTCACAACTGAATTGGTTGATTGCTATTGATGGTACCGATGCAATATTCGTTTTGCCATTTTCTGCAACCAGCATTCCATCAATATAAGTCTGAACTACTTCAAAATTTTCCAGGTCTTTCACTACGATCAGGTCGGCTGCATCTCCTTGATTCAGTAAGCCCACATCCATTTTATAATGTAATACAGGATTGATGCAGGCAGCTTTTAACAGCTTAAAAATACCTATGCCTTTTGCAACAGCTCTGGCACACAATTGATTGATATGGCCGGCAGCCAGGCTATCCGGGTGTTTATCATCGCTGCAAAACATCATGTTGTCTGAATGGTTTTGCATGAGCCCGATCAGTGCCTCAAAATTCTTTGCTGCACTGCCTTCCCTGATCAGGATCTTCATGCCATAATTAAGTTTATCCAGCGCTTCTTCGGCAGTAAAACATTCATGATCGGTGCTGATACCGGCATCTATATATTTTTTTGCCATTTCTCCCCGTAATCCCGGGGCATGTCCATCCACAGGTTTGTTGTATTTTTTTGCAGCGGCTATCTTAAGCATTACCTGTTCATCGTGGTGAAGTACGCCCGGGAAATTCATCATCTCGCTCAGGTATTTTATTTCAGGAAGTTTTAGCAGGGCTTCTACATCATCAGCATCCAGCGCTGCACCTGCAGTTTCAAAAATGGTAGCGGGCACGCAACTCGGTGCACCAAAATTAAATTTGAAGGGAACTTTTTTTCCATTGTCGATCATGAACTGCACACCTTTCATACCACATACATTGGCGATCTCATGCGGGTCGCTGATGCTGCCAACGGTTCCATGTACCACGGCAAGCCTGGCAAATTCTGATGGAATCAGCATAGAACTTTCAACGTGTACATGGCTGTCGATAAACCCTGGCAGCAGGTAGTTTTCACCCGGGAAAGGACTGCCTTTTTTATCTATACTACTTATCCTGCCGGCATTGATGGTTAGTTCACCATAAAAGATCTCTTCATGAATAATGTCGACGATATTACCGGAAATTTTAAAACTGTTCATATAGATGCTGCGCAGAAATTTGTTTTATAAAAGATCAATATAGCTGATAAACGGGATCGAAAAATATAAATCTACTAAAATTTTATTCTATCTTTCGCTCCTAAAAATTAAACGATGAAAAATTTAATCATTTTCGGATTATTCGTAATGGCACTGATATGTGTTCAGTTCGCACAGGCACAAACAGTTGATGAAATAGTAGATAAGAATGTTGCAGCCATGGGAGGCAAAGAAAAGCTGATGTCATTAAAGACAGTTAAGATGGAAGGTACGATGAGTACACAGGGTTTTGAACTTGCTATCACAAACACCCGTACAAATATGGTAGGTGTAAGGTTGGATATAGAAGTTAATGGAAGCACAAATTACCAGGTTGCCAATACCACAAAAGGCTCAGCTTTCTGGCCTGTCAGAGGAATGGATGCTCCGGAAGAAATGGAGCCTGCACAGTTCAAGTCTGCACAAAACCAAATGGACCTGCAGGGAGCCTTGTGCAACTATAAAGCAAAGGGAACTACAGTTGAATTGGCAGGTAAAGAAACAGTAGATGGCGCCGAAGCAAATAAATTAAAAGTTACTTTTAAGAACGGAATTGTGATCAACTATTTCATTGATACAAAAACCGACAGGCTGGTTAAATCAACAGGTATGGTGAATACAAATGGCCAGGAGATGGAAGTGGTAACTACTTATAGCGGTTATAAGCAAAATGCAGATGGATACTGGTTTGCTTATGAAGTAACTACCCAGCAGGGAACGATCAGCTATGAAAAGATATCAACGAACATCCCGATTGACGAGAGTATCTATAAGAATTAATTGATACTGCGTTGGTGATAAAATATTATTCCATGATGCGGAATTGCTTGAAGATGCAGTTCCGCATTTATATTTGCTTATGAATGTAAAAGCTTTTGCTTCTTCTTTTGTTACAAAATTCAGTTTTCAAAAACGTTCGTTTGGAAACAATCCTTTTCGCTTGCTTGACATTGGAGCAGGGAATCATTCTGCTACAAAAACAAAAAATATATTTCCTTTATGCGAATACCATGGTGTTGATCTTGAGAAGGATTATAACAATGGCGAAGAAGATTTTAAGTTGATGACTGCTTTTTATGAAATGGATCTTACAAAGCTTAATTTTTCTAACGTTCCAGATAACTATTTCGATGGTATCTGGATGGTTCATGTGATTGAACATTTGTATAATGGTGATGAAGTAATAAGAGGATTATTGCCTAAATTAAGACGAGGAGGATATATGTACGTGGAATATCCTGGTATAAAAAGTACCAAACTGCCATCCATGTACGGCACATTGAATTTTAAGGATGATCCTACACATGTGCGGCTTTATACTGTAAAGGAATTAACAGGTTTATTTGAAACCAACAACTGTAAAATATTGAAGTCAGGTACGAGGCGAAATAGTTGGTTCATGCTTGCGATGCCATTCCGCATCATCGGCAGTTTAATAAAAGGGAAAAAATTACAAGCAAATATATTCTGGGATATTCTTGGCTTTGCTGAATACCTGTGGATAAAAAAGAATTAATCTTTTGCTACGAATGGTATACTCTTCTTTTAAACCAAATTTGTGCATTCGTAGCAAAAGGCAATTACTCACGATGCAACAGATCAGGCCTTTTTTCCTGTGTTCTTTGCATGGCCTGTTCGTGCCTCCATTCATCAATTAGTTTGTGATTACCGCTCATGAGTATAGCTGGTACAGTCCAGCCACGGAAGGTTTCAGGTCTTGTATAAACCGGTGCTGATAATAGATTATCCTGGAAAGAATCGGTTAGCGCCGAAGTCTCATCATTCAATACACCAGGAATTAATCTGCCAATCGCATCTGTAAGAACAGCAGCAGCCAGTTCCCCGCCACTCAATACATAATCGCCTATAGAAATTTCTTTCGTAATAAAATGATCTCTGAAGCGCTGGTCAATTCCTTTATAATGCCCGCAGATCAGCAGCAGGTTGTTTTGTAAAGAGAGCTTATTCGCCATCTGTTGGTTGAATGAGTCTCCATCAGGCGTTAAAAAGATCACATCATCATAGTTGGTTGTTTGTTGTAAACTTTCAATGGCATTTACAAGCGGCTCTATCATCATCACCATACCTGCACCACCACCAAACTGATAATCATCTACCTGCGCTCTTGCATAAGCAGTATGATCGCGGAGGTTTATCACATTCACTTCCAGCAGTCCCTTGTCTTTTGCACGCTTCATGATCGAATGCGCAAAGGGGCTGGTGAGTAGGTCGGGAATAACGGAAATGATGTCTATGCGCATGGTTGGGATTTAAATTGATTGGGTTGATAAAGTTAAGAGAGTTAAGGTAGCTGATTGGTTTGAGCAAACTGAAAAGTTAAATGTGACAAACAGCATTGACTATGTCAGCTCTTAACCTGGTCAACGGGCATACCCGTTGCTTTTCAAATTAGGTATCTCCCGAAGTAAATTCATCCAGATCCCGCTTCTGCTTCTTCGTCGGCCGGCCCACTTTACTCATTCGTTTGCCAGTATGAAAAACTGCCGATTGAAATTTGATCCTTTCTATTTCTTCTGCCGGGGTAATATCAATATAGTATTTAATGGCTTCAACGTATTGAACCCTGTTGTGCAAAAGCCCCGTTACTTTTATCAGCCATTTTTTATTTTCAGCTTTTATCTCATATTCATCATCCACAGATACCGATTTGGATGCTTTGGCCGCGTTGCCATTGTATTTCACTTTATTCTTATCACAAGCTTCTGCGGCCTGACTCCTTGTCTTAAATAGCCTGATCGCCCAAAGATATTTGTCCAGCCTTAATTTCTCTTTTTCCATAGCCTTAGTTGAAGGACAAAATTATAGTTCTTTTTACAGCAATGGTAACGAATGCCGTTGGTATTTGCTTATTTTTATGCAAATTAAAAATCTATAAAATATGAAGCTGAGGATAAAAATTTTATTGATCGTTCTGACTGTGTCATTACAAGTTGCGACTGCACAGCGTAAGATCAACTGGACGGCAGATGGACTTGCTTATACTAAATTTAAAGAAGGTAATATTCTAAGGGTAGATCCTAAAACGGATGCTGAAACTGTAGTCGTTAAAAAGGAACAGCTTACGCCTGCGGGTGGAAAGGCATTGTCTCCGCAATCTTTCGATTACAGTGCAGATTTTACCAAAATGCTTTTATTTACCAATACAGTCAAAGTATGGCGATATAAAACAAAGGGTGATTATTGGGTACTTGATCTTTCTAATAATGAGTTAAAACAATTGGGTAAAGGGTTGCCATCACAGTCATTGATGTTTGCAAAATTTTCGCCCGATGGAAAATATGCAGCATATGTAAGTGAACACAATATTTACACAGAAGATATCAGCAGGGGCTTTATCAAAAAGCTTACCAATGACGGTACCAGAAAACTCATCAACGGTACATTCGATTGGGTTTATGAAGAGGAGTTTGGTTGCAGGGATGGATTCAGGTGGAGTCCTGACGGTACACAAATAGCTTTCTGGCAGGTAGATGCTACCAAGATCCGTGATTATTATATGTTGAATACAACAGATTCAAATTATTCGCAGGTGATACCTGTTGAATATCCAAAAGTTGGCGAAGCACCTTCACCGGTTCGTATTGGTGTGATTGCTTTGCAGAATGGTTTTATACGCTGGATGAATATTGAAGGCGATGCCCAGCAACATTATCTTCCACGCATGGAATGGAGTGGAAAAAATGAATTGGTTGTTCAGCAACTTGATCGCAAGCAACAGGAAAGTAAACTTATCTATTGTAATAGTACTGATGGAACCAGCCGTACATTTTGGGCCGAAAATGATGAAGCCTGGGTCGACCTGAATACTGGTGATCCTGCAGGATGGAACTGGATCAATAAAGGACAGGATTTTTTATGGGTGAGTGAAAAAGATGGCTGGCGCCATATTTACAAGATAAGCCGTGATGGTAAAACGGCCAGCCTGCTTACAAGGGGGAATTATGATATTGATGAGATAAAAGCTACTGATGAAAAAAATGGCTATATCTATTTCAGTGCATCACCTAACAATGCTACGCAGTTGTATTTATTCCGCGTAAAAACTGATGGTTCTTTCAAAAAGAACGCCGATCCTGAACCGGTGAGCGATCTTGGCCTAAAAGGAACGCATGAATATTCAATTTCTCCCGGAGGAAAAATTGCGATGCATAGTTTCAGTAATCACAATACGCCCCCGGTAAAAGAATGGCTTAGCCTTCCCGATAATAAACCATTCAGTTCAGCAAAAAGTATTTCATCAACTATTAAGACAGATCCGAATATAAATGTAGAATACCTGCAGGTTACTACAGAAGACAATATCATTTTAGATGCATGGATCAACAAGCCGAAAAATTTCGATCCATTAAAAAAATACCCGGTGGTATTGTATGTGTATGGAGAGCCTGCTGCTACAACTACTGGTGACAGCTATGGCAATCATACTAATTTTTTGTATGCCGGAGATATGGCTGCCGACGGGTATGTACAGGTTGCTGTTGATAACCGTGGTACACCTGCATTGAAAGGAGCTGCATGGCGCAAATCTATATACAGGAAAATTGGAGATGTGAATATCCGTGATATGGCAATGGGCTTTAAAAAATTATTAGCACAGAACAGCTATATGGATAAAGACAGGGTGGCTGTTTGGGGATGGAGTGGTGGTGGTTCTTCAACGTTGAACCTGTTGTTCCTGTATCCAAATATGTTTCAGACCGGCATATCAATCGCGGCAGTTGGCAACCAGTTGAATTATGACAATATTTACCAGGAAAGATATATGGGTTTGCCACAGGAGAACAGGGATGCATTTGTAAAAAATTCACCGATCGCTCACGTGCAGGGACTGAAAGGAAACCTGTTATACATTCATGGAACGGGTGATGACAATGTTCATTACAGCAATGCAGAACAGTTGTTGAATGAACTGATCAAATACAATAAGCAATTTCAGTTCATGGCTTATCCGAATCGTACACATAGTATCAGCGAGGGCAATGGTACAAGTGAGCATCTTTCAACCCTTTATACAAAGTATTTGAAAGAGCATTGTGCGCCGGGTGCTAAATAATTTTTATATCTTTTATAAAAAAAAGCGGAAAAGGTTCCGCTTTTTTTTATGCTTGGGAATTTAAATGAAACCGGTATAAAATACCTTGTTATTATTGCTGGCTATCATATATACTATTCAACCCCGGTGCATTTAATGTTTTCAAAATCAGGTATTATCGTTATCGGGACCCATGAAGAAGTCTTAGACTTCCTGGTTTGGATTGCTCGTTCCTTGCAATGACCGCATGTTAGTGAAAAGTGGCATTCATTGACAATAATAAAAAATACACCCCAAAATGAAGTGCATTTTACAACTGATATTTACTTAATTTATTGTTTCCCGGGATATACTTCCAACGCCTTCTCCAAACAATCCATCGCCCTATTAATGGCATCCACATTCAATACATACGCAAGCCTAACTTCTTTTTTTCCCAGTCCTGGCGTACTATAAAACCCGGTTGCAGGTGCAAGCATGACTGTTGAACCTTCATAACTAAAATCTTCCAACAGCCACTGACAGAAAATATCACAGTCATCAATTGGCAGACTCGCCATGGCATAGAAAGCGCCACCGGGATTCGGACAAAATACACCTGGAATATTGTTCAATCGCTTTACAATGGTATCGCGGCGGAGTTTGTATTCAGCTTTGGTAGTGTCGAAATAATTATCGGGCAGGTCAACGGCAGCTTCACCAAGCACCTGTGCATAGAATGGCGGACTTAGCCTTGCCTGTGCGAATTTCATGGCAGCATCCAGTACATCTTTGTTCTTGGTGATCAATGCGCCGATACGGCCGCCACAAGCACTGTAACGTTTGCTGATGGTATCCATCAAAACCACATTTTGTTCAGCCCCCTGTAAATGCATGGCGCTGGTATGTGTTCCATCGTAACAAAATTCACGGTAAGCTTCATCTGCAAAGAGATAAAGGTTATGTTTTAAAACGATCTGCCTGAGTGTTTCCATTTCAGCAGCACTGTATAAATATCCTGTTGGATTGTTTGGGTTGCAAACTACGATTGCTTTTGTTTTTGCTGTAATGGCTTTTTCAAAATCTTCGATGGGTGGCAATGCAAAGCCGGTTTCTATATTGCTGCTAATTGGTTTTACAACAACAGCTGCCTGTATGGCAAAGCCATTGTAATTGGCATAAAACGGTTCAGGTATGATCACTTCATCACCGGCATCGAGGCAGGCCATGAAACCGAACAATATTGCCTCACTGCCACCGGTTGTAACAATGATCTGGTCGTGGGAAATATTGATATTATTCTTTGCATAATACTGCACGAGTTTTTTACGATAGCTTTCATTTCCGGCACTATGGCTATATTCCAATACTTTGATATCGCAATGCTTTACGGCATCTAAAATGGATGGAGGCGTTTCTATATCAGGCTGACCGATATTAAGATGGTAAACTTTAACGCCTTTTTTCTTTGCAGCTTCGGCATAAGGAACCAGTTTCCGGATTGGGGACGCGGGCATTTCAATACCACGTTTACTAATTGCTAACATATCGTAAAGGTAAAATGTTTATACTTGATAGTTCAAAGTTCATGGTTTATAGTTTTTAAAATATCAACTTTTTGAAGATACTTTAGCTTTTAGAAATATAACTATTAAACTAAGAACAGTAAACTGATTTTTTAATCTTCCTCATAATACTCCACTTCATGCTCTTTCAAAAAAGCTTTGATAGCATCAGCATGAATACATTGGCCCAGGTGCAGGAAAGAATAATCAGATATTTTTTTAATGCCGTTGTTTACCATGATCTCTTTATCTACAATATCAAATCCAAGATGAAGGTGTTTAGTAGAGAATTGCATGCCATACACCGTTCCTTTTTCATCGAATAAAGGTCCGCCACTTTGTCCACGCAAACCCGGTGTGCTTAATTCAATTCCGTATAATTTATTTTGTTCTGCGAGGAACCTCGTTACCATACCTTCAATAGGAAATTGGGGCGAATGGTTGATGCCTTCTGTTGTCCATTCGATATCATCGGTTGCCGCATTGAAAGTAAAGTTGTTGAATTCCGGAAAAGGAAATCCAAGCCTGCATAAGAATTTTCCTTGCTTTATTTTAGAAGTATCTTTTATAAATTTTGCGCAATCCTGGTAGTGCAATGTTTTATAGTCATTGAATTTTAAGATGGCAAGATCAAGGGTGGGATGGAGGTGAAAGCTAAATCCACTCATCCCATCAACACAATCAACAAAATTATTTTTGACTTGTATAAGGGATTCAGGGCTTAGTTTGTATTTCAATTCAAGCCCTTTTATATTGGCTTTATACTTTCCATCATTGGCCAGCAGTTGCCGCTCTTTTTTAAAGTTATTGAAATGATTATTAATATTGTCTGCACCGGCTAACAGTTCCATCACATGTTTGCAGGTGATGGCATATCCTTTATTATTAACAAAAAAAATAGTGGACGAGCCCGGTATGAGTTGTTTGCCACCATACATGCGCATGATCGAATTAACCGGCCTGGTGAATTTTGAAACTCTTTCTATCGCTGAAATGAACATTTGTATTGGTTTAATTATTTTAATTGAGCTGCTGCAGCTTTATCAAGGTACCAGTAAAGTATTCCTTTAACGGGCCTGACAAGTTGTGCCGGATAAGCAGATTTTTTTATTGGTCTTGTAAATATTTTTTTAAGAATGCCGGATTTCTCTTTTCCTGTTACAACGAACATGATATGCTTTGCATCATTGATCAATGGAAAGGTAAAACTTACCCTATGCATATTTTTTTCTTGTAAATACACTTGTTTTACGAGGGCTTTTTTTTCATCCAGGATATCAGTGCCTGGAAATAAAGAAGCCGTATGTCCATCTTCACCCATGCCAAGTAATACCAGGTCGAAGTGCGGTGGGTTTTCCTTGAACAAAGATTTGATCATCTGCTCATACCTGGAAGCTGCTTTTGCAGGTTCAAAATTCACGGGTACGGGAAAAATATTTTCTTTGGGAATGGCTACATTGTTTAATAAAGCCATTGAGGCCATGTGACTGTTATTCTCATCATCAGATATAGGCACACAACGCTCATCACTCCAAAATACGTAGACATTTTTCCAGTTTATTTTCTTTGAATAGGCCGGCGTTGCGAGTAATTCATATATCTTTTTAGGAGTACTTCCACCAGATAATGCAATGCTGAATTTTCCTCTTGTTGAAATTGCTTTTTCATACAATTGAAAGATCAGGTCTGCAGCAGCTTTGAAAACCAGCCCGGGTGTTGGAAATATCTCGGTTTTAGTCATTGCTCTTTTTTTCAAAGGGAATCGATATCCAGCTTTTACCATCTCTTGCTATCAATGCTTCTGCATCTTCAGGCCCCTGCATTCCTGCGGCATAGTTTGGAAAATTTACAGAAGGATTCGCATTCCAGGTATCAATCACCGGCATCAAAACCTCCCATGCAGCTTCCACCTGGTCGGCCCGCATGAATAAAGTGGCATCACCTTCTATTACATCCAGCAATAAAGTCTCATAAGCTTCGGGTGTGCCGGCAGTATATGAATTGCTGTAATCAAAAAGCATATCTACAGGAGTGAGGTGCATATTTAGTCCTGGCCTTTTTGCCTGGAACCGCAGGCGAATGCCCATATCCGGCTGTATGTTTAATATCAGCTTGTTTGGCTGCCAGTTCTCTACAGATTCCTGGGGGAATGTTTGGTGAGGCACAGGTTTAAATTGTATAGTTATCACCGATATTGTTTCATTCATCCGTTTTCCGGTACGCAGGTAAAAAGGAACATCCTGCCAACGCCAGTTATCTATAAAGAATTTAAATGCCGCAAAAGTTTCCGTATTGGAGGTGGGCGACACCCCGTTTTCCTTCCGGTAAGCCGGCACTTTTTTTCCTTCTATCCAACCCTCATCATATTGACCCCTCACTGCAAAATTATGCACATCAGTATGGCCGATCTTTCTGATGGCTCTAAGCACATCGACTTTTCTGTTCCTCACTTCATCCGCATTAAAAGATACAGGAGGTTCCATTGCTATAAGACAAGCCAGTTGTAACAGATGATTTTGAATCATATCTCTCAATGCCCCCGCAGTTTCATAATATCCCCCGCGGCCTTCCACGCCTAATTTTTCAGAAACGGTAACCTGTACATGATCAATATAGTTCCTGTTCCAGATTGGTTCAAACAAGGCATTGGCAAATCGAAATGCCATGATGTTCTGCACCGTTTCTTTTCCAAGATAATGGTCTATGCGGTATATTTGGCATTCATCAAAAATTGCTGCCAGGTTTTTATTAAGTATCCTTGCCGATTCCAGGTCATGGCCAAAAGGTTTTTCAACAACCAGACGGCTTTTTAATTTATTTTCTGCCAGGCCGGCTTTGCCAACGCCGGAAGCAACAACCTGGATCATTTGGGGAGGGATAGCCATATAAAATAATCTTGTTGAAGTGGCCTTCCATTTTTTTTCAATTGCAGCTATGTCCTTTTTTAAAGTATTATATACTGCTGCGGTATTAAAATTTGCCCCCTTAAAAAAAATGTTTTTTGAGAATTTATCCCATTCCTCTTTTTTGGGTTTGCCCCTGCGTGAAAACTTTGTTACCCCTTCCAGCAGGCGTTTCCTGAATTGAAGATCGGGAATTGGATCCCTGCCAAGACCAATGATCATGAATTTTTCGGGTAACCATTTATCAAGGTACAAATTAAATAATGCAGGCATCAGTTTGCGCCAGGTGAGGTCGCCCGATCCTCCAAATATTACAATGACTGAAGGTTCTGTATTTCTTAAAGGTTCCATTGTTTAATTAATTTTTGTATTCCATTCTGTATGAAAACTACCAGCCTTATCAATACGCTCATAAGTATGCGCACCAAAGAAATCTCTTTGTGCCTGTATGAGGTTGGCAGGTAACCAGCTTCTTCTGTAGCTGTCGAAATAGGCAAGTGCCGACATCATTGCGGGAACTGGTATGCCTGCTGATATTGCCGTGCTGATAACAGCGCGTGTATGTTTCTGCAGCTGATTCAATTTTTCACTGAATACTTCATTCAGCATTAAGTTGGTCAAAGAAGGATCGCTGTTAAAAGCAGCACGTATATCTTCCAGCATGGCCGAACGGATAATGCAACCGCCTCTCCAGATAGAAGATACTTTGGCGGAGTTCACATTATAATTATATTTTTCCGAAGCTTCCATCAGTAAACTCATTCCCTGTGCATAGATGGTGATCATACCAAAATGCATAGCATCTTCTAATAAAGCGATCAAGCCCGAGTGTTCTACTGCGATCTTATCATGCGATGCATGTAGCTTTTTTGATGCAGCTGTTCTTAATTCTTTTATTGTTGTTATTTCTCGCTGACTAACGGCTGCATCAATGGTTGGAATTGGCACCGAAAGGTTCATTGAATCCTGCGATGTCCATGCTCCTGTACCTTTTTGATGTGCTTTGTCCAATATCATATCTACCAGCATGCCATCGGTAAGATCATCTTTTTGAGTAAAGATAGCCGCGGTTATTTCAATTAAATAAGATTGTATGGGAGATTTGTCATAGTTCCCAAATACTTCATGCATTTCAGCATTGTTGAGTCCGCCGATCTCTTTCAGCAGGTGATAAGCTTCGGAGATCATCTGCATCATCGCATATTCGATGCCGTTGTGTACCATTTTTACATAATGCCCTGCAGAACCTGTACCCATGTAGCCAACACAGGCTTCCTTGTTAACCTTTGCTGCTATTGCCTTCAGCATTGGTGCAACCTTTTGATAACCTTCTACAGATCCGCCTGGCATAATGCTTGGCCCAAAGCGTGCACCTGTTTCTCCGCCTGAAATACCTGTGCCCATGAAATGAATACCTTCAAGTGCTAGATTTTGTGTGCGCATATCAGTATCTAAAAAATGCGAATTACCGCAATCCATTAAAAGGTCTTCTTTTGATAAGAAAGGCTTTAGATCATTGATCACAGCGTCTACGATCTTGCCCGCCGGAACCAACATTAAAATGATACGTGGCAGTTTCAATGCACCTAAAAATGCTTCCAGTGTACCAAATGCTTTTATTTTTCTTTTACCGGCCTCGTCATTGAATATTTTTACTTGCTGTTCATCTTTGTCGTAACCGGCTACAGAAAATCCATTATCAGCCATATTCAATACGAGGTTCTGGCCCATGGTGCCGAGCCCGATCATTCCATATTCATATTGTTGTTCACTCATGTTGTTTATTTATTAAATGGTAAAACCATAAGCAGCCATTTGCTTTTTTGTAGTGGCGAGGTTCCTGAACTGGATGGCATTGATGCCTAAAGATCCTGCGATCCTTACATGGATGATCCTGTCATCTACAAACAAAGCATGTTGCGGTGTAGTATGTGATACATCACAGGCCATCTTGAAAATATCCTTGTCTGGTTTTCTTAAATGCACATAGCAGGAGGATACAAAGAAATTAAATAATTTGTCAAGCTTAAATGTTTTGATCCTGTAGTCATTTAGTTCACGTCCTTCATTGCTCAAAGCGAGTACATTTAATTTGTACTTCTTCTTAATGCCCATAAAATATTCTATCGATCCCTTTAAAGCCAGCGATTGCTGAAACATGAAATTCATGAAATCCATTTCTGTAAAATCCCTGGGCTCATAAAAGATCACATTGTCTAAATATTCTTTTAGTGTAAGTTTTCCCGATTCATAGGTCTCAAAAAATATACCATGCCTGTCTGATAATTCATTAGGATCCAGGTTGAATTTTTTTACAGCTTTTTGTCTTGCAAAACGGTCCCAGCCATTTGATACCAATACACCACCAATATCCAGGAACAAAGTTTTGATCTCTTTTTTTTTGTCCAATCTTATAGAATTTATGATTTGCCGAAATTTATTTAAAGTTACGGTCTTCAATATGTTTTATTTTCTCTAATCTTTTGATATGTCTTTCTTCCTCAGAAAAAGTTGCGTGTAAGAATGCCAGACATATTTCTAACATCAGTGCTGTTCCGATGATCCTTTCGCCGAGGCATAACACATTGGCATTGTCGTGTTCAACCGACTGATGGGCAGAATAAGTATCATGACAAACGCCGGCACGTATGCCTTTGAATTTATTTACTGCAACAGAAACACCAACACCGCTTCCGCAAATGATAATACCCCTTTCAGCCTTTCCTCCAAGAATGGCTTCAGCAATCGAAGCTGCATGGTCGGGATAATCAGAAGGGTTTTTGTCATAAGCCCCCAGGTCAGCGACCTGGAAGCCGGCTTCTGTCAACACAGGTAACAGCAGGTTTTTATAATTAAAACCTGCATGGTCGGATGCTATAACAATGTGCATGGGGTTAATTTGAAAATGATATTTTTCAGCCCATAATTTAAGTCTATTTAAATTATGAAACCAACGTTATTTGATGAACGTGTGGTATAAAAAAATTCGGGAATTTAACGGCTTAAGACTAAATGCCGGAGGTAAAAAAAAAGCCCCTGCATTTGCAAGGGCTCTTTTAAATTACTTAGCTAAGTGAGTTGTAGTTGTTGTTGTGTGAACGACTTTTCTCTTTTTTGTCGTTTTAGTTACTGCTTTTTTTTTTCGTCCTTTTTAGGTGCAGCAGTTGCGTCTGTTGTGGCAGAAGCAGCCTTAACTGCATCGGTAGGGGTTAATTTTGCAAAATCTTCTTTTGTCAATACTTCACCTTTAATAGTGATGCTTTTAACTTCATCAACGCCAGCAAACTTTACAGTCAGGTGTTTTTCGAATGCACCAACATTTGCAGCATTGTAAGTAGCTTTAATCGAACCCGCTTTACCGTTTGCAATTGGCTCTTTTGTGTAATCACTGATCGTACAACCACATGTAGGATTTGCCTGTTCGATGATCAAAGGCTCTGCACCAATATTTGCAACACTAAAAATTGCTGTTGTTGGATTTCCCTGTTGAATTTTGCCAAGGTCGATTGTTTCAGTTTTGAATTTTGCAACATCAGCTGCTTTTTTACCTGTCTGTGCAAATGATACTGCTGTCAGAGTCAATGCCGCAATAGAGAATAATAATTTTTTCATGTCGTTGTTATTTTTTTAAGATGTGGTTTATTTATTATTTAAGATCATTTAATGCTTTATTTTCCGGCGCACTTGCAGCGGGCGTTTTCCAAACTTCACCCTTAATAGTTATCTGTTTGGATTGTGTTTCATTATAAGTAATTGTTATAAGCTTGTTGAATGCACCTTCCGACGCTGCATTATAACCTACGGTTATTTTGCCATCGGTACCCGCAGGAATAGGAGTTTCTTTGTCCCATTCCGGTGTCGTGCAACCACAGCTTGCCTGAACGTTAGCCAGTTTCAATGCTGTTTTCCCTGTATTTGTTACAATAAATACATGGTGAACAGGCTTTCCCTGCGGAATCTTGCCAAAATCATATACATCCTCCTTAAGGATCAATGATTCTTCTGCTGTTTTTTTAAGCTCGGTAGAACCAACGTTTGCGCCGTCTGTTCCTTGCTGGGCGAATATGAAGGTCGTAAGGCAGCTAAAACCGATTATGAACAGGATCTTTTTCATTAAGTTTTTATAATTGAACGATTTCAAAGATACAAAAACGTTTTATTAAGCGTAAAATTGTTGCCCGGTTTGCCAATTTTTAACAAAGACACCTAAAATCAATATTTTTGCAACATATTAAAGCTATATGGAAAATAAAGATGCCGCATTGCAGGAAAAACTGAGTTTCGATCTCTTCAGGAACGAGGTTTTAAAGGACTATCGCATTTGTTGTGAAAGCCGGGAAACCAGTTTACTTGGAAGAAAAGAGGTACTTACCGGTAAAGCCAAATTTGGCATTTTTGGCGATGGCAAGGAAGTAGCCCAGGTCGCTATGGCAAAGTTTTTCCAGCCAGGCGATTTCAGGTCAGGCTATTACCGGGACCAGACATTCATGTTTTCCAGTGGGATTGCAACTGTTGAACAGTTCTTTTCACAACTTTATGCAGATCCCAATGTAGAACACGAACCCTTCAGCGCCGGGCGACAGATGAATGCCCATTTTGCCACTAAGTTCGTAAATGAACAAGGCGACTGGCTCCCACTGGCAAGCCTAAAAAATGTTTCCGCTGATATAGCTCCTACAGCGGGTCAAATGCCCCGGGCACTAGGATTGGCTTTTGCTTCCAAATCATTCAGGAATACAAAAGGTTTGAAACAATACCCGGAACTTTCTGATAATGGCAATGAGGTTTGTTTTTGCACCATTGGTGATGCATCTACCAGCGAAGGTCATTTTTGGGAGACTATGAATGCGTCCGGTGTATTGCAGGTTCCATTGGCTGTTTTTGTTTGGGATGACGGCTATGGCATATCAGTTCCAAAGAAATACCAGACCACCAAAGGATCAATATCAGCGGCATTGTCCGGACTACAAAAAAATGAAAATAGCAACGGTATAGAAATTTATAAATTGAAAGGATGGGATTATTCAGGTATGTGTGAAGTGCTGGAACATGCGCTACAAAAGATCAGGGATACACATACTCCGGCACTTTTTCATGTAGAAGAGATCACCCAGCCACAGGGCCATTCGACATCCGGCAGCCATGAAAGATACAAGCAGGAAGAAAGGCTTGCCTGGGAAAAGGAATGGGATTGTTTAAAACAAATGAGAGGATGGATATTGGCCAATGCCCTAGCAGAGGAAGAAGAACTGGCTGCTATCGAAGAGAATGCAGCTGTATTTGTAAAGGAAAGTAAACAGAAAGCCTGGGAAAAATATATCGGTCCTTTAAAAGAGATCGTTGCAAATGCAGTTACTGTATTAAACAAAACCGCGCATTTAAACCAACTAATTCCAAAAATAATAAATGAACTGAATGCATTGCGTGAACCCATGCGCAGGGATGTACTAAAGTCGGTAGCAACTGTACTAGACTTAGTAAATTTGAACACACCCGAAGCCATTGCACTCAAACATTTCTACGATTCATTGCATCGCAGCAGCAGTAAATTGTACGACACTTATTTATATAATGAAGGTGCAAAATCAGCATTGAACGTACCAACAGTTCCTGTTTATTATGAAGAAAATGCTGTAACAGTAAACGGCTTTGAAGTGTTGAATAATTACTTCGACCAACTTTTTTCGACCAATGATAAAGTTGCTGCATTTGGCGAAGACCTCGGGCATATTGGTGATGTGAACCAGGGTTTCAGTGGCCTGCAGGAAAAACATGGCAATCAACGGATATTCGACACAGGTATCCGGGAACTTACAATTATGGGACAAGGAATAGGTATGGCGCTTCGTGGATTGAGGCCGATTGCTGAAATACAATACCTCGATTATTTATTATACGGATTACAGCCCCTGAGTGATGATGTTTGCACGACACATTTCCGCACAGCAGGACAACAAAGTGTTCCCCTGATTGTACGTACCCGTGGCCACAGGCTGGAAGGCATTTGGCATAGCGGGTCGCCGATGGGAATGATCATAAATTCCCTGCGTGGTATGTATGTATGTGTACCCCGGAACATGACTCAGGCAGTGGGTATGTATAATACTTTATTGCAAAGCAATGATCCCGGTTTGGTAATTGAATGCCTGAACGGGTATAGGCTGAAAGAAAAACTTCCTTCCAACTTGTTGGCCTATACGGTGCCGTTAGGTATTCCGGAAACAGTGAAAGCAGGAACTGACATAACAGTAGTTACTTATGGTTCTACGTTGAGGATCGTATTAGAAGCATCAGAAACATTGAAACAACAAGGCATCAGTTGCGAAGTGGTGGATGTGCAGACATTGTTGCCCTTTGATATCAATCAAAGCATCCTTGCATCATTGAAAAAGACTAACCGTATTATTTTTGTGGATGAAGACGTTCCAGGTGGTGCAGCCGCCTATATGTTCAATAAAGTGATGGAAGAGCAGGGCGGTTACAGGCACCTGGATGTTTCACCAAGAACACTTACGGGTAAGGCGCACAGGCCTTCTTACGGAAGTGACGGGGATTATTTCAGCAAGCCGAACACAGAAGATGTGGTGAGGGTGATCAAAGAAATGATGGCAGAATGAAGCAGCAGATAATTTACACGAAATATACCAATCGTACTAAAAGTTATTATATGATCTATTCTTAGCGTTCGAGTAATCTTTGTTTTTTAATTCGTGTAATGAAACTATGTTCAATACAGGTGGCTTCATCCATAGACATTTTTGGCACTTTCGCTTTTGTAGTATCGGGTGCTTTTTTCGCTATGGAGAAGAGGTTTGATCCCTTTGTTGTACTCATTCTTTCTTTGTTACTGCGCTTGCTGGCGGTAAAATATAAATGGGGGTTACCTGCATTTTATGCAAAGAATAAGTAGTATAGCCACCGATACACGAATAATAAAAAATTGGAAATATTAGTCGATATTTTTAGCGATGCTATTTTCTGCTAAACGCTGTGTAATAACTCAGTGCTTCGCTGTCGAAAAATAAAACGGAGAAATGAAACTTTCTGTCTATCAAATTGATGCCTTTACAGATAAATTATTCGGTGGCAATCCTGCAGCTGTAATACCACTGCAAGCATGGATCAACCACGACTTAATGCAGCAGATCGCTTTGGAAAACAATCTCTCAGAAACAGTATTCTTCGTTCCATCAAAGTCCGCTGTATATGATTTTGAGATCAGGTGGTTCACACCCGAATCTGAGATCAACCTATGTGGCCATGCAACACTTGCAACTGCCTATACATTGTTCAACATCTTGAATTACAAGAAAGCTGAAATAAACTTTAGTTGCAAGAGCGGGTTATTGAAAGTTGTAAAAAAAGCGGAACTAATAGTAATGGATTTCCCTTCGTGGAAACCCGAGCGCATCGATGACTACCCACAAGAATTACAAGCAATTCTTGGTAATATAGAAATAGTAGGCGTTTACAAACACCGCGATCTGCTGGTTGAACTCATGGATGAAAATGCAGTGCGCAATTGCAAGCCTGATTTTTCGCTGATGAAAAAGCATATTGATAAAATGATCATTACTGCGCCCGGTAAACGCAGGTCCGACGCCTCGTCAGGCCAGATATCAAACCGCGTCGATTTCGTATCCCGTTTCTTTGCACCCGGTGATGGTATCAATGAAGATCCTGTTACAGGGTCGGCGCATTCTCAATTAATTCCTTTCTGGAGTGAAAAACTGGGTAAGAAAAAATTACATGCAATACAGTTATCAAAACGAATGGGTGAGTTGTGGTGCGAACAACTGAATGCAGACAGGGTCACGATAAGTGGTAACGCTGTTTTTTATATGCGGGGAGAAATCGTGCTGTCAGATACGTGATACAACATAGATGATGATCGGATAATTATACCCGCTCTTCGATCCGGCATCTCCTATCCAATGTCCTGTATCTGCCTACTTCAAATTATGAAACACTTTCTGCACATCTTCATCCTGTTCCAGGTGATCAACCAGTTTCAACACTTCGTTGGATTGATCTTCATTTAATTCTACTGTTGTAGATGGTACCCATGTAAGTTCAGCGCTGATCACTTCAATTTTTCTTTCTTCAAGTGCTTTATTCATATTGCCATATTCATTGAATGGGGTGCGTATAATGATATTGCCTTCTTCATTTTCGCCGATCTCTTCCAATCCAAAATCGATCAGCTCAAATTCCAGGTCATCTGTATTTTGCCCTTCACTTTTGATCTTGAATTCACTCATGTGTTTAAACCCGAATGCAACGCTTCCCGTGGTTCCTAAAGCGCCATGGCCCTTGGTGAAGTGCATTCGCACATTTGCAACTGTTCGGGTAGAATTATCTGTTGCTGTTTCAACCAATACTGCAACGCCATGAGGTGCATATCCTTCATACATGATCTCTTCATAATTGCTGGTATCTTTTCCCATTGCCCTTTTAATGGCAGCTTCAACACGGTCTTTGGGCATACCAACTGATTTCGCATTGATATAACATCTTCTTAATGCAGGGTTGTTGTTAGGATCTGGTCCGCTGGCTTTTACTGCAATGGCAATTTCTTTTCCAATACGCGTAAAATTCTTTGCCATTTTATCCCAGCGGGCAAACATGCTGCTTTTTCGTACTTCAAATATCCTTCCCATGATGGTTTATTGGTTTGATAGTTTAGATGGTATATTAGTTAACCGGGTTGCAAATTTAAGGAAATGGCGGAAAGATGCAAGGGCGGAAGGAAGATGTATGAAGTGTGGTCAGTACTGGATGATTTCGGGTTCTCATTGTTTTTACGTCTTCGGGTCTTTAGCGAGAAATAACCATCGCCGACATCCTATCTTCGCAACATGGACAAAATTTTTTCATACGAGCAGCTTTTTACCTTTTCTAAAAATATTTTTCTGAAAATTGGCTGTAGCGGCCAGGATGCGACAACGGCAGCTAAAGCCTTGCTAAGCGCTGATCTGCGTGGCGTTGACAGTCACGGTGTGGCCCGCCTGAGTGGATATGTGCGGCTTTGGGAAGTTAAACGGGTAAACAGTGATCCACAATTAAAGATCATTCATGAAACACCTAGCACAGCTGTAGTGGACGGAGATTGCGGTTTAGGATTGGTAGTAGCACCATATGCCATGCAGGTAGCAATTAATAAGGCAAAAAATGTAGGAACCGGTTGGGTAAGCGTTCAAAACAGCAATCATTTTGGCATTGCAGGTTATCATGCAATGATCGCGCTGCCACACGATATGATCGGTATTGCCATGACCAACGCATCGGCTCTGGTAGCACCCACATTTTCTACCCAACGTATGCTTGGAACGAACCCTATCGCAGTGGCGATACCAGCCGGCAATGAACAACCTTTCGTGGCAGATTTTGCCACAACAACTGCTTCCAATGGAAAACTGGAGATATTACAGCGCAAAAACCAGGAAGCACCATCTGGCTGGGTACAAACAATAACCGGTGAAACAAGCAGCAATGCCAATGAATTAAAAGAAGGCGGAGCTATGTTGCCATTGGGCGGCGACCGGGAACATGGGAGTCATAAAGGCTACATGCTCGGCAGTATTGTTGATATTTTTTCTGCCATTCTAAGCGGCGCTAATTATGGTCCATGGGTACCACCATTTCCTGCCTATATTCCAATGCCGGAAAATATGCCCGGTAATGGTATCGGACACTTTTTTGGCGCTATGCGGATTGATGCATTTCGAACGGCGGCTGACTTCAAAAGGCATATGGATAAATGGATACAGGAATTCAAGAAAGCAACAGTGATCAAAGGAGAAGATAAGGTCATCATCCCCGGTGAACCAGAAACTGCTATGGAAAAATTACGCATGCAGGAAGGAATTCCCCTTTCTGCGATCGTTGCAGAAGACCTTAAAAATTTAGGCGAACGGTTTTCAATAGATATTTTTAAATAACAGTGTCGTAGGCAGCATTTCGATAACTTAAGCAATCTATAAAAAAAATCACCTTATGAGATTATTGCTGGTCTTGTCTATTTCACTCACGCTTTCTTCCTGCTGGACAAAAGTTAGGCCCAACCCAAATCCTGTTTATGGAAATGAACGGGTATGGGGAAACGAGCCCATTTATGATGCTGTTAATGATGCAAAACAGGTAAGCTATATCGATTCAGCCCGTCCAGTAATCAATCCCGGAAATATATATGCAAAAGGGAATTTTATTTACCAGCTGGAAATAGGAAAAGGAATTCATGTGATCGATAACACGGTGCCTGCCCAGGCGCACCGTATTGGTTTTATAACGGTCAACGGAAGTTCCCAGATATCTATCAAATCAAATTACCTGTACACTAACAGCTACGATGATATGCTGGTAATTGATATTTCGGGTGGTAATATAATACAGATTACCAAACGTTTGGTAGGAGCGCTCCCAGAAGGCAGGTATTATTATTATCTATCACAACCCACAGAGACAGGTTATTATACATGCCCCAATACTGATAGTGTAGTAATTGGATGGAGAAAAGATTCTATCCGGGCAGGTTGTTATAAAAATTAGCATATCTAAAAAAAATACAATGAAATTCTTTTTTAATAAAATAATTATAATTAGCTGGATCAGTTTGTTGTTCATTTCTTGTTCGAAAGACGGTGGCACAGCCAATGCAACAGCCAATACATCCGGCCAGGGTGGCTCACTTTCAAAATTCACTATTGCCGGTAACTTTCTATATGCGGTGGATAATCATTTCTTATACAGCTTTGATATAAGCAGTGCCGCCAATCCGGTTCTTACTAATACTTCTACATTGAATTTTGATATTGAAACGATCTATCCTTACAATAATCGATTATTCATCGGAACAAGAACGGGGCTCTATATTTATTCAATTGACAACCCTTCAACACCGGTAAAGATCGGGGAAGCAAGTCATGCCCGTAGCTGCGATCCGGTGGTGGCAAATGATTCGATTGCTTTTGTTACGTTGAAGGGAAATTCTAACTGCGGCCCCGCTGTAAGCGGATTGTATGTTCATGATATCAAAAACGTACTGCATCCACAGCTCTTAAAAACAATTGCAATTGCAAGTCCGGAAGGATTGGGACTAAAAGGTTCTACGCTCTATGTATGTTGTAATAATGACGGACTTAAAGTTTTCAATATTGCCAATCCGGTTAATCCAATGGAGATCAGAACAGTTACAGGTGCTGATTTTAAAGACGTTATTCCTTATGGAGATATATTGATCTGTTATGTTTCTAACGGCATCATGCTCTATGATATAGCGGATCCGCTGAATCCACACATGCTTTCCCTGATCACAAACTAATTTTTTTACCACCCGGCCGCTAAGTCACAATGTATAATAAACTTGATGTCTTGGCGACATTGCAGTTTATCTCCTACTTACAATATATTTGCAGTCCTGATATTTTAAAGATCAGTTTTGAACATAATGAAAGTAATGAAATTTGGAGGCACCAGTGTTGGTAAGCCACAACGTATGAAGGAAGTCGCAAAACTGGTAACTTCAGGTGAAGAATCAAAGTTGATCGTATTGTCTGCTTTAAGTGGAACTACCAATGCCCTCATTGAGATCAGCGACATGCTTGCAGACAGTAACCGCAACGGAGCCAGTCAGAAAATAAACGAACTCGAAGCCTATTACCAGCAATTCATCCTTGACTTATTAACTGAGGACGCTGTACTTCAGAAAGGAAAAGCAGTGCTGGCAGAACATTTTGAATTTCTCAACATCATCCTTAAGATATCATTCAGCCAGGCATTATTGAAAGACATTCTTGCGCAGGGTGAATTGCTTAGCAGTAAGATATTCTGTCTTTACCTGGAAGAACAAAAGATTCAGCATGTGTTATTGCCTGCACTGGATTTTATGACACTTGATAACCAGGATGAGCCACAGATTGGAACCATCAAAGTAAAGATCGCACAATTGCTGCAGCGCAATAAGGAAATAGACATATTTGTAACGCAGGGATATATTACCCGCAATGCAAAAGGTGAAGTAGATAATTTGAAACGTGGTGGCAGTGATTACAGTGCATCACTTATTGCAGCAGCCATCAATGCGAGTGTTTGTGAAATTTGGACGGATATTGATGGTATGCATAACAATGATCCACGTATTGTGAAAACCACCATGCCTATCCGCCAACTAAGTTTTGAAGAAGCTGCAGAGTTGGCTTATTTCGGCGCCAAGATCCTTCATCCTGCAAGCATCTGGCCCGCACAGTTCTTCAATGTGCCTGTAAGATTGTTGAACACCATGCAGCCCGAAGCGCCCGGCACTTTAATAGCAGAAGAAGCGGGAAGCACCGGTGTAAAAGCAGTAGCGGCAAAAGATAGTATCACGGCTATTAAAATAAAAAGCAGCCGTATGTTACTGGCCCATGGTTTTTTAAGAAAAGTTTTCGAGGTTTTCGAAAAATACAAAACGTCTATTGATATGATTACCACTTCTGAAGTGGCCGTATCTGTTACAATCGACAATGATATTTATCTCAATGAAATAAGGAAAGAATTGGAAGCATTCGGAACAGTAGAGATAGATACAAACCAGACCATCGTTTCTATTGTTGGAAATGAAATAACAGAAACCAAAGAGATCATGAAGAAGTTATTTAATGCGATCGCTGTTATACCTGTACGTATGGTAAGCTATGGGGGAAGCCATCATAATATTTCCTTGCTGATACCGAGAAGTTATAAAGAACAGACTTTACAGTTGTTGAATGTGGGGTTGTTTGGGTTAGAATAGCTGCAAGCCTGGTGTTTTAACTTGTAGCTTGCATCTTGAAGCCGGGAGCACCTACAAACTAATACCAAGCTTTTTATAAATAAAACTCATCAACCACGCCGGCCCGATCAGGAGGAACTGAAGATCTTTTAAAAAGGATGGTTTCTTTCCCTCAATTTTATGTCCATAGAACTGGCCGGTCCAGGCCAACACAAATACCATCACTGAAAATAGCCAAAGAGGTAAAATGCCACTGCTTTCAATTAAATGACAGATGGCAAGGCAGGCAAATCCAAAAAGTAACATGCCCACCCAGATCGTTTTAGAGAGGCTGGCATAATAAAATACTACAAATACCATCAACACTATTGAAATATTCAATTGAATACCCGAAATAACGAAGGGTAATTTTATTCCGTATAACAATCCGATCAGCGAAAAGAAGATCGAGGGTACACAGATCCAGTGAATTGTTTTATTGGTTTCGTTCTGGTGACTTTCGCCATATTCAGCGAGCCATTGCTGTATAGTCTTCATTGTTGGATAATTTACTCCTTTAAAGTTAAGTAAAGTTTATACTGGTTCCCCAGCTCTGTTTATATGACATTATAAAAAAACTTCAAAAATAGTTAGGTGGTTACAAACTAAAGTTCAGAAAGCTGCGTTTACAGTATGGTTTTTCATAGGATATTGGATTAATACGGGCTTTGATTTCTATCATCGCCCCTTTTTTTGCCCATAACTCAAGGAATAATGATCAATAGAGTGAATATCGAACCAGGAACAAAGAATGGTGAATGATGACGGGAGGCGAACTTCAAGATTGGACATTCCCTGTTCTTTGATAATTATTAATTTTTTATTATAGAAAAAGGCTCCCGATGAGGAGCCTTTACAATTATTATAAGTTTAAAGCTGTTATATGATCAGCATCGAATCTCCATAACTGAAAAAACGATATTTATCCTTGATGGCTTTTTTATAGGCTTCCATCATCAGGTCGTACCCTGCAAATGCACATGCCATGATCAATAAGCTTGTTTTTGGAAGGTGGAAATTGGTTACCAATGCATCAGCTATATTGAAATTATAAGGAGGGTGGATGAAATGATTGGTCCATCCTTCTGAAGGCTTCAACAATTTCTGCGCAGTATAAGATGTTTCCATTGCCCTCATGGTTGTGGTACCAATCGAGCAGATCCTGTGGCCCGACTCCTTTGCTTTATTTACTATAGCACAGGCAGTTTCATCTATCTTGTAGTATTCAGCATCCATTTTATGTTTGCTAAGGTCTTCCACCTCAATGGGCCTGAAAGTTCCCAACCCTGTATGTAGGGTAACTTCTGCGAAACGAACACCCTGTATTTCGAGGCGCTTTATGAGTTCTTTGCTGAAATGCAATCCTGCTGTAGGAGCAGCTACGGCACCTTCATGCTTCGCATAAACAGTCTGGTAACGCTCTTTATCCTCTTCTTCTGGTTTGCGCTTGATGTACTTTGGCAAAGGCGTTTCACCCATGATCTCCAGCATCTGGCGAAATTCTTCATCAGTGCCATCCCACAAAAAGCGAATCGTACGGCCACGGCTGGTTGTATTATCTATCACTTCTGCTACCAGTTCATCACTTTCACCGAAATATAATTTATTACCTACACGAATCTTACGGGCCGGATCTACGATAACATCCCAGAGTTTGTTTGTCTTGTTCAATTCACGCAATAAAAAAACCTCGATCTTAGCGCCGGTCTTTTCCTTACGGCCATACATGCGGGCAGGAAAAACTTTTGTGTTGTTTACTACGAATACATCTTTGTCGTCAAAATATTCCATTATATCACGGAATTGTTTGCTTTCAATTTCTCCTGTTTTACGGTGAACCACCATCATGCGGCTTTCTTCTCTTTTCTTGGTAGGATGCTGGGCAATGAGGTTTAGCGGGAGGTCAAAACGGAATTGAGATAATTTCATGTAATAAGATAATTTTAGATATTTATCACATGCCTGAGATACTGTAAATCTTTACAGCGATATTTAACCTCGCCTTGGCAAGGCATTTATCATGTTACGGCATGATTTTAAAGTGGGCAAATGTACATAAATTACCTGTAAGAATGCTCTTATTGATAAAATGAATATATATTTTTCGATGTTTCAGAAATAAAACCCAAATAAATGATCGGTTCTTTATTAATTCCCCGCTAAAATGCAACTTTAAGGGTAAATGGAAAGTCATTAAGTAAGTATGTACAAAAAACAATTTGGTACATTAATCGCAACGACCCTTTTATTTGCCGGTAACCTCTTTGCCCAGCCAAATGCGAATGAGAAATACCCGAGCCTGGTGTGGGAGATCACCGGTAACGGACTCACAAAGCCTTCCTACCTTTTCGGCGCCATGCATGTAAGCAGTAAACTTGTATTTCACCTGGGCGATTCTTTTTAATACGCTATTAAAAAAGTTGATGCGGTAGCCCTTGAATTAAACCCTGATGTATGGCATCCTCAGATGGTAAGGCTCAATACACTGAACGAAAATTATAGCTCCTTTGTGCAATTACCGGGTAATCATTATTTAAATGAAAACTCCTTTCGCATAAAGGATTACTCAAATGAATTAAAATCTGCTTTACAGGCAGAACCTGCAATTGTAAATAATCTCCTATACCGTTCTTATAAATCAAAGGAGGATTTTGAGGAAGATACTTTCCTTGACCTGTACATATTTCAAACAGGCAGGAAATTAGGAAAGGAAGGAGCCGGCGTAGAAAGTTATTTTGAAGCAGAGAAAATGGTACTGGAAGCATACGCAGATATGGCAAACTATATGAACTCAGGGGTGGTTACCAGAACCTCGACCGCAGGCAATATGCAGATATGAGCAATGGTCCTTATTACCTGGTTACAAGGGTAAAAACACAGGCTGCTTTTTTAGACCAGACAGAAAAAGAAGTATTGAAAAAAGTAGACAGTGTCTTGTATGAAAACATTCCCGAAAAATATTATCTAAAAAATAAATCACGAAGAATGGTTATAGCGGTTATGATATAAGCAGTAAAACCCGCGGCGGCGATCAGCAGCGCTACCAATTATTCGTAACAGCTTTCGAGATCATCATTTTTAAAATGAGTAGAAAAGAAAATTATATGACAGAACCAGAAGCTGAAAAATTCTTTTCTTCCATCGCTTTAAGACCAACAGCAAATATGCCAGTTTATTTTGAACCGTCGCAGGGAGCTTTCGGGATTATGCTTCCTCAAGCACCCAGCCAGTATCGGTATGATCTGAATTGAGAGAAAAGGTGGGAATATGAAGCGATTGATCAAACAACCGTCGATACATATATCGTTTTAAAAAAAAAGAGCATCTATAATTTCGATTTTTTAGATGAAGATAGTTTCAAACTCAAATTGATGGAAGAATTTTTCACAACCCTGCATATTTTGAAAAGCAAATAAGCAGGAAACAAATATCCTTTAATGGTTACCCTGCATTGGAAGTGAAAGAGCAACGTAAAACCGGAGCGTTGATCAACGCAAGATTTTTTATCAATGGTCCACATTATTATATAGTATCGCAAAAATTATCAGGTCCTCAGCAACCGGAAGATTACCTGAACAGTTTTTCTTTTAAGACTTATAAATATCCTGAAGCTAAATTATACACAGATACCTTTTTGCGTGCTTCCGTATCAACACACGCTGCACCTGATATTGATAAAGAGATGCGCTCGTTGATTGAGCAGACGATGGATGCGACTGCAAATAATTATAATGGTTATATCAGTTATTGGCCAAAACCTAAGAATGGTTTATTCAGAAGTGATTCAACAGTAGAAATGGTCGCAGTGCAGGTGCAGGAATTTCCTAAATATTATTACATCACTTATTCTGTAAAGTTCTGGCAGAATAAAATTGAAACGCTTACCGGCAAGGGCGATCTGTTTATTGCAGGTATGATCAATTCAGTAAATGAAAAAGGGTTTTCCGGTTTTAATGTCAGCTTGCGTGATACTGGCAACAGCCGCAGTAGTGACAAACTGCTGTTGATAAAGGATAATTTCAAATACAAAATTTCGAGCAATACTGATACTGTAAACGGGGCTTCTGAGTTTAATAAAATGTTTTTAAATAGTTTCAGGCCACAGCCCAACAATGAGCAGAAAAATATTTACGAATCCAAACTACCCATTTTTTTTTCTGACTTGTTTAGTAAAGACAGTGCATTGTCGAAAAAAGCAACGCAGTCCGTTACAAATTTGAATTACGGTGTTCCAGGTATTCCTTTACTCATGCATGCTATCAACAGGTTATCGGTGAGTGATCATAATTACTATGAAACCAAAAAAAATATGATCAGTGAACTTGGTTTTATCAGGGATAGTACATCATCAATATTGGTTTCACATCTCAGGTCGATTTATGATAAGACCGCCGATACAAGTTTATTTCAGAATGAAGTATTGAAATCATTGTCGGGGTTAAAAACGAAAGCGGCTTACGTTCAATTGAAGGAATTGCTTTTACAGGAACCTTCTGTTTTGGAAAATAATTATGATTACAACAGCATTTTCAGCAACCTGGAGGATATCCTTAAACAGAGTGCTATATTGTTTCTGGAGGTCATGCAGCTTGCCACGCTTGATGATTACAAAGAGAAGGTGGTCGGCTTACTGGTAGAGTTGGTGGATAGCGGCTATGTGAAAGTAGGCATTTATGATAGTTATTTCCCCGGCATTTATATTGACGCGGTTGTAGCACTTAAAAAGCAAAAAATAAAAGATGAAAAAGCCGTGCAGGAAGCAAATAAATTACCCGAAAATGAATATCAAAATCCATTGCGCGGATATAATCATAGTGCTACGGCAAGGGAGCTTAATAATTATTCCATCATACTGATGCCATTCTACGAACGGAATAAAAATGTACGAAGTTTTTTCAATCGCACGTTATAGTCGAAAGATGAAAATGTAAAGCTCAATACAGTGGTATTAATGCTCAGGACCAAAAAGCTTGTTGCAGATAGTATCATTTTAAAACTGGCGGCAAATGATAAATACAGCAGCAGGTTATTTGAAAATCTTGAAAAGATAAATAAGCCCAGACAATTTCCCTGTGCAGTGCAAAACACAGCTTCATATTGCCCGCAGCAGCCTGGTAGCGTTGAGTGAATATGATAAACTTGATTCAATTATTTTCTTATCTAAACAACTGCTTACTGTGAAAAATAAATTTGGCTGGGTTTATTTTTTCAAATAAAGGGTTAAGAAATCAGGTAGTTGTAAGATCGGTATCACTGGTTTACAGCCGGAAGACAGCAATAAGATAAGTATTGATCTTTCAATATTATCATTGACCGATATAAAGATAAAAGAGAAGGAACTTTTGAATGATCAATTGGAAGCCCGGTTAAAAAAGGCATTATTCGAATTTCCTAAAAGCGCCCGGAATTTCTTTGGTGACAATGATAAATATGCTGCTATTAAGGCGGTTGATGAATATGAGGAGTAGATGTGAATTATGTTTCCTAAAGAAAAATCAATGAATCAGTGGCAATTTTTTACCAGGTATAGCATCGATCAATTGTTTTGTATATTCCATTTTTGGATTCAAATAAATGTCATCAGCATTTCCTGTTTCAATAATCTTTCCTTTATGCATAACAAGCATGCGGTCACTTATATAATGCACCACCGAAAGATCATGTGAAATAAAAAGGGCAGTAAAATTAAAAGTTGCTTTCAGCTCACTTATAAGGTTTAAGATACTTGCCTGCACACTTACATCCAATGCAGAAACACTTTCATCAAATACAAGGAACGATGGATCCAACGCCAGTGCCCGGGCAATGCAGATGCGTTGTCGCTGCCCACCGCTGAATTGATGCGGGTAACGTTTATAATGAGTTGCGTCCAGTTGAACTTTTTCAAGCATATCGATCACCACTTCTTTTCTTCTTTTATGATTTGCATACAACAGGTGCACTTTCAATGCTTCTTCAATAGCGCTGCCGATACTGATGCGCGGATTCAATGAACCATAAGGGTCCTGGAAAACGATCTGCAGGTCCTTTCTTATTTCTCTTAATTTGGCAGCAGGCATTGTGTTCAGTTCTATGCCATTCAATCGTATTTTGCCCGAATTAGGTTTAATCAATTGCAGTATTGCCCGACCCAGCGTTGTTTTACCACAACCACTTTCTCCAACAAGTCCAACGATCTCACCGTTCATTATATCTATACTCACATCATCCACTGCTTTAAAAAAACTGGTAGGTTTTCCGAAAATATTTTTGGTAGCAGGAAAAGAAACACAGAGGTTTTGTACGGATAAAACCGGCTGAGTTGCAACAATATTTTTTGATACAGGCTTCTTTTGTGCGTTTATATTTTCTTTTTCATGATTAGCAGGTTCCATAAAATCTTTGAGTACTGCCAGTCTTTTTCCTTTTGAATTTGCTGCCGGCCTGCAGGCAAGCAACGCTTTTGTGTAAGCATGAACAGGGTTTTTAAGGATGTCAGCCGCATTCCCCTGCTCTACGATCTGCCCTTTATACATTACAACAAGGTCATCTGCAATTTCAGCAACAAGCCCCAGATCATGCGTAATAAGCAACACACCCATATGATTTTGCTGCTGTAATTTTTTGATAAGCTGCAGTATATTCTTTTGGACCCTAACATCCAGCGCTGTGGTTGGTTCATCAGCAATTAACAAAGCCGGGTTACAACTCATAGCCATGGCGATCATGACCCGCTGCTTTTGTCCGCCACTTATTTGATGGGGGTAACGGTTTATCATGGCCGCAGGGTCAGGCAACTCAACCTTTTCAAATAAGCTTATGGTTTCCTGCCTGGCTTTGCTCTTTGATATTTTTTTATGTTTGATCAGCGCTTCCATTACCTGGTAGCCACAGGTGAAGACTGGGTTCAAGGAGGTCATGGGTTCCTGGAAGATCATAGCGGCCTGGTTACCCCTTATTTTCCGGATAGCTTTTCCGGATAATTTAGCAATGGCAGTTTGCTCTTTGCCACCAGGGCTAAATAAAATTGTTCCGGAAGATATTGCTTGTGCCGGCAATAATTGTAAAATCGATAATGCGGTGAGCGATTTACCTGAGCCGCTTTCGCCGACGACAGAAGTTAACTTTCCTTTTGATATGCTGAATGAAATATCCTGAACAGCGTTATTCCTGACCCCTCCCTCTTCAAAACTTATGCTTAAATTTCTTATATCAAGAAGCGGATACATAAATCTACAAATTTCCAAATTAAAACTTCAGGTGCCTCACCGTCAACCCATCGTTGATCAATTGTTTCAATGAATCAATTCCAATCTTCAAATGGTTCTCTACATACTGTGAAGTCACTGCTTTATCACTGTCTTCTGTCTTCACACCTTCCGGCACCATTGGAGAATCACTTACCAAAAGCAAAGCACCTGTCGGTATCTTGTTGTAAAATCCAACAATAAATATTGTAGCTGTTTCCATATCAATGGCGTATGCACGAATTTTTTTCAAATATTCTTTAAATACTTCATCGTGTTCCCAAACGCGGCGGTTGGTGGTATAACATACGCCTGTCCAGTAATCCACTGCATAATCACGTATGGTTGTTGATATGGCTTTCTGCAGTGCGAAAGCTGGCAATGCCGGAACTTCGGGTGGAAAATAATCATTGCTCGTACCCTCGCCCCTGATGGCAGCGATGGGCAATATTAAATCACCGATCTTATTACGTTTTTTCAGTCCGCCACATTTCCCTAAGAACAATACAGCTTTAGGTTGAATGGCTGTCAGGAGGTCCATCACCGTTGCAGCGCCCGGGCTTCCCATCCCAAAATTGATGATCGTGATATTATCAGCAGTGGCACATTGCATAGAGCGCTCAAGTCCTACGATTTCTACATTGTTCCATTGTGCAAACATTTTTACATAATTGGAAAAATTGGTAAGGAGGACATACTCTCCAAAGTTTGATAATTTTTCACCCGTATACCTGGGTAACCAGTTTTCAACGATCTCTTCTTTTGTCTTCATCTTACATTTTTTAATCCTTAAAAGTACAAAATTTACGGGCTACATAGCGTTCTCGGGTATGCATGTTCAAAAGAATTGTTTTTGGGGATATAATTTACTTTGATATTATGTTTTTTTTTGGTTACTTCATGATCAAAACTATCTAAAATGAAAAAATATTATGCCGCTTCACTTCTTGTCATGCTAATGATAGTATCCTGTAAAAAATCATCTACGGATACTGCTGAAACTACGGAGCCCGAAAGATACAGTTCACAGCAAATAGATGCTTTTATTAAAACGACGCTGCAAGCCCAACATAAATTTGAATGGAGTACTGCCAGTAATAGGATGATCTGGAGTGCATTGCAGGAAAGCGACCAGGTTCTTTCTGTAGGATACAAACCCGCTGATGAAAGTACAGCGGCCATTAAAGTAGAGAATATCAATATCAATGATGCAAAATGGGTAAATGCAAAGAACGAAGTGCTGAACATGATATTGGCAGAAGAGCAAAAAATGGATAAAACGGCAACACTGAATACCATCATTCAATGGGAAGAAAATGTATTGCCTGTTATTGATATCCGCGTAACCAGTTTGGCGGCGATCGAAAAATTAAGAGCCAGTAAACTTGTTCGTTATGCAGAACCAATGGGCTACGAACCCAAAGATGTTTCGGCAAAAGTACTTAGCAGCAGCGGTTGCGGAAGCAATGTTGCTGAGCCGGGTCTTGTAGAAAATGTTGACTACACAACCATTCTTCCGGCCACAAAACAATCCTGGAATTATCAATATCATAATATTCCAAAAGCGTGGTCAAAATCAAGTGGTGCGGGGGTGAAAGTTTTTATCATTGATACCGGTTGTGAATTCGACCAGGAAAATCTTGGCACTGCATTCAACCAGGGATATTCTTCCGGCAGAACAGTGGATAAGATCGTTACGCTTCCAAGAAATACTTTTTTTGGTATACCTATCGGTTCTGTTGAAACGCCGGATGATGGTTGCGGCCATGGTACTTCTATGGCTGGTGCATGTGCAGGGCCAAGAGGCATCGATGGTGCCGCTTGTGGTGTTGCATACAATTGTAGCCTGGTGGTTTGCCGTGCAGCGGCAGACGTGTATTTGGATGAAAGCAGGGAAGTCAAAGGTGCGTCAGATGCTTTTACCAATGCAGCTAACAGAGCAGATGTAAAGATCATCAGTATGAGTATGGGTAAGATCACGAGCAGTTCACAATTGAGTGATGCAATACAATATGCTTATGGAAAAGGTAAAATGATCTTCTGTGCTGCAGGTACTTCTTTCAGCTGGACCGCAGGCTGGTTTGGCGTTATTTTTCCTGCAAATATGACCCAGGTAAATGCTGTAACCGGCGTGCGTGATAATAATTTTAATGGCCACTGTACAGATTGCCACGACGGGAGCGAAACAGATTTTACTGTTGTAATGGAAAAAGCTTCCAATGGGCGCCATCCAATAACCCTGGCTATGAATGGCGATGCGCCTTCTACAGTTGGAGGATCGTCTGTATCGACAGCAACTACCGCTGGTATTGCAGCACTGGTGTGGAGTAAATTTCCAACCCTTACTCGTGACCAGGTACTTACTAAATTAATACAAAGCAGCTCTAATTATCCCAACAGGAGTTCATCGCTGGGATGGGGGAATATTAATGCGGATGCGGCGACGAATTAAGTAGTTGAAAATCGTTGAAACCGTTCAAGGGTTTAAAGGTTCCGGTAACTGGTGAAATTTCAGCCAGCATATAAACCTTTAAACTTTTGAACCTTTAACCCCTTAAACGTTACATGATCAAAATAACTTACCCCGAAAGGAAACCTTCCATTAAAGGCAAGGAAGGAAAAGACCTGGTTTTTTGTATCATTCGAAAACGTTGGGTTATACTTACGCCGGAAGAATGGGTAAGACAGAATTTTTTATTGTATTTAACTGAAATGCTTTCCTATCCTGCTTCCCTGATCGCTGTGGAAAAGCAACTGATGCTAAGTGATGTAAAAAAGCGTTTTGATATTGTTGTCTATGATAAAGAATCAACTATGCCATTTATGCTTGTTGAATGCAAGGAGATGAATGTGCCACTTTCGGAAAATGTATTGCACCAGGTGCTGCGATATAATTCATCCGTTCAGGCTCCCTGGATACTGATCACGAACGGAAGTTTTTGTATAGCTTATAAAAAGAAAACCGATCGTTTTGAAATAGCAGAACAGTTACCTTCTTTTATCTAAAAAATTTTCCGCGAATTTGGGGAGACGTAAAAAAAGTATCTTTTTCTTCCTGCCTTAACGATTTCCCGGCTATAAAAAAGAAAGCCCCGGTTTTATACGAGGGCACTGAAAAAGTCATTTAAGACTTATTAACAAAGGGGAGTAAAAAGACGAAAGTTTTTTACTCCCCTTTTGTATTTTGTATCAGATTCAAAAACTTAATGTAGATGCTGATACAACAAGTAGAATTTCAATTGA
>JBBQZY010000006.1:0-198830 GCA_038207305.1 Chitinophagales bacterium
CAGTGATGCCAAAATTAATATCACCGTTACAGATATCATGGGAAGAATCGTTTACCAAACCGAAGGCAGTGCAAACAAGGCTTATGGTTTCGGCAACAGTTTCAAAGCAGGTATCTACAATGTACAGGTAATGCAGGGCGACAAGAAGCAAACTGTAAAACTTGTAAAAGAATAAGAAGCTAAGTTTTTGTCTTAATGAAGAAGGGAGGTCCGGTAACGGGCCTCCTTTTTTTTTGCCAGTATTTGAAGATTTGAAGACCTGGAAATACAATAAAATGCGGTTGAACATTGCCCGGTTACGATCCACTATGTGAGGAGTGAATGATAACAACAGCGACAGCTATTTCTTAACCTGACCTTATCCTGACATTAACCTGACCTTACTCCAAGGCAACCTTGTATCAACGCCTCCCTTTCTTCCGGTATAAGCCATATGATCTGGCGATTGATCAGCCTTGATTTCTCTAATCACTTCCATAACAAAGCAATCACCACAGCAAAATGTGTAATGAACACAATTAATATATAATAAATTGCGTTCATAGAAAAATTACTACAAGCCTGTAGTGGAATACCGTAGTAATTAAAACTTAAACTTATACAATATCCCATGAAACAAATCTTACGCAGGGTTCTATCCCTAACCATCTTATTAATTGTTGCAAACCTGTTCTTTGCAGGTAATGCGATTGCGCAAACCAACTATTATTACAAAGGAACCGGAAATCTCAATGCCACAGGCAGCTGGGGCACGAATACCGACGGTACCGGAACAGCACCCGGCAATTTCCTCGCAGCCAGCCAGATCTTTAATGTGAGAAATGCAGCAGCGGTTTCCAATGCCGGAACATGGACCGTTTCAGGTGCCGGTTCAAAAATTGTGGTTGGTGACGGAACCAATGCCTGTAACCTTACCATTCCAACCGGTGCAAATACCATCGTAGGAACAGTAGATGTTGCAGCGGGAGGAACGCTTACTTTATCCAACACAACATTGCCAACGCTGGGAGCACTAAACGCTGCCAGTACAGTAGTGTACAATGCTACAGCAGCACAAAATATTACGCAGGTTACTTATGGTAACCTCGTTTACAGTGGTTCCAATACCGGAACTTTTGCCGGGAGCGGAACTTATACCATTGCAGGAAATTTTTCGTGTACTTCAGGAAATGTGACTTTTAATAATACAGGTACTGCAAGAACATTTAATATAGCAGGCGACTTTACCATGTCATCAACAGGTAATATTGAATTTGGATCGGCAGCAGGAAGCGGTACGGTTAACCTTTCCGGTGATTTTTCCAAAACAAATGGTGTAATGACCACAACCATTGCAACATTAAATGAAGTATTTAATATGGTTGGTACAAATCAGACCATGCAGTCTTCTTCTACAGGTACTTTGCTCAAATGGGTAAATTTTACCATTGCCAATGGAAGCACCTGCACCTTGAATGGGGATTTTAATGAAACGGGCAGTAGTGGTACCCCGGGTATTATTGCTGTAAGCAATGGCGGAACCCTGGTTACCGGTACAGCAAATATCATTGGTGTATTCAGCACTTTTACATTGAGTGCTGGTGCCACTTTACAGGTGGGTTCTGCACTGGGTATTACAACTTCAGGGGCAACAGGAAATATTCAAACAGTTACAAGGACCTATACTACAGGAGCAAATTATGTTTACAACGGAGCAGCTAACCAGGTAACCGGAAACGGACTTACTGTAAATACGCCTGCTAATGTAACGATCGACAATGCCAATACAGTAACACTTTCTGCCAATACCACGATCAGCGGTAACCTGCTGATTTCGCAGGGAACACTGGCTGCCAATAATCTTAATATAGTATTGAATGGTAACTGGACGAATAACGGGGCTTTCACTGCGGGAACAGGGAATGTTACATTCAGCGGAGCCACACAGGCCATTGCAGGTACCAGCAGCACGGCTTTTTCAGGGCTGATCATTGATGATGGTTCTTTAACCACTATGAACAACAGCAACAGTTGTTCGGCACTTACCTTTAATGCAGCGGCTACCAATTCAGCTTTAACCCTGGGTGTTTCTAACCCTGCACTCACCGTAAATGGTGCAGTAACCATCAACCAGCCGGGAACAACCGGCGTAAACAGCGCCTGGAATATTAACGGTGGTACAGCCACCGTATCCGGGCTCGTTTCTACGACAGGTACAAGTGCTGTCAACAGGATTACGAAAATTGTTATTACCAGCGGAACACTCAATGCGAATGGAGGAATCACATTTACCGGCTCAACCGCGACAAATAAAGTAATTGATATGTCGGGTGGCGCAGGTACGCTTAATTTAAAAGGGGCTTTAACAACTGCAACATCAACGCTTACTTCCAGCACAACAAGTGTATTCAATTATAATGATGCCACGAATGCACAAACCATCAACTTCTTTACCGGTGGTTCTTACAGCAACCTGGCCATTAACAATACAAGTTCAGGAGGCGCAACCCTGGGTGCTGCTGTAACAGCAAGCAATGTAACGCAGGCATTGAGTGTACAAACCGGTAAACTGAATAATGGCGGCTTCGCCATTACAATGGCTTCCGGGAAAAACTTCAGTGTTTCCAATTCGGCTACCTTTAACCTTACCGGAACTACTACGATGGTTTCGGTGTCGGGCGGAGGTACAAAAACATTTGGGTCAACCAGTACCGTTAGTTATACAGGAGCAGCGCAGGCAGTAACTGCTGAAACCTACGGTAATCTTGTATTAAGTGGTTCAGCAACAAAAACATTTGCAGGAGCGACCACCATTAGCAACGATTTTTCTATAAGCGGAACGATTGCAAGTCTTCCAGCGGGAACGAATTCCTCCGCAAATACAGTTACCATTGGCGGCGTTCCACAACCTTCGGGTTCATTTGGCGGTAATACATCAGGTGCCAATTATATCTATCCAGCTTATTTTGCAGCCACGACCGGTAAGATCAATGCTACCATCGCAGGATGTTCTCCAGGGGCCTGGATCGGATACACAAGCACAAACTGGTTTACTGCTTCAAACTGGTGCAGTAATACCGTGCCAACGGCATCAACCAATGTAGTGATTCCATCTGGCGCTCCATTTCAGCCTACCATTAATGCAGCAGCTGTGTGTAATAATATTACCATTAACAGCGGCGCTACACTTACCATCTCCGCATCAAACAGTTTAGCTGTGAGTGGAGATTGGGACAACAAAGGAACATTTACTGCCAATACCAGTACCGTAACCTTCAATGGTTCAGCAACACAACTACTTGGCGGAACTGCTACGACAGTGTTTAATAATTTTACCATAAATGAAAGTTCGCCGTCGGTGCAAGTCATCAATGATAGCTTGCCGGATGGCAGCGGGCTTGTTTTTTCTGTTGCCGGTAATTTAACCGTCACACAGGGAAATTTAATACTGAAGGCGAACAATGCCAGTTACACGATTCTCGGTAATCTGGTTGTAGCAGCAAACGGAACACTTTCTCACAATGTGAGCTGGGATTTATATGGAACACAGATAACAGTAACCGGTAACGTTGCGATAGACGGTATTTACACTCCATCTGCACGTGGTCATGTATCGATGATCGGTTCCGGTAAATTTGTTCATACAGGAACAAGTGCACTCAGCATCCTTACTCTTGCTACAGCGGGTTCAATAACGGCCGATGGTGCACTTACTGTGAATGATAATTTTTGGGCGATGTTTGGCGTAACAGGCGGTAACTTTTTTACAAACGGCCAGACTGTTAATGCAAATGGAGGGGTGCTGATCTCAGGAGGAACCTTTAATGTAAACGGAGGAACCGTAAATGTAACAGGCGGAGGTATTTCAGTTGGCTTGAACAGCGTGCCTGGAATTCTTTTATATACTGCCGGTAATCTTACCACCGACGGACTTTCAGTGGGAGACGGAGGTTTAAGTGCCGCAGGTATCGGAACGATCACACAGTCTGCAGGAACGAGTTTAGTGGTAAACGGTGCAGTAACGATCAATCAGCAACAGGGTGTAACTGCTACCAATGCATGGAATATCAATGCAGGAACGGCAACTGTTTCAGGGCTGATAACATTTGCAGGCGCAAGTGCTACTGCAAACCGTATAGGAAGGATGGCTATAACCACCGGAACGTTAAATGCAAACGGCGGTATGAGCTTTGTTGCATCACTTGCCGCCAATAAAGTAATTGATATGTCGGGAGGCGCAGGTACACTTAATTTAAAAGGCGCATTAACCACTGCAACATCAACGCTTACTTCCAGCACAACAAGTGTATTCAATTATAATGATGCCACGAATGCACAAACCATCAACTTCTTCAGTGCAGGCGCATACAGTAATTTAAATATCAACAATACCAATGCATCCGGTGCAACATTGAGTGCAGCGATCACGGCAACCAACGTTACCGGGAATATTTCTGTAGGAAATATTAATTCAGGCAGCTTGTTTAACACCGGTAATCTCAATATAACATTTGGTGCTTCTAAAACATTATTGGTAGCTGCCGGTTCAACAATGAATACAGGAACAGGTATTGTTGCATTTGGGGCTACAGGAACAGCAACAATCAATGGTATCTACAGAACTACCAACACGGTTGGTTTTTCAGGTTCAGCTACAACAGCGATCAATACAACAACAAATGCGCCCACACTGACTTTAGGCGCTGCTTCCACGGTAGATTATAGTGCAGCTGGTACGCAGGTGGTAACAACAAGAACTTATAGCAACCTTGCTTTAAGCGGATCGGGTAATAAAACCTTTGCAGCCAATACCACCATCAATAACAATCTTTCCATTAGCGGCTCAGCGATAGCGTTACTGGCAAACGGAACAACATCTGCAGCGTTAACATTATCCTTTGCCGCTGTTAACCAGGTAACAGGATCATGGGGCGGCACCATATCAGCTGCAACCAATAAGAACGGAACACGTTTTGGTACTACCACAACCGGTGTTCTGAATGTAAACATCTCCTGCACCGGTGGTACCTGGCTTGGTTCATTCAGTACCGACTGGAATGATGTGGGTAACTGGTGTGCAGGTATACCCATTGCAACGACTGACGTTACGATCGCTTCAACAGCGCCAAATCAGCCGGTGATCGGTGCTGCGGGTGGTTTGTGCCGTAATTTAACGATCGGAACCAGTGCCTCCTTAACCATTGCCGGTTCAAACAGTTTAACTGTTAGCGGTAATTGGACAAATAACGGAGGAACGTTTACGCCAAATTCGGGCACTGTAACATTTAACAGCACAACAGCGGCACAGGCCATCACCGGTACTGTTGCCACACAAACCTTCAATAATATTACGGTAAGCAAAAGCGGCCAAACATTAACGATAGGAGGTAGCACAAACCTGGTTTCAGTGAGCGGAGTGCTTACAATGAATGCAGGTAATATTAATACGGGCGCTAATACCATTTCTGTAACAAACAGCGCTGCACCGGCAGTAGTTCGCACGGCAGGTTATATCATCGGTAATCTTAAAAGGGCAATTGCAACAGGTGCCAACACATATGATTATCCAATAGGTGATGCAACAGGATATACAGCAGCAAGTTTTGCTTTCACGGCTGTAAGCGGTGCAGGTGATATTACTGTATCTTCCACAGGTGCAGTGGGTTCAAATTACCCTGCGGCTTTGCATGCAACAAAAAGGCTTGCCCGTTACTGGACAGCCACAAATAGCGGTGTTACAGGAATAGCCGGTAGCGCAACATTTACCTATCTTACTTCCCCTTCAGATCTTTCCGGCGGCGCTGCTTCCGGTAATTTGAGAGGGTATGTTTATAACGGTGCAGTAAGTTATCCAACAAGTACCGGCACTACTTCATCAAGCTTTACTTTCAATGGCCTTACAACACTTGGTGAGTTTGGTGCCGGAGAATGTAAAGGAACACTGGCTCCAACATTTACCAAAACCATGGCAAGTTCATGCGGTGGTGGTGCCGATGGTACCATCACAGTAACGCCTGCGGGTGGAACAGCGCCTTATAGCTATAGCTGGACGAGCACACCGGGTGGATTTACAGCCAGTACGGCTGCTATCACAGGGCTTGCTCCAAAAGATTATACAGTGGTTGTTGCCGAGGTAACTACCTGTTCATCATTCATTCCTGATATTACGATCTGGCAGGCATTGGCACCAACTATTACGCATAGTGGCAGCGGTTCCAGCAGTTGTGGTAATACAGGTTCAATTATTTTATATGCAGCGAATGGTGTTGCCCCGTTTACTTATAGTATCGATGGCACTAACTATTTTGCAGGCAATACATTCAGCAATGTAGCAGGAGGCACTTATACCGGTTATGTAAAAGACCTTCGTGGTTGTATCACTACCAAACCTGGTATCGTTGTTACATCTGCAGCGGCGATCGTTGTGACAGCCAATACACGCCCGGCAAGCAGTTGCGCAAACAACGGTACAATAGAATTATACCGTACAGGCGGGATTGCACCTTATACTTATAGCCTGAACGACGTTACCTACCAGGCGAGCAATACATTTACCAACCTTGCCGGTGCAACTATTTATACCGGTTGGGTAAAAGATAGTAAAGGCTGTAAAACCTCCCTTGCAAATATTACAGTGGGCAAAGCTTCTGCGCTTACTGTTACACAAACACATACCAATGCAAGTGCCTGTGGAAACGATGGTTCCATTACGTTACGCGGAGCAGGCGGTGTACCGGGCTATACGTACAGTAAGGTAGGTGCAGCTGGCCCTTACCAGGGAAGCAATACTTTCACAGCCGTAGCTGCGGGTAGCTATACCTGCTGGATACAGGATTCAAAAGGTTGTAAAAACCTGGTGAGTGTAACCATTGGTTCAACAGCTGCCATGACTATGACAGTTACTTCATCCAATGCAGGTGGTTGTAACAATGCAGGTAAAATACAGTTATTCAGAACAAGTGGTGGTACATCACCATTTACTTATAGCATCGATAACATTACTTATCAGAGCAACCCTGTTTTCACAGGTCTGGCAAGCGGCACTTATACCGGTTATATTAAAGATGCAAGTGGCTGCACGATCTCACAGGGAGGTATTAACCTTACAGGTGTTTCAGCAGTTTCAGCAACAGAAAGCCATACGAACAGCAGTACCTGTGTAAACGACGGAACGATCCAGTTACGTCCTGCAGGTGGTGTTGCTCCTTATACTTATAGTCTTGATGATATCACTTATGTTGGAAGTCCATACTTCAGCAGCCTTGCAACAGGTAGTTATACCGGTTGGGTAAAGGATGTAAATGGTTGTAAGGCTTCTGTTGGTATAACGATCGCCTATAATTTTATAGCAGTTACATCATACGCTGCTCCTGCCTCAAATTGTGCAGCGTCTAACGGTTCTATTCAGTTGTTTGTAACAGGTGGTGTTAATCCATATACATTTAGTATTGATGGCGTGACCTTCCAAAGCAGCAATGTTTTCAACGGATTGGTACCGGGCGACTACGATGGTTATGTGATGGATGCAAAAGGTTGTATAGGAACTTTGTTGAACATCAATGTTGGACCTGCTTGTCCGCGGCCTGTAAATACTGCTACCAAAACAACTGGTATCCCAACTACAAAAGCTGCGATCAGCAAGCTGGAAGTTTCTGCTAAAACCGGTTTAATTGTGCAGGCTTATCCAAACCCAAGTACAGCTGAATTTACACTGAAGCTGCAAGGCAACAGCAATGCAAAAGTTTCTATTACCGTTACCGACCTTATGGGAAGGAGTGTATTGAAACTGGAATCTACAGCGGGTAAACTGATCAGGTTTGGCAATGAGTTGAAAGCAGGGGTTTACCTGGTACAGGTGGTTCAGGGTTTAGAAAAACAAATTATTAAGATTGTGAAGGAATAAGTTTGTTTTAAGTTTTAAATCGTTTAAGTCGTTTAGGAGTTCGCTCTTAAGCGACTTATTCGTTTTTGGGGGGGGTAAGGGTTTAAAGGTTTAGAAGGGTTTAAAGGTTTAGAAGGGTTTAGAGGTTTAGGGGTTTAGGGTTTCTGCGATGATCTGCGTTGTATTTTATCTGCGTTAGCTGCGGGAAAAGGAAGATACTTAAAGGGTTTAGAAGGTTTAGGGATGTAGGCATCACCAAATCCTCAAATCTTCAAATCAACATATTTGTCTTTTACCACATCCTTTTCAAAAGGCGTAAAGCCTGTTGATAATTAATCCGATTTTAATCATAATATCAGGCTATTTTTCACTACATTTAAAAAGAAATGTAAAGTTAATATTGGCCCTTGGTTGCGTTAAGCAAAAAGGCTTTACATTTGGCACCTGTTAGATCCGATACAACTAAAAAAGCCACTCTTTACCTCTACAACGAATTAACAATGTTTCCAGGATACATTATGCAAATAATGGATCCATGTTATATCTTTTTAAAAATAAAACAAATAAAGTATGAAAGTTTTTACCAGAATCTCTTCTTTGTTTTCGCCCGCCGTTTTTGAGCAGGTTAGAGCTACAAAGTTGATCGAAAAACAACCTAAGCCATCATTGACCCTTAAGAGTTACCTGTCAGTAGCTTTTTTTGTTATGATGCTGTTGTCCGCTTCGGTGAGCCGGGCGCAGTTATTGACTGAGAATTTTAGTTATACTGCCGCTACTGCACTTACTTCAAATGGTTGGGTTGCTCATTCATCCGGCATTAACCCAATTCAAATTACAACCCCCGGCCTGACTTATGCTGGCCATCCTGGTTCCGGGGTTGGTAATGCTATCACTTTGTCAACAAATGGTGAAGATGATAGTAAAACTTTTACAGCTGTTACAACCGGTACCGTTTATGCATCCTGCTTGGTAAACCTAAGTGCGGCACAAGCTACAGGTGATTATTTCCTGGGTTTGTTGACCAGTAGCACAACTTTCCCTTTGAGAGTTTATGCAAAAAGTACTGCAGGTGGTTTCTTTTTTGGCCTTGCAAAGGGAAGCGGTGCCGCTGTATATGAAACAACCGTACGAACAACCGGAACTACTTATCTCCTTGCGATGAGTTATAAATACAATGCATCTACATTGGATGATGTCGTTAACCTTTGGGTTAATCCTGCACTTGGCGGTACAGAACCTGCTGCTACTATTCCAAATGTAAATGGTGCTATTGCCGATGCGGCAACCATTGGATCTTTTTATGTAAGGCAAGGTAATGCTTCCAATGCTCCTACACCCCAGATTGATGCCATTTTGGTAGCAACAACCTGGGCATTGGTTACACCAGGCGGTATTGCACCGGTAATCAACAGCGCATTAACTGCAACTGCAACCGTAGGTACGCCATTCAGCTATACCATTACGGCCGCAAATAATCCAACAAGTTTCAGTTCATCAACAACCTTACCTGTTAACGGATTGAGTTTAACTGGTGCGGTACTGAGCGGAACGCCAACAACGGCAACTGCACCTGGAACACAGGATATCAACATACAGGCTACCAATCCTTCAGGGTCAGACAGTAAAACACTGGCCATTACTGTAAATAAAGGAAATCAAACTATTGCAGGATTTGCAACAACCGATACTAAAACCTTTGGAATTGCTCCATATAATATTACCGGGGTAACTGGTGGAGGATCCGGCAATACAGTTACTTATGTAAGTGACAATCCGGCTGTAGCCGATGTAGTTGGTACACTGGTAACGATCTATGGTGCCGGTACGGCTCATATTACGGCGTCACAGGCTGGCAATGCAAACTGGAATGCAGCTGCAAATGTTATTCAAACACTTACTGTAGGAAAAGCATCGCAGGCAATTACGTTTGCAGCTTTGCCTAACAGGAATGATGTAGATGCAAATTTCCAGCTTACCGGATCGGCGAGTTCAGGGCTTTCACTTACTTATGTTAGTTCAAATACTGCCATCGTTCAGATTGTGAATGCTGGTGGTACGCCGGATGTAAATGGCGACTGGGTTGATATCATTGGTCCCGGTACTGCAACCATTACAGCATCACAGGTGGGTAACACAAATTATTTTGCTGCTTCAGATGTAGTTCAATCACAAACGATCATCAATACAAGCCTGCTACCACAAACCATAACATTTGGAGCGCTTTCCAATAAGACTTATGGAGATGCAGACTTCCAGTTAACTGCAACAGGTGGTGGTTCAACCAGCCCTGTTACTTATATGAGTTCAGATCCTTCCGTTGCTACCATTGTAGGGGTAAACGGAGATTATGTTCACATTGTAGGGCCTGGTACAACAACCATTACCGCTTCACAGGCTGGTGATGTAAATTACAATCCTGCTGTACCTGTACCACAAAGTTTTACCGTGGATAAAAAGACACTCACCGTAAGCGGCGCAACAGTAGATACCAAAGTTTACAATGGAACTACTGCTGCAAATATTTCAAGCGCAACATTGAATGGCATAGTAGGTGTGGATGTGGTGAATTTTGCAACTACTGCAGGTACCTTTGCCGATCCAAATGTGGCCAATGGCATTGCTGTAACGGCAGCGCTTACACTGGGTGGTGCAGATGCAGTTAAATACCTTTTAACGCAACCAACAGGCCTGGCAGGTAATATTACAAAAGCAACGCAGACCATCAACTTCACTGCCCTGATAAACAAATCTGTTGGCGATGCGAACTTCAATCTTACTGCCACCGCTACATCATCCCTGCCTGTCAGCTATACAAGTTCATTGCCTTCTGTTGCTTCTGTAACAGGAACGTTGGTACATATCGTTGCAGTTGGTTCAACTACCATTACTGCATCTCAGGCTGGTAACCAGAATTATTTTGCAGCAATTTCTGTACAGCAAACACAGACAGTGGTGCCGCCTATACCGGTTTCCATCTTTGCAAATGTGATCACAGATGGCAACCCGAGTGCAGCCAATCCGTTTACAGCCGGGCAAACTTTCAATGGCAATATTACAGTAGGTGGTATTGGCAGGGGCACCGGTATTACTGCTTCATCGGCGTCGAACCGTTACAGTGCAATAGACTGGACTCTGGCGGCTGCAACTGACCCGAATGACTATTTCGAATTTGTACTTACACCCAATACAGGAAGCAAGATAGATTTCTCAAGCCTGGTAATTTCTCACCAGCGTTCAACAACGGGTCCTGTTACGTATGTACTTCGTTCAAGCCAGGACAGCTATGCAACAAACATTGCAACAGGGTCAACACCGACGACTGCGACCACTATATCAATTCCATTGAGTTCATTTATTAATATCACTTCAGCAATACACTTCCGCTGGTATGCTTATGGAGGGACTGCAACCGGCGGTAGTTATAGTGTAAATGATTTCATCTTCAATGGCAACGTTACACTGGCCCCGGCAACAGTAGCTTACGTTAAAACTAACGTTAGTGCTTGTGGGGGATCTAACGATGGTACTATCACTGTTACACCTGCTGGTACCGGCCCATTCAGTTATAGCTGGACGGGTGTTACAGGTTCCGGTAATCCTGCAACGGGTGTTTTTCCTGACCCGGGCAACGTTTCATCACTTACAGGCCTGCCGATCGGTTACTACAATGTAACTGTTACGGATGGTAACCTGAATACAACAACCGTAACAGGTATCCATATCGAATATGCGTTCCTGGTATATATCACCAACAACGGAAGCATCTCAAGTGCATGCGGCAATACCGGTTCTATTATCTTATATGGTAATGCAGGTGTTCAGCCTTATACTTACAGCCTCGATGGCGTCACTTACCAGGCTGGTAATTCATTCACAAACCTTGCTGCCAATACTTATACAGCTTATGTAAAAGATGCAATAGGTTGCGTGAATACAAAATCTATCACCGTTACGGCTGCAGCGCCGATCGTTGTTTCTCCTTTTGTAAGGAATGCCAGTGCTTGTGGCCCTGATGGCTCTATCGAAGTTTACAGGTCGGGTGGTATACCTCCATACACATACAGTAAAGACGGTACGAACTATGTAATAAGCAATGTATTCAGTGCATTGGCTGCAGGTTCTTATACAGTTTACGTGAAGGATTCAAAAGGTTGTGTAAATTCAGCACCCGCAACAGTTACACAAGGTGCTGCATTAACAGCAGTTGCAAACAAAACAAATACAAGCCTTTGCACAGCAGATGGAAGTATTCAGTTGGTCGCTTCGGGTGGAACAGGGCCTTATACTTACAGCATCGACAACGGTGTTAGTTACCAGGCAAGCAGTTCATTCTCCAACCTTTCTGCCAATACTTACCAGTGCGTGGTAAAAGATTCTAAAGGTTGTACCGGTACTGTAAATGCAACCATCAACCTCAACCCGATCACTGTTACTGCTTATGCAGGTGCAGCAAGCAGTTGTGCTTCTGCCGATGGCGTTATACAATTATTCAGAACAGGTGGCGTAGGACCTTACACTTACAGCCTGGATGGCAATACTTACCAGAACAGCAATACATTCACAGGCCTTATACCAAATTACTATGAAGGTTATGTGAAAGATTCCAAAGGTTGCGTAGGCCAGCTGATCGATATTTATATCGGCCCTGCCTGCGGACAAAGAGGAACTACTTTAACAAAGGGTACTATTGTAAAAGAAAGTTTGTCAAAAGTTGAAGTAAACAATACTTTAAAAGTTCAGGCCTATCCAAATCCTACTGCTTCAGAATTCATCCTTAACCTGCAGGGTTACAGCAATGATAGAATTTCGATCATTGTAACCGATATCATGGGAAGGGTAGTTTTCCAGACAACAGGAAATGGTAAACAACAATACCGTTTTGGAAATAAATTCAATGCTGGTTTGTACAATGTACAGGTGATTCAAGGCACCGAAAAGAAAACGATCAAACTGATCAAAGAGTAAGTAATTAATTTCTTTTACCCGGGGCCGTCATTTTATGACGGCCTTTTTTTTTATGCGTATCAGGCATCCAATGCCCGGCATCGTCTATCCGGCCCTGAAAAATAGTTCCTTTTACTATGTATTTTCATTTCCAGCAATTATCTTTAAGTGCCAACAATTTGCTTTATAATCTTTTCCAAAATGACCGCTCCATCATTCGCAAAAGCCGGTATCATGACATTGATACTGGTAGCCGGCTCCCTTCTAAGCTGGGAATCTTATGTAAGAAGTAAAGGCTTCGACAGATCGTATGATGATGGAGGCCCTTTGTGGTCGAATAATCGTGCGATGGTTTATGAACCTGCTGATAAATCGACTGTGTTTATCGGTTCATCCAGGATCAAATTCGACCTGGATATTCCAACCTGGGAATCTATTACGGGCGATCATGCTATACAACTCGCCTGTGTTGGGAGTACACCGATACCGATTTTACAAGATCTTGCCAATGATAGAAATTTTAAAGGAAAGCTGGTGGTTGATGTAACAGAGCCCATATTCTTTTCTGTCTCTCCGAACAATGCAGAAACACCCACAACAAATATTAAATATTATAAGGATCAAACCCCCGCACAACGGGTAAGTTTCAGGCTGGATCATTTGCTTGAATCTCAATTTGCATTTTTGGATAAAGACAGGCTTTCTTTGAACGAATCACTCATCAATTTGCGCATACCAAACCGACCCGGCGTATTCCAGTTTCCTATTTTTCCGCCCGATTTCGGAAGATCGAAATTCAGCAGGCAGGAATACATGACAGAAAAATTTGTGCAGGATACCGCACAACAAAACCAGGTGAAGGGCGTCTGGAATTTTTTCAGGAGCTTGAGTAAAGATCCGCCGGCTTCGGGAGATAAGCTTGATTCCATACTGCTATCTGTAAAAACTGCTGTTGATAAGATCAAAGCAAGGGGAGGGCAGGTGCTCTTTGTGCGCACACCATCAAGCGGACCGATGCTGATGGGAGAGAACATGGGATTTCCACGTGAAAAATATTGGGAAAGATTAATTGCTTATTGCAATTGCCCCGGTATTCATTTTGCAGATCATCCGGCCATTGCACATTTTGAATGCCCTGAACTGTCTCACCTGAAACAACCTGATGCAATATTGTTCACCAAAGAATTCATCAGGATATTAGGGGAAGATAATGGCTGGAAATTTCCAGCAATGAACAACACTGCCAATTAATTTATTCAAACAATAACTTCCTGCTGTATGGTCTTTAACTCCTATACATTCATTGCTTTTTTTATTGTTATGCTCATCCTGCATAATCTTCCCTTTTCATGGAAAGTAAAAAAAGTAAACCTGCTGATCGCCAGTTATGTTTTTTATGCTGCCTGGAACCCGCCGTTCATTCTATTGTTGTGGCTGTCGACGGTTGTTGATTTTTTTGTGGGAAGGGCCTTGTATAACCAGGATAACAAACACAAGCGAAAATTATTGCTGGTCATCAGCCTGATAGGAAATCTCGGTATGCTATGTTTTTTTAAGTATGGCGGGTTTTTATTGGAAAATTTTACCACGCTGGTAAATGCATTGGGTGCAGATTATCATCCTGCAAAACCCAATATCATACTACCTGCAGGAATTTCTTTTTATACGTTCACTACGTTGTGTTATACGATCGATATGTATAAAAGAAAAAGCGAACCGGTGAAATCGATGCTGGATTTCTCTTTGTTCGTGACTTTTTTTCCGCACCTGGTTGCCGGCCCTATTGTACGGCCGCCGCAATTGGTTCCGCAATTTGAAACGCCGAGGAAGGCTACGCAAAAGCAATTATTGCAGGGCCTGTTCTTAATTTCCCTGGGCTTGTTTATGAAAGTGGTATTGGCCGATAGTATGTTGTCGAGCCCCGCCAATATGGTCTTTAATTCACACGATAAATTAGCAAGCCTGGATGCATGGATGGGTGTGCTTGCATTTTCGGGGCAGATATTCTTAGATTTTGCAGGTTACTCCACCTGCGCCATTGGGGTAGCATCCTGTTTGGGATTTGTATTGCCGGAGAATTTTTTGTATCCATATGCAGCCATCGGGTTTTCAGATTTCTGGAGACGATGGCATATCACGTTGTCTTCCTGGCTGCGTGATTACCTGTACATTCCTTTGGGCGGAAATAAGCATGGTAAATTCAAAACTTATATAAACCTGATGATCACGATGCTGCTGGGAGGGTTATGGCATGGTGCCAGCTGGACCTTCGTGGTTTGGGGAGCGTTGCATGGTTTATACTTATGGGTTGAAAAATTTATGAAAGATGTACGGACTACTTCCCGCACACTAACGGTGTCGGTAGAGTCAAGGCATGAAGGGCCGCTGTTCAGGAGGGAGCGAAACAAAAGTCCTTATAATTTTTTACTTGCCATGATCACATTCTTTTTCATCAATGTTACCTGGGTCTTTTTCAGGGCGCCCGATTTCGGTTCGGCATGGCGATTACTGGTTTCTATGTTTACGCCTGTAAAAGGAGGTGTAATGTTATTAACAACGCTTGGCATGATCAAAGTTTCGGTGATCATTTCACTGATGGTTGCTTTTCATTGGATAATGCGTAACACCCGTGTACTAACCGTAGCCGAAAAACTTCCCTGGTGGTTACTTGGGTTAACCTGGACAATTTTGCTGTTGTTGTTAATATGGAGCCAGGAAAGCAGCAGCTCCTTTATTTATTTCCAGTTCTGATCCTCGTTTCTCTTTAGTCAGGTAGTCCAACCTGATACCAATCAGACTTCAAATAATGTCTGTGCATGTAACGCAAAGATCGCAAAGGAGCGAAGTTTGAGGTAAAAGGATAGGCGTCTTTAATTTATAATTGTATAAGAAAATATTTTGCAAGAAGTTTAAACAAAAGATCCGGGCTTGATGGCCCGGATCTTCATAAAATGACAGAACAGTTTATTTCATTTCTGAAAAAAACCGGTGAAAATATGGAATTGTTTCAATGCCTTTATAAAAGTTAGCAATGTCAAATTTTTCATTCGGACTGTGCAGGTTATCGCTGTCGAGGCCAAATCCCATCAGAACAACCTTTGTACCCAGTTCTTTTTCAAACAGGGAACAGATGGGAATACTTCCGCCACCACGTACAGGGATAGGTACTTTTCCAAAAGTTGCTTCCATGGCTTTAGCAGCAGCCTGGTATGCTTTGCTGTTGATAGGTGTAAGATATGGCTCTCCACCGTGGTGTAAGGTTGCCTTTACGGTAACACAAGCAGGTGCAATCTTTTGTAAGTGATCAATCAATACCCTGGTTATTTTATCAGAGCCCTGGTTTGGAACTAGCCTGGCAGAGATCTTTGCAAATGCTTTGGAAGGCAAAACTGTTTTAGCACCTTCACCGGTATAACCACCCCAGATACCATTTAATTCAAGCGTAGGCCTGATGCCTGTTCTTTCATTTGTAGAAAAGCCTTTTTCTCCCCACAATTCTATTACACCAAGGTCGGCTTTATACTCCGCTTCATTAAAAGGAGCTTTTGCCATCAATGCTCTTTCTGCTGTTGATGCCACCAATACGTCATCGTAAAAACCTGGAATGCTGATATGATTGTTTTCATCATGAAGCGAGGCGATCATTTTTGCAAGTATGGTAATGGGGTTTGCCACAGCGCCACCATATACACCACTGTGCAGGTCGCGGTTAGGCCCCGTAACTTCTACTTCTATATAACTTAATCCACGAAGGCCAATATCAAGGCTGGGTGTATCCAGGCTGATCATAGCGCTGTCGCTGATCAACACGCAATCTGCTTTTAAAAGTTCTTTATGTGCTGAAACAAATTTGCCGAGGTTAGGCGAACCAACTTCCTCTTCACCTTCGATGCAGAATTTGATATTATTCTGGAGTGTATTTGTTTGCACCAATGTTTCCAGGGCTTTTACATGCATATACATCTGGCCCTTGTCATCACAACTTCCGCGGGCATAGATCTTGCCATCTTTGATCAATGGGTCAAAGGGACCGCTGTTCCATAATTCCAACGGTTCTGCAGGCTGCACGTCATAGTGCCCATAAACGAGTACGGTTGGTTTGGATGGATCAATTATTTTTTCTCCATATACAATGGGATGCCCATCGGTTGGATATATTTCTACTTTACCTGCACCTGCTTCCAGTAAACGTTGTTTGATGGCTTCTGCGCAGCTGGCCATGTCGGGCTTGTGCTCCGATTTTGCACTCACACTTGGTATGCGTAACAATTCAAGTAGTTCGTTTAAAAAACGATCTTTATTTTTTTCCTGGTAATCTTTCCAAGCCTGCATAATTGTAAATTATTTATGATGTAGATATGAGTATCGGGGTTCGCAATATAGCTTATTTTTTCATTTATATTCCTAAGCTTTTGCCAGATCTTTTTTTATAAAATAATTGTGTTTTATTATTTGGTGGCAGCATAATTTTGCAATTACATTTGCATTACGATTGCTTGCCAATTTATCAGCCTTTGTTCAGTTTCATCACGTTTTAATAGATGTTTCCGGGCAAAGGCTGAGTCAATTTCAGGAGTGAAAGCATTGAGGGTTGCAGGTTACCGGTTATTCAGGTTAGCCCGCATAGCTTACTGAACCGGCTTTTTCAATTTCCTGATTAGAAACAACGGTCCGAACAACAGGATATAGGCAAGGGCTAATAATGCCAGCAACCATTTAATGACGGAGCAGAGCGTGGTAAAGAAAGCAATGCTATCGGATGAAAACCCATTCAACGTGAAGAGCATTCCTGCATTTTCGGCAATGTCCAAAAGCCCTGCATTCAATGCACCTATTGCTAAGATCTTTCCGAGCATTTGAAGGAATCCATTGAAAGATTCAGCAATACTTTTACATGAGTAGAATAGAAAGAGCGCATAGAAAAACAGGAAAATAAAATCCAGCCAGGTATTCTTAATTGCTACTTTTATATTATCAACATTTGCGTCGCCAGTGATCGACCAGGTTTTTATTACCTTATCGGTCTTTGTTGTGTTGTAAGCAAATTCAAGATCAACAATACCCAATGGTGTTGCCGGGGTCTTTAATGTTCTTCCGGTACTCGTCATCACATAGATCATGATGAATGTACCTGCAATAATAAAAAGCCAGTTAATTGTTCTCGTCATAATTTCTCAAATCGTTGTTGTACATAATTCCAGTTTACAACATTCCACCAGTTCTCAATATAGTCAGGTCTTTTGTTCTGATACTTCAAATAATAGGCGTGCTCCCACACATCTAAGCCCAATAAAGGCATTCCTTTGATATCGCTTGTATCCATCAGCGGATTATCCTGGTTGGCAGTGCTTCCGATTTTCAGGTCTTTCTTTGCATCGGCATAAAGCCATGCCCATCCACTTCCAAAGCGGCTTTTCCCGGCTTCCGTAAATTTCTCTTTAAAAGCTGCAAAAGATCCGAATGAGCTAATGATTGCGGCTAATAATTTGCCCGTTGCTGCATTGTTGGCAGATTTAGGCCGCATACATTGCCAAAACATTTCATGGTTATAATGTCCACCGGCATTGTTGTGCATTTTGGGAGAATATTTTGAAATAGCTGCCAGCAGCTCCTCTACAGTTTTACTTTCGGCGCCCTCAGCTTTCGCTGCATCTTTCAGGTTTTTTGAATAACCGGCTGCATGTTTGGTATAATGTATCTCCATGGTCATGGTATCTATTACATCCTCCAGGTCATTGTATTTATAGGGAAGTGGCTGCTGGTCGAAACCGGTACTAAACCCATCAAACAATACCTGGTCAGTATTTTTATCGAAAGCAAATGATTGCAGGCCCGCAAGTCCTAAACCAATTGCAGCTGTTCCCGCAGCTGTATTTTTAATAAAATTTCTGCGGCTTTTTGATTGATTGTGTTTCATGTTTGTAAGATTTAAATGTTTTCGGATTTATCTTTTTTAAATGTTCGTATGTATAAGCGTACTTTATTGAAACCCCTGTAATAAAATTCTTTGCTGAATATCTGGGAGTCGTGCATGGCCTTATACGTAAGGAATATGCCAACAGGCGTTAGAACAATTACTGCAAGCCACATGCCGATATACGGAGGCAGTATACTTTCTTTTACAAATTTTTCGCCAAACATATTCAGCAGGTGAAAGATCAGGAAGAATATAATGGCTACTACCAATGGCATGCCAAGTCCTCCTTTACGGATAATAGATCCGAGTGGAGCTCCGATGAAGAACAGGATGAGGCATGCAAGCGAGAGGGAATATTTCCTATGCCATTCTATTCTATGGAACTTAATATCTTTTTCTTTATTTTCCACCTCGCCCGAACTGAACTGCAGGTTACTTTTTATCTCAGTGAGCACACTGATAGAGCGTTCTCTAATGCTTTTGTTCAACGAATCGGGGAATAGTTTTGCATTGGCAGCAAGTGGCGCTTTTGCAGCAGCTTGCCAGTCGCTGTCGGGTGCGTTGGTATAATGCAGGTTGTTGGTAAGAAAAACATTTATCCGTTTAGAAAGACTGTCTTCCAGCTTTGTTAAAGAATCAATGCCTTTATTCAACTGCCTTGCACTAAGCATCTGGTAGTTACCTCTAAAAACGCTGTCGGGCGTATTCTGTTTTGCCAATACACTCAGGTCAAAAAGTTTTTTAAAATTCTTAAAGCCCAGCCTTATGAATTCAGTCGAAGAATCATAAGCGTTTCCTCTTTCCTGGTAGCGGTAGCCATTTTCAAGATTGAATTCGAGGAAATTTTTATCATCCGATATCTTCATCACACCTTTTTCGGCAATGATGCAATTATCCTGCAGGGGATTTCCCTGCTCATAGATCAAGACATTGTGAATCGTTTTCCCATCAGCATCTTTCTTGCCGATCTTTATCGCGTAATTAGTGATATAGGTAAAGAACACACCTTCTTTCAGGTCGAAGGCAGGTTTTTTATAATAGATGTCGCTGTAAAGGGTTTTAAATTTCAACGTAGCAAAAGGGATTACATAGTTTGCAAAAAGGAATGTGATGTATGAAAGCAGGATGGCAAAGAATATCAGCGGGCGCATGAACCGGAGCAGTGAAATGCCGGATGATTTGATGGCAACCAATTCAAAACTTTCACCCAGGTTGCCAAAGGTCATGATAGAAGAGATGAGGATGGCAATGGGCATGGCCAGGGTAAGCAGGGATGCACTTGCATACCAGAGGAATTGGCCGATTGTTAAAAAGTCAAGGCCTTTTCCAACAAGGTCATCAATGTACTTCCACAATATCTGCATCATCAACACAAAAAATGCGATGAAGAAAGTAATAATAAATGGGCCTATAAAAGATTTAAAAATAAGTTTGTCTAATTTTTTTATCATACCCGGGCATATAAAACTACATTTTGAAAAAAAAATCATTAATTTTTCCAAATGGCTGGTACAACAAAAATAACTCTTTCTGATAAGGAACTTTCATTGGTTACAAATGCTGACTGGATTTTAACTAAACACTCGATCATAGAAAAAGTGTATGCGCTGTTCGCTGAATGTATCCCCGTAGTTAACGCTGTATTTAATGAAAAGGAAATGTCATTGCCTGCTGAGGTTATAGCTGCCGTGCCCAAGATCTACAAAGGAGAAAATTATCTCCGGTTGCCCTATGTGATGCTTGATCACCCCCGTTGTTTTAAAGGAAAAGATATTTTTGCAGTACGGACGATGTTTTGGTGGGGAAATTTTTTCAGCGTTACCTTACATATCTCAGGTGTATATAAAGACATGTTGACGCCAAACCTGGTTGTCAATGCGCCATCGGCTACCAGCGATTTTTATATTGGTATTAATGAAGATCAATGGCAGCATCATTTTGAAGAAAATAATTTTTTGCCTTTGAAGCAATTGTCAAAAGCAAACCAGTTAAAACTGCTGGATCAAAATGATTTTACAAAACTTGCCTTGAAATTCGATCTGCAGCAATGGGATCAGATGCAGGCGTTACTTCAGGGAGGTTACAGGGCTATCGCTGGCGTTATCAGCTAACTGCCCAGTCGATGAAAGAGTTCTTTAACCTGGTATTCCCATAACTGGCTTTGGTCTTTGATCTCTTTTTTATCGGCAAAATCTGTTACTACCAGTATTGTCTGGTTGGTTACTTCAGATTTATCGATCCTGAATTCAAAAAATTCATCCTTGGTAGAATGTGTCCAATGAAACCGGATGAATTTATCGTCTTCTTTATCTAAGAGATCAGCATATTCTTCTGTACCATTCCATGAAAAGCTAAAAACACCATCTCTTTCATCTACTATATCTGCAAACCATTCCTGGAGCCCTGCGGGCGTGCTTAAAAATTCATACAAAATGCCGGGAGAGCACCTAACCGGGTATTCCAGTGTGTAAATAACTTTCTTACTCATTCTTTTCTTTTAAAAATATCCTTGAACCATGCAATTATAGTAAATTAATTAACCTGACAAAATTTTTGTTTCATTATTTTTGGGATTACGGTCATTTATTTTAGGAAAGGCGAAAATGGACCCCTTGATTTTACAGTAGTTCAATAAATTATTTTTTGGAGACATATTATAAATGGATTAAATTACGTTATACAGCTTAACGTTTCTTAAACATTTAAAGCCTGGCTTTAAAAATTGATCTTAACCACTAAAACTATCCGATTATGAGTATGCGTCAGCTGAAAATAACGAAATCCATTACCAACCGTGAAAGCCAGAGTTTAGAGAAGTATTTACAGGAAATTGGCAAAGTTGAATTGATCTCACCTGAAGAGGAAGTAAAATTAGCAATCCTTATTAAAAAAGGTGACCAGGCGGCCCTTGACAGGCTGACCAAGGCAAACCTGCGTTTCGTAGTATCTGTTGCAAAGCAGTATCAAAACCAGGGTTTAACCCTCCCGGATCTTATCAATGAAGGTAACGTCGGGCTTATTAAAGCAGCCCAGCGTTTCGATGAAACCAGGGGTTTTAAATTCATTTCTTACGCCGTATGGTGGATCAGGCAAAGTATATTGCAGGCGCTTGCTGAACAATCCAGGATCGTACGGCTTCCCTTGAATAAAGTTGGTTTAACGAACCGTATCAGCAAGGCATATTCACAGCTGGAACAGGAATATGAGCGGGAACCCACCCCGGAGGAACTTGCATTCTTATTAGACATTGATGCAGATGAAGTAGCCGCAACATTGGGTGTAGCTGCCAGACATGTAAGTATGGATCAGCCGCTTTTTGATGGCGAAGAAGGAACTTTAATTGACGTATTGATCAACCACAATGCATTGAGCACCGATAACAATCTTGCAGTAATAGCATCGCTGCAAACAGAAATAGAACGTTCACTCAGTACATTAACGGAAAGGCAAAAGGAAGTTATCCGCTATTTTTTCGGAATTGGCATAGACCATCCTTTAAGCCTCGAGGATATCGGTGAGCGCTTCAATCTCACCAGGGAAAGAGTGCGACAAATAAAAGACAAAGCTATAACGAAGCTAAGAACCGCCTCCCGATGTAAATTATTGAGGGGATACCTGGGGGCATAAAAAATAAGCTATTAAAAAATAAATAAGTTGAATGAGTCAGGTTTACCTGGCTCATTTTTTATGTAACCGGCCGGAGTTATTTCTTCGTGACCTATATGCCTATGGAGTTGAAAAATGATCATCATTGATAGGAGTTAGACGTTTAGAATTAGCATTGAGTCGTAAGTAAAAGCTTTTGTATTTTTATGCTCCCTGTTTTTCTTTATGGTCAAAAGAAAGCATAATAAAGCCCTGCTATGAAATAGCAGGGCTAATAATAGAAAATGAAATTATTTAGTCTTTACTACGCTAACTACTTTGTTTTCTTCCCCCGCTTTTATCTTAAATAGGTAAGTACCCGCAGCATAGTTACGCATGTTAACCTGCTTTGTGTTACCGCCAACAGCAGCATCCAAGGTTATCTTCTGCATTTCCTTGCCTGTAGCATCTGAAATGATGATGAACACTTCAGCTTTACTGCTAAGGTCAATATTTACAGTTGCAATATCCTTTACCGGGTTAGGGAAAACATTCACGTCAAATCCCTTTGTACCGGAAAATCTAATGTTCCTGATCTCTGTGTACACAAACCGGCCATCTTTATCAACTTGTTTCACCCTGTAATAAACGATGCCCCTATTCATAACCCTGCCTGAAATATCGGCATCGGTTGATGTGTAAGAATTATTTGCGGAGTTAACAGTGTTTTTTTGAACAGTAGCAAAATTTATAAAATCAACTCCGTTTACGCTTCTTTCCAGTTCATACCTGTCTGTATTTGCGTCTTCATTGGTAACATCCCATTTTAATATCGCATCATTGGTTGATTTTGTAACCGTAAATCCGGTAAATCTTACCGGTACAACCGTGATCGGTTGCAATGGCACGAATGAGGGTGATACACCCGAATTATTTGTAGGAGGCAGGGAAGGAGTACCAAAGAACATGTTACTGTAATCTGTGATATCGCCGGGGCCAATGATCTCAACATACCAATACATTTGCAGGTTAGGCCCTCCGTTAGGAGATACATCATCAAGCCTTAAAGTAGAAAAATAAGCTGCCGATGAAACCGCAGGAAAAGTAAAATCTGCGATGAGGTTATCTTTCCTGTTGGCCGGCCAGGTAGTCGTAGTTGATAGGCCATTATCCGACATGATATAAGAATAATAAGCTCTTCCGTTTCCTGGTAAATAAGGGTTACCTCCAAAAGTATTTACAGGAACAAGATCAAGATTTGCAATTGCTGGCGTTGATACAATCTGTGCATTCGTTGGGTTACCGGCGCCCTGGTCGGCAATACTAAATGTTATATTGATATTGCGGAACAATACATTGTTAAGGCTGGCATTTGATTGACCGTATATTCCGATCGTAGAACCGCCTTTATCGGCTATCGTTCCCTTTACTGTTTGCGCAGCTGCATTGAATGCGAACAGTGAAAAAGTAATAATAAGAGATAGATATATTTTTTTCATAAAACGCTGTTTATACTAATATTTTTAAAAAGTTGGCTGCGTGATAACTGTTCCTTTTACACCAGCCAATACGGTGTTAAGTAAAAAACTCTCGTCATTATTCGGGCCTGAATATCTTAAAACGCCATTCAGGTTCAGGTCGCAGTTCAAATAGCCATTTAATACGGTTCCTTTATTCCCGCTGAGACAGGTATTCAACAATTGACTTTCATCATTGGCAGGGCCAGAATATCGCACATTGCCGTTTGAATTGGCATTTCCTCCCCAAAGTCCAAATACACCGCCAGCTAAACTTGCCATTGGATTATTTGCTACCGCACCTGCAAAAGCTTTTATTTGAGCGTTGGTAAAATCATAAGGCAAACTGGTTGTTTTTGCCAGCGCCATATTGTTCAAAGACCTTACACCCAGGTGATTCCTGTGACGTATAGAAATATAATAACTGCCACCCGGGTTACCAGCCATATTCACCGGTGAAACCCCGTCTGTATCCACCACATCACCGTCACGCTGAAGCAGTGCCGACCTGGTGCTTAAAACAGACCCTGTACTGCCATCATGTAACTGAACAAATACCCAGTCAACAATAGCGTCATTGGAAGCAGGTGCACCAGATCCAATTACAGACGCTGCGCTTGTTTCTCCACCGCCACTGCCAGACTGCGTAAAGCCAGCAGCAACACTATAGGGTTCAGGTGATGGGATAAGGTTCAAAGTCCTAAGGTTATCTGTCATGGTACCACCAGCAAAAGCTCCCTGGAGGAATATTTTTGGCGAAACAAGCAATGGAGAAAGTACCGGCCTGGTTCCTATAGCAAAAGCACCTAACTCTGTAACCCCTGTGCGGCTATAACTATAAGGGTTTGCACCGGAAGCCACTCCGGTTTGTGTGTTCATCAGGTCCCAACCTACATTGTTGACCGGGCTGGTAATATAATGTGATATGCCTGCTTTATTCCTGTTAAAACCACTCAGTTCATCGGAGCCACTCCAGGTTGCGGTTATAGTAAGGCTGCTTCCACCATTTACGGCTTCAGCAATATCCCAGGTTGCATCAACAACTTCTTTGCTGAATGCAGTTCCTGTCAATCCATTTGCGTAAGCATTTGTAAGCGCTCTTACACTGATATCGTCTACAGTTCCCGCGTTGGAAATCACGATCGGATTATAAGTCAGCACAGTATTTCCAACAGGGAAAGTAAAACTGCTGTTTCCCAGCGACGTTTTTAAAAGTTTGCCGGTTGCATCTGTAACAATAAATTTATTACTCGCATACCCGGTAACGGTAGCGGCGGCTGAAAGCGTAAGATTATTGGTACCTAAACTAATATTGCCATTGGTAAAGCTGAGATTGGTACCAATTTTGGCAGGCCCGGTAAGCGTGGCATTTGAAAGGTTGTCTATTTCCAGGTTTGGAATACTGAAATTGTTCATGTTCACCTGCTGGTTTCCACTGCCTTTGAGTAATATCTTACCTGCACCCAGAATGTCAACATTGCTGGAAATATCTCCCTGCACAGTTACTGTAGCGCCGGATTCAATCGTAAACTGGGCTCCGTTGATATACAACTGTGCATTACTGAATTTCGCGATCATCATTAAACCAGCGATCATCAGCGTTGAGTAAACTTTTCTGGTCATACAACCTTATTTAAAAAATTATTAAATCGAGTTTTGGGTTCAAATATAGCAGGATTATGGAAAGTATTAAAAACCAGTTAGCGAATGGCCGATACCATTGCGTAACAGGCAAGTATTATTTTTTACTGAAATAAAGATAAAACAATCCTTCTGTAATGCAATCATCTGATCGGGTGATTTTTTTGCGAAAAAACTGCATTTTGAACCGGTAAGCCGTTAACTAAGATTATTATTGCTTAAATGAATTTTTAAAAATCCTGTTTTTAACCGAAATTCGCCCATTATATAAACCTGTCTAAATGTCAATTGAAATAAAAGTTCCAACAGTAGGCGAAAGCATCAGTGAAGTTACCCTCGTGAAATGGATCAAAAAAGAGGGGGAATGGGCCGAAAGAGATGAGGTCATCGCCGAACTGGAGAGCGAAAAAGCAACTTTTGAGATAAATGCTGAAAAGGCAGGGGCGGTAAAACAAGTAGCCAAAGAAGGCGACACCCTCGCAATTGGCGATGTGGTTGGATCGATAGACACGGATGCAAAGGCCCCTGAAAAGACCACTCCCGCAGAACCTGTTGCAGCAGTAAAAGATCAGCCCGTTGCAGACAACCAGGTTGCAGCGAACGAAACTGCAAAACCAGCTAATGCGCCGGATATGAAGGCAACACCGGTGGCTGCAGCGATCATCGCAGATAAAAAAGTTGACAGCAGCAGGATCACAGCATCCGGCAGCAATGGAAAAATAGTTAAACAGGATGTGCTGGAAGCATTGAATAACCCCGGTCGCCTGCCAGGTACAGCCTTGTTTGGCCGCAACGACAGGCCAGAGAAAATGAGCAACCTTCGTAAAACGATCAGCCGCCGCCTGGTAGAAGCCAAAAATACTACGGCCATGCTTACTACTTTCAATGAAGTGGATATGGGACCGATCATGGACGTAAGAAAAAAATTCAAAGATAGATTCAAAGAGCAACATGGCGTTAATCTGGGGTTCATGAGTTTCTTCACCAAAGCATGTTGCTATGCATTACAGAAATTTCCAACGGTGAATGCCTACATCGATGGAGAAAATATCATCTATCATGATTATTGTGATATATCCATTGCAGTTAGTGCACCTAAAGGGCTGGTAGTTCCCGTTATCCGGAATGCTGAAAGCCTGAGTATGGCTGGTATAGAAGCCGCCGTAGTGGACCTTGCCACCAAGGCAAAAAATAATAAACTTACCATTGAAGAGATGAGCGGCGGAACATTTACAATAACCAATGGAGGTATTTTTGGTTCTATGATGAGCACTCCTATCATTAATATACCTCAAAGTGCCATACTCGGCATGCACAATATTGTAGAAAGGCCCATGGCTGTGAACGGACAGGTTGTTATCAAACCCATGATGTATGTGGCATTGAGTTACGACCACCGTATCATCGACGGAAGGGAATCAGTTGGTTTTTTGGTAACTGTAAAAGAATTACTCGAAAATCCTTCCCTGCTGTTATTTGGAAAAGACCCGCTAACAACCTTGCTGGAGTTATAAATTTATTTTGGTGCTTCATGTACAGGCTAACGGCTAACGCTGATAGCTAATAGCTTTATTCCATGAGTAGATTTCATTCATATATTGGTTCAGCAATAAAGCTGATTGATACATATATCGCAGGAAAACCTTTATCGCTTCATATAAGATCTTTTTTTGGGGCAGACAGGAAATTCGGATCACGGGACCGAAGGGTGATCTCCTCGCTATGTTACTATTACTTCAGGATTGGCCATGCATTAAAAGACAAAACAACCCAGGAAAAAATATTGGCCGGATTATTCCTTTGCGAAAATCAACCCAATGAGCTCCTGCAGTTTTTTCGCCCCGACCTTAATACCAACATTGTTTTGCCACTTGCGGAAAAGGTATCTTTAGCAGGTTTAAACGAACATGATATTTTCCCTTTTACGGACGACCTGGGGGAAGGCATTGATCCTCAAAATTTCCGCTACTCATTTTTCAGGCAACCCCAACTTTATTTACGGGTGCGGCCGGGTAGGAAAGACCGCGTTATTAATAAACTTCAGGAGGCTGCCATGCCATTTGAATGGATAGGCGATGATTGCATCACACTTGCAAACAATGCAGCTGTTGATAAGGTGCTTCAATTGAATAAAGAAGTGGTAGTACAGGATCTCAGTTCACAAAAAGTGCTGGATCATATTGCCGTTGAACCTGGTTTCTTAAACTCAATAAAAAAAATAACCGCATGGGATTGCTGCGCAGCCAGCGGGGGTAAATCCATTTTATTATTTGACAAACTGAAAGGAGGTCTGCAACTAACGGTATCTGATATACGTGAAAATAGTTTGCTGAACCTTCGTACACGATTGCAGCAGGCAGGCATCAATATTAACCGTAGTTTCGTGACCGATCTTTCTGCATCCTCAGGCATGGAAGCTGCAGAAAAATTTGATGCGATCATTTGTGATGTTCCCTGCAGCGGAAGCGGCACCTGGGGCCGCAACCCGGAACAATTACTTTTCTTTAAAAGAAAAACCATCGATGAATACGTGTTGCGGCAACAACAGATCGTTTCAAATGTGATACCGCATTTACAGGAAGGGGGGCTTTTCTTTTATATTACCTGTTCGGCGTTTAAAAAAGAAAATGAAGGATTGGTTTCATTTATACAACAGAAAAGCCCTGCATTGCAGCTGCTGGAAATGCATTATTTAAAAGGGTATGAACATGCTGCAGATACAATGTTCGTAGCGGTATTTTCAAGTATTGTTTCTTAACCTATCTGTTCCGGCGGAACAATTTATTGATGGCAGATCAATATGCTTTTTCATTCATCCCGCATTCATATTTTATGAATAGGATTTGATTTCACACAAAGGCCGCAAAGAAAACGCTGACATTTTTAATTGTCGATTTTGTTATAATACCTGCCTACGGAACGCTGATTGCAAATTATCTTTTTATTGTACCTGTAAAATGTTCCGCTGGAACATTTCCGAATAGTTTCATTGTAAGTGCTTAGGTATAATATGTGTTTTATAATAACAAAAGCCACAACAATAGATTAATGTTCCCGCGGAGCAAATTATCGGTAAAAGACCGGTCGATTTTTATTATGATGCCTTCCTGGGGAACGCTGTATGTGTTTTGTAATAACAAAAGCCACAACTATAGATTAATGTTCCAGTGGAACAATTTATCGGTAGAAGACCAATAAATTATTCAATCATTCGGCAGGAATGTTTTATGATAAACAATTTATTTACGCAAAGAACGCAAACGAGCAAGTTCGCAATCAAAAAAGCAAACAATTTTTAGTTGATTGTACAATGCATGTTTGTTCCAGCAGAACAATTTATCGGTAGAAGACCAATAAAATGTTCATTCATTCGGCAGGAATGTTTTATGCTCAATAATTTTTTTATCTAAAAATCGGAATGCAACAAGTGCGCAGACAAAAAGCAGGCAATCTTTTCACCCCCATTCTCTGCAAACTTTTTATTTACGCAGAATTTCTTTCGTAACAGCCTTCTTATTATCTATGTAAACAGTTATGAAATAAATGCCCCTTGCCATGCGCTTCATGGGAATTGTTTTTAACTGCGTGCCTATTGCCTGTTGAAATTCGTCGTTATAAACTTTTTGTCCCAGGGTATTCTGTACAACAATATTTATTTTCGCTGCACTGGCACGATCTATTTTAACGTTAAGATCGTTGTACACCGGGTTAGGGCGAATGGTAATTTCATTGTCGAAGACTAAAACGCATGGGTCAGCATGATTAATTACCATTGAGTCGAGGTAAAAAGTTGTATCAGTTCCAATGATCATTTTGAAGCGATATTTTACGGCTCCCAATGAAACAGAAGCCAGGTCATCATCGTAACTGAAATCATGCATACCATAAGCATTGCTGTTCTGTAGCGTCGTAATCGCTGTATAATTTGTTTCTGTGGAAGATCTTCGCTCAACAACCACGCTCATAGTATTATCTGTTTTTACAGCGAACTGTACTGTTGCCACGCAACCGGCAATCGTATTTTGTTGCCTGTATAATTTTTTCTGAAGCATCACAAATGCTTTTTTTGCATCGGGTACGCCGTAGCCCGTTCTGTTATCAGGCGTATTGAAATTATTGGCCGATGATTCAAGTGTATTGATGATGTCCATATTGCTAACTTCCGGGAAAGCCTGCCAAAGGCAGCTGCTGATGCCAGCCATATTCGGGCAGGCAAAGGAGGTTCCAAAACCATAAGATGGCAAGCCATTGGCCGTATTGGCAACAACTGCAAAAACCCCTACTGCGGCTACTGCAGGTTTTACCTGTCCATCGCCGCTGGGTCCATAACTGCTGAAACTTCCAACAATGCCCGTTGTATCTACTGCGCCAACACTTAAAACACTATCGGCATCGGAAGGGGTGATCAGGTAATGCCAGCTGTTATTGCCTTCATTGCCCGCAGCAATTACCATCAGTATTCCTTTTTTTGCTGCCGCAGCTGCTGCCCTGGCACTGATGGTTGTATTGCCGTTCATGTCGCCATAGGTATAATTGAAAATCGAATTGTCAAATTGATTGTATCCCAATGAAACCGAACAAATGTCTACCCCAAGGCTATCAGCTCTTTCGGTTCCGGCAGCAAAGTTTTGTTCTTCTATCGGGTATTCGCTCGATACATCTTCCGTGCGGTATAAATAGAAAGAAGTTTTAGGTGCAGTACCAACAAATACACCTGGTATGTTCGCCGCGATCGTACTCAGGCATTGCATTCCGTGTGAATAATCTTCATCTACACTTTCTTCACGGGCAACAAAATCCCAGGTCCCCAGTATTTGATTGGTTCGTATACTGTCGAATGTTTGTAAAGACTTGTAATGATAAAAACCTGCATCTAAAACAGCCATTTGCATGCCTTCTCCACGAAATCCATGATTGTGCAAAAAATCACCCTGGTGTATTTTTACCTGTCCGCTTGAAAGGCCATAATGATAATAATCATTTATGCCTGCCGGCCTGTTGATGGCAGGTATATTTCCTGCTATCGATGAATCCATTTTCTTATTAACCGGCATATCCAACCCTGTTCCTGTTCTTGCCGCTATAGGTGAACTGCTAAGTACAAAAGGGAATGAATTTATTTTGGCAAGTGCCGCTGCATCAGTTGTTTGGATAGCAACCTGGTTCAGCCATTTGGAACTATTGAGTATAGTAACGTTGCCCGATAAACGTACACTGTCGATGTATCCGGGTGTAACCGGAAGATCGCTGCTGTCGATGGCAATATTGTATCTCGACCTTCGGTCTAATGCCCGTTGCGTAAGGTATTGCGAAGGATTGGCGATGGTAAAAGGATTTGTTCCCTTATCCCTGAATTTTATAATATACCTGCTGAATTGAGCGGAGGCTGACAATGAGGTAATTATTGTGATCAGGAAAACTAATGATGTTTTTCGCATATAAAATATTTCAAGCAGTTAAAATCGTTTAAGGTTTTAGGGTTTAAAACTTAGTTTCATTGATTATAATCCTTAAACGAACTCAAGCCCTTAAGCCCTTAAACGATTCAATTCGTGTCATAAGCCCATTTCACCAGCGTAGCTCCCCAGGTAAATCCGCCACCAAAAGCTGCCAGGATAATATTATCGCCTTTCTTCAGTTTACTTTGCCATTCCCACAAACAAAGAGGTATGGTACCCGCAGTGGTGTTGCCGAATTTCTGAATATTGATCATTACCTTTTCAGTAGGCAACCCCATCCTGCTGGAAGTTGCATCAATGATCCTGAGGTTGGCCTGGTGTGGTACCAGCCATGCAATATCATCAGCAGTTAAATTATTGCGTTGCATAAGTTCATAACTAACATCAGCCATGCCCTTTACGGCAAATTTGAATACAGCCGGTCCCTCCTGGTATAAGAAATGCTCTTTAGCTAAAACAGTTTCAATGGTAGAAGGTTTTACAGAACCGCCCGCTTTCATGTGTAAATGTTTACGTCCGCTTCCATCACTTTTCAGTAAGCTGTCCATGATACCATTTCCTTCCTCATTTTTTTCCAGCAATACAGCTCCGGCACCATCGCCAAATATCACACAGGTAGTGCGGTCGCCGTAATCGAGTATACTGCTCATTTTATCCACACCAACCACGATCACTTTTTTATAGCGCCCGCTTTCAATGAGCGCTGCACCAGTGGTGAGTGCAAATAAGAAGCCAGAACAGGCAGCGCCGACATCAAAACTGAATGCATTCTGGATGCCCACCTTATCTGCAATGATATTTGCTGTTGCCGGAAACACCATATCAGGGGTAACTGTTGCGCATATCACACAATCTATCTCACCGGGATCGATGCCACGTTTTTTGCAAAGATCCTTAACAGCTTCAGCACCCATATCGCTGCTTCCCAGCCCTTCCCCTTTTAATATTCTCCTTTCTTTTATCCCGGTACGGCTAACGATCCACTCATCGGTAGTGTCAACCATTGTTTCTAAAATTTCGTTTGTAAGTATATAATCGGGAACATAACCTCCTACAGCAGTAATGGCAACCTGGGTTTTTTGCATGAATCAGTATTTTGTAATATATGAATGTCTGATAAAGGAGGTAAAATTAAAGGAAAAACCTTTTCAGTTATTTTTAAGGTTGTAGCAAGCAAAATATCCTTATTTTTGGTTGTTGCCAGAATAGGAAATTATGTATGCATATTTGCAGGGAAAGTTTACTTATAAAAGTCCCGCCCAGGTTTATATAGATGTGAATGGATTAGGTTATGAGGTTAATATAAGCCTTAATACATATGCAGCCATACAGCATTTAAACGAGGGAAGATTATTTATTCATCTCCAGGTTAAAGAAGACAGCCATACATTGTTTGGGTTTTTCGACCGGGGAGAGAAGGAAATGTTTTTGTTATTAACAAGTGTTTCAGGAATTGGTGCAGCTACTGCCCGTATGATGTTGTCATCCATAAAGCCTGATGAGATCAGCACGGCGATCATTCAGGGCAACGTTCGGCTTATGGAAAGCATCAAAGGAATAGGTAAAAAAACAGCAGAAAGATTGGTTCTTGAATTAAAAGATAAAGTAAGTAAACATCCGTCTGCCGCAGGTAATAATATACAGGTAGTGGGCAATACAATAGCACAGGATGCGTTAACAGCGTTAACTGCGTTGGGTATTTCCAGGTTACAGGCAGAGCAATCAATTCAAAAGATAATCCGTGTAGAACCAGGTATTGAAAATTTAGAAGAACTAATTAAAAAAGCATTAAAAGCCATTTGAGAAAAAATCTACCTTAACTGATTTACCGGATGTTGCTCATTAGAAAGACTAGTTCAAAACTACTGCATAGCTGCTTATTTGTTGTAATGCTTGTTGCCGGCAATTCAGCCGTAGCACAGGTGAAAGGCGATCCCAAGCCCACCACCACCAAACCAGGTAACAACAATCCTCCCCCTACCAATAATGCCAACAACCCGGGCGTAAATACCCCGGCCAATCAGGTTACACCTACTAACCAGCCACCGGTTTCACAGCGCCCGCCAGTATTGTTAGATACAACTGTGCGTGGGAATGACAGCCTCCACTATCCTATCAGCGATCGCCACGGTGATTATCTTTTTGGTAGAGAAGGCGGCAGTACATACGACCTTAAGAGCCCTTCCAATTTTACGGATTCAGTGGTGTACGACCCAATCAGCAAGAGCTATATCATCTATGAGAAAATAGGCAACAGGTATTATCGCAATCCTACAACTTATTCTTTCAACGAATTCTGGGCGCTGCGCAACAGGCAGGCCGAAAATGACTATTTTAGAAGAAGGGCAAATACTACCAGTATTTTAAACAGGGGTCGTTTTGTAAAACCTAAATTATCACTTACTGATAACCTGTTCAATCGTTTGTTTGGTAACGGTAAGATAGAGATCACCCCGCAGGGAAATGTGGATATAACCGCTGGTTACCAGGGACAGAAGATCGACAATCCAACCTTACCGGAAAGGGCAAGGAAAAATGGCGGGCTCGATTTCCAGATGAACGCCCAGCTGAATGTAAATGCAAACATTGGCGATAAATTAAAATTCCCCATTAACTATAATACCCTTGCCAATTTCGATCTTGATAACCAATTGAAATTGGATTACACCGGTAAGGATGATGAGATATTAAAAAGATTTGAAGCAGGTAACGTGAATTTTCCTTCAAAAGGGACCCTGATACCAGGGGCCCAGCAATTGTTTGGATTAAAAACACAGCTCCAGTTCGGTAAATTATATGTAACAGCTGTATTGGCCAACCAAAAATCACAACGGCAAAATGTAAACCTGCAGGGCGGGGCAGCATCGCAGCCATTCGAGATCAAGGCAGATGAATATGAAGAGAACCGTCACTTTCTTGCAGCTCAATATTTCAGGAATAATTACAATAACCTGTTGAAAGATCTTCCTGCTGTAAGAAGCGAAGTACAGATATTGAGAATGGAAGTATGGGTAACAAACAGGAATGGTACCACCACCGAAACCAGGGACGTGGTTGGTTTGATGGACCTCGGTGAAACACACCCTTACCTGCAACCGCCGTTGGTTAACGTGCTTAATACATCAGAGCTCCCTTCGAACAATACCAACGATTTACTGACGAAGATATTGAACCAGCCAAATGCACGCAGTTCAGCAACGGTATACAATAATCTTTCTTTACTCGGACTTAACCCGGTGCAGGATTTTGAAAAGACCTTTGCCAGGAAACTGGATTCAAGTCAATACATATATAGTAAGGATGTAGGTACGCTTTCACTCAGTCAGCCTTTGCAGACCGACGAAGTACTTGCCATCGCATTTCAATATGCGTATCGTGGTAAAATATACCAGGTAGGGGAATTCTCGCAGGATGTTCCGCCGGATAGTTCATCGGCAACCCAAAGTGTACTGTTCTTAAAATTATTAAAAGCAACTTCACAGCGTACAAGCTTGCCCATCTGGAACCTGATGTTGAAGAATGTATATACCATTGGATATGGTACTTTGTCGCCAACAGATTTTAAGCTGGATGTTCTTTACCAGGAGCCCGGCCTTGGAGCAAAAAGATATGCTCCCTTCGGAGATAAGAACCAGGGAACGCCCATTATTTCACTGATCAACCTCGACAGGCTCAACAGCCAGGGCGATCCCCAACCCGATGGCGTATTTGATTATGTGGAACGCTATACCATCAATTCGCAATATAGCCGGGTGATGTTCCCGGTATTGGAACCCTTTGGACGTGACCTGGCGGCAGGGTTATATACAAACCCGGCAGATCCCAATATTAAAGACACGTTGTTTTATGCACTGTATGATTCCATCAAAGCCGTAGCGCAACAGTTCCCGAACCTGAATCGGTTCGTATTAAAAGGAACTGCAAAGACCTCGGGCTCGGCCGATATCAGCATTGGTTATAATATACCAAAAGGATCTGTTACTGTAACTGCCGGCGGACGAGCATTGCAGGAAGGCACAGATTATGATATCAATTACGATCTCGGAACCATCAAGATCACCAACCAGGCCATATTGAATTCAGGCCTGCCGGTACAGGTAAATTTTGAGAACAATGCATCGTTCGGTTTACAGCAAAGAAATTACCTGGGGCTCCGGCTCGATTATATGGCAAAGAACACGGCAAAAGAACAACTCTCTTTTGGAGGTACGATTGTTCGCCTGGGTGAGCGCCCCTTCTTTACCAAAGTAAATTACAGTGAGGATCCAATACGCAATACGATGTACGGACTGGATGTGAACTATCGCAAGGACCTTCCCCGCTTAACCAAATTATTGGATAAACTGCCATTCTATTCTACTAAAGCACCATCATCGGTGAATGCCTATGTAGAAGGAGCTTATCTGAAACCCGGCCATGCCCCACAGATAGGACGAGGCAGTAATGGGTTGATCTATATTGATGATTTTGAAGGAAGCAAATCAGGTATTGACCTGAGGTTCCCGCTGATTGCCTGGAGCCTGGCATCTACACCAAAAGGTGCAACTAACAGGTTGGCTCAGCCGATCTTCACTGAAAGTAATTTTAACGACAGCCTTCCTTATGGTTACAACAGGGCAAAAATTGCCTGGTACCAGATAGAACAAACCCTGCAGCAATATAAAGGAACAAACAATCCCCTGGCTAATAATCCAGCAGAACTAAGTGACCCAAGGGTTAGGCAGATTTATCAGAAGGAGATCTTCCCGCAGCGTACAACGGGGTTCGGCGAAAGCCAGTTGGTAACTTTTGACCTTGCTTATTATCCAACAGAAAAAGGGCCGTATAATTATGATGTGTTACCAACAACCGTTAGTAAGGGTGTTGATGCGAATGGTAAATTGCTACAGCCTAAAACAAGGTTTGGTGGTTTGATGCGTGCACTTGATCAAACAGATTTTGAAACAAGTAATATTGAGTTCATCGAATTCTGGGTGCAGGATCCATTTATCCCCACACCGGGCAGAGAAAATATTGTGAATTCAACGGGCGGTAAATTATATTTCAACCTCGGTAATATTTCTGAAGATGTATTGAAAGATGGACAACGGTTCTATGAAAATGGATTGCCTACACCCAATGCTCCGTCACCTGTTATAGAAACAAACTGGGGAAGGGTTCCGCAAAATGCACTGCAGGTTACCAATGCATTCAGCAACAGGCCTGAAGACAGGGTTTACCAGGATGTAGGTTTCGACGGTTTGACCGATACTGCAGAAGTAAGAAAACGCCAGGACTACCTGCAGCAGTTGCAGGCTAACTTCGGGGTTGGATCGAAAGCCTACCTGGATGCCTTAAAAGATCCTTCCAGCGATGACTACCTGAATTACAGGGATGGAACCTTTAGCGACAACGATGGTATATTAAAAAGATATAAGCATTTCAATAGTCCTGAAGGAAATTCACCGATCAACAACGGCGGCCAGTTTTCATCAGCAGCCACCTTATATCCCGATGCTGAGGATATGAACAAAGACAATACACTTTGGCAGTCGGAAGAATATTTCCAATACATAGTAGATATAAAGCCTCCAACCGATCCTATCATGACGATCGGCCAAAATAATATCGTTGATAAAAAAACAGCCACGGTGAACCTTGTAAATGGTACTTCAAGGAACGAAACCTGGTACCAGTTCAGGATACCGATTGCAAATTATAACAGGAGGATCGGCCAGATACCGGATTTTAAATCTATCAGGTTCATGCGTATGTTCATGACCGATTTTGAAGACAGCGTGGTTATGCGTTTTGGAGAATTACAACTTACACGCAATATCTGGCGTAAATTCCAGTACAAAGTTGATCCAACAGGAATATATTCACAGGCTTCCGGTACAACCTTTAATGTAGGTGCTGTAAATATTGAAGAGAATGATAAACGTACGCCATTACCTTACCGTACACCAAGAGAGATACAAAGGGTACAGACATTGAGCAACAATGGTGTTAACCTGTTGCAAAATGAACAGTCGATGAGCCTGCAATTCTGCGACCTGAAATTAGGTGATGCCAAAGCTGTATTCCAGACTTATGCTTTAAGGGATCTCAGGCAGTACCGGAAATTATCTATGTATATCCATGCCGAGCAATCCTCAAAACCATTGGGAACATTGGATGAAACCAGGAAGCAATTGACAGCAGTTGTAAGGCTGGGTACCGATTTTGTAAACAATTATTATGAAGTAAGGATACCGTTAACGCTTACGCCTTTATCGGTAGGTACTTCTATGTTGCCGGATACAGATGCTTATAATGATACGCTTTGGAATCCGCACAATTCACTGGATCTTGATCTTGATCAATTGACACGAATCAAACGGGCAAGAAATGCTTCGCCCAATGCATTGGGGCAGATCTACAGGGATACCATGCCAAGCGGACAAATATATTCAGTAATGGGTAACCCCAACCTGGGAGAGTTAAGAGGCATATTGATAGGGGTTGAAAATTCCAGTTCGCCGTCGGCATGTGGTGAAGTATGGGTGAATGAATTGCGTTTATCATCCATCGATGAAAATGGTGGCTATGCTGCGCTTGCAAGGGTAGACTGGAACCTGGCAGACCTTGGAACAATTTCACTTTCAGGCAACATGCATACCAAAGGGTTCGGAACACTGGAGCAAAGAGCCAATGAACGATACCGTGACAATTTTTATCAGTTCGACCTGGCAGCAAACCTGGAAATGGGTAAGCTGTTGCCAAAGAAATGGGGCATGTCTATACCGGTGTATGCAAGCTATACCCAGTCGGTAAGCACACCGGAATATGATCCTTACGACCAGGACATTAAACTGAAAGACAAACTTAGCAGCACTAATACTAAAGCGCAGAAAGATTCAATCAGGAATGCTGCTATTGATTATACTTCTACCAAGACATTGAATTTTACCAACGTAAAAAAGAACAAGACCAATGGTTCTAAATCCAGGATCTATGATATATCTAATATAGATGTCAGTTATTCTTACATTCAGACCAAGAGCCATAACCCGCTCATCGAAAGCAACGAGGTTACCCGTCACCGTGCTGCACTGGGTTATAACTACGCACCCAAAGCAAAATATGTAGAGCCATTCAAAAGGTTGAGGGTTTTCAAGAAAACAAAAACGCATTGGTTCGATCTTGTAAAAGATTTTAATTTCAATTACCTGCCATCGCAGTTGAGTTTCCGTGCAGATGTCAGCAGGCAGTTTGGTGCCATCAGGCCAAGGAGTGTAGGTACTTCCAAATACGCCATCCCGGAAACCTATGATAAGTTTTTTACTTTTCAACGTGATTATATTCTCCGCTGGAACCTTACCCGTTCTATCGATCTTGATTATGCGGCCACCAATAATTCACGCATAGATGAACCGGCGGGAAGGCTTGATACAAAATCAAAAAGAGATTCTATGTGGAATAACCTCTTTAAAGGAGGACGGAATACATTATTCTATCAAACAGCGAGTTTCTCTTATACTGTACCAACCAATAAAATTCCATTGCTCGACTGGACAACCATGAACCTCAAATACCAGGCTTCCTACAGGTGGATCGGCGCTTCAAGGCTTGCGATTGACCTGGGTAATTTCCTGGAAAATGGCCAACAGAAAGAAGGAACCGTGCAACTGGATTTCACCAGGCTTTACCAAAAATCGAAATGGCTGCGTGCATTAGAACTGCCTTCTGATAAAGAAAATAAGGTTAAATGGAAGAATCGGATTACCTGGGTGAAGGATTCTGTTACTACGAAAACGGGTAAACGAATACTGCAAAAAAGGAAGGTCGTTGATAAAACTGCCATGCCTTATGTAAGTACTCCTGTAAAAATATTCGGGAAGTTATTGACCAGCATCAAACAGGTTAATTTTTCTATTGCTGAAACAGGCAATACAAGGCTGCCGGGTTATGCAGATAGTACACAATTCTTCGGTTTGAACTTCAGGAGTATGCAACCAGGGCTTGATTTTGTATTGGGGCGGCAGGTTGATACAGCCTGGCTTAACCGAAAGAGCAGGTCGGGAGCCATTACCAGGGATACTACATTCAACTCCCTGTTCCAGCAGAATTTTGACCAACGGATCACATTGTCTGCGCAACTTGAGCCTGTCAGGGATCTAACTATTACGGTTAACCTTAGTAAAACATTCAGTAAGAATTATACGGAAACCTTCAGGTATATTGACACAAGTTTTGCGGGTAACAACCCTAAACAATTCCTGCACCTGAATCCTTATGCAGGGGGTGGATTTGATGTTACTTATATTGCTTTCAAAACCTTGTTCAAAAAATTTGATCCCAACAGGGTTTCGGAAACATTCCACACTTTCGAAAATAACAGGATCATATTATCCAAACGCCTGGGTGAAAAAAATCCTTATTCCCAATTGAATGGCGGACAACAGGCCAATGGTTATTACTACGGTTATGGAAAATATGCAGTAGACGTGTTGATACCTTCGTTCATAGCGGCGTATACGGGCCAGGATCCTAACAAGGTATCACTGATCAGGCAGAATAACCCGAACACCAAATCAAATCCATTCAGGGGTATCCTGCCAAAGCCAAACTGGAAGATTGATTATAATGGACTAAGTAAAGTAAAACCATTCACGAAGTTATTTACAAGTTTGACCTTATCGCATGGTTATAACGGTAACCTGAGTATGAACGGGTTTACATCAGCATTGCTTTATGATGATGTTTCAAGGTTTGGATTCCCGTCATTTTATGATTCAAGTGCTAACAATTTTATTCCTTATTTCCTGGTGCCAAATGTTACGATACAGGAACAATTTTCGCCATTGATAGGAATTGACATGATGTTCGTTAACCAGATGCAGGCAAAATTTGAATACAGCAAAACAAGGCAGTTGAGTTTGAGCCTGTACGATTACCAGCTTAGTGAAGTGAGGAGTACAGAATTTTCCATCGGGGCAGGGTACCGCAAACGTGGCTTACCTATGCCTTTCGGTTTAAAATGGCCGAAATTCTTAAGCTCCAAAAATGCAAGTGCTAAAAAGCTGGAGAATGAGATCAACTTCCGTATTGACTATAAGGTAAGGGATAATGTTACTGCAAACAGTAAATTAGACCAGGATAATAATTTTGCCACCGGTGGCAGCAAGGAAATCACCATTAGCCCTACGATAGATTATTTCCTCAACAACAGGATCAACATCAAATTGTATTACGATCGCCGTAAAGTGATACCGTATATTTCCTCCAGTGCGCCAACTACCAATACAAGGGCAGGGGTTCAGATTAGGATTTCACTATCTCAATAGAAAATTACAACCAGTTTTTTTTGAGGCTCATGTTAACGCATGAGCCTTTTTTATCATCCCGATTATGTGGGTATGTAAAATGAATTAGATAAGAGGTATAAGCGACCATGGTGGAGGCAAAATTTTTATGATCATTTTGCTGGTTCAAAAGGGGTCTCGGCCTGGTCTGCTTCGGGTCTGCTTCGGGTCTGGGCCTGGTCTGCTCCGCCCCTGAGCGGGAGCATAGCGGGAACATAGCGGGAGCTTAGCGAACAAACTGCGTACAAATGCGGGGTTTTTGCGAACAAGACCCGGTTCAGACTACTATCTGACCCGCTGTAAGCCCGGTAAACAAGAATAAAATGCCTGAACCCTGCTTAAAAACAACAGGCAGGTATAAAATATTTAATAAGTACCTGAAGTGCCGACTTTTGAGAAATGATGCCACGAATGCACGAATAAAGTAAATTTTATTCGTGCACTCATAGTATTTAAGACTTGCCGTCATGGGCGGCCTTCTCGGAAAAATGTGTACACCTCGTAGTTGATTGTTTAAACTTCATATTCAAATAATTATTTTTTATTGGAAGCAATGATGAGGTTGAAGAGTTGTAGCTATATTTTGTGGCAAATAAAAACTGCCACAAAATATAACTACAATTTCCCTTTATTCTTGCATGCATGGCATATAAAACCTCCGCTCATGATTGTTGCCTCTATGAAACATTTACAGATACAAACAAAAAAGGCAACCTGCAGGTTGCCTTTTTTTATTAAAATGTTTTAAATGCTATTTCACCTTTTTAAGCAACATCACATAGCCACAAAGGTTCTTTTTCTTCTTATTTACCTGTACAGGTTTCATCATGTGGTATTCTGTAAACTGCGGGATATAAGAATAGCTGATCACATTGCCGTCTACATCACCCCACATTTTTTTCTGGTAAACCACCTGTTTTTCGTTCCAGTCGAACATCCTAACTTCATATAACTTCGAGCTCATATCACCAATGAAAACAAATTGATACCAGCTGCCTTGTGTTAAGGGAACGATGACCGGCATTTCATACTCACTTTCCATGCTAACCGATGCTTCTTTCACAACAATAAAACCCTGTTGTGCCAGGATCGACTTAATACTATCTGCCTGGTGGCCAATCATTTCATTGGAGCATGCCTGTTGCCTGATAACGTTTTGTGCTGAACTGCTTACACTATGGAGCGTAGCGAATAGGAACAAGAGGAGGATTGCCTGGTTTTTCATTGTGGTGCTGGTATTGGTGGTTGCAGTACAAGTGTACTACTTTTTCCCGGTTAATGCAAGCACTATTTTAGTATGTGGGAACCAACATATTTTTTTGCCCCGAATGCAGGATCAATCTATGTATAACTTATTGGTTTTTATAAAAATAATAGGTGCCGGCCTGTTGAAGGCAGGTAATTGTAAGATCATTGATACAAACATGCGGCGGAAGCCCGGCACAATAAAAGATGGTATCGGCGATATCTTTAGCTGTTAATGGGGTATAACCCTGGTAGGCAGCCGTTGCTTTTATCTCATCTCCCTTAAACCGTACCACTGAAAACTCAGTTTCAACGGCGCCGGGGTTTATGGAAGTAACTTTAATGCCATGTTTAAGCAAATCAATGCGCATGGATCTGCTGATAGCATCCACTGCAAATTTGCTGGCGCAGTAAACATTTCCGTTCTCATATATTTCTTTGCCGGCAACAGAACCCATGTTGATGATATGTCCTTGTTTATTCTTTATCATAAAAGGTAGTACAGCCCTGCTAACATAGAGCAGCCCATCTACATTTGTATGCATCATGGTATCCCAGTCATCCAGGCTGGCGTCTTCAAAACTGTCTCTTCCCAATGCAAGTCCGGCATTGTTGATGAGCAGCGTAATATTTTTCCATTCGTCAGGTATAGCATTGATGGCAGCAAAAACAGCTTCTCTTTCCTGTACATCAAAACAGCAGGACAGCACTTTTATGGAATATGATTTTTCTAATTCGTTTTTTATTGATTCAAGCCGGTCGTATCTTCTGCCGGTAATAATGAGGTCGTAATGAGCAGCTGCAAATTTTTCAGCACATGCTTTACCGATGCCAGCTGTTGCACCGGTTATGAGGGCGATCTTGTTCATATTATTTGATGATTTGGAAATTTGATTATGAAGGTTAGTTTGATAGTAAGCCGATATAGGAATAAATGCCGTTGTATTTGTGGCGGGATTTTATCAGTTCAGTTTTATAAAATAGATGTCTCCCACAGGAATTTCCAAATCGTCAAAATTCCAAATTAAAAGTTTTACCGTATAAGCACCACATACCCCTTCTTCGTTTTTCTTTGCCCTTTAAAAGTAACACCTTCGGCCATCCACACAAACGTGGCCGGGTCTTGTGGCCTACCCTTATATACGCCATCCCAGCCCTTATCTTTTTGAGTGGTATAGAACATTTCTTCGCCAAAGCGGTTGAAGACCCTGAAATAATTCAGTGCGCGCATACCAAGCAATATAGGTTTTATTACATCATTCAGCCCATCTCCATTTGGTGTAAATGCGGTTGGCACATACATATCAGGGTCTAGCCGGAACAACCTCACATTGATGCTATCTCTTCCGGTACAGCCATAACGATCAGTTCCAAGTAGATAATATTTTATATTGTCATCAGGGGCTATCGTTGGATTGGCCAATGTGATTCCCGATATCCAGCGGTCGGGACTCCACAGGTACGTAGCGGCACCCGTGCCATGTAATAGCAGGCTTTCTCCTTCTACCAGGCTGGTATCTGCAGGGCCGGCATCTACATGCAACAATGGAATAACTTTTACCAGTACAGAATCTTTAATGGCTTTCGTGCATCCGAGTACATCCCTTACTGTTACAGTATAAACAATATCTCTTGTTGGAAGTATAACAGCAGGATTGGCAATATTCGGATTGCTTAAAAAATTTGTCGGCGACCAGGAATAGATACTGCCACCACCCGCATTTATTTGTGTGTTGAAGCCAACGCAAACTGCTGTATCGTTTCCTGCAAAAGCAGCTGGATAAGGCGCCACAATGATCTTCACCTGGTCGGTACTCTGGCATTTACCAATATTGGCAATCACCGTATAGGTTGTGGTAACAGGAGGGCTAGCATAAGGATTCTTTGCAGTATCGCTGCTGAGAAATGTATTGGGTGTCCATGCATAATGCAGGGCATCGCTGATCGTTTTTAAATTATAGCCTTCTGTTTTACATATAGAAGTATCAGGTCCTGCATTCACAGTTACTACCAGTTTTACATCTACATAAACAGAGTCATCTTTAAAACAATTGTATGCATCTGTTAAACGAACATGGTAAGTCGTTGGAACATCCGGACTGATAAGTGGTGTATGAGAAGTAGTACTGTTGATATTGTAATTTGGTGACCATGCAACAGAACCGGTTCCAGCTGCAGATAGCTGAATGGTATCAATGGAACAGATCAATGTATCATTCGTTACCTGCAATATTGGTTTTGGCCTGGCAGTTACAACCACTGTATCTTTTTTGGTTCGGCTGCAGCCATTTACGCCAACTGATACTACATAACTTGTAGTTACCGTGGGAGAAGCAAGTGGGTTGGCAATATTAGCATTGCTTAATCCGGCAGCCGGTGTCCATTGATAGGTTATACCCCCCGACGCCTGCAGTTGTACGGCCGTTTGGCCAAGGCAAAATGTACTGTCGGGCCCTGCCGCCGGAATAGCCAGCGGCGTTACCGGTATATTGAGCGTTTTGGATGCAATACAATGATTGCCCCAGGTGGTTGTTAACGTATAAATTGTAGTTGCCGACGGGTAAGCCCTGGTTGACTGGCTGGATGGAGATTGCAGTGATGATGCCGGGCTCCATTTCCAGGTAAGATAACTTGTTTTATTGCTGCTGCCCGTAAGCATTAGTGTATCTTCCTGGCAGATGGCTGCGGGGTTTGCAGCGATCGCATTGGTAAGGTCTTGCAATGGTGTAAGCCTAACTGAATCCCTGTTGATACAGCCAGCAAGGTTGAGGCTCACGATATATGTTGTTTGAACAGTTGGAAATGCGATCGGTGTGGCAGTATTACCGCCAATGATATTTGTATTGGGCATCCAGCTAAAAGCACCCGTGCCTGTAGCCGTTAGTTGAAGGCTGTCGAGCCCGCAATAAGTAGTATCGTTGGGTAATAAGGAAAGTGCAGGGGTAATCAACACCTGTACATCCCGGTATGCCGTGTCCTTGCAGCCCTTGCTATTTCCTGAAATGAGTTTTACATTATAAAGACCGGCCGTAGTATATGTATAGGTTGGGTTTTGCAGGTGACTTGTATCTGCAAGTGTGGCAGGATTACCAAAGTTCCAGCTCCAGTTATTTACGGTGCCATAATTGGTGCTGGTAGTATCTACAAAGCTAACGGGCTGGCCTACACAAAAAGGAGCCAGTGCCTTAAACCCGGGGAAGAAGCCTGGAAAAACATGTATAAGCTTTTCTGTAGAATCTATGCAGGGAAGTCCGCGGTTTACAATGAGTTTGATCGTGTAATCTCCGGCAACTGAAAATGTATGTGTAGGAAATTGCAAAGCAGATGAATCGTTGGTGCCCGATGCCGGGTCTCCAAAAACCCAGAACCAGTTTTGTACGGCACTGTTATCCCCATTGTTTGCAAATGATAATGTAAGATCACCACAGGTTGTAAATTCCGGACCAAGGTCTGCAACAACCGGCGAGCAATCTGCAACTTTTAAATGAAGTTCTTTTTTTGAATCTGCAAAATGAATTCCGTTTCTATATTCTGCCACACAAACTGTAAGCACATATTCACCAGGTGGGGGAGCGGTTCCGCTGATCACACCCGTAACAGGATTTATAGATGCCAATGCTCCCAGTGGCAAACTACCCGAATAAGGCGGTGCATAAGGAACAGAACTGTAGGGTGGCGTAGATGCTGTTGCCGGATCTGCATTGGTAGCATCACCACCTGTAAACGCATTGCAAAAAGAATATACCAGCGAATCACCGTCAGGATCTATTGCAGTAAAGTCAATTGAGAAAAGATTGTTTCCACAAACAATCGCAGTATCATTGAAAATAAACTTAGGGCTTGAATTGATATGAGCGCCGGTAATCCCCTGGTTCAACCCCGGGATAGCAATACTGTAAGTTTCACCTACGGCATCTGAAGGATTAGACAAATTAGTTATTCCGAATACGCGGCAACAGCGTTGCTTTGAAATAATATATCCATTGGGAGAAGCTTCCAGTTCCACAATGGTTTCATAATTTCTTATCCGGTAACAGATAGATGGAATCGGGCTGATACAGGGGTAACAGGATTCAGCAGTGCAGTTATTAATTGTAACGTCTGAAGTAAGTGGCACGAATGCATCCATCGTAAGATTGTATGGAAAATTATTCTGGAATATGGATAAATTATAGGAGGCTTCAATAACTCCCGACGTGCAGCTCATGTAAAAATTCAACCCGATCTTATACCGAAGTTTTGTGGGGTCATTTACGCCCGGCCCGAGGTATTCATAATACATCCATCCGCCTTTTGTGTGCGTTGCAAAGGCCGTATAAACACTCACAAGAAGAAATATGGAGAGTAAAAGTCTTTTCAAGTCTAGCAGGATTGATAATATGGGTATAAATATACTAAAAAGGGCGGAGAGTTTTTTCTGATTTTTCAGGGAAATCCTCAATCCTTTTTTTTCAGGACAGGAAGGCCATGCAGTAGAATTCTACCAAGCTAAATGCTGACAAATCACCTGCTTACTGAACCCATGATTTTTATTTCACGCAGATTAACGTAGATTCGAAAAAACACCGGGAGCCGCAGATCCTGTAACAGTTATCCTATATCCCACCTCACCTAATCAACACCACCGTACCCTTCCTTTCCAGCTTATTGTTCTTGTAATCCGTTCCCTGTGCATACCACACATAAGTACCCGATGCCTGCTCGGCACCGCCAAAACTTCCATCCCAGCCGGCCCCGATCTCTGTTGTAGCGAAAAGCAGCTGACCCCAGCGGTTGTAAACACGGAATGCATCTACAGATTTTAATCCGAGTGCAAGTGGTTTTAAAATATCATTCAAGCCATCGCCGTTCGGACTGAAAGCCGTAGGTACATAAAGATCTGGTTTTACTTTAAAGAGTTTTACCCTGATGGTATCGGTATCAAAACAACCGATGCTGTTACTAACCCTTACCACGTATTTGATATTATCCTGTGGTAAGGAAACCGGGTTGGGAATATTGGTAGCGCTTAGCCAGGTTGCCGGTGACCATGAATACATGGTACTACCGGTTGCGTTTAGCTGCAAAGGCTGGTCAATAACAACAGAAGTATCAGCAGGGCCTGCATCTGCAAAAATATGATCCACTTTTACAATTACCGTATCGTTCACCGGTTTAGGGCAACCAAGTACATCTCTTACCGTTACTACATAAACAACTGTTGCAATAGGATTTACTGAAACAGGGTTTGGAATAGTTGAAGATGTTAAGAAAGCTGAAGGCGACCAGGAATAAATACTTCCACCGGTTGCAAGTAACGGGCTCGACTGTCCGAAGCAAATCTCTTTATCTGCACCTGCATTTGCAAGCGGGTATGGTGCGGTGCGTATGATCACATCATCCGTGGCTGTACATTTACCTATACTGGCAGTTACAAAATAAGTTGTTGATGCTGCTGTTGGCGTTGCAACGGGATTTTTTATAAGTGGGTCGCTGAGCGTCGCCGCAGGCGTCCAGACATATTTCAACCCATCACTGGCAGGCCGCAATGTGATAGCATCCGTTAAACAGATCGTGCTGTCACTACCGGCATTCAGGGTTACATGATCAACCACATTAATCTTAACGGAACCTGTACCTACACAACCTGAATTATCAGTAAATGTTGCCAGGTAGGTTGTGGTCACATCCGGGCTCACGAGCGGCGTAAAACTATTTACGTTATTGATATTATAATTCGGTGACCAGGTAATGGTGCCGGGTGTAGCAGCTGTTGCACTGATGGCAAGGGTGTCAATAATACAGATCAACGTATCATTGGAAACATTGAATACCGGCTTGTCAACAATCGTTACTGTTTTGGTAATGGTATCAATACATCCCACAGAGCTGGCAACAATGAGGGTTGCGTTGTATGTTCCTGACGTTTGATAAGTATAGGTTGGATTCTTTACGCGGCTGGTATCAGCGCCTGTTGAAGGATCGCCAAAATACCAGTGCCATTCGTTTACTATACCATATGTAGCGGTGGTAGCATCATTAAACTGTAAAGGTTTGTCTTTACAGATCGGTGAATTTTCTGTGAAAGCTGGAAAATATCCCGGAAATACTTTTAAGGGAGCGGTGGCAGAATCTGAACAGGAACCTCCCCGGTTAATAACCAGTTTAAGCGTATAAATTCCGGCTGTAGTATAAGTATGTGTTGGATTCTCATCTGTAGAAGATGTATTATCTCCAAAATCCCAAAAATAAGTTAAGTTTAATGGGGAATTATTCAGATTTTCGAAAGTGAAATTGAAACCGTCACAACTAATATAGCTTGGTTGTAAAGTTGCACCTCCAAAATCACATGGGGCAACTGTAACGATAAAATCTTTACGATGTACAGAAATATAATTGCCATTCCGATAAGACTGTACGCAAACTGATACAACATATTTGCCTGCATCAGGTGCTATACCGGAAATAATACCGGTGTTTGGATTAATAATAGCAGCATTACCTAACGGCTGCGTACCTGAATAACCGCCTGTGTAAGGTATTGAAGTAAAGGGAGGTGCGGCTGGGGTTTGGTAACTGGCATTAGAAGCACCACCGCCATTATCAGCACTACAAAAATAATAAACCAATGAATCTCCATCGGGATCAGTAGCGCTAAAATCAAGTGTAAAAGGTTTATTGTAACAGATAATAGAAATACCGGTCTGAAAACGGGCACTATTATCAGTAATGCCTCCTAATAAATTATTTGTTCCGGGAATTTCGCTGCTATAGGTAGAACCCACACCATCACCGGTATTCCCAATATCATTTACCCTACAGCAAGTTTGATAAGATACTGTATAACCCAAAGGATTATCAGGTAACTCTATTTGAAAGTTATAATAACCCGCACTATAATCGAAAGACGGAGGATTGGTAAGGCATGCAGGGGCCGTTAACACTGCTAATTGGCTCATCGAACTTCTTGGAACAACCCGATATCCTCCATACAAACCATTAGTATTGTTATTATATACACCAATCGTAACTTCTGTGGGCAATTCGGCACAGGTTTGTGCGCCTGTGGATTGACAATTATTGTCTCTAAAAAGCAATAATGTGATGGAATACAATTTGCTATTAGGAGTAGTACCCGGACCAAGGTAGTTATAAATGATTTCACCACCTGTTACATGCCTTCCATAAGATATTGAAAAGCAGGAAATAAATACCAATACAAGTAGGATATGTTTCATTTAAATAATTAAATCAAAAATAAGACTGTAAAATAACGAAAAATGCTGTCTGGCATTATATTATGATCCATGATTTAGTAAAAAAATCCCTAAAATTTGATTTGCCTTTTCAGTTTCTTCCAGCATTCCCATGTGTGCGCTGTTGCGTAATACGTAGATATACGATTGCTGCGGTAAATGAGATTGTTCCAGGCCTTGCTTAAAAGGAACGGCTTTGTCATGCTCACCAAATATAAATAGAACAGGTTTTGTTGTTTTTTGCAATACAGCTGTTCTATCCGGCCTGGCGATCATCGCTTCATAATACTGTACCAATGCCAGGGGCGTAAATAACTTTCCTTTTTCTATTAACGCATGAATGGGATCAAGGTTGTGCTGGTCATAAAATAAGCCGGGAATGCTTGTCTTTAAAAATGCTGCAGATCCATTCGCTTTGATGAATTCAATGGCTTTTTTCCTGGTTTCTACTTTTGCTGCATCATCCGCATAAGCACTTGAATGAAAAAGTGAAAATGCGATCAACGCATCGGGATATTTTTCAGCAAATGCCAGTGTTATATAACCACCCATACTATGGCCGATCATCATGCATTGCTCAATTTTTTCTGCTTCCAGTATTTGTTTTATAAAGACTGCATAATCTTCCATCCCGATGCCGGGTTTATCGATCAATGCCGATTGACCGCTTCCTGGCAGATCGGGAACAATGAGCATGCATTTATCTTTTAGAAATTCAACCTGGTGGTTCCAGATGCTGCTGTCTTCAGCAAAACCGTGAATGAGTACTACAGGTAAACCTTTGCCGATGATTTGGTAGGAGATGGGGGACATGTTTGAGGTTTGAGGTTTGAGGTTTGAGGTTTGAGGTTTGAGGTTTGATGAAACTGCAAGGTCGCTAAAATCAGTGGGTTGGTAAAAAACGAATTAAGCACTCCCAACGAACTGGATGGAAGAGGTAAAAAACGGTACCAACCTCATTAACCTTAAACTTTTGAACCCTTAAACCCTTACCCCTTTCACCCCAGCCCTGAACGCCAGCAACAACACGAAAGGTATCAATGCAATGTTCAGTTGCTGTGGAAGGAATGCCCAGGCTAAAAGCAGGAGTAAAAGACTGATCGCCGTGAATAAAAAATATTTCTTTACAAAGGTTTTATTGCTGTTAATAAGGAAAGCCATGATTATATGAAAAGGCAATGCCCACCATAAATTGTAATTGTCTTTTGTCATGCTATGATCAGTACCCACCCACATGAATATTAAAACAATACCCAATAAACCGGTGGCGAAAAAAAGAAATCCATCCAGTCCTTTCAACAGCATCTGCAGGTATTTATTTTTTGATAAACTGAGCAATAAAAAAAAGATTAGCAGTGACGAAAAAAAGAGCATGGGTGTAAACCAACCTGCCTTGTTGTTATTGGTTGATAGTTGATAAAGATTTGTTGAAGTAATAACGATCGACGGTTCGCTTTTATCCAGTGCCAGCATCAGGTTATCGGGTAAGAACTGTTGCTGGGCTGTCGTCATAACGGCATCTGTTTTTGCACCGAGTAATATATCAATACCGAGTTTGCTCCAGTATTGTTTGCCACTATCAAGGTATTGATGGATTGCCTGCCGGAAGCGGGTATTGGCTGGCATTACAGCAGGTAACAGAACTGCAGGTTTTTTTATCTTCAGGATGAGATCTCTTAACCTTGTAGTACAATTGTCTAAAAAAAAATCGTATTTATAGTACCTGTTCTCTTCCCGGAGATTTTCAATCAGTAATTTTTTAGTGTTTATTTTTTCTTCTGCGGAAAGGTCAAGCACCTGTTCGGTAATGCCGCGGTTCTCGAGTTGATAAGCTGTTTTAAAATCATTGAAAATTTCATCACTCACTGAATACAATAATTTACCGCGGATGAATTTTAAATAAAAATTTTCATCGTAAAAGTCAAAGGTTCCATAGTTATAAACAACATCGAAAAAGCGGTTATTAATATTGTTACTGTCAATAACCCTCAATGCACTATGGCCAAAAATAGCATAGAGATCTTCGCCCGGGGTACAGGTAAGTAAGGATATGCGCAGGCGGGAAGAATCCTGGGCGAATGAAATGCTTTGCAGCTGTGTTAATGTGCAGGTTAGAAGAAACCGGAATAAAAATTTACTTACAAAACCTTTCATTGGGGTTAACTTTTAATACAGTATTCATCGGTTGGGTTAATGTAAAATATTAAATACTGAATAAGAATGTAAAAGTGTAGAGCGGATTTGTGAATGTTTTATATTACTTATCAGTATCCCCAAACCTGAACCAGTTTATCTAAAATTTTACATTCAATATTTTACTGTTTAAATTCAATGTAAAATATTAAATAACGTGTTGTACTATTAAATTAATTATTAAATATTACTGAATCTATGAACCTCTTTAGTTATTATACTTTACTTTTTTGCTTCTCCAAAAAAGTAACAAAAAAAGAGCCCCGAAAAAAATACATCCTTTTTTCGGGAAGAAGCCCTGGTTATGCTTTTGTGCTACTGTAGCTTCAACAGTAATTCCCTGACAGCGAATTAGAAAACTATTTTAATAGCACAACATGTTATTAAATACTGAATTTAAAATGTAAAAGTATAAAACCAGTTTATCAATTTTTGATATTCCGTATAAGTAAACTTAAACTTCAACAATTGCAGCTCTTAATTTTTACATTTAATATTTATCATTTTTTTACATTTTACCGGCTATAATTCGGCGCTTCCCTGGTAATGTCAATATCATGTGCATGGCTTTCCCGCATACCCGCATTACTGATCTTAACAAAACTTGCCTGTTGCAATGACTTGATGGTTTCGGCACCGCAATAACCCATACCGGCCCTTAACCCGCCAGTGTATTGATGAACCACTTCACGTAATGAGCCTTTAAATGCAACCCTTCCTTCAATACCTTCGGGTACAAATTTTTTCACATCATCTTCCACGTCCTGGAAATAACGATCGCTGCTGCCCTGTGCCATAGCACCCAGCGAACCCATGCCACGATACTGCTTGAATTTTCTTCCTTCGTAGATAATCGTTTCACCCGGACTTTCTTCTGTTCCTGCAAAAACATTTCCCATCATGACACATGTAGCGCCTGCAGCGAGTGCCTTTACCATATCACCTGTATACCTGATACCACCATCGCTGATGATGCCAACATTCGTTCCTTTTAATGCCGCCGCGGCTTCCATGACGGCCGTAATTTGCGGAACCCCGGTGCCTGCCACAATACGCGTAGTGCATATAGAACCCGGGCCGATACCAACTTTTACAGCATCTGCACCGGCTGTTGCCAGGGCTTTCGCACCCGCAGCTGTTCCTACATTTCCGGCAATTACCTGTAGTGTTTTGAATGTTTTCTTTATTTGTTTCAATGCATCTATAACACCTTTTGTATGGCCGTGGGCACTGTCAAGGCAAATTACATCCACCCCCGCGTGCTGTAAAGATTCTACTCGTTGCAGCGTATCTTTTGTAATGCCTACACCGGCACCTACGAGTAATCTTCCAAAATTATCTTTTACAGCATTCGGATGGCTTTTTAATTTAAGTATATCACCAAATGTAACCAGGCCTATCAGTTTGCCGGATTTATTTACAACCGGTAATTTTTCGATCTTATTTTTTTTGAAGATAAGTTCTGCCTTTTTAAGGTCTGTGCCCTCGGGTGCAGTGATCAGGTTTTCCTTCGTCATCACTTCACTTACCTTATTCTTTTTATTTGTTTCAAAGCGGAGATCGCGGTTAGTGAGGATGCCGATGAGTTTGTACTGATCGTCTACAATGGGTATGCCGCCGATCTTATTATCACGCATCAATCGCATCGCTTCTCCGATCGTTGCATCGGGCCTGAGGGTAATGGGATCGAGGATGAGCCCGTTCTCACTGCGTTTTACTTTTCGTACCTGGTCCGACTGCTGTTCGATGCTCATATTCTTATGCAGTATGCCCAGGCCGCCTTCCCTGGCCAATGCGATGGCGAGTTGGGCTTCTGTAACGGTATCCATAGCTGCACTGAGCATGGGTACATTTAAAACGATATTCTTTGTAAGATGGGTGCTGATGTCTACGTCACGGGGTAATATCTGTGAGTAAGCGGGCATGAGTAAAACATCATCAAATGTTAGCCCTTCACCGAAAAATTTGTTTGATTTGCTTTTAGCAGCGGAGTTAATTATTGTTGCCATAGGCGAAGGTAGGATGAAAAATTGAAAAGGTAAAAAACTTGGGTTTGTTTCCTTAACGAATCTTTCCAGCAGATGAGGGCGGCATTTTTCGCAGATGCCTGTAAATGTATTGTATTTTAAATCTGCGCTTACATAAGGCTTTTAGATATTTATTGTTTTGCATGAAATCAGGTAAAACAAAGGAAACTCCTACGGAGTTGTAAAAATGATTCAAATTCACGGTTTTTAAGCAGGGAACTCCTACGGAGTTGGATGGTGCCGGTTTTAAAAAATGATGTTTACGGCGTTTGGTTCGGGTTGATTTAATATAACCCGGCTCCGTAGGAGCCTCCTACATATGTTCATTCAAAAAAATCAAACAGGTATTTTTCCTCACATTGAATTTCAAATTTCATCAACAGTTCTTTGTATTCATGAAAAATTTTTTTCTTAGCATGATGAGCCTTCTGGTTATTAATATATTTTACAACTTTATCAATATGGCATTGGGAATAAGAAAATACACCATATCCTTTCTGCCAACGGAAATTACAAGGCATCCATTTTTTACTATTGATAAATTCATTAGACTCAACGTGAATTTCTTTTACAAATTCAGCAATTAAAACAGATGGCTTAAATCCAACAAATAAATGTATATGATCGGGCATGCAATGTACAGCCAGCATTTTTGCTTTCCGGTTTTGAACAAGACCTGTAATATATTTGTGTAGTTCCTCCTTGTGCACTTTTGCAATTAAACTTTGCCGATACTTTACTGCGAAAACGAACTGTAAATAAATTTGCAAATGTGTTTGACATATAATTTTTAGTTCTGTAAACAGTGAACTCCCACGGAGTTAGTTATTATTTTTAAGCACTCACTTTTTACTGCGTTAAATTCCTATTGAATCACGTCCTTTCGCCATTGTGGCCTCCCTTCAAATTATACGCGGCTTCGATGTCTTATAACAACCGAAATATTTATGCCCGATCAGCATTGAACTGCGGGGAATTGATCAAATCAACCTATACATCTTTCCCGGTAAAGACGCAATGATGCCCTGCATTTCCAGCATCAGCAATGCCTGTGCAGCTTCACTGCTGCTTAGTCCGCTTCGCAGGTAGAGCTCGTCAATGGAGCAGTTTTCTTTTTCCTGTAAAATATGGGTGAGTGTTTTTTCAGCAGCTGTTAATTCAATAAAAAGTTCCCGTTGTTTTTTTACAGCAGGTTTTTCTTTTTCATTCCAGTTCATCATTTCCAACAGGTCTTTTGTACCTGTAATAAGTGATGCCTTATTGGTTTTAATGAGGTAATGGCAACCTTCACTTTTAATATCACTAACACGGCCCGGTAATGCAAATACATCCTTATTGTAACTGTTTGCAAGTTCAGCTGTAATCAGTGACCCTCCTTTTGATGCTGATTCCAGTACGATCAATGCATCACATATGCCAGCTACAATCCTGTTGCGCCTGGGGAAATTCTGTTTGTCGGGATTACTGCCACTTTTAAAATCCGTAAGTAATCCTCCCTGTTCTATCATCTGTTTGGCAAGTGGTTTATTTTGCGGTGGATAGATCATATCCAGGCCATGTGCCATAACAGCAACGGTTGACAGATTATTTTTTAAGGAGGCTCTGTGTGCAAGCGTATCAATTCCAAACGCCAGTCCGCTGATGATTAAGATATCCATTCCCTTTAACCCTTCGATCAGTTGTTCACAAGCCTGTTTACCATAAGAAGTATTATTTCTTGTGCCTACAATTGATAATATCCTGCTGCTGTTAAGATCTGCATTGCCACGGTAATAAAGCAGTACCGGGCTGTCGTAACAATTCAGCAAACGTTGCGGGTAATTCTTATCAAGTATGAATAGCGGGCTAACCTTATACCTTTCAATGAAAGCAATTTCATCCTCAGCTGCTTTAAAGTTTTTGAATTGTTTGATGCTGCCTGCCCTTACTGAGCCAATGCCTTCTGTACTTTCCAGGTGTTTCCGGGGAGCTTTAAAAATGGAAGCGGCATCGCCATAAATTTTCAGCAACGCTTTGGCGTGTACATCGCCGATATTAGGCACTTGCGTAAGTGCCACCTGGTATAGCAGATCATTGTTCATACGGATTGTATATGAACAATATTAGAAAAAATTAATTGGATATAACACTTAGCTCAGTGCGGCGGTTTAGTGCTTTTCCCTGCTCAGTATCATTGCCTGATACCGGTCTTGTAGCGCCAAATCCTTTCGATGTTATTCGTTTTGCTTCAACGCCTTTATCCCGCAGGTAACCTGTTACAGCCTTGGCCCTGTTGAGGCTCAGCGCAAGGTTGTCGGCATCCTTGCCTATATTGTCTGTATGCCCGCTGATCTGGATATTCAGTTTTGGATTATCATTCAGCAACAAAATAACCTTATCCAATTCAGCCAGTGATTCGGGTTTCAACTGAAATTTATTTACGTCAAAGAAAATATTCTTCAGTACTATAGACGCTCCCGCTTCAATGGGTTGCAGGGGAATGTTTATGGTGAAAGAAGAATCGATACTTTTATCTACCAGTGAAAAATTATCTGAATAAAATAAATACCCTTTGCGGTTTACATTAAATGCATAGTCTTTTCCTGCAGGTAGGGTAACAAGGTAATTGCCATCTTCGTCTGTTTGTAATTTGGAAATAACCCTTCGGCTGCTGATGTCCGTTAGTTCAACAGAGGAGGGCAGGCCCTGGTTTGTTTTCTTATCAAAAACTTTACCCTTTACCCACAACGTCCTGGCAGCCCGGATGTCTTCCCGTAATTCAAAGCTATAAAGATCAAGGCCGCCTTTTGAATCTCCGCGGTCGCTTGCATAATAAGATGTTTTACCATCCGATGCAACGATCAGTGAACCCTCATCATCAATGGTATTGATCGGATAACCCAGGTTTTCAGCTTCACTCCAGGTGCTGTCATTTATTTTACGGGAGAGAAACAGGTCAGTCATGCCATACCCCACATGGCCGTTGCTGTTGAAGTATAGTGTTTGATTGTCGGCATGGATAAATGGACATCCTTCATCTGCGCTCGTGTTCACTTCGGGGCCGAGGTTGTGCGGCCGGCTCCATTTACCGCCTGAAAGTCTGTGCGTTACCCATATATCCCTTCCACCAAAGCCACCGGGCTGACTGCTTGCAAAGTAGAGGTCTTTTTTGTCGGGCGATAAGGATGGTGATGATTCCCAGAAATCTGTATTTACAATAGGACCAATATTTTCCGGTTCCGTCCAGCTTCCGTTCTTTGTTTTATAAGCGATGTATAGATCGCAGCTTCCCAATCCTTCGGGGTAATTACAACCTGTAAAGATCAGCCATTGCCCATCCTGTGAAATATTCTGTGCGCCTTCATTTAAGTTGGTGTTGATCTTGCCACTCACTGGCTTTGCATTGCTCCATTGGCCATTCGAAAAATTACTTTCATAAAAATCTTCATCGTTGTTAATGCGACGGGTGAAGATCATTTTACTTCCATCAATGGTGAGCGAAGGGAAATATTCGAGTGCTGCGCTGTTGATGCTATCACCCAGGTTATGGGGTGCAAAAACATAATTGCCTGCCGGATGTTTTTTATCAAAATCGATGGCAAACAGGAAAACACTTTTTCTGTAGTTTGCGGCTTGTATGCTTTGTTTGTTAAGGTTTGGTTCAGCCAGGAATTCATTGACAGCTTCCAGTGCTTTTGAGAAATTTCCGATACCCGCCAGCGAAATGGAATAGGGCAGGAGATAGGTTTTGGAATAAACCGAATCCATTTTTAAGGCTGTTTGAAAATCGTTCACAGATGCTGTGTAATTCTTTAAATTCGCGTATATGCCAGCCCGCGACAAGTAAACATCTACAAATTTCGGATCCAGTTTCAGGGCCTCGCCAAGGTGTGCAATGGATTCAATGTATTTCCCTTCCTGCGCTTCTTCATAAGCGATGCCATATACGTCCCCGGCTTTTTTGTTCACTTTATCCGGATCATACCATTGTGCTTTTGAAACAGCAAAGAATGAAACGAAAACCATGAATAAAAAAAAGGCTTTATAGTGGTGTACGTTATTTTTTTTCATTGTTGGATTATTGGCATGAAGGTAAAACGAAAAAGTTGATTGGGGGTAGGGGCACTGTTAAAGTAGTGCCGTGGTTAATGGGGTTGATAAAGTTTGAGGGTTGATATCGTATAACAGAATGATCAGGTTAACAGGTTAGCCATTCAACTTCATGAATGTTGTTACCCTGCCAACCTTTACGGCACATTAATATACTTGTGTAGCTGCAACGACAGTTCCCAAGTTGGATTTTCCTTAATGTATTCAATTATAAGCGGGGTAACAACAGCGGCTTTATCCCATTCCGGTTGAAGATAAAGTTTGCATGCAGGTGATACGGCTGCTGCATACTGTTCTGCCCAGGCGAAATCTGTTTTATTGAAGATGACCACCTTTAATTCATTTGCAACAGGTAAAATTTCGGGCAACGGGGCCTTAAACTTTTTGGGTGAAAGGCAGATCCAATCCCAATGACCGCTCAGGGGATGTGCACCGGAGGTTTCAATATTCGTTTCAAAGCCTGCTTGATGTAAGGCAGTGGTGAGTTCATCTAAATGATGCATCAACGGTTCGCCGCCGGTTATAACAACCAGTGGTTTGTTTTTCAACGCTGCATTCGTATCAGCAATTACCGAGTCTAGGATCTTTTCAATCGTCATTGTTGGGTGCAGCGATGCATCCCAGCTTTCTTTAACATCGCACCATACACAGCCTACATCGCAGCCGCCGAGCCTGACAAAATAAGCAGCCCTGCCCTGGTGAAAGCCTTCTCCCTGGAGTGTGTAAAAATGTTCCATCACGGGGAGGGAATTGGTAGTTACTGCAATGATATTCCTGCCTGAATCTGTTGTGTTGTTTTCTGTATTCAAAGTTTGTTTATTAACCTCTGGTGCTTAAAATAGTTTTTTTAATTCGCTGTCAGCGATCAACGGTCGATGCTACGGTAGTACAAAAGTTTAATCAGGGTCCCTTCCCGAAAAAAGGATGTGATTTTTTTAGGGGCTCTTTTTTTGTTACTTTCTTGGAGAAGCAAAAAAGTAAACTATAAAAGATTAAATGGACTTCATAGAATCATTATTTCGTTGAATGAATCTATGGAACAATACATTAACTGTCAACAGCCTTTTTCCGCCTTTGCGTATACGCGTTATAGGTATTCATTAACAAAGCTGCAATGGTCATCAATCCTACACCACCGGGTACGGGCGTAATGAAACTGCATTTGGGTGCTACCTGTTCAAAATCAACATCACCTTTTATGGCAAAGCCACTTTTCTTGCCGGCATCCGGTACCCTGGTTATGCCTACATCTATTACCACAGCATTCTCTTTTACCATGTCGGCGGTTAAAAAACAGGCTTTGCCAAGTGCTGCAACGATGATATCAGCCTGTAAGCAGATCTCTTTCAGATTTTTAGTGCGGCTATGGCAAACAGTTACTGTACAGTTTCCCGGGTTTGTATTCTGGCTTAGCAGTATGCTGATGGGGCGGCCAACAATATTACTCCTGCCAATCACCACCGCATGTTTTCCGGCAGTTTCGATTTTGTAATGTTCCAGTAGTAACATGATACCGTACGGTGTTGCGGGGATAAATGTAGGAACACCCTGCATCATCTTTCCTGCGCTGATGGGGTGAAATCCGTCTACATCCTTATCAGGATCAACGAGGTTAATGATCCTTGCTTCGTTGATATGAGCGGGAAGGGGTAATTGTACCAATATTCCATCAACAGCTTCATCTTCGTTCAACTTGAGTATGGCTTCCACTAATTTTTCTTCAGTAGTATCTTCAGCTAATCTTACCAGGCTGCTTTTAAAGCCAACTTCTGCACAATTTTTTATCTTACTGGCAACATAGGTTTCACTGGCTCCATTACTGCCTACCAGTACGGCTGCAAGATGAGGTGCTTTGTTGTGTTGCTGGCTGAGTTGGCTAAGTTTTTCCTTCAGGCTGTCTTTAACTGCCTGCGATACTAATTTTCCATCTAAAATTTCCATCCTGCAAAATTAAATAACTAAAGTTGATTTAGTTCCATGTTTTACAGCGGCATAGCTGTTTTAATAAATTTACCTAACTTGATATTCTGTTAACGCCATGCTTTGAGAAAAAAGATCACAATACTTATTATTACCATGTTGGTTGCTGCCCATTCATTTGCACAATCTCTTCGCTATTCAGTAAGTATGCCCTATTTGAGTTTAGGTGCCTATAGCAAAACCCGGTCAGATGTATTTTCATTTACCAGTAACCAGGCTGCACTTGCAACTGTTCCGGTTGCCGGTATTGGTATATATGGTGAAAGAAGATTCATGCTCAATGAAAACAGCCTGTATGCGGTTGCGGCTGCCATTTCAACCTCATTGGGTAATATCGGTATACAACTGAATTATGGAGGTTTCAAAAATTTTAATGAAAGCAAGATAGGGCTTGCCTATGCCAGGAGCCTTGGAAAAAAATTAGATATTGGCGTGCAGTTCAATTACTATGGCTACCGGATCCCATCCTACGGTAATGCGTCGACGATCAATTTTGAATTGGGCGCTATTATTCATTTTACCGATAGGCTGAATGCCGGTATTCATATTTATAACCCGGTTGCGGGTAAACTGGGTAAATCATCCGATGAAAAGCTGGCGGCAGCCTACAAACTTGGCATGGGTTACGATGCATCAGAAAGCTTTTACGTGAGTGCAGAAGTGATCAAAGAAGAAGATAAGCCGGTTAATGTAACAGGTGGCGTTCAGTACCGGTTTAAAAAGCAATTTTTTATCCGGGCAGGTTTTATAAGTGAAACCTCCGGTGGTTTTGGCGGCGTAGGCGTTTCCTGGAAGAACTTCCGGCTTGATATAGCTGCCAATTATCATCCTCAACTTGGTTTTTCGCCCGGCCTTTTATTGATTGTAAATTTTAAGGATAAGAAATAATGCGGAAGTTATTTTTATTCATGGTTGTTTATTCCTGTCATGCTGTGTTGTTTGCACAGGTAACAGAACCGCCAGCGGCCAATACCGAACAACAACTCGAAAATATCACTGAAAATAATGCCGATGCAGAAACAGAGGATGATTCTTACCTCCAGGAATTAATACAGTTTCAAAAAAATCCCATAAACCTGAATACAGCCGATGGCAGTTTGCTTAAAGACCTTAAAATACTTTCTGGCTTACAGATAGAAAATCTTTTATCATACAGGAACCTACTTGGTAAATTCGTGAGTATTTACGAGATACAGGCGATACCCGGCTGGGATGTACAAACGATCCGCAAAATTCGGCCATATATTACCGTTAGTCAGCAAGTGAATGCTGTTGCAGACCTTGGAACAAGATTGCGTGGAGGTGAACATGCACTGTTGGTAAGGGTTACGCAGGTATTGGAAAGATCAAGAGGTTATTTACTGGATTCAACTGCAGCGAAAAATTTTTATCCGGGCTCACCCCAGCGTTTGCTGTTACGATATAAATATGTTTATAAGAACCTGCTTCAATATGGTATTGTTGCAGAGAAAGATCCCGGAGAACAATTCTTCAAAGGGAAGCAGCAGTCAGGCTTTGATTTTTACTCCGCACATATATTTTTAAGGAACCTTGGCATGGTGAAATCACTTGCACTCGGAGACTTTACCGTAAACATGGGGCAGGGCTTAACACAGTGGCAGAGCCTGGCATTTAAAAAGGGTCCGGATATAGCTGCTGTAAAAAGGCAATCTGCCGTATTGAGGCCTTATAACGCTGCGGGCGAGATAAATTTTCACCGGGGCTTAGGGATCACGATCGGAAAAAATAACTGGGAGGCAACTGTTTTTGGGTCTTACAGGAAACTGGACGCCAATTTTATCGCGGCTGATAGTTTAACTGAAGAAGATATTATTTCATCGTTACAAACATCCGGCTACCATCGCACAAAAAGTGAGGTAGAGGATAAAAATGTGCAGCGGCAAATAGCTTTTGGTGGAAATGTAGCTTTCCGGTTTCAGCAATTGCACATTGGTTTTAATGCAATACAATACCAGTTTAAATATTTGATGGTAAAAGATGCGCAACCTTATAACAAGTATGCGCTTACAGGTAAAAGCTTCGGTAATTACAGCGCAGACTACAGTTACACTTTCAGGAACATGCACATTTTCGGGGAGTTGGCAACTACCGGCAAAAAAGGGTTGGCTTTTGTAAATGGGCTATTGATAAGCGTTTCATCCAATGTGGATATGAGTTTATTATACAGGAATATTTCAAGGGAATACCAGTCCCTGTACACAAATGCCTTTACGGAAAGCACTTATCCTACCAACGAAAAAGGCCTTTTTACAGGTATCAGTATCAGGCCGGCCCAGGGCTGGCAGGTAGATGGTTATGTTGACCTTTATAAATTCCCCTGGCTGAAGTTCGGCGTGAATGCTCCTTCCAGCGGATCAGACTATGTTTTACAACTCAGTTATCGTCCAAACCGGCAATTGGAGATATATACCCGTTATAAAAGGGAATCAAAGGGCCTGAATTTAACCGGTGATCAAATCACACTGTATCCTGTATTGAACCCGCCGCGACAGAACTGGAGGGTACAATTCAGTTATAAGATAAACCAGGTTTTTACGGTTAGGTCAAGAACAGAAATGGTATGGTTCAGTAAAAAGGGCCCGGCACCTTCACAGGGCTATCTTATTTATGGAGATGTCATCTATAAACCGATGATGAAACCATTTTCTGCCAATATAAGGCTTCAATTTTTCCAGACCGACGATTACAACAGCCGGCTGTATGCTTATGAGAATGATGTGTTGTATAGTTATTCTATACCGGTGTTTTATGAAAAAGGCTACCGTTACTACCTGAATGTGAATTATGATATCAGCAGGAAACTCAGCGCCTGGGGTAGAATTGCTCAAACGATCAACCCCGACCGAACTACGATTGGTTCGGGACTGGATGCGATAAAAGGAAACCGGAAGACGGAAGTTAAGCTGCAATTGATATACAGGTTTTAAATACCAATTTGGAGTTTGGAACTTTGAAGATGCTGGCATCCGTTCGGTTCGGAGTGTGGTTAAACCTCAAACTTCAAACTTTAAACAACTAGCTCCTTTTATCATATCCCTGGAGATGATTTGATATAAAGAACCCAAAGTTTCACCACATCCACGAGACTTTCACCTGACCTTAACCCCGGGAAACTCCTCCCATAAGTCCTGCTTAAGCTTTATTTAACTCCGTTTAGCTTAAGGTTAGGACTTAGATCGGTTGTTGGTAATATTTTTTGTTTCCCGCAGCTTAAAGCAGCTAAAACACGCAGATAGCCGCTAATTGAGGTTCGGGGAATAAAAATTAGCGGCTTAATGAGCCTGCCAACTTATGCATCCTATCCGTCACATCCTTCAGCCTCCAACTGATATCACCAATCCGAGCCCGGTTTCCGGTAGGTTGTATAGGTATCCTAACCGGTAAAATTCCGACATTACCTGCCTTCAACAACAAAATTTTAACTTTTTTCTTTTACCGTGCAGCAAATCAAGTTTAGGGTTTGTCCTGTTATATGGTATGAGGGTAAGTTCCGTTCAAAAAGATTAACAATTTTTTTGCGTTAACAAAATATCCTTATTTTTACATTTCATTAAACAAATAATTAATCGCACATGAGAAGATTTTTATCACTGTTTACGATGCTGATGCTTTGCGGAGTGTTGGCATTTGCGCAGGGCCGGGTGGTGACCGGCAGAGTCATTGATAATCAAGGTAAGCCAGTACCATTTGCTACCGTTTTAATTAAAGGTGCAAGGACTGGTGTACAAACTGACGTTAATGGTGAGTACAATATCAGGGTAAATACCGGGGATGTACTACAGATTTCGCAAACAAATTATGATGTTGCGGATGTTACTGTAGGCGCCGGTAACACACTTACCACTGAAATGGTCTTAAAATCTAACACCATTAAAGAAGTTATCGTTACCAGTGCGTTCCAGACAAAACGTACACTCAGGAGCCAGTCTTCAAATGTTCAGAATGTAAGTTCAGATCAGTTGAATACGGTTCGTGCTTCTAACGTTAATAACGCGCTTGCAGGTAAAGTTGCCGGAGCACAGGTACGCAGCCAGTCTGCCGTAGCTTTGGGCCGTGAAACTTCCGTTCGTTTAAGGGGTGAAAATGGCCTGGGTGCAGGTGCAGGCCCGGTATATGTTGTTGATGGTACGATCATACCAAGTTCCAACGATATAAACCCTGATGATATTGATAATATCACAGTTTTACAAGGACCAGCTTCTGCTGCTTTGTTCGGACCTGATGGTTCAAACGGTGCAATCGTTATCACTACAAAAAGAGCAAGAAAAAATGCTCCGGGTGTAGGTATCGAGATCAATACCGGTATTACGTTGGATAAAATCTATATCACGCCAGACTACCAGAATTCATATTCCGGTGGTTCAAGTTCTGATATGATTCAATATACATGGCAGCCAGGTCAGCCTGATGCATGGAAAGCACTGGATGGCAAATATTATCATAATTATGATGATGATGCAAGTTGGGGCCCACGTATGAACGGTCAGGAATATATTCCCTGGTATGCCTGGTATGGTGGTCACGAGCGTTCTTTCAAAACTGCCAGGTTAACGCCGCAGGCTAGTAATGTAAAAGATTTTTACAATACCGGTATTACTAAAACTACCAACATCAGTTTCTCAAAAGCTACTGACAACACTAATATCAGGGTTTCTTACACAAACCTCGACGTTAAAGGTCTGATTCCAAATTCTTACCTGAAGCGTCATACATTGAACACTAATATCACAGTGAATCTTTCTCCAAAATTAACCCTGGGTGCAAGTATCAACTATATCAACCAAAGGCGCAACTCTGATGGTGACGATGGTTATGCAAACCAGTCTTCAGGTTCATTTAACCAATGGTTCCACAGGGATCTTGATATCAGCATCCTGAAAGAATTAAGGGGATTAAAAACTCCGGAAGGCATTTATGCTACCTGGAATATCAATAACCCAACTTCTTATAGTGCTGCTAACCCGGTTGGTTTCTACGGAGCTAACTACTGGTACAACCCTTACGTATGGTTTGACCTTGTAAAGAATTTTGACGAAAGAAGCCGCTTATACGGTGACGTTTCTCTTACTTATAAATTCAACAACGATTTTAGCATTAAAGGAACATACCGCAGGCAGCAGTTAACTACCAATGGATACAATATTTATCCATCAGAATTACAGGCTAGTGGTACTCAAACAGGTTTTAACCCTTATGGAGCAACAACAGCTGAAGGTCAATTAGCATCTTACCAGACTGGCGAAAGCTTCAGCAACCGCCAGTACTATGAAGGATTGGCTTCTTATACTAAAAAAGTAAGAGATTTCCAGGTTAATGCGAACGCAGGTTTTGTTTTTTATAAATCTGAATCAAGATCATTCAATGCCAACACAAGTGGAGGTTTGATCCTTCCGGGTGTATACTCATTGGGTAACAGTGCTCAAAAGATAAATGATAACAGGGCGGGTGCAGCTCAACCTTCTTTTGATATGGAAACACAGGCTAACTATAAAAACAGGGCCTTGTTCGTAAGGGCTGATGTTGGCTACAAGAACTGGGCATTTTTGGAAGGTTCATTCCGCAGGGATTATGCGTCTGCAGAGCCGGTAGGTAAACATATTGACACTAAATCAGTAGGTGCTTCATTGGTATTTAGCGACTGGATCAAGAACAAGTCGATCCTCAGCTACGGTAAAATAAGGGCGTCTATTGGCCAGGTAGTTAATTTGTTATCGGCATATCAGTTGGATACTTATTATTCAATTATAGATAATTATAACGGAAATCCTACCATGACTGTTCCGAATACACTGACTGATCCAGGTTTACAGGGAGCAAATAGTACTGAAAAAGAAATTGGTATTGAGCTAAGGTTCCTTAAAAACAGGCTCGGTGCTTCAGTAACTTATTATGACAGGGTTAACAAAAATTTCCCGGTTAACGTTTCAGTTTCTCCAACAACTGGCTATACTTCTAACTTAAGAAATGCTGGTGAAGTTAAAAAGACCGGTATTGATGTTCAGTTCAACGCACAGATATTGAAATTCAAAAACCTGGAATATGAAGCAACTGCAACATGGGCTTACAGGTTAAAAAATGAAGTAGTTTCTATTTATCCTGGTATCACAAGGCTGGTAAGTGCCAATGGTTCTTATGGTCCGGCTACGACTAACCCGCTTTCTGCATGGACAGTTAGTGAAGTAGGTGCAGAGTGGGGACAATTGCATGGTACAGGTATCAAACGCATCAATGGTAAACCAGTATTAAATCCTGATGGTACCTTTGTAAGCGAAGCTGATGTAAACTATGGTAGTGTTTTGCCAAGGTACACCGGTGGTGTTCAAAATAATATTACATTGTTTAAGAATTTTGTTATCGGATGTAATATCGATTACTCTTCAGGTGGTAAGTTCTTCTCTTTATCAAATTACTGGGGTGATTTCTCTGGTTTAACTGCACGTACTGCTGGTTTAAACGACAAGGGCAACTCTGTAAGGGATGCTGTTGAAGATGGCGGTGGGGTTCACGTTATCGGAGTTGATGACGCAGGAAAAGACTATGATGTTTATGTAGATGCTAAAACATACTTCGATCAGTTCTACAGTTCTAAGATCAGCGAAAAACACGTTTACGATCTTACTTTCGTAAAAATGAGGGAACTGAGCCTTGGTTACAGGTTACCTGTTGATAGAATGGGTGTTGGTAAATACATCAAAGGCGCAACTATTTCAGTTATCGGTCGCGATTTGTTCCTGTTGTATTCTAAAACAAAAGATTTCGATCCTTCACAGATCAGTGGTGTACAGGGAGAAGATGGTCAATACCCTGGATCAAGGTCAATTGGTGCGAATCTGAAAATCAACTTTTAATCTGATAATTTAAATTTAGTATAATGAAACATACATATATAAAATCATTTTTCGCTTTTTCGGTAGCTGTGGCTTTGTTCGCTACTACCGGTTGTAAAAAGCTTGAAGATTTTGGCGATACCGATACCCGTAATGACAGGGCGAATGATCCGTCAACGGCTTATCTTCTTACAAATGCTGAATCACAGGTTGCCAATATTTTATCCAGCACTGCCGGAGGAATCAGGGGATCTTTGTATGCGCAGCAATGGTCAGAAACACAATATACTGATGTATCCTTATATGGTAATCCGCAGCTTGATTTTGGCGGTTATTCGGGTCCACTATATGATCTTCAGAGAATTATAGACCTGAATACGAATGCAGCTACCAAAGGTGCTCTTAACGTAACCGGCACAGCAACTGCTTCTTTTGGATCAAATGGGAGCCAGATAGCTATTGCTACCATTTTGAAGGTTTATTATCTATGGACTACTACCGACAGGTGGGGTGATATTCCTTATTCTGAGGCATTAAAAGGGGCGGGAAATTTAACGCCATCCTATGATAAGCAGCAGGATATTTATGCTCAGATGCTTGCGGATCTTAAGGCAGCAAATGCCAGTTTTGATCCAACGATAGCCGCGGTAAAAGGTGATATTTTTTACGCAGGAAGTATAGCTACACAGGTTGCAAAATGGACAAAATTGTCTAATTCACTTCGTATGCTTATTGCATTGCGTATGAGTAAGGTGTACCCTAACGCCGGTGGGCTTGCTGCAACAGAATTTGCAGATGCATATGCAGGAGGAGGAATTGTGACCAATGCAGATAATATGGTAGCTACTTATGTTGGTGGTAGTGCTTTAAATACAAACGTTTTCTATAGTGTGTTGAATGGCAGAAAGGATTATGCTTTTTCCAAGACTTTAGGCGATATCCTTACTAATATGGGTGACGTAAGAAGGGCAGCTTATGGTTCTTCAGGTCCTGCTTTTCCTTATGGATTGAAGCGTGATGATGCTGTTGCATTTGACGGATCAGTTAGTGGTGGTTATGCACTTCCTATTAATCTGACTTACAGAGCTGTTACATCGCCGGTTGTTATTCTTCCCGCATCTTATGTATTGCTTGCAGAGGCAGAAGCCGCTGAAAGGGGCTGGATTGCTGCATCTGCACAAACATTGTATGAGGCTGGTGTTACCGCTTCATTTACACAATGGGGACAATCTGCTGCCGCTGCAGCGACTTACCTGGCTGGTTCAAGCGCAAATTTCACTACCGGCTCGGGTGGTGGTACAGATATTGGTCTACTTGCTGCTTTTCCATCTGTTGTAGGTGCGGACGCAGTAACCAACACTAATTTAGAAAGGATTCAATTGCAGCGGTACCTTGCTTCTTTCGGCGACGGATTACAGGCATGGAGCGAGTGGAGAAGGACTGGTATCCCTCATCTTACGCCAACCGTTTTTGGTGTAAATACACCAAGAGAAATTCCAAGAAGGTTAACTTATGGAACGAATGAGTATGGCTTAAATCCTGCAAGCGTTGCAGAAGCTGCTGCACGTTATACGGGCGGAGACAAAATGAGTTCACGCATGTGGTGGGATCAATAAATTCAAATTAGTACACTATCTTTAGGGTAGTGTACTTTTAATATTTTTTTAAATTATAAACTTTAAGCAAATGAATTTTTCAAATATTAAAAAGCTGGTTTTCCCCGTATTGGCGGCTGCCTTGTTCAGCTCCTGCGACAAACCCGTTACCACTGACCAGTTAGCTGATAAGGGCCAGAATATCATCCGGGTTAATACTTATGGTGGCGTGGATGCCAATTTCAGCAACAGTGCTTTACAGTTGGACTTAGCTAGTACAGATGATGTGCCTGTTGAATTTCAACTGGAATATGTAGGGCCACACGTCTTTGATCAGGACCTTACTGTTACAGTTGCTGTTAATGATGCAGCACGTACTGCATACAACACTGCAAACCCTGCGAACATGTATGATGTGTTGCCAGCCGCAGCTTACACATTAAATACTACTTCTGCAACTATTAAAGCCGGAGATGTATTTTCATCAACTTTGAAACTTACCATTCATGATCCCAGCCAGCTTGATGCTGCCATTAGTTACATGTTGCCGGTAAGTATCACCTCTGTAGCTGGTGGTTCTAATGGCGTTACGGGCGCTCCAAGCACCGGTACTGCTTATTTTCACATAATTGGTAATCCATTGGCTGGTGATTATTTGTCTAATGGTTATTTTTATCATCCTAGTGCACCAAGAGCTCTCACTAATATAGCAAAGAACCTTTCTCCAAACTCACCAGATGAACTTTTCTGTGATTTAGGTGATTTGGGTGGAAGCGGATATGTTGCGATCTTTAAAACAAATCCAACTACTAACAAAGTTACTATTCGTGCTGCGCCAGGTGCTGCTGGTGGTACATACACACAGTTTGACACAGATTTCCCTTCATTTCCTGGTTATACTGCAGCTTGGCCAAATTCGGCTATGTGTAATAACACTTATGATCCGGCAACTAAAACATTTAAAGTACGCTATGGCTATTTGAATACTTCAACTGGCTACAGGGTTACCGAAGAGTTTTTAGTTAAGCAATAATTTTTTTAGAAATTATATAAAAGAGCCGATTCATTATTGAATCGGCTCTTTTAATTTAAACATGTTTCTCTTCAATTGCCCATATGATTTGCGGTTTCACAAAAAATATTAATGCGAAGGATAGGCGCACGGATGACACAGATGACGCTGATTGCACGGATTGAATATGCTGTTATCAGGTAAGTTGCTTATTTTTCGCCCTTTGCCATACCAGCTTTATTGTGAAGTAAATTCAGATGATAGCAGAGATCTTATTTAGGTAAAATGACCTATGTAAATCTTAGTCATCCGTGCTCCTATCATACGCTTATATAAATATTACAGTTATTATCTCAATTGGATCACGATAAATTATGTATGCTTGGTTTATCTTTACCCCAAAATAGAAATATGAGCAATCCTACAGATCAACCCGCAGCGTTGAATATTGAAATTTCAGAAGAAGTAGCGGAAGGCACCTATGCTAACCTGGCCATTATAACACATAGCCATGCAGAATTTGTGGTAGACTTTGTGAATGTAATGCCTGGCACACCCAAAAGTAAAGTAAAGAACAGGATCATACTTACGCCCTTTCATGCAAAACGATTCATGAAAGCCATGATAGATAATATTAAAAAGTTTGAAACATCCAACGGAACCATACAGGATATGGAAGCAGTGGAGATACCATTTAATTTTGGCGGGCCAACGGGGCAGGCTTAATGTTGTTTGGGGTTTGAAGTTTGAGGGTGGAGCAGAATTAGGTATTTTAATTTTTGCTGTTTAGAGTTTGATGTTGTGGGAAGTTTATTACTTATATCACTGACCTTTATATTCGCTGGCTTTTAAATATTTGATAAATGCCATTAATTTACTTCCCAGCCTTTCATTGCATAATTTCAGTTGAATAAATCTTTCTTCACTAAAATAATTTCTATCAAAAGCCAGGTACAGTTGAGATCGGGTTTCTGCATTTGAGCCTTTTGCAATGATAAGGAAGTTGATAAATTCCTTATTCCCTGACCGGTCAAATCCTTCGGCAATATTATCCATAACAGAACCGCTTGCTGCATTGATTTGATTTCTCAATTCAAAATCTTTACTAAATATCCCGTTAGTGTAAATTGTATATATCAATTGCTTGTTTCCTTGCTAACTGCCAAATTTCGAGATCTTCAAATTTTGTTATTGTTGCCATATTTGTAGTGTCTTCAAACCTCAAACCTCAAACCTCAAACCTCAAACCTCAAACCTCAAACCCCAAACTACATCAACCCTTCATCCGCAAAACTATAATACCCTTCATCGCTTACGATGATATGATCAAGCACCCTTATATCGCAGTAACTTGCGGCTTGTTTTATTTTCTGGGTTAGTTCTTCATCTGCACGGCTGGGCTTAAGATTTCCCGAAGGATGATTGTGACTTAATACAATAGAGCTGGCTTCTTCCTCAATGGCTTTTTTTAAAATAATGCGTGGATCGGCCACTGTTCCTGTGATGCCACCCCGGCTGATGATCTCGAAATGTTTTATCTTATTGGCCCTGTTCAGGAACAGTACAGCAAAAACTTCATAGTTATAATCTTTCAAAGTAGACTTTAAAAAATCTGCGATTTCATTGCTGTTACGGACGGTTTTTTTTACGAGCGCTGATGAAGCTTGTCGTCTTCTTCCAAGTTCAAGGGCTGCAGCAATTGTAATCGCTTTTGCTTCACCGATACCCTTTATCTTTTGAAGATCTTTGATGGAAAGTTTACCCAATGCTTCCAGGTTATTATCTGCAAGTTTGAGCACCTCTTTTGCAAGATCCAATGCCGACCTTTCTTTATTACCGTTGTTGATAAGGATCGCAAGGAGTTCTGAATTGCTTAAGGCAGCTGCTCCTTTACCGGCCATTTTTTCGCGGGGCCTGTCGTCTGTAGCCCAGTCTTTAATAGACCTGTGTGGGTTGGGATTTTCCATAACATTAACTATTGCAGGTGAAAATTATTTTTAATATAGCCAACTAAACCCGGTGGATTAATTGACAGTTGCTGAACACTACGAACAAACTAAAACTTTATGTATGTAGATAGTTAGTGAAAAAGTTTTCTCACTCATTTCATGTAAACTAACTGTATTTTCGCAAAACAATTCCTTAACCAACAGTAATATTTATTTACATGGAATCCAATGCGAAAATATTTTCGGGTACCGGCTCTCAATACCTGGCAGAAAAAATTGCAAAGAAGTTTGGGGAGCCACTAGGGAAGGTTAATATTCAAACTTTTAGTGATGGAGAAATAGGAGTTGAGTTCACGGAAAGTATCAGGGGAAGGTTTGTTTTTTTGATACAGAGTACTTTTGCTCCCACTGATAACCTGATGGAATTGTTACTGATGATCGACGCTGCAAAAAGAGCTTCAGCATATAAAGTAATTGCAGTGATCCCATATTACGGGTACGCCCGGCAGGATAGAAAAGACAGGCCAAGGGTAGCGATCGGATCTAAATTAGTTGCAAATATGCTCACCGCAGCCGGCGCTGACCGTGTTATAACCATGGACCTTCATGCTCCACAGATACAAGGATATTTCGACATACCGGTGGATCACCTGGAATCCTCTGCTATTTTTATTCCATACATTGAGAATCTTCAGCTTGAGAACCTCACTTTTGCGGCTCCCGATGTGGGCAGTGCAAACAGGATAAGGGAAATTGCCAGTTTTTTTGAATGTGAAATGGTTATTTGCGATAAGCACCGTAAAAGAGCCAATGAAATAGCCAGCATGGTATTGATAGGGGATGTTACAGACAGGGATGTGATATTGATCGACGATATATGCGACACGGGGGGCACCCTCGCTAAAAGTGCAGCGCTGATGAAAGAAAAAGGAGCCCGAAGTGTGAGAGCTTTTTGTACGCATCCTGTATTGAGCGGCAATGCGTATAAGAACATCGAAAACAGTGTGTTGGAAGAGCTGGTTGTTTGCGATACCATACCGGTAAAGCCAGGTTGTGATAAGATAAAAGTGGTTTCTACGGATGAACTATTTGCCGTAACTATCAGGAATGCATATGAAAATAAGAGTATAAATAGTTTGTTTATAAGGGGAAGGGTGAAAAAGGTGAAGTAAGGTGTTGGTCGTTAGTTTGTTAGTTCAAAACTCAAAGTTCATAGTTCGTGGTACATAGTTCGTAGTTCATAAAATATCAATCTTTAAGGGTATTGCAAATTTTAGTGAGCCACTTTGAACTTTAAACGAAGAACAGGTTTTTCAACAGTTTTCCCCTACCTTTGCGCCTCATAAAAAAATTATTAGACAATGAAATCAATTACAATCGAAGGACAACTGAGGACCGAAAGCGGAAAAAAAGCCACCCGCCAACTTCGCTCTCAGCAATTCGTGCCAGGTGTAATTTATGGTGGTAAATCAGAGATCAATTTCTCTGCGCCTGCATCCGCATTTAAAGGGATCATTTACACGCCTGAATTTATGCTTGCAGACGTAAAAATTGACGGTGCATCTTATCGCTGTATCCTGAAAGACATTCAGTTCAACAAGGTTACAGATGCGTTGACGCATGTTGACTTTTTAGAACTGGTGGAAGATAAAAAAGTGATCGCAACCCTGCCGTTGAAATATACAGGTGTTCCTGCAGGTGTTAAGGCCGGTGGAAAGTTGGTAACCAAAATGAAATCTCTCAAGATCAAGACACTTCCTAAATACTTGAAAGAGCACATTGAAGTTGATATCACTGGCCTTGAATTGAATGAGAACTTAAGGGTACAGGATGTAATTGCCGAAAATATGGAAGTATTGAACTCTCCCAGAATTCCAATTGCTTCAGTAACCATGACACGTCAGTTGAAACAGGAAGAAGCAGGTACTCCAAAAGCCGCTGCTGCTGCTCCGAAAGCTGCTGCCGCTGCTCCGAAAGCTGCTGCCGCTGCGCCTGCTGCAAAGAAATAATAAATCAATTGTTGAATGATACAAGCCCTTCTTCGGAAGGGCTTTTTATGTTGAGTAACCTTACCCGCAAGCCCCTCTGAAAAGCGAAGGGATTAATAAACTTTCAGCATCATTTTATTATTCGTGAAACTGTATTTTTTGCCGGTAAGAAATTTAAGATTGGCTATCTTTTTCTTTGTGACTTTGTTCCTTTGCGAACTTTGCGTGAAACTTATGGACAATATTTGAAGTGTAATTGGTATTAATTCCGCTCATTGTTGCTCATATTTCGTGTAATTAGTGACGCTAAACTGATTACCTTTGCCATCCTAAAATACATAACATGGGAATGGATAGAAATACGGTGATTGGATTTATAATCATCGGTGCGTTGCTGATAGCCATGCTTGCGATAAACAGCAAGAGCCGCCTGGCTTATGAAGGCGAGGCAAAAAGAAAGGATGATTCGGCCATAGCAGCACAAAAATTAAGAATAGATACCAATGCTGTAAAGCTGGATGCAGCCAAAGCAGATTCTCAGCGCACAGCTCAGCTATCTGCAGCCTTCAATGCAAACCAATCGCTGCCACAATTAACTACCGTTGAGAATGAAGTAATGAAGATCAGCTTTTCGAATAAAGGCGCTCAGCCTGTAATGGTAGAGTTAAAAAAATATAAGAAGCTGAATGGCGATCCTGTCTTAATTCAAAAGGGCGATAACAATAAATTATCTTATCGCATCAACACGGAAAACAATCATAGTGAAGAAACGGAGAATATTATTTTTACGCCAGCTGTAGTCATTGAAAATGCTGATAAAAGTAAAACAGTAACATTCACTGCAAGCGATTCTTCGGGAAGGCAGTTGGTACACGAATATCTTATCAGGAAAGATGATTACCTGGTAGATCTTAATATCACTGTAAAAGGCGCAGACAGGTTGTTTACAGGTAATACAATGGGAATATTGTGGAAGACCGAAACAGAACAAATAGAAAAGGATCATGAGTATGAAAGAACGCAAACCCATATCTGTTATGTAAAAGATGGCAGCTACGATTTCTCTTATATTGGTACCGGCGATAACAAGGATTTTTCAAAACCGATTGACTGGCTCAGTGTGAAGCAGCAATTTTTTTCTACTGCACTGCTGGCAAAAAATAAATTTACTTCAGCCGATATAACCTGGACGGTGCCAAAGGATACCACCAGCCATTATATAGCTATGTCCGTAGCGAATGCTAAAATAAAACTATCCGGGTCGGGTAACGATCTTATTCCACTTCAATTATATTATGGCCCGAGTGATTATAATGTACTAAAGAAGTATAACAATAAAATGGAGGAGATGGTGCCTTATGGCAGCGGTGTTTTTGCTTTTGTAAAATACATCAACCGATACTTCCTGTTGCCTGTTTTTGATTTCATTCAAAAATATGTGGCGAGTATGGGTATTGTGATCCTGTTGCTTACTTTATTGATCCGCCTGATCACTTCACCCATATTGTACAAGAGTTATCTCAGTGGTGCTAAAATGAAAGTGTTGAAACCTGAAGTAGATGCGCTGAAAGCGAAGTATAAAGACGACCAGCAGGCGTTTAGCATGGAGCAAATGAAATTGTGGCGATCGGCAGGCGTGAGCCCGCTGGGAGGATGTTTACCGGCGCTGCTACAGATACCAATATTTATGTCGCTCTATTATTTCTTCCAATCCAATATAGATCTTCGTGGAAAGAACTTCTTATGGGCACATGACCTTGCTGCCTATGATTCAATTGCAAAATTGCCTTTTCCAATTCCATTTTATGGCGACCATGTAAGCCTCTTTACTTTAACAGCGGTAGCCACCAGTTTATTGATATCTATCTATAGCATGAGCAATATGCAGGACAATAACAACCCGCTCATGAAATACATGCCTTATATATTCCCGGTTTTATTGTTGGGTGTATTTAATAAGCTTCCGTCGGCATTAACCTGGTATTATACCGTTTCAAATACCATTACGCTTTTATTGCAGATCGTAATACAGAAATACATCATAGATCACGATAAGATACTGGTACAGATAAAGGAAAATATGAAGAAGCCGGTTAAACAATCCAAACTCCAGGAACGAATGGCGGCCATGCAGGACAGTCAGAAAAAGCTGCAGGATATGAAAAATAAATCCGGCAAGAAGTAGAACAAATCGTTAATATTTAATAAAAACCTGCACAAACCAAGTGCAGGTTTTTTGGTTAATTGCTTAATTGAATATTTGGCACGTGATTATATTATCTTTAAGTATTAATATTTAAACAAAAAATGAAAGAACTAAAAAATGCTTTTTTATTGATGCTTTTGGGGTTTGTATTCCCGGCAGTTTCGATTGCTCAAAAGGCAGTTAATGAAACCACGCTTAGCTATAATATTTCTATTGAATCTGTAAACGATAAGCCGTCTTTATCGAAGTCACTTGATGGGGCTACGTTGAATATTTATATCAAAGGGACAGATAGCAGGAGCGATATGACAAGTTCACTGGGTACAGAATCGACCCTCTATGATACCAAAGATGGTAAAGGGTATATATTGAAAGAATACAGTGGACAGAAATTGATGATCACACTAACAAAAGAAAACTGGGCACAAAAAAACCAGTATTTTCAAAATATGAAATTCAGTATCGACAATGCAGAACAAACCATCGCTGGTTTTATTTGTAGAAAAGCTACCGCAAACCTTGATGATGGAAAAACTTTCGTGGTATACTTCTTACCAGCTATTTCAACTGTTAATAAAGAATATAACAATGCATTCAGGCAGTTGCCGGGTATACCGGTAAAGTATGAACTTCAATCAGGCAAATTGAAATTTACCTATACCCTTACAAATATTAATTACGATAATATACCGGCAAATAAATTTGATATTCCAAAATCAGGTTTCAGGGTCATGACTTATGATGAGAATCAGCAATTGAAGAAAGGATAAAAACAGCAGGCATAAAAAAACCGCTTTAAAAGCGGTTCAATATTTTTTATTTAGTGTGGATGATGAGTTTAACACCAGTATATCCCTGCCGAATTTCGGGAACAATTATTTTTTGTTTGTAAGGAACGATATAAATGCTACTGCCCTTTTGATAAGTAACAAGTTCGGTAGATACAAGTGTATTAGCTTGTTGTTCCGTTTTTATCAACAAACTTCCTTTATATTTAAGACCGCCCTTCAGATTAAAAGAAATCGCATTTTTAAAAGAATTATTGGTATTGATATTGAGGATCACTCTGTTCTTTGATTTCTTACCAGCACCCCGATCAGCAAAAGACACGAGCATAGTACCGGTAAGAATACTCAACAACAGTATTTTTTTGGCTATTTTGGTCATTTTTGCATTTAATTTATTGTTACAAATATATTAACATTTATTCAATAATAAGCAACCGTTCATCAAACTATTTTTAGGGGAGTTCTGATTGGAACGAAATTTTCGTCGCTTTAGTATATTTTGGATTAAAAAATTGATTTTCTTTAAATATTACCTATATTACAATAACCGATAAGCCCATGAGTAAATACCCATACCGACAAGACAGGGAAGAATTGAAGGAGTTATTGCAACTTTTTGCAAATTTAAAGGAAGGAAAAGGCCATTCTTTTATTGAGGAAGACGGCTTTGAGCGTATAGTGGATTATTTTGATGAAAAAGAGCAATTTAACAACGCCCTTGAAGCTGTGAATCTTGCCATAGAGCAGTATCCTTACTCCGGCAGCCTGCTGATAAGGAAAGCAGATCTCCTCATTTCCCTTCGAAATTATAAAGATGCATTGATGGTACTTGAACAAGCCGAGTTGTTCGATAGTACTGATACATCCCTGTATATTTTAAAAACTGATGCCTACCTGGCGCTCGATATGCAGGAAAAGGCAGCCGCGTTACTGGAAGCAGCCCTTGAAAATTTTGAAGCTGATGAGAAACTCGACCTGTTGTTTGAACTGGCGGATGTATATGATGATTACGAAAATTTTGAAAAGGTATTCGATTGCCTGAAGGTCATTTTACAAATAGACCCTTCTAATGAAGAGGCATTGTATAAAATATGTTTCTGGACAGATTTCACCGGGAGAAATGAAGAAAGCATCAAATTGCACCAACAGATTATAGAAGATTATCCGTTTAATGAACTTGCCTGGTTTAACCTGGGCGCCGCATACCAGGGTTTAAAATTGTATGAGAAGGGCATTGATGCTTACCAATATGCTGTGGCAATTGATGAAAAGTTTGACTTTGCCTATCGCAATATGGGCGATGCTTTCATGAAATTGCGCAAATACAGGGAAGCCATCGACGTGTTGGAAAAAGTATTGGAACTGGCGATGCCGGAATCTGTTATTTATGAAGCCATTGGCCATTGCTACGATAAACTGGAGAACTATGCCCAGGCAAGGTTCAATTATAAAAAAGCCAGTCACCTGAACCCCGAAGACAGCCAGATGCATTACAAGATCGCCTGCACTTATATGAATGAAGGTAATTGGAACAATGCCATTAAAGTACTGGAAGTTGCTTTAAAGATACATCGCATGCAGCCCGATTATAATCTTGCCATCGGGAGGTGTTATATGGAACTTGATAACATAGACGAAGCCATCACTTATTTTGGTAACGTGGTAAGGGTGCGTCCAAAAAATACTGCAGGCTGGATAGAATTGTTGAAATGCCTGTACAAAGGCGAATTGTATGAAGAAGGATTAGAATATTCATCGTTTGCATTGGAACAAATGGATTCAAGGCCCATATTTATTTTTTATAAGAGCATGTTCCTATTCGCGTCAGGAAAAACAAAAGAAGCATTGATCTATCTTGAGAACGGTATGGCTGCTAATCCCAGACTTATCAAACAGATTATTCAAATGAATCCATCCATCCTGCAACAGCAACAGGTAGTAGAGATCATTGCCCGCTATAAGAAAAAGAAATCCCGTTAAACTGTCTTAACTTATTTTGTACGCCTGTTTAATCTGCTTTAAATATCTTTGCGGGCAATAAATCCCTTTCAGCATGAATTTTAACCTGACGCAAATACCCCAAAGAAATATAAAGCCCCGTGATCATGGAATTACCATGGTAATGGATAAAGGCCTTAGTGTAGAAGAAGCAAAAAATTTCATGAGTGTATCTCATCCTCATGTGGATATTGTGAAGCTTGGTTTCGGAACTGCATTTGTAACTCCTAATCTTAAAGAGAAACTGGAAGTATATCGTTCATACGATATGGCCATTTATTTCGGCGGTACGTTGTTTGAAGCTTTTTTGATCAGGAACCAATTTGAAGATTATATAAATGTTTGTAAAGAATTTGGTGTGAGTTATATGGAAGTAAGCGATGGCTCTATCAGCATTCCACATGCTGAGAAATGCGGTTATATAGAAAAATTGACCAAATACGGAATTGTACTTAGTGAAGTAGGAAGCAAGGATGCCGCTCACATCATCCCACCTTACAAATGGATCGAATTAATGCGTGCCGAACTGAATGCAGGATCTACTTATGTAATTGCTGAAGCGAGGGAAGCCGGTAATGTTGGTATCTACAGGGGTAGTGGTGAAGTTAGAGAAGGTTTGGTACAGGAAATTCTGACACAGATACCCGAAGAAAAAATAATCTGGGAAGCTCCGCAAAAAGCGCAGCAATTATATTTCCTTGAACTGATAGGATGCAATGTGAATCTCGGTAATATTGCCCCTTCCGAAGTAATTCCTTTGGAAGCCATGCGTATTGGTTTAAGAGGCGATACCTTTCATTTATACCTGGATAAAGAAACTGCCTGATGCAAGTATATGGTTTGATCGGCAACCCACTGGAACATTCTTTTTCAAAACAATATTTTACCGGGAAATTTGAAAGGGAACATTTGGAGGGTTGTCGTTTTGAATTATATCCGTTGGAACGTATCGAATCATTTCCTTTCTTATTGGCAAGTGAAACAGGCCTTAAGGGCCTTGCCGTTACAATACCGTATAAAGAAACTGTTATCCCGTTCCTGGATGAAATAGATGCGAAGGCGTCTGCTATAGGAGCGGTCAATTGCATCAGGTTATCAGCGGGTAAGCTTATTGGTTATAATACTGATTCAACAGGCTTTAAGCTTTCATTGGCGCCGTTATTACTGAGCCATCATACAAATGCACTGATCCTGGGTTCCGGCGGTTCATCCAAAGCAGTTCAATATGTCTTGAAAGAATTGGGGATCGCTTTTTTGATCGTTACAAGAAATAAAAAAATAGCAGCAGGTTTTGTACACTACGATCAGCTTGATGCGGAAATAATACAGCAACATTCACTCGTCATCAATTGTTCTCCTGTAGGAATGTTCCCGCATGAACAGGAGGAACCTGCTATACCTTATCAATATCTCACCAAAGAACATTTATTGTTTGATCTTATTTACCGGCCTGCGGAAACAAAATTTTTATCGCAGGGATTATCGCATGGAGCAACGGTAAAGAATGGCTATGAAATGCTGGTGCTGCAAGCGGAAGAAAACTGGGAGATCTGGAATGAATAAATGCTACCTGGTATCTGGCAGCCAGTGTCAATTTCCTCCCATCAACATCCTTTTCAATCCATCAGGAACGGAAACTACTTTTTTATTGGCATAGTCATAGCAAACCATTCCTGTTTTTGCCTTAGCGATCAGTATCGTTTGCCCATTCCTGGCAGTTTCTATTTTGTAGTATAATTCAAAGTTTACTTTGGAAACTTCATCTGCTGCAATACACACGGTAAGTATGTCGCCGTAAAAAGATTCACCGGTATATTCTACCGCAAGATCACCCATGATCAAACCTGTGCCGGCAATATTCAGTTCAGAACCACCCTGTTGTTTCAGCCATTGCATTCTTGATTCATGTACAATGCCTACCAATGCATCGTTGCCAACATGGTTGCCATAATTGATATCGGTTATTCTAACCGGTATCGTTACGCAAGCAATAATATTTCCGGGCACTGTTATTTTAATCCTTGCCATTGTAATCGTTTAAAAATGAAGCGAATTTTGCCGTGGCTTTTTTGCGGTGGCTGAATTGATTCTTTTCTTCCATGTTCATTTCAGCAAATGTTTTTGTACTTCCCAACGGCATGAAAACCGGGTCATAGCCAAAGCCATTGCTGCCGGTTTCTTTTTCAGTGATATGTCCTTTACAAATCCCCTCAAAATGATATTCTTTACCATCAAGCATAAGGGATATCACCGTTCTGAATTGTGCTTCCCGGTTTTTAACAGTGTTGAGGTTTTCTAATAATTTAGCCGTGTTCCTGTTGGAATCGGCTTCGTTGCCGGCATAGCGGGCACTTCTTACACCGGGTTCATTATTTAGCACCCCAACTTCAAGGCCTGTGTCTTCACTAAAGCAGTCTTTTCCTGTTAAGGTATAGATGGTCGTAGATTTTTCCCGGGCATTTTCTTCCAGCGTTTCATAAGGTTCCGGAATGTCTATATCAATGCCCGCTTCCTTCAAACTGACGATCCTGAACCTGTCTTTTAAAACAGCCCTGATCTCATCTACTTTATTTTTATTATTTGTTGCAAAAATGATGGATTGCATGTAGACCTGCTTTAAATGGAAAAAAGTGTTTTTAAGGATGACCAGAGTTTCTTTTTCTCGGTTATATCTACTGAAAGCTGGTATAAAGAAGGGGCGCTCAGGTAAGTCTGTTTATTATAAGCCTGTAACTGGTAATGCGGAAATTGTAATGGAAATTCCAGCGCTGCCGGTTCGATGCCAAAAAAGAGGATGATGCCTGGTTTGAATTTTTCCTGCAATGTTTTATAATCAATGCCAGGGTTCCTGTTGAAATTGATAAGGGCTGTATCTGAAAGCGATAATTTACAAGCACCTAAAATGCCTATAAGGAAGTTCAGTGTTTCATCGGGTAAATACACTGCATTTTCCTCTGCTACGATGACTAAAATATTTTTTTGATTCTTGCCCAGGAACAATACTTCATCGGTTTTTAAAGAATTCGTTTTTGGTTGGTTATTTTGCTCTTCAATCAATGAATTCCTGTACAATTCCTGTATCAAAAACGGGGGTAGTTGAATATTGTCTAAACTCATAAAACCTGGGTTTGCACGCTTTTTTTTTCGTTTCTTTGCTGTAAAATTAACGAATATGATTGCAGCAGCGGATTTTAATATTACCAAAGTTGAACGCAGTAAACTGAGCGATATAAATCTTGAAAATATACCTTTCGGTAAGTACTTTACCGATCACATGCTGGAGGTTGACTATGAAGATGGGGAATGGAAAACAGTGGAAATAAAACCTTATCAGCCAATGCTTATGGAACCTTCCCTGGCTGCCATACATTATGGGCAGGCAATTTTTGAAGGAATAAAGGCTTACAAGCACCCCGATGGGGAAGCTTATATGTTCCGGCCGCAGGATAATTTCAGACGTTTTAATATTTCTGCCAAAAGGATGCAGATGCCGCCCGTTCCTGAAGAAATATTCATGGAAGGAATGCGTGCGCTGATCAAACTCGACAGTAACTGGATACCAGCCAAAGAAGACCATTCACTTTATATCAGGCCGTTCATGTTCAGCACGGATGAAACGATCGGGGTTAAGCCAAGTGATAAATACAAGTTCATGATCATTTTAAGTCCTACCGGCCCTTATTACAATACCCCCATGCGCATTTATGTGGAAGAGCAATATGTTCGTGCGGTACCCGGTGGAGTAGGATACGCCAAGGCTGCCGGTAACTATGGAGCAGCGATGTTTGCTACGGCTGCGGCAAAAAAACTTGGTTACGACCAGGTATTATGGACAGATGCATTCGAACACAAATATGTACAGGAATGTGGTACGATGAATGTATTTTTCATTATTGGCAATACTGCCATCACACCGGGGCTCGAGCAGGGTACCATTTTGGCCGGGGTTACCCGCGACAGTGCCATTGCCGTGCTAAAGGATATGGGCTTTAATGTAGAAGAAAGAGATCTTTCGATCAATGATGTGATAGATGCCCATCAAGCAGGTGTATTGTACGAGGTATTTGGCACAGGAACCGCTGCAACCATTTCTTTGATCAAAGAACTCCGCTATAAGGATTACGTAATGAAATTTGATGTAGAAAAATGGCAAACAGCACCGGAACTCAAAAAGCGCCTGAATGATATACGGTATGGACTGGCTGCCGACAGCTTTGGTTGGATGAATAAAATTTAGTTTGAGTTTTCCTGATTTAGGTTTGTAATTTGAAGATTTAGAGCGATTTAGAAAGTTGATGGGAGTTTAGAAGGTTAGGTTTGTGGTTTAACTTTTCATGCTTTCCTGGGTGTGACTATATCATAATCGAAAACAGCATCCGCAATGTATAAAACTTTTTAATTTTTAATTTTTAATTTTAAATTTTCCCCTTACCTTTGCCGTCCGAAAAATAAAAGGTTTATAAATGCCAACAATACAACAATTAGTAAGAAAAGGTAGAGAAATCATTAAGGCTAAAAGCAAATCCAGAGCGCTGGATAGTTGCCCTCAACGCCGCGGTGTATGTACAAGGGTGTATACAACTACTCCTAAAAAGCCAAACTCTGCCCTGCGTAAAGTTGCTAAGGTACGTTTGACCAATAAGATCGAGGTGATCGCTTATATCCCTGGTGAAGGGCATAATTTGCAGGAGCACTCAATCGTTTTGATCCGTGGCGGAAGGGTAAAAGATCTTCCAGGTGTACGTTACCATATTGTTCGTGGTAGCCTGGATACTGCCGGTGTAAAAGACCGCAAACAAAGCCGTAGCAAATACGGAACTAAAAAAGCCAAAAAGTAATTAATAATTGATAATTAAAAATTAATAATTGACCGTTATTAATATCAATAAATAAAGCAATGCGTAAGACACAACCAAAAAAGATTCCTTTAGCTCCAGATCCAAAATTTAATGACATCCTGGTTACACGTTTTGTGAATAATCTGATGTGGCAGGGTAAGAAGAGCGGTGCTTATAATATATTTTACAGCGCTTTGGAAAAAGTGAACAAACAAACCGGCGAAGATGGTTACGAGATTTGGAAAAAAGCTCTTAACAATATCACTCCGGGTGTTGAAGTACGTAGCCGCCGTATTGGTGGAGCTACCTTCCAGATTCCTTCTGAGGTTCGTGCCGACAGGAAGGTTTCGTTGAGCATCAAATGGATGGTACGTTACAGCCGTGAGAGAAATGGTCGTAGCATGTCAGACAAACTGGCTAACGAGATTGTTGCAGCTAGTAAAGGTGAAGGTGCATCTTACAAAAAGAAAGAAGATACACACCGTATGGCAGAAGCGAACAAAGCATTTGCGCATTTCAGGATCTAACATATTTTATAAAGATATAAAAGCCGTTCTCATCAGAGAGCGGCTTTTTTTTTCTAAAAATTTCAACCACGGTAATTGAGAATGGCATACTGACGATAAAATTTTATATATTTAAATATTTTAAATACTTACAATAAATCCATCCAACACATGAAATTGATTTCTACACGCTTTCTTGCATTACCACTGTTTGTATTCATGCTTTCTATGGCCATACCGGGTTTTTCTCAATATAATCCAATTGTCATTTCAGGTTTTAACGAGGATGTGGTAGCAGATGCCGGTAGTAGTTCCTTAGCGACTACAAGCATACCTGTTGATGGTGTGACTGTTTCCAATAAGGTAATGTACAGTGTGACATTCAGAAATCAGAATCTTTTTGGTGGTGGTGCATTGCCTGATAACGGATCTATAATAAATGCTTCAGGTTCTTACCAGCTATCACCCTATAATGCGAACAACGCGTTACTCTTACCGAGAGGACAGAATGGGGATCTTATTATCACTACACCTGCAAAATACACTGCGCTGAGGATAGCGGGATTTTCTACTGAAGGGCCGAGCCAGGTAAATGTAACATTATATTTTTCTGATGGAACCTCTACTACTGCACTAACCAGTTATATTCTTCAAGATTGGTTTAACGGCACCAGTAATGTGATTGAAAGCGGATTTGGCCGTTGTAACCGTGTTGCTACAGTAGCTCCGGGAGACGCAGATTCATATCCAACTAATCCGAGGCTTTATTACATCGAAGTACCACTTTCATGTGCTGATAATAGTAAAAACCTGCAAAGGATAAATCTTGCCAATGTTACTACTACAGGTAATAATGCGCCCTATCCGAACGCCGTTTTTTTGGCAGTATCTGGCAAGGTTGTACAGGGAATTACAGTCTCAAAAAATGATGCAACTTGTACAACGCCCGGCGATGCAACGCTAAATATTTCAATACCCGGCCCTTTTAATGTTACCTGGAATACAACCCCGGTTCAAACAGGGTTAACGGCCACTAATCTTGCGCCGGGTAATTACATTGCATCAATAACTTATGGCGTAGGTTGCCAAACTACTTATCCTGTAATAATCGGGCAAATTAATAATTTACTCATGGGTACATATCCCGACACAACGATTTGTTCAGGTTCTTCCTTTACTGTTGAAACGACCAGCAATGCAACTACATTCAATTGGTCGCCGATAACAGGTGTAAGTGATGCCACAGATCCACGGCCTGTTCTATCACCAACATCGACAACTACCTATACCATTACAGGAACAAGAGGGCTTTACTGTTCCATTAGCAGGTCTTTTATCGTTACTGTTAATCAAGCACCAACTTTAAATGTACATACAGATACGACCATTTGTACGGGTGCTTCTTTCAAAAGCAATACTTCGGGTAATGCTACCAGTTATAGCTGGTCGCCGGTAACAGGTGTAAGCGATCCATCCATTGCCAATCCTGTTCTGTCACCGTCGGCTACTACAACCTATACAGTAACAGCAACAACAGGTAATTGCAGCACGTTTAAAACATTTACAGTATCAGTCGTTCCCGGTGTAACGGTATTTGCAGGAAATAATGTGACGGTTATAGAAGGGCAATCTGTTCAATTGAATGGCAGCGGTAGCCAGGGTGTATATCTATGGGCACCGGCCACTGGTTTATCAGCCACTAATATCTTAAACCCTGTAGCGAAACCTGCAGTTACTACTACCTATACACTAAAAATAACTTCTGTACAGGGGTGCACAGGAACGGATGATGTAGATGTGAATGTGGTGCCATATTGCATAAAGCCAATGGAAGCCATTACACCAAACGGGGACGGTATCAATGAACGCTGGCTGGTAACGAATGGCAACTGCATCAGCAGTGTGGCAGTGCATGTGTACAATCGATATGGAAGCCCTGTTTATGAAAGTAAAGATTATAAGAACGATTGGGAAGGAACTTATAAAGGAAAACCTGTTCCCGATGCCACTTATTATTTTGTGGTAGAATATAAATTGTTGGATGGAAGAGTTGGAGTAGTGAAGGGTAATTTGACGATATTGAGGTAGGTGGAATGTTGGATACCGGATACCGATACCAGTTACCAGATAACAGATGAATGATTTCCGATACACGTAAAGGGCAGGTTAAATAACTAAAAGGCTTCATTGATGGAGCCTTTTTTATTGATGAATAAATATTGAACATGGAACAAGGAATGCTAAAATTGTTTAGGTGCAGCATTTCGGTCGTCATCAAAACCCTTGTTTCCTGTTCAATATTCCCGGTTAGGTAAAGCGGGCAAAACCTTGGTATCTGCAATCCTAATTACCTGGAGCTGCAGCGGGAGGTGGTGGAGGCGGAATCGAATCGGTAACGGGTGTTTGTACTGGCTCTGGCTCCTGCCAACCCTTCTTATCTTTTTTACCTTTGTTATCTTTATTATCCTTGCTGTCTTTTTTGTCTTTCTTATCTCCTTTTTCTTTCCTTGGTTTCTTCGGCTTTACTACAGCATCTTCGCCGATCTCATCTTCATCCATTTTATCTCTTGCATGTTGCAATACAAAATAGAAGTTGGCATGTATTCCTTCATCAGACAACGCATCAACAATATACATCAATACCTTACTTTTTGGAGAAGTGGTAGTTTTGTGCGCAGGAGTCATACCTACATTATTAATAAAATGTTCGCCATCAATGAGTCCTAACGAAAAGATCGCTGTTTCAGGAGTTTTACCTTTGCCACTGTAGATCATTGCGCCCATCACTTTATCAACCAGGTCCATATAATACCCGGCACTGTCTTTTTTGTATAACTGGTGATAGGAATAAGATCTTTCTTTTAATACACGCAGACTTAGCGGGTGTGTTTGAAGGTAAGTCTTAGATTCATCCAATGAACCTTCATAGTCACCGTCTTCATTCATTTCAAATATCTGCTGTTCGGTCGACATGTCTTTGTAAGGCTTATAATGTTTTTCTTCGGTGTAGCCTATCATCAAAGCGAGTGTTTCTGCACGGGAAAGTGCAGAATCATTGTTGAGAAAACGGATCAATAATTTCTGGTAATACAGATCACTGGTTTTGTCTTTTGTTTTTTCCAGAACAGCTTTAAAATCCCGCTGGTAATCGAACGGAACCTGCTCAAAGGAAGCCATGTAGCACAGGACTAATGACAGAGTAATTATAAATCTCATAATATTGGTTTAGGCTAATACGAATATATTAAAAAAAATGTTTAGTGTGAAGTGTTTGACGTTTGATGTTGCTGTACGCGTTCAGTTAGTTTGCATAATCAAAGGCAAGCTTCATATAGTACTTTACTTCTTCATTGATATCTTCTTTAAAGTACATGCGGAAATGATGATTGAAATCATTGCTTCCCGGAACGGATTTTATTTTAGTAAAGCAAAGATTGTCGTGATAAGCTTGTTTAAAAGAGAAAACAATATCTACAAAATTTTTACCCAGTTGTATGATATAGGCAAATTTTGTTTTAGCTGCAATTGCGATCATGGATTTGGTAGGATGAACAGATAAATTACCCATTAACTCGAATTCTTTTAAAAGATGTTGAAACAATTCAATGGTAATAACTGGCTTCCCTTTTAAAAAATCATTGAGTGTTTTGTCATTGCAGGAATGCGTTTGGCTGGATCTTTCAAAATTGCGGTTGCAAATAGTGCAGGTCCACACAATAGTTTGAGGTTTGGGGTTTGATGTTAAAATATGCAAATGTGCTGATAAAAAAAGTTCATTGTAATTTCAAATGATCCTCTCTTGGTCAGCACATCACATAATTGGCGAATTAGTATATCAGCACATATTTTATTGCTGAATAAGATTTCCCGGTATCCTGAACTTTTTATTTGCAATTACCCTGATCCTTGCACCAGGAGAAATGGTTTGAGTAACATTTAATAAACATTCCTGTCCTGCTATCGGATCAATGACAATCTGCGAGCAGGAAGGAAGAACAGCAGGTGGTATAGTATTGTTAGACCAGTTAGCTGCAATATCCCAATTGCCTGCCCCTGTAAAAGTATAAATATTGCTTTCATTCACGCCAATAGTAACCATGTTAGAAATGGCTGTTTGTTTAGGCGTAATGGAGAAAATCATATTAGGCCTCATAGAAGCGGAAGTACCGGTAGCTTTTGTACATGCAAGTGCGCCCCCAGTACCGTCTGCCTGATAATAAGTTGTAGACACAAATGAAGTAGCTGTTTGCAGAGTCTGGTAAGCAGCATTGCCAACCACCTGGTTTGAAAAGCAAATGTCAACTACAAGATTTGAAATACCATCCCAGTTAAAGGCCGTTGAAAAGAAATGCGTATTAATCGAATTCATCACGGGCTTATAATTTACCGGACCGAATACGGTTGTAAACGCAGGTGTTTGGAAGGCGCCTGTCAGCACTGTTACAGCTGTCTGGGCTATTTTGATCGTATAACCATTCAATATGGCAGGATCTCCTACAGTTGGGCCCGCAACATTAAAGCCTAAGGAATTGATAAGTCCGGCTGATAAACCCAAACCAGTTAGTTCCGAAGCCGTAATAAGGTACTGTTGCCTTCCGTTTCCATAATAAGTTGGATAAGCTGCCCCCAGGTCGTTTCGGTAATCATTATAACCAGTAGCGGTACCGAGCGTTGACTTAACCGGACAGGTAACCAGCGCCGTTATATTACATTTTACTATATCACCGTTTGCCAGACCGTTATTTGAATAGGTATTGCTGTTTGTTCCTACAGTTGCTCCATTTACCAGCCATTGGTAAACAGGATTTGTACCATTGGCCAATGTAGCAGTGAATGCCATTGGATCGCCTGCACATGTTGGATTATTGCCGGTAGTAAGTGCAACGGAGGCAGTTGGATTTACCGGCGCTGTTACCGTCATGGTAATATTGTTGGAGGCAGCAGGTGATGCCTGCAGGCAACTGATATTTGATGTCATCGCACAACTTACAACCTGTCCGTTAGTAAGAGATGATGTGGTGTAAGTATTGCTGTTCAATCCAACAATTGTACCGTCCACTTTCCATACATAGGTTGGGTTGCTTCCTCCATTTGTTGGCGTTGCGGTGAAAATCTCTGTTACGCCGATGCAAGTAGGATTACTGCCTGTTGTAATGGCAATAGAAACTGCTGCTGTTGAATTTATAGGGATTACTGTGACTGTTACCGGTTGCGAGTTGGCAATTACGTTTCCACAATTCGTAGAAACAGCATAGGTGCCCGCCGTGCTTACAACAATAGATTGTGTGGTTTCGCCATTCGACCAAAGATAATTGGCTTCGGGGCTTGATGTTAAGGTTACCGTTCCGCCCGGGCATAAAACAGTAGATCCATTTGCCGTGATGGTAGGTGAAACACTTTGCTGCGTTAGGGTTATGGGCACGGCTACCCAGTTATTGCCTTCATCGCTTTCAAGGAAATCATTGTCCGGATCGGTTATAGAAACGATATAATAGGTTCCGTTACATACGTTTTGTAATGGAATGGGGTCGTTCAGGTTCACACTGTATACATCATAACTTCCCGGGTAAATTCCCTGGTTCAGCCCGCAGCCACTATGCCAACCAACTGCATTATTGGGCACCGTTAAGATCGTATTTCCATTATTGTCTACACACTCGCCGGGATTGCTGCTGCAATTACCCAGGTTGATCAGGCAGAAACTCTGCTTGGTACCAGAAGCAATGATGGGCCATGTTCTTGCATCAGGGTTTGATGTAGGTGTACGCAAGGTGTAATAAGCCCAGTTGTCAACGTGCAGGTGACCATGGGTAGGGTGGAAGACCATTTTACCTGCAAAGCGGTCGTAATAACTTAACGTGTCATTGCCCGGAACTTTTTGATAAACACGTTGCTTTACCACATGTTTTATCAGATCGCCGCCTGGGCAAACCGTACCGCAGGGTACATGGGTAGTACCACAGAAGCAGGAGTCGATGCCATAAATATCCAATGGGCCTGATCCTATATTCGGTGTTGCATTCGAAATGTATAAAAAGCCGGGTTCTTCCGTATGGTTTTGAAGGATCTCTTTGGCGGATGCCGTCATGTCTGGTAGCAGATCGCATGGAGGAGCACCGCCGCCGGGGCAGGTGCAACTTGCACAGAGATAAGTGCCTACAGGAGCACCGCTTCCACTGCTTGCTATCACCCTTGGAGGATTGTTGGTGAATTCAATGCTTGCCATCTGGATAGAACCTTCATCCGGCGCCGAAATATCTTCTACCAGCAAACGCCATACTCCATTTGGATTTTGACCGGTATTAAAGGAACTCACTTCACCTGCAGGGAAGAAAATACCACCGTATGGAGGTTGCGCAGCCGTAAATGCAACGCCATCCATACCCACGCAGGTTCCATAAAAATTATTACCGGAGCCGCCGATATTTTGTATCAGTACAACAGTGGTACCCGCAGGTGATAGTAACCTGATATAGAGATCTGCATCATAACTATGCGTTATATTCATGCAGATGTGCGCAATACCAAAATTATTGTCAATTACTGAAGGAAGCCCTGAAACAGTAATTGGAATGGTATCGGTTGTATTGTCAAGTATCGGAATATTACCATTCCATGTAAAAGTCTGCGCTTTGGCAAAAAAAGAACAGGCAATAAGGATGATTATTGTAAATATTTTTTTCACCAGTTTGATTTTAGGCCTTTAAATATAGCAAAAATTTTGTTACCTGAAAAAATCGGTTTTTTGGTTGATTTTACATGACCCGGAAGGCTGCTGGTTGCATATAGCAAGGCCCCTGCTTAAATTAAGCGGGAGGCCAATTAATAAAATTATTGTTGTACATACTTATTAACCGAAGATCTCTTCTTCGGCCTTTTCCACAACGGGAATATCACGCAGAAAATCGTCATAACCTTCTTCATCATCGTGGTTACTGTATACGCCGAAAGCATCAATGCTGTATCCGATTAATCCATCAGTTGCCTCGATCAGGTAAATAATGGAAGAATCTGAAGGATCTGAATCTCCTTCAAAACGATAGGTCTTTATGATCCTTAATTCAGCAGGCAGGTATTGCTTGCCAGAAGGCGCTGCAAATTTCCCCATTGCCATCCTGAATTCATTGTCTTGTTTTTTTAACCTTAGTTTTTCTAAAACCTGGCTTAATGTAGTCATCATAATTTTAATTTTTAAAGTTTAAGCCATTGGCAATGAAAACGCGTTTTATTCATACCCTGGCATCAATAAACTAAGCACCCGTAGAACTTTCTTATAAATTATTTTAGTTGGAAGTTGAAAAACTATTTTCGATTTTATGCAGCAGTGATGAGATCGGACCTTCCATTTTGTTTGTTCTGTCATCCAGTGTTTTATCATCCAGGTATGCACCCAGCTTTAGATCTGCAGGAAGGTATCTTAATATTTCATGCCTTTCACCAGTCAGCAGGTTTTCCAGTTGTTCGCCTTTTTTTGCTTCGTCGGCGGGTAACAACTTTTGCAGCTGAACAATAAAAGCACTCGCTGTTTCAAGCAGTTTTTCTGTAGTTATTGCTGTTGAGTGATTACTATATTCAGCGATCCTTTCAATTATTTCTTCCTGCTTTTCAAAAAGCGCATTTAGCAATTCATTCCCGGCTCTTATACCTGTTATCCTGGCTGCTGTTTCTTTTGAACGGGAGGCTTTAAAAACCGCAGTTAAAAAGCTGATCACTACAGCCTGGCTAAGTTTATCAAATGCTGATTCATCTTCCGGGAGTCCAGTGTTTACATCAATCAACTGTAATTTGGGATAGCCAAGGTACTCCTGTATTTGTTGTGGTAAATTCATGAACTTAATTTCTATCTGAAATGGGAAAACTGTGCCGTTTTGTTTGCTGTCAGCTTTTTTATCGTTTCTGCAAGAAAAATAACCTGAGATAAATATTTATTGGTTTCACCTGGCCATTCATCTTTACTTTTTATTTCTATTACGGATTCAGAGATTATTTCAATGATTTATACCTTGCTTTCTACATTGTGGTTGCCAGGAGTACCAATATGCACAGCTGAGACAATCGGTGCGTCATCTGCTGCATTTTGCAAATAGTCGATGCTGTAAAAATGCTTTTTTAGTCAATATCTTTAGGTCTTGGAGGGGAATTTTATCTACATATTGGGGAAAGTGAATTTTTACCTGATTCGTATCAGTTGGGCGTATCTCATAATAATTGCATCAATCTTTACACCCGGCTGCATTCTGGTTGAAACGATGATTTCATTCAATAGTTGGCTTAATTTTTATACAATAGGATTTATCGATTCCCTTAACTGACTTTTGAGGGGTAATAAGTTATATTTACGAAAACATTTAACATGGAGCATGTACTGATAATTGACGACGATGTAGACATGTGTAAACTGTTGCATCGTTTTCTTTCCAAAAGTGGATATGAAGTTTCTTTTGCACACAGCGGTAAAAAAGGATTGGAAGCCATCGAGCTTCAATCACCTGATGTAATACTTTGCGATTTCAGGCTGGGGGATACAGACGGTAAGTCTTTATTGTTGAAAATTATGGAGAAGGATCCTACGATGCCGGTTATCATTATCACGGGCTACAGTGATATTAAAATGGCGGTTGACGTAATGAAGCATGGTGCTTTTGACTATATTACAAAGCCACTGTTGCCTGAAGAGATTCTATTGACCATTAAAAAAGCAATTACTTCGGGAACAGAACAGCCCGCGGGTAATTTAACTACTGCATCAACAACGAGGGCTGCAAAGCCTGCCGGTAAGAATGAATCCACCGGCAACGGCAAATATATTTTTAGCACCAATGGTGTTTTTGGCGATATATTGAAACAGATGAAACTGGTATCACCTACCAATTACAGCGTTATCATTTATGGCGAAAGCGGAAGTGGAAAAGAATCTGTAGCCCAACATATACACGAACACAGCAAGCGGAGCAATAAGCCATTTGTTGCGATTGATTGCGGTGCTTTATCGAAAGAACTGGCGGGAAGTGAATTGTTTGGCCATGAGAAAGGATCTTTCACCGGTGCATTGACCGAAAAGACGGGTAGCCTTGAAGTGGCAAATGGCGGCACTGTTTTCCTGGATGAGGTTGCAAACCTCCCATACGATGTGCAGGTAATGTTGTTAAGGGTTGTGCAGGAAAGAAAAATGAGGAGAGTTGGCGGTAATAAAGAAATAGATCTTGATATAAGGATCATCGTGGCAAGTAATGAATTGTTGTATGACGCGGCAAGGAAAGGTAGATTCAGGGAAGACCTTTATCACCGTTTCAATGAATTCAGTATTACCATACCGCCATTGCGGGATAGAAAAGCTGATATCATGCTGTTTGCTAATTTTTTCCTTGAAAAGGCGAACGCTGAACTTGGCAAGCAAATTACCGGCTTTGCACCTAATGTGGAACAATTATTTGAATCTTATTATTGGCCAGGTAACCTTCGGGAGTTGAAAAATGTCATTAAAAGGGCAACACTCTTAACAAGCGGCGAAGTAGTGGAATTAACTGCGCTGCCTTTTGAACTGGTGAATTATACCAGGCTTCAATTTGAGCCAGGCAATACGCCCGTTAGCAGAACGGACGGAATGTCTGATACACGTGTAAACAACGCAGAGGAACGCATACACGATCACGAACCGGTAAAAATAAATGAACATACTTTAAAAGCAGCAAGCATCGATGCAGAATATGAAACCATTGTAATGGCGCTAAAAAAAGTTAATTACAATAAAAGTAAAGCTGCAAGAATTTTGAATGTAGATCGTAAAACGCTTTACAATAAGATGAAACAGTATAAAGAATTCAATGAAAAATAATAAAACGGCTAGCATCATCGGCCCTGCAATCATTTGGCATTGCATAAATTAATTCACGAACGCTTATATAATTGGGATAACTATTTAAGATGACCAGGGCACTTATAATTGATGACGAAATAGATATATGCTATCTGCTTAGTAGTATACTTCGATCTAAAAATCTGCAGGTGAGTTATGTAAACTCATTGTCTGAAGCAAGCGCAGTATTAGACAAGGTTAAGCCATCTATGATATTCCTCGATAATCACCTTCCGGATGGACTTGGTATTGATTTTATTAGTGAAATAAAGAAGACTAACCCGGGAATCAATGTTGTGATGATCACGGCATTTGACAATTTTTCAGAAAGAGCCAAAGCATTCAGCAATGGTGCAGCTATGTTTATTACAAAGCCTTTCAGCAGGGATAGTATCAACGAAGCGGTTGATAGATTAATGTCTGCCTCATAAGTTATTATCAACCGGCTACTTTCAAGGAAATGATGACTCTTGTTCCCTCCCCGTCTTTGCTCTCTACATCGATATTACCCTGGTGATTTAGTATAATATTTTGCGTATTCGTTAAGCCCAGCCCGTTTCCTTTCGGCTTGGTTGTATAGTAAGCATCAAATAATTTACCCAATGAAGTAGCATCCATACCTATACCATTATCGCTGATCTCTACCGTGCATTTGTACTGATCGCAACTGGTGCTTACTGTCAGCATAGCGCCTTCTTTATCTTTCATTGCTTCAATGGCATTGATAATAATGTTTAAAAAAGCGATTTTTATTTTTTCAGCATCTACTGATACATCTGAAAGGGCTTTGGTGAAATTCTTTCTCACTTCGATCTTATTTAATTCAATGCGGTCTTTGGCAGTATCGATTGTTTCTTCCAAAAGTTGATTGAGCGATACTTTTTTAAAACTAAGATCGGTAACCCTTGTGGCATTCAGCAATTCAGTTATTAGTTGGTTGATACGTGTACTGTTGCGGGTTACCATATCGAACAGAAAATTCATATCCTCATTGTCTTTGTTTACTTCTTCTTTTATCTGGCTTACTGCCAGGTCGATGTTCGTGAGCGGGTTGCGTACTTCATGGGCAATGATGCGTGCAATTCGTCCGGTAGCGGCAAATTTTTCCTCCCGCCTTACTTCCTGTAATTCTTTATTGGCATGGTCGAGCTGGGTTATTCGTTGCTTAAGGTCCTGTTGATAGGATACTATTTTCTTATCGGCTTCCTTCCTTGCCTTACTTTCTTTAACAAAGGTGATCAGACCCAAAGCCGCAACAATAAAGGCCAATATCAAAGAAGTTATTACAATGCTATTGAGTGCCGCATACCTGCGCTGAACTTTTTTTGATCGTATTTCTAAAAGGCTATTCTCATAATCCTGCATATTGAGCACGAGTTGCCGGATGCTGTCCATGACGGTTTTGCCGGAATAAATGTTTGCCAGCAATACAGCATCGATGGTATAATTATTCACCTGGAAAATATCAAGCGATAATTTAATATTGTTGTACTTACCAGAGATCAGTTCTTTTAATGATTTTAGTTTTTCCTGCTGCCGTTTGTTGTCGATTGTTTCAGTTTTAACCCTTTTGAACATGATATCAATTTGGGAAATGCTCTTATAGAATGGGGTTAAAAAAATCGTGTCTTTTGAATTTAAGTAACCTCTTAACCCGGTTTCCCCATCTTTGACAGCCGATAACAGATTCTCAACATCAGCAATAACCCTGTGCGTATGGCTCACCAGTTCGGTTTGCTTTAATAACTCCTTATTTGAATATAAAGTAAGTAGATAGCTGGTAAGCAAAAGCAGGAAAGCAATAATATAGCCAGTGATCATCCTATAGTTTGTCCTGAACTTTGCCAGCCTTTGCTTCATTATAAAGAATTTTTACCAGTGATTTGTTGAATGCTGCGTGAAAGTAATTCCCCAATAATCCTGCTATTTTCATGCCATACAATTGTTACCCATCTGTAACGTTGCTGGTACAATAGTTGTTTGCTAACTAAAGATAATAAACAACTGATAACTCAAAAAAAATTAGAATGAAACCTAATATCGGAATAACGGAAAAGAATCTGCAGGGAGTAACCAGCATATTAACAAATGTATTGGCAGATGCTATGATGCTGTACAGCAAAACAAGAAAATTTCACTGGAATGTGAAAGGCGAAAGTTTTATGGAATTGCATAAATTATTTGAAGGCCAGTATAAGCAATTGGAAGAAGCGATTGATGAAATTGCAGAAAGGATCAACAAACTTGGTGCTCCCGTGGCCGGTACATTGAAAGAATATCTCGACCACACGTCTTTAAAAGAAACTCCGGGAAAAAATCCAGACAGAACAGGTATGCTGAAGGAATTGCTGAGCGATCATGAAACCGTGATCAAAGCTTTGCGTAAAAATATCGATGACTGCGAAGACAAGTTTAAAGACAAGGGTACGGCAGATTTTCTCACAGGCCTTATGCAGGACCATGAAACGATTGCATGGACACTCAGGAGATATTTTAACTAATGAATGGAACGCTCATAAATGGATAATTGAATTAAATTATCTTAAAATAATTTTCCGCAGATGAAAGCAGCGTTAAAAACTGCAGATCAGCGCTGATCTGCAGTTTTTAATTTATCAGGATATATATTTTTTGCATTTATCCGTACGGCAAGTTGTAAAATTGAAGTACTGCATAAAATACATCATTAACCTTTTTTGCAAGATGATCGTGCAACAATACCGCGCCGGAACAATCCGGAAAATATGGGATCTCTGCAGGTGATTTACATCTATGTGTAAATTTTTTGCACGTTGTTTAACCAACTTTGTAAGAATTGACTTCTTATTTTTTAACCCTGGCTTTATTCAACGGAATTGATACTGCTTATTTTTGATTAAGCTTTATACTATGAATCAGCAATTATTTAAAAGCAATCAAAATGAAAAGTACCAGTAGCCCGGAATTAGAAAAAGAAAAAACCCATATTGTAGTTGAGATCATTGAATATATGCCCAATGCTGTGGTGAGTAAAACCATCATCAAAAAAATTACTGGTAATATAACTGTGTCTTCATTTGACGCCGGTGAAGAACTGGCTGAAAAGATATCACCCCTGGATACCTACATACAGATCATCGACGGTGCCGCCGAACTTACCCTCAATGATAAACCTTATTTGCTTAAGCTTGGTGAAGGCATTATTATTCCGGCCCATGCAAAACATCATTTCAATGCAAACGTGCAGTTTAAAATGATCTCAACTGTCATCAACAGTGCTAATGAAGATTAAATAAAGGGCAGGTACCTGATCCTTAACCCGACAAATTGAAACTCTATAGTTAATACATGGTTAGCCTTCGGGGCAAGATGATCGTGAACGAGGAATTGGAGCAACTTGGTTTGCCGGATGGCATCACAGCCGAGCAACGGGAAAAACTGAAAAAGAACTTACCCAGATCGGGACTGGAGTTACTGGATGATGAGAAAGCAATCCTCATTGACAAGATAAAAAATGTAATCATTGAGATGATCCATTATTCGGATAAATTTCCCGGTGTTAATTGCGCTGACTATATCAGCAAAAAATTAAACTACAATTATACTTATCTCACCAACATATTCTCTGAAGTGAAAGGTATCACAATGCAGCATTTCATCATCATACATGAAATTGAAAAAGTAAAAGAACTGCTGCTCTATGATCACCCAAATCATACAGCGACAGCTCTTAAATTGAATTACATGAGTATGGCACAACCATCTAAGCAATTCAAAAAAAAGCAGGCAACTCACCATCTTTTTACAGGCAATTGAAAGAAAAACGCAGTACTAATCTCGAAATCCTTTGATATCTGTAAATTTTTCGCACAAAGTTGTAATATTTTATATATAGTTTTTCCAACCGTTGACTATACCTAATCAATCGTTTTATTTTAACGAAATGATATCATCCAAAAACCTCCATAGCGAAGGAAATACCGGAACGTATTCAGTAGAAATAAAAAGCAATATTTATTACCACAAAAAGATGGCAGGCTGCCTGGTTACTGCTGCAAGGCATTAACTGGAAGCTGAAAAAATGAGGAAGCAGGAGATAATAAGAAGGCATTTGATAATGCCGGACAGGCAGCAGGTATTTTATTGCTGGCGTTAATGTTCGGAAAAAAAAATAACCGGTATTATATTTTAAAAAACTACGCCATGGTTTATAATTATTGACTTATGACGTATGCTTTCTAAAGGCGTTGTGTATCCAACAAAATGTCTCTTTTGGTTTAGTTACCAGCTAATGCAAGGTATAACTGTCGTGCGCATGTTTTCATCATGTATAAATGACCTAAAGCTCTGATAAAGAATGCATTTTGAGGAAGTTAATAACCTCAAAAGGAATTTATATATAATTTCCCGACGCAATTATTCTGTTACAATTATTTTGAATTTTTCCGATCCTTTTAGCATTCAGTAAGTATTGTAACCCTTTTTTCATCACAAAAAGTGTCGAAATGGTTACATCTTACTATGAATTCCAGGTTAATGGCGCTAATGCCATTAAAATTTTGAAGCGAGCGATCGTGCCGTTTCAAAACCTGTTAATGCTGCTTTGTTGCTAACGAAAAAAGCCTTATCTTTGCGGCGCTAAAAGGTACCGCATGGTATGCATGGGCGGCACTGATTTAGCATTATATGAGAGCAAACTAAATCATACAAGTCAAACCCCAAACCCCTACAGGGGCTATCCTCGTGGGTTTGCACTATTTTCAGTCGTTTTATAAAAATCGAAAAATTTAATTAATAACCTCCCTGGGTTTCCTTTTAGGGTTCAGGGGTAAACAAAACAACATGTCAGATTTACGTTATCAAAGAAACTTTGGGATTGCCGCTCACATCGATGCAGGCAAGACCACTACCACCGAACGTATATTATATTATACCGGTGTAAACCATAAAATAGGTGAGGTGCATGATGGTGCAGCAACCATGGACTGGATGGCACAGGAGCAGGAAAGAGGTATTACTATTACTTCTGCTGCTACTACCTGCTTCTGGAATTTCCCGATGGTTCAGAACAAAAAAACACCTGATACCAAGCAATACAAATTCAACATCATTGATACCCCGGGTCACGTGGATTTTACCGTTGAGGTAGAACGTTCATTGCGTGTGCTGGATGGTTTATTAGCATTGTTCTGCGCCGTATCTGGTGTAGAACCACAGTCTGAAACCGTTTGGCGCCAGGCCAATAAATATAAAGTTCCACGGGTTGGATTCGTAAATAAGATGGATCGTGCAGGTGCCGACTTCTTAAATGTTGTAAAACAAATTAAAGAAATGCTGGGAGCTAAAGCAGTGCCTTTGCAATTACCAATTGGTGCTGAAGACAACTTCAAAGGTGTGGTTGATCTGATCACCATGAAAGGTATGATCTGGGATGAAGCAGGACAGGGTATGACTTTCAACGAAGTACCTATTCCTGAAGATATGATGGAAGAAGTGACCGAATGGAGGCAGCATTTGATCGAAGCAGTTGCAGATTACGATGATAAACTATTGGAAAAATTCTTTGATGATCCTAATACGATCACTGAAGATGAAATTCATGAAGCAATCCGCAAAGCAACGATCGATATCTCTATTATCCCGATGATGTGTGGTTCTTCATTTAAGAACAAAGGTGTACAGACTGCATTGGATGCGATCGTACGTTATTTGCCTGGCCCGATGGATATTGAAGCCGTTAAAGGAGTAAATCCTGATACCGGTGAAGAATTATTGCGTCATTGCGATCCAAAAGAACCGTTCAGTGCACTGGCTTTCAAGATCATGACCGATCCTTTCGTAGGGCGTTTGGCGTTCTTCCGGGCTTATAGCGGCCGTTTGGATTCAGGTAGTTATGTTCTGAATACCCGTACCGGTAAGAATGAGCGTATCAGCCGTATCATGCAGATGCATGCCAACAAGCAAAACCCGGTTGATTATATTGAAGCAGGTGATATTGGAGCAGCAGTAGGTTTCAAGGATATCAAAACTGGAGATACATTGTGTAACCAGGATCACCCGATCGTACTGGAAGCAATGACATTCCCTGAACCGGTTATCTCTGTGGCTGTTGAACCGAAAACACAGGCCGACGTTGATAAAATGGGTATGGCAATCGCCAAACTTGTTGAAGAAGATCCGACCTTACGTGTAAAGACAGACGAAGAAACAGGCCAGACCATTTTGAGTGGTATGGGTGAGTTGCATTTGGAGATTATCGTAGACAGGATGCGTCGTGAATTTAAAGTAGAAATTAACCAGGGTGCTCCGCAGGTTGCTTACAAGGAAGCATTCCATAACAGCATCGAACACCGTGAAACATTGAAAAAACAAACGGGTGGTCGTGGTAAGTTTGCCGATATCGTATTTGAGATCGGGCCCGCTGATGAAGAGTTTTTGAACGATAAAGAAAAGAATAAAGGTAATTTCCAGTTCGTGAACGGTTTGTTTGGTGGATCAATTCCAAAGGAATTTGTTCCTGCTATTCAAAAAGGTTTTGAAAGCGCTATGACAACAGGAGTATTGGCAGGTTACCCGATGGAAAGTATGAAAGTACGTGTGTTTGATGGTAGCTTTCACCAGGTGGATAGTGATGCGATGAGCTTTGAACTTTGTGCTAAACAGGGTTACCGTGAAGCAGGCCGTAAAGCGAAACCTGTTTTATTGGAGCCGATCATGAAGGTTGAAGTTCTTACGCCAGACCAATACATGGGTGATGTAACAGGCGATCTTAACCGTCGTCGGGGTATGCTGGAAGGTATGGATAGCAAGCACGGTGTACAGGTTATCAAAGCTAAAGTTCCATTGAGCGAAATGTTTGGTTATGTTACGCAGTTGCGTTCATTGTCAAGTGGCCGTGCAACTTCTACCATGGAGTTCAGCCATTACGCTCCTGCACCCAATAATATTGCAGAAGAAGTGATAGCAAAATCTAAAGGAAAGATGAAGGTGGAAGACTAATGAATAATTTATAATTCTTCATTTATAATGGGCCCCGTTCTGAGAAGGACGGGGCTTTTTTATATCGAAGAGTTTAATACTGAACAAGGAACAGGGAATGCCGAACAAGGAACAAGGAATAAGGAATAAGGAACAAAGAATAAGGAATTACGAATTGCCGTTCCGTGCTTCATTCAGCATTCCCTGTTCCTTGTTCGATATTATTAGTCTCCCCATATTATCTATTTGTCTGATACTATATTTACAAATTCTGCGTTAATATGTAAATGCTGCTATATGAAATATTTACAACTTAAACATGCTCCCATTACCGGGGTTGTAGGCAGGTTCTTCAATAGTTTAATATCCGGTATCTCAAAATCAGGAAAGCAACAAGGAAAAACTAAAAGGGAAGAAGATATATTCAACTACCTGGAATACAGGCAACGAAAAAAGCGTTCCTGAAAAATAGACTTCAACGAATGTTTGCCACGAATGCACGAATAAACCTGTGCAATAAGCAGCAATTTATTTTCCCCTCAACTTTATATTTCGTTCCCCTCGTGGAATAATATTTATTCGTCCATTCGTCGCGGATTGATATTTCTGTTGCTCCTCTCTTCTTAAAGTTTTTTTAACAAATTTTATCGTGGCTTAACTATTGTATAAATTAAACCTGTAGATCATTCTTTTATCTAACGGTAAATTACTTATAATGAAAAACTATTTTTTTGCCATGATACTTTTAGCAACAATTGGCTTTTCAAGTTGCCGCCCTGCTGCAGTTGTAGTAAGGGAAAGGCCGGCGCCCCCGGTTTATGTGAGGCCTGTGGCACCCGCTCCATCCTATGTTTGGGTGGAAGGTGGCTGGATCAGTAACCGAAGAGGTGGTTATGCATACAGGCAGGGCTATTGGGCAACACCACGCAGAAACCATTCTTACAGGCCGGGTTACTGGAGACAAACCAGGAGAGGGTATGTGTGGGTACAAGGGAGATAAGAAATGTTTGATATTGGAAGTTTGAAGTAAGCAAACATCACATCGCAGACAGATAAATAGTTCAATTTGGCTGCATTAACCCGAATGCATCTTCTTATCAATCATACATCGTATACGAATCAGAGATTAAAGACGCCTTTCTTTTTCCTTGCTCCTTTGCGATCTTTGCATGAAACCAATAAACAATATGCGAAGTCTGATTGGTATTAGATACAACATCCTATAGCTAATATTAAATATTCCCTTCCCATTCAGCATAAAATTGCTCCAGGTATTTCTCCATGAATGCATGCCTTTCAGCGGCCATTTTTTTCCCGGTATCAGTATTCATCCTGTCTTTTAGCAGTAATAATTTTTCGTAGAAATGATTGATGGTGGGAGTTGCTGTTTTTTTGTAGGCTTCTTTCGTCATTTGCAGATCGGGTTTTATTCCGGGGTTATACAACTCCCTGTTCTTAAACCCACCATAGTTAAATGCACGTGCAATGCCGATGGCGCCTAATGCATCCAGCCTGTCGGCATCCTGAACAACCGAAAGTTCGGGTGATGAAAATGCTGTTTGAAAATTCCCGCCTTTGAAAGAAATATGACGGATGATATTTTCTACATGTGCAATAATATTTTCGCCTACGTTCAATGAATGCAAAAATGCCCTTGCTTTTTCCGGGCCAATATCTTCATTGCCATCATGGAATTTTGCATCTGCAATATCATGCAATAAGGTGCCCAGTTGTACGATAAAAATATTTACTTCTTCGGTAAATGCTATTTTCCTTGCATTGTTATAAACTCTTTCAATATGCCACCAGTCGTGACCTCCTTCAGCACCATAGAGGCATTGTTTTACGAAGGCGATGGTTTGTGTTATGATGTCTTTTTCTGTCATGATATTTTTATTGGATACCGGGTACAAGATACCGCACGGCTTCATTTGATCAATACCAGTATCCGGTGTCCTGTATTTCCTATCCCGTTTCCTGGAGCTACTTAATCTCCTTCGTCACCTTCTCAATATCTGCCGATACCTTGTAAATAAATTCCAGTTGTTCATTTAAATGTTTGTCCGGAGTCCTTTGTTCTTCTTTTGTGGTTGATGCAGAGAATTCATTAGCGGAAGGCTGGTAGGAGGGATCAAATTTTTGCAAAGTATCTTCCAATACTTTTACAGAACGTTGAACCTGCTGTACAACTTCTTTCGGATAAAATGGTAATTCGTTTTCCCGAACGCTGGATGAAAGACTTGCAACATTCGAAGAAAGCACATGGTTCAATACAACAAACTCGTAGATCTTTTTACTATCCTGTTGTTTACGTTTCGGTTCGGATAACATGCGGTGAAAAGCCGCAGAAAGATTGGCAATACTTACATACAATTCTTTTCGCACCAACTTATATTCCAATATGGACATCTTCTTTCCGCCAAGCATGTCCTTTAGTTTCTTTAGATAATCGATATTGGCTTTCATTACACTGATCATATAATTGTGAAACTGTTTTGCTTCCCAATGTGGAAAAAGAAAATAGTTTGCCATGAATGCCAGCACGCCGGCAATACCTGTATCGAGTAGCCGCTCTTCTGCAATATTAAGGGAACCGAGTCCGAGTAAGTTAAAAAGTATGATCACATAAGGTGTGGTGAAGATAACCATCACCTGGTAATTTAATCGCTGGTAGGTATAAGTACCCAACATAAAAAATGCTATGAGTGCAAATAATATGTCCCTGTCTTTAACGAGGAACAATATCACGGCACCCAATAACCCACCTGCAACGGTGCCGATGAGCCGCTCTGTATTTCTTTGCTTTGTAAGTCCAAAACCGGGTTTTAATATCACAATGATGGTAAGCAATACCCAGTAACTGTGATGCCCGTAAGAGATCATTTTGGTGATGACAAAACCAGCGACGCAGGTGATCATCATCCGCAATGCATGACGGAATACAGACGATTCAAGGTGCAGGTTGTTGCGCAGCAATGAAAGATCTATTTGCTGGTGCGATACAAATTTTGAGTATTCATTTTCACTGTAAATTCTACGTTTGCTATGTTTTCCTGCGAGGAAATAATTGCTGAGCTCGGTTACTTTTTCGCCGAGGTTACGCAGGTTTACCAATATTTTTTTCAATACAAATTTGCTGTGATGCCTGTCGGGCAACCCGTCGATCTTTCCCTTTAACTTATCCAGCTCGGGGATGAGTTCATATTGTTTTTTATAGCTGCTGTTTGCCTGTATTGAAAGCCCGATATTATCGAGTTCATCGGCGATCTTATTGATGATGACAGATACATCTCCCAAAATACCGGTATCGGCAAATCTTTTTCTCAGCGATTCATAATCATACCAGGTTGCGGTGATCTGTTCATACAGATCCATGAGATCTGAAAAAGTCAGGATCAATATTTTCCCTGAAGTAGTGGCTTCTTTGGTGAGTTCCCTGTTCTTATACAATAGTTCCCTTACGGCATCCTGCTTTTCATTCACCACTATTTGCTGGGCAACAAGCTTGCGGTATTCCTCTTCAAAATCGGTACGTACATCGTATAATGCTGCCTTGATGCGCAGGAATTTTGCTGTTTCATGTATGCAATCACCCAATGATCGTTGTGCAGGGCGATAAGGTGTAAACTTAAAAAATATCAAGGCAACCAGCATATACCAAACACCGCCGGCCAATATCAGCAGGCTATCGTTGAGTACAGCCGTCGGCGTCATTACAGTTGCCATTCTCAATATAATTACCAGCAATGCTGCAGTACCGATGGATGCTGCACGGCTTCCAAAAACACTGAGCATGGTAAAGAAAAAAGTAGCAGAGAGAATGAGCAATCCCATCCATACAATATTATCATTTGCAAAACCGGTAAGCAATGCCATGGCAAAAACAAAGAGATTGCAATAGATCATGCCGTTGCGCTTGTGCTCCACCGGCCCGGGTGCATCGCTGATACTTACACACAAAGCGCCCAGCGCAACACTGAAACCTATATCTATTCTGCCGAGTTGGGCACATACAATAACAGGTAAAATGATCTCCAGGGTTATGCGCACACCGTCGGCCAGGTACTGACTGAAAAGGAAGTAACGAATATGTTGACCGTGATCTTTCATTGTTGAAGACAAAGATACGAGATACAGGATGGTGGATAGGATACCAGGGATGGGATCGTGGATATGCCGTAAGCTAGATCGATTTGCCCGCTTACTGTTTTAGTAACCGGCACAAAAATATTTTGCTATATATTTAAGTTATATGAACGATCCGTTTTTTGATGAATTGAATAAAGAAGGCATTTTATCCGGTGCTTCTTTACGGAAAATAAAAGAAAGAAATGCCGGCACTCTAATTTCTGTGCATTGGGATATTAAGACCCTGATGTACCTGGCAGTATTGTTGCTTAGTGGCGGACTGGGAATTTTGATCTATAAAAATATCGATGGTATCGGCCACAGTGTTATACTTATATTCCTGCTATTGGTTTGCGCAGGCGGTTTTTTTTATTGCTTGAAAATGACAAAGGGTTTTTCAGTAAACAAGGTAGCATCACCCAATGCCTTATTTGATTACCTCTTGTTATTGGCATGCCTGGGTTTTATGACTATTGTTGCTTACCTGCAATACCAATATGGCTTCTTTGGAGAACGATATGGACTTGCGACTTTTATTCCAATGATCGTATTGTTTTTGGCGGCTTATTATTTTGATAATATCGGTATACTCAGCATGGGCATCACCAACCTGGCTGCCTGGCTGGGCATTGCGGTTACGCCGTTAGCTATCCTGAAAGAAAATAATTTCAACAATACAGTTATTATTCTTACTGCACTGCTGTTAGGAGCAGTGCTTACTGCAATAGCATTTGTTAGTAAGCATCACAATTTTAAAAAGCATTTTGAATTCACATATGTCAATTTTGGTATGCACATACTTTTCCTTGCAGCTATTGCGGCTATGATTCATTTCGAAAATGTGTACCTGCTGTGGTTCCTGTTAGTATCAGGACTGGCATTTTATTTTTATACCAGGGCTTTAGCTGTACGTTCATTTTACACCCTGCTCATTACAACATTGTATACCTATTTTGCCCTGAGTTACGTGGTCATCAATCTTATTTCACGCATGACTAACTTTGATATTTTCCCTGTTTACTTAGGGCTTTTCTATTTTATCGGATCAGGGATAGGCCTTGTGTTATTTCTTATCAGAACAAATAAAAAGATAAAAGCAGATGATAGCATATAACTCAGTATCGCTCGCTAATATCGAAATTAAAAAGCAGTCGGAAGATCTTTTTGATGAAGGCTGTATCAGCAAGGAAGAATTAGCTGTCATTAAAAAAAAATACCCGGTTGAGTTTTATTCGCCGAATGTTTTTATTGCTGTTGGCTTACTGATCCTGACGATCATTGTGCTGCTGTTTTCTTTTGGGGTTTTGGCGCTTTTCTTCAGAACATCAGACGGAAACATGTTTGGTATGCTTGCCATCATTTTTTCGATACCCTGTTTTTTGGCGCTGGAATATATGATAAGGGCAAAGAAACATTACAGTTCGGGTGTAGATGAAGGATTGTTATGGGGCGGTTCTATGGCTTTATGCTGTGGCATAAGCCTGCCACATGACCTTAGCGGTCTTGCTAACTGTATTATTATTTGTTTGATCAGCTTATTAGGAGTGATACGTTACGCCGACAGGTTGATGGCGGCAGTTGTTTATTGTTCTTTCCTGGGGATATTATTTTACAGTTGCGTAGAACTGGGTACCACCGGCAAAGCCATTGCTCCATTCATTATCATGATCGCAGCCATTGCTTCTTATTTTATTGCGATAACAGCAGGGGCAAAAGCGAAAATGGTTAACTATCGGAATTGTTTTACCATCGTAGAAATTATTTCGTTGATAAGTTTGTACGCCGCAGGAAACTATTTTGTAGTAAGGGAATTAAGCAACGAAATGTTTAACCTTCATTTACAGCCGGCAGATACAATTCCTTTTGGCTGGTTATTCTGGATATTTACTTCCATCATTCCAATTACTTACCTGGTAATAGGAATTAAGAAAAAGGCACTGATACTTGTAAGAGTAGGATTATTATTGTTAGCTGCTATTGTTTTTACAGTAAGATATTATCATTCCATATTACCCACGGAAGTTCTCATGACCATTTGCGGTATCCTGCTATTTGCCATTGCTTATGCATTGATGAAATGGCTGCATGCGCCTGTATACGGTTTTACTTCCCGTGTTCTTTCTTCAAGGAATGAATGGGAAAAATTACAGATTGAATCATTGATATTGGCCGAAACCTTCAAACCGGGAACGGATGCACCTGATTCAATATTTGGTGGCGGAAGTTTTGGTGGCGGCGGGGCTTCGGGAGAATTTTAGCGCTCCATAAAATCTTACATAAATCCGAAACCGGATGCTGCTTTGCGTCGTATGTTAATATAATCACAACTGCGTTTGTATAACATGAAGACAGGCATTTTATATTTTTTTCTCTTTACCTATTCTACGGTGATGCTGAAGCCAGTAATGCCTTATGCTACAGATTTCATGGCCCATCTTTTATTTTTTAAGGATCACATGGCAACCGTACATGCCCATCATGGTAAATTTCATGCCCATGCATCCATGGCTGAAGGAGCAAAAGATGACCAATCGGAAAAAACGACGAATAATTTTAAGAAAGCTAACCTGGGCTTCGACCATGTTATCATGGATTCATACCGGTTGCCGGTTCAGCTGACATCCAAAAAAGATTTTTACCCTTTTACAATATCATGTGCAACGAGGGATCTCCAGCACGACTATCCTCCGCCCAGGGCCTGATTCTATTTTTTGTGGTTAAATGAATTTGAATATTACAGTTGTTGTATCCTTTATCGTATTTGGTAAAGTTGATAGATTAATATGGCTGTTCTGAATATTCATTATTCATTCAATTCCGGTTACCCAATTTATTTCATGGAGTTCAGGCTCAAAAATTCAACAGATGTATAAGTATAAAAACATCGTTGTATTGATGATGGTATTTCTATCATTGTCAATGACAACATTTGCACAAAATAATATTAAAGGAAAAATCGTAGAAGCAACAAACCATCAGCCACTCGAAGGCGTTACAGTTGTTTTATTACCTGTAAAGATCTCGGTAGTAACAGATCAACTTGGTAGTTTTACCTTTAAAAAAATAAAGGCCACCCTTACAGGTATTGAAGTTTCTTCCATCGGTTATGAAAGTAAAACGATCAGCATGGAAGAACTTGCCAGGTGGAATTATGTCATCCCCATCGCCTCTCAAAATGTAGAATTAAAATCTGTGGTTATTTCTGCACGCAGTGGCGACCAGTATAAGCCAATCAGCAAAACCGATATCGCTATGCGTGGAGTAAATAATTCGCAGGAAGTTTTGCGCATTATCCCGGGTATCGTTATTGGCCAGCACCAGGGCGGTGGTAAGGCTGAGCAAATATTCCTGCGTGGTTTTGATGCAGATCATGGAACCGATTTCAGGCTGGATGTAGATGGCATGCCGATCAACATGGTATCACATGCACACGGGCAAGGGTTCGCCGATAGCCATTTTATCATTCCTGAAACAATCGACAATGTGGATTTTAAAAAAGGTCCCTACACTGCTAATAAAGGAGATTTTGCTACAACGGGTTTTGTTGATTTCAACACACGCAATGCATTGAAGGAAAATATATTTAAAGTAGAAGCCGGCCAGTTTAAGACCTTTCGTGCGATGACGATGTTTAACCTGCTGAATAAAAAAGCCATGAGCAAAGAGCAGTCGTGGTATGTAGCTTCGGAATACCGTTATTCAGATGCATATTTTGATAACCCACAGCATTTTAAACGCTTTAATTTGTTTACGAAGTACAATGGGAAAATATCGAAACACAGTTACCTGACTTTTTCTGCAACGAATTTCTGGAGTAAGTGGGATGCATCGGGTCAAGTGCCTGATCGTGCTGTATACAAAGGCCTTATCGGATTTTATGGTGCCATTGATCCCTTTGAAGGTGGCATTACTTATCGTACCAATTTCAATACACAGTTACTTACTTCATTCAACAATGGCGATATATTGAAAAACCAGGTTTACTATTCTAACTCGCATTTCGACCTGCATACCAATTTTACTTTCTTCCTCGAAGACAGTGTGAATGGTGATGAGATCAGGCAACGGGAATCGAGGAACCTGTTGGGATACAATGGAACTTACACGCATGCTTCTTTTCTCGGTAAAATAAGGCTGAATACGGAAGCGGGTGTACAGGTACGTTATGACATGACAAAGAATTCAGAATTATCGCATACCAAAGATCGGTTCACGGTATTGGATCAGATCAAATTGGGCGATATTTCCGAATTATCGATCGCTCCTTATATTAGTGAAACCGTTAAATTCAATGAACATTTTAGTATTAATGGCGGGCTGCGTTTCGACCAATTCTTTCATAGCTATAATAATAAACTTGCAACAGATTCTACCATACCCGGAATTGGAACCTACAAAGCCAATGCAAATACAATAAGTCCAAAACTTAACTTTTCTTATCAAATAAACAATGCGCTGCAATTTTACCTTACCACCGGGAAAGGTTATCATTCCAATGATACAAGGAGCGTGGTAACCAACAATGCCGACCTTGCTTTACCTGCAGTGTATAGTGCCGATATCGGAACTGTATTTAAACCGGCAAAGAATATCATCGTTAATATAGCAGCCTGGTACATCTACCTCCAACAGGAAAATGTATACAGCGGCGATGGTGGCTTTGTTGAATTCAGTGGTAAAACACGGAGACTAGGTTTTGATCTTTCAGCAAGATTTGAACCTGTGAAGTCATTGTATTTTGATGTTGACCTGAATTATGCGGATGGCCGTGCCGTTGCAGAACCTAAGGGAGCTGATTGTATTCCATTGGCACCCGTATGGACCAGCAGTGGAGGTGTTACCTATACCAGTAAAAATGGATTGAATGGAAGCCTGCGTTACCGTTTCGTTGGCGACCGTTCTGCTAATGTAGATTACAGTCTTACAGCAAAGGGATATTTTATTACTGATGCTGTGATCAATTATTCCATGCGTAAATATGAGATCGGATTGGTCATAAACAATCTATTGAATACAAAGTGGAAAGAAACACAATTTGATACAAAAACAAGACTGAAGAACGAACCGCAGGCAGTGGATGAAGTGTGCTTTACGCCAGGTACTCCATTTGCGGTAAAAGTTAGTTTCACTTATAGGTTTTAATCTTTGTGCCTTAATGGCAACGATTTTTTACCACGAAGGCATCACGACAAAAAGTTACCCAAAGAATACCCACTGGTGGGTAGGTTACTTTATGAATGAACCGCTACATTTGTATCGGTTTTTCATAGGATATTGGATTTTAAAACGGGGCTGGATTTTTATCCTGGCCCCTTTTTTTATTCTACCAGTAGTTTCTTCACTTCCTGCAGGTCTTTTCCATTTATTTTAATGGTATAGATCCCTTTGGCAAACCCCGCGAGGTTGATCTGTATGCACTCTTCATTTGTAGAAAACTTTTTAAGAAGTTGACCATTGGAATTATAAATGCTGATGTTTGCGAAAGTTGAATTGCCCGCTATAAAAACGGTTACCTTATCTGATGCAGGGTTTGGGACCAACACCGTATTTAAATTCTTCCCAAAATAAACCGCCTTTATCATAGAGTATTCAAACCTGCCATCAAGGTCAACCAATTTTAAACGGTAATAGTTGATGCCTTTTTCCGGATCAGGATCGGTTGTTGTGTAATTGATCCTGGAAGAACTGTTGCCGGCTGCATTTACAGTAACTATAACGGTCCAACTGATTCCATCCAATGATCTTTCCACAAGGAAAGTGCTGCTATTGGCTTCCTGTTCCGTTGTCCAGAATAATTGAACAGCTGACTGTTGTTTTCTTGCGGTGAAGTTGCTAAGTTTAACGGGCACAACAATATCATCAACGGTTGTTGTTGCGATATTGGTAACGATTGCCGGGTTAAAATCAAAGTAGATAGAGGCTCGGTTGGGAACAACTGTTCCAGGCGTTAGGGAAGGCAAGGGCTTTATCCTGAAACGTATATACCCATGGCTCGCAGGCTCATTGGCGTTTGTGTATGGCAAATTGATATTCAAAAATTCGAAAAGAATCTTATTGCCGGTTTGCGTGATCTTACAGGCATGCGATGCCTCGATCACCTGGAAACTATATACATCTACAAGCGAACTAAGTGTATCCGTCAGGAAAATATTGAGGGCATTCGCATTGCCCGTATTTTGGAAACGGATCGTGTAATTAATATAATTTCCTGCTGCCACCTGCAGTGAAGTAATTTTTTGTGTTGCTTCTTTTTCATTAGGATCAATTGAATTTGTAACAACAGAATAGATACTGTCTACACAAACATCGCTGCCGCCTGTAATGGTTGCTTTCGTTTTTATAATATCGTTTAAAACCGCATTGATACTTACCAGGAGGGTTGAAGAAAAATAGCCCGTTTGCCCGGGTGTAAGTGAACCTGGCAAAAGATGAAGTGAGGATCCATTATCCGTTACAGCAGGGTTGGTACTGCTTTGATAGATAAGCCTTGAATGATCGTAATTGATGACAATATCCGGTGTCAAAACAGTTGTTCCAACATTCTCATATTTTATATTAAACGACAATGGAAGGTTGGGCCTGGCAGCGCCGAGATCGGTAATGGTAATCTTCAGGCTATCTAAACTTACAGTTGGTTGCAAAGCTACCAGGTCGGTGATTACGGTATTGGGTGGGATCACAGTATGCATAAAAGTTGGCGGTACAGCAATGTAATACAAGGGCGGATCAATCGAAATTGTATTGCTGCCAATGTCAGCTGTTCCTTCATAATGCCCATTGATATCACTGAATGTTTGCAATCCGCTGCTATAATTCACCCGCACATTTGCCCTTGTCAATTCTCCGGGATCCTGTATGCCATTGCTGTTATTATCGTAAAATATTTTACCCGCAATGATCGGGGAAATATCACAACTGTTGGTATTGTTTGCAACATTGCAAAGTGCTGCTGCATATTGCAGGCGCATACCCGGAACCGTGTTTGGTATACATCCAATTTGTGTGTTGCCAATGACCAGGTTATAAGGTTGATTGTTGTAAGGCGATTGGGTACCCATGGAAGCGGGTAAATGAGGCAGGCAGGTAACAGGGTTTCCTGCACAATTCAGGTAAGCAAGTGCAGGTGGCAAGGCCGGCAAAACTGCAATATGATTGGCGCCCGACACACCAAAAACACCGTAAACAGCGCTGATTACATTCAAATCGATCAGGCCCGACGGCAATGCCGGAACTGCGCCGAGATTATTTGCGCCGCAATTCAAATATTTAAGTGAAGCCGGCAAGGCAGGTAAGGTTCCTATACCCGGGTAATTGTATTCAACAAAATCGGTCATCGTCAGGTAATAAATATAATAGTACTTATTGCCTGGGCAATCTAGGTAAACAAGAGAAGCTGGCAGAGAAGGGAGATTGGTAAGCCTGTTATAACTGCAATCCAGGTAAGCAAGCGATGCAGGCAACGAAGGGAGTGAAGCCATCAATGGCAATCTGTCATCGCCCGGGCCCGTGCGTGTGAATTGATCTGAACAATTAAGCCAGGTTAAAGCCGCGGGCAGCGCGGGCAATGCGGTTAATCCACCATTGCTGCAATCCAGGTACTTTAGTGTTGCGGGCAATGCGGGTAAAACAGCAAGTGTTGGAAAAGCATGGGTTGTATCAGGCCCGTTGGCACCCATTGGATCAATTTCAAGATTGTTACAAATCAATGTATCCAGCGATGCCGGCAATATTCCTAAACCAGTTGTTTGGGTGTGTGCAATGTTCAGGTATTTTAATCCTGCCGGCCATGGGCCATTTAATAAATCAAAATCACCATAAGCATAACTGAGGCGTTGCAATCCCGGAGGTAACAGGGTAAGCTGAATCGGCGGATTGGAAGAAAAGCCCACCGTAAGATGATCGGCTTTAAAAGACAACAAGCTGGCCGGAAATAATGCCGGAGGGCCAATGATGTAATTGTTCGAAAGATCCAGGTATTGCAATGCATCAAAATACCGGATCGCTTCACATGAAATGCCGCCACTGGTACCCCGGAACACGATGGAATCTTCTGTTATAATAGCTGCACAGGTTGTATCCAATTGACCAAGGCCGTTAAAACAGCCAGGATATTTTGCCTGTAAAAATGTTTTAAATTCATCGCCGGGAAGATCTACATATTGGGCCTTGCAATAATTTGTAAGTAGAAAAAGCAGGGACGCGAATGTGTATAATTTTTTCATACAGTAGTTTGAAAATGTTAGGGACCAGCCAACAAGAAATATACAGACGTTTTTTAATAATTGAAAGTATATATCATCTTTAATTTAGATAATAATAATATTTTCCTGATATTTGCTTCCTGCAAATTTTATGACTATGAAATTTATCGCAGGTTCCTTCATCTGCTAAGGGGCCGCCATTCTTCGGGAAACTAAACCGCTGCGAATGTTTTCGCAGTCTTCTCTTTTTATCATTGTATTTTTCTAAAAACCAATTTCACATGTCGTTGAATAAAACTTCATCCTATAGTCTTTCAAATATTTTTGCGCTCATTAAGCAATCACTTAATGGCGAGTTGCTGGATTACACCCAGGGCAGTATACGTCGGGCCGTTATTTTACTCGCCATTCCTATGATGCTTGAAATGAGCATGGAAAGTGTTTTCGCAGTAGTAGACATTTATTTCGTAAGTCACCTTGGAAAGCACGCTGTATCTACTGTAGGCTTAACAGAATCTGTTATTACCATTGTATATTCCCTTGCCATTGGCATCAGCATGGCAGCAACAGCCATTGTGGCGAGAAGAATAGGTGAAAAAAACCCATCGGCAGCAACAAAGGCTGGTATGCAATCAATCCTGGTTTCACTTGGCATCACTATTGGCTTAAGTATCCCTGGTGTTGTGTTTGCACCTGATATTTTGCGCATCATGGGAGCCGAGCAAACTGCTATTGACATGGGCGCAGGCTATACCCGTATCATCATGGGAGGAAGCCTCGTGATCATGTTATTGTTTTTGATCAATGGCATATTCCGGGGTGCCGGTGATGCCATGATGGCCATGAAAAGTTTATGGCTTGCCAATAGCTGCAATATCATTTTATGTCCAATTCTTATCCGCGGTTTAGGCCCCATTCCTGCATTCGGTCTTATCGGCGCGGCTATGGCAACAACCATCGGAAGGGGAATAGGCGTATGTTACCAGTTATATCATTTATTCAATGGTAAGCGCCTTGTAAAATTTACCATAAAACTGATGAAGCCTGATTGGGATATCATCCGTTCAGTGATCCACATAGCATGGCCTGCTACATTACAATTTCTGATCGGCTCTGGCAGCTGGATCATTTTGGCAGGTTTAGTGGCATATACCGGTCATAGCGATGCGTCTGCAGGTTACCAGATAGCGTTGCGGATTGTGGTTTTCTTTATCCTGCCCGCATGGGGCATGAGCAATGCGGCAGCAACGTTGGTAGGTCAAAATCTTGGCGCGGGCCATCCTGAACGAGCCGAGCTTTCCGTAAAGCAAACAGCAAAATATAATGCCATCTTTATGGCCATTGTTTCGCTTATCTTCCTGTTCTTTACAGACTTTATTATTTCTTTTTTTACCAGGGAAGAAGCAGTTAAATCCTATGCAGTAGATGCGTTGCGGATCGTAAGTGCCGGTTATATTTTTTATGGCATCGGCATGGTAATGGCAAATGCTTTTAACGGGGCGGGCGATACGAAAACACCAACGATGATCAACTTAATAGGATTCTGGTTTTTCCAGATACCGTTGGCATATTTGTTGTCCAAAACTTTTCAATTTGGGCCCATTGGTGTATTTATTGCCATACCGGTTGCAGAAACATCGATCGCCATTGCTGCATATATTTTGTTTAAGAAAGGGAAGTGGAAGCTGATGAAGATCTGATGCAAGGTTTATACGACGGACTGGCAAACAAGGTTGATGGCTGACCGGAATTATTCACACTATTATCTTTTCAACCGGTCAACAAATTCGTTCATTAAGTTAAATGGGTTAACAGGGTTGAATAAACCCGTTGGCTGTATTAACTTTCTCAACTCCTTCAACATTGTTGCCTCACAAATTAAACCTTCCGGATAATTCAGCGTCTGAATCTCATTAAAAATAAACACTATGAAAAGATATATTTCAAAACTTACGGCGATCATGATCCTGGCGATGACATTTTCTTTTGCATCGTCTGCACAGATCGTAGTTAAAGTAAGACCGCTTTCACCGGTTGTAAAAATTCGTCCTGCTTCCCCCGGGCCAAGGCATAGCTGGGTTACCGGTGAATACGTGTACAGAGGTGGCCAATATATTTACACCGATGGTTATTGGGCAGAGCCGCCTTTGCGTCGCACGCATTGGGTAGAAGGAAGGTGGAAACATCGCAGGGGTGGTTGGATATGGATACCCGGACATTGGAAATAGTTTACTATTTTTTTGCATAGGATTAAGGCCTGCAGCATATTGGTTGCGGGCCTTTATTATTTTCATTTTTTCAGGCTGGTTAATTTTAACGGATCATATCGTTTTGAAATGGCACAATCTTCGCTTGTTTCATTACTTTAGCAAAAACCAATAGATATGAATAAGACCTTAGTTGCATTTTTCCTTCTACTATCAGCCACCGGTTTTGCGCAGGGAAGAAAAAAGTTAGACATGGACCATGAAAATTTTTTCAGGTTTGGCATAAAGGGGGGCTTGAATATAAATAAGATTACGGGTAAGTCTTACAACGATGGTTTTAATTATAATTTACAGGCCGGTGCATTTGTGCAATTTAACTTCAGCAACCGTTTCGGCATTCAACCCGAGGTGAATTTTGTTCAAACAAAATCATCTTTTACGAACGATGCCACAGATATTTACGATGATCTTTTTCTTGGCGGCGGACAACGCAAGGCAACACTGAATTACCTGGAAGTGCCCGTTTTATTAAATATAAATGTAGGCCCAAGCAAACGCGTTAAGTTGCAGGTTGGACCAGCTTACGGTGGCTTGTTAAAACAAACCGTAGATAGTCTTAAGAACAATGGCAATTTATATAAGAACTCAGAATGGAGTGCCATTGGTGGTTTATGGATACAACTTCCTTTAATAAATATCGGGGCAAGGTATAAACTCGGACTCACGAACATCAATGCCTACGATAATAAGCAAACCTGGAAGAACCAGGCGATACAGATTTTTGTGGGGTTGACTTTTTAACGAAAAAATACAGGATGCCGGAGTTTCAAATTCAGGATAATTCTTTTATTGGTATTGTTGATAAGACTGATTCGTAGGATTAAGGCAATCATATCTATTGGGGGCTTGTACTTTCCGGAACTGCACGGGATTATTCATCTATAATCCTCTTTGTTTGCCACGAATGCACGAATAAAACTAATTAGAAACCAGGATTGCGAATCTTTTCTTTGCGAATTTGCTCCTGTGCGATCGTTGCGTGAAACCTACAGACAATATTCGAAGTCTATTTGAGAAAAAAATCAGGAAACAGTAATTCAATTAAGTTCTGCAAACGCTCTTTAAACTGCATGCACCTATCCTCTATCTTGTATGCCGTTTGTCTCACTAAAATCATTTCAGTTAGCTTCCATTGCATTTTAACAACCTTGTTTGTAATTTAGAACTACAATTGAAAATATGCAGCACATCAATCCACTCAATCTCATCATTATTGATATTGAAACCGCATCTGAACATTCCTCTTTCGACCAGCTGACGGAAGAATGGAAGGATCTTTGGGAAGAGAAAGTGGCTCGCTCCGTTCCTGAAGGATCAACTGTTGCAGCATTCTATCCGGTGCGTGCAGGAGTTATGGCAGAGTTCTCAAAAATCGTTTGCATCAGCATTGCTTACTTTAATAAAGAATCCACACTGAATATGCGGGTGAAGTCTTTTTACGGTCATGATGAAAAAAAGCTATTGAATGATTTTCTTTCAACGATCAGTAAAATAGAAAGCCTGAATAATAAATGGTGTTTTGCGGGCCATAATATTAAAGAGTTCGATATCCCTTTTATCTGCAGGCGACTGATCATAAATCAAATCAAACTCCCGCCTTACCTCGATTTTCAAAATATGAAACCCTGGGAGACAAATATTGTGGATACTTTTCAATACTGGCGTTTCGGCGATTTCAAACACTACACGTCCCTGAAATTACTGGCTGCAACAATGGGTATTCCTTCACCCAAAGATGATATCGATGGCAGCATGGTGGGCGAATTATACTGGACCGGAACGGAAGAAGAGCGCCTTGCCAATTTAAAAAGGATCGCTGTTTACTGCCAGAAAGATGTGATTACTACCGGCAATATTATTTTACGGTTTAAGAATATGCCGCTGGTTCATCCCGATGATATTAAGATTGTGGAATAGGAGAAGGAAGTTTATTTAGTTTATAAAGTTAACCGGTTAACAAAAGGGTTGATAGCGTTGATACTGTTCCGGCAGCTCAACGTTATCAACCCTTTCAACTTTATCAAACGCAGCTTACTGCAACAATAGCTTACTAACTGTAGTTTCCGCATCCCTCACCAACTTAACAAAATAAGTGCCCCTTGCCAATGCCGCTGTATTTATTTGTACCTGTGGTTGATCGGTATTGAGCTTACGCACGATCTTACCGGAAGCATCTGTCAAAACAATGTCTACCGCCTTACCACTGTTGTTGATATAAATGTTCACGATACCTCTTGCCGGGTTGGGTGTTACCAGGATCTCAAATGAGTTGTTGAACAACACACTCTTTGTTGCTGAGTAATCTATCTTATAATCCAGGTCAACCTGCCTGATGCGGTAGAAGTTAATTCCTTTAACCGGGTTTAGATCTGTGGTTGTATAATTTAACCTGGTACTGCTGTTGCCTGCGGCGGGCAACGTTGCGATGCCTGTCCATACAGTACCGTTCGCTGATCTTTCAACGATAAATTCCCTGCTGTTTATTTCCTGTTCTGTTGTCCAGTTTATTTTTACGGTGCTGTTCAATTTCTGCACATTGAATGAACTGAGTTTAACAGGTATCACGCCAGGCACTCTTGCAGAAAAAGTAAATGGGCTGAATGTTGTAATATTATTTACGGTAACTGTTCCATCGGTGGTTGTATTTGTTACCCCGGCTGTTCCACCCAGATCGTTCCAATCGGTGTTATCAAAATGAGCAATCTTAACCTGCGCAGGAGTTATGATGCCGCTCAATGCATCTGTATAACGGAATGTAAGATCCAATGGAAAATTCGCAGGGTTTTCAAATACCCAATATTCTTTCGTAGATACTTCATAGCCCGGGTAAGTGCTTAATGTGGCGGGATCGATGTTATAATTGCCATAACCCGCAAAAAAGTATTCAACGGTAAAACCACCCGGAGTAGAACCTGTTTCAATGTTAACGGGCGCATATTTGTTTCCTTTACCAACGGGGAAATTACCGTTTGGCGCATTCACAAATCCTTCTCTTCTTAACTTACCATCCACAAATGCAGTTGCTGAGCCGCCAGTTATAGAAGCCTGTGTAACCAGAGGATGCGGCGTTACATTTAATACCGCTCCGGGGCTTACAACTATTTTCCCTTTGGTTAGGGTTAGGTTGTTTACTTTAAGGCTGTCGGCAATGACAATGGAATCCCTGGCAAATGCTACATCGCAGTTCATGGTAAGATTGGCAATGGTAGCCCCGCTAATAAAGCGAAGTGTTCCGGCATTGGAATTTCCGCCCGACTTTGATATAATGATACTTACGCCGGGGCTAAGCACATCCGCAATTGAATTGATCTTGCCGCCTGATGCCGGTGTAACGACGCCCCCGCCGATAATCGAAAATTGGCGACTTGCTGGTGCATTGACTAAATTCAGAACCGTAGTAGTGGCAACGCCCTGGTTTAGCCTTAACCCACCGCCCGCTGCATTTCCCACACTTACATTGCCATCGAGGTTAATGATGCTGTTACTGCTGGTTGTGTCGCGCTGTAAACGAAACAGGGAAATAATATTGCTTCCATTGCCAGTAAGATTTTGAGTTCCGCTTCCATTCAGGGCCAATGTTATTCTTGCCCCATCACCCGACGGCAACGGTTCAAACTGGCTGCCATTTATAAAACTTACATTACCAAATGCATTGATCGTTGAAAATGTTGGTGAAGATCCATTGATGCTAACTACAGCGTCGGCGATAAGACTACCCCGTACCGTAGTAGTATTTCCGCTGAAATATTTTAAGCCATTGATAAGTTTCAAATTATAATAAGAAATTGCAGGTATTCGGATGGTATCAGCACTGCTGCTGCCTGTTTGTGCAAATTCCACCGTTGAACCTGTTGCCATATTGTTCAGGAATGGCCTGCGGTTATTCAATAGCGTTAGGGTAGCGTTGTTTAAAACATCAAGCCTTGTTGCCGATGTTAATGAATCTGCATCCGGCAATATGGTGAAGTTTATTACAGCGCTGCCATCACCCACAACAACCCTTGATGTATTGCCTGCACCTGTAACATTCCATACACCGCTGTAATTCGCATTATCCTGGCTAATGATATTGAAAAGCTGGTAAGCTGTTATGAAATCAGCAGGCGAAACACCCAATCCGTCAGCCGTACTGCTCCAGGTGCCGGTGTTATTCAGTCCAAGGTCTGCCTTTGTATTATAATAATTCTGAGAAACGCCGCCCGATATATTTACGATCACCGTGGTTGCCCCGCCACCGGCGTTTGTTACAATGCCGGCAAATGCGCCTTGCGGAGCACCTGCCGCAATGCGGACATATATCGGCGTTGCAGTAAGCGATGCAGCATTGTAAGGAACGTTCACAGAACCTGCATATCCCGAACCGCTTGTAAGTGAAACCTGCAGGTTTGCTGAAGCCGTTACTGTTATATTGCCAGGGAACCCGGATAAATTAGATCCGGATAAATTATAAGATTGAGGTGCAGATGCAATTCCAACGGTAGCGGCGAGATTTGTAATGGCCGGCCCGGCAGAGAGGATCGGCCCGGTTGCGCCACAAACATTGATACCCGATGCGGCGTTACGGGGAACCGGACTGCTAACAATATCAAAATCGGTCAGGTTGTTATCTGTATCCTGGCAGCCGTTTGTTTTTCGTACAGCCCCTGTCGTTATTGATAAGGCACCTACTGTTGCACCACCTTCTGCATTGTTGGAAGTGCCCCATGCTACCAGGTCTGTGATACTTGCTGAAGGCAATGTGCAGGGCCCTGCAGTAGCGCCGCAAGCCAGTGCTGTCAGAACATTGCACAATGCAATTTTGCCCCCGGCACCACCCAGGTTAAGGTTAACGGAAACAAGGTCTGGTGTAACCGGCAGGTCTGCACCGGCAGTGCCTGCCGCCCCAACCTGTATTAAAAGATAAGCCCCGGCAGGGATCGTCGTATTTGCCTGGAAGCCGTAGATCTGTGTTGCTGAGCCACCGATATTACCCGTTGCCGATCCATATTGAAGTGAGAAACTACTGATATCCTGTGTTACAGCGCTTACATTGTGCAGCTCAACATAATCGTATTTATATAGTACACCCGCGGTTCCTGTTCCTCCGCCGGCGTATACCTGGCTAATAACCACTGTGGTTGACTGGCTGTAAACGGCAATATTTATCATTACCGCGATCAGTGTAAATAGCTGCTTCATACAAAAAAATTTAAGTACTGAAATTAAATTTTTTTGCGCAGCAATCCAAGGAAGAAAATTGCTGCAGCATGATTATTTCAAACAAAACAGCAACGTTTTATTGCCAGGAATGCACGAATAAAATGCATTTTATTCGTAGCAACTTTTAGGGTTTAAGCGCCGGGCATATTCATTATACCCAAAGAGGCAAAGCCTTTTATCGACTTTGCCTCTTTGTTTCTTCGTGTGAAATTATTTTAATTCACTTTTTTCAACAGCGTAATATAAGTTGGAAAGTGATCGCTGTAGCCGTAGTTATAGGTGGTACCATCCCATGTCCTTTTCGGGTAATCTTTGAATTTACCGGTTGTCTGAACAAGGAACTGCTTATTGAAAATAGCAGCTTTAGAAAAGAAATACCCCTTTTGTTCTTTATTCAACCATGCCTGGGAAATAATGATCTGGTCGAACAATCCCCATGCATCCTGGTATGCAATGGTGCCGATACCCCGTTTATAAAAATCTACCCAGGGATTGTACAGGCCCGAAACCTTTACATCATTTTTATTGCCCTTCGTTCCCAATGTTTTGGTAAGGCTGGGGCTGATGGGATCATCATTCAGATCACCCATAATGATCACTTTCGTGTTGGGGTCAATGGCCATTAATGAATCAACAACTCTTTTGTCAACCCCGGCAGCAGCTGCCCTTGCTGGTATAGAGCGTTCTTCTCCACCCGACCGTGAAGGCCAGTGATTTACCATTACGTGTATGGTATCTCCATCCATAATACCTTTGATATATAATACATCACGGGTGAAATACGAATCTTTCGAGCCGCCCGGAAGTTTGGTAAATAAATTCGTACTGTATAAAGGCGTGAAATATTTTGGATTGTACACAAAGCCCACGTCGATACCCCTTTTATCAGGAGAATCGTAATGGATTATTTTCAGGTGCCTGTCTCTAAGATCCTTATGATTGATAAGTATATTTAATACTGTATCATTTTCTATTTCTGCACAGCCGAACATGGCAAGTCCATCCGGATTTACATCGGTGCCTATCTGTGATAAAACAGAGGCAAGCTTCGACACTTTGTCTAAAAACACGTGCGTGTTATAATGTCGCTCAGCAGATGGCAAAAATTCTTCATCGTCCACCATCGGGTTGTTCACTGTATCGTAAAAGTTCTCCAGGTTATAAAAGCCCACAATGGCAGGATGATAGTTAAATTTTTGTGCGTAACCCGCTGAAATTGAAATTAATGCAATGCTGATCGTTAGTAAGATTCTGTTCATAGATTCATTTATATGAGCGGCAAAGTTATTCATCTGGTGTTGATTTAAACTATTTTAAAATCAATAATATGTTATTGTTTGGTTTTTGTTACCATAACCGCATTAAAGTACTACATTTGCGGACTTTTTTAACAAAACATTTATGACACCGAAACTTAAACATTGCTTGCTTGCGTTGCTGCTGACAGGGGCTTTTATCCCTGCTGCGTTCTCGCAAGTAGAAAAAACGAAAGACACGCTTCCGGCAAGAGACACGCTGATTGAAGCATTAAGAGAAAATTTGCAGGATAATATTCCCGTTATTTCTTTAGATGAGAACGATGGGCAGGATGGAAGTGCACAAAACATCTCCTCCCAGTTAACCGCAGGGAGAGATCCATTTTTAAATGCAGCTACTTTTAAATTCAGTGCGGTACGTTTCCGCATCAGGGGCTATGACGCCGACCAGTTTGGTACTTATATCAATGGCGCTCCGATGGAAAACCTCGACAATGGTTTTACACCTTATGGACAATGGGGCGGATTGAACGATGTATTGCGTAACCGTGAATCTACATTAGGATTAAAGGCTACAACGTTTGCTTATGGCGACCTGGGCGGACTTACTTCATTTGACACCCGTGCATCGCACCAGCGAAAGCAGACCAGTGTAAACTATGCGCTTTCCAACCGTAATTATGTTCACCGTTTCATGATCACCCATTCTACAGGTTTAAATGACAAAGGATGGGCATTTTCTTTTTCAGCATCACGCCGCTGGGCCGACGAAGGTTTTACCGATGGAACATTTTACAACGGCTGGTCTTTCTACGCCGGTGTTGACAAACGCATCAACGACAGGCACCTGCTGTCTTTTGTAGCTTTTGCAACGCCAACTGAAAATGGCCGCCAGGGCGCTTCTGTACAGGAGATGCTGGACCTTGCAGGTAACAATTTTTACAATCCTTACTGGGGCTACCAGAATGGTAAGAAAAGAAATGCAAGTGTTGCAAAATCTTTTCAGCCGATTGGTATATTAACCCACGACTGGAAAATATCTGACAAAACAACGTTGGTTACAGCAGGTTCTTTCAGTTTTGGAAAAAGAAGCACGACCGGTTTAGACTGGTACAATGCTGCTGATCCAAGGCCCGATTACTACCGCTACCTTCCAAGTTACCAGGACGATCCGATATTGGGAGCTCAGTTGAAAGAAGAAATGATGAATAATGTTAATAAGCGCCAGATCAACTGGGATGGTTTATACAATACCAACTATGCGTCTTTCGATGTGGTACACAATGCCAATGGTATAGCCGGAAATGATGTTTCAGGTAAGCGCTCACATTATATTGTTGAAGACAGGATCATCAATACTACCAAGTATAACTTCAACAGCACATTGAACAGTACCGTTTCTGAACACGTTATCCTTACAGCCGGTGTTACTTACCAGGTGCAGCGGAACCATTACTTTAAAAAAGTAGATGACCTGTTGGGAGGTGATTTTTATGTGGATGTGAATCAGTTTGCAGAAAGAGATTTCCCAACCAATGCGAGCGCAGGACAGAATGATCTTAATAACCCGAATAAGATATTAGCCCAGGGCGATAAATTCGGTTATAACTATGATATTAATATCAGGAGGGGATCTGCCTGGATACAGGGTGTATTTAAATTCCGCAAGATCGATGTATTCGTTGCAACGGAACATTCTTATACAAGTTTTTACAGGAAGGGTAATGTAAAGACCGGCCTGTTCCCGAACAATTCCTATGGTAAATCTGATGTTTATAATTTTTACAACTCATCCCTTAAGGGAGGTATTACTTATAAATTTGATGGCCGTAATTATATTTTTGCCAACGGTACTTACCAGTCGAAAGCACCTTTCTTCGAAAATGCATTCATTGCACCCAGAACAAGGGATTTTGTACAGGATAACCTGAAGTCGGAAGAAATGGTTTCAGTAGAAGGTGGTTATGTAATGAATGCGCCAAAAGTAAAATTAAGGGCAACCGGATATTATACCGAATTCAAAAACCAGCTGAACGTACTTACATTCTACAATGATGAGTTCAGGAATTTTGTGAATTACGCCATCAGCAATATCGGCAAGGTGCATACAGGTGTTGAACTGGGTGCCGAAGTAAAGGTTTACAAAGGCTTAAGTGTAAATGCTGCTGCGGCCATTGGTAAATATTATTACAATACACGCCAGAGTGCAACGGTAACTGCCGATAACAGTGCAACCACACTTTCAACGGATAATGTTGTTTATTCCAAGAATTTTTATGTGCCAACGCCACAACAGGCTTATACTATAGGTTTGGATTACCGTTCGCCAAAGTTCTGGTTCATCAATGTTAACTTTAATTATTTCGATAAAATGTATCTTGATTTTAACCCCATCCGCAGAACTGAATCTGCAGTGAGTGGCGTTGTGGAAGGATCTGATCTTTGGCACGATATTATTGATCAGACAAAATTAGAGTCTCAGTATACTCTTGATGCATTTGCAGGATATTCATGGATGATGAACAGGAAATTTAAGAGTCTTAAGAAAAGGACTTACCTGGTTTTCAATGTCGGCGTTAATAATATCCTTGATAACAGGAATATTGTTTCAGGCGGATACGAGCAATTGCGTTTCGATTTTGCTGAAAAAAATACAAACAAATTTCCTGAAAAAAGATTCTATGCTTATGGCGTTAATTTCTTCGCAAGCGTAGGATTGAGATTCTGATAAATGTTAAACACTTAAATAAACTTTTTAAAAAATACATTATGAACAAGATTTTAAAATTAGTAACGGCGGTTGTACTGGTTGCCTCTATCGGCACATTTACTGCATGTAAGAAATCATTTGATAATCCCCCGGGAGCTGCTGATCCGAACATCGTGGCCAATACCTCTATCAGAACTTTAAAAGCACTTCATGCTACAGCAGGCGCTTATGATATCATCACATCCGACCTCACCATTAGTGGTGTTGTAGTTGCTGATGACAAAAGCGGCAACCTTTATAAGCAATTGTATATACAGGATTCAACCGGTGGATTGCAGATATTATTGGAGGCAAACAGCTTGTATGGCACCTACCCCGTTGGACGCAGGATCTTTATCAATTGCAAAGACCTTTGCATCAGCGATTACAATGGTACGATGGAACTTGGTATAAAAGCCAACGTTGCAGGGTTACCTTCTGTACAGGGAATTCCGGGAAACCTGATCAGTAAATATATTATTGGTGGTTCTATCAACAACCCTGTTACCCCGATCGTAGTTACTCAAAACCAATTGGGAACAAATATGCAGGATAAATATCTTGGTTCTTTGATACAGTTAGATGGATATGAATTTGCCGATACTACTGTTACTTACTCTGATACATCTGTATATAAGAGTACTGTTAACCGTGATATCAGGAATTGCAATGGTCAAACCATCACCATCCGTACAAGTGCTTACGCAAATTTTGCCGGAAGGAAAGTTGCAAATGGAAATGGCAGCATCATTGCTGTGTACACAACCTTCGGAACTACCAAGCAATTGCTATTGCGTAGCGCTGAAGATGTAATGTTCACCGGCGACCGTTGCTTCCTTTTTGAAGAATCTTTCAGTTCATTGAATACAGCAGACAACAACCAGGAATTTGCATTCGCAGGCTGGAAGAATATTGCACCCAATTCATCTGCAACATATAAATACACAGTTTTCGGAACTTCAGGAAAAGCAGTAAAAGTTACAGCGTTCGGATCCGGCGTAGCATTAGATACTGCATGGCTGATCACACCAGCCATTTCATTGCCTGCAGGCTCTACACCTAAGTTTGCATTTTCAACAGCTTACCAGTTTGCGGTTGGGCCAACTTCCCTTCATGCATTCATATCTACAGATTACAACGGAAGCAATACGCCATCAACTGCTACCTGGACGCAATTAACAAACAACGGCCAGATACCAGGTAATACTGCTACCAACAATTCCAATACATTCAGTTCTTTGACCAGCACGGGTGCTATTGACCTGACTGCTTATGCAGGACAGACCGTGTACATTGCTTTTAAGTATACAGGTGGAACTGCACCTGCAAGAACAACAAATTTCGAAATAGACAATATCACTATTAAAAAGAATTAATTGACGCTGTTCATTTAACAATAAGAGCCATATCTTTTTACTGGTATGGCTCTTATTCTTTGTTGATATTTTCGGCTTAGGTTATCACTATAAATTACGATCATGAAAAAAATATTTACACTTCTATTTGTACTCTGCTCCCTGTTTTCTTTTTCGCAGTCAACCACGGTTGTAATCAGCCAGGTTAATGGCGGCGGAGGTGGCGCTACAGGAACTTATATTTTCGATTACATTGAATTACACAATGTAAGTGGCATAACCCAGTCTTTAACGGGGTTTTCAGTGCAATATGGTTCTGCAACCGGTAATTTTGGTTCGGTTGCAACCAATGTTTTTGCATTCCCTGCAGGAACATCTATGCCTGCCGGTTCTTATTTACTCATCCAGTGCGGTGCAGCTGGTTCCGGTGGTTTGGCATTACCCGTAACCCCTGATTTTATAACAACAGGCGTTACCATGAGTGCGTCTAACGGTAAAGTAGTGCTTTCAAACCAGGCGGCAGCGCTTGGTTGCGGGGCCACAGCTACAGCATGTACTTTACCTGCTGCTGCTATTGTAGACCTTGTTGCTTATGGTACAGCTAACAATGCCGAAGGCGGAGCCGCTGTAAACGGCGGTACTTCTTTAACAAGCACACAGGGTTCGTTGCGAAACAACAACGGTTGTACTGATACTGATAATAACAATGCCGATTTTACGGTTGTTACAGCGCCTGTGCCGCACAATGCTGCTTCACCAATAGCTGCCTGCGGAGTTATTCCGGCTTCTTTAACGGCAACAGGAACGATTGCCGATTTCGGTAACGTGTTCGTTGGATCAACATCAATATCCCAGTCTTATGATCTTTCAGGTGCTAACCTTACAGGCGCACCCGGTGTTATAACTGTAACAGCCCCTTCTTCAGATTTCCAGGTTTCAAACGATAACAGTACCTGGGGTGCTACCACAACGATCGCTTATGCATCGGCAACCCTGGCTGCAACGCCGGTATGGGTAAGGTTCTCGCCGCAATCGGCAGGTTTGAAGACCGGTAACATAAGCAATGCAGGCGGTGGAGCTGCTGTTGCCGTAACGGTAGCAGTTAGCGGTACAGGTATTACACCACCTACACCGGTATTGTCGGTAACAACGCTTACTGCTTTTGGAAATGTTTGTGTGAACTCCACTGCAGGGCCATCCAGCTTTACCATCAGTGGAGCTAACCTGACAACTGCTGACATCACTGTTGGCCCGCTTGCAGGATTCAGTTTCTCAACTACAGCTGCCGGAACATATACTGCTTCATTAACATTAACGCAGCCGGGAGGCACTTTTTCTCAGGATGTATTTGTGAACTTTTCACCCGTTGCCATACAATCATACAATGGCAATATTGATGTGGCGGGTGCTGGTGCCCCAACGGTAAGCGTTGCAGCTTCCGGTTCCGGTGCCAACAATCCACCAGCAGTAACAACGGGAGCAGCCAGTGCCATTACAACAGGCACGGCTACACTTGCAGGATCGATCACCGACAATGGCTGTACAGCCGTTTCTGCTTATGGCGTTGAATACAGTACTACCAGTGGTTTTGCCAATGGTACGGGTACTGCGGTTCCTTCAACCAATCTTGCTGCCGGTGCTTTTACATCAGGCCTTTCAGGTTTGGTTCCTGCTACGGTTTATTATTACCATGCTTATGCAACGAATGCAGGCGGTACAAGTTATGGAGCACAACAAACATTCACTACAGCGACACCGGTTTTAACAGCAACAGCACTTACTGCTTTCGGTGCTGTTTGTATCAATACATTGCCAACACCTGGTTCATTTACAGTGAGCAGCACGGGTGTTAATGCAGCGAACATCAATGTAGGCCCGTTTGCGGGTTATGGCTTTGCTACAACTGCAGCCGGTCCGTTTACCCCTTCTTTAAGTTTAACCCATCCAATGGGTGCATATTCACAGGTTATCTTTGTTCAGTTCTATCCTACAGCTATACAGAACTACAATGGCAATATACCAGTAACAGGTGGCGGTGCCAACCCTATTACTGTAGCCGTTAGCGGTAGTGGTGCAGATATTGCGCCAACCGTTACAACAGGAGCAGCAGAATTGCTAACGCCAAACAGCGTTATCCTGAATGGCTCTATAACAAACTATGGTTGTACTTCACCTGCTGATTTTGGTTTCGTATACAGCGGTATCGACGGATTTACAGCAGGCTTCGGAACAAAAGTGCGCAAGTTCGACCTGCCGGGTACCGACTATTCCCTTACACTGAATGGCCTTGTACAGGGCACCAAATATTATTACAGGGCTTATGCCATCAACAACGCCGGTGTGTCTTATGGTGCACAGGAAACATTTACCACAGATTCAATACCATCGGGATTGATCATTTATGCTTCACCGGTACTGCGTGGCGGAAATGTTCATTACTCATTGGCCAATGTGAAACCGGGCCATTACCAGGTTAAGATCTTCAACAGTATTGGCCAGCAGGTTTACCAAAGGGAAGTGATCCTGCAGTTAAGTTTCATTGATGATAACTTTAAGTTGCCAGGTAATATTGGCAGGGGTTTATATACCTTGCAGGTTTACAATCTTGGATTTAAGATGAATAAGTTGTTTATGGTTCAATAAGAAAATACTTTTAATTTGATAGAGAGGCCTGGAAACGGGCCTCTTTTTTTATGCCGGCGGAGGTGCGTGCCTTCACGTAACTGTATGCTAACACTCCGACAGGTTAGTGTCTTCACCATAAGTGTTGGGAGGAATTTTAATCCGGGTAACCATATAAAATGCGCTTGCCACGGCATAGCATCCTGACTATAGCAAATTAATAAACGTACTGTATTTGATTCCGTGGGAGTCTCCCGAATTACTGGAAACTCCCACGGAATTAAATTACGTATTTACCATTAATTCTACAAACAGGATACCGCTACGCAGCTAACAGGTTCAAGGATTTTTTTTTATGCTAAATTCTGAATACTTATCGTGTCTTTAAGAACCTGCATCGGCAAACCAGACCCCAACTCCTCTCCAAAAGACGAGGGAACTGGAAGATGAGAGTGAGTTGTAATGGGCAGCATGAAAATAGCTATGCAAAACGCAGGATGATTGAAACTGCGGAACAATAACAGAAACGGGAGAGCCCCGTAACTCAAGTTGTGAGGCTGTTGGATCAATAGCAGCTTAACGATGACTTAATTTCAGCTCGTTTGTTTTACCTGTTTTTTCAGCCTACCGGCACTGTGACAATTTTTTTCTGTTTTTTTTCCTGTCACATTTTTGTGACATTTTTTAACTACCATAAATATTGTCACATCGTCTTTTTTTATGCCAAAACCCATGATATTTTATTTTTATAGTGGATTTTTTACATCAACATTTCCGGGAACAAATATGCGCCTTTGGAGAACTTCCGGTGCAGGAAAATGCAGGAAAATGCAGGAAAATGCAGGAAAATGCAGGAAAATGCAGGAAAATGCAGGAAAATGCAGGAAGATGCAGGAAGATGCAGGAAGATGCAGGAAGATGCAGGTTTCCGCAGCAAATTAAAAAGTTAGCGCCATTGGTCGGAGACCAGGCAATGGCACTCAGCTGGTGGTTTTCGGCTTGAAATATTTCAGGAGCACTAACATAGGCAGCGTGTTTATATGTTTTTATTTTTCAACGTATGCGGGATGTTTACGCTGCTGGCTCTAAGAAACAGTGGCGGAAAAAAGCGAAAACACTATTGAGTCTGCTTTAAGAAACTTATTAGTGTTAGAACAACATGCCGAAAGCCGACCCATCAATCCCAGCACTGAATTTATTTTAAAATCGTTTATAGATTATATCGTCACCGAGTTTTCAAATTCATCTTCTGGCGAAAGAAATTTTAATTTTAATGGGTCTGATGAAGTCGAGCAAGCGCAGGTGAAAATTGATGAAAATTTGTATGTTTTAAGGCGGTATGAGAATAAAATGATTAGGCTTTTTGATGATAATGACAATGTACTAGAGATAGAAGTATTACCTTTTTTAAGAAGAATTAACGATGAATACCATTTATCCATAGACAGATTTCATTCAAAAGGAACAAACCCGAAAAATACACAGGTTTTTGGCAAAGAAATTATAAGTGCGTTGAATAGTTCAAATTAAAAACTGCTATGCCAACGAGGGTTTCGATTATTTTAACCAACCAGGTATTTTTCTCACTGGTGGGTTATTTACGCTAGAGAAATAAAAGATTTTCCCAGAGATATTGAAGAGTTGTTGTTGAGAAAGCACCATGCGGTATTTGAGAATTTACCAGCATGAAATAAAGCATTTTAAATAAAAAGTCTCCACATTACGGAGACTTTTTATTATTTTATTATCAGCTTAACGCAAAGCTTTGGCAATGGTAGTAACTGCTACCACAATAGCAACAAGCAATGCAATTTGCTGGATGGTTCTTGCTGCTTCGCCATATATTGTTACACAGGTTTTACCTGCACAAACAGTTGCTTTGTTATTATTTGAATATCTGTTTATCGTATTCATGTGTAATAGTTTTAGGGAAAAAAATGCCATCCACTTTATACCCGGATGGCTAAGGTATTTGGTAACTTATTTCTTTTCGGTAGTTACCTCTTTGAATTTTCCACCAGTAGTTTTTACATCCATAAACTGGCCATTGTCTGTATTTCTTTTTACATACAATTCTGTTTTAGGATTCAAAACCTGGGTTCTGTTGTCAACAGCCCCATTGCGGTGGCCATCTCCAACTTTACCATTCTTTGCCATTGTGTTTACAATTTAGCACAGGCAGATAATTTTATACTGCGGCATGTGCCCATTTGGCCCAAGGAACAGTATTTGCATATATACAGCCTGATGGCTACATTTGCTCAATCAAAGGAGCCCTTTCCCACAAAGTATTTCTTCAACTGCCGAGGCCTGTTCCAGTGCTTCGGTTTTTTGTTTCCTTACCATTTGTAAAATAACTGTCACAAATTTAATACTGTTGGTTGACAACATGAAAAATACTTGTAAATTTGTCAACCAACTAAACTCTAACTAAAATGAACGTATTTGCCGAACGTTTAAAAAGTGCCCGTAAAATGAAGGGCTGGTCGCTACAGGAACTAGCCGACAATATTACCATATCCATAAGCAAACAGGCGTTGAATAAATATGAGCAAAACCTGATGAAGCCAACAGGAGAAGTGTTGATAGCGCTTGGCAAAGTGCTGGGTGTAAAACCGGATTATTTTTTAAAAGAAACTAAAATTGAACTGGGGCCGGTGGAATTCAGGAAAAAAGCAAAACTGACTGCAAAGGAGGAAGAAAGCATTAAAGAAAAGGTAAGAGATTTTTTGGAGCGCTATCTTGAAGTTGAGCAATTGCTGCATATTAAAACCAAATTCAGCAACCCTATAAAAAAAATAAATATTGAAGCCGTTGAAGATGTGGAAGCGGCTGCTTTGAAATTAATTGATAGCTGGAACCTTGGTTACGACCCAATAACCAATGTAATTGAAATGCTGGAAGATAACGGCATACGGGTGATTGAAATAGATGCACCTGAGGAGTTTGACGGGTTAAGTTGTTTTGTGGGTGATATACCCGTGGCTGTAATTAATAAAAACTATCCGGTAGAAAGAAAACGGTTTACTGCTTTGCATGAACTGGCCCATTTGGTTTTAAATATTGCAGAGGATGCGGATAAGGAAAGAATTTGTCATGCTTTTGCCGGTGCCTTATTATTACCGGATGATAGTTTGGAAAAATTGATTGGTAAAAGCCGTAATAACATTGCTCAAGGAGAACTGGTAAGCATTAAAGAACAATTTGGTGTATCTGTACAAGCCATCATGATGCGGATTTATCTTAAGGGCATTATTTCAAAGAGCGGGTTTGATAAATTCTGGAGATCTATTGCCGGTAATAAAAAAGAAATTGGATTGGGTGAATATGCAGGCAAGGAAAAAAGTTACCGCTTTGAACATTTGGTATTTCGCCTGGCTGCTGAAGATATAGTGAGTATGAGTAAAGCTGCTAACCTTGCAGGCGTAAAACTGGCAACATTTAAAGAACAATTAGACGCTTTAAACTGATAACAGATAGGATACCCAATGAAACAGCTAATTGCAATACAGGATGCTAATATTTTAATAGACCTTGGTTAATACGGGTTTGTTTGATTATTGCTTTTCATTGGAATACCAGTTTGTAACCATCGATATTATTTTCGATGAATTACATGACTACCAGGCAGCTTTGATACAACCACATATTAATTCCGGCAAATTTATAATTATTGAAATTGATGAAAAGGGATTAATTGAAATTCAAATTGCTGCTACAGAAGACAGCCATCTTTCCCGAACAGGACTGGTCGGCTCTTTATTATGCGCAGCAATTAAATGCCTTACTGTTAACAGGAGATAAAAGGTTACGTAAACTGGCCAAACAAAAAGGAGTGATTGTTTGTGGCGCTTTATGGATTTTAGATCAGCTGGCAGATACTTCGGGCCTCACTAAACAGGAAGCGTGTAGTTTTCTAAAAGAATTGATTATTAAGAATAAACGTTTACCTGCAGATGAATGTGAGCAACGGTTAAAGTTGTGGTGTGGTAACTGAACTATTTTTCTTTACTGATGGGGTAGAACAGCAAGCACCTGTTACCGTACCTGAACTACTGCCGCCATCTACATTCGCAATAAGATTAGGATGAATTATTTCTTGCCGGAGTTATTTTTGGCAGGAGGAAATTGCAGATAGTACAATAAGGCAAAATAGAATTTGTTTTATGTTGTTTAGAATACCTGTTGTGAAAGGTAAAATGACAGCATATATAGCATGTAATAATTGTACCAAAAAAACCTTCTACGATTATCTCAGGTGGCCAGTGTAATGCTGCGGGTGAATTTTTTCAATGAAACCGTTATATTAAACATTTCAATATGCCTATAGTTTTCAAAAACATTTAACAGTCATCACGGCAATTATTAAAAGCGCCTTAAGTTACCCGTAAATAAATTCTTCTATAGTTTTAAAAATTATAAAAAACCTGTCTATATGGGGCAATAAAGCCATATAGTGGAATTAATAAACGGATTTGGATTGAAATTTACCGGCGTATTCCCAAAGGGTAAAAAGGGATAACAAAAATTAAAAGAAAATTTCCAGCAAAAAAATAACAATGATTGAAATACATAAGGATCACTTTTTGAAATACTACCAGCTTGAAAAATGCAGCCTGTGAAATATAGACTGGCAGGGAATTAGCCCCAATCGGTAAGATCAGCATGCCATTTTATCCGCTTTTTTCTGATCCTGTTTATTGAATAACCAGTTTCTTCACCATTACCATTTTTTCACCAACCAGCTTCACAAAATAAATACCCTTGCTTAAACCGGCCGTGTTGATCCTTGAAAAATATCCGCTGATCTTTTCCTGGTATAATTTTTTACCACCTGCATCTATCAATTCAATGCTATAGGAACCTGTTCCTGTAGCTGAAATAGAGATATTAATAAAGTCCGTTGCGGGGTTTGGCGAAATGTTTAACCGGAATGCAATGCTGAAATAAAGATCCCTTACTTCGGAATAACGCACAGCCCCATCCCTATCAACTTGCTTCAGGCGGTAATAATTAGTGCCATTCAGCGGGCTGTCATCAAATGCCTGGTAAGCTGTATGTGTATTGCTGTTACCCGCTGCTGTTATGCTGGCGACAGCGTTCCAGTTTATTCCATCGGCTGATCGCTCGATGATGAAATGGCTGCTGTTCAACTCCTGTTCAGTAGTCCAGTTAAGTTGTGCAATCTCACCAGCCTTCCTTGCGGTGAACGAACTTAGTGTTACAGGTAATACAACCAGGTCGTTGCGGCTGTACCAGATCGGTGATGTAATGATCCTGCTGCCTGCATTGGATATGTCGGCATAATAATAACCTGTTGACAGGTTGGGAAGGTTATTGTCGATATAATTAAAACTACCGCCAACAGCGGAGGCGATTTTTACCGGCATGGAACCGCTTCCCGGCACACCAAACATAAGTTTGATCACAGCCGCACCGGTAGCAGTTGTTGCATCTGAAATGCTGATGGAAATAGCCGGAGCATTTCTGTCGGTAACGATGCTGCCCATCATATTTGAATTGATCGTAAATTCCACCTTGCTGTCGCAATCCTGCGTGGCATAAAAATGCATATTTCTCATTGCTTTAATGAGTTCAGTCCTGCTGAGCGACGGAGCGATTACAGCAGTCCGGGAATAAGTTGTCCGGCCAAAAGTGGTATAATGGTTATCATGATCAATCACAGGGCCAAGGTGGTAACCTTTCGACAGCAGTGTTTGGTAATACCACAGGTAACTCATAGAAGAACCGGGGTTTGAATAAGTGCTGTTTGTAGAAGCTGCCGGCCCGCTTTCTACAGCAGTTGCCGTAATGGCATTATCGGCAGCAGGATCATAAGCAATGCTGTCAAGGTTGTTATAATCTGATAATTGCGGATGTGCCAGCGATGCAAATGTATTCGTAGCAATATTATCATTGACGACTTTGAATAAACCGGTAGTACCGGTGTAAGTATTTTTCGGCACGTATACGTCGTAGTTACTACTGCTGCCCCAGGCACCGCTGCCGGTTTCCCAACCGAATAAATTATCCATGCCATCACCATAAACAACTACGTGGCCACCGCCTGATATGATGCCCCATTCCATGCCATACATGGCAATGAAATCTGGATGTGTACTTGTAAAACTATTTGCCTGTGCAATACCGGCATGGTAGGTAGCCAGGTGATTTCCAGGGTTTCCGGCAGAAGAATAATGATTGTGTTCCGAAATGCCCAGGTAATCCATGCATTGGCTCAGCATGGCATAATTATAATTATCAGCAGGTGTAAATCCCGGATTGTCTTTGTTGCCATCAGAATAATCGGAATGCGCATGAAAGTTGCCAAAATAGGTATGGTTGGGCGAGGTATTGCTGGTAGTGCTGTTGGCTTTTAATGGATTGGTAGACAGATATTTTGTTCCTCCGGTACAATTCTTATTTGCAGCAAAAACAAAAAAGTAATAAGTAGTGTTGGTTGTGAGTGCCGGGCTTATAAAGCCAGTTGATGCACTGTTTGCAATAATGGTGCCGCCACCAAAACCATTACCCGGATTGTAATCGGTATTGTTTACAGGTGTTGCAGACAGGGTTGGCGAGAGGCTTTGTATTACCAGGTAATCATCAGCGTTAGGAGAAGCGGTAAATGATGCCGTGATGCTGTTGTTGGCAGCATTCAGGATCATAAAGGTTGGTTGCGATACTGGGGTTGCGCAGGCCGTCAATGGCAACGTTACCTGGATCCCGTTCAGTGGGTTGATGCTATTGTATGCCGGGCCATTGATGCAGTTTTGTGAATTGAGGCTGAATATATAAAAATAATACGCCGTATTGGGAAGCAGGCCTGTTGCATTAAATGTTGGTGCATTGTTGCGTTGAACAACCACAGCATTGCCCAGTACATCGGCAGGATTGTAAACCTGGCCATCAACAGGCAGGTTGTTAAGCGATGCTGCGGTGCTTCTTAAAACAAGGTATTCGTTGGCTGCAGTAGCTGTAAAAGAGCAAGCGATTGAATTGCTGCCTACAAAACTATAACTGAGATTAGAAGCTTGTGCCGCGGGGGCACTGCAGGTAGGAAGCCCTGCGATAGTTGTTACCGATGCTGTAAGCGCATTTAAAGTCAGGTATTTAGGGCCGCCGGTACAATTTGTATTTTCAGCAAAAATGAAAAAATAATAAAGCGTTGAAGCACTTAATCCCGTTGCATTAAAAATACCGGCACTTGTATTTCCAACAACAACTCCATCGCCCAATCCATCGCCGGGTAAATAGGTTTGTCCATCAACCGGGTAGGAGGTAAGGTTATTATTCGTACTTGAAACGATAAGATATTGATCCGAAGCGGGTATTGCTGCGTTGAAATTACCTTGCAATGTATTTGCTGTAATAATACTAAAACTCAACGCCGTGGACTGCGCAGCCGGATTGCTGCATGGGCCGGTAAGTGCAGTGATACTAATATTATCAATACTGATCTTAGGCCGGAACCCAGCTGTTCCTCCTGTACCGTTATGGTAGTAGAATCTTAAAACGGCCGTCGGTGAAAGGTCAAAGACAGCTGGTAAGCTTATATTGCTTACTGTGCCATTTGTACTTATATTATTGGTAAAATTCAATACAGCAGCCCCTGTAAGTTCTGTAAATGACAGGCCGTCGGTACTTGCATAGATCCGCAACGAACTTTTCCTGTCGCCGGTAGAGTTATTGACCGATGCCCAATCAAAACTTAAGGTACCAGCCCGCACAGTAGAAAAATTCAGTAAGAGATCAAATGCAGTTGCCGAAGAGTTATCTGCAGTGCCATTGCTAAGTAAGATGATATTTTGAGGACCGGCCTGCACGCCTGCGGAAACACCGCTCGTGAAAGTGGCTGTTGATACGGTTGTTTTTCCGGCGGCCGGTATTGAGCCGTTGTTGACGATCCCCACCGCTGCAAACCTGCTGGCACCGTTACCCGCGGTAAAACCGTTTGACCAGTTGGCAATATCTGCAAAATTTTCAGTGTATACCAGTCCTGGTTGGGCAGCCATGGGAACAGCTGTTTGTGAAAACGTTTGTTGAACGATCAAAAAGAATAAAGCAAGCTGAATTATTTTTTTCATCTGGATATTACATTTACCGGCAGCGTTTTCAAAGCCGTGTTCTTTATATTCAAGCAGCTTGCACAGGGGAGTGGGGGCGATGAACAGACTGTCTGGATCTTCCCGGCAGCGTTTCATCGGTTAAAAGTCAACTACAAAAGTAAATTATATTTAGATAAACTGAATTTTATTCAGTTAAACCCTGGGGTAAATGGCGGGTAAAGTGCCAAAATGACTAAAATCTATTTATGGTAATGTATTTGTACATGGTTCAATCCAACTAAATAGGTTCTAATTATGCAAAAAGGAAGTATAAGGGTACAAACGGAGAATATTTTCCCTATTATCAAGAAGTTTTTATACAGCGAACACGACATTTTTATACGTGAACTGGTAAGCAATGCAGTAGACGCCACCCAGAAATTAAAAACGCTTTCTTCTATAGGCGAAGCAAAGGGTGAGCTGGGCGACCTGAGGATCGATGTGATCATCGACAAAGAAAAAGGAACGCTTACCATTGCAGACAAGGGTATTGGAATGACTGCAGAAGAAGTGGATAAATTCATCAACCAGGTAGCGTTCAGCGGTGCTGAAGAATTCCTGGATAAATATAAGGGACAGAATGAGAATAATATCATTGGCCATTTCGGACTTGGGTTCTACAGTTCTTTTATGGTAAGTGAAAAAGTAGAGATCATAACCAAAAGCTATACAGCAGCATCGCAGGCTGTAAGATGGGAATGCGATGGTAGCCCGGAATATGTATTGGAAGAAACAGAGAAAGCGGAAAGGGGTACTTCAATTGTGATGTACCTGAACGGGGAGAGTAAAGAATTTTTAGAAGCAGGCAGGGTGAAAACAGTGTTGGAAAAATTCTGTAAGTTCCTGCCGGTTCCTATTTATTTCGAAGACAAACAGATTAATAACCCGGCCCCGGCCTGGACAAAGAAACCTGCTGAATTAACAGCAGAAGATTACCAGAAATTCTACAAGGAGTTATATCCATTTGGTGAAGCGCCCTTGTTCTGGATACACCTGAACGTAGACTATCCTTTCAACCTCACAGGTATCCTCTATTTCCCTAAGATCAAACAGAGTTATGAGATACAGAAAGACAAGATACAATTATACAGCAACCAGGTTTTCGTTACCGACGAGGTAAAGGATATTGTTCCTGAATTTTTGATGTTGTTGCATGGTGTAATTGACAGCCCGGATATACCGCTGAACGTTAGCCGCAGTTATTTACAGGGTGATCCGAACGTGAAAAAGATCAATGCGCATATCACCAAAAAAGTGGCAGATAAACTGGAGGAGATATTCAACATTGATCGTAAAGCATTTGAAGAAAAATGGGAAAGCCTGGGCTTGTTTGTCAAGTACGGTATGATGACCGACGATAAGTTCCTGGATAAAGCCAATAAATTTTTTGTGATGGAAGATACTGATGGTAAATTCTATACATCCGATGAATACAGGGAAGCCACCCAGGCACTTCAGAAAAACAAAGAAGGCAAACAGGTAATTCTTTATACCACCAACCCGGTGCAACAGGATGCGTTCGTACAACAGGCAAAGGCAAAAGGGTATGTGGTAGTAAAAATGGAAACGCTGGTAGATGCGGCTTTTATCAATACCGTGGAAATGAAATGGAGTGATATTACTTTCACCAGGGTTGATTCGGATATTGCAGATAACCTGATCGATCACAATGAATCAACGGAAAGTGTATTGGGCAAAGAAGATTCAGAAAGATTAAAAGGACTGTTTGACAAACCACATGAAGGGCTTAACCTGAATGTTGAAGTGAAGGGGCTTAGCAACGATGCACCACCGGTAACTGCCACCAGGCCTGAGCAGATGCGCAGGATGAAGGACATGGCTTCAATGGGCGGGGGGATGGCTGCCTGGTATGCACAGATGCCCGATGAAGTAAACCTTACGATCAATGGTAATCATCCTATATTTCAAAACATACTTTCAGAAACCGATACCGGGAAACAGGAAAAGCTGGTGAAGAATTTATCAGATCTGGCTTTGTTGTCGCAGGGATTGTTAACAGGAAATAATCTTACCAGTTTTATCAGCAGGAGTGTGGAGTTGATGGAGAAATAATTTATTAAACTTTGCAAGTTTCGGGTTAAGTGTTTCAGCGTTTATTGCTCCACGAAAAGCAATAAACCTTAAAGCGCTTAACCCTTCTTTTATTTAATAAGTATCGACGCTTCGAGGTAGTTCATTCTTTTTGTATGAAAAATCTCTTTATAACCGGCTTTGGTAAACAACGCTTTGTGCAATGGGTTTAAATAAACCACTGTAATAATCCGCGGGTTCTTTTTTTGGCTTATACCGATATTCTTAACCACGCCGCTCATGATCACTTCATCAAAAGGGTTGAATAAAAATATACAATCTGCATCGGCAGGTATTTCAAAATAAAAAGCATCGTTGTTTATGATCTTATAGTTAATTAAGGGGAATTTTAATTTTGTCCTGGCCAGGTTCTCCCTGGCGGCTTCACATAATTCTTTAGAAAGGTCAATGCCGGAAATGTTTACCAGTCCATAGCTTGCAGCCACGCACATTACCCTTCCTTTACCGGAGCCGATGTCTATAAAATGCCTGAAATTCCTGTCGTTGAGCTGATCAAAAACTATTTCCAGCAGATCATAACTGGCCGGCATGTAGATAGTAGAATGCTCAATATCTATTCCTTTTTTTTCCAGGTTGTGCAGTTCATCTGCACCTGTGCTGCAGATCCCGTATTTTTTTTCACCAATGATCTCGTTGCGGATAATATGCCATGCAATACTTATATTCCAGTTGGATGCCAGGTAGAAAAAGTATTGTATGTATTTTAAAGTTTGCATCTTTTCCCTGCCACTGATTCACTGATTTATATTCGTGCATTCATTGCATAGCCCAATCAGTGAATCAGTGGCAATTTTTTTATTCTTACATGTAAAATAATGAATCTAAAATATTAAAGGTAAAAATTGGTATGCACAGGTGAAGGCTTATGGGGTGCAACAGCATTAATTTTATCAACCTTGTTAAGTTTCAAACCCGCAACTTCAATCGCCGCTTAACCTTATGTCTATCATTTTTAACTGAAGGGTTTTATTTCCCTGCCACTCATTTTCATCAATGGTAAATACAATGTCCAGCGGTTTTTGCATATTCAACAGGTAGAATTTATGCGACATATTAAAGCCGATACCACTCAATGTAATTCCATCCTGCTTTACCACAAACCGAACGTGCACTTCTTTTAATATTCTTGAATAGCCTGTTTCTGTTACTCCTTTTGCAATGAATACGGGGCGCATATTTTCAGGTCCGAATGGTTCCATCTGATCTAGTATGCTGTAAAATGACTCTTTGACATCAGTAAAGCTTATTTCCGCGTCAATGATTATCTCCGGTACGAGCAATCGTTCATCAATTGTTTCAGAAACCACTTTGTTGAATTTTTTGCTGAAAGCGGCTACATTTTCCGGTAACAGTGAAAGCCCCGCTGCGGCAAAATGTCCGCCATAGGCCACCAGGTATTCCCTGCATGCATAGATGGCTTCATAGAGATTAAATCCCGGAACACTACGGGCACTTCCGGCAACGAGCTCACCACTACGTGTAAGCACTACCGTTGGCCTATAATAATGTTCTATCAATCTTGATGCAACAATGCCAACCACGCCTTTGTGCCAGTTTTCGTTGTATACCACAGACGATTTGCTGTTTATAAGTTCCTGGTCTGCGTTTATGAACTCCAGCGCTGCCGCCGTGATACTGCTGTCGGCTTCTTTGCGTTCATCATTATCCGAATGAAGCATTTCAGCAAATTCCATTGCCCTGGTTTCATCTTTTTCAATAAACAGCTGTACAGCCTTGCGGGCATCATCCATCCTGCCCGCTGCATTTACTCTTGGGGCAATTACAAAAACCACGTTGGTGATGTTCAATGCTTTTTGTATGTTCCCCAGTTTTATCAATGCCTTTATACCCGGGTTAGGGTTTGTATTGATCTGCAATAGCCCAAAATATGCGAGTATCCTGTTCTCTCCTGTCATCGGAACAATATCTGCTGCAATGGCAGTAGCAACAAGGTCCAGGTATCGATGATACGTTTCAGCAGGTAATGAAAAATGATCCGCCAGTGCCGACATGAGTTTAAATCCTACACCACATCCGCAAAGTTCTTTGTAAGGATAATTGCAATCAGCCTGTTTCGGATTGAGGATGGCAACTGCTTCCGGGAGGATTAGCCCGGGGAGGTGATGATCACAAACTATAAAATCGATTCCTAACGTTTTTGCATAGGCGATGAGTTCAACAGATTTGATACCGCAGTCGAGGCAAATGATCAGCGTAAATCCATTGGCAGCTGCAAAATCGATCCCCATCTTACTTACGCCATATCCCTCCCGGTACCGGTGGGGTATGTAGAAATCAACTTCAGCCGGATCATAAATGCTGGCAATGAACTGGTACATGCTGGCAACCGAAGTTGTACCATCCACATCATAATCGCCGAATATCAATATTTTTTCTTTTGAACCCAGGGCCAGGTCAATCCTGTCTACGGCTTTTTGCATGTCTTTCATCAGCCAGGGATCATGCAGGAGATCAAGTTGCGGGCGGAAGTATTTTTTGGCAGCTGCGTAGGTATCAATGCCTCTTTGCACGAGTATCTTACAAAGTGAAAGGCTAATGCCAAGGGATTTTTTAAGCGATTGGGCTTTTGATAAATCAAAGGCTAATATATTCCATCGTTTTTCCAAAATGGGGCTAGTATTTTCTGTCTGTGGTAAACCTGACCAGTTCTTCCAGTGCAGCCCTTACCGGTGAAGCTTCAAATGTATATAAAATATCAAGGGCTTCATCGCGGTATGAATTCATTTTAGTTTCAGCATATTGAATACCACCTGCTTCTATTACGGCGTTGATAATAAAGTTTATACTTTCTTTATTTTTATTTTCATTTTTTAACATAAAAATGATTTTACGCCTTGCAGTTTTATCAACTTTATTGAGTGTGTAGATCAGTGGAAGGGTGAGTTTTTTTTCCTTGATATCATTGCCGGTGGGTTTACCAACGTCTTCCTTGCCATAATCAAAAAGATCATCTTTTATCTGGAAAGCGATACCTACTTTTTGTCCGAAGAGCTTCATTTTTTCGGTTGAAGCAGCATCTTTACTGGTACTGTAGGCGCCCACTCCGCAAGCAGAAGACAGGAGAGAGGCGGTTTTATTCCGAATGATCTCAAAATAAATAGCTTCATCCAGGTTCAGTTTGCGCGACTTTTCTATCTGCAGCAGTTCGCCCTCACTCATCTGTTTTACGGCCTCTGAAAGTATATGCAGGTGCATGAAATCTTCGTTGGAAGTAGAGAGTAACAACCCTTTTGAAAGCAGGTAATCTCCTACCAAAACAGCTATCTTATTTTTCCAGATTGCGTTGATAGAAAAAAAACCCCTCCGTTCGAGGGATTCATCTACAACATCATCATGAACAAGTGTGGCGGTGTGTAATAATTCCACTAAAGCAGCGGCCCGGTAAGTACTTTCGTTTATCTCTCCATTGAGTTTTGCGCTCAGAAAAACGAACATAGGTCTCATTTGCTTGCCTTTTCTTTTGATAATGTATTTCATTATCCGGTCGAGCATCGGGGTCTGGCTACGCACAGCATCTGCAAACTTTTTTTCAAAAGTATCCAGTTCCTTACCGATTATATTCTTTACAAAATCCATTTTTAAAAAAAGGCAATTTAATGCAGTAGGAACCCTTATCAAAGTATTTTATTTTTGAAGTAAGAACTACATACCCGTATTCCTTCAAAAAGCTGTGTGGATCTGCATCAGAAAACGGGTGCTGATTAAGCTGCATAGCGCTGCAGAACATACGAAAACCGGCTGTGTCACCAAAATCATATTATATAAATAAATGCTAAAAAAATTTGGTTTTTCATTCTCATTCGATAAATTTGCAACTAATCAACTCGTATATTTAGAAATCTATCAATCATTAAGTTATGGCAAGCAAAAAGTTAAAACTATTATTATTCGGCCTATTTACATTCCTGTTAACGGGTTTGTATGCACAGTCGGGTAAGTCGGGCAGTGGGTATGATGTGTACGATTCATCAGTTATATCCGCAAAAAAAATGCCTCAGCAAAATGAATTTTGGAATAACTCATACAATTTCCCTGCGAAACCACGCAACATGTGGGAGATCGGTGCATCCGTCGGAACTTTGATGATCAGTGGTGATGTTCCCGTTAAATTTCCTACCATTGGTTTTGGTGTTCACGTAAGGAAAGCATTTGGTTACTTATTCTCTTTGAGAATGGAATACATCAATGGAACAGGTAAAGGCCTTAGCTGGCTTGCATCAGAAAACTTTGGTAAGAATCCGGCATGGAAAGGGTATTACGCACCTGTTCGCCAGGATAATGGTACAAACCTTTTCCTAAACGGTGTACCGGGAAGTGCTCCGGGAAACAAAGGAGATATTGTTTATTATAACTACAAAGCACATGTACAGGATCTGAGCCTCCAGGGTATTATTACTTTGAACAACATCCGTTTTCATAAAAACAAAACAGGTTTTGTTATCTATGGTGGTGGTGGTATCGGTGCTACGATCTACAATACAATGGTAAATGCATTAAAAGACGATGGAACTACTTACGCAGCTGATTTTGCAAATATCTACGCTAAGTACGGTACTGTTTACAAAAGCCGTAAAGATGTAAGAAAAGCATTGAAAGATGTAATGGATAAGTCTTACGAAACACCTGCTGAAAATAATGGCGAAAGACGTCCTAAATTGGGTAAAAACACCCTTCGTCCTTCCGGAACTATATTGGCTGGTATTGCATTTAAACTCGGAAAAAGAATTAACCTGGCAATTGAAGACCGTCATACTTTCATAAAAGACGATTTATTAGATGGCCAGCAATGGCAGGAGCAAGCTCGTGGTGATGCGAGTCATACCCGTGATTTTGATTCATACAATTATCTTTCTATCGGGCTTAATTTCAATCTGGGTGCTAAATCTGTTGAACCACTTTGGTGGCTTAATCCATTGGATTATGCTTATGGTGAATTGAACAATCCAAAGCACATGAAGCTACCTAAACCAACTTATGATGATGCTGATGGCGACGGTGTGCTGGATGCATTGGATCGTGAACCAAATACACCAGCAGGTTGCCCTGTTGATACGCATGGTGTAACCAAAGATACAGATGGTGATGGTGTTCCTGATTGCAAAGACAAGCAATTGATCACTCCAACGGAGTGCCAGCCTGTTGATGCTGATGGTGTTGGTAAATGCCCTGATCCTGAGTGCTGCAAAAATGTAGCCGTAGCACCTCCTGCTAATCCATGCCCAACAGACTACCCAAGCCTTTCTTTCAAAGGAAATGGAACAGGGCTGTCTAATGATGCAAAAGCAATGTGTGCAACAGTAGCTGCTAAAATGAAAGCAAATCCTAACTGTAACATCACTATCAATGGCTATCCTGAAGCTTCGAAGGCTTCCCAGGCAGTTTGCCAGAAGAGAGTTGATGCTGTTAAGATGTACCTGGTTGAAAAAGAAGGTATCAGCGCAGACAGGATTACTACTAACTGCGAAGTTGGCGGCGGAGATAAAAATACAGTTGACATTAAGTCAAACTAAAATAAGTTTTAATTCCACTTTTTGCTCAATGATGAAGCCCTCCCAATTTTTGGGAGGGCTTTTTTGTGATTGCGATGAATGCAGGAATAATACAAATTATATTTAATACAATGTCGTTCTCCTGAAATTCTAATTTAGGTACACCGCAGAAAAGGGCGATTTTTGAGTAAAATCTGCATTTCTGATAGCTATGCGTAATTCATGCATTCGTAGCTTTCTTTTTTAATATAGAGACCCCGCAAAACGGGTGATTTTGTAGCCTTTATATAATACTTAACAAGTCTTTTTTGGTGATTTATCTATTTACCGGCATTTTTGGAAAAAATCTATTAATTTTGCACTTCTTTATGCGATCACTAAAAATTATTATTCCGGTCCTTTTTGTCATGCTTGGTTTTACTGCCTGTAATTCATTGGGTAAAATTCAGAAAAGCAAGGACTATGAATATAAGCTAAGCAAGGCCGACGAGTTCTATGCCAAGAAAAAATTCCGTTCTGCCAGTACATTGTATGAAGAGCTTTTTCCGGTTTTCAAGGGAACGCAGAAGTTTGAAGATCTTTATTATAAATACGCTTATTGCTTTTATCACCTTGAGCAGTACAGGGACGCAGAGAACCTCTTTAAAGGTTACCTTGAAGTTTTCCCCAGCAGCAGTAAAGCTGAGGAAGTAGATTATATGAGGGCTTATTGCTTTTATAAGCAATCGCCAAAGATCGACCTTGAACAGGTTAATACGGTAAAGGCAATGGGAATGATGCAGACCTTTATCAATACCCATCCTGGTTCGCCGAGAATCAAAGATGCCACCGAGGTTATCGATCAATCTAGAGCTAAACTGGAAGTGAAAGAATATAGAGGCGCAAAACTGTATTATAATTTAGGTCAGTACAGGGCTGCTGCCATTGCATATACAACGTTGCTTAATAATTATCCTGAGTCTACAAAGGGCGAGGATTATAAGTTAATGATTGTAAAGTCATATTATCGCTTTGCTAAATTGAGTATTGTTGAAAAGCAGACAGAGCGTTATGAAAAAGTGGTAACTGAATACCAGGATTTCGCAGACAGGTATCCCGAAAGTTCCTTATTAAAGGAAGCGGAGAGCTATAGTAATTTAAGTCAAAACCATATTAAAGAAATACAAAATGAGCAAACTACGTCGTCAGCTAAGCGCTAGTACCAATAGTGTTGTAGAACCAAAGAAGTTGTCTGACCTGAAAGAAAAAACAGGCAACGTGTATGAGTCTATTGCTATTATTGCAAAGAGGGCTAACCAGATAAATATTACTATCAAAGAAGAATTGCACAATAAACTGGAAGAGTTTGCCAGTCATACCGATAGCCTCGAAGAGATCCATGAAAATAAAGAGCAGATAGAAATATCACGTGCTTACGAGCGTATGCCGAATCCGGCGTTGCTTGCTACCGCAGAGTTTCTCGAAGACAAGGTTTATTTCCGGAGGAACGACGAGGATCTTTTTAGTTAATTGGAATCAATTTAGATTTTACATCTTCATTTAGAATAGAAGCTTTAATTTTAGTCTCGCCTTAAGGCGAGACTTTTTTATGTTAAAGGATAAAAAAATATTATTGGGTATCACTGGCAGTATTGCGGCTTATAAGTCTGCTGTGCTGGTAAGATTATTGATAAAAGCAGGAGCCGATGTAAAAGTGATCATGACACCCGCAGCCTGTAATTTTATTTCACCGCTCACCCTGTCTACACTTTCTAAAAATGATGTGCTTTCAGCACTTTCCGATAACAGTACCTGGGCAAACCATGTAATGCTCGGGCGATGGGCCGATGTGATGTTAATAGCCCCCTTGAGTTGTAATACTTTGGCAAAAATGGGCAATGGCCTCTGCGATAATCTTTTAATGGCGGTTTATTTGTCAGCTACCTGCCCGGTAGTAGTAGCACCCGCAATGGATGAGGATATGTGGAAGCATCCTTCATCAACACTGAATATCCAGCGAATACTGGCATTCGGTAATCATTTGATACCTGTTGAAGATGGCGAACTGGCCAGTGGGCTCACCGGACCTGGAAGGATGGCCGAGCCCGAAACAATTGTGCAATGGCTGGAAGGTTTTTTTTTGAAAAGTCAGCAGCTGAAGGGTAAGAAGGTAATGGTAACTGCTGGTCCCACTTACGAAGCCTTAGATCCGGTAAGGTTTATAGGCAACCATTCTTCCGGTAAGATGGGAATAGCCATTGCTGCTGAATTTAAGAAGCGTGGCGCAGAAGTGATGCTGGTTACAGGGCCTGTTACGGAATCTATCGACGAACGGTTTACTACAAAAAGAGTTGTATCTGCTGCGGAAATGTATGAAGCCTGTATGGCTATCTTCCCACAGGTAGATATTGCAGTTATGAGTGCTGCGGTAGCAGATTATACGATCGTAAGCCCTGCATCAGAAAAAATAAAAAAGACCAGTGATACCCTCAGCCTGGAATTAAAGAAAACAACTGATATTCTGAAAAGCCTCGGGGCGCAAAAAAGATCAAATCAGTTCCTGGTAGGTTTTGCGCTGGAAACATATAATGAAAAGGAATTTGCATTGAATAAACTCCATTCCAAAAATGCCGATATGATTGTTTTGAATTCACTGAACGATCCCGGGGCGGGCTTTGGGCACAACACTAACAAAATCACTATTTTTGATAAGGCAGGTAATGAATATTATTTTGATACGAAATCTAAAACAGCCATTGCTGAAGACATCGTTAATACTATTTTAAAAATTTCGCATGCATAAAGTAAAATATTTTCTGTTGTTGTTTTTTATTACAGCTGTGGCAAACGCACAGGAACTGAATGCAAGGGTGACTGTAGTAAGCAACCGTGTTGGAAATAATGTAAACAAAAATACATTTACGACGCTGCAAACAGCTTTGAATAATTTTTTAAATAATCGTAAGTGGTCTTCAGAAACTTATGCTGCTGCTGAGAAAATAGACTGTAATTTTTTATTAAATCTTGAATCAACTTCAGAACTGAATGTATACAAGGCATCGCTTACCATCCAGGCAGCAAGGCCTGTTTTCAACACTTCTTATGTTTCTCCCATTATCAACTACAAGGATGACGATGTTGCTTTCAAGTATATTGAATTTCAGCAACTTGATTTTAATGAGAACAGGGTTACAGGAACAGATCCGTTGGTTTCAAACCTCACGGCAGTATTTGCTTATTATGCCAACATGATCCTTGGCTTTGATTCAGATTCGTTTTCACCAAAGGGCGGTGAATTGTTTTTTCAGAAAGCGCAGAATATCATTAACAATGCACCCGATGGCAGAAATATTTCGGGCTGGAAAGCATTTGATAGCAGGCGTAACCGCTACTGGTTGGTAGAAAACATGTCTAATAGCCGCTATAGTCTGATCCACGATGTATACTATAATTATTACAGGCTTGTTATGGATAAACTATATGAAGATGACAAGGCAGCCCGTACGGAATTACTGAATGTGTTAAACCTGCTGAATAATTTTAATACAGATAATCCAAATACAATGATCAACCAGTTCTTTTTTCAGGGAAAGGCAACTGAGTTGATAAAAATATTTTCAAAAGCTACGCCACCCGATAAAGCAAGGGCCCTGGAAATACTGCCACAGTTGGATCTTACCAATGCTTTAAGGTATAAAGACGAATTGAAATGAGGTATTTTACAATAATTGTTCTATTGATATTTATCTTTTCCTGTAAAGCAAAGAATGATGTTCCTGAAGGAATCATTCCGCCACAAAAAATGCAGGAAGTTTTTTGGGATTTTGTAAGGGCCGATGTGTATGTCAACGATCATCTGCAGCGCGACAGCACGCGGAACCTTACGCTTGAGAACCTTACCGTTGAGAATCTTAAAATGCAGCAAAGTATTTTTAAGCAACATAATATTAGCAAAGCATCATTTTATAAAAGCTATACCTATTATTCAAATCACAAGGAATTGATGACAAAGATGATAGATACTTTAATTGCAAGAAAGCGAATTGAAAAAAAGCCCGCTGGTAATTCAGACCGTAAGTTAGAATAAGAATACACTAATATAATTGTATGAATAAAGTTTATAAAGATGCAGCCGCCGCGGTTTCAGATATACAGGATGGGGATGTTTTAATGCTGGGTGGATTTGGCCTTTGCGGTATACCTGAAAATTGTATCACAGCTATTGTAAAAAAAGGCACGAAGCAGCTCACCTGCATTTCAAACAATGCAGGCGTAGATGATTTTGGTATCGGGCTGATGCTGAAGCAAAAGCAGGTAAAAAAAATGATATCCTCTTATGTAGGCGAAAATGCTGAATTTGAACGGCAGTTACTGAGCGGTGAACTGGAGGTTGAACTTATTCCGCAAGGTACGCTGGCTACACGTTGTATGGCTGCCGGTTATGGTATGCCTGCTGTTTTTACACCTGCCGGCGTAGGTACCGAAGTGGCAGCAGGTAAAGAAGTTAGAAATTTTAGCGGAAAGGAATACCTGCTGGAGTATGCTTTCGATGCAAAGTTTGCTATTGTGAAAGCATGGAAAGGCGACGACCAGGGTAATCTTATCTTTAAAGAAACAGCCAGGAATTTTAATCCACTGATGGCGATGGCAGGAAAGATAACCATTGCTGAAGTAGAAGAACTTGTTCCTGCAGGCACACTTGATCCAAACAATATACATACACCCGGTATTTTTGTGCATAGGATATTCCAGGGAAAGGATTATGAGAAAAGGATTGAGCAAAGAACAGTAAGGAAGGCTAACAGCTAACAGCTTTAAAAAAATAAATGATGGCTTTAGACAAATATCAGATAGCACAACGCATTGCAAAGGAATTAAAAGATGGTTTCTATGTAAACCTTGGCATTGGTATCCCTACGTTGGTAGCAAATTATATACCTGCGGGAATCAATGTAGTATTGCAAAGTGAGAACGGTTTATTGGGTATGGGCCCTTTCCCGGAAGAAGGAAAAGAAGATGCAGATCTTATTAATGCGGGTAAGCAAACCATTACAACACTGCCGGGTTCTTCTTTTTTCGATAGTGCCATGAGCTTTGGTATGATACGTTCAGGTAAAGTTAACCTTACCGTGTTGGGTGCCATGGAAGTAAGCGAAGAAGGTGATATTGCCAACTGGAAAATTCCCGGAAAAATGGTTAAGGGCATGGGTGGTGCCATGGACCTTGTAGCCAGCGCTAAAAATATCATCGTTGCCATGATGCATACCAATCCCAAAGGCGAAAGTAAATTGTTGCCATCCTGTTCTCTTCCGCTGACAGGTGTAAAATGCGTAAAAAAAATTGTAAGCGATCTTGCCGTTATAGAGATCACCGCTGACGGATTTAAGTTGTTGGAAAGGGCACCAGGTGTTACGGTGGAAGAGATCGTATCAAAAACAGCGGGCAAGTTGATTGTCGAAGGGGAAGTGCCGGAGATGGTTTTTTAAAAGAACAGCGTTCATTGATCGGATGATAAAGTTTATATCGTTGATAACGGTCAAACCGAAATTAACCGATGAGCTATCTGACCATAATCATAAACAAAAGCCCCGGAAAATTCCAGGGCTTTCTTATGTAGATAGTTTTGGTATTAAATTTTAGGTGCTGCTGCCAATATCTCTTCATTGACACCGGAAGCATACTTCTCAAAATTCTTAAGGAATTCTGCTCCGAGTTGTTTTGCCTTTGCATCATACTGGTTTTTATCAGACCATGTATTGCGTGGGTTCAACACTTCTGCCGGTACGCCAGGGCATTCTGTTGGCATCATCATTCCAAATACAGGATGCGCTTCAAACAGAACATTGTCTAATTTACCTTCCAAAGCAGCAGTAATCATGGCCCTGGTATAAGCCAGTTTCATACGTTGTCCGACACCGTAAGGGCCTCCACTCCAGCCTGTATTGATCATCCATACATTCACCTTATGCTCTTTCATTTTATTACCAAGCATTTCGGCGTACTTACCCGGGTGCAATGGTAAGAATGGTGCACCGAAACATGCGCTAAAGGTACTTTGTGGTTCTTTAATACCTGCTTCCGTTCCTGCAACTTTTGCAGTATATCCGCTGATGAACTGGTACATTGCCTGACCTGCCGTTAATTTACTTACAGGAGGTAAAATGCCATAGGCATCTGCTGTAAGAAAGAATATATTTTTCGGAGTTTTACCAATAGAAGGTTCCAATGCATTGCTGATAAACGACAATGGATAACTAACCCTTGTATTTTCTGTAATGGCCTTACTGCTGAAATCTATTTTATTGGTACCTGGAAAGAATGTAACATTTTCAACCAAAGCACCCGGCCTGATGGCATGAAAGATCTCTGGTTCTTTTTCTTCACTCAGATCAATTGTTTTGGCATAACAACCACCCTCGAAATTAAATACGTTTTGATCGTTCCAGCCATGTTCATCATCACCGATCAGCATCCTGTTGGGATCTGCACTCAGCGTTGTTTTACCCGTGCCGCTTAACCCGAAGAATATGGCAGTATCAGCATCCTTGCCCATATTGGCACTGCAGTGCATACTTAGAACATTGGCCCGTTGAGGGAGAACGAAATTCAACATAGTGAAAATTCCTTTTTTCATTTCACCTGTATAACCCGTTCCTCCGATCAAAATTGTTTTATGTTTAAAACTCAATACAGCAAAGTTCTCAGACGCAGTTCCATCCACTGAAGGATCTGCTTTGAAACCCGGAGCCTGGATAATATGCCATTGTGCAACAAAATTGTCGAGTTCTTTTTCTGTTGGGCGGATAAACATATTATAACAGAATAGATTACTCCAGGGATTCTCATTGATTACCCGGAGACTTAGCCTGTAATTTTCATCGGCACATGCAAAGCAATCACGTACCCAAATTTCTTTACCTGAAAGATAGCTGATCATTTTTTCCTTTAACTGGAAAAAAAGTCGTTCTTCCATTGGAATATTAAAGTTATTCCAATGAACTGTGTCGGCTGTTAATTCATCTTTTACGGTAAACTTGTCTTTGGGGCTCCTGCCTGTGAATGTGCCTGTGTTTATAACCAATGCACCGGTGTCGTTTAATACACCTTCATTGCGTTTTACAGTTTGTTCACTTAATTCTGAAGGGCTTAATTGGTAGTGTATGGGCTCATTTGTTTGTAGGCCCAATTCTGCCAAAGCACCGGTTGGTGCTTCCAGCATAATGTTAACTGACATAGCAAGCGTTTTGTTCAGCCGCAAAGGTAATATTTCAAAAAAATAAAAAAAATGCGAAAGTACCTCTGATAACAAAGATTTTTCTATGTTTTGTTGCTTTTATTGTTCATTTTATTAAAACCCATTGTTTTTATTGAAAGATAACATGCTATTTCAAGTGAATATTGAATGAGGTTTATTTTTATTGGATTTTAATGTTCCAACAGGCTTATCAGAAGAATTATTAAAACGTATATTGCAATTCAATTTTTTTATGATTGATTTCTAATAACAGTTCAACCAGTTTATATGAAATATCTTCCCTTAAATCCTGAAATATTTATCCAGAACCGTAAGCGGTTCGCCGCTAAAATGGATAAGCATTCAATTGCCATTTTTAACAGCAACGACGAACTGCCCACCAATGGTGATGCACTTCATAAATTTAAACAGAACTCAGATCTGTTTTGGTTAACAGGTATAGAGCAGGAAGAAACGATGCTGCTGTTGTTTCCTGATAACCCGGATCCAAAATACCGGGAAGTGCTGGTGGTTGTAAGACCGAATGCATTGAAGGAAAAATGGGATGGGCACCGCCTGCGTGTAAATGAAGCAAAGGGAATTTCAGGTATACAAACGATCGTTTGGCTTGATTCGCTTGATGCTATGTTACAGCCATGGGTGCATCTTTCAGATTCAATTTACCTGAACAGCAATGAAAATGACCGCAAAGCAAATTACGTTCCCGTGAGAGATTATCGTTATGCAGAAACGATGAAGCAGCGTTATCCATTGCATAATTTCAAACGCAGTGCTAAAATACTGAAAGAATTAAGGGCTGTAAAAACAGCAGAAGAGGTGGAAGTAATACAAAAAGCTATTGATATCACTGACAGCACTTTCAGAAGGTTACTTGGTTTTATTAAACCCGGCGTAATGGAATATCAGATTGAAGCAGAGATATTTCATTCATTTTTATCGCAGCGTGCAACCGGGCCGGGTTATGGTTCCATCATTGCAAGTGGCGACAGGGCAAGGACCCTGCATTACGTAGAGAACAACCAGGAATGCAAAGCCGGTGAATTGATATTAATGGATTTTGGTGCTGAGTATGGTTATTACAATGCAGACCTTACCCGTACGGTACCGGTTAGTGGCAAATTCGGCCGCAGGCAAAAAACAGTTTACAATGCCTGCCTTCACCTGCATCATTATGCTGCCAGTATCTTAAAGCCAGGCATCAGCATTGTTGATTACACCGAAAAAGTAGGTGATGAAGCATCGGTTGTTTTCCAAAAGATCGGACTATTGCGTAAATCAGATATTAAGAATGAAGATCCGGAAAACAGGGCTTACAGGAAATATCTTTATCATGGGATCTCTCACCACCTTGGTATTGATGTGCACGATCTGGGTACAAGAACAGCGCCTGTCAAAGCAGGTATGGTATTTACCATTGAGCCCGGCATTTATATAGAAGAAGAACAAATGGGCGTACGCATCGAAAATAATTTCTGGATAACAAAGAATGGTAACAAAGACCTCATGAAAAATATTCCCATAACTGTGGAAGAGATTGAGGCGTTGATGAAAAAATAAACAGGCAACTGACGACAGCTCACCGGCGACTGAATGAGCCTTATCGTTAGATGATAATTAATCATACAACGCGATGCCTTTCAAATTTGAAAACCGTAAGTATGGAAATTGGCCATTGAGACAGCAGACGAAGTTCATTTATTAACTAGATCTTTTCCTAAAGAAACCATGTTTTCACTAAGTATCCAGACGAAAAGAGCCGCTGATTCAATTTGATTAAATATTGCAGCAGGCTCTACAGGATAATCAAGTTCTGAACAGATCTGATCGGCAATTGAAGTGGTAAACTGTCTGTATCTTGTTATATGAAGGGAATATATTGATCAATCAATATTCGATAAATTTAATAATGGGTTCGATAAACTGGTAGCCAAGATTCAAGCATTTAAAAATTCTTTAAAATAGTAAGCACTTCCGTTGGTCGTCAGTAGCCGGTCATCTGTGGTCTCTTTTATTATGAAACAAATCCCCAATATTTTTACCCTCTTAAACCTCGTTTTCGGTTGCCTGGCTATTGTAGCTACTTTACAAAATGGTATTGGTATTCAATACAGTGCTGATGGAGTACAGTTTGTTGATATACCCGAAAAGATATGGCTGGCATCATTGTTCATCGGATTAGCCGCTGTGGTTGATTTTTTAGATGGCTTTGTTGCGAGGCTATTCAATGCCGGTTCAGCGATGGGCAAGCAGTTAGATTCATTGGCAGATGTGGTAAGTTTTGGAGCAGCACCGGCGATGATCCTCTACCAGTTTCTGCGAAGAAGTTATGCAGCCGGGGAAAATGGAATTGATGTATCGTTGTGGTTATTGCTGCCCGCATTTATCATTGCAGCCGCATCGGCATACCGGTTGGCAAAGTTCAATCTCGATACTTCCCAGCAATATGGTTTCAAAGGTGTACCAACCCCGGCAGTGGGTTTATTGATTGCCTCTTTTCCGTTGATCTACTGGAGTGGCGAATATGAATCCATCGCTGCCCTGTTATTAAATAAATGGGTATTGTATGGCAGTATCATTTTGCTGTCGTGGCTGATGGTAAGCAATGTGCCCATGATGGCCATGAAATTCAAAAACCTTTCCGTTAAAAGTAACCTTCCAAAAATAATTCTTATTGGTATATCCGTCATTGCCGTATTGGCGTTGCATTGGATCGCCGTTCCGGTAATTTTTATCGCATACATTATTTTATCTTTGATCTTTAAAACCAGGTTATCATGATATTCACCGCACAGGTAAAAGTTATGCCGCTAAAAGACTTATTGGATCCGCAGGGTAAGGCAGTATTAGGCGGCCTTCAGAATTTGGGATTGAATGCTGTATCCGATGTAAGGATCGGCAAGCATATCGACCTGCAGATAGAAGCCCCCGATAAAGACAGTGCTTTAAAGTTAGCATCTGACGCTGCTAAAAAATTCCTGGCCAACCCGGTGATGGAAGTTTTCGAGATAGCAATCAATTAATTAAAGAAAATAGCCATTAGCCCTTAGCTATCAGCCATCAGCACAGCTTTGGTTTTTGCTAACAGCTAACAGCTAATAACTACAGCTATTATGCTTTACTTAGTTCCTTCTCCCATCGGCAACCTCGCAGATATTACCTATAGAGCTGTTGAGGTATTAAAAAGCGTTGACCTCATCCTTGCAGAAGATACCCGCACTTCATCCTTTTTATTAAATCATTACCAGGTTAATAAGCCTATCTCTCCTTATCACCAGCACAATGAACATAAAATCGTAGCCCATCTTGCAGATCAACTGGCGGCAGGTAAGAATATTGCATTGCTTACAGATGCAGGTACACCTGGTATAAGTGACCCGGCTTTTTTATTGGTTCGGGAATGTATCAAAAATAATATTGAAGTTCAATGTTTGCCTGGCGCTACTGCATTTGTACCCGCGCTTGTAAACAGTGGACTACCCATGAATAGTTTTTGCTTCGAAGGTTTTCTTCCTTTGAAAAAAGGCAGGCAAACATTTTTAAAAAGAATAGCGCTCGAAGAACGTACCATGGTTTTTTATGAAAGCCCCATGCGGCTTGTAAAAACATTGAACAACTTCATTGAATATTTTGGTGCCGAAAGGCAATGTTGCGTAAGCCGTGAACTTACAAAGAAATTTGAAGAAAATAAAAGAGGAACATTACAGGAAGTCCATGATCATTTTAATGCAAAGCCTGTGAAGGGGGAAATCGTTATTGTTGTTGAAGGTAAAAATTGATCAAATGAAAATAGTCTGCCCGTTATAAGTTTTTTTTCGCTCACTCGTTGCCAGGCACAACTGGCCAAAGACCTGGATCTTTAACTCAAAACCCTGATACAAACCCCTGCGAGGGAAAAATCCCCACGCTGGTTACGGCATACTGCAAAAAGTTTCCGCCAAACCTCAGCCCAACTCTGCTCCGATGGAGCGGGAAGTAGAAGATGCGACTGAAAAGTTTTAGTACTAACTGCTGTTGCTTTGATAATATATGTACCAGGATTGATTCGTTGCTGTGAGTGTTTATATAACGCGCCGGCGGCTAAATTCATTTTTTTATTAAAATAGTCTACATTTATTGTTTACTCATCTGCACATATATGAAACGCATCTGCCTGGTATTATCCCTGTTTTATGTTACAAGCCTGTCTGCACAGGATCTTGCTTTTGCAAGAAAAATGGTGGACACACTTACTGCTCCTTATTTCTGGGGGAGAGGTTATACCAACGACGGAATGAGCAAGGCTGCTGATTTTTTACAATCGCAATTCAAATCCTATAGGTTGGAGCCGATGAATGGCAAATTTTATTTCCAGGAATTTTCTTATCCTATTAATACTTTCCCCGGGAAAATGCAGGCAATGATCAATGGAAAGGAATTGATACCTGGGGAAGATTTTATCGTAGGGCCTGAATCAAAAACCATCAAAGCAGCAGGCAGCGGTTTTCGCCGGGGAAAAGATAAGGACAGTCTGTTGTTCTATAATTCCGAAGAAGGATTTATGGTGGAACTTGCAGATAAACTTACCATGGACCTTTCATCAGAAGTTGCTGAATATGGAAAGATCACCGTTGATAAAAAATCAATTAAGGGCTTGCCGAAAGATTTTAAGGTTAATATCGAAAATAAATTTCTGAAGAACTTTAAAGCAAATAATATTTGTGCTTTTGTAAAAGGTACAGCAAAGCCAGACTCGTTTATTTTTATCACTGCACATTATGATCACCTCGGCGGGCTTGGCAAGGATACTTATTTCCCGGGGGCAAATGACAATGCCAGTGGTGTTTCTTTGTTGCTAAACCTGGCACATTATTATGCAACACACCCACAATCTTATTCAATCGCGTTTGTGCTTTTTGCAGGAGAAGAACCCGGTTTATTGGGATCAAAATATTATACAGAAAATCCGCTCGTTCCGTTGAAACGCATCAGGTTCCTCATCAATACAGACCTTGCAGGCACCGGCGACGAAGGTATCACGGTGGTGAATGCAACAGAATTCCCCAAAGAATTTGCTATGATGAATGCGGTGAATGATGAATATAAATTACTGGTAAAGATCAACCCCAGGGGTAAGGCTGCCAACAGCGATCATTATTTTTTCACAGAAAAAGGCGTTCCTTCTTTTTTCTTTTATACATTGGGCGGTATCAAAGCCTATCACGATGTTTTTGATAAAGCAGCAACATTGCCGATGAATGAACAGGAAGATCTTTTTACACTCATTGTTCATTTTAATGAAAAGCTGATGGGTAAATAATATGGGAATGATTATTTGCCGCTTGTCCGTTAGTCAGTTTTTGAAAAACTTTTTTGACGATTTTTACAAAAATAAAATTTCGAGTATGAATAATAAACCGGTCTTCTTTTTCCTTGTTTCAACATTGCTTTTTTTTACTGCATCAGCACAACCCGACCGTTGGCAGCAACGTGTAAAATACAATATGAATATTGACGTGGATGCTGTAACAAACAGGTTCACCGGTAAACAAAAACTGGAGTATACCAATAATTCTCCTGATAAACTGGATAAGGTCTTTTATCATTTGTACTGGAATGCCTTTCAACCGAACAGCAGCATGGATGTGCGCAGCCGTGAGTTGGGAAAGATCATGAACAATGGCCGCCCGGATTGGGATGGGAGGGTGCGTGACAGGATCATGCTGTTAAAAGATGATGAGATCGGTTATCAAAAGATCATCGCTCTAAAAGTGAATGGTGTTCCCCAGCCTTTTAAATACCACGAAACAATACTGGAAGTTAATCTTACAAAAGCGATCCTTCCAAAATCGACCGTTGTTTTTGAAATGGAATTCGAGGCACAGGTTCCTTTGCAGGTGCGCCGTAGTGGACGAGATAATCCCAACACAGGTGTGCGTTACAGCATGAGTCAGTGGTATCCGAAAATGTGTGAGTATGATTATGAAGGCTGGCATCCTACACCTTATGTTGCCAGGGAATTTTATGGCGTATGGGGCGATTTTGATGTTACGATCAAAATAGACAAAACATATAAGCTTGGTGGAACAGGCATATTGGTAAATGCGAACGAGGTCGGCTGGGGTTATGATAAACCCGGAACCGCTTTAAAAACGATCTCAACAGAAAAACGCAGCTGGCATTTTATTGGCAACAATGTACATGATTTTGTTTGGGCTGCCGATCCTGATTATATGCACCTGGTAAGAAAAACTGCCAATAACGGTACGGTGTTGCACGTTATTTATAATTACAAACCTAAGGATACTGCAAATGATAAAGCCTGGGAGAAAGTTGGTGATGCTGCCGTTGCTGTATTGCCGTTTATTGAAAAGTCATTTGGTAAATATCCTTATCCACAATATTCATTCATACAGGGTGGTGATGGTGGTATGGAATACCCGATGGCAACATTGATCAATGGCCCCTCACTGGGTACCGTATTTCATGAGTGGATGCACAGCTGGTACCAGATGATGCTGGGTACGAATGAAAGCCTTTATCCATGGATGGACGAAGGTTTTGCAAGCTATGCAGAAGATATCGTGGGGAAATTTTATTACAGGCAGTCTTCCTTACAACAATACCGTGATACATTAAAAGTGCATCCTGATAATAAGAACCTGAAAGAACTTGTAAGTACATTGCCGGATGATCATCCGGATGCATACAATGGTTATTTCCGTTTGGTAGAATCGGGAAGAGAAGAACCGCTCACAACGCATAGTGATCATTACAATTCAAACTTTGCTTACAGCATTGCATCCTATAGTAAGGGTGAAATGTTTTTAGAGCAACTTGGATATATTGTTGGCGCATCAATGCGGGATAAAATATTATTGGAGTATTACAACAAATGGAGATTCAAACATCCCAATGCCAGTGATTTTGTAAAACTGGCGCAGGATGTCAGCGGGCTGCAGTTAGACTGGTATAAAGAGTATTGGGTAAGCACAACCAAAACCATCAACTATAGCATTGATAGCCTTTGGGAAGAAAACGCCGTATCAAAGATCAGGCTGAGAAGGATCGGGCAAATGCCGATGCCTATTGACCTGCAACTGACTTTTAAAGATGGCAGTACCGAGATGCACAATATTCCCCTGAACCTGATGTTTGGCAACAAGCAAAACGAAAATCCGGGCCAACCATACATTGTTGATGAAGAATGGCGGTGGACACATCCAACTTATGTGGTGGAATTCAAACACAAGCTTACAGATCTTAAGAAGGCAGAGATCGATCCATCCAGGCGGATGGCTGATATAGAACGAAAAAACAATCTGCTGGAATTAACCTGGTAGATCATTCAAATATGGTTTCTGTGCTTCGTTCAAAGATCGTGCATGAGCAAAGGAGCAAAGAAAAAATAAATAATCTTTGTTTGATATTATCATGCGTTTCTACGGAACGCTGATGCAATGTATCATTTCATTCTACCTGTAACATGTTCCGACGGAACATGTACGAACATGCTATAGGAGAGTGCTATGATTGTGGGAAGTATCCCGTTTTGAAAACAAACCATTACAAAAGGTCTCTATTGCGGCGGAACAGTTTATGGGTGCTATTGGCGAGGGTTGTACATTCATTCCTTAGGAATGTCTTATGCCGCATTAATCGCAATCAAGCTTTTGAATATTGTTCATGTGTTTTACACAAAAATTGCAAAGGAGCAACGTTGCAAATAAAAATAAAAATCAATCTCTGATTACTGTCGGTATTAAATGTTTCACCGGCAAAAGAAGTTTTAAAAATAAAGCCCCGGCTCAACACAGCCCGGGCTTTTTTTGTACCACTGAAACCACGTCGCCTAGCGACCAAAGAATTTATTCACGGCTTCCACACGGTTTGAAACATGCAGTTTTGCATATACATTATATACGTGCTTGCGAACGGTTTCAGAACTGATACTCAACTGATCTGAAATTTCTTTATAAACCAATCCTTTTGAAAGCATCTCGAGGATCTCTTTTTCTCTTTTTGTAAGAATGTCCAGCCTATTGTCGGAAACTGCATTTGACGATGGTTTACTTTGAAATGCTGAAACGACTTTCCTTGCGATCTGGCTACTCATCGGAGCGCCGCCTTCATACAATTCCTTTATTGCATCCAGCATTTTTGCAGGGGTTGTTTTCTTAATGATATAACCACTTGCGCCGGCATTCAATGCTTCAAATATTTTTTCATCTTCTTCATAAATGGTACACATCATGAAAAGCATATCAGGGGAGGATACTTTTAGTTCCCTTACCACTTCTATGCCATTGATACCACCCAGGGTAATATCCATTAATACCACTTTTGGATTAAAGATCGGAAGCTTTACCAATGCATCTTCACCATTCACACAAGAGCATGATAATGTATAGCCTTCGGCAGAATCAATGATTTGCTCCAGCGCATTGCGTATATCATGGTTGTCTTCAACTATTGCTACCGATATATTCATATTACAAAACTGGTTTAAAATCCCTTTTTAAACAATACCCTAAAGTGGTAGGTATCACTTCCTGACGGGCTGGTACAGAATGTATTTTTCTTTGAAATATTCCTCGTTGAATACCTTGTCAATTTCCCAAACAAATGGCTTACAGCCGCTTTCAAATATTTCTTTGGTAAGATCGCCTCCTTTGAGGCAGATGAGCCCGTTGGGAGCTTCTAAATCTTTATTTTTTTTAATAAGTGGTTTACTCCAGTGCCATAATTCTTTGAGTGGAGCAACGGCCCTTGAAACGACTACATCAAACTGCCGGTTCTTGATTTCTTCTGCACGGGTATGCTGCGTTGTGAGATTTTTTAGAGCAATAGCAGCAGCGATCTCATTCACTACGTTTAACTTTTTATTGATACTATCTACCAGGTGGAACAACACTTCCGGAAAAAAAATTGCCAATGGAATACCCGGAAAACCACCGCCTGCGCCAAGGTCCATTACATGGGTTCCATCTGCAAAATTAAATTTGGCAGCAATGGCTAAAGAATGAAGCACATGATGTGTATAAAAATTATCGATATCCTTCCGGCTGATTACATTTATCTTTTCATTCCACGCTGAATATAATTCTTTCAATGATGCAAATTGTGTTTGCTGTTTTTCTGTAAAATCTGTAAAATATTTTTGCAGGATATCCATGTATATTTACTTCCAGGTTTGGTTTGGTTTGATGAACAATGCGGGAGCGTAGATTATATAATAAACAAACATCCAAAGATCAAACAACAAGAAATAAGGGAAGAGATCTTTTTCATCCAGTTTCGTCATCGCTTTGTTATATACCAGTGCCTGTACTATCAATCTTATTCCGAATACCATCAATGCATATTGCCAGTTATAAAAAATACTGGAAAGGATCAACAGCGGATAGAATAGAAAATGCGTGGAGGCATAAAGACTTAATAAAAACTTGTGTAAAGGCCTGTAAAATTTACTGGTAGTATAATGCCGTTTTTTTTGTAAAAACCATTGGTTCCAGGTACTTGCAGATTTACTCAATGTAAAACTGTTTTTGTTTACGTTGATCTTTGTGTTTTTGCCGGTTGCTGCCATATTGATGAATAGGTCATCATCGCCACCCGGAATATTATTGTGTGCAGAAAAACCTTTGTGCCGGTAGAAGATCGCTTTTTTATAACTAAGGTTTCTTCCCACGCCCATATAAGTTGTTCCTGCCAGCGCATAACTTAAGTATTGCAATGCCGAATGAAAAGTCTCCCAACGAATGACCTTATTGAGTGCTCCCTTCTTTTTGTGGTAGGCGCCATAACCCAATACAATTTCTGTGTCATCGTCATATACTTCCTGCATGCTTTCTATCCAATGTTCGGTGGCGGGTACACAATCTGCATCAGTCAATAATACGATCTCGTATTTGGCAGATTTAATGCCAATGCTCAACGGGAATTTTTTTCCGGGAATCATTTTGGCCTCCTGGGTAAGTTCAACCACATGCAATTGCCTGAATTCTTTTTTTAATGCTTCGAGCAGGTATTTACTGTCGTCGTAAGAATTATCATTTACCACAATTACTTCATGCGTGGTCTTATATTCCTGTACCAATGAGCCCGGGAGGTTTTGGGCAAGGTTCTCCGCTTCATCTCTTGCACAAATGATCACACTCACTGCATGTGTTCTTGAAGTTCCTTTTGGTTTTTCCTTATAAAAAGCCAGCCTGCTGAAAAAGAACCCGTAGTAGAAAAGCTGGATAAAGCTGACCGAACAGAATAAAATAAACAAAATAAGCTGCCAGTGCAGCAACAGTAGCTTTGGTAAATGCATGGGTGCAAAAATAAGCTATAAATCAATTGTTTTTTTTAAGAATTGTTATTATGGAACACCCATTTCATTTTAAGAGAGTCTGATATTAATGATAACTTCGCAAAAATTTTTAGTATGAGAAAATTGATTTTATGCAGCCTCTTTTGTATTTCCAATGCACTGTTGTTTGCACAGACAAAAGGCATGGATGTGGAATACCAGAAACAGTTAAGGCCCGCAGTTGTAAATGATTTGCCATTTGATGCAAAAACGGTAGAAAAAGCCATCGATGATACCCTTTCAAAATTAGGCTATAAGTCAACCAGTTCCAAAGGCTTTACGGTTTACAAAGGAGTTCGGTTAGCCGAACTTGGCCCAGATTCCTACGATCTTTATTTTATGGTAGATAAGAAAAGCAGGAAGGACAATGAGAATAGTACGGTAACACTCATGCTGACAAAAGGCTTTGATGCATTCGTAAGCAGTTCATCCGATCCCTCAGTTTACGAACATTCAAAAACCTACCTCGATTCATTAAGGAATACAGTTGCCCGCTACGATCTTGAACAACAGATCATGGCGCAGGAAGAAGCGATAAAGAAGGCAGATAAAAAAAACACAGACTACCGTGAAGAGGGCAAGGATCTTGAAAAAAAGAAACGTAAATTAGAAGACCAGATCGCAGATAATATCAAAGACCAGGCAAACCAGGTAAAAGAACTGGAGAAGCAACGGCAAATATTGGAAGTGTTGAAGCGGAAGAGAAAATAATAGTTTGAATATCTGGAGAATTGATAATTTTACGATTCAGCAAACTGTCTGCCATTTTCAAATCTCCAACTATTCACTTCTCCAAATTAATCTATGGGCAGTTTACAATTTGAAATAAACAGAACAGATACCGATACGAAGGCAAGGGCCGGAAAGATAACGACAGATCATGGAGAGATCATGACGCCGATTTTTATGCCCGTTGGAACCGTGGGTAGTGTAAAAGCAGTTACGCAACAGCAATTGAAAAAGGAGGTGCAGGCGCAGATCATCTTAGGCAATACATACCACCTTTATCTAAGGCCAGGCCTGGAAGTATTGGAAAAAGCAGGAGGCTTACATAAATTCAACGGATGGGACAGGCCCATACTTACCGATAGTGGCGGCTACCAGGTTTTTTCACTGGCCGGGAGCAGGAAGATCAACGAGGAGGGTGTAATATTCCAATCGCATATAGATGGCAGTCGGCATTTGTTCTCACCCGAAAAGGTCATGGATATCCAACGCGTTATCGGTGGAGATATCATCATGGCATTTGATGAATGTCCGCCCGGAGGAAGTGAATATGCTTATGCAAAGAATTCCATGGAATTGACACATCGCTGGCTCGACCGGTGTTTTAACAGGTTCACTGAAACACCAGATAAATACGGATATACTCAAAATCTTTTTCCCATTGTACAAGGTGGTGTTCATCATGATCTCAGAAAGATATCCTGTGAATACATCGCTTCTAAAAATGCGACCGGTAATGCCATCGGAGGGCTAAGTGTTGGAGAACCCATAGAGAAAATGTACGAGATCTGTAATCTTTGTTGCGAAGCGCTTCCTTTAAATAAACCGAGGTATCTCATGGGTGTTGGTACACCCTGGAATATTCTAGAATGTATAGAAATGGGCGTAGATATGTTCGACTGTGTGATGCCAACCCGGAACGGTAGAAATGCGATGCTGTTCACTACCAAAGGGATCATCAACATCGACAATAAAAAATGGGAGCATGATTTTTCCGTGATCGACGATGGCATTGATTGTGAGATGAGTAATTATTACAGCAAAGCTTACCTCAGGCATCTGATGAAAGCAAAAGAATACCTTGGGCTTACCATCGCCAGTGTGCACAACCTGGCATTTTATCTTTGGCTGGTAAAACAGGCGGGGGAACATATCCTTGCAGGTGATTTTAAAAGCTGGAAAGAAGCAATGGTTGTGCAATTACAGCATAGATTATAGTGGATAAATATTTGTTAACTAATCTTTTAATAGTTAGTAAAGTTATATTTTAGACTTCTGAACAAGCGGACGGACGCTGTTGAAACCTCTTTATGGGGCATTGGAAATTGAATAATGTTTATTGACTATTTTTTTATTTTTCTTTAACCATAAATACCACAATGACAAAACAACGATTCTTTTATTTAGCCTGCTGTTTTTTGATGCCGCTGGCTATGCTGGCACAAACAAACCCGGTACAAAATGCGGCTATTCCAAAAGATGCACCCATTGATGTTACGGTTTCAGATTTCAAGAATAATATGCGGGTAAACGAGATCATCGTTTTCAGGAGCCAGTTGAATGCAAAAGAATTCCAGGGGCTTACAGATGATAAAGGTAAGTTTTCTATCAGGCTCCCGGCAGGTGATAAATACGAGATATTCATTTTAGGATTCAAAGATTCTACCAGTTATAATGTGCTGGATATTCCTGCCACAACAGGGAATGCCTATTATAAGAACGCCTTTAAAGTAGATATACAATTTCAACCTGCAAAAACATTCGTGCTGGATGATTGTAATTTTGAAACAGGAAAGGCCACGCTGCAACCAGAATCTTATGTAGTATTGGATGAACTGGTTGCTTACCTGAACAGGAAAGACGATGAAAGGATAGAACTTGGCGGGCATACAGATAATGTGGGTAGTGCAGCCAGTAATTTAAAGCTATCATTAGACAGGGCCAACACCGTAAGGGCTTACCTTCTTACCAAAGGAATAGATCCAAACAGGGTTACTGCAAAAGGATATGGCATGACCCAGCCTATTGCTGATAATAAATCAGATGAAGGCCGTGCGTTAAACAGGCGCACTGAAGTTAAGATACTGGAGTGATTTTTTCAGGATCTTAATATGGTGCATTCTAAATAGCTAAAGGCAACCTTTTGGGGTTGCCTTTAGCTATTTATTCCGTTTTTGAAGATTTACATCGTTTTTGTTATCATGATCATCAGGGCGAATCTTTTGGAAAAGAAACCGGTTCTGGAACAGGCATGCTGTTCTCTTTTCTTAAGCTATATCTTTTTCTGTAACGGATGCAAAGTATCTTGGGCTGACGGGCGTTAATTACATTCGACAGGTAATCGAGCTGACATATTTTTTAACAAAGGATATCATCTCGATTACGATACTTCATAAAAAAAGGCTTCCTGTTATGGAAACCTTTTTCTGCATTATTGAAGACGACATTTTTTTGAGAAAAGATGTCATCTTATTTTCGCTTATTTATTCTCCCAAATTGATCGGGTATTCATATAACCCATCATAACCTGGGTAAAATCCACTGATCGTAACCGATTTCTCAGCTCCTACAGTTGCTTTCAATTCTGAAACACTTTTAACTTCTTTGCCATTTACCTTCAAGATCACGAAACCATCTTTCATGCGGGTTTGATCATTCAGTGCACCTTCTTTTATTTTCTTTACGATCACGCCGCCACCTACACCGAGTTCTTTTGCTTTTTTGGGATCAAGCGTTGTAAAATCTGCACCCAGCAAGTCCGTGGCCTCGTCATTTTTTACAATATCGTAATTGCCTGCTTTGTTCTTTAAAGTAACAGTAACGGTTTGTTCTTTGCCATTCCTTAAATAGGTAACAGGCACCTTATCTCCCGGCTTATAGCGGCTAACCTGTTCCTGTAATTCACCACCGCTGTAAATATCAACACCGTTTATTTTTCCGATCCTGTCGCCGGTCCTGATACCTGCAGCGTAAGCACCACCATCGGCAGGCACATCGGTTGCATAAATGCCATCATATGATTCTGATGGTACACTGTATTTTTTCTTTGCATCTTCGGTCATATCCGCAGCGTTGCCAAAAGCTATGCCTAAATAACCTCTTTGTACCGTACCAAATTTCATGATATCATCTACCACTTTCTTTACAATATTCACCGGTATGGCGTAAGAATAACCGGAATAATAACCTGTTGGAGAAGCAATGGCAGAATTTATGCCGATCAGCCTGCCATCTGTATTGATCAGGGCACCACCACTGTTACCCATATTCACCGCAGCGTCTGTTTGTATGTAAGATTCAACACCACCACCTGCGTTGCCCGATTTATCTTTATTAAGGCCAAGGCTACGTGCTTTGGCACTCACAATGCCGGCAGTAACAGTTGTTTCCAGGTTTAACGGATAACCGATCGCCAATACCCACTGGCCGATCTTAACGTCGTCCGAATTTCCATAAACAAGGTAAGGCAGGGCAGCAGCATCAACTTTTATTACTGCAAGGTCATAAGAAGGATCGGTACCGATCACTTTTGCCTTATATGTTTTCTTGTTGTTTAATGTTACAGTGATTTCATCGGCATTTTGTACTACGTGATTGTTGGTAACAATATATCCGTCGTCACTGATAATAACACCCGAACCTGAAGCTTTTTGTTCAGGGATCATATTATTCCGGCCACCAAATAGCTGGTCGAAAACGTCGTCATTGCCAAACATGTCGGTGAAAGGATTCTGCCGCTGACTGCGTTGTAAATTACTTACCTGCTTGGCATTTGTTTTTGTTTTGATGTGCACTACGGCAGGTGTAGATGCCTGTGCAGGTTGTGTAAAATCAATGGCGGCGCCCGGAGGAGTATTCCCTTCGTTTAAACCTGCATATTTATAGTTTGCAGGTAAAACGCCATTTTGTTGACCGGCATAAGAATTAGCCGGCGTATAAAATTTTCCATAGCCCCACACTATTACCAGCGTGGTTAGTGCGCTGATGAAGACAGTAGATAATACTTGTTTTAATTTCATTTTTATAGGTTTTATTTTTGCAACAATTTCAAAAGGAGGTTTCAAATTTTGTGCCTCGCTCTACAAAATAACGTCATACTGTCAAAATGAGTTGTACCTTCTGCCATCTTTAACAATTAATTTAGTAAGACCTTCGTACATCGTCATAAAGATAGTAAAAACTGCATGGTATCTGCCCCATCGGCATAGGAAAATAAGCCCGGGCTCTGAGACATACCGAAAGGAATGAATCCATTGCCAACAGTACATTGTATATCGGTTGAACCATTTATAAGTTCTGTCGGCACCTGACCTGGTTCATAGTATTCGTAATTAACTACACTTATGGCAGAAAATGCTTCCTTGTTTTCCATCAGCAATGTGTTCCCGTTGGTCATGTAATAAACATTGTTGAGCAACATAATTGAAAGTTGGTAATCATAATTATTCTTGTATTTGTGCTGATCCATAAAATAACTATACGGGTCGAAAGAACGAATGAGTGGCACAAAATCATATCCTTTTGGAACGAATAATTTTGTTACATTCCTGCAACCCAACCCGAAATAGAGATGAATATCAGCTGCCAACTTTTCAAGATCTGCCGAAGTTTCATTTCCCGTTAATACGGCTACCGAGGTTTTATTCCTGCGGATGATGTTGGGATATTTTGCAAAATACTGATCGAAATACATGGCAGAATTATTACTGCCCGTTGCGATGTAAGCATCACATCCTTTCAACAATTCTGAAACAGTTATTAGTTTTTCAACAGCCGGGTTCCAGCTGCATAATTGCTTTAACAGGAATTTCAGCAACACATCATCCTTAGAAGATAACTTGATTGTTTGCTTATGGCCGCAGATGAATGCTGCAAGCAGATCATGAAATCCTACCAATGGAATATTACCTGCCATTACGATGCCGATGTTTTTTGACGCAACATTGTCATCCAGGTGGTAATGTTTCACCCATTGCTCCAGGATATCCCGCTGTAGAAAATTATCAATAATATTTTTTGTAGCCATATCTGTAAAGACAGTGGTAAACCATGGATTCTTTTGATAAGCCTGTAGTTTTATTTCCTGCCATTCCAGGTCATTATTCTGTAAATAATTACCCAGATTTATCATTAATTCAATTCGTTCTTGTAAATTCATATTGTTCTTATTAAATTGCATCAAAATTACGATACATGGCTATAAAGATTACAGATGAATGTATAAACTGCGGAGCTTGCGAACCAGAATGTCCAAATAACGCTATATATGAAGGTGGTGTAGAATGGGCAATATCAGATGGTACAACCATTAAAGGAGGTTATACGTTGATGGATGGTTCATCGATGGATGCGGATCAGCGCAACGCCCCGATAGCAAACGATATTTATTATATCGTTCCAAACAAGTGTACAGAATGCCAGGGCTTTCATGAAGAGCCGCAATGCGCTGCGGTTTGCCCGGTAGATTGCTGCGTTCCTGATGAAGATTACCGCGAAACGGTGGATCAGTTGATGGATAAGAAAACCAGGATGCATATATAAGTTTTTAAATAGCCGTAAGGCTTTAATAAGCAGGTGATATTTCCTGTTCAAGTGGCGAGGGTATTTTTAAAATACTTTCGCCTTTTTGTATCCTGTCATTGCCACGAATGCACGAATAAATGCTCACCGATTTTTATTCGTGCATTCGTGGCAAAAAAATTTCAGGTATCAACGCAGTGGGAAATCAGGCAGTAAAATAGTTTATCCCTAACTTGCCAATCAAATGAAAGCATGAAGTATTTTATATTAAGTATTATCACGATGTCGTTGCTAATGGCTTCCTGCCAAAATAAAAAGACTGGCAGGGAACCGGTGGCCGATAAGAATGTGTTGATGGCAGTGGACAGGGCCTTTTCAAAACTCAGTGATGAAAAAGGGATGAAGACGGCATTCATTGAATACATTGACAGCAATGGTGTTTTATTAAAGCCAAACCAACTGCCCATCCTGGGTGCTGCTGCCATAGATTATCTCATTCAATTAAATGATACTGATTTCAACCTTACCTGGGAGCCTAACAATGGCGCCATATCCAGTTCGGGCGACCTTGGTTATACATACGGGGTATATGCCATGAAATTGCCTTCAAAAGACACTACTATTTATGGTACTTATACCAGTATCTGGAAAAAACAAAAAGATGGTAAATGGAAATTTGTGCTCGATTCAGGTAATGAAGGTATTTCGGATGAAACTGAGTAGTGCTGATTTGTTAAATTTCATATATTTAGCTGGGCACAGCCTATTAATTTTTGTTTCTTTGTCTAATAATAATTACCCTAAAAACAATGAAGAAAAAAATTGCGTTGGTTACCGGCGGTTATTCGGGAGAATCTGTTATATCTTATAAAAGCGCTGATACCATCCGGAAAAATATTGATCCTGAAAAATGGGATTGTTATCTCATCGACATCAACCTCCAGGGATGGTATTATGTAAATGATAGCAATGAAAAAACTCCGGTTGATAAAAATGATTTCTCCATTACCAGCAATGGACAAAAGATAAATTTTGATGCAGTGCTTATAGGCCTGCATGGTACACCTGGTGAAGATGGTAAACTCCAGGGTTATTTTGATTGCTTAAATATTCCTTATACAACCTGTGATGCCGCAACTTCTGCGCTCACATTTAATAAGCGTTACACGGTAGCGGTAGCATCCTTTGCCGGCATGCATGTGGCAAAGTCATTACACCTTTTTAAAGATAGTCCGCTTTCTGCCGCAGAAATATTACAACAATTGCAATTGCCTTTATTCGTTAAGCCAAACAATGGTGGCAGCAGCCTTGGAATCAGTAAAGTAAAGGAAGCAACTGAACTGGATAGTGCTTTACTAAAAGCATTTAATGAAGATAGCCAGGTGCTGGTGGAAGAATTCATCAGTGGAAGGGAGTTTACGATCGGTGTGTTTAAATCAAAAGGTATTATTATACCCTTGCCGATTACGGAGATCGTTTCTCAAAATGAATTCTTCGATTTCCAGGCAAAATATGAAGGTGCCAGTGAAGAGATAACCCCGGCGAAAGTGGAAGAGGCAATTGCCGATAAAGTAAGGACAGCGGCAAAAAAGGCCTATGAAGTGTTTAATTGCAGGGGAGTGGTGCGGATTGATTTTATTTTTGATGAAAAAACCGGTCAGCCATACCTGCTGGAAATAAATACCGTTCCCGGCCAGAGTGCAGCAAGTATAGTTCCGCAGCAGGTTGCAGCAATGGGCTGGTCATTAAAGGAATTTTATTCTGCGCTCATCGGGGAATGCTTTGCATAACCGGTGACTTTAAATAATTGTACATTGTACCTCATTAAACTGAAATCTTTATCGTGTTTAAATTCTTAACCAACAGGCCTCTCTGGGTAAATATCGTGGCATCCATCGCATTGGTCTTCCTCATATTATTTATATTCCTTCAGTTACTTGGAATGATAACCAAGCATGGTCAGTACCTTACCGTGCCGTCTGTTACCGGTAAATCAACAAAAGAAGCCATTAAGTTCCTCGAAGGAAAAGGATTTGAAGTAGTGATCCAGGATTCTGTTTATACCGATACGGCAAACATGGGTATTGTGTTAAAGCAATTGCCCGACCCCAACAGCACCGTAAAAATAAACCGTACTGTTTTTTTAACAGTGAACCGGCTTACACTTCCTTTGGTTGAAATGCCATTGCTAAAAGGTAAAACACTGAACTATGCCAGGATGATACTGGAACGCAGCCATTTGAAATTGGGTGATACAACTTATCGAGCAGATTTTGCCAAAGGATCAATACTCGATCAACTTTACAAAGGCAATACACTTGAAGCGGGCCAAAAACTTCCATGGGGAAGTACAATTGACCTGGTAATAGCACGGGGGATAACGGAAGAACGTTTCCTGGTTCCATCGCTGGTAGGCATTACCGTTGCTGAAGCTAAAGCAATATTGGAAGGCAGTGGCATCGTACTGGGAGGTATTGTTCCCGACCCCGGCGTTACAGATACTGCCGGTGCTTTCGTTTATAAACAAAATCCGCCTACATTAAACGACGACAAGCAACCCATGTACATGCAATCAGGCCAGGTGATGGATATATGGATCAGCAGGGAGCGTAAAATACTGGATTCAACAGCTATTCAAACAAACTAATTTAACATGCAGACAATATCTTCAACGGAATTAAAAAGCAGGCTCGATAACAACGAAATCGTTCATCTTATTGATGTAAGAGAGCCGGACGAGCATGCGGCATTTAATATTGGTGGTAAACTATTACCGCTTGGTAATATTTTATCTATGATGACGGATGATATTGATCATTTAAAGAATCAGGAAGTGATCTGTTACTGCCGCAGCGGCAACCGTAGCATGCAGGCTTCCATGATGCTGGAAACAGCTGGCTTTACAAATGTAAAAAATCTAAACGGTGGGATGTTGGAGTGGCAGGAGAAGTTTTCAGGTATATAATTTTTAGTTTGAGGTTTGATGTTTGACGAACTCAATATTTCGAAAACCTCGAACCTCAAACTAAAACTTAACATTCAACCCAGCCATAAAATTCAGTGTAGCCATTGGCAAATAATAATTCTCAGTTGTTAAACTTCCTCCATAGATATAGCTGAACGTATAACCATTGGGCTCATATTGCTGAGCGAATATGTTATTGGCCTGCACAAAAAATTGTATTGAATTGATATTCCTGCTTTTAATTTCATAACTCATCTTTACATCCTGCACATAATAATCATGCAGGCTTCTTGAACGTTGTGAAGTGTTGTCGAGGTATTGCCTGCCCACATACTTACCAATGATGTTTATTTCCGCATTCTTTAATGGGATAATATTTATTGAAGCTCCCGCCACTACAGCAGGTGAGAAAGCGATGGTTGTTTTTTTATAAAAGTTGGTTCGTTGTCCACCATTATCATAATCATCAATATACTCTGTAAAGTTTTTGATCTTATTATCACTTAAACTTACATTTCCATTTACCGATAACCATTGATTCGCTTTATACGTTCCCTGCAGTTCAATACCGGCCCTGTAGCTGTTTGGAATATTTGTTCTGGTATAAGCACCAACATCATTGATCTTACCGGTAAGTACCAATTGGTTTTTATAAAGCATATAATAAAGGTTTATGCCCCAGCTGTAATTTTTATTTTTTTGCTCAAGGCCTGCTTCAAAGTCATGCAGCTGCTCTGCTTCAGGTGCTGTTGATAGGCCTGCTTCAAAGTCGTCCCTGTTAGGCTCTTTGCCTGCATGTGCATATGAAAAATAAGCCTGGGTATTTTTTTTGCTGAATGTGATACCGGCTTTGGGATTAAAGAAAATGTAATTGTTCTTAATTTTCAACGCAGGGTTATCCCTGAAGCCATTTATTTTATAATCGATATGCCTTACCTGCATATCAACAAAAGTTTGCCAGTTGCTTGCTATTTTTTGCGTCCATTTTGCATAACCTGAAACATCCGTTTTATAAGCAGTCAGGTTATACCACCTGTGATCATGCGGAACAGCAGCCTGTACCTTCGCCCATACGATCTCGCCAAAATGTTTGCCGTCATAATTATTCCAGCCACCTCCACTGATGATGCTTGTATTGTTTTTTTGATACTGCAGGGAAAACACTGTTCCGTAAAAATTATTGTCGAGCCATAACCGTCTTACCAGGTCAGTTTCAGTAATGATATTTGTTCCATCATGGTAACCGGGTAACCCATAATTAGACAGACTTGCCCCGGCCTTGTATTGCTCATAATATCCTTTTCCCTTCGTTAAAAACGCAGCGATATTTCCTTTCAAATATCTGGAGAATTTATGATTGTAAAAAAGCTGGTAATGTGTTTGTGTATAATTATCAGTTTCATTGTCATAAGGTTCGCCGGTTTTTTCAGTGCCGGCAGAATTATACCTCCTGTTGTATTTAAGTGTTTGCTCGTCTATACCGTTCCATGCCTGGTAAGTTTTTTCTTTTCCGGAAAAAACATTCAGTCTTAAAGAATTTTTTGAATCGATGTATGCAGTGCTGATGTAAAATGAGCGTAACCTGCTAGCTGCTCTTTCGATATAGCCATCGCTGCGGATATTGCTGAATCTTGCATCAATGGTAAAATGTTTTGCCAGCAACCCGCTGTTTAACAGCAGGGTGTTTTTAAAAGAATGGTAAGAGCCAACGCTGTTGTTAAATTCCAAAGAGCCTTTTGTGATAATATCATTTGTGCTGAGGTTAATGGTACCGCCAAAAGAACCGGCGCCATTGGAAGAAGTACCAACGCCCCGTTGTATTTGAATACTGCCCGCTGATGAAGCAATATCAGGCAGATCGACAAAAAAAGTACCCTGGCTTTCGGCATCATTGTATGGTATGCCGTTGATGGTAACATTGATGCGGCTTGCATCGGTACCGCGTATGCGGATGCCCGTATAGCCGATGCCGTTACCTGCATCAGAATTAATGATCACGGATGGGGTTTGATTTAAGAGGAAGGGCAGATCCTGCCCTGCATTGTTCTTCCGGATATCCTCTAATGAAAGCGTTGTTTTAGCAACAGGGGTTTTATCAGTTGCACGTACAGCACTGAGTTCAACCGCCTGTAAAAGACTGGTATCAGCTAATTTACTTTGTTGGGCATGGCTGTATAATACGGCAAGGCACAGGGAAGCACTTATAATAATAGCTTTCATTTCAATAAAATTTGTGCCGAAGATCCGGGTTGCAAACCGGTGAAAATTGAACTCCCTTCGCAGGCATTATCCTGAGCAGGTTATACGGGTATGATCTCAGCCTTTATAAAAAAGCACCCCGGAAATTCTGGCGATGATGATAAGAACGAAACGCAAAGCTATGGAGAAATAATTTATGGGAAGCAGTTTTTTTGGGTGGGAGAGCCGAAGGCAGATATGGAATACAGGATCGGGAATTCAAAATTTAGGAAATGTGAGTCAAATGATCAAATGCTGAATATTTTCTGTTGTAGCATTTTTACTTTTTTATTTTCTGTAGCTTTTCTACCATTTATTTTCCTGTAGCAATTTCATTTGGATTTTTTTTAAATTGCTACGAATGAATTTATTTTTTTGTAACGGCTTTTTCATTAGAAAAATCTCATTGATTTTTTTTAATGAAATCATTGTAGCCTGCTAACTGAATGGCTTTTAATAAATGTACGAAATAAACTTCTAAACATCAACAAAAGCTTACCGCGTCGTTTCGTGAGGCAGGAACAGATGCGCTTCGTTAGGCAAGAACAGATGCCGGCCTTTTAAAAAATGTTATAATAATCATATTTTAACCGCCGGGTACAATTATTACCAATGATTTTTTTTCACTTTGTAACAAATGGGTATTATTGCCCGTATAACAATAAAATATAGCCATGAAATTCTTATTTTTCCTTGTCAGCAGTGTTTTTAGCCTTGCAACATTTGCCCAGACCAATATTGTAACCGATGCCGATGCAAAGGCACGTACATTAAACGCTTCATTCTCAGCAATTACAGTTACCGACGGAATTGATCTGTATCTTTCAGAAGGGCAGGAGGAATCGTTGGCCGTTAGCTATAGTGATGAAAAGTACGCGGAGCATTTTAAAACAATTGTTGAGAACGGAGTGCTGAAGATCTTTTACGATAACAATGCAGTGAATTACAGCGACAATAACCGAAGAAGATTAAAAGCCTATGTGTCTTTCAAAACCCTGGAAAAATTATCAGCTTCCGGTGGTGCCAATGTTGAACTACCTTCATCTATCACAGTGAATGACCTGCAATTGAAATTTACAAGTGGGGCTAATTTCAACGGATCGATCAAAGGCAAGTCGATAACAATTGACCAGAGCAGCGGTTCAGAGATAAACCTTTCCGGCAGTGCGGAAAAAGTTGCGGTAGAAGTTACCAGTGGTGCTACTTTTAAAGGGTATGATTTTGCGGTAGATTACTGTGATGCAAAAGCAAGTACCGGCGGTGGCGTAAGAATAGCAGTGCAAAAAGAATTAACGGCAAAAGCACACAGTGGTGGCGGTATCCGTTATAAAGGCTCGGCTGTGATCAGAGACATTGATATCAGCAGCGGAGGCATTGTAAAAAAAGCGTAAGACAAATTAAAATTCAGGAAATGAAAAAGATAGTGGTTCTTTTTGCGGGATTATGTATTGCTGTTTTATCTTTTGCACAAAAGCAGTTGGTGGTTGATCCCAATGCCGAGATACGCAGTGTGAGCGGAAGTTATACAACGATCATGGTTTCGGGTGGTATAGATCTTTACCTTTCTCAATCGGATGAAGAAGGTATTGCCGTAAGTGCAACAGAAGAAAAATACATAGCAGGAATCAAAACTGTTGCAGAAGACGATACACTGAAGATATATTATGATGGGGATAAAAATTGGTATAGCAAGAACAAACATCTCAGGGCCTATGTATCTTTTAAAGAATTGGAAAAACTTGATGCTTCGGGTGCATCGGATATTGTAGTTGCAGGCGAAATTAAAGTGAGTTCACTCATCGTTAGGTTATCGGGTGCCAGTGATTTTAAAGGAACAGTAACGGTTAATTCACTTACGATGGATCTTAGCGGTGCGTCGGATGTTAATATCAATGGAACAGCATCTGTAGTTACGATAGAAAGTAGCGGTGCCAGCGATATCAAAGGATATGATCTTACTACAGATGTATGCACCGCCAGGGCTTCCGGTGCTTCAGATGTAAGGATCACCATAAACAAAGAATTGAATGCACATGCAAGCGGGGCAAGTTATATTTATTACAAAGGCCCGGCAATTATAAAAGACATTCAGAGCAGCGGGGCAAGTACGATATCTAAAAAGAATTAGTTTTTTTATTACACGAATTAAAACGGGTTATCCAAAATATTTTAGGTTATCATTTAAGTAATTGGGTTTAATTCGTGTAATCTTATTTCTTTCCAAAAGCCCAGATAAGAAAAGCAGGAAACTGGTGGCTCCAAGCGTTGTAATCATGCATACCATTGGGATCTTCGGTATAAATAATATCGTCAGCACTTGCAACATTTTTCGTTTTGATAAGTTCAACAAGATCACGGGTATCGTCAACTGCATCAACTATTCCGTCTTTATCCCTGTCAGCCGTTTCTTCTTTCCCGCCAACATAAAACCAATATTGTAAGTGTGGTTTTTTTCGGGAGGAACGGATCTTATTGATCATGATCCTGTTATTGTCGTCTGAATAATCTGCAGCTGCCGCATCTTTATCACGCCACCAGAATGATCCTGAAAAAATACCCACCTTATCAATTTTGTCTGCATGGTCCCACCCAATATCAAATGCCGATAAACCACCCAGTGAACAACCTGCCATGGCCACGGTATTGAATTTTCTCAACACAGCTTTCTTCTTTACAAAAGGATATAATTCATCATCGATGAACATTGCATATTTCGATGCCTTACTCCCATTGTTCTTATAATCCGGGTAATCTGCCACCCCATATTCCTGCATACGGTCGCCGGGATGAATGCCTACGACCAACAGGGGTTCAATTAATTTCTTTTTCCATAGGCTGTCTAATATCTCTTTTACCCGCATTTTATCCATATCCTGTCCGTCATTCAATAACAATAAATTCATTTCAGTTTTATCATTGGGCATTGGGGTAGAAATGATCGTAAGTTTCACATGTTCCTGCAGGTGACGACTGTAGAGTTCATCCGTTTTTTCTTTAACGGAACTTTTGCATGCTGTCAATATCATTATTGCAGCTATTAAACAGGCATTTAATTGTTTCATATATTACAGTATAATTGAACATCTAAAATATAAATTTTGGCTGCAACGGCATAATCTCTTATTTTTGCACCGCGAAGTAGAGCAGCGGTAGCTCGTCGGGCTCATAACCCGAAGGTCAGAAGTTCGATCCTTCTCTTCGCAACCAAATGAAAAGCCTGGCTTGCCGGGCTTTTTCTTTTTCTAAGCGCCGTTTCGCTGTAGAATTGATTATCTCCTCTTTATTCAACCGGTATGTGGTAATCAATTTTATGCCCGTATAAAATTTGATCATATACAATGAAAGTTGGTTTCGTAAATATTTTTGGTAAGCCCAATGCAGGCAAAAGCACCTTAATGAATGCTTTGATGGGAGAAAAAATGGCCATTGTTTCGCATAAAGTGCAAACCACACGCCATCGTATAAAGGCGATTCTTACAAATGATGATTACCAGATCATCTTTTCCGACACACCAGGTATCATTGAACCCAAATACAAGTTGCATGAAAAAATGATGCAGGCTGTAAAAGGCAGTCTCGAAGATGCTGATGTAGCTTTATTGATCACCGATGCCAGGGAAGATGTACAGGAAAGCCATGCCATATTCACCGCATTGCGGCTGAAAGCACCGGCCATACTGATATTGAATAAAGCTGATGCGATAAAGGACGACGCTGTATTACAGGCTGCGATAGCTTTTTACAAAGAACAGCCTTATTGCAGGGAAGTAATTGTTGTTTCGGCGCTAAAAAAGAAAGGGCTCGATATCTTGCTTGAACGCATATTATCCTACCTGCCCGAAGGGCATCCTTTTTACGAAGGTGATGACCTTAGTGATATGCCAACCAAATTCTTTGTAAGCGAACTGATAAGAGAAAAAATATTCCTGTTATTCCAGGAAGAGCTTCCTTATCATACGGCTGTGTTGATACAGGAATTTAAAGAGAAGACCACGCTGATTAAAATAACTGCTGATATCATTGTACAACGGGAAACACAGAAGGGGATCATATTGGGTGAAGGCGGCAAAATGATCAAGCAGCTTGGCACGATGGCCCGAAAAGACATAGAAGCATTTTTAGGAAGCAAAGTTTTCCTCGAACTTTATGTAAAAGTGAGGCCGAAGTGGAGAGACAATGAAACGCATTTGAAGGAATACGGATATTAATGAGTAACGTGTTGTGCTATTAAAATTGTTTTTGAATCGCTGTCATGGAACAATTGTTGAAGCTACAGTCGTACAAAAGCTTAACCAGGGCTCCTTCCCGAAAAAAGGATGTATTTTTTTTCGGGGCTCTTTTTTGGTTACTTTTTTGGAGAAGCAAAAAAGTAAAGTTGAAAACATTAAAAAATTTTCATCGAAACAATAGCATTTATAAATTAATTAATAGCACAACACCTTAATGAATAATTGATAATTTTTGAATGGATAACGATGGCTTAGTTGCTGTTCAACCATTGTCAATTGAAAAATGATCAAATAAATTATGAGTTTTACAGTAGCAATAACAGGAAGGCCCAATGTTGGCAAAAGCACATTCTTCAACAGGTTGCTGGAGCAACGCAAGGCAATTGTGGATGATGTAAGTGGCGTAACAAGAGACAGACAATATGGGGTGGCTGAATGGATAGGAAAATCGTTCAACCTCATCGATACAGGTGGTTTTGTGCCGAAAAGCCAGGATGTGTTTGAGCGGGAGATACGGAAGCAGGTACTTATTGCCATCGATGAAGCGAATGCCATTATTTTTATGGTCGATGCCGCAGTGGGTATCAGTAACCTGGATGAGTCGATGGCCGAGCTACTTCGTAAAAGCACCAAGCCTGTTTTTTTAGTGGTAAATAAAGTTGATAATCATAACATGTTACTGGAAGCAAGTGAGTTTTACAGCCTGGGTTTCGAGCATATATTTTTCCTTTCGTCTATCAGTGGTAGTGGAACGGGGGAACTATTGGATGCGATCGTAGCATTAATCCCTGAAGACAATGTTGACGAAAATGCAGCACTGGATGCAGTTCCAAAATTTGCCATTATCGGTCAGCCGAATGTGGGTAAGTCATCGTTGTTAAATGCACTAATAGGGAAGGAGCGCACCATCGTGAGCGATATTGCAGGCACTACGAGGGATACTATTCACACGCATTATAATCTTTTTAATAAGGAATTCATGTTGATCGATACGGCTGGTATCAGGCGTAAAACAAAAGTTCATGAAGACCTTGAGTTCTATTCTGTGATAAGAGCCATTAAAGCAATGGATGAGGCAGATGTATGCCTGCTGTTACTGGATGCAGGTAAAGGCATCGCCGCACAGGATCTTTCTATTTTCTCCATGGCAGTAAAAAAAGGAAAGGGAATTGTTGTACTGGTGAATAAGTGGGACCTGGCCGATAAAGGAACCAATACTGCCCGTGATTATGAAAAGGAATTAAAAAAACGATTTGCACCCTTTTCTGATGTGCCGATCCTGTTCATTTCGGTAACTGAAAAGCAGCGAATCTTTAAAAGTATAGAAATGGCATTGCAGGTGTTTGATAACAAGCACCGCAAGATCACCACTTCCAAACTCAATGAAGTGATGCAGAAGGCTATTGAAAGCTATCATCCGCCGGTTGTAAGGGGTAATGCGGTTAAGATCAAGTATGTTACCCAGCTACCAACCCATACGCCCAGTTTTGCATTTTTTTGTAATTACCCGGATGATATAAAAACGCCGTATAAGAATTACCTGGAGAACCAGCTGAGGGAGCATTTCGAGTTCAGTGGCGTTCCCATAAGGCTATTCTTCCGTAAAAAATAGTATTATTACTAAGAAAACAGATTTAGATGCAAAAAAAACTTGCAATTTTAAAAAATCCTGCTATTTTTGCGGCGAATTAAAAAACCAAAATAAAAATTTAAAATGAAAAAATTATTAGCAATCGTAGCCATCGCAGCTTTCATGACTGCCTGCAACGACGAAAAAACAACTGACGCAACTACATCAACTGATTCTAGTGCTGTCGCAACTGACGCTGCTAAAATGGCTGATAGTGCTAAAATGATGGCTGATACAGCTAACAAAATGATGAACAATGCTATGGATACAGCAAGCAAGATGAGTGGTAAAATGGTTGATACTGCTCACAAAATGGTTGACAAAGCTGCTGATAAAATGAAAGAAGCAGGCGACAAAATGAAAGCTGCCGGCGATAAAATGGAAAAAGCTGGAGATAAAATGAAAAAATAATATTAGTCTTTACTGATATAAAGAGCCGGTTCATCATTTGAACCGGTTTTTCTTTGCCTGTGTTTTTTTAAAACATGTACATTTGCGCAGATGGATATTGACGCTTATATAGCTTCGGGGTGCCTGGATAGATATTGCCTTTGTTCCTGTTCGGAAGAAGAGCGGATAGCTGTTGAAGAATATGCGGCAAAATATCCAGCCATCCGTAAAGAAATCGAGAAGATACGTTCCGTTATGGAAGCCTATTTCATGGCAAACGAGGTTAAACCTGCTCCTTCAGTAAAAATATCTTTGATGCGGTCGATTTACCGTCAAACTGCTGCAGATGATGCTGCTTATCCACCATTGATCAATGATTATAAAAGTGTTGATACGATAGCTGACTGGCTTTCTCATACAGTATTGCCCGTGCCAGCAACTGAATTTGAAAATCTTTCTCTTATAGAGCTGCCTTCTTCGGAGCAGGTAACAAACTTTTTTGTTTATGCCCGCGATGGCCATGAAGTTGAGTTGCACGATAATTTTATAGAATACCTATACGTTATTAAAGGAAGCTGCACCATGGATTTTAATGGCGAGAAAAAGGCTTACAAGGCTGGAGAACTGATCACCATCATGCCTCATATAAATCATTATGCAGTGGTTACTTCAGCAGAACCAATGATTGCATTGGTTCAACGCCAGGCCTGTGCATGATCAGGGTATTTTTTTGATGACGAGGTAAGTGATAATGATCAATAATAAAATCAGCAGCACACTGAAATAAACCCAGGGCTGCTCCTTCAGTTTCCTTTTATCCTTTCTCTTTTTCTTTTTTTCTAATTGCCTTTTAAGATCAGCATTCAGCTGTTGCACAACGGAGCTTAGATCGTTTTTATTTTCGAGAGCCTGCAGGCCTTCCACAGCATCGTTCATGAACTCATCGTCATTCATTTGTTTTTCGAATGCATGTTGTTCATTTGCAGACATATTGCGGTTAAGGTATTGAAGTAGTTTCTCCTGCTCAATATCCTTATTCAGATTGGCTAATATGTCTTTCTGTTCATCACTCATTTTGCTAAGATCTTTCCATTAGTATTTTTAAATTACGTTTGCCGTTTTGTATATGGCTCTTTACCTGCATTAAATTATATCCTGTTATATCGGCAACTTCCTGGTAACTTTTCTTTTCAAGATAAAACAAAGTTACGCAAAGCTGCTGCTCTTTATTCAGTTCCATCAATGCCTGCGACATCTTATCAAGCGTCCTGTCTTTTTCTTTTAACTCCTTTATTTCTAAACCATCCGGTGAAGCTGCAAGGACCTGGTCATTTATTTCATAGGTGTATTTTCCTTTGTCCCGTAGTTTCATGAGGCAATGATTTTTTGCCACCATATATAACCAGCTCTTAATATATTCAACCTTATACTTATGCAGTTCATTGATTGCTTTTAAGAATACCTGCTGCACAGCATCTTTGGCTTCTTCTTCATTTTTCAGGTATTTCATGCATACACCGAACAGCAGCATGGTATAACGCTGCAGTAGAATGCCCAGCCATTCATTGTTACCATCATTGTAAAAATGCTGTAATAATTCTTTATCATCAGTATGGTCGTGGTTGCGCAGGCTCAAAATCAGTTATAGATATTTACTTATCAGTTAGATGTATACTCAATTATTTTCCATAAAGTTAGCCGGAATGGTATGCCACGAATGCACGAATAGCGGCCTTTTATAAATGAGTCAATAATCCTGCATCCCTGGAAAAAAATATTATGAGGAGAGAGGGTTTTCAGTTGTGGCTTTGCTACTTTCCAAACCGGGTTTTTTCTTATCAAAAAAAAGCAGTTTAATAGCGATCAATAGCATGAATACGGCAAATATTTTTTTGATCGTTTCCTGGGGCAGGCGCAATGCGATCCTGCTGCCATAATAACTCCCTACCAGGAATGCCAAAGATATTACCATCACAACTTTCCAATCTATATATCCTTGTTTATAATACTGGATCACGCCAAGGATACCTATGGGTAAAAGTAATATGCCAAGTGAAGTGCCCTGCGCCATTTTTTGAGAAAAGGCCAGGAAAAAAACAAGTGCCGGGACAATAATGATACCACCACCTACGCCTACCAGCCCGCTGAGCATACCTGCGGCAATTCCTACCAATATAAGGATCATGATCGTTTGCAAATCCATTTTCTGATTGGGTTTATACATTTTTTGATGGAAAGGTTGTTTTATACAAGCTGATGGCTTCCTCAATTACTTTATAAGCTGTTTCTTTATTCTGAAAATCATCGATCTCCACTTTTTTATTTTCCAGTACTTTATATTGTTCGAAGTAATTTTTTAGTACTGCAAAAAAATGGGAGGGGAGTTCATGGATATCTGTTATATGATTCACTGAAGGGTCTCTGGAAGCAACAGCAATGATCTTGTCATCTTTTTCCCCACTGTCGATCATCTGCATATTGCCGATCACTGTTGCTTCCACCAGGCAAAGTGGTTGAATGCTTTCGCTGCACATGACAAGGATATCAAGCGGATCATTGTCTTCTCCAAGTGTTTGCGGAATGAAACCATAATTAACCGGGTAATGAAATGAAGAATAAATAACACGATCCAGTTTAAGCAGACCGGTTTTTTTATCAATCTCATATTTGCAGCGGCTGCCTTGCGGTATTTCTATCAATGCATTTACTGCAACCGGACTTTTATCGCCGTAACCGGCGCCGTGCCATGGGTGTAATACGTACATAATAATTTTTTAGTTGTTCGCTAATTTAAAACCAAGCCATGCTGCAGCAATACCAAATATGATGGTTGCAGCAGTATATAAAAACGCCAGCAGGTATTTTCCGTTTTGCAGCATTTGTAAATTCTCAACACTTAATGCAGAAAAAGTTGTGAAGCCTCCACAGATACCAGTGGCAAGGAATAACTTCCAGTTCTCCGAAAAGCTAATATCCTTTATACTTAAGCCGATGATAACACCAATAACCAGACTGCCGGTTATATTTACCAACATTGTTGCCAACGGAAAATTCGGCGATCTTAAAAGATACCATGCCAGGTAGCGCATCATGCTCCCGATACAACCTCCCAGTCCTACAAGTAATAGATTCTTAAACATGCTTTAATCAATTGGCAGGTTCCCGGAAGTAATGTATTTGAAATCGATTACCCATTCTTTATCCCTTCGTACTATTTTTATCTCCATGGGTTTATTCATATAAGAGTTGGAATAGTTGATGATCGAGGTAGAATCATCGACGTCCAGGTATTTATTTATATTATAAGAAGCTGCCTTGTATTTCTTTTTCTTGTCTGCAGGCAACCTATCATAGGTCATTTTATAGGAATCGAATAATTCCAGGTTGAGTGTGTCTTTTAAAAGCAATGCTTCTGCAGATTTAAAATCGCCATCCAGGCTGGCCCTTATAAATTCCCTGCCCGTATCCATTGCTGTAGCCGGCCTCAATTTTTTTTCGTTACTGCAGGAATATATTAAGCTGATACAAAGTATGCCCGTAATTATTTTCTTTATCATGTTTGTGTTATTGCAATAAAGTTAAACATCTTTCAGGTAAGTAATAAAAAAAGCACCGTTTTAAGAGTGCCTTTAAGAAATATTTACTGGTCAGTTTTTACTATTTTAACTCCTTTTTTATGGAATCGATCGCCTTGCTTCCTTTGTCGATCTCGTGTTTTAACGAATCCATATTTATATCCCTGAACTGTTCTTCCAACTGTGCAGGATCAATGGCTTTCTCATTCATTTTGTCAACACCCATATTCATCAGCGATTCTTCATCAAATGACATTTTCCAGGATCCGTTTTCCTTTTTTAAAATGTAGTTGAGTGTTTCACCGGTAGTTTTTTCTGTTACAGCTATGGAAGCTTTATTGCCGGTTATCCGGGGCTCATCGATATCAAGATTCGCTTTGTCAAATTTATCTGCTTCCGTTGCACTCTTCGTAATTATGTTTTCCAGGAAGTCCATCATTTGTTTACTGTCGGTTGTGGTAAGCTTTCGTGCAGCCTCAATGTTTTTATTTGAAAGCGCTTTAAAGAATGCTATCATCACAGTTTTTGTTTTTGCCTCTTCCGATTTACAACTGGAAAATAAAACCGGTAATAGGATGATGACCAGCAGGAACATTTTTTTCATGTCTAACTCTTTGATTGAGTTTCAAAAATAGAAATTATTCCGCTAAAGGTCTCCGATTAATTAGTTGCTTTGGTTCCGCAATCAAGTAAAAAGTAGTTTCTTTATTGCCACTGATTCACTGGTTTTTATTCTTGTATTCGTTGCATTAAAATCAGTGGCAATAACCCTTTTGGGTACAAAAAAATAGGACAGCCTTCCGGCTGCCCTAAAAGATAGGTTAGTTTATTAATCGGTTTTCACTAGAATGCTATTTTCTTCCGCCGCCTTCGATCGTCAGCCTTTCATCATCCTTATTATAAGCTTTGATGATGGCCTTAACCAATTTATGACGAACAACATCTTCTTCATCCAGCTCAATATGAGCAATACCATCGATGCCCTTCAAGATCTTTGTTGCTTTGAATAAACCACTTTGCTGGTTTTTCGGCAGATCTATCTGTGTTGGATCACCTGTTATGATCGCTTTTGCATTTGGCCCGATTCGGGTGAGGAACATTTTGATCTGAAGGTCGTTGGTATTTTGCGCTTCATCCAAAATGATGAATGCATTGTCGAGTGTACGGCCCCTCATATAAGCAAGTGGTGCGATCTCGATCGTACGGGTGCTCATGTAATAGCCAAGTTTATCTGCGGGGATCATATCATCCAATGCATCATACAACGGCCTCAGATAGGGATCAATTTTTTCTTTCAGGTCTCCTGGCAGGAAACCAAGGCTTTCTCCTGCTTCAACAGCGGGCCTGGTGAGGATGATCTTTTTTACGAGTTTATTTTTCAATGCCCTTACTGCCAATGCCACGGCAGTGTAGGTTTTTCCTGTACCTGCGGGCCCGATTGCAAATACAATGTCATTTTTGTCGCAGGCATTCACCAATAGTTTTTGATTGGCTGTTCTTGCCCTGACTGTCTTACCGTTAGGTCCGAAAACAAGTACATCATTCGGGTTACGGTCAATAAAGTTGTCAATCACTTTTTCATCATCGCCGCCCAGGATCTGGTCGAAATAATTTTCACTCATGTGCCCATTGCGTTCGAGGTATTGAACCAGCAGGTCAATTTTCTCTTTGGCTTCCTCAATTTGTTCCGGGGCTCCGCTTAATTTTATCTGCGTGCCACGACTTAAAATTTTCAAAAGGGGAAATTTCTTTTTCAGAATGTCAAGCTTACCGTTGTTAACTCCAAAGAATTCGATCGGGTTTACGGTTTCGAGGTTAATGATAGTGTCTGTCAATGCTTTTTCAATTTTTAATACTTTTTTTCTATTTCAAAAAAAAGCAGGTTGGGTAAGTAAAAATTGTTAGGTACTATAAATCCTTCTCTCACCAATATTAATTATACAAACGATCACAACACGAATTTAATTATACACATTTATATTTATTACGTGGAAAAGTTAAAAAACATTGATGCTTATAACATTAACGTAATAGGTTGTGGTAAAGATTTTCTTTGGTAGTTAACGATTTAATAATACCGGGGTATTGAATAATTATTCCAATGATTTTTTTGGTTTAAAAAAATGATGCGTATGATAGAAACTCGGATTGCGCAGATGAACACGGAGTTTTTAATGCAGATCAGAACCTTGCCAGTAATTTAAAATTCAACAACCTTGGAGTAAGCCTGTTTGGTATTGCATATACCGCATTGGAAAAGTCTTTTATCAACTGGAAAGAAATCGTGTTTGCCCTGTTGATGAGGTTAAATACTTCCAGGCTTGCCCAGATATTATCAAAGCCTCTGAATGGACTATGGCTTCTTCTCAAAGATTTTTCACTTAGCAGGAGAGCGCTGAAACCCATATCCACCCTAATATACGGATCAATGATCAATCCATTTCGATACCGTACACTGTTAGGAATATTGTACGACATATTGCTTCCGTATAATAGATTCAGGTGTACTTTAAAATTCTTATTGGTAGACAAATAATCTTCGAGGTATAAGCCAACGGTGATAAGCCTGTCTGTTGGCCTGCGTACCCAACCTACATCGTTTTGTACACTGTCTGTTACTACCTGGTCGGTTGTACCTGGCGCAATGATCTCACCGGCAGCATTCTTGTATTGATAATAGAAATCATTGTTCAGATTTTCTTTGCTGCGCATAAATGAAATACTCAGCCAACTTTCAGCATCTTTTACCAGTTCACCAAATAATCTTAATTCCAGGCCTGTTGCATAAGCTTTTGCATTGTTTGCACCGAGGTATTTTATTTTTACATTATCTATATCATAAGGAACAACATCCCTCATTGATTTATAATAAGCTTCTGTGGTGAACCGGAATGGCCGTCCACCGAAGCCTCTAAAATTATAATCCATACCTGCTACGAACTGGATACTTTTTTGAGATTTGATATTCCTGTTCAATGTACCATCATACTTTCTCAACTCCCTGTAAAAGGGAGGCTGATTATAAATACCTGCAGCCGTTTTGAAAACGATATCTTTTTTCCACATAGGTTTCCAACTTGCCTGCAAGCGCGGGCTGATCAAAAATTCTTTGTTTAAGCTGTTGTAATTATAACGCACACCAGCCTGGATACTGAAATCGCTTTTTGTTCTTAAGAAATGAATATTATCCTGGATATAGCCACTGTATTTTTGTATAGAAAGATCGGCCCTGCTGTTTTGTGCATTGTACAACTGCAGGTTTGGTAAATTGTTAGGTAAAGAATAACCTGCAGAATCCTGGTATTCCCACTGCTTCAATTTGTCATCGATCTTTGTTATTTCAATGCTGTTGCCCCATTGTATGAAATGCCTTCCTTTCTCCAGGCTCCCTTTGTGGTTTGCGTTCCATATTTCTATGTCTAATGCATTGCGTGCATAATTCTGGTAGTATCCAGCGCCAAGCGGATTGATGATCTGTCCAAATGTGCTGCTTGTTTTATCAAAATCCCTGTCTCCAAATAGGTATGCACCACCGATATCATAATTTTCTTTTTCTGAATCTTTAAAACGGCTTATCATCCATTTTAATTTTAAATTCTTATTGGGAGAATGAACGAGCGTTGCACCGATCATACTAGTTGTGTAACGGTCTTTTTCCTGTCCTTCAAAATAAATATCCAGTCCAAGATTTGCACTGAACAATGGAGAAAAAACAGAAGATGTTTTCTTAACAGATTCAGGATAATATGAAAACCTGGATGCAGATAAAATGCCCAGCAGTTCCAGTTGCAGTTTCGAATTTATTTTGTAAGTGATGAAGCCCTGCAGATCGGATGCAGAAGGTATATAAGCACCTTGCGTAGGCTGGCTGCTCAGGAGATTGCGGTTGCTCTTGTTGCGAACGCCTGCTAAGTAAGTGATAGCGCCTTTCTTAGCTGAACCTTCAAGGTGAAAGCCCTGTTCTAAAAAACTGATATAAGCGCTGCCTGCAAAAGTTGATGGCTTCTTATATTGTATGTCGAGTACACTGCTCATCTTATCACCATACTTCGATTGAAAACCACCGGTATAAAAATTCACATTCTTAGTCAGCTCCGGATTAATAAAACTTAGTCCTTCCTGCTGCCCGCTGCTTACGAGGTATGGCCTGTAAATTTCAAAATCATTTATGTAAACAAGGTTCTCATCATAATTACCACCACGTACGTTGTATTGTGAGGTAAGTTCATTGTTGCTGCCAACGAGCGTTTTTACAAGTGCTTCTACACCACCTGTAGTGCTTGGTAAAATGAGTGCCGTTTTAGGATTAATCTTTACCAAACTATTTTCCCGCCTGTCTCTTTCATCCGAAACAACTACTGCTTCCAGTGTTTTTCCCGTTCGAATGAGGCGCACGGTAATGGTCTCCGTTTCACCGGGACTTAAGTAAAAATTCTTTTGTTGTGATAAAAAACCTGTGTGGGTGAAAGTAAGCGCAAAGGATCTTTCTGCTGAAACTTTAATGCTGAATGTGCCACTGTCGCCTGACATGATACCAGAATTTTTACCAAGGATCGTTATGGTTACGTTACTCAGTGCATTTTCATTGTCATCGATTACACGTCCTGTAACAGTCGCAGATTTATTCTGTGCATTCACCGTAAGGTTGATAATCAGCAATAAAAAAGCAGTCAGCAGTCTCATAGGTTGAAGATAAATATTTTTACGCTTTATAAACAAAAGCATTCTTATAACAATTCTATTTATTTTTGAAAGAAATACTCATTTGAAAAGATATTTTATAAGCCTGGTGGTCATCAGTTGCACACTGACGGCCTGTGTTCAGAAAAAAGGAAAAGCCGGTAAAGATGACCTCACAGAACGAACAGAACAAAAAGACAGTACTGCAGTGGATTTTATTGCAAGTGGTTTTGAAGACCTCGGCACTTCGCCCAACATGAAAGATATCATTTGTCAGAATTGGGATTTTTTTGAAGATGCCAGGGATGCCAAGTATGCAGAGCCATCAACGAATTTAGAATTTGTTTATCGGGGGTATAGTTTATTCAGCGATGGTACACTGATCAAAGATCCGAGAGGAAATATGCGTTTTGGTAAATGGAGTATCAACGATCAGGTTAAACCTATCACACTTAGCTTTTTATTAGATAAAGGAGAAACTGAAACTTATCAATTGGCTTACCTGGCACCTTATGAAATGAAACTGGCCAAAGCAGGTGTTGATAAAAAAGACATAATAGATCTTCGGGGAGAAGCACTACGTTACAAGGATATAAAGAATGATCCTTTTTATAGCAGTAATAATTTATGGCGACTAAAGCCCGCCAAACCTGAAACAGATGATCAAATAAAAGCGAGGTTAAAAAGCTGCATTCATTTTTTTGCAATGTTTTATGAGCATAAAATAAAGGCGCATGCAGGAGAAGTTATTTTTATCGGTCTGCCATCCTGTTTCAGGTGGTATAGTGGTGCGATCTATTTACAAAAAAAGGATGCGTTGGATTATAAATGGGTAAATTCTTTTTATGATAAGGAGCAGGCAATGAAGGCGTATAAGTTTGCAGATAAATTGATGGACACGAGATTCAAATGGCCAAAAAATGAACCCAATTGGTTAAAGATGAACCTGGCTGTTTTGAGGCAGATGGAGGCGAAGTTGGATACTGTTAGTCTTTAGATGAAATACCGGTGACACGAGCACGTTAGACCGGTAAATGATCTAAAACCCAGGTTTGAACTGGTATTGCGTCGAGTATTTGCGCAGCGAGGGAATAGTTGCTGTGTCCGGAGCTGATGTAAATTAATAAACGAAATCGATACTTAAAGAAGAATTTCAATTACAAAACGGTCAACCGGAAACCAAAGCATAATAGAGAAAAAATGTTGAGAATACTTCCGCCCGAAGTTGCGCAAATACTTTTGTTGCCTGCAGTAATAAAATCAAACCTCCAAAATTTTCTTGAATTTATTTTATTCATCGAGGCTTTTGTGTACTGATATTTGCTGATTTCATTCAACAGTTCATAAAGTTGAATTACTTATAAGTATAGTTATGAGTCGAAATATTGCTATCCTATTGTGAAATATAACCTGTGCCATTACAATGGTTGCAAGACACCCAATGCAGGGCTTCATAAGTGTTATGCTGATTTCCGTAGTTATCAGTATAACTACCCTTTTGCCCCTCAACTTTTAGTTGACCGGCTCCCTTGCAATAAGGGCATTTGCGCTGGCCAGATTGTTTAGTGCCGGATGATGTGTTTGAGGTCTTTGCGCCAGATGCATTGGAATTTATATAGCCGGAATAAACAGTGTTTTTTATTTTTTCATCTTGTTTAACCCGAAGTTCTGCATACTGTTCGTCTTTTATTGAAACTCCCTGATCCTTTGCGATATCTAAATAAATCTTCGCAAGTTCAAAATCGGAATTTTTATTAGTAAGGTACATTTCATAGGAGCATTGCCCGCAACCAGCATGGCTGCCTTCATAATATAACTTCAGATTCATGAATTTTTTACAATCTTTATTTTGAAGTGCTTCCATTGCTTCAGCCTTTAATTGACTTTTAACATCACCTGCTGCTCCTGCCAATACATACCACTTATAAGACTTTGAAGAATCACGGCCTGGATTGTAGGGCAAAGTGTAAATTTCGCCAAGTTTTATCATAACACTAATGTAACCAGCTTTTGCAGCTATTTCATACCATTCAATTCCTTTCTCAAAATTTCTACCTGTGCATTCACCGGTTGCATAGCAATCTGCAATTAAGATCATTGCAGAAAAGTTGCCTGCCACCGCAGAACGCGTAATAAATGCTAAAGCTTTTGCACAATCGGCCGGAAAAGAATGATAAACGCCCATGTGATAGTAGAAAAATAACTGATTATTGGCAGGCAAATACCCTAAATCAGAAGCTTTTTCCAGCAGATGAAGTTGATTTGAGTAATTTCCTGAAAGCGCCATTGCCTTATCGTAGTATTTTTTACCTTCAACTTGCGAATTTGAATATAACACACTTGCCGTATCTTCTTTTTACAGGTTATTTTTCTGTGCAAGAACTGAAAGCGGAAGTAGGAAGAAGACAATAATAAATTTCATAAAAATAAATTGATTTAGAATTTGTAGTATTTTAAAAAATTCTGCTACTTTAAGCTACAACTTATCAGTTATATTTTTTTGTTTTGGCACTTTTCTCCAAAAATCTCAGTTTGCAAATTTGTCATTTAGTTTTTCATTTCGTCCAAACATCTTTTGTTCCAAACAACGTATACACACTGCTATAATTCTGACTAACATTTTTAAGGATTTTAAAGCGATTTTGTATCAATTTCTCAAACTAGCCACAAAGCTTCGCTTAATCTTGCGCAAAATCAAAGTCCTAATTTTATTGTCAATAAATAAAAATGCTCTAAGGAAATATTGAATAAGTTTAAAAATTATTCTGAACGGGGTCAATAAATTGCCAGCACTGAATTTATCAATTCTTCCATTGAAGGAAGATAATATTTCAACCAGAATTGCCATTGGGCTTATTAAACACCAATTTTTAAAGCGGCCTTACTAAGAGCATTTTTATAAATGTAAGGACTCGTTTTCGTTAGCCAAAGAATTTAATTCTGTTTGAGTAATATGGGGAATTGCAGGCAACGGGAGCGCTTTCCGATGCAGATACTTAATATCGCTTTCGGTCCACGGCATCAAATAAGCGATTTAAAGATTTTTCAATGCTGCAATCGTAGCTGTTGGATCAGCCGACCGGAAAACGGTATTTCCTGCAACCAATACATCGGCGCCGGCATTGATGATAGATGCAGCATTGCCGGGTGTAACTCCACCATCCACTTCTATCTTCACATTCAACGATCTTTCATTGATCATTTCTTTCAGCTGCTTTATTTTATAGATCGTATGTGGAATAAATGATTGCCCGCCAAAACCGGGGTTAACACTCATCATGCATACAAGGTCAATATCTGCTAAAATATCTTTCAGTGCTTCTACAGGGGTGTGTGGATTGATGGCAACGCCTGCGTGCATACCCAGGTTTTTTATTTGTTGTATATTACGGTGAAGATGCCTGCATGCTTCTATGTGCACCGTAAGATTATCAGCACCTGCTTTCTTAAATGCTTCAGCAAATTTTTCCGGTTCTTCTATCATCAAATGAACATCGCAATATTTGCTGGTTGATTTACGGAAGAATTCAACGATCATAGGCCCGAAGCTGATATTTGGAACGAACCTGCCATCCATTACATCCAGGTGAAACCAATCTGCCTTGCTTTTATTAAGCATATCGCAATCGCGTTGCAAATTTAAAAAATCAGCTGATAAAAGGGAAGGAGCGATTAATGGCATTGTTAAAAGTTTATAGTTTGATATTTGAAGTTTGATGGTTGAATTGCTGTTTCCCGCTACCTACCGGCTACTGCCTACTTACTAATACTTCACTCCCAACTTCGCCAAAGCGTCTTTTGCTTCAATGTAATTGGGATCGCAAATAATTGCATTTTGATAAGCCTGTATAGCTTCTGTCTTCCTGTTTAATTTTTCAAGACACTGGCCACTGTAATAATAACCTTCATCAAAATTATTCTGCAAGGTAATCGCTTTGTCCAGCACAACTAGTGCTTCTTCGTATTTACCCAGGTCGTACAATGCAATAGCTTTTTCACGGTATGCATCCATGAATGTATAATTCAAAGAAAGGCATTTATCAAAAAAAACAATCGATTTTTGTTTTTCGTTTATATAAGTATAATACAATCCTTTTATGAAAAAAGCTTCTTTGCCGGCGTTGGCTTTACTACCGATCAACAATGCATCGGCCATTTGCAATGCCAGCGGATTTTTTGTTTGTGCAAATAAAGTTCCCAGTGAAATAATGTATTGTGGATCTGGAAATAAATCGATCGCCTTTTCAAAAGCTTTAATAGAATTAACGGTATCAGCATCCTCGAAATGAAGGGTAGCTTTTATATCCCACAACCTTGCTTTTCCGCTGTCTTTTTTAATGGCTTCGTCAATTGTTTTGATGGCATTGAAATAATTCCCATTGTCTCTGAAATATTGAACCAGGTTTTCTTTTAACAGCAAGGAATCGGGATATTTCGTTATGGCATCTTTCAATTTTTTTTCTTCAGAAGGTATTTCGGTGGCAGGCGTGACAGTGGGCGGCTTTTCTACCTTTTTACGATCATTGCAGGCCGAGCAAATTATTAAAAAACAAAAAACTGCTTTCTTCATTTTTAAATCTTCAGTTGCAAAAATAATGTTTAAGGGTTATAAGCCCTGACAATATTTTGACAATTAAGTTTTCGCACAATATTATCTTTGCAGCAATTAAAATTACAAAGATGAAACATTTGTTTTTTGTTTCCCTTATTGGATTAGCAGCTGTCAGCGCATCTTTCAATAATAAGCAGGTAAATTCAGCTTTGCCCGCTCCTTTAGATACCATTCATTTTCCAGGTGAGGCGCATTTTAAAAATGTGAGACAGTTAACGTTTGGTGGCGATAATGCAGAAGCTTACATGAGCTTTGATGGAAAGTACCTGGTATTTCAAAAAACAAATCCTAAAGAAGGCATTGCCTGCGACCAGATATGGATGGGAAAAATTCCAACCAGTTCTGATGAACCCTTTGCTCCTAAACTGGTTAGTACGGGAACGGGGCGTACTACCTGCGCTTTTTTCTACCCCGACGGGAAACATATTTTATATGCCTCTACCCACCTTGGCAACAAGGATTGTCCACCGGTGCCCGACAGAAGTAAATATGGTAATAAATACATCTGGGCTGTTTATAAAGACTTCGATATTTTCAAAGCAGATACGAGTGGCAAGATTGTAAAGCGATTGACAGACACACCGGGTTACGATGCTGAAGCAACTTTTTCTCCTAAAGGTGATAAGATCGTGTTTACATCCATGCGCAATGGTGATCTTGATCTGTACATCATGGATATTAATGGAAAGCACGTGAAACAAATCACCAATACATTGGGTTATGATGGAGGAGCATGGTTTAGCCCGGATGGTAAAAAAATTATCTGGAGAGCTTCACGCCCGAAAACTGCAGACGAAATAAAAGAGTATAAAGACCTGATCGCTGAAAACCTCGTTGCTCCAACACATATGGAAGTATGGATCGCAAATGCAGATGGAACAAATGCCAAACAGGTAACCGATCTGGAACAGGCAAATTGGGCACCGAACTTCACGCCTGATGGAAATCATTTCATTTTCTGCAGCAACCATGAATATAAAAGAGGGTTTCCTTTTAATATGTATTTAGCAAACCTTGATGGAAGTAATATTCAAAAAATATCACGAGATAAAGGCTTTGATGCATTTCCAATGTTCAGTCCGGATGGTAAAAAAATCGTCTTCAGCAGCAACAGGAATAATGGAGGAACAAGAGATACGAATTTATTTATTGCAGATTGGGTAGAGTAAACGGTTTAAGGTTTGATGTTAGATGTTTGAAAACCCTACCTCAAACTTCAAACAGTATTTATAGTTCTATCACCTCACAATCCTTCATCTCCGCCCCATCTATTACAAAACGGATAAGCGTTTTTACCTTATGCCAGCCTTGTTTTCCGGCGGCACCCGGGTTCATGTGCAGGCAATTAAGTTTGTCATCATACATGATCTTTAAAATATGAGAATGGCCGCTGATAAAAAGCTTAGATTGATGTTCTATGATCTCATTCTTCACTCCAGGTGCATAACGATTCGGATAGCCACCGATATGTTGTATAAAAACATTTATCCCTTCACAGGTGAAATGTAATTTTTCCGGGTAAATAGTCCTGATATCTTTTCCATCGATATTTCCATAAACCCCTCTAAGCGGAAGGCCGCTTTTAGTTGCCAGTTGATCTGCCAGTTCAATATTCCCAAAGTTTCCGGCATGCCAGATCTCATGGCAATTTTTAAAATGTTCAAAAACGGTTTCATCCAGGAAACCATGTGTATCTGATATAAGCCCAATTCTTGTCAACTCAACTCAATTTAAAATGGTAAATTTGATTTGAAGATATTCAATTCTTAGATGCCTTTTTTTAGAAATTTTACATATTACATCGATAAGCGCAGCTGGAAATATTATTTCCTCATGCTTGCCCTGTGCAAAGGTTATTAATGAATAATTTTATTATCCATTATTAATTATTCATTTTTTAATTTTAATAAAATGCCCCACTATCATAAACTCGGGAATATTCCCCATAAGCGTCATACGCAATTTCGTAAAGCTGACGGCAGCTTATATTCAGAACAGCTTTTTTCTACTGAAGGTTTTTCCAATGATTACGCGTTGCTTTATCACACTTATGCACCTACGCTTATCGTAAGCTGCGATGAACCAATTAATGTAGCACCAAAGATTGCTGAAGAAAAAATGCTTAAACACCGTAGCCTTGAGGGTTTCAAGGTAAAGCCGGCAGAAGATTTTTTACTGAGCAGGAAAGCCGTGCTTGTAAACAATGATTGTCATATTGTATTAGCAGCTCCACAGAATAGTATGACAGATTATTTTTATAAGAATGCAGATTCGGATGAAGTTATTTTCATTCATGAGGGAAGGGGTACATTAAAAACCTGTTACGGAGCATTGAAATTTGGTTACGGTGATTACCTGGTTATTCCAAGAGGTTGTATTTACCAGATCCATTTTGATACAACAGAAAACCGTTTGTTCATTGTAGAATCTCACTCACCGATCCGCTATCCTAAAAGGTATTTAAGCAAGTATGGGCAATTGATGGAACATGCACCTTTTTGTGAAAGGGATATTCGTGTGCCGGAGAATCTTGAAACATTTGATGAAAAGGGCGATTTCATTATAAAAACTAAGAAGCAGGGCTTTTTATATGGGATACATTACGGCACACATCCATTTGACGTGGTAGGTTGGGATGGTTGTTGTTACCCTTATGCTTTCAGCATTCATGATTTTGAACCTATAACCGGACGTGTGCACCAGCCACCACCGGTACACCAGACTTTCGAGACAGATACTTTTGTGATTTGTTCTTTTGTACCAAGGTTATTTGATTACCACCCACTGGCAATCCCTGCTCCTTATAACCATAGCAATATTGATAGTGATGAATTGTTGTATTATGTTGATGGAGATTTCATGAGCCGCAAGCATGTTACCCGTGGGATGATCACTTTACATCCTGCAGGAATACCGCATGGACCACATCCCGGCCTGGCTGAAAAAAGTATTGGGGCAAAAGAGACGAAAGAGCTGGCGGTAATGGTGGATACATTCCGCCCACTCCAATTAACAGAAACAGCCATTGAAATAGAGAACCAGGGTTATGTGATGAGTTGGGCAGAATAGCCGTTTTTTTACGTTGCTGTTTACGAACGCAAACTTCCTGCAGCAGGTATAATTACCTGCCTGTTGCAGGTACTTTACATGTATGTTTTCCTTATGAAAATAACTGGGTATAACTTGTCAAAAAGCTGTACAGGTAAGCGTTTTGGTGTAAAATGATGTTTAGGTGAATAGGCATAAGCCTACTACATATTATACATTTTTACAAGGGTTTTATTTAGTAAAAATAACCTGTTTTTTGGGTGACAATAATCGCATAGGATCTTCGTTAGCAGGGTTCACCTACGCTTAAACCCATGAGAAAACTATACCCACGTGTGGCAGTATTTTTAATGCTGTTATTGATCGCTCTTATTCCCCAAAAATCTATTTCACAGGTTTGCGCCCCTCTGGTTAGTTCCTACCACGTAACAGAATCGAGGTGTGCTGCGACAGGTGCTATTGAGATCATCGCAACGGGAGGATCCGGCAGCTATCAATATAAGGTTTCAGGTCCCGTTAACACCAATTATACGTCTATAAACGAAATAACCGGATTGTCGGCAGGTACCTATCTTGTAACGATATTGGATATAAATACAAATTGTGTTTATAACCAGGACAGTGTTTTCGTACCTGGCAATTATATCACACCCGGATTCTCCATGATCTCAACAAATGTAAGTTGTCCAAACGGTACAGATGGAACGATTACCGTAACCGGGCAAAGTTTTGGCAGAGCTCCTTTTTCATACAAAATTGTAGCGCCATCCGCTTCGGCTATTGGTACCGTTAGTACAAGCGGTAATTTTACAGGATTGATAAGTGGTGATTATTCCATACAGTTAACAGATTCATGTGGAGGGATCCAGACCAGGCTTATTACCCTAATGAATTATAATTGGCATATCAATAATTACAGCGTTCTCAAAATTGGTTGTGATAGTATTGCTGTTACCATTAATCTTATAGATGCTTATGGCAACGTTACACCAAACCCAATATTTAATGGGTTCTTATATGGTGCTTCGGTGATACCCGGAGATACAACCTGGTTTACGAGTAACCACTTTACCTATTATAAAGGAAACAAACACCGGGTTACTTTATTCGTTAAGGATTTGTGTGGCAACCTAAGGTCTGTGGTATGGATCGATAACTTAGTGCCAACTCTTAATGCGAACGTAACTATTTCCAATAAGGCCTGCACTACTTTTACAGCAGGTATAGCCGGTCAATCCAATCTCACAAATCCAAACTACTGTCTTTATGATGCCAATGATGTTTTGTTATCCTGCAACAATTCAGGTGTTTTTAATTTGTTACCCTATGGTAATTATTGTATCAAGGTCACCGACATTTGTTATGATACAACAATCACCCGATGTTTCTCTGCAACCAAACCAGTGCCTTCAGTTGGTGCCAATGTAAATATTATTGCCAATTGCAGTTCTTTTGCGGTAAATGTTACAGGGCAAACAAATTTAAGCAACCCCTATTATTGTCTGTATGATTCTACCAATGCACTATTGTATTGCGATTCAACCGGAATTTTTAATGAGCTTCCATTTGGCAGTTATTGTATAAAGATATCAACTGATCCTTTGTGTTACGATACTACGATCATTCGTTGTTTTACAGTTATTCCGCCTATTCCTGCGGCAGGCCCGGATGTTAGCATAACAAATTTAACCTGTTCAACTTTTACAGCCAGTATAACGGATACGAGTAATTGGAACAACCCGCAATATTGTTTATATACTGATTCACATCAACTGGTCGTTTGTAATAATACAGGCGTGTTTACCGGTCTTCTTTTTGGCAGCTATTGTATAGAGATCGTTAATGGCCCTGGTTGTTATGATACAACCATCATCCGTTGTTTTACGGTTAACCGGCCAATACCCACTGTTAATGCAAATCCTTCTATCACTAATAAAACCTGTACCAGTTTTACAGCGTCCATAAACGGCCAAACAAATTTGAATAACCCTACATATTGTTTATATGATAATTTGCATGTATTGTTAAACTGTAATTCCACAGGTGTATTTGCAAACCTCGGTTATGGGGGCTATTGCATTACTATACAAAATGATGCCAGCTGTTATGATACAACTATAAGCAGGTGTTTCGACGTTACACAACCGATAGCAGAGATAAATTTATCTTCAAAAAAATCCTGTTCACTAATTGGTGGTACCGACATCAGGGTAGCCATCAATGCCGGTGTACCAGCATACTCAATTTCATTGTTTTCACCAATGGATACTTTAATACAAACTGTAATCACCAGTAGCAACAGCTATAGTTTTACAGGATTACCAAATCTACCACCCGGCCAACAGTATAAAGTGGTGCTGACGGATCAATGCGGTAATAAGGATTCTGTTCGTATCAGACCCGTTGTAAGTGTGGCTGTAAGGATGATCAGGGTTTCGCCGAAATGTCCCTCTTCTACACTGCTAAGTGGTTATGGGGATATATTAATTGATGTAACAAACAACAATATAGGTGGTAATATCAAACCTAAAATTATTAAAAAGAACGGGGTATCAGTATCTGTAAATGCTACCTCAAACACTGGCTATAGCTATAGCTTTTTAGGACTTGAACCGGCAACATATATATTTGATACCTATATCAGCGATTGTAATGCACACCTGTTTGATACCGTAACAGTTAGGCCATATTTTTTTCCCGACCTGAATGGTTCAAGAGCTTATCAATGTGATAATGGCAGTTTTGTAATTAACGTAAATGCTGTTAATGGGATACCTCCATTTCAATATGAGATATTTGGAAGTACACCCGCTACACCAAGCATCATTGCCGGGCCACAGGCAGGTTCTGTATTCAACATTAACAATGGAACCAGTTATTCTTTGATTCGGTTAAGAGTAGTTGATGGCTGCGGAAATGCCAGTCTGAAAGATGCAAGTGTACTACCACTCGCTTCGTTTTATGCTTTTGCGGATACACTGCAATGTATCAACCACAGCCTGACCTTAAGAGTGGATTCTGTTGCAAATGCCGGTTTTACCTGGTACAAAAGGATTGCTCCGAATGACAGTGTGGTTGTTGGCACAAATTCGTCTTATTTTATTCCCAGTCTGCAGTTAAATGATACCGGCAGGTATGTTTGTAAGATAATAGTTTATGGTGGTTGCGTGGTGAGAATTGCAAACTATGTGGTAACCGGATATTGCGGGGGGGTGTTACCCATTAATGTAAACCTGAGTGGAACAAAACAACGGAATGGTAATCAACTTACCTGGAGTAATGAGCGTGCTGTTTTGGATGAATATATTCTAGAGCGAAGTGCTGGCATCAATTCAATATTTCAGTCTATTCATTATGGTAACCACGCACCGGCAGGCCAGCATTTTTTTCTAGATGAGAACGCTTTCGAAGGAGATAATTTCTACAGGCTTGCTTTCAGAGATAATGATGGAAATGCCAGGTATAGCAATATTGTGCAGCTATTTAATTCAAATGCTGATATCACAGTATATCCAAACCCTGTAAATAATTTAATAAACGTTTCGATCTCAAATAAAACGGCGAAAGATTATCTGATTGAAATAAATAATTCTCAGGGGCAGAAACTACTGTCTAAGAAATACTATCATATTCAGCAAAATGTAATTATGGTAGCCAGGGATCCGGCAATCAAACCGGGGTTGTATGTAATTACTATTAAGGATTTACGGACTAACGAATCAAAGATCATAAAACTGATCTTTAAATAGGATTCATTTGTCCCGACTTAACCAGGGAGCGTTAAGTATTTTCTGAGTGCTCTTTTAATTAATACTTTTTTAAAAATAAATAAACCAAATTCATACTGGGATCAGGTGTGCTTATTCATAAGAAGCGGGCCGTTATTATGGCTTTTAATAATAGCAACTGCTTTTTTATAAAAAAGTTTTAAATTGTATAACAAAAACGATCAACTATGCTAAAATTCAATGAAATAAAAGTAGGCGATTATTTGATAGCCGATAATGACGGAGACAGGAAACGGGGAGAGGTTACCAATCTGAACGGTGATGAGAAGCAGGTATGTGTAGATACAGGACAGGAGTTTTGGTATGAGATGGATCAGCTGCATGCACTGCCGCTTAGCGATGAAGAATTGACGAATTTTAAGTTCCACAAGCATGTGAATGATGATGGTACTGTAAAATATATGAAGGGTGCTTTCAGGTTGCTCATTCCAAAGGGAGGTGATTTTTCGAGAATGGAAATATGGTATCGCGATGAAACAAGGCATATGTCCCATGCCATCAGCGTGCATAATTTACAAAATCATTTTATGGAAATGACCAAAGTTCATTTGAATGATGAATCTTTTGATTGATTAATTTCGAGATGACATCTTTTCTTTAAAAGATGTCATCTCGAAATTAATGTCCACGCATAAAAAAATCCCCTGTTTTCAGGGGGGCACTGAAAAAGTTCTGTTTTTAGAATAGAACTTGCAAAGCGATTAAGTTAAAATCAATTTTTAGCTTAATCGCTTTTTTATTTTCGCCTTTTTTGTGAGGAGGAGTAGGGTCGGCTATTGCGCTTTATATGTCTTA
>JBBQZY010000007.1:0-197204 GCA_038207305.1 Chitinophagales bacterium
TACAACTCCTTCAATCGGCTTAGCGGCTAATGGTACAGGTGATATACCTTCTTTTACAGCCATCAATAACACTTCCGTACCTATAACTGCAACGATCACGGTTGTTCCGGCTGCCTATGGTTGCCCTGGACTTCCGGCAACGCTTACAATAACTGTTAGTCCAACTGCAACTGTTCCCCAGCCTGCTGATCAGTCTTTGTGCCACGGAAGTACTACAACCGCCATAAATTTTTCAGGGACGGTTATAAATACCACCTACAACTGGACTAATACAGATCCGTCAATCGGGTTAGCAGCTACAGGCACCGGCGATATTCCGGCTTTCATTGCTACCAATAATGGCCAGGCTCCGGTAACAGCAACTATTACCATCAATCCGGGAGCCAATGGTTGTGCAGGCCCATCGAAAACATTTACGATCACAGTTAATCCTACCCCAACAGTAATAAGGCCCGATAACCAGGCCTTATGCAATGGCAGCACAACAGCAGTTATTAATTTTGCAGGAGTAGTAACGGCAGCTACTTATAACTGGACAAACAGCAATTCTTCCATCGGCCTGGCGGCTAATGGTGCAGGTGATATTGCTGCCTTCACTGCAATCAATAATACCAATGCGCCTGTTACTTCAACAATAAACGTTGAGCCAACAGCCTTTGGTTGCAATGGCACACCGGCATCATTTATTATTATTGTGAATCCTACACCGGATGTTACACAACCACAAAATCAGGAACTGTGTAAAAATGCTCCTTCATCACCCATCATTTTTAATGGTTCTGTAACAGGTACTATTTACAATTGGTCTAATAACAATACGACGATAGGCTTGCCGGCTAATGGTACAGGAGATATTCCATCATTTACCGCTATCAACAATACAACGCAACCTGCAACGGCAACAATTACAGTCACGGCAAATGCAAATGGTTGTGCAAGCCCTGCGAAAATATTTACGATAACAGTTAATCCTGCTCCAACCATAACACAACCGTCAAATATGGTGTTATGCAATGGCAGCAATACGAATACAGTATATTTTGCCACAGCCATTAGCGGTGCAACTTTTAATTGGACAAATGATAACCCTTCTATCGGACTTGTTGCCAGTGGAACGGGGGATATTCAGCCATTCACAGGTATTAATAATACCAATGCTCCGGTTACTGCAACAATCACCGTAACGGCATCAGGCAATGGCTGCACAGGTACTCCAAAAACATTTACCATAACAGTTAATCCAACTGTATCGGTGTTACAACCATCCAACCAGTCGGTATGTAATGGTTCATTAATAAGTATGCCTGCATTTGGTAGTCAGGTTAATGGAGCAACATTCACCTGGACAAATGATGATCCGTCTATTGGACTGGCGGCTACAGGTACTGGCGATATTGCAAATTTCACAGCCATCAACAACAGCAGTGTACCGGTAACTGCAACAATTACTGTAAGTGCAGCAGCAAATGGCTGTACCGGCAGTTCAAACACATTTACAATTACAGTGAAACCTACAGCGGATGTAGCACAACCCGGAGACCAGGCATTGTGCAACAGCAGCGCTTCAGCACAGGTGAATTTTACAGGTTCAGTTGCAGGCAGTACTTATAGCTGGACGAATAACAATACCGCTATTGGCCTTGCTGCATCGGGCAATGCTAATGTACCATCCTTCACAGCCATCAATTCAACGAATACGTCGGTTACTGCAACGATAACTGTTACGCCGCTGGCGAATGGTTGCCCTGGCCCCGCTAAAATATTTGTAATTACAGTTAATCCAACACCTGCAGTGAACCAGCCAGCTAATCAATCACTTTGTAATGGCAATAATACAACGGCTGTGATATTTAGTGGATCAGTAAATGCTACGATCTATAACTGGACGAATAATAATCCTGCTATTGGACTGGCTTCAAGCGGATCAGGAAATATTCCTGTATTCACAGCTATCAATACCGGCAACACAAATTCCACTGCAACGATTACGGTTACGGGAACCGCTAACAATTGTCAGGGTACAAATAAAACTTTTACCATTGTTGTTAAACCATCACCCAATGTAATACAGCCTGCCAACCAATCTTTATGTAATGGTGCGGCAACAAATGCAATTATATTTTCCAGCACCGTGACTGGTTCGATATACAGTTGGACTAATAATACGCCTTCCATAGGGTTGGCTGCCAGTGGTGCCGGCAATATTGCATCATTCAATGTAATGAACACCAGCGATAGTACAGTAACGGCGCTTATAAGTGTGAGAGCTTCCGCGAATGGCTGTATAAGTGCTCCAAAGAATAGTGCCATCGCGGTAAATCCAACACCAAATGTAGCGGCAGACAATGATATGAATGTTTGTCGTGGCACTACGGTACATCTGTTGGCCAGCGGTGCAGCACAATATTCATGGAGCCCTGCAACCGGATTAAGTTGCAGCACCTGTGCAAATCCCGTTACCACACCGGTTGATTCAATTCGGTATGTATTGCAGGGAACAAGTGTAGCAGGATGTGTCGGTTTTGATTCTATTTTACTGAAAGTTATTGATCCATTCCAAATGCGTGTAAGGCCCGGCGATACTTTATGTGTTGGCGAGTCGGCTCATCTGCAGGCAATGGATGCACATACCTATACCTGGTCACCTGCTGCAGGGCTCAGCGATGTGCATAGCGCTTCGCCTACTGCAACACCACAGGTTAGCACGCTATACCAGGTGATAGGTTATGATGCCTATAATTGTTTTAAAGATACTGGCTATGTTCAGATAAATGTAGGCCCAAGGCCAACGGTAAATATTGGAACAGACATCAATACAAGTACCGGAACTGTCTTGACATTACACTCCAATACAACCAATGGCCCGATCATCAGCTATGTTTGGACACCTGCTACAGGCCTGAGTTGTACCGATTGTGCAAACCCAGTTACTACAGCTACCAACAATACCGAATACACGGTGACCGTAACCAACACTTATGGATGTAAGGCAACTGGTAATATGCGTGTAACAGTGTTTTGTGTGGATGGGCAGGTATTTATTCCGAATGCATTCACGCCTGACGGCGATGGATTGAATGATGTATTAATGATCAGGGGAAAAGGAATCAGTGTGAAAACATTCCGCATATTCAACAGGTGGGGTGAGGTTGTTTTTGAAAGAAAAGACTTTAATCCAAACGATCCGAAATTTGGATGGGATGGTAAAGTAAGAGGTGTACCAGCTTCACCGGATGTGTTTGTTTACACTGCCGAAGTAGTATGTGATAATGGCATCATTTATACCTATAAAGGGAATACAACTATATTAAAATAACCAATTGATGAAAAACCTGCTTCAAAAGAACGGGATACTTTATATCCTGTTATTCATAGCCAATATGGTATCCGCACAGGATATCAATTTCTCACAGTTCTATGACCTGCCTTTATTGAGGAACCCTGCACTAGCCGGATTGTTCAAGGGCGATATTCGGGTTACATCGGCTTTCAGAAGCCAATGGCAAAGCGTAACCACGCCTTACAGAACGATCGGATTGGGCATCGAATACAAACGTGCTATTGGTATATCAGATGACTATATTACATACGGAATGCAGGCCAGCAGCGATATAGCTGGAGATTCCAAACTCAGCAGAACACAGGTTTTTCCCGTTTTTAATTACCACAAAGCACTCAATGGCGACAATGGCTCCTATCTTTCCGCAGGAATCATGGGCGGCCCGGTGATGGAGAAATTCGATCCAAGTAAACTAACCTTTGATGACCAGTATGTGAACAACGCTTACAGTACGGCCAACCCTACACGTGAGCAGTTCAGCAAAACAAACCGTACTTACTGGGATGCGGCAGTAGGTTTATCCTTTAGCAGCAAGATCGGGCAAAATACAAGGTATTATATTGGAGCAGGTTTATTTCATTTTACAAAGCCAAAAGTAGCTTTTCAAAAGCAAAATGATATTATCCTCAATCAGAAATATGTAATAAATGCAGGCCTTTCAGCGCCTGTTGGCAATGGCAATCAACTAATACTTTATGGCGATTATTTCATGCAGGGTGGTGCCAGGCAAGGGCAAGGCGGTTTCCTGTATTGCTATAACCTTGATGAAAATGAAGCCAATGAAAAAGTAAATATTTCTGCCGGTATGTTCTATCGCTGGAAAGATGCTGCTATGCCGGTAATAAAACTTGATTACTATAAAATGAGTATTGGTATTACTTATGACGTAAATTTGAGTAAACTTAAAACGGCCTCACAGTTGAGAGGAGGTTATGAGATAACCCTCTCCTACAGAGCATTCAGGCACAACTATAACAGCTCGGCTGATAAGGTAAGGTGTCCGGCTTTTTATTGATGAACATAAAAAAACTGTTATATTCGTGCTGCGCTTTTCTCATCCAAAAATATTGATGAAAAAACTTTTTGAAAAATATTTCGAAAAACGAAAAAATGAAAACGTAGCAACAACAACAAAATGAAAATGAAAATGCTACAGAAATTAAAAAAGTAGCGATGCTACAAAAAATAAAATCGCATAAATGCTACAACAGCATTTTTATAGAATACTGATATAAATACAGCAGCTGCCAGGTGAATCCTGGTAATTTTATTTTAGCGCTACCTGGCTTCCTTCAACTTTTTATTGTAATTAGTGTTATGAATGCTTTAATGGAAATATTACATGATAACCTACCGTAAATATTTTTTTATCCTGATCTGCCTTGTTACAGTTTTAGTTACAGGCATGTCGTGCATGTTCACGCAGGCTAAGGCAAAGCGGCTTTACAACAAAGCATCAAAAAATAGTTATGATGTGATCATTGTTCCCGGTATCCCGTTGCGCAACGGTCAATGGGACAGCGTTATGAAAAGCCGTGTATATTGGGCCAAGTTCCTGTATGATAAAGGCATCGCAAAAAATGTAATGTTCTCCGGCTCTGCTGTATATACCCCTTATTACGAGGGTGAAGTAATGGCGCTCTTCGCCATAGAAATAGGTATTCCAAAAGAACATGTGTTTTCAGAAACAAGGGCAGAACACAGCACCGAAAACATGTATTACGGCTATTATAAATCGAAACAAGCAGGCTTCAAAACCATCGCATTGGCCACCGATCCTTACCAAAGCAAGCAGTTAAAAAGTTATGCAAAACTCAGGCTCAGCCGAAGTATCGCTGTAATCCCTTTTGTAATAGATTCCTTAAAAACCATGTGGCCAACAATGAGGGATCCTGTTGTAGATTATCAAAAAACATTCAACAAAGATTTCATAAGCATTAAAGAACGCCAGTCGGGCTGGAAAAGATTTAAAGGAACAATGAGTTGGAATATTGATCACAAAGCTTATCGTTGATATGCTCATATGCTAATGTAACAATGAAAATGCACTGCTGATTAGCATATAAGCACATTGGCTCATTTATGTATTTATGCCCCCGCTTACTTCAATCCGCTGTCCATTGATCCACCTGGCATCATCTGTACAAAGGAATGCTATAACTCCCCCAATATCATTTGCTGCACCTACCCTGGCCAGCGGTGATAGAGAACTTAACATCCCTTTCATCTGCGGGTTATTCCGGATCGCTGCATTGTTGAAATCTGTTTCTACAGGCCCGGGAGCGACGACATTCGCAGCAATACCTTTCACTCCCAATTCTTTCGCAAGGTATTTTGTGAAGACTTCAATGGCGCCCTTCATAGAAGCATAGACAGAATAACCCGGGTTTGAAAAACGGGTAGTTCCTGATGAAATATTGATAATGCGGCCACCTTCATTCATGAAAGGAACAAGCTTTTGCGTTAAGAAATAAATCCCTTTGTAATGCACATTCAGAAAATTATTGAAAAGTTCTTCTGTAACTTCCAGGAAAGGAACAGTAGCGCCCATGCCTGCATTGTTTATCAAAAAATCGAATTTATTGGTATTCCAGTTTGATGCTAATACTGCAGATACATGCTGTACAAATGAACCCAGTGAACTAAAATCACTCATATCAAGTTGCAGTGCCACGGCTTTTTGCCCAAGACTTTCAATTTCTTTTACAGTAATAGCTGCGTCAGATTCGTTGTTCTTATAAGTAATTACCAGGTCTATCCCCTTCCCGGCAATGCTGATAGCCATATCTTTTCCAAGCCCACGGCTTCCACCCGTTACCAGTGCTATTTTTGTTGCTGTTGACATCGTTTGTTTTGTTTTTTAAGTGATTTCACAAAATTATATGCTAAAACCCGGACATAGTGCTGACAGCTTAAGAAAAATGCTGACTGTTTAAGAATCTACAATGCTTTTGCAGAAAGAAACTGTTGCTGTCTGAACTTTTTTGGAGTTAGTCCCCTAACAGCTTTAAAGAACCTGGCAAAGTTATACGGATCGTAGGTAAGTAGCATGGCGATAATTAAGTTCTGAGTGATCAATAATTCCTTGGAGATATGTAGCAATCGTTCTTCATACAGGTCTAAGGTTGAATGCCCTGTTGCTTCTTTTATAGTATTGCTTAAAGGAACCGGGTGTATAGGTATTAACATGGTAAAATCCCTGATATTAAGAGCCCTGTCTGCTTTACCTTGCTTCAGGTCCAGCATATTCTTATATAATTGAAAGAGATATTGTTTTGTAATTTCTTTTTTTACCATGGCTGTTTCCGGAGATGAAATGCCTTGAATTATTTTTTAAATACTGTACAGCATATTTTTTGTCTACGTTTCATTCAGGGGAAATTCACAATTGATTCATTTGTACATTACCGGGTCACAAGTTCCAGTATTTCTTTGTGTAAGCAATGACGATGTAATTGCAGGTATAGTGCAGGTGGTTTTGGTTTGACGAGCACCCGACGGTTTCTCTTTTATTTTGCTGTAATTTTAAAAAATGGCTCAGCAGCCGGGAGCGTTTTTGATGGTAGCCTTACCTAAATACAAAAATAGCAATGAGCTGGTCTTTATTTAAATTTAATTCCTGCCAGAAAATTCTTAAGCCCTAAAAGTAAATGCATTTTATACACATTGAAAGAAATTATTCACTTGCTAAACATTCGCTAAATAGTTTGTTATGCTTTAAAGGAATTCATAACTTTAAATGAAGTATAAAAAATAAGCCATGGGTCGCAAGGTTTTTATTTACAAATGCATTTTAATTTTATTTATTTCAGTCGCGTCCGGAAAAGTAATTTATGCCCAATCGGGTAATTGTGTTTTCAAAGACACACTGTTCCGGATAGATTTTGGGAATACAAGAAATCCACAGGAATTTAACCTGGGCACATTGCGGAATTATGAACGTGATAATGGCGATTGTCCCCCGGATGGTTTTTATTCTTATTCATCAAGTACCGGTAATTGCTTTAATGGCGACTGGATAACACTCCCGGAAGATCATACAGCAGGTGATGTTGGCGGCAAAATGTTTTTTGTAAACGCAAACCCCACGGCAGCAGCTTTTTTTATAGCAACACTCAGTGGCTTCAAACCCGGAACTACCTATGAATTTGGTGTGTGGATGATGAATCTTTGTAAAATAAACGGAGGCTGTTCTCCCCTGCCTCCGAATATTCTTATAACATTAAGAACGCCGGCCGGGATGACTGTGGGATCTTTTCAAACCGGGCAAATATCATCCAGTTATGCCCCATCCTGGAAAAAATATTTTGCGTTTTTTACAACACCCGCTGAAGCTACCAGCCTTGTTTTAAAAATGGAAGACCTTACCAATGGCGGTTGTGGCAATGATTTTACTATGGACGATATTACAGTCCGTGAATGTTATAAGGTTATACCAGCGCCTGCTCCAAAAGAACTTAAACCAGAACCTAAGCCAATCGCTGTTGCTGCAAAACCTGTGATAAAAGAACCCACAGAAGAGCTATTAAAAAAAGATCCGGAGCCAGTAAGTAAAATTCCGGTTTCCGGCAATAATCCGGTGCCGAAAGAAGTTACTAAAATAAAAACAGTTGATATTCCTTTAGCAAAAGTCATCCTAAGTCGTGAAAACCCGGTGATTAAAACCATTCAGACGGAGCCTGCAACCATGCTGATTGAATTGTATGATAACGGGCAGATAGATGGAGATACCGTGAGCATTTATCATAACAATGAGCTGGTCATTTCGCATGCAGGTTTATCAGAAAAAGCAATAAGTTTTAAAATAAAAGTTGATGCTGATCATCCACATCATGAACTGATCATGGTTGCCGATAACCTTGGCTCCATACCACCGAATACTTCGCTGATGGTTATTACTGCAAATAAGAAAAGGTATGAAATATTCATTTCTTCTTCTGAGCAAAAAAATGCGAAGCTGGTAATTGATCTTAAACAATGATCATGTTTTGATCTCTTTCAATCCCGGTTCCCGGCTTAAAAATAACAGGCTGATAAATGCGATTTGCCCGATAGGCGCAATATCCATGAGGAACCAGTTGGCAAAATGAAACAGCAACAGGAATAACGCTATCCATTTATCAAAGCGCCTGCTGAAGAAACCAACTACTGTTACAAATTCCAGGATCACCGAAATAATGAACAGCATATAGCCGAAAGCATGATGTGAAACCAGGTATAGATTCACGCTTGTTCGTAAACCAGTATTGCCTTCCAGGAAATAGGGCGTGAATTGCCCGCTGGCAAGGTGACTAAAATGCGCCGGATCTGACAGTGCCCCATTTGTTAGCTTTAAAAAAGCAGCTGAAACATAAAAGAATAATAAAAAATAACGGGTTGCTGTAAAAGCATACTTCCTGTTTATTTCTTTATGAAAAAAGAAAGGAATAAATACAAGGAAAAATCCAAACTGGTAATTGCGGTGAATCAGATGGCTCATCAGGGTTATGTAAAAGATCAAAAGCAGGATAAAAAGCAGGATAGCAATCTGATTGATAAAAGGGTTACGAATAAATAACAAGAGTAGTAATACAATTAAAATATCGAGCGATACAGATATCCATTGATGCGTAATGATGAATTGGGGAATATGCAGCAGGTAAAAGAACCAGGATACCGGATCTACTTCGAGGCTAAAAAATTGATTGCCATGCAGGAAAGAAAAACTCACACCTGAAAAAATAAACAACAACCATTCAAGCAATACGACGCAAAAAAGTACCCGCAGCTTGTTGATCAATGAAATATGGCTGATTGTAAATTGCATTTATGGCTGAATGATTTTATAGATACCGATTGAATCTTTCAGCAATGCTCGGTCTTTATCCAGAACAAGATCATATTGTACGAACTCAATGGTTGCACCTCCCGGAATTGAATATCCGGCCATAGCTGCATACCAGGCTGGCCAGTTTTCCACTGCTTTTTCTACCGGAGTCAAATTGCTCAACAGCCACTGCTGAAGCTGTTCATTCGAAAACCTGTAATGCACATAATCAAACAAGAATACATGTTTACCATTCTTTAAATAACGGCAATAACCATTGAGGGAAGTTTCTAACATATCCTTTTTCCAATAAAGTTTTTCTGTTATCCTTACCGGCACGCTATTTATTTTCATGGCATAAGTAGTGGTCGATTCCGTTTTGGTAAAATCGATCGCATACATACTATTGTAAGGAAAAAAGATCATATCCATTTTCTTATAATAGGTTAAGGCATAGCACAACATGAAAATGATGGTAAATGCAAAACCCCATTTTGAATGCTTCAGCAGGCGGTATAAGAAGAGTCGCTCCATTATAATTTTATGATCGCCGATTTTTTGGAAGGTAATGAAAATTGCTTTTTGAAACTGCTCAGTAAAAATAAAAATACCAGGCAATAGGCTACCGAACTAATGATCGCAGCTGCATATACTCCATAGGTTGGTACCAGCAATATGTCAAACAACAATACCAGCATTAGCCCTGCCATATCGCCAATGAATATTTTCCTGATATTTCCTTTGCCTATATAAACAGCATTCAGCAATGTTAGCATACCCAGGCATACAAAGCCAGGTAACAATATCAGCATGAGTGAATGCATTTGTTTGAAATCTTTTCCAAACAAAAGCGGGAACAAATATTGTCCCGTTGCAGCGATGCCCAATGCAGCTATACATATGAGTATCATATAGGGCCTCATCAGCTTTTTCCATTCTTCAAATGAAGCACCAATGGTTTCTGTTGAAATAAAGGGCAACAAAGTTGAACTGATAATAGAAGAGAAATATAAAAAGTACTGGCCAATTTTTCCACACTGAACATAATTCCCAAGGCTGATATTGCTTGCATAACGTTCCACAAAAAAATTATCAACTCTCAGAAAAGCAAAATAAACCAGCGAGGAGATCATGATATAAATACCGGAACGAATAAATACCATCCAGTTTACCGAAGCCGATGTTACAGTTCCGCTTCGATAACTCCAAAAGAACATCAACAATCCCTGTACAAAAAGTAAGGCGCCGTAAGCTGTTGCGATATTTTTCAAAAGCGCACTTTCTCCCGCTTTGAAAAAAAACAGCAGATAAACCAGGAAAAAAAGATTACAGCTCCCCAACAATATATTTTGCAGGTTAAATTTCTTCTGGGCTGATAAAATTCCCTGGTAGAAGATCAACAGCAGGTTGCCGATACTGAATAATACAATAGCAATTGCAGGTTGATTGAAATAATGGGGCGTAACCGGTAAGGCAATGTAACCGTACATCAATATCAATAATGTAAAAGCAAGCACTACTTTCAAAAGCATATTATTCAGCCTTGATAGCAACCCCGGTTCCTGTGCAAGCAAGCTGATGGAAGCATAATCCAGGCCGGCACTGAAAATAAATACTACAAAATTCAATACATACAATTCATTAAAATAAAAACCGCTTCCTGATGCACCCAGTAATCGTACAATATATACATTGATAAAAAAAACGACCACGTGGTTTAGCAATTTGCCAATAACATTGTGCTTTAAAATGGTGGCAATATTGATCATGAATACTTAAGGTGAAACTTTATCTGGTGAAATTATCGGGTGAATTTATTCTACAAAGCTTTAAATTACAAAATATTAATTTGCTGACAGAAATGGCTTTTCTTAAAAAAATAAATACAAAGGCTGCAACAGCTGCCAATACCGGGTTTGGTGATAATGCTTCCAATTATGGCGGGCGTTTTTTGAACAAGAACGGCCGGGCAAATATCAATAGAACAGGTATTGGTTTACTGGAGCGGTATAGTTGGTATCACAGTATGCTGGCTATGTCGGGCGGGCGTTTTTTCCTCATTGTATTGGTATTCTTCATTGTTGTGAATTTTATTTTCGCTCTTATTTACTATTTCCTGGGTGTACAACATCTGGGTGGTCTCTCAGGTCAAACCAAGGGAGAAGAATTCATGGAGTCATTCTTTTTCAGTACCCAAACATTTACTACGGTAGGCTACGGCAGGATCAGCCCGGTTGGGTTTGCTACAAGTGCGATCGCTGCTTTCCAGGCATTGGTTGGCTTATTGAGTTTTGCAGTAGCCACCGGCTTAATGTATGCACGTTTCAGTAAGCCCACTGCATACATCAAATTCTCTCAGAATGCGCTCATCGCTCCATTTAAAGGAGGCACTGCACTAATGATGCGGCTTGCTCCTTTTAAAAATACTACATTGAGCGAAGCAGAAGTAAAACTTACATTAGCCATGATGGTAGAGGAAGAAGGAAAATCTGAAAACCGCTTTTATCCGTTGAATCTGCAATTGGATAAAATAAATACCTTGAGTTTGAACTGGACACTCGTTCATCCTATAAACGAAGAAAGCCCTCTGTTTGGGTTCACCGGGGATGATTTCAATAGTATCCGTGGTGAGTTCATTGTTTACCTAAAAGCATTTGATGATATGTTCAGTAATACCGTCATAACAAGAGGTTCCTATACTTTCAATGAAGTTATTTATGGTGCTGTATATACGCCGATGTACCACCGGGATGATGAAAATAGTATGACAATATTAGATCTGGGTAAATTAAATGATTATAAAGAAACTTCTCTTTTATAAAAAGAGTAAAGAGGAAATCACGCTAATACTTTTTGTCGGTTGGGCGATTCTTTAGGTTAATTATTTTTAGATTGCCAGTTCCCTAATAAATCAAAATAGGCGTCATTGGTCTTCAATTTCGCGTCAATAATGCAATTTGTGCTCTATTTCTTCAATCCATTAATGATTGCAGCAAATTCAGCAGCTACCAGGCTTGCTCCTCCTACCAAGCCGCCATCAACATCTGGCTTACCAAATATATCTCCTGCATTGGCAGCTTTAACACTTCCACCATATAAGATCGAAATAGAATCCGCTGTATCCTGGCCATATTGGGTAGCCATTACAGAACGTATATGCGCATGCATTTCCTGCGCCTGGTCGCTGCTGGCAGTCTTGCCCGTACCGATCGCCCAGATGGGTTCATATGCAATGATAAAACCCTTCAATTGTTCTTTGCTAAGATGAAACAGGCTTTCCTTTAATTGTGTTTCAACATAGCTGTTTTGTGTGGATGCTTCTCTGATGGGAAGTGGTTCACCGCAACAAAAGATCGGCTTTAAACCCGATTCAAATGCCCGGTTCACTTTTTCTGCAAGGATAGCATTGGTTTCGTGGTTGTATTCTCTTCTTTCGCTGTGCCCGATCACTACATAATTTATATGGATACTTTTCAGCATTTCTGTACTTACTTCTCCTGTATATGCGCCATTTTTATTCGCTGAACAGTTCTGGGCTGCAACAAATGCACCGGGCTTTCCCGCCAGTTTTTGTTTAATAGAAAGCAGGTAAGGAAATGGAACGGCAAATACAGCCAGTTGGTTGTCATTCAATGTATGTGGAATTGCCATTAATTCGTCTATCAACTGTTCGCCCTGTTGCAGGCTGAGGTTCATTTTCCAGTTTGCTGCTGCTATTTGTTTGCGCATAAAATGTCTATTGATTTGATTTATAAAGTTGTTCTAATAATGTTTTTTCTGCTTCCGAAATAGCTTGTCCTTTCATCTTTTTCCAGTTGCTGATATCCTTGAATGCTTTTTCAAGATCATACCGATCCTTCCCCCATGAAAAGTTTGCGATATATTTTCCCGGAAAATTTTCGCCAAATATATTACAACAAACGCCAACCACGGTTCCTGTGTTAAAAGAAGTATTGATGGCGGCACGGCTGTAATCGCCCATTAGCAGGCCAGCTTTATTTCCTGCGGATAAAGAATCGCCAGCATTATTGACAGTGTATTTTACTTCCCCTCCTGTATTCTTTACATTGCTGTTGCTTGTGCCTGCGCCGAGATTACACCATTCGCCCAGCACACTGTCGCCCAGGTAACCATCATGTGCCTTGTTGCTATAGCCAAATAATACTGAATTCTTTATTTCGCCTCCCGCTGTGCAAAAGGGGCCGATGGTTGTTGCGCCGTAAACCTTGCTCCCCATTTTCAAAACAGCTCGCTCACAAATGGCAAATGGTCCACGGATCATATTTCCTTCCATGATCAGGGCATTTTTGCCGATATAGATCGGCCCCCCAACAGTATTTAATATGCTATGCTCCACCTGCGCTCCTTCTTCAATAAAGATGTCATCTGCAATTCCAATTACTTTATTTGTACTGCTCAAAGGCTCACTTTTTCTTCCTTCCGTAAGCATTTTAAAATCTTCACGTATTGCCCAATCGTTGTATTGAAATATCTGCCAGGGGTATTCAAGTGTTTTTGAGTTAGTTATTTTATTGGCTAAAATATCGGTATAATTATTTTTTGATGGCAATATGTTTGAATTGATGACCAAAGATTTATGATGATTGTCTGCAATAATATACCCGGTAAGAAATTTCCATTTTTCCCTAATCGTAAGTATACCGATGCGAATATCGGCTGTATGCCTTGTATGTGTAAAGGGAAAGAGCCTTTCCCGGTGTTGGGAATCGTCGAGGAATAACTGCATATTGATAAAATTAGGAAGAAGTATTCATTAAAGTTTAGAGAGGCTTTCTAAAAAAAGTTTACCGCTTTTTGCAGAAGCTGTAAACTCCTTTTCAGTAAAATAAAAATCCCCCCGGAAAACCGAAGGGACTTAAAGTATAGCCATGAAAAACAAAGTTCAGATAAAGATGATGATCTATACCAATTATTTTGCCTTCTTTTCGTAGCGTTTATTGAATTTATCGATACGTCCTGCAGTATCAACCAATACATTTTTACCTGTATAGAATGGGTGAGATGTGTTAGATATCTCCAATTTGATGACAGGGTATTCCTGTCCGTCTTCCCAAACGATGGTTTCTGAACTGTACGCTGTAGAACGACTCAAGAAAGTATGGCCATTGCTCATATCTTTGAAAACCACTTTCTTATAAGTTGTTGGGTGAATAGCTTCTTTCATAATTTTAATTGTTTTGCATACGGATTTTGCCGTATAATTTTTGAAAGTGCAAATTTAGGGCATTTTTCCTTAAAAACAGCTGGAAAAAATGGATAATCTGTTAATGGATAATTGATAATGGCTGGGGCTAGCCGTTATCAATTTAATAATTATGCAATAAACTCAGCTTTTCATATTCACAAACTGCAACGCAATGCCAATGTTCCAGCCTTTGCTGGCCTGTATAATTTCCTGCAGATCATCAATTTTCTTGCCAGTCACTCTTACAATATCATCCATGATGGCGGCTTGCACCTTAAATCCTCCATCCTTGATCATTTTTACGATCTTCTTGGCATCTTCCTGTTTGATACCATTTCTCACCTGGATTTCTTTTTTCGTCACTTTCCCACTTGGGTATGGTTCTTTGCTAAGATCGTATATCTCGCCCGCAAGTCCCTGTTTCATACTCCGGCTGATAAGCACGTCAATGATCTGCTGGATCTTCATATCACTATCTGCTTCCAGGTTAACCTTGAAATCTTTTTTATTCAGATCGATCACCACATGTGATCCTTTAAAATCGAAACGGTTGGTTATTTCTTTATTTACTATGTTGATTGCATTGTCGAGGGTTTGTAGGTCAACCTTACTAACCATATCAAAAGAAGCCATAAAAATTAATTTGGTACAAATATAAAAAACGCTGCCCAATTAAGTGCAGCGTTTATTTGCGCATGGTTTATAATTGCGTCTTGCAGGGAGTGAAGGATCAATAATTCCAAATTCAGGTCCGTTATCCTGAATCTGTTAGCTTTCCTATCCTAATTATTCCCCTTAACCCTATTCTGCTCATCTGATGCACTTCCTGCCCTTCTTCCAGCGCCGGCCTTTAATTTTCCTTTGCTGAAACGGTAAGAAAAATTTACACTAACAGAACGACGATAATTTTTTTCCCTGAATTTGGCATCCACTGTTCCATACCTGCTGTACCCATTAAATACAGAACTTGCAAAAATATCATTGATATTAATTTTAATGGATCCTTTATTTTTCAAAACCTGTTTGCTTACACCTGCATTTGCCTGCCAAAGCGATTTTATATTTATAACACCTTCCAGTCCTTTTGTGCGATAGAACCCGCTTATCTCTGTTGTCCAGCCATTTCCAAACTTGAATTGCTGTTGCAGTTGTGCCTGAAATGTGGTTACCTGGATTGACACCAACTCATTATTCACAATTCCTTTAAAACTATTATTATATACATTGGCATAGATACTCCCACTCCACCATTTCTTTATATCCTTTTGTGCATTTACCACCAACCCAATCTGCTTCAGGCTTGCGATGTTTACTTTTTTAATAAATGTTTCATTGGTCAGTTCATTTTGCTCGATCACTGTTTGGATGATATTATTGGTAGTGGTATAATTTACAGTTGTATTCAGGAAACTGTTATAGGTATGGCTCAATTCAATATTGTGGGCAAATTGCGGGTTCAGGTTTGGGTTACCCTGTTCAAAAGTGTACCTGTCAAGGAAATGAACGAACGGGTTCATATCTTCATAATCCGGCCTTTCGATCCTTCTGCCATAATTTATCACAAATTGATTTTTTGCGTTAGCTGTGTATTGAATATAAACGGTTGGGAATAGCTGCGTGTACGACCTGTTGAAACGGGTATCAGCAGTTTCAAATTTTTGTTGGTTACTGTTGTAGAGATAGCCAGTTGTTTTGCCATTTGCATTTGTATTTTCTAAACGCAATCCTACCTGCGCAGTCCATTTCTTTCCCAATGGCCTGCTGTAGTTTACATAGGCCGCATTTATATTTTCATCATAAATAAAATGATTGCTTCTTCCACTGTCTAAAACTGAATAACCAACTTTCAGACTGTCGTACCTGGCATCATTGTCAGTTTTCACATAACTCGATTTTACACCTGCTTCAAATTTTGCTCCATTTTTCAATGGCAATGTGTAATCAATTTTTCCACTGAATATTTTTATGTTGGATGGCAATACACCGTTTAGCACATCCGGTGCCTGGGTAAGGTTACCCATGTTATCGAAGTATGAACTTTTTAGTGGCTGTATGTTAGTTGACTTATACTGGATATAATCAAAATCTGTTGTAAACTCCTGGCCTGCTGAATCGAGCACCGTACGCAGATTTAGATTACCGCTGAAATTTTTCCATTTTGTTTCGTTGCTAACAAATGCATTTGTCTGGCTTGTTAGCACAGCATTTGGATCGTATATAAATGTTGTTGTAGAATTTATTTCAGTGCCAGGATTATCGTAACCATTTACTACGAAGCCCAGTGTTGTTTTTTTGCCAACAGCATAGTCGAGGCCGATCTTGGCATTGTAATAACTGCTTTGCCTTTTCATGTCGGTTTTTTGATCAAAAATGGATTTGATATTCTTGGTTGATTCTTCCCTGAAATTTCTGATGATGAATAATGCTGATTTTCTGTTATTGCTGTTATAATTCAGGTTACTGAATACGTTTATTTTTTTATTCCTGTAGTTAAAACTAATGCCCTCATTGAACCTGGCATAATACCCCTGCGTGTAGCCGCTGCTGATAGTACCATTGTAACCAAATATTTTATTTTTCCTGGTTTTTATATTGATTACGCCCGAGTTTCCAGATGCATCATATTTTGCAGGTGGGTTCGTCATGATCTCGATCTGGTCTAACTGGGCTGCAGTCATATTCTGCAGCATATTTGCCAGGTCCTGTCCGCTTAAATAACTTGGGCGGCCGTCTATCAATATGATCACACCCTGTTTGCCCTTCAGGCTGATATTACCATCCTTATCTATCGATAACCCCGGAGATTTCTCTAATACTTCCAATGCAGTACTTCCCGCACTTGTTACGGATGCTTCAACATTTACGATCGTTCTGTCTGATTTTCTTTCGATGAATGGCTTCTTGCTGGTTACCACCACTTCCTTCAGGTTCTTGTTAATAGCCACTAATTGTAAAGGGGGGACTGAGATGGTCATTTGTTCGGGAATAATGCTTAACGGCGCACTATAGGTTTTTCCATGCCCTGTTGAAGACGCAAGAAGCAGATAGGAGCCTTCCTTTACATTTTCAAAAACGAAATTTCCTTCTTTATCCGTAACGGATATTTTTACGAGGGAAGAATCCTTCGCTTTCAGTAAGGAAATACTGGCGGCATCAATGACCTTCTGGTCGCCGCCATCTTTAATGGTACCGTTGATCTTGCCGGTATTTTGGGCAAATGAGCAGATTGCAATGCCCAATAGTGAAAACAGGCTTAAAATGTGTTTCATGACTATACTTTTTAGTTTTTAACCCGATGGCTATTCGGGTAAAGGATGAATAAGTAGTTATATACTTTGATAACTACTTAACAAAAGTAAGTACCAAGCATTGCATAGTACAATGTTTAATAATGAACGGCATTATAAATTGATGATTGGTAAATAATTTAAGAAGTGTGTTGTAATAAAAAACCTCCCGATCTGGCCGGGAGGTTACTACATAAATAGATTACTTAAGCGTTATTCGGAATGCCTTCTTTTTCCCACGAAAATCAGGATTACACCGCATAATACCAGTACAGATGCAATGATCTCAGCCTGCGAAGGATGAAAACCAAACATCGAATAAGTCTTGTTTACCCTGATCAATTCAATCGTAAAACGTTCCATACCGTTTATAATAAGGTAAATACCAAACATTACAAGCGGTGTAGTTATAGAACGCCTGATGGCCCATAAAAAAAGGAAAAGTAATGTGCAGAGAATTGTTTCATAAAATGGCGTAGGAAAAACAGGTAAGGGTAATACCCGGTTATGCTCCTGGTCATTGCCAGGTATCAATATACCATCCTTATTTACATTTTGAGGATACGCATAGGCAAAGAACCAGTTAGGTAAAAAAGAAGGGCCTTTGAATGAGCGGTGCGGAACAGCATCAACATTTGCATAAGTACGATCGGTAACATAGATCATCCTGCCACTTGTATCAAGTGATCTCCCATCTATGAAATAGATACTATTCTTTGCAACCTGGCTTTTAAATTCTCCGGGTTGGGCGAGCTGTGTTTTACCGTTGGCATCCGTTATATAAGCGCTGTTATAAATTCCCCAATCACCATCGCCCGATACCTGGCAACCAATACGGCCAATGGCATAGGCAAGAATGAGTGCTGGTGCAGCAGCATCTACCAGGTGTTTTACTTTTATCCCTTTCCTGGCACCATACCAGCATATCGCAATCGCTGCAGCGATCAGTCCGCCATAGAACGTAAGCCCGCTTGCAGAAAAAATATGCCCGATCGGGTCTTTAATAAATTCATCCCAGTTCTCCAGGTTATCAAAAAGTTTGGCACCTAAAATACCAAATATTAATCCCAGAATAATGATATCCCCCACCCTGTCGTGTGGCCATATCCTTACGGTTCTGTTCTCCGGTTCTTTTAATTTTTGTTTGTTTTTTTCATACCATTTCAGCGCCGCCAACAGTGCTGCAATTAATAAACCTCCAATAATATTCCCTTCCCTGGAAAAAATATATTCCTGTGCAGTTATATGCTCAGGTTTACTAAAAAACAAACCCAGTATTTTGTATCCAAATAAAAAACCAACGAATGCATTGAAAAGAATTTCCGATATACTTGCTGGTTTACCCACGGTTAACATTTCTTCCCTTGGCAAAAGCAGTCCGAGTTTCTCTTTTCTTTTCAATTCAGCGGTAAGTACCACCGCTGCTGCAACAAATGCAACGGCAACCATCAATCCGAATGTATTTAAGAAGCTAAGGGCTTTCCACTCTACACCAAACCAGTCTTTGAATACGTAATATAAATTGGGATACATTGTTTTGTATGTTCGGTTAAAACTGCTGCAATATATTTGATACTGCCGGCAATAAAAAATCCTCCTGTAATGTAATTAGCTTGGAGGATTATTAAAGATGACATCTTTTTAATACGAGATGACATCTTTAATAAAAAGATGTCATCTCGTGTAATACGCTTAGTTGCAATGTTGCTCAAATGCACCGATCAGGTTCTGTGCGATCATCTGTGCACTTCTTCCCTCGATATTATGCCTTTCAATAAAATGTACCAATTTGCCATCTTTAAATAAAGCAATAGCTGGTGAAGATGGCGGATAAGGCATCAGGTGCTCCCTTACTTTGTTCACTGCTTCAATATCAAATCCTGCAAAACTTGTAGCAAGATTATCGGGTTTTTTTGCGCCATTGGTTACTGCCATTAACACGCCTGGCCTTGCTGTACCTGCACTGCAGCCGCAAACTGAATTAATCATCACCAACGTAGTGCCTTTTCCGTTCAATGCATTTTCGACATCACTTGCTGATAATAATTCTTTAAAACCATTTTCGGTTAGTTCTTCTTTCATTGGAATTACAATTTCTTCCGGATACATATCGTATTATTTAAAGTTTGATTTTATAGCTGTAAAATTACAACCTTATTATTTATTATCAATCGAAATTGTTCAATGTGAATTTCGAAAAACGGAAATTATGTCATTATAATTTTGATAATTGCGACATAGTGGCTCTCAGATTTCTATATAATAGAATATCTGTCTTAATAATTTCACTGGAATGCAATTTGAGGTACTGCAACCAAACAAGAGATTTTTAAACTTTTAAAAAATAAAATGCCATGACACTCGTAAAAGTAAACAACCAGTTCTCAAAAACCTTCGACGGAATGATGAAAGACTTATTCAATGATTTTCCTGCTGTAATAAACAAAACGGTAAGAGAGGATGTACTGCATTTTCCACCGGTGAATATTCTTGAAAAAACAGACAGGTACCAGTTGGAAGTTGCAGCTCCTGGTTTGGAAAAGGCCGACTTTAATGTAAAACTGGAAGCGAATATCCTGACCATCAGTACAGAGAAAAAAGAAACAGTTAAGGAAGAAACTGATAAACTGGTTCGCAAAGAATTCAGCTACAGGGCTTTTAAACGCAGCTTTACAATTGATGAAAAGATCGATGCAGAAAACATCACTGCAAAGTATGAAAACGGTATCCTTACGCTGGATCTTCCTAAAAAAGAAGACCTGAAAGTAGGTGCAAAAGAAATTAATATTCAATAAGAGCGTACATACAGTTGGTTACCTTATTCTAAGGTAAAACCTTCCTATTCTTAGGGAGGTTTTTTTTATTGGATGATTGTAAAATTTCCCGGCCTGATTTGTGGCACTTTTTTGGTAAAGTAATTGTTTATAATAAACGGCCAAATGAAAAATTCATATTTATTAATAATTACAGTCATAGTCCTGGCATTGGGCAGTTGCAGCAGAAAATCAACTCCGGAGGAAAGCAGCAGCAGGTCGATATATGGTTCGGGCAAAGCGGGAACAAGCGCTACTTCAGGCGCCGTTGCAACAAAGCGTGTTAAAACGCCCGTTCCGACCGTGATCGTGGTAAATGACAGTGCAGCAAAAAAAACCTTTGATGGAAGGTATTACTATGATCTTGAGGGGCATCGTTACTGGCGTAGTAAAAAAGATGGTAAGTATTATATATTCAACAAATCGATGGCTACGGATCCAGATTTTAGGAGTTCTTAATATTTTCAGCATTTACAACTTTTTGGAAAAGCAGTAAACGCTGAAATAATTATCAATACCCTAGTATTTTCAACATACTCTGTGCGGTTTGTTCTTTCGCATAAACCCAATCTACCAGTTTGCCCGTTTTATCATGCCCGACAATAATATGCTTTGGCGAAGGTATCAGGCAATGTTTGATGCCACCATAACCGCTGATCTGGTCCTGGTAAGCACCCGTGTGAAAAAAGCCTACATATAATGGTTCAGCACCTTCTTCTATCTTCGGCAAGAACACTTCATTGATATGCTCCTCACTATCATAATAATCATGGCTGTCGCATGTTATTCCGCCCAAGACAACCCGCTGGTATTCTTTGTCCCATTTATTGATCGGGAGCATCAGGAATTTCTCTCCAATACCCCATGTATCCGGTAATGTTGTAATGAATGAGGAATCGATCATATACCAGGTTTCACGATCATTCTGCATTTTTTCTGCGATCACACTGTAGATATGAGCCATACTCTCCCCCACTGTATAGCTTCCAAATTCTGTAAAAATATTCGGCATTGGCACTTTACTTTTCCTGCAGGCTACTTTTATATTACGTACAATTTCATTGATCATGAATTGATAGTCGTAATCAAACCCCAGGGAATGTTTAATGGGAAACCCACCGCCAATATTAATTGAATCCAATTCAGGACATATCTTCTTCAACTGGCAATACAGGTTGATCACTTTATTCAATTCGCTCCAGTAATAAATATCGTCTTTGATACCTTTGTTCAAAAAGATATGAAGCATCTTTAATTGAAATCTGTGTTCATTGCCTTCTATCTTATCTACATAGAATTCAAGAATATCTTTTAGTTTTATTCCAAGCCTCGAAGTATAAAAAGGAAAGCTCGGTTCTTCTTCTGTTGCAACCCTGATACCCAGGTTGAAAGGCACTTTCACTGATTTAATATATGATCTTAATTCGTCTTTATTATCCAATATCGGGATAACATTCTTAAAACCGGTATTCAGCAAATTTGCAATGCGGTTGGTATAAGGCTTCTGTTTAAACCCGTTGCATAGGATGTATGTATCCTTGGTGATCTTCTTTTTTGCGTACAGTTTTTTAATGATCTCCAGATCGTATGCATAGGAAGTTTCCAGGTGTATTTCATGCTTCAATGCTTCTTCCACTACAAAACTGAAATGAGAACTCTTGGTGCAATAACAGTAATTATATTGTCCTTCGTATTTATGCTTTTTAAAAGCCACCGCAAACATCTTCTTTGCCTTATTGATCTGGATACCGATCTTAGGCAGGTAAGTAAGTTTCAAAGGCGTACCATATTTATCGATCAAAGCTTTTACATCCAGGTCGTTGTACTGGAGGTAATCATTCTTTAACTTAAAATCTTCCTGCGGAAAAGTAAACGTCTGTTGAACGAGATCGTTGTATGTATTATTCATGTTCATCTACTAAACAAAGAATTAATGGTTACTAAATATGATGCAAAGGTAAAAGTATATAAGGAAGCTATCTAAAAACTGTTTTGACAGCCAATTTATCTATCTAAACCGGGAATGAACAAATCAGGCAACTGCACTGGTAAACCATTCAAAGATTTGTATGCATCCGTGCAAAGAATTTAACAGACTTACCTTTTTGCAACAAATTAAAAAACCGGGTATGATTACACCCGGTTTAAAATTATATTTTACTGTAAATATTTATTTTACAGAATTTACCAATTTTGCGAAAGTCTCTGGCTCATTCATTGCCAGATCGGCCAATACTTTACGGTTAAGATCGATCTTTTTACCGTTAAGCTTGTGGATAAATTCGCTGTAGGTCATTCCTTCTGCCCTTACTGCGGCGTTGATACGTGCGATCCACAAAGTGCGGTATTCGCGCTTCTTTAACTTACGGCCTACATAGCTGTACGTTAAACCTTTTTCCATTACGTTTTTCGCAACGGTGTATACATTTTTACGCTTACCATAATAACCTTTGGCAGCTTTTAAAATCCTTTTGCGGCGTGCCCTGCTGGCTACTGCATTTACTGAACGTGGCATATCTTAATTTTTTTAAAGTTAATAGTTTGATGGTTACAGTTCCGGGCTATTTCATACCCAATAAACGTTTTACAAAGTGAAGATTTGCATCACTCACAACACCATCCATGCGCATATTGCGTTTGCGTTTAGTTGATTTTTTTGTAAGAATGTGACGTTTGAAAGCTTTCTGGAATGTAATTTTTCCTGAACCGGTAACTTTAAAGCGCTTCTTTGCGCTGCTGTTCGTTTTTACCTTTGGCATTATATAACTATTTTAAGTTACTCCCTGCTGGCGGTTCCGAAATTTCAGAACACTTGTTGAGCCGTGTGGGAAATGAATAAATGGAAAAGATGATCTTTTCGGGCGGCAAAGGTAGGGAAATAATTGATAATTATCGATGGAATGCTAATAATTTCTAGCTATAAATATATCTGGACGGTTAAATACAGGAATCACGGAGCATTTTCATATATAATTTGCCCTTTTCACGGGCAAAATTGATATTCCGGTTGGGAATATCCGCTGCATCTGGATACTTTTCCAGGGCTCTTTCCATACTTTTTTCGCGGAGAATATGCAACATTGGATAAACTGAGCGATTGGTATAATTAGCTGCATCGTTAAGAGGTGCACCGGCAAAAAGGTATTGTGGGTGAAAACTCGCCACCTGGTAAATGCCTTCATAACCTTCCTTAACAAGCAAAGATTCGCAGAGCGAAACCAGGTGCAGGTAATTATCAAACTGCTGAAATGCATCCGGCATAATGATAAATGCCGTTTCTATCGTATCATTTTCATCCATCAGCAAGCATTGCTTTATAAACGACTGAAGGCCTTGTTCTTTAGTTGCTGCTCTTTCTACTTTATATTGAACCGTATGCTGCTTCACCACTTTAGACGCGAAGGGACAGAAATTACATCCAATCACTACATCCAATATCCATTTCTTTGTTTGTTGAATTACGTGTTCGTCTGACAGCAATGGTTTTAGTTTTGATTAGTCCGGTGCTTACCTACACCGCAAATCTCATTCCTGGTAATGGCCATAGCAAGCAGGGACACTGCATGCCAGGGGTTTTATAAAATTGTAAACTAAGCAGGTAATACTGGTCCGTAGCGCAGTTTTCTATCCCGTTTTTCCTTATCGGGAAAAAGAACATCATGTGCTGTTTCATAGCCTTCCTCAGCGATCTTATCGAGCATCCTATGTGTTTTCTTACGTCGTACTGCATAAACTACAAGTCCCGCTACCGCCACTGCGGCAACTCCTAACAATATCTTATTACTTGTTTTCATGAAATCCTATTTATGTAAAGATAAAAAAGACGGTTTTTCCAACTGCCGGTTAAATGTTAAATGATTATTTCTTTTTCAATGAATCAAAAAGTCTAAAACAAAATACAACATTTATTAGTTCAACATAATTAAATAAACGAGTATTTTGCAGGTGCGTAGTAAATTATCTTTTCACTAAAAATTTTAATAATGGATACAGTAATCGTGCCAGTTGATTTCTCCCCTACTTCACTTCATGCTGCCAGATACGCAGCCAAATTACTGGTAGGACATTACGGGGTTACTATGCTCCTATATCATAGTTATTCCAAAGCTTCAGAAGCTGCAGAGTCGCAGCAAAACCTGGAGGCGTTGAAAGCAGAACTAATGCAGGACCATATTGTAAAGATGGATGTACTTGTGCACCAGGAAGATGATTTTGTTGCCGGTTTGGAAAGAGCCGCACGCCACCGCCGTGCCAGCCTCGTTATCATGGGTATAACCGGAAGGTCGTCCATTGCACAGGTATTCTTTGGAAGCAATACATTAAAAATGGTTGAAACGAAAGCCTGCCCGGTGCTTATTATTCCCGAACAGGCAGCCGTAAATGATATAAAGAATGTAATGCTTACTTCCGATTTCAAGAATACGCACAATACAACACCGTCGGTTCCTATCAAAGATTTTTTAGATGTATTCAAACCTACGTTGCATATCGTGAACGTGGACAAGGAACATTACATATCGCTAACCGATAATTATGAGAAGGAAAAGCAGCAACTTAAACAAATGTTTGCTGAATACAACCCTGAATTTTATTTCATGCGATTATTTGATGTAGATGAAGCGATCAATCTTTTTGCAGGTGAAATGAAAATAGACCTGATCATTGCGGTGCAGAAGAACCATTCTTTTATTGAAAAACTATTGAAGGGCAGCCGCACCAAATCATTGACCTATCATAGCAAGGTACCCATACTGGTAATGCATGAATAATTTTGTTGTAGCTTTGATACTTAAACACAGCTATGTCAAAAACAAAAATAACCGTAAACAGCAATGGTTCAATTAAAGTTGAGGGTGAATTTGAGATCGTGGACAAGAACGGAGGCATTTATCATTTAGGTGGCAGGGATATTGTAAGTATCTGCCGTTGTGGACTATCTAAAAACAAGCCTTTCTGCGATGGTTCTCATAAAGGGCATTTTGAACATGACGCGGTTGCTTTCGACCTGCCACCCAAAAAAACTAATGCTTAAAATGAAATGATAGCAAAGGATCATTCATCCTTTAGCCCAGGCTTTGGTTCTGTTAGTTTCCCCCGCTTATAAATAATCAGGCCATTTAGAAAATTGCGCAATACCTGGTCCCCGGCTTCTACATAACCGGGATGATCTTCTTTTCTGAACAAGTCACCCAGGGCGCCTTTTGTTATCTCAAAATCAACTAAAGCAAGTATCTCTATGATGTCTTCATTCCGCAGGGAAAGTGCTACCCGCAATTTTTTTAGTATATCGTTGTTGCTAAGCATAAGAAAGTTATAAGCAATTAGTTTTTAGCTGCAAGCTATTGATCAAAATTTCAATAAGTTTTTTTTAACTGTTCGGAGTTCAAAAATGATAAAAGCTGGTAGCTTTCAGCTAAAAGCTTAACACAAAAAAGCACCAAGCTTTAATTTTCTACCGCTCTAATCACTTAGATTGATGTACTTATAGCCCGATGCTCTTTTCTGATCGGCAAGCCATTTTTTTAAGGTGGCCCGCCTTTCATATTTGTTTCATAAAGATAGCTTTTCGAACTACTCAACTACAAATTTTTTAGGCTGCAATTCTGCACAGTTTCTGCACATTTATGCGGCATTTCTACCGGCATTGATGATACCGAAGGAACATCTGATGATGAGTTTTTCAAAAATATTTTTCAGTCCGGTATCATCACTGTCCTGCAAAATTCTCAATTGTGCAAGTGCGTACTGTTGTATGGTCAGAATCGGCAGTACAATTTTTTCACGCATAGATACAGACATATCCTCGACCGGGTAATCTTCCATTAATTTCTTATGACCTCCCAATTTCAATACATATTTTTTAGTAAGTTCATATTCATTGTGGATATCATTCCATATAGCTGAAAAAGCCTGATCAGTTGCCAATCCTGCCGTGAGTGGAAAGAAACATTTCTTCATACTCATTTCACAATTATCAAAAAGCGTTTTAATAAAAAGAGAATTTTTGTACAGTATTTGTAGCGACTCCCATTGACCATTTTTTTCAACCTGCTGCAATGCAGTACCCACACCATAATAACCTGTCACATTCTGTTTTACCTGGCTCCAGGCACCAACAAAAGGAATTGCACGAAGTTGTTTGAGGTCGAAAGAGCCACTTGCGTTCCTATTGGCAGGTCGACTACCTATATTTGTTTCACTGTAATATTTTATCGGCGTAGCATTCAATAGATAATCTGCCAGCTGCGGATGATTGCGCAGGACCAGGTATTTCTCCATACTACTTGTTGCAATATCCCTGATGAGGTTTTCATCCGTATCGTTGAGCGGTTTTGCAGTGATGGGAAAAAGTTCATTGGTAATGCCGGCTGTCATCAACTGTTCCATATTAAATTGAGCCGCATCACGGTTACCAAAATTGGCGCTTATGGTTTGCCCTTGAATAGTGAGTTGTATTTCCTTATTTGAAATTTCCTTACCCATGGATGCATAGAATTTATGGGTCTTTCCGCCACCACGGGCAGGTGGGCCACCTCTTCCATCAAAGAAAATAATATCGATGCCGTTATCCCTGCCAATTTTTGTAAGCTTCTTTTTTGCATGATAGATACCCCAGTTGGCCATCAGGTATCCGCCATCTTTCGTGCCGTCTGAAAAACCAACCATGATTGTTTGATTATTGTTACGCAACTGCAAATGCTTACGATAAACTTCATTTGAGAAGACAGTTTGCATTATACTGCCGGCACGCTCCAGGTCATCAATGGTTTCAAACAAAGGAATAATATCTACAGTTAGTGATCCCTTTTTCCAGCCACTCAGCAATAACAATCCAAACACTTCCATCACACTCAACGCACTATTGCATTGGCTGATCACATAACGATGGCAGCCAGCTTCACCATTTTTTTGCTGAATAGTTTTGATAGCCTGCATGGAGTGCAATGTATCTTTCAGCACGCCTTCATATAAAGAAAATTCTGCACTACCGCTAATTCCGGAAAGTATATTTATTTTTTCTTCTTCTGAAACTGAAGCATAGTCTACCCGCAATACTCTTTCCCTGCAAGCGATCTCTTCAAGTAATTTACTGTGTACGCTACTGTCCTGCCTGATATCGAGTGAAGCAAAATACAAACCGAATGCCTGCACTTTACCAATCAGGTCGTCTACCAGTGAAATAAATAATCCATTGTGTTTTTTCTGCACGATTTGTCGCACTTCTTTTAATGAACTAAGAATGTCGTTTGATTCCAGGAATTCATTAGCGCCTACGGCAAAAATATGCTGATGTAATTTTGCCTCCAGTTCCGCAAGAATAGTATCGATTCCTTTGAAAGTGAGCCGCCGTTTGATGGTACGAACATCCCTGGCATAACATTTTATGATGCTCGAACGCAATGCTTCAGATACCTGCAAAGTAACTGCAGTATTCACATTCGGGTTACCATCGCGGTCTCCTCCTGGCCAGAAGCCAAGGCTTATCCCTGGATTTTTTTCTGCTATAGCATCCGGGAAACTGTTCTTCAGAAATCCCAGCATTTTTCCGGTTGCAGAATAAAATACATGTTCTAAAAACCAGATCAGGCTGATGGCTTCATCATAAGGTGTGGGCTTCTTTTTATTCAGGAAAGCAGTTTTTCCTAATTGCTGCAGGTACATATTTACTTTGCCTGCTTTATTTTTTTTCAACGCACGGGAAAGATCATTGATGATACCCAATACAGGCCCGGGATAAAATTGTGTTGGATGTGCAGTCAATACAATGCGCACGGAGAAATCTTTTAATTTTTCTTCTAACTGTGGATAGGCTTTTTGCCGGTTCAGTTCTGATTCGAGGTACTTAAACGTCCCTGCTCCATTTACATCATTCACCTGTTTGAATGAGGCATCTTCCAGTGCATCAAAAAGCACCACCTGCCTTTCTACATATTGCACAAAACGAAATAACAGGTCAAGCTTTTCTTTGCTTGTTTTATAACTGGTATGTTTTTCAAAAAACTGATCGATAATCTCAACAGGCGTTAACTTTTGTTCAAATCCTTCTGAACAATTTTCAAGGAAAAGCGACAAAAGGATACCGGTTTTTTCTATCCGGTGAAAAGGTAACGAAGTAAAAAGGCTGTTGTACAACTGGAAGGGTATTCCGATATGCGTTTTAAATTGTTGTAAACTGTTTGTTGTGTGATAATCCATAAAAGTACTGTTGATTAAATTATAATGTTCGCCTTTATTACTTCAAAAAAGATCTTTTCTGAATTAGTAGCACAACCCGCTAAATTCAGTTATTTACATCTGATGCAAAAAGCAAACATTTTTTTTAGTTGCTGATCGCATAAGCAATTTACTGCATTATATGGGTAATAGTTTCTACAAGTAGTATTGGTTCTGAAAATAATGTATCTTAGAAAAGCTGGCATCCTATTGCATCATTGGTATCAAATAAATCGTTTGAAAAAAACAATTAAGATCTTATCTAAAAGCCTGGGTATTCTGCTGGTAATAATGGCAATTCTCTACTTTATCATAGTTGCGTATGTAAGCATAAATAAAAAGACAATCATCGCACAGGTAGATTATGAGATCAGTAAAAAGCTAAATGGGAAGGTAATTATTAGCGATGTTGAACTAAGTTTTTTCCGCGATTTTCCAAATGTGTCGGTTTTGCTGCATGATGTGAGTATCAGGGATAGCATGTATCAACAGCACAAGCACAGTTGCTTTGAAGCTGAAGACGTGTTCATAAGACTGAATATCTGGAAGCTTATAAAAAAAGAACCGCCACTGACCGGTCTGCGGATAGCAAAAGCGAAAATCTACTTATACACTGCCGAAGATGGTTATACAAATAAATATCTTTTAAAACCAAAAAATGACATAGAAACAACAAAAAAAACTGATGGTAAAAACATATTAAAGTCTGTGATACTGGAAGAAGTAAGTGTCATTATTGATGATAAACAAAAGGGAAAACTGCACAACTTATTAGTGAATGAGCTGAGGGTGAAGTTAGCTGATGAACCAACCAGGTTATTATTTGATACCAAAGCCGACATACTTATTCATGGCCTCGGATTCAACCTTGAGAGGGGGAGTTTTGTAAAAGAAAAATTATTCAGGGGTGAATTTGAGATGAAATATGATAAACAATTAAATCAATTGCAATTCGATAGTATTGATATCCGGTTGTCTGGACTACGCTTTAATATAAGTGCCGGGTTTGATCTCCAGGGAGCTGCGCCACAGTTCACTTTCAGGGCGCATGCGAAAGAGATAGATTATGAAACAGCTAAATCAATGCTTACAGAAAGTATAAGTAAATCATTGGCCATGGTTTCGCTGGATAAGCCATTAGCAGTGGATGCAAATATCATCGGGCCATTAAGAGGCGGCGATCCATTGATCGATGTAAACTGGAAAGTAACAGAAACCGTATTAAAAACACCTTTCTTTGATTTTGACAAAGCTTCTTTCAATGGCTTTTTTACAAATGAAGTTGTAAAAGCTGAGCCAAAGAAAGATCCGAATTCTGCCATCGTACTGGAACAATTTACTGCCGACTGGCATGAATTGCCGCTGATATCGAAGCGGATCGAAATAATGAACCTGACAAGCCCGGTACTCAGCTGTGATCTTATATCAGATTTCCCGCTTACCAAATTAAACAGTCTTATCAACAGCGATGTTGTTCAACTCACTGCAGGCAATGGTTCGGTCAACGTGAGTTATAATGGTCCGCTTGAACGTAACAGCAATACGAATTCTTTGATCAACGGAATGGTTTCATTTAAGAATGGAAACCTGCTATATGTACCAAGAGATGTTCAAATGAAAAACCTACAGGGTCGACTGATTTTTAAAAATGCGGATGTATTGGTTCAGAACCTGCAATGTAATGTGTTGAATAATGCGATCACAATGCAGGGACAGGCAAAGAACCTGCTTACACTTATTAATACTGAACCAGGTAAAGTGATCATCGACTGGAATATATTTAGTCCGAATTTAAACCTCGGCTCATTTGTTTATTTATTGAAGCCCGGCAAAAAAAATGCTGCAACTGCTTCTGCCAAAAAGAAGTTGAATAATTTTTCATCCGGGATCGATGATGTATTAGAGAAAGCGAACCTGCACGTTAAGTTGAATGCAAATTCACTCGTTTACAAAAAATTTGGCGCAACAAATATCAATGCTGATATTTCGTTATTAGAAGACAGGTATATCATCAACAATGTAAGCATGGCTCATGCCGGCGGGACCATTAACCTCAATGGATCTTTATTAAAAGAAAAAGCCAATTACCTTGCAGCAAAGTTTAAAGCTTCGTTGAGTAATGTAGATGTGAAGACAGTTTTCAATGCTTTTAATAATTTCGGGCAAACCGGCATCACCGGAGATAACCTGGAAGGCAGGCTGAGTGCTGACATTGATATACTTCTTGCGTTGGATGAAAATGGCAAGCCATATCCTTCCAGTGCACAGGGCACGATTAATTTTTCTTTGAAGGATGGCGCAGTGAATAATTATGAACCATTGAAAAAAATACAAAAAATAATTTTCAGGAAAAGAGATTTTGATAATATCCGTTTTGCTGAATTAAGAGACAGGCTTGACATCGGGAACGGAGCTATTAACATCAACCGGATGGAAATACAATCAACTGTATTTACATTCTTTATTGAAGGTGCTTACAGTATGAAAGGAAATACGGACCTAAGCATCCAGGTGCCGTTAAATAATCTTAAGAAAAGGCGGGCAGATTATAACCTTGAAAATATCGGTACGGATAAAAAGGGTGGAACAAGTATTTTCCTGCGTGGCCGGCCCGGCAGCGACGGTAATGTGAATTTTAAAATTGACCTGTTGAATAAGTTTAAGAAGGAAAAAGCTAGTGGCTTGTAGCTATTCCCCCATCCCTTCTGCATCAGCCGTTTTGCTGCTATGCTTTACCATTTCATTGATGGAATTAATTTCAGCCGGAGAGAAATAGCGCCATTTTCCGGGGGCCAAACCACTGATGGTAATGTTCATGATCCGAAAGCGCTTTAAGGAAGTAACGTGATAGCCGAGTGTTTCGCACATGCGGCGTATCTGGCGATTCAATCCCTGTGTGAGAATAATGCGAAAACGGTTATCCCCTTCCTGCTTTACAAAACACTTATTCGTCATCGTACCCAAGATCCGAACTCCGTTGCGCATGCTGTTCACAAAAGCTGTATCGATGTTTTTATCTACAGTAACAATGTATTCTTTTTCATGGCCATTGCCAGCTCTTAATATTTTATTTACAATATCGCCGTCATTGGTTAAAAATATCAGTCCTTCTGAGAGTTTGTCTAGCCTGCCAATTGGGAATATTCGCGTCTTGTAATTTATGAAATCAACGATATTCGTTTTGTCTTTTGTATCGGTTGTACAGGTTACTCCTTTGGGCTTATTCAACATGATATAAACCGATGCTTTCTTTTTTTTCAGAGATTCTCCATCAACATGTACAACATCTCCTTCCTTCACCCGGTTACCTTTATGCCCATCTTTACCATTAATGGTTACACGGCATTCTTCAATATACTTATCGGCTTCCCTGCGGCTACAGAAACCGGTATCGCTGATGTATTTGTTGAGACTGGTGTCCAAGTTGGTTGATTGTTTATTTGTTTAAGGGTTTATTTGTCAGGGCTGTATAAATCAAAAAACGATTTCCCGGCTTCGTGGCATAATCACAATAAAATAAAAAAAGGCTCCGAAAAGCCTTTTGAATATATAAATGAACTTTATTATTCCGGTTTTATCGCTGCTTTTTCAACTTTTTCAGACTTTTCTCCTTTTTCGGAAGAAACCAGTTTACCGAGTTCAGATGATTTTTTCTTTTGCTGCGATTTTGGTGCAAACATTACCAGCATCCTTTTTCCTTCCATCTTTGGCATGCCTTCCAATGCACCAACATCCTTCAGCCTGTCAGCAAATTTCAGGAGCAACAGTTCGCCACGTTCTTTGAACATGATCGCACGGCCTTTGAACTGCACATGCGCTTTTACTTTATCGCCATCTTTCAAAAATTTCTCAGCGTGTTTCACTTTGAATTCGAAATCGTGGTCATCTGTATTAGGCGTAAAACGAATTTCCTTAACCTCACTGGTCTTGGATTTTGCTTTCATTTCTTTTTTCTTCTTCTTTTCTTCATACAGGAATTTGTTGTAATCAATAATCCTGCAAACCGGCGGATTTGCTCCGGGAGAGATCTCAACAAGGTCAAGTTGCATGGATTGCGCAAGTTTAAGCGCGTCCTGGGTTGATAAAATACCAGGTTCAATGTTCTCACCAACCAAACGTACTTCCGGTACTTTGATCATGTGGTTGGTACGGTGTTCCTGCTGTTGTTCTTTTTTAAAACGGGGATTAAATGTTCCCCTCGGGGGTCTTGGTGGAAATGCCATTTACAATTTTTAGTTTACAATTTTGTTTTTAACAAGTAACTTTTAGCCATTAGCTGCAAGCTACAATCTTGTTTATAAATATACGATTTTCTTTATTTAGGCTACAATCTGAAAGCAAAGAATCTTGAAAAAAACGAGTGATCAAACATCAAACTATGAACTTTGAACTAAACTTTCTTCACCCCTTCTTTCTTTAATCTCTTCTACCAGGTCGATTACAAATTCCTCCAGACCTTTTACACCTTCATCACCCTTTCCCTGGCGACGAACTGATACCTTTCTTTCATTCATTTCTTTTTCGCCTACAACCAGCATATAAGGAACTTTTAAAAGTTCTGTATCCCTGATCTTCTTGCCAATCTTTTCCTGCCTGTCGTCTATTTCAACACGAATATCTGATTTTTTCAGCGTTTGCAAAATAGTATTTGCGTAATCCATGAACTTATCACTGATCGGCAAAATCTTCACCTGCAAAGGTGCCAGCCAAGCCGGGAATTTTCCTGCATAATGTTCCAGCAGGAAGCCAATGAAGCGCTCATGGGTACCCAATGGGGCACGGTGAATGATCAATGGCACTTCGGGTGTATTATTCTGACTGGTGTACGACAGTTTGAATTTATTACCGCTATTGAAATCGACCTGGTTGGTAGCCAGGGTAAATTCCCTTCCAATTGCGCTCCATATCTGTACATCAATCTTTGGACCATAAAATGCTGCTTCGTCCTGTACTTCAACATAAGGGATATTTGATTCGATCAATACTTCCCTAACCATTGCTTCGGTTTCTTTCCAAAATTCCGGTTCGTTCACATATTTCTGTCCAAGTTTTGCAGGATCATGCAGGCTCAGCCTCATCACATATTTATCCACCCCAAAAATTTTGAAGTATTTAATATACATGTCATTCACCGCACGGAACTCGGCTGCGAACTGTTCTTTACTGCAATATATATGAGCATCATTCATGTGAAGGCAACGCACCCGCATCAATCCAAACAATTCACCACTTTGCTCATAGCGGTAGCAGGTACCGTATTCTGCAATGCGATAAGGAAGGTCTTTGTAGCTTTTCTGTTCTGCATCAAATATTTTATGGTGATGTGGACAGTTCATCGCCTTTAAATAATATTTTGTTCCATCGAGTTCCATTGGAGGGAACATACTGTCTGCATAATAAGGTAAATGCCCGCTGGTGATGTACATACTTTCTTTCGCAATATGAGGCGTTACCACCCTTTTATATCCTGCGGCATTTTCTGTTTCCTTTGCCAGTTTTTCCAGTTCTTCAATAATGATGGTTCCATTCGGCAGCCATAAAGGAAGGCCCTGGCCCACATCATCATCCATGGTAAAAATGCTGAGTTCCTTACCCAGTTTCCGGTGATCTCTTTTCTTAGCTTCCTCCAGCATTAGCAGGTATTCATCCAGTTCTTTTTGAGCTGGAAAAGAAACACCATACACCCGGGTAAGTTGCTTGTTCTTCTCATCACCTTTCCAGTATGCGCCTGCAACATTGGTAAGTTTGATGGCTTTTATTAAACCAGTGCTGGGGATATGAGGCCCTCGGCAGAGATCTGTAAATCCGCCCTGCGTGTACAAAGTGATTCCTCCATCAGTGAGGTTACTCAACAGATCGAGTTTGTATTCATCTCCCTTATCTGTAAAATATTTTAACGCATCCGCCTTGCTAATGGGCATTCGTTGATAAGTATTATTTTGTTTGGCGAGTTCCGACATCCTTTTTTCGATGGAAGCAAGATCGTCTTCAGTCATTTGCTTATCGCCAAGATCCATATCATAATAGAAACCTTTTTCAATCGCAGGTCCTACCCAGAATTTTACACCAGGAAACATTGTCTCCACCGCTTCAGCCATAAGATGTGCAGTAGAATGCCAGAAAGTTGATTTTGCATCCGTATCGTCCCATGTCAGCAGTTTTAAGGAAACATCCTGTGTGATGGGCCTTGAGGCGTCCCATACTTCTCCATTGATATTTGCTGCAAGTACTTTTCTAGCCAATCCTTCGCTGATCGATTTGGCCACATCCATTGCTGAAACCCCTTCCGGGTATTCCCTCACGGTGCCATCGGGTAATGTTATCTTTATCATTGTTATCTTGTTCTACCTGTTTTTAGAAAACAAATTTAACGAAGTCTTAGCTAAGTGAAAATTAATCTAAAATATCTTTGGGAATATAACACAAATTATTTTTAGATTATAATAGTTGCTAGTCACCAACAGCGATTGAAACCGTGTCGGAGGATTGAAATAGAGCCATTTATTAAAAGTTTTTGCGAAAATGAAAGGATACATATTCTACATTATTTTTTTATTATTATTTAGTTGTGAAATTTCTGCCCAGAATTTTTCGGGGCAGTGGAAAGGCTCTTTTTTGGACAAAAGCACTTCTTTTGTGGGCTTTGGTGGCGACAAATGTGATTATGTGTTGGAACTGGAAGTGAGTGGTAAAACCGTTACCGGCTATTCATATACTTATTTTACTGATGGTGGCAGGAAATATTATACCATCTGCAGCCTGAAAGGCTTTATCAATAAGCCTGAAAAATACATTGAAGTAACAGAAGTTGTACGTACTAAGACGAATGTGCCTGATCGTATCCGCAACTGCTTCCAGGTGCATAAGCTTAATTATAAGAAAGGCGCAGATACAGAAACACTGGAAGGAAGTTGGGTTCCTGCCCCTAACCAGGAGGGAAATTGCGGGTATGGGTCTACAAGTCTGGAGCGTAGGGCATTGAAGAAAGACGTTTCCCTATTCAACAAAGCACCTTTGGCAAATACAACTCAACCTGCAAAAAAGAAACCTGTTATTGCCAAAACCCACAAACCTGCAACACCCGTTGCGAAAGTTGGTGCAGCAAAAAAGAATCTAACTGCAACGCTTAAACCCAATACCGAGCCTGCGCAGGAAACGGTTGAAATGCCGCTTGCAAAGAACAGCATACAGGATAAGATAACAGCCCCAACACCGAATTTTGGAAAGCGAAATAACACCCTTATCAAAACAATAGAGGTAGAGAATGTTTCTGTAAAAGTGAACCTGTACGACAATGGTGAAATTGATGGTGATAGTATCTCACTTTTTTACAATGGAAAATTGCTGCTATCGCATCAGCGATTATCAGATAAGCCGATCACATTGACAATAAATGTAGACAAGGACAGGACTATGAATGAACTGGTGATGTACGCGGAAAACCTGGGCTCTATTCCTCCAAATACGGCATTGATGGTTGTTAACGACGGGCCGAACCGCTACGAGATCCGTATTACTTCCGATCTTCAAAAAAGCGGTACAATCAGGTTTATACACAAGGATGGTGCCGAACTTAAATAATGGGTAATTTGAAAATGATTTTTCAGGTTGAAAAGTTGTTGACAGCGTTGATATTGTGGATTGAGTTGCCTAGTTAAAATTGCAATGTTGGCTCATCCTGGTGAGATGTTCGCTGCAAGCCACTTACTGCTTGCTATCCCAGGTTAAAATTTAATATTGTAAGTGATCGCCGGTATGATAGGGAAGATAGAAACCTGCTTGGCCTGCACTTTAAGGTCTCCATTCAAAGGACTTCCTGATTGATCATAATAAATAAAATAAGGATTTTTCCTGCTGTATGCGTTGTATACACTGAAAACCCATTCTCTTTTTACTTTGCGCCTTACATTCTTCTTTGGAGTGAGGGTTGCCGACAAGTCGAGGCGATGATAAGATGGCAAACGGTATTCATTGATGCGGCTATATTCCTGCGTTAGTACGCCGTTGATGATATAAAATCTTTGAGGCAGTGTTGCAGCATTACCACTTCCATAGACGAAGGTTGCAGCGAATTTCCATTTTTTATTCAGTTCGTAAATAGCCACAATGCTGAGGTCGTGCCTGCGGTCGAATTTAGCGGGATACTTGTTGCCAAAATTCAGATCAGGGAATTTTCGCCAGGTCCAGCTAAGGGTATAACCGACCCAGCCCGTGAATTTTCCTTTTACTTTATTTATGAACAATTCCGTTCCATAACTCCAGCCCTTGCCAAATACAAACGAGTTTTCAATATCATCGATAGAATTTGGAACATAACCCTCTTTGTATTCGATCTGGTTTTGCATATCCTTATAATAGAGTTCTATGGATGTTTCATAAGTATTGTTGCTAAAATTTTTGAACAATCCTGCCGCATACAACCAACTGATCTGCGGCTTCACTTTATAAGTACTGGGAACCCATATATCCGTAGGCAATGTGGTGCCCGCATTACTTACCAAATGTATGTATTGAAGATTGTGCGTTACAGATGCTTTGATGGACGTACGCTCATTAAATGCATAGCGCATGGTGATCCTTGGCTCAAATCCGCCATAGGTATGAACTGCCTTTCCCCTACCATAAACCGTACTGTCAATACGAGTACCATTGTCATCAGTCACATAAATTTTATTTGGCCCAATTTGCTGAAAGGCTGAATATCTTAACCCTGCATTGATATTTAATTTAGAATTAATTTCCCAGTCATCCTGCAGGTAAACAGCGCCTTCATGTGCATATTTCAACTGTGCATTCTGGGGATTAAATACCACCGAATCCTGCCGGCCACTCAACACTGAAGGCGTGAACCGGTGATAGGTGTAAAGGAATCCGAATTTCAATTTATGTTTGGAAGCAGGATAATAATCAAAATCCTGTTTCAGGCTGATATCTTTTATCCCAGATGCCAGTTTCAGTTCAAAATTATTTTGCGCTGCTTTAAAAGTGAAATTATAGTCATTGTAAACAGCTGTTGTATTCAGGAACAGTTTATTGTTGAATACATGGTTCCATCGCAGCGTTCCGGTAGCGTTTCCCCAGGGAATATTTACTTTCAGGCTTTGGGTTCCATTGGCGAAATCAAATACATCGCGACCGAAATAACCACTCAGGTAAACCCTGTCTCGTTCACTAAATTTATAGTTGATCTTAGCATTCAGGTCATAGAAATAATAACCGGAGCCGTAGAACTGGTTTGTTTTTTTGATGAAAGGTTTCGTAATGGCATCTATATAAGTCCGCCTTCCTGAAACAATAAAGGAAGCTTTGTTCTTTTTGATGGGGCCTTGTATAGAAAGCCTGGATGCGATCACACCCAATCCTCCATCTACCTGAAATTTCTGGTTATTTCCTTCCTTCATCGAAATATCCAGAACACTCGATAAACGTCCGCCATATTGTGCCGGCATTCCACCTTTAATAAGCGAAACATTCTTGATGGCATCTGAATTGAAAATAGAAAAGAAACCGAACAAGTGACCGGAGTTATACACCACTGCATCATCTAATAAAATGAGATTTTGATCAGGCCCGCCTCCCCTCACATAAAATCCTGCGCTTCCTTCGCCGGCATTGCGTACACCGGGTAATAACTGTATTACCTTTAACAGATCAACTTCCCCTAAAAATGCAGGGATTGCTTTTATCTGTTCAATGGGTAATGTAACCTTGCCCATCTGGGCTGTTTTAACATTGTTATCTCTTCTACGTGAAGTAACAATAACTTCCTGTGAAAGCTGAACCCCCGAAGAAAGATCGAAATTGATTAATGTATCTGAAACCAGGTTAAGGTTAACCTGCACTGACTTATAACCAATATAGGAACAAACAATCGAATATTGGCCTTCAGAGAGCGTAATTGAATAAAAGCCATATTGGTTACTATTGATGCCTCTTGAAATTCCTTTAACTGCTAATGTAGCACCAATCATCGTTTCACCGGTAGCCGCATCTTTAATATAGCCACTGATGGTAACTCGCTTCTGGGCATAACTACCTATACAAAGCATGGTAAGGAACAGCGGTAACAGGAAAAATTTCATAGTAGTACGTGGCTTTTACTGGGCCTTAATGGTATCTTTTACTTCTCCGCAATGAAGCATGGAACTTTTGAATTCTGGATGATTTTTACCCAGGTATGGATTCACTATTTCAACATTATTACTGATCCAGTCTGCACCTTTATCTTCTCCAAAGGCCATCGGACAATGTTGCAGGAATAATTTAGGGCCTTCATAGTTGATCATTTTGAAGAAACCCGGATACATCATTTCGGTAACCATTCGAAAGTCCTGGCGCATTTCGGTTATATCTGTTTGCGAAAGCAGGGAAACTGCATTGGAACGTATATCAGCAATACTTGCCCTGGCAGCTTCGGTTATAACGGCAGTGTCTTTCTTTAATTCATCCACGGGTATACTATCCAGCATACTTATGAACAGCCGGGTATTTTGTTTGGCTTTCGCAGTATCAGCATCTACAAATGCATCTTTGATGGATAAGTAGGCTGCCAATGCCTTGTCAACGCTCGAATTAAATATTTCTGAATGTTTTTTCACTGCAATAGGCTGTGGTTTGATGTCATTACCTCGCGAGCCGGTTTTTCTTAACATGAACCAATAGACAAAAAACGCAGCCAGCAGAAGTACCAGAATTGCCAATCCTCTTTTCATTTTGATTTTATTTTTTGCCAAAGTTAGGATATAACAGTAAATCCGATTTAAAGTTTCATGATTAGGTTACTTTTGCCGGAAAATCAGTCAAAAGCTGCAGGTTGTAAGCCAATAGGCTACCAGGTAAAAGCTTAAGACTCACAGTTAAAAATACAGTTCAATAAATAAAACAGGATCAACAATGTTATTAGGATTACAAAATGTGACTTTTGAATTCGGCGCTAGAACCATCGTGGAAGATGCCACCTGGCATATACAGCCCAATGAACGCATCGGCCTGATAGGCTACAACGGAACCGGTAAATCTACTTTATTAAAAGTATTGACCAGGCAGTATTCACCAGCAAAGGGCACGGTGGAACAAGGCCGCGAAACAACCATTGGTTTCCTGCACCAGGATCTTTTGGGATTTGATACCGAAGATTCCATTCTTGAAGTTGCGCTGGGCGCTTTTGAACGGGTAAAGCAACTGGAGAAAGAGATCGAGCATTTAGGCGAAGAACTTTCCAGAACCGGTGATGAACAATTGGCACACGACTATGCAGATTTGTTACACGAAATGGAGGTGCTGGACGGCTACAGTATTCATCATAAAACCGAAGAAATATTACAAGGGCTTGGTTTTACAAATGCAGAACTTAGCAAGCCATATAAGAATTTTAGCGGAGGCTGGCGCATGAGGGTTTTGTTGGCAAAAATGATCCTTCAAAACCCAGATGTATTGTTGATGGATGAACCTACGAACCACCTTGACCTTCCGAGTATCGAATGGCTGGAAAAATACCTTTCGCATTACCCAGGTGCCGTTGTTATCGTATCACATGATCGTTTTTTCTTAGATCGTATGGTTACCAAGATCGTTGAATTGTATCAACAACAATTGCATTTTTATACAGGTAATTATTCTTACTACGAAAATGAAAAAGCCCTGCGCATTGATATGCAGAAAAAAGCTTTCGACAACCAGCAGGATTATATACGCCAACAGGAGCGTTTCGTGGAACGATTTAAAGCAAAAGCAAGTAAAGCCGCTGCCGCACAAAGTATTGTTAAGCGCCTTGACAGACTGGATCGAATCGAGGATGTAGAACTGGAAAGGCCAAACATGCGTATCAATTTTGCTGTGGATAAACAACCCGGAAAAATCATCTGTACACTCAAGCATGTGTCTAAAAGTTTTAAAGATGTGCACATTGTAGAAAATACAGGTGCAGAGATAGATCGTGGTGATAAGATTGCTTTGATCGGTGCTAACGGTAAGGGTAAGTCTACCTTGCTTCGCATCATCGCAGGTGCCGAAACTTTTGAAGGGCAGCGTGAATGGGGACACAATGTTGTTGAATCATTTTATGCACAGCATCAGCTGGAAGCATTGAATATGAACAACGACATTCTTGAAGAATTGAAAGATGCCCGCAGTGGAAAAAATGATCTGGAATTGCGAAGCCTCCTGGGTGCATTCCTATTCAGCGGAGATACTGTTGAAAAGAAGATCAAAGTATTAAGCGGTGGGGAAAAAGCGAGGGTTGCCCTGGCCAAGACTATTGCCAGTAAAGCAAATTTTTTAATGTTGGATGAACCTACCAATCACCTGGATATTCACTCAGTAGATCTATTGGTAGAATCTTTAAATAAATATGAAGGCAGTTTGATACTTGTTAGCCATGATCGATATTTTATCAGTCGCCTGGCAAATAAGATATGGGAAATTGAAGACCAGAAGATCCGGGAATTCAAAGGAACTTATGCAGAATGGGAGGATTGGAAAGAAAGAAAATTGAAAGCTGAAAAAGCTGAAGGAAAAGAAAAAGAGAAAACGGAAGTAAAAGTAAAAGCTGAACCAAAACAGGAAGCAAAGGCTGAAGTGAAGCAACCGAATAAACCCATTAACCAGGATCATAAAAAAGAATTACAAAAAGTAAAGAACCGTTTTAAGCAACTGGAAGAAAGTATTGCGGTTTTACAAAAAAGCAAGGCTGCATTGGAAGCATCTCTTGCCGACCCCGAAGTTTATAACAGCAAAGAAAAATTCATAAAAGCCGAAGCCGGTTATAATAAAGCGTTAGGTGATCTCAACATTGCAAACACCGAGTTTGAAAAGTTGTTTGAAAAGATGATGGAGATGGAGGAGAATGCGGGTTAATTTGGAAATTGGAAGATTTGGAAATAAGAATTTACAATTTTTCAATTACAATACAACCAACTTGTTCAAATCACAAAATTTCCAGATCAGCGCTTTCAAATGGTATTTTTCTGAATAAGTTATTATTATGTGAAACCTCTTTCTACCAGGTAAACGTGGAGCAGGATTAGCGTCTAATCAGTTGTAAATAACTTATTAAACTAAAATTTGAGCCATGAAACAACCTGAATTCTTGCGGAATAAAAAAATCTACAGCGTTCTCCTGCTTGGCTTTATCGGCTGTATGTTGTTTGCAGAAGCCGATGCACAACGCGGCAGAGGTCGAGATGGAAATGGCGAAGGAGGTATTGGCAGACCCGAAAGGCAACAAACTGAATCCCCCAGGCAACAAAGCCCCGGAATGAATGGCCAATTTCAATCTCCCCGACAACAGGAACCCCGTATGAGCAGCCAATCACTTCCTGGCCGTGATTACAACAGGCCCGAAAGATCTCCGCGCCCAAGGGATATCCAACTACAACCACGTGTAAATAACATACCCCGTAACCTTGAGGCGCCCGGTAATCCACGAGGAAATGGAAATGGTGGTTATTCACCAAGGCCAAGGCAGATACAGCAACCTCATGTAAATAATAGTCCAGAGCGCGCGCCAGGACAAAATTCCGTTGCTACAAAAGGCGGCCGCCTCAGGGGTGATTACGACCGCGATGGAGGAAGAAATCATGGCAATTATAATAATAATAACCGCGGAGGATATGACCGTCGCCCTGTTCGTTATGAACGCAGGCCCAGTTATTATTTTCCACGCCACCAGTCTTATAGTGCATACAATCCAGGCTGGAGATATTCACATTTACCAAGCAGGAACACGGTGATATCAAGTTTTTCATTCCCTTTCATAACACTCAACTTCGGCGGCTATGGCTACCGTTATTGTGATGGTGTTTATTATCGCCCTTACAACAATGTGTATCGTGTAGTAGCGCCACCGATTGGTATCTTCATCAACGTTTTGCCATTTGGCTATCGCAGGCTTTATGTAAATGACAATCCATATTATTATTATAACGGAACTTACTATGACGAATACAAAGATTCTTATCGTGTTATTGCCCCGCCTGTTGGCGCAATTGTAGAAAGTATTCCTGAAGGATATGAAACAATCGTCATTGATGGAGAAACTTATTATAAAGTAGACGATATACAATACAAACCTGTAGTACAAGAGAATGGTGAGATATGGTATGAGGTGATCAAGATTGGTAATGTGTAATTAGTATTTTCTGAACCAGATACTTAAAGGTGAATAGCATTGTTGCTGTTCACCTTTTTTTATGTGTGTATGGTAAATTGAGTTGAACGAACTGGTATGGTGAACTGTTTAAACTTAACCGGCAAGCTAAACATTTTTAAGCATGTTGAAATTGACAAAATTGAAATCCTTATTTTTGATTCAGCCAAAGCGCTACTTAACCTGCAATGAATTTCATTATAAAAAACAGGCTCACGATTCTGTATGGCATTTCCCTTGCTTTACTCCTGTTCCTGTTGCGATGGCTGGAATTAAAGTTTATCATTTTTGAACATTCACTGGAAATATACCTGGGAGCTATTGCGATCATCTTTACTTCGCTCGGAATCTGGCTCGCCCTGAACCTTACCAAACCGAAAATAAAAACCCTGATCATTGAAAAAGAGATCTACATCAATCATGAAACTGGCTTTATATTAAATGAGCCCGAACTTGCCCGATTAGGTATCAGCAAAAGGGAGCTAGAGGTATTGCAATTGATGTCGGAAGGATTGAGTAACCAGGAAATTGCCGGGCAATTATTCGTTTCACTTAATACGATCAAAACACATTCATCACGCGTATTTGAAAAAATGGATGTGAAACGCCGTACCCAAGCAATTGAAAAAGCAAAAAAATTAAGCATTATTCCGTAACAAAGTCATGCTTAGGTATGAAAATTCAGTGTAAATATAAAAATCACCCTAAAGTATGAAAGGTAAATAAGTTTTAAATTTTATTTTTACTGCCTTCACCGAAAAATGAAAAAATGAAAAAGACAGTATTGGTTTACGGGCTTATCTCCGGGTTGATCGTAGCTTCCTTAATGGTTGTTAACTCGATCTACTGCAGTGAAACCGGGAATAACATTGGAATGGTTTTGGGCTATTCATCCATGATCATTGCATTCTCCCTCATCTTTGTTGCTATTAAAAATTACAGGGATAAGTTTAAAAACGGGGTTATCAGTTTCGGGAAAGCCTTTCAAATCGGTTTTCTTATTACACTTATCGCATCTACTATGTATGTACTTGTTTGGCAAATAGAGTACAATTTTTTCATGCCCGATTTCGCAGAAAAATATGGAGCTAAAATACTAAATGATTTAAAAGCAAGTGGTGCAGGCCATGCCGAAATTGAGGAAAAGAGAAAAGAAATGGCTGAGTTCGCCATCATGTATAAAAAACCTTTGTACAATATACTCATGACCTATGCTGAAATACTGCCCGTAGGCTTACTGGTAACACTGGTCTCTTCGCTGATAGTGAAACGCAAAGTGAAAAAAGCTGAAGCGTAATTTTTTAAATTATTGAATAACTGATCATGGACAAAACAGATATCGCTGTAGCTGTATTTAATAAACTTGCAAAAGAATATCAGGATAAATTCATGGATGTAAACCTGTATGGAGATACATTCGATTTTTTTTGCAATGAACTCAGCAACGAAAATGCCCGGGTGCTTGATATTGCCTGTGGCCCGGGTAATATTACAAAGTACTTATTAAACAAACGTGCTGACCTGCAAATAATGGGAATTGATCTTGCCCCGAATATGATCGAACTTGCTGGCATCAATAATCCAACAGCAACATTCCAGGTAATGGATTGCAGGAATATTGGTACTATGACAGAAGAATTTGAGGGGATCATGTGTGGCTTCTGCTTACCTTATCTTCCAAAAGATGAAACGGAGAAACTGATCATGAATGCTGCTTCACTTCTGCATGATGGCGGCCTTATCTATCTCAGTACCATGGAAGACGATTACAGCAATTCAACATTTAAAAAAGGAAGCAAGGGCGATGAAATTTTTATGCATTTTTATTTAGCTGCTGACCTGGAACAAATGCTGTCAAAAAACAATTTCAAAATCATAAAACTTGACAGGAAAGATTACCCATCGCCTGATGGAACAAAAACAATTGATCTGGTGATCATTGCACAAAAGCAGGCCATTGGTAACAATTTGTCTCAAACAACCCTTTAGATTGTCGTGATCATGCCAGCGATTATGCAATATGTTTTTTTACATTTGAATTGTAATTTATCATTCAACTCAAATTACAGTCCGTGCAAAAAGAAATTTTAAACTGCTTTGAATCAACCATCAACGAATTCCTGCATACGATATCAATGTTTACACAGGATCAATTCAATAAAGTTCCGTTTGAAGGAAGCTGGACAGCAGCCGAGGTATCAGAACACATACTAAAATCCATCACAGGCATGCCCAAACTTTTAAAAAGCGATGCCATTACGGTCCAACGGCCGCCTGATGAAAAAGTACAAACCATGAGGTCAATATTTCTCAACTTTGATACAAAGATGAAGTCACCCGACTTTATTATTCCCAGCGATGATATACAACAAAAAGAGGAACTTTTTAATGAATTAAAAACTACCGTTCTTGAAATTAAAAATGTAGCGGAATCCACAGAACTTACAAAAGCGTATCCAGATTTCCCACTTCCGGGAATGGGCGAATTAACGGGATTAGAGTGGATTAATTTTGTTATTTACCATGTACAAAGGCATAACCACCAGTTAAGCAATATCTATGAAAAACTAACATAGATAAACTTATATTAAAAAAGCGGTTTTACTAATTATCATACACACGAAATGCAAAAAAAATGGCAGATAACCCAATAATAACAATTGAAACCAATATAAATGTACCAGTTGAAAAAGTATGGAAATACTGGACAACGCCGGAAGATATTCATCAATGGAACAATGCGTCAACTGACTGGCATACAACCCATGCAGAAAATGATCTGCGTATTGGCGGAAAATTTATGTCAAGAATGGAAGCAAAGGATGGCAGTATGGGATTTAATTTTGGAGGAACTTATGATGATCTGAAAGTAAATGAATACCTGGCTTACACATTGGTAGACGGAAGGAAAGTAATCATCCGTTTCAATGCAAGTGGCAATAAAACTAAAATTACAGAAACATTTGATGCCGAAATGGAAAACAGCATTGAATTACAACGTAGCGGCTGGCAGTCGATCCTTGATAATTTCAGGCATTACGCAGAAAGAAACACTTTATAAACAAAAAACATTTTACAACTTTACGAGGTCAACAAGGACTTCTAAAATTTCTACCGCGAAAGCAACGGATGGATCGATGGTCAATAAATTTTCAGCCTCGTTGGATCAGAGTTTAGAGCCTTAGACTCAATCAATGAGAATGATTATAATGGCTTCCAATAAAAAGCTAAGGAACGAATTAAATGGAATGCACAAAGTTATTTTTACAAGGAAGACCTGCTGACATTTAATTTTCATGATAAAAAACTTAAACGTCGGATATTCCATAACCCAGGGAGCGTAACAATTAAATCGGCTTTACCTGAAAGTGATTACAAAGACAGGAGGATCGCATATTTCAGTAATATGGCAGCCGTAAAATCAAGTAAAAAAGAACTTACAAGAATATTGAATGAATTGATTTCGGCCATTGAAAATAAATAACTGTTATCAGTGTACTTAAAAAAATAAATTATGACAAAAGAAATCTGGCTTAACCTACCTGTAAAAGATGTACAACAATCAAGAGCATTCTTTGTTTCCCTGGGTTTTAAATTCAATGAACAAAGAAGTATGGGAGATGATGCTGCATGTATGCTTATAGGAGAAAAGAATGTGGTCATCATGCTTTTCAAGGAAAGTATATTTGAAAGTTTTACGCAAAAGAAATCTGCTAACCTAAACGAGGGTTCAGAAATATTAATCTCCATTGATGCAGCCAACCGTGAAGAAGTGGATGAACTGGCTGCAAAGGCTGCTGCCGCAGGTGGAATCGTTTTTGGCAAACCTGGTGAGAACCAGGGTTGGATGTATGGTTGCGGTTTTTCCGATCTTGATGGGCATCGCTGGAATGTACTTCACATGGATCTTAGTAAAATGCCGAAGTAAGTTTTAAATAGTTAGATATTTCCTGAAGGTATAAAGGATCCATTTGCCCAACTGTAGCAAACAATAGCAGTTTACATAATTATTCATTTAATTTATTTATCTTTTTCTTTCAAATTTCTAACACAAAACGCTAATTATGAAAAAGATCTTAAAGATCATTGGTATATTAATACTGCTGTTGATCGTTTTTGTTTTGATCGCTGGCATCTTCATTAAAAAAGAATACCATCTAGAAAAGGCTATAGTCATCAAAGCTCCCCGGGAAAAATTATGGTCGCATGTAAATTCGCTGCGGCATTTTACAACCTGGAGCCCGTTTGTTGAAAAAGATCCAAATGCAAGACTGACTTATGAAGGCATGGATGGAGTCGTAGGTTCTAAATATAGCTGGGATGGAAATAGCAGTGTGGGTAGCGGAACACAAATACTCACCGGTATTGACAGTGCTTCCAGTGTTAAAAGTCATCTCCATTTTATTAAGCCGATGGAAGGTGAAGCAGAATCCTACCTCAATATTTCGGATGCAGGAAACGGTTCAACCAAAGTTAGCTGGGGCTTTGATTCAAAATATAAATACCCGATGAATGTAATGACATTGTTCATGGATGGCATGATGGGAGATATGTTCAACAAAGGGCTTACAAAACTTAAAACCCTTTCGGAAGCGAACTGATATTAGAAAATTATCTTTATAAATTCGGTTGAGATATAAACTAAAATACCTAATGACAAACTTATAAAGAAAGTGACCGGGTATTTTTAAATTGAATCTTAATCAAATAATTCTGCCTGTCCCCCATCTTTTTCTTTCAACTCCCACTCCATTTCAACAGATTTCGAGAAGTCTGTAAGCTTTGCTCCCACAGCTTTCCAGCCCATCACTTCCACCATTTTATCAATTTTGAATTTAGCTTTATTGACCTGTTGCCCACGGCCCGATTGTACTTTTAAAACAGGAGATCCATCGGTAGTAACAGCTTCTAACCTGTTATCTTTCCCTTCTTTTATAAATAAGAATTTACTATTGAGGGTTGTAGTCTCTATTTTAAAACGTTTTACATTGTACTGTAATTTTTCATTGTCGAGATAAACCGCTGTAATGATCTTATCTGCATCATACTTTTCGATCAGCAACATTTTATCAGGGTCAAAACGTTGCGTCAACTCCTGATCGAGTATCTCATAATTACCGTCAATATAAATTACGAGCAGTCTGTCTTCTGCTTCAAATTTACCAAGATACTCGCCTTTTTCTTCCGTATTCAGCCTGCCAAATTTGCTATCGAACCAAAGTTTTTTTGCATCCAATGTTGATTTACCTGCTTCTTTGAACTTTACCGATTTGATCGGGTACTTGGTTACCTGGTTTCCGATGCTGCCACGGTTCTTTATTTCCAGTTCTTCAAAATAAAAATCAAATTCTTTTTTCTTAGCTGCACAACCAGGCGTCAAAACTATTTTTACAACTTCTGCCTCCCCATTTGCATTGTAAGTAAAATAATGCACTTTACTTTTCTCCGAACCTTTGGTAAGGTCGTATTCCTTATCACGGGTAACACCTGTAACGTTGAAACGTTTTGCAAAACTCATTCCTGTTTTTCCATCTACATAGATCATATTGTAGGTAGTACGTTCATCGCCTTTCTGGAAAACAGCTACATGTAATATATCCTTACCGATAAATGTTTTTTCAGAAACTTTTACCACTTTCATTACACCACCTTTTGTAAATGCTATGATATCATCAAGGTCGGAAACTTCTGCCACCAGTTCATCTTTCTTCAGCCCTGTTCCAATAAAGCCATCAGCAAAATTTGCATAGATCTTTGTATTGGCCATAGCTACCGTTTTGGCCTGTATGACATCAAACAATTTGATCTCTGTCTTGCGCTCCCTACCCTTTCCAAATTTCTTCAACAGATTCTCATAATAAGCTACTGCAAAATCAACCAGGTTTGCAAGATCATGTTTTACATTTTTGATCTCGGCTTCCAGGTTCTTTATCTGTTCATTCAATTCATCAATATCCAACCTGTAAATGCGGCGAACTGGTTTTTCTGTAAGCTTGATGATATCTTCTTTTGTAATATCCCTTTTTAATTTCTTTTTGAATGGATCGAAAGCCTTGTCAATGGCGGCCAATACCTTCTCCCATGTTTCATGTTTCTTCTCCAGTTCCTTGTAAATCTTTTCTTCGAAGAATATTTTTTCAAGCGAAGTGTAGTGCCACTTTTCCTGAAGTTCAGCCAGTCTTATTTCCAGTTCACGCTTAAGTAACTCTTTTGTATTGTCTGTTGCGATCGTCAGTAATTCTTTTACAGATAAGAACTGCGGCTTCTTATTAACGATCACACAGGCATTGGGAGAAATGCTTACTTCACAATCGGTAAATGCATACAACGCATCAATGGTTATATCGGGGGAAATACCGGGCGCAAGTTCAATGATGATCTCAATGGCTGCTGCCGTATGATCTGTAACTTTTTTAATTTTTATTTTTCCCTGGTCGTTTGCTTTTACGATGCTTTCCATCAATTGCGTTGTCGTAACGCCGTAAGGCACACTTCTTATAACCAGTGTTTTTTTATCCTGCTCTTCAATGGCTGCACGTACTCTTATTTTACCGCCACGTTTACCTTCATTGTAGCTGCTGGGGTCCATTGTTCCGCCTGTTTGAAAATCGGGCAATATCTCAAATTTCTTTCCGCGTAAATATTTAATAGATGCATCTATCAGTTCACAAAAATTGTGTGGAAGGATCTTTGTTGCCAGCCCAACCGCGATACCCTCTGCACCCTGTGCCAGCAATAATGGGAATTTCATTGGCAATGTTACCGGTTCGTTTTTCCTGCCATCATAACTCAGTTGCCAGTTGGTGGTCTTAGCATTGAAAGCAACTTCCAATGCGAATTTGCTAAGCCTTGCTTCAATATAACGAGGCGCAGCGGCATCATCGCCGGTACGCACATCACCCCAGTTTCCCTGGGTTTCAATTAAAAGATCTTTTTGACCGAGGTTTACCAATGCATCGCCGATACTTGCGTCGCCATGTGGATGGTACTGCATGCTTTGCCCGATGATATTGGCCACTTTATTAAAACGGCCATCATCCATTTCTTTCATGGCATGCAATATGCGCCGTTGTACTGGTTTTAAACCATCTTCAACAGCAGGCACGGCACGTTCCAATATCACATAGCTGGCATAATCCAGGAACCATGTTTTGTACTGTCCACTTACGCCGCTATCTGAATGTGTATAAGCTTCTTTTTCTTTCTTTGCCATTTCAACCTTAATTACAATTCATAAAATTCCAATGGTTGCCCGTTGGGATCATTAAAAAAACAAAACCTTTTATCCGTTAATTCGTCAATCCTGATCTCCTGAACTTTTACACCTCTAGTGACCAATTCGTCTCTTGCAACATCCGGGTCTTCTACTGCAAATGCCAGATGCCGCAATCCTTGCGCTTCAGGAAAGGAAGCTTTTTCTTTCCGGTACGTTTCCAATAAAACTTCAAACCCTAAAATTGCAGTATAGAAATGCTTACTTGTTTCATCATTATCTGTAAGTATTCCTATAAGTTAAATTGTTTGATGTTCATGATACAGGATACCGGATGCGTTTCACGTCGTTTTCAATTCAAAATCCTTCATATTTCCAACCTTCCCCTGCACATCAAACAATTCCTGGGCAACCATTACTTTCAGGCGCCACAGTAAATACATATCACCGGTGGTATGTTTCGATTTGCTAAGGAACTGGTGGATGATCTTTGATGCTTTCTGCCAGTCTGCGGTAATATATTTTTTCAATTCTGCATCATAGAAATCATAATCTTTCTGTTCGATTTTTTTGCCACCTTCAAGCAATCGAACGCCTTTATTTTCTAAACAAATTTTTGTCCACTCATCGGGATCAACTTCAAATTCGCTGAGCGTTATTTCTCTGGCCAGTTTTTTTGCCTTGATGAATTCTTTTGCAGGTATTTCGTGTAACCAGTTTGGATAAAAGATATTTCCTTTATCGTTGAAGAAAGGCAGGTTGTTGAGGTAAAGGATCATCACCCTACCCTGAAATTCTTTCATATAGTTCAACAGCCAATAATAACCTGATACATCGCGTTTGTTTTGTGCAGCCCATATCCATATTTGTTCTCCTTCGTTCCTGCGCAGGGTGCCAACAAGTTCTGCTGCAGTTTTGTAATCATCTACCTCTCCTTTATCTACACTTCCATCGCCATCGCCGCCTGCCAGTACTTCCCTCCACCATTGCTTACGAGCTTCAATACCTTCGCCCATATAAATATTATCCAATGGGCCAACAGCATAATCATCTTTTATCTGAATTACATTACCGGTAAGTGCTTCATCCATTACAATGGCTTCTTCCAATACTTTTACATCCGGTTCATTGAAAACAATATGTATCATTGGTTAATTAAAAATTAGGAATTAAAAATTAAAAATCAGGCGTTTTTTTATTTTTTGAGGCTTTTAAAATAGCTGTTAATATTTTTATTATGTCTTCGCAATAAATAATGAACGAATCGGCAAGTTCAGATTCCAATAAATTACTTTCTTTTAATAGTCTAAGTCAATATTTCGATTCTCTCGCTTCCCTGTAAGCGATTTCCAATTTATTAATAAAATCCATTTTTGAAGAACCTCCGATGGCTTCGTCAAAATTTGCACCTATTGAAGTTCTGCTTCTTTGAAGTTGCAAGACTTTGTCTTTTTCAACCTTTTTTGTCTTTAAAAAGAGAATAAAGTTTAATTATTCGCACTGCAAATTGAAAAGATTTCTCAACAATTACATTTTCCGTTTTCATAATACTTTTCTAAATTGAAAATTATTAATTCCTGATTTTTTATTATAAATTAACGGAGATTTCTGTTTCTGCAATAAAATCAAGGTCAGCTTTCAAATTGTCAATGATGAATTCCTGGCGCTGCGGACTGTTCTTACCCATATAATATTCCAGCAGGTTTTGAACATGCTCGCCAGCTTCAACGATAACGCTTTGTAAGCGTATGTTAGTGCCGATGAAAGCGGCAAATTCATCCGGACTAATCTCACCCAATCCTTTGAACCTTGTTATCTCTGGCTTGCTGCCAAGTTTTTTTACAGCTGCCTGTTTTTCCGATTCATCGTAGCAATAGATCGTTTCCTGTTTATTTCTTACACGGAACAAAGGCGTTTCTAAAATATAAACATGGTTATTCTTTACAATGTCGGGAAAGAATTGCAGGAAGAATGTCATCAGCAATAAACGGATGTGCAAACCATCCACATCAGCATCGGTTGCAATAACGATATTATTATAACGCAAACCTTCATAACCTTCTTCAATATTCAACGCATGTTGGAGTAAATTGAATTCCTCATTCTCATACACCACTTTTTTTGTAAGACCGAAACAGTTCAATGGCTTTCCACGTAAACTAAATACGGCTTGTGTATTAACATCCCTTGCCTTTGTGATAGAGCCGCTGGCACTATCTCCTTCGGTAATAAAAATGGTACTTTCTTTTTGCTTTTCTACGATGTTATCCTTATCCTTTCCTGTCGGCTCATCATTGTAATGGAATTTGCAGTCTCGTAGTTTCTTGTTGTGCAGGTTTGCTTTCTTCGCACGCTCGTTGGCAAGTTTTTTAATACCAGCCATATCCTTGCGCTCCCTTTCATTTTGTTCAATACGCTTCCTCAATGCGTCGGCTGTTGTTGGATTGCGATGCAGGAAATTATCCAGTTCCTTCGCTAAAAAATCGCCGATAAAAGAACGCATGCTTTGCCCACCTTCGGAAACGGATTGTGAACCAAGTTTTGTCTTTGTCTGGCTTTCAAAAACCGGTTCCTGTACCCGTACAGATATTGCAGCACAAATGCTTCCGCGTATATCGGAAGCGTCAAAATCTTTTTTATAAAAATCACGTATTGTTTTTACATAGGCTTCCCGAAATGCTGCAAGATGCGTTCCGCCCTGCGTAGTAAACTGCCCGTTTACAAAACTGTAATATTCTTCGCCGTAACTATTTTCATGTGTGAGGGCCATTTCAATATCATCGCCCTGCAGGTGAATGATGGGATAGCGTATCTCATCTTCATTTGTTTTGCGTTGTAAAAGATCTAACAATCCATTCTTACTTACATAACGCTTGTTGTTGAGGTTCATTACCAGGCCTGCATTCAGATAGCAATAATTCCAGAACTGGTTGTCAAGATATTCCTGCTCGAAATGAAAACTTTTAAATACCGTTTCATCGGGAACAAAAGTGATCAGGGTTCCGTTCTCTTCTTTGGTTGGTATTTCCTTTGATTCTTTTGTAAGTGCCCCTCTTTCAAATTCGGCAAATTTTTCTTTGCCATCTCGAAAGGAAGAAACTTTGAAATAATGGCTCAACGCATTTACCGCTTTGGTACCTACGCCATTTAACCCAACACTTTTTTGAAAGGCTTTGCTGTCATATTTTGCTCCGGTATTTATCTTGCTCACCACATCCACTACTTTTCCCAAGGGGATACCACGGCCATAATCTCTTACCGTGATAGTTTTGCCATTAATATTTACATCTACGTGTTTACCATAACCCATTGTATGTTCATCGATACAGTTATCGATCACTTCTTTTAGTAATACATAGATGCCATCATCCGGACTGCTCCCATCGCCCAGTTTACCTATATACATTCCGGGCCTTAATCGGATATGTTCTTTCCAGTCGAGGCTGCGGATACTGTCTTCAGTATAATTAAAAAGGTCTTTTTCTGCCATAAACTTAAATGCACTATTTTATACATTGAATACCAAAGCAAAATCTTAAATACACATCTTCTTCCATTTCTGCATTCAAAATAACGCTTACAATGCTGCGAATATAAATGAATGCAGGCATTATGGTCTTTACAGATTTATCCACAAAATTGCCGGCAATGTGCGTAAGATTTTACTCATCTTTTTAATGGTATTTTATTAAGAATTTTAATGATGGTTATAATGATCCATATTTAACAGGCTACAGCAGCTATGTCTGTCAAAATAACCTGTATGGAACAATTTTTGATTTTATGACATAGTAATCAAAAAACTGTATAATGAAAGCGTTCAGCATGGCAATATTTGCGGGATTATTCAGCCTGGTTTCCTGCAGCAGCACGCAGGTGACTTCTTCCTGGAAAGCAGGTAATCTTCCAAATACACAATATAAAAAGATCATGGTATTTGGTATCATTCAGGAAAAGGACAGAACAATGCGGGAAGAACTTGAAAATGCATTGGTAAGTGACCTTAAAGCCCAGGGATATGATGCAGTTTCTGCGCTGGAGGAATATGGACCAAAGGCTTTTTCAAGATTAAGTGAGGAAGAAATTGCAGACAGGTTAAAGAATAGTGGATATGATGCAGTATTAACCACGGTGCTATTGGATAAATCGAAGGAGCAGAATTATACACCCGGCAATACTACCTATCGGCCTGCCGGTATAGCACGTTTCGGCAGGTATTATACAACCATTTACGACCGTGTATATACTCCCGGTTACTATACCACTTCCACCAATTTCTTTTTAGAATCAAATTTCTATGATACAAAATCAGGAGACCTGGTTTATTCCGTTCAGAGCAGGGCTTTCGATCCTTCTTCAGCCGCAACTTTAAGCAGTGACTATGCAAAAACTGTAGTGACAGATATGAAAAAGAACGGCGTGATCGGTAAGAAGTAAAAGAAATATGGATAAAAGATTCAGGAGATTATATACCATGCTATATTCTATCTCGTAGTTGATATCCGGGATTCCGGATCTAATTTCCTGCAAATGCCATCCTCGTTGCCAAGTCCTTAATGAGCATTACATTTACAGCTCAAACTCAATAATCATGGATCTTAACCTGCAAGGTAAAACCGCCCTGGTATGTGGAAGCACACAGGGACTCGGACATGCGAGTGCTGTTGAACTGGCATTACTCGGCGCCAATATTGTATTGATGGCACGCAATGAAGAAAGGTTGAAAATAACCTTGCCAACGTTAGATGTCTCCAAAGGCCAGTATCACCGTTTCCTTGTTGCTGATTTCGCGGAGAAGGATTCTGTAAAGCAAGCCATCAGCAAATTTGTAACGGAAAAGAATATCGCACATATACTGGTTAATAATACCGGTGGCCCGGCCGGGGGAACAGCACTCAATGCCGGTATGGATGAATTTCTACAGGCTTTCAATAGCCATCTGCTCTGCAATCATATACTTACACAGGCACTTGTACCTGGGATGAAAGCCGCCGGTTTTGGCAGAATCATAAATATCGTTTCCACTTCTGTAAAGCAACCTATCCCCGGACTCGGAGTAAGCAATACCATTCGTGCTGCTGTGGCAAACTGGGCAAAAACATTGGCCGGTGAACTTGGCCCGTTTGGCATCACCGTAAACAATGTATTACCAGGCTTTACCAAAACAGTGCGGGCCGATTACATGGTACAGAAAAAAGTTGCTGAATCGGGTAAAACTGCAACCGAAGTAATTAAGGCGCTCGTTGCGGAAATACCAGCAGGAAGGATCGGTAACCCTGAAGAATTCGGCGCAGCCGTTGCTTTTTTGTGTTCGCCGGCAGCAGCCTATATAAATGGGATCAACTTACCCGTTGACGGGGGAAGGTTAGGATGTTTATAAAATTATTTAACCTGCAAGCAGATAATAAGAAAATATGTCTACTTTGACCTCCGAAGGATTGAAACCAATAAAACTTAACCAGTTTCTTTCTTTAAACAATTTTAATCAACAAAAAAACTAAACAAATGAAACTGACAAGGGTATTAATGCTGTTGATAACAGCCACCACACTCTTTTTTGTAAGCTGCGGACCAAAAGATGCTGATATCAAAGCAAAAGTTGAAGCAGCATTGAAAGCAGATCCAACGATGTCTTCTACTGCTGTTGAAGTTAAGGATGGCGTTGTAACGATCAGCGGCGAATGCAAAGACAATGAATGCAAAGCTAATTGCCAAAAAACAGCAGAAGCTGTGAAGGGTGTAAAATCGGTTATGAACAATTGTACCGTGGCACCTCCACCGCCGCCACCCGTTGCTCCTCCTGCTTCTTTAACAACTGCACTGGATGAAGCCACTCAGCAGAGAGTAAAAGATGGTTTAAAAGACATCAAGGGTGTAACTGTTAGCTTTTTAGAAGACAAAGCTGTACTTGTTGGAGAAGTTACAAAAGCAGACAGGATGAAGATCATGCAAATGCTTGCTGCTGCAAAAGTAAAATCTGATGTAAGTAAATTAACAGACAAGAAATAATTTGAAAACCATTTAAAAAATAAAACAATGGCATTACAAGATAAATATGCAGAATTACTGCAGACTGCTAACAATATCGGCGTGACTAACCTTTCGGTTGCGGAAAAAGACGGAACGCTACATGTCAGCGGAACTGCAAAAACAACTGCAGATTATGATGCGCTTTGGGCATTGTATGATAAGATCGATCCCAATATGGCGAGCGGCGACCTGATGATGAACATCGATATCAAAGCTGACGCTGGTGCACAGTTAAAAGTTACAACTGATTCTACCAACCTGAATATTCGTAGTACGCCAAGCACAGAAGGTGAAATCGTTGGAAAAGCGGCGCACAACGAGATCGTTACACTGGTTGAGAAAACAGATGACAGCTGGTGGAAGATCAAAACAAAAGACGGGGAAGAAGGTTATGCTTATGCACAATATCTTTCACCGGAAGCTTAGTAGCATTATAATAATTTTGAAGAAAGCCATTTCGTTTATTCGGAATGGCTTTTTGCTTTGCCACGAAGCTTCGAAGACGTCAAAATGCTCAAAGGCTATTTTCTTCCGTGTGCATTCTTATGTTATTCTCCTGTCGTGGCTAATATTTAAGTCATAACTTTATTACATGAAAAATACAATCAATCATTTACTGGTAGGATTTATTTCCTTATTAGCCTTTTCATGCAGTGCCCAGACAAAAACGGTATTATCTGCAGATGAATTTGAAAAAGCAATCAATTCAAAAGATTCAATACAGGTGCTTGATGTACGAACGCCGGGCGAATACAAGTCGGGCCACATAGCACACGCATTACAGGCCGATTGGAATGACCGTACAGAATTCAACCGCAGGATTGCATTTGTTGACAAAGCCAAACCCGTATATGTCTATTGCCTGGCTGGTGGCAGAAGTGCAGCCGCTGCAACACAACTAAGAAGTGCAGGTTATAAAAATGTATATGAGTTGAAGGGCGGTATGAATGCATGGAATGCCGGTAATAAACCGGTAGAAGGAAAAACAAGTTCCAAACAGATGACTCTGGAAGCTTTTCAGCAAACGATCAGCGGTTCCAAAACAGTATTGGTAGATTTTGGTGCCGAATGGTGCCCTCCCTGCAAAAAAATGGAGCCGGTTATCAAAAGTCTGCAGCATAACAATACCGGAAAATTCACTTTATTAAATGTAGATGGCGGCAATGACGAGGAAATATTGAATGCATATAAAGTAACAGCCCTGCCTGTTTTCATTGTTTTTAAAGACGGAAAGGAAGTATGGAGAAAAGATGGGATGGCCACGGAAAAAGAAATTGCTGAGCATTTTTAAAGTATCAAGAATAATGATAGAACAAACAGAGCTTGTTGTTGATGAATGGATATATATCCCCCCTATTTATGATGTCGATTCCGGGGATAACATCACTGCCGCGATATCACTGGAAGTAATGAAAAAAACTGCTCCAACAAAAAAAGGGATTGCCTGCAGGTTTAGTTGTAAGTTTCGCAATGGTGAAAAAGTAATTTTGTTATATGTTGCCCAAGATTCTTATGTGATAGACCTGGAAGATAAGGTAGATAAACGCGAAGTGCTTAACATGATCAGGAATTCTTATAGTAAATTCAATGAGAAATTTGATTTTAGGAAACTAGGTACCATACTTCAGCACAGAACATTAACGCCATTGGATGAAGCAGGTATTGATATAGATGCTATTCTGCCGTTGTTGAATTAAATAGCTTTACATTTAAATTCATTCATGAAAAGAATTACCCTGTCATTTTTGTTTACCCTTGTTTTGTGCAAGTTTCATGCAGATGCCCAAACAAGTGACGGATACATTCTCAATGAAAATTTCGACCGCAACAGGCTGGGATGGGTAGAAGAATTTACAGAATATCATTACACCGGTATCAAGGAAGGATTTTTATACATCCTCAGCAAGGATACTTCAAGGGTACAAACCAGCAATGGTCCACAAAATAATTCAGCTTTATGGGATCTGCCGGAGGAATACGAGATCACAACATCTATCAGCAAACTTCCCGGGAAAACAGGCGCTGCTTACGGTGTGATACTGAATAGCGCAACACTGGGCTATAAATTTTCTTTCTCCGATGAAGGCCTGGCCGAATTAATTGAAACCGATTACAACAACGACAGCAGGGAAATATACATCTTCTCCCGTAAAGCTAAATTCCCTGTCATAAAAAAGCCAGATAGTATTCAAATTAAGATAATCATTGCACAAAGAAAGTTCAGTTATTATGTAAATGATGAACTTATAAATACCGGCGAATTCAATTGCAGATCATGGGAAGGTATACGGCTGTTTGTAACTTCTGGCTTTGGTATTAAAGCGGATTATTTAAGGATTCGAAAGATTAAATAAACCAACATGAAAGCAATGAAAGTAAAGCATTTCATATTCTTATTCTTTATCCTGGTAGCTCATTATTCAACTGCAACTGCTCAACTGGTTGCTGACAAAGAACTAAAACAAACAAACACTGATACCATTGATGTTGAGCATTACAGGAAGCTATTCAGTGATAGCCTGCCAAAACCATATTCATGGACGAATGATTATGCCTGGTTATATTCAACTGCTCAAAGAAACTACCTCGATAGTACTATTGCAGATTTTGAAAAACGAACAACTGTTGAGATTTGTATTGTTACCCTGGATACATTCTGCATTTCCGATGAGAATTTTGATGCACTGGCATTGAAAATTGCTACAACCTGGGGTGTGGGCAAAAAAGAAACAAACAACGGAGTAGTAATTTGTATTTCACCAGGCTACAGAAAAATAAGGGTATGTAACGGTTTTGGTATTGAAAAATATTTAAGCGATGCCGAGACAAAAAAAATAATAGACGATACTATCCTTAGTCAATTTAAAGAAGGCAATTATTTTAGCGGCACAGTTGCAGGACTCATAGCTATTATGGGAAAGCTCAGTCCATTTTATTCGCCTTCACAAAATCACTCACCAGGTAACTGATCAGTTTCCCGGTAGTATCATCTTTTCTTCCATCAGCCAAATGACAGGCGCCTTCTGATATATGGAGGTAAGCAACTTTTGAATCAGTTGCAGCAAATGTAATGAACTGCCTTGCCTGTAATGCAGTGATACCTGATGGTGTTGAGGCACTGCTGAGTACATGACGGATACCATCCAGGTCTAACTCAATACCGGTGCGGGTATCTTCCGTAAAACCACTTGCATGCGCAATGGCCTGTATAAAATTCTTTTTTTCATGAATGAATATGTCCTCGTAGGTACAATAATGAACAAATGGACTTTCATGAATTTCCATCAAAACATTTTGAGTAATATAATTTTCATGCAGGCCGATGATAGCATATTTACCTAAATAACCATCCTCTTCTGCATACCTGAAACCATTGCCACTATGCCTTCCTTCAATGGGCCTGAAATCATCGTGGGCGTCCAGGTTAATGCAATTGATCTGTGCCAAAGGAATAACTTCAGCTTTGAACAAGCCTTTCGCAACTGCCTTGATGATAGGATAAGAATTATTATGTCCGCCGCCAATAATGATCGGTATCTTCTTTGCAACAGCAATTGTTTTTACAATATGCTCCACTTCATCATCAATTATTTTCACAGCATGGCGATAAGCATCAATAAGTTCATCCTGGTTGTAAGCATTGTTCTCAATAAGATATTTAAGATCACCAAAATCAAAATGGCCCAGGAGCAGTATATCTTCCCCGGTAAGAAAATCATTGCTCTGCGTATTCAGGAATGAATTTAGAAAAGGAAGCCAACTTGTATCTGCTCCCCCTGTTCCATAATTTGCTTTTACACCGATATCTTCCGGTATACCGAGCAACACATATTTTGCAGAAGAATTCGTTAAAGCTTCCGACCATTCAGCACCATTTTTTAGATGCTGGATGCGTTCGCCTAATTTTGTTTCAAAGCGGCGCATCTTTGTTATGGACAGGATATCATTCTTGCTGTAAAATTTAAAATGCTTCATATAAGGAAGGTAGGAAAAATACCTTTAACATACAAGTTCATCGTTTTTAGCTTATAGCTGGCAACACACCATTTTAAAATCATCATCCGGGGAATATTAACAATGAACAAAAAATTGTGAACGATGAATTTTTAGCCAATGAATTTTTAAGTAAATTTAGAATACCATGTTTTTCAGCCTACGATACTTATTGCCCGTCATCCTGCTAACTACCTCAACCAGTTTACTTGCACAGGATATCACCGGTACTTGGGAAGGGAGGCTTGACAATAGCCAGTTCCTTCAGCTAAATATTATACAGGTGGGTGATATAGCCTGCGGCTATACCTGGGATCATTTGGATGGCACTGCAAAAGATTATTGCATGGCAAATTTTATTGCGAGGTACGACAAAAAGAGAAAGCAATGGGCATTAACAGGTACTTCATTTATAGAAAATACCGGCTCACATGTATTGATGAATATGCGACTACAGTTTGATGTGTATAACGGCACAACCAGCATCATCGGATGGGAAAGCCCGAATTTTGGGGGTACCTTGCTCGGGAGATTTTCCAGGATGTTTGAGCCCAATGTATTCCTTAGAAAAGTTGCTGATTCACCAAGCCAGATTCTGACTAACATGAAAGATTGTGACAGGGCAAAAGAGAATCAACAGGATACTGTTACAGTTCTCACACCCAATGGTTCCGGGCTACAAACAATACCATTACCACAAAATTGGGATTATAAAATCAACTCACCAGAAATACCCCTGCTTACAAACGACAGCCTTAAACTTGTAAAGCAAATGGAGGGAAGGAAGAATACCGAAACACGTCACCTGGCCGTAAATGAAAAAATAATCAGCTTGGATCTATACGACAATGCAGTTGTTGATGGAGATTCCATCAGTTTATTTTATAATGGAAAATTGATGCTGAGCCACCAGCTCTTAAAAGAAAAAGCGCTTACAATATCCTTTACGCTTGATGAACACACAAGCAGGCATGAAATAACATTGTTTGCAGAGAACCTGGGCAGCATACCTCCTAATACGGCGCTGGTAGTTGTACGTGCTGGCAACAAACGATATGAATTATTTGCAAGTGCAAGCCTGACAGAAAATGCAGTGATCGTTTTAGATTACAGTCCGAAATAAAATTGTTGACTTCAGCGCTGAGACGCCAGAAAAAACATGAACACAACATAGAGAATCTTAAAAAAAATAATAATCATGAAAAAATATTCGCTAATTCAAAATGATCCTTGCCCATACCGGGAAATGATCACTTGAGAACCTGCCCTGCCAGCTTTCACTAAGCGTTGCATGTTGCAATACATTAACGCCATAATTGAAAAAGATATAATCAATGGGGTCATTGCTTGTTTCCTTGGAAGTGAATCCATTAAAAGATCCAGTTGGCCCGTAGTGCGTTCTTAAAGATACATTTTTTGAATCGGTAAGATGTAATGGGTTGTTCTTATCCATCATTAACTGAATGGGTTTATCAGAAGGAAATGAATTAAAATCACCTGTTATGATTGCAATTGATTTTCCTGCGAGTGAATCTACTGCTGTTAGCACCATCGATGCACTCTCCTTTCGGGCTGTCTTACCCATATGATCGAAATGTGTATTGAAGTGAAAAAATATCTTCCCTGTTTTTTTGTCTTTGAATTTTGCCCAGGTTACGATTCTCGTAATGGCCGCATCCCAGCTTTTACTTCCTGGAACATGAGGCGTTTCGCTTAACCAGAATGTGGACGAAGACAGCAGTTCAAGCCTTGATGCATTATAAAAAATAGCCGAATATTCCCCTTTATCTTTTCCGTCTTCCCTTCCGCTGCCGGTGTAGCGATAACCTGGAAGCGCATTTTGCAGATCAACCATTTGATTGTGCAAAGCTTCCTGCACCCCAATGATATCCGCTTCATGAAATAATATCTCCGACGCCGCTTTATCTTTCCGGTATTGCCAGGAATTAAGGCTGTCGGAAGCCAGGTCGAGCCGGATATTAAAGGTCATGACATTTAATTCCTTTTGGGCAAAAGCTATTTGAAAAAGACATATTGCAAAACAGGAAACAAGTGATTTTTTCATATTCCAAAAATTATCGTTGATGTGAAATTACTTACCACTCATTCACTGATTTCTATTGGCGAATTCGTGGCATGTCTGATTAGTGAAACAGTGGCAAAATGAATACGAATTAATCCACTTTCAGTTCACCAAGGTAGGCGAGTTGGCCCAAATGATAGCTTTGATGGGTGGCCCTGCTTATAAGAATATTCAACTTATTGCGATGCGGGTCTTTAACAAAGTCTTCGGCAGATACGAGCATATGCCTGCTGAACCAATCATCGTTGTTCAAGGTCGCGAAGGCATCATCAAGTTTAGCATTCACAGTTTTCCAGCAATCTTTTAATTCACTCAAAGACGGCGTTGCTGTATTTAAATTATCTGCTTCCGTAATAAATATTTTTTCAAGATGGGGATATAACTTTTCGCCAAATCCAAGAATCGGTAGCATTGAATCATTCACTGCCGCCAGGTGACCAAGCAGGTATATGCCCCTATTTCGACCAGGCGCTGTTTCTTTCAATAATTGTTCGTCTGAGAGTTTATCAATCAGGGTATCGAGCCGCTTATTTTGAGCCTGCCATGACGAAATGATCATCGCGACAGCTAATGACGCTGGAGATGCTATTTTATTTTCGTAACTCATTTTTTATTGGTTTGAATACAATATTAGTTAATGATTGACTAACGGCTTGAAAAAAAGCAGGTATTTTTTCGGCACCCTTTTCTCCATATCCGTAACTTTAACTCATAACATAGATAAATGACCATTGATAAGCCATACGGGCTCATTATGTGCGGCGGAAACAGCAGCAGGATGGGTATCGATAAAAGTAAACTGGTATATCATTCAAAACCGCAGTGCTATTATTTATATGAAATGATGCAGTCAATTTGTGAAAAAGTTTTTATTTCCTGCAATGAAGAACAATCTACCCGCATAAAACCTGAATATGAACTTATCATCGACCTTCCTGCTTATAAAAATATTGGCCCTCTGGCTGGATTGCTGAGTGCATTCACTAGATTCCCTAAACGACATTTTTTGATAACAGGTTGTGATTACCCATATTTAAATGTTGATGAGATGATCCGTTTTATACTTTCAATGGAAGGAAATGACAGACCCGCTGCATTTTATAACAATGCGGAACATATCTATGAGCCATTGCTGGGTCATTATCCATACACATTATTTGAACCATTAAAAAAAATGTTTACAGCCAAGCAGTATTCGTTGCAATCCATCCTGTGTAAGATTGAAGCAGGGAAATATCTGCCTTCAAATGAAAAAAGTAGTTGCAGTGTCGATACTTATGAAGATTATTTAAAAGTTAAGCGTAGGTTTATAGATGAGGGATAAGATAAATTATATGGAAAATAATCAGGTAGAAAATATTCATATATACAGATTTAGCAACGGCATTATTACCGCAACCAACGACCAGGTTGCTGTAGAAGAGCCATTGGAAATACAGTTGGCTTACAGCACTGCTAACGGGTACATGCAAAAAAACATTGCCGTTACTATGCGTACACCTGGTAACGATGCAGAACTGGCTGCAGGTTTTTTATTTACCGAAGGGATTATTCAAAATAGCTTAGCCATCAGGGGAATTAAATTATTTTCGAATGATGATAACAAAGTACTGCTTACATTGAATGAAAATATAAAACCGGTATTGCAGTATGCTGAAAGAAATTTTTACAGCACATCCAGTTGTGGTATATGTGGTAAGGGAAGTATTGATGCAATCAGGATTTCATCAGCTTATGAAAACAAAGAAGATGCAATTTTAATAAAAGCATCAGTACTTTTTGGCCTGCAGGATATGCTCCGCAAACAGCAACTGGTATTTGAAAATACTGGTGGCATACATGCAAGCGCCTTGTTTACAATGGAAGGAAATTTCATGATGTTAAGGGAAGATGTTGGCAGGCACAATGCATTGGATAAACTCATCGGCGCTGCATTATTAAATCAACAATTGCCTCTCCACAATTGTATACTTTTGCTAAGCGGCAGGGCGAGTTTTGAACTTTTACAAAAATCAGTTATGGCAGGCATAAAAATTGTCGTGGCTGTTGGTGCACCTTCAAGTCTTGCCGTAGAAATGGCCAAAGAAGCAGGCATCACTTTGATCGGCTTTCTTAAACATGATAAGTTTAACTTGTATTCGGGAGAACAACGGATATCAATATAACCCTCAGGGCGGTTGCAAACGCCGGCATCGGTTATTAAAATAGCATTAAAATGAAATTGCGAATCAAAGGAAATTCGATTAGGGTAAGACTTTCCAGGTCTGAAATAAATAAATTTGTAAACACTGGCTATCTCGAAGACCAAACATCATTCGGCACCAATGCATTGATCTATGCAGTTCAAAGCAGCAAGGATGCAACAGCAATGAATGCATCTTTTGAACAGCATAAAATCACGCTATTCGTTCCTGAATATCTTTTAACCGGCTGGCCAAAAAATGATACAATTGGGTTTAACGCAACGATGCCACTAACCGGAACAGACAGTCTTTTCCTGCTACTGGAAAAAGATTTCACATGCCTGGATGAAACAACAGAAGATCAAAGCGACAATTATGAAAACCCTAATAAAAACTGCTGATCATGCCTGAAGAAAAAGCAATTTTACCAGGCGCAGAAAACCCGGTTACATTCACAGGGTTAACATTAGGCCCGCTGAAAAAAGAAGCGGCAGGTATACCTGCCGTGATGATCAGCTTTAAACAGGTGATTGCTGAAGCCGGTCTGTTAAGGGGATTAATAGCGCTGCATAACTTAAACCAGAAAAATGGTTTCGATTGCCCAAGTTGCGCCTGGCCCGACCCGGACGATGAACGCAGTGGGATTGCAGAATATTGCGAGAATGGCGCCAAAGCGGTTGCCGAAGAAGCTACTACCAAACAACTAAATGCTGATTTCTTTGCAGCGCATTCAGTACAGGATCTTGCTGCTTTATCAGACTATGAGATTGGTCGAAAAGGCCGAATTGCTTTGCCACTGTACCTTTCGAAAAATGCTACACATTACCAGCCTGTTTCATGGGAAGATGCTTTTGCAAAAATTGCAACATCATTGAATGCATTAGCAACTCCCGATGAAGCCATCTTCTATACTTCCGGTCGTACCAGCAATGAAGCTGCTTTTTTGTACCAGCTTTTTGTTAGAGAATATGGCACCAACAACCTGCCCGATTGCAGCAATATGTGCCATGAAAGCAGTGGCGTAGCTTTGGGTGAATCATTGGGAATTGGCAAAGGATCTGTCAAACTGGATGACCTTTACCAGGCAGAAGTGATCATGATACTTGGACAAAACCCAGGCACCAATCACCCACGCATGCTTACAGCCTTACAAAAGGCCAAGGCAAACGGTGCGGTAATTATTGCTATCAATCCTTTGCCTGAAACTGGATTGATGGGTTTTAACAATCCTCAGACGGTAAAGGGTATTTTGGGAATTGACAGTGCACTCACTGATATTTTTTTACAGGTAAAATTGAATGGGGATATGGCTTTATTGCAAGCCATTGAATTATTGCTTTTACAAGCAGATGAAAAAGATCCGGGAGCTGTACTTGATCATGATTTTATTGAAAAGCATACCGAAGGATTTGCACGTTTAAAAGAACATCTACAACAGCAAAATTTGACTGATTTGCTAAACTATGCCGGGATCGGCCTTGCACAGGCGACCGAAACTGCAGCTATACTTCAACATAAAAAGAAGATTATTGTATGCTGGGCCATGGGACTTACACAGCATAAAAATGCCGTTGATACTATTAAGGAGATCGTTAATTTATTATTGCTGAAAGGTAGTATTGGCAAACCTGGGGCAGGTACCTGCCCCGTGCGTGGCCACAGCAATGTGCAGGGTGACCGCACTATGGGAATTTATGAAAAACCTGCTGAATCATTTTTAAAGGCAATAGAAAATCATTTCAATTTCGTTCCGCCAAAAGTACAGGGATATGATGTGGTTGATGCTATTAAAGCCATGCATGAAGGAAAAGGAAAAATCTTTTTCGCTATGGGAGGAAATTTTCTTTCCGCAACGCCTGATACAAAATATACCGCTGAAGCATTACGCAACTGTAGGCTCACCGTGCAGGTTTCTACCAAACTTAACCGAAGTCATTTAGTGCATGGAGCCGAGGCATTGATATTACCCTGCCTCGGCCGCAGTGACAAAGACGTGGTAAACGGAGAAACACAATTTGTTTCCTGCGAAAATTCAATGGGTGTTGTTCAGCAATCGAAAGGCATATTAAAACCCTTATCTGATAAGTTACTCAGCGAACCTGTCATTGTTTGTATGCTTGCAAAAGCAACTTTAGCAGAAAGATCTAAAGTTAACTGGGATAAATACCTGCAACATTATGATGCTATCAGAAATGATATTGAACAAACGATACCAGGTTTTGAGCATTACAATGAACGGGTAAGAAAACCCGCAGGATTTTATTTGCCAAATTGTAACCGGGAAGGAAACTTTGATACCGAAAGCAAAAGGGCTCAATTCAATATTGCAACAGCAAGCAGCATTGCATTGGCTGATGATGAGCTAATGATGATGACGATACGAAGCCATGACCAGTTCAATACTACCATTTACGGACTAGATGACCGATATCGTGGCATTTACAACGAACGGAGGGTAATACTCATGAACCAGGGAGATATGAACAAACAAAAATTAGAAAAAGGAAATATTGTTGACCTTTATAATTTTCATGATGGAACAGAAAGAGTTGCTCATAAGTTTATTGTAGTGCCTTACCCGATACCGGCGGGATGTACAGCCACCTATTTCCCGGAGACAAATGTGCTTGTACCGATCACAAGTGTGGCGGAGAAAAGCAATACGCCTACTTCAAAACTGGTAATTATTAAAATAAAAAAAAATAATAGATAAATAGCCTCTAAGACTCAAAGATGCTAAGTATTAAAAAGTTTTAGAAAAAAATATTTTTTTGAATTATAATTTTAGAAGTAACAGGAAAGACTGTCTTCGGAAAAGGGTTTCCCTCTTCCTGCTCCACACTTAAAAGATCGAAAACAGATCCGCTTTTCATAATCGCTTTCACAACCCCTGTATGAGCACTTTCTTTGTTTAACAGGAAAGGATTTAGATACCAGGGAAGTTTTTCAGTTACAAATAAACTGTCCTGATTGGAGGAAAGCAATAATTTACATAGATAGTTATTGACTACAGTATCTTTCCCGGTATTGTCAAAATGAACTGGGTTAAACCGCTGTAATTCATTATCCCTGGTATCGAAGGCAATAAGATTCCTGTTTATATCAAAATAAATTTTTTGAGGCCCTGTTATTGTTGTGTGTAAATGTTCGTCATCTTTGGCAATTGCATCAGAAGTTTCTACAGAATAAAGCGAATCATTGGCTTTGATAACATATTTAATGTTACTGAGTAACAATGACTGCAATATAGCTTTTCCCGCAGTTGCATCATTGACAGGGAAACTTACCACATAAATAGCTTGACGATAAGTAGCCTTTTTTTGCGAGAATGACTGTGCGTTTGTGCACAGCAATAACATGATCATTAATTTTATTTTCATATTGGTTGTTTTAAAAGAGGCCGTTTAAAATTTTATTTTAGCCGGGAAGTCGGTAAGCCGAAACATTAAGACGTAGTAATTCTTCATCATAGAATGTTGCAGCAATTTCACAGCAAAGTTTAAATAAAACGGCCCCTTTGGACTTACATATTATTTATTTCACCGGGTTTTCATCTGTAAATAGGTTAGCTTCATTCAACTTTTTTACCATGGCCAACCGGAATTCTTTGGATGTAAAAACCGGGTTCACTTTACCGGCATCAGCTGATATTACCTCAAAATCAGTTGTTTGCTTATTCTCAGAAACTGTTCCTCTGGCATTTATATTCTGGCTTCCTGAACAATTTCCCGACATCGTTAATGAGCCTGAAATAAGATTGAAGCCTGGCGGAAAAATACTTACATCAATGTACAGGTCATATGCGATAATGCAGCCGCCGGACATTGTAATTGTACCTCTGACATGGAACATTTTCCAAAAAGATTTCACTTCATTTTGTTGAGATGTTTTGTAAGGCGCACCTGCTTCTGCAAAAGAAATGGATACGATCGAAAAAATAAGACATAGGCTTAAAATTAGCTTTTTCATTTTTTAAAGATTAAAATTGTTCCCCGCGATCAGATAACACGCTGTTGCAGGAAAACAGGAAAATAGTATCCCTGTTTATTTCCGTCATCAAAAAATGCAAACTTGGAATCTGTATACCGATGTAACAACTAATATTTCATACCTCGATAAACAGTTGCATTTAACCAGATTAATTTTCTGACAATACAAAATTGCAAATCAAAATAAAACAAATCAAGGGAAAATCATCGTAATGCTGTTGTTTTTTTCCCGCAGAAGTATGTAGAAGAAAACGCCGTTTGGGGGTTAGGGGTTGCGGGTTATTGGTTTAAAACGACCCAATTAAAAATTATTAGCCTATAAACTTTTACTTAAAGCCCCGCGGCATTTAGAAAACCACCATCTACTATAAACAATATCACTCCATTTTTAGAAACAGAACGATGAGAACTCATATCATCAGAAACAAGGTAACTCATCCCCTTTTTCAGTATATGTTTTTCACCGTTCGATAATTCGGTTTCCATTTCACCATCGATGCAATACATAATATGTCCTTTTTCGCAGCAATGATCGGCTTTGTAATTGGCTGAATATTCTACGATCCGTATCCTGAGATCTCCAAACTGTAATACCCTCCAATGTGCGTCTCCTGTTTCTCCGGGCTTAATGATTACCGGTATATCGTTCCAATCTGCTATTTGAAAAGGTATATTCATTGCATGTTAAGTGTTGATTTGAGGTATGATCCTATGGCTATTCATCGTCCGCGGGTACCGGCGATAACAAGAACGTAAGTGGTATTTGCAATCGCTTGCTCCATGATCTTTCTGAATGATCTGCACCAGGGAATTCCTGTGTGAGCCAGTTAGCTTTTTTGTATCCCTGCTCTTTCATGAGTTTGTCAACCATCTTCTGGTATTTTTTATAACGACTGTCGAGTGCCTCGGTTCCATAATCAAAATAAATACGGTGCATTTCAGGATCGGGTAAATGATTTTGCAGGTAATCAATAAATGCAAGCGGAATATCGTCTGAATAATGCAACAGGCTTCCCGGCCAATGTGTTGAAAGACATGCTGCACCAAAAAATACCCTTGGATATTCACAGATCGCATATAATGAAATAAGGGCACCCATACTTGATCCTGCAATGAATGTATGTCGTTGATCTTTATATGTAGGAAATTGCTTATCGATGTAAGGCTTTAATTCTTTTACCAAAAATAAAAGGTAGTTATCAGCCTGTGCTTTACCCTGCAGCTCTCGGGCAATTAATGTATCCCTGATAGCCGGAGGAATCTTTGCCATTGGTTTCTTGGGGAAATATTCTGAATGCCGGGCCTCCCCTGTATTTGAAATGGCGACTACTATACAATCCATGATCGACTTGCGCTGCAGCAGTGCAGCTATGTTCTCATCAACCTGCCATTCCTGCTGATTCCAGGTTACAGTGCTGTCGAATAACATCTGTCCATCATTCATGTACAATACCGCATATTTCTTTGTGGCAACATAACCAGGAGGAAGCCACACATAAATATTTCTCGGCTGAACATATTCCGACAGGTAATTATCAAATTTAATGATCGAACCTACGCTGGCTTTTGGCGATTGCGCAAAGCCACAGGCCGGAATAAACAACAGCAGCAATTTTAGTATCAGCCTCATAAATGAATTTAAGCTTTTATAATTGGACTATATACCTATCTTTTCATTCACCACTTTGATGATCGCTTTTTCCAGTTCCATTGCTTTTTCTTCGATTACTTTTCCTTTGGCGATGATATCATTTACATATTCCTTACCGTCAAAACCAACAGCATTGATGCGCACATTCATAAATGCCCCGATTACCGCAGAACGGGCACAAAGTGCACCAACGCCGGTATCTGAAATGGAATTAGGGTTGCCAATATCCGCCATTGCTTTAATTACTTCCATACTTTCATATGCTACCTGCATTACCTTATAAGGCACATCAATGGCATATTTCGTTGCATCCTGCATTGCTTTTGTACGTGCGGCTTTTTCTTTATCATTTGATTTTGGCAATGAAATGGCATGCATGATCTGGTTAAAAGCACTTGTATCGGCATCTACCAGTTTTACCAATTCGTTTTTGTACTGCTCTCCTTTCTCAGCCCAGTTGCTGAATTCTTCCCAACGTTCATCCCAGCCTTTTTTATGAGAGGAAAGATTGGCAACCATCGTCGCCAGGGAAACACCCAATGAACCGATATAAGCCGCAATAGATCCACCACCGGGCGCCGGACTTTCACTGGCTGTTTCATCTGCAAATTCAGTAAGCGACATGTTCACCAACTTGCTATCAGCCTTATTTGCCAGCATATATTCAATGATCCTTTCTTCGGGTTTGAATGGGCCCAGTTCATCAAGCCCCATAGATTTGATAGCGATCTTTATCAATTCTTTTTCACTTACACCGGTGCTGCGTTGTTGTTTTTTCAGAAAATATTTACCCGCATCAGTCAGTGCTTTCAATGGTATCAACCCTACCAGTTCACTACCGGTAACGCGGATGCCACGCTCGCCTCCTTTCTTACAAACCTCATCAAATGCAATGTGAACAGGCGTTACATTGAGATTGGTAAGGTTGATGGATATTTGAGCAATACCATATTCTTCAATGAACCAGCCAATGGCTTTTACAGCTTTTAATGATCCGGGAATATTAACCGGTTTGCCATTTTCATCATTTACTACTTTTCCATTTTCTCTTTTAACTCTTCCTGCTTCCCTTATATCAAATGCGATCGCATTGGCCCGGCGGGTAGAAGTTGTATTCAGATTCACATTGTAAGCAACTAGAAAATCTCTTGCACCAATTACCGTTGCGCCACGCCTGGCATCAAAAACAGCAGGTCCAAAATCGGGTTTCCATATTGGATCAATGATCTTTTTTGCAAAGCCTTCATACTCGCCCGCACGGATCACAGAAAGGTTGCTTCTTGTTTTATCTGGCTGGGCATCTTCATATAAATAAACAGGGAGTTTCAGTTCTTCGCCCACTCTTTTTGCCAGTTGCTGTGCGTATTTCGCCGTTTCCTCCATGCTGATGTTGGCAATGGGTATCAGCGGACAAACATCTGTTGCGCCCATGCGGGGATGTTCGCCTTTGTGCTTGCTCATGTCAATTAATTCACCAGCTTTTTTGATGGCACGAAATGCAGCTTCGATAACTTTTGCAGGTTCTCCTACCATGGTAACCACGGTACGATTGGTTGCTTTTCCCGGATCTACATTTAGTAAACGCACGCCTTCCACGGTTTCAATTTCGGCAGTAATCTGGTTGATAATATTCACATCATTCCCTTCGGAGAAATTGGGAACACATTCGATGAGTTGTTGCATGCCTTATTTTTTAAGTTCACGCAAAGATGCAAAGGAATGACAAAGATGCAAAGGAAATTTTGGCAAGATGCAACAAAAAAGTCGATCCTTTAAGACAGGCTTGTTTCAATAAATTCAGCTGATTATATTATAAAAGTCCGGTAGCTGAAGGATTTACGGTTATGGTTGCATTACTGATACTAATAAATTAAGCAGATCAAGATTGGCCAGGGTTGGAATTACAAGGAATTTACCTGCAAATTCAAATTGGCCACCTGCAGTAAGATCATTATAACTTGAAAAAATGGCGCTCATAATTAGCAGCTTCCAGGAAATGAAAATCATATTGTCCGTATGGCTTTACCAAGGAACAATAAACATAGCTTGTTAAAAGCATTTACATATTATATAACAGTAAAGCCTGGCCCGAGAATGGCTTAGGCTCAAAGACGAAACAACATTATTTTATTAAATTATTTATGATGGTCGTTAAATGCACAATAACTTTCTAACCCTGTTATTTTTTCTACGCACTCTTATACCAATATATTTTTATATTCTTTCCTTGTGTACTATGAAAGGAATGTCTATCAAAGATGTTTAAGTTTTAAATAAAAACTCCATTCATCATCACTTGGTCAACAAGGTTAGTGGCAAAAGAATAAGGGATATAGGCCAATGACGGTATTGATTTTAAAAATATCAGGTTAGCTTTTTTACCCACGCTTATACTGCCTGCCTGCTCCTGTACTTCCATTGCATAAGCACCATTGATGGTTGCCGCATTGATGGCTTCTGCGGGAAGCATTTTCATTTGTATACAACTCAATGCCACGGCAAAATTCATATTCCCGCTTGGTGAGGAGCCCGGATTGTAATCAGTGGCCAGCGAAATGGCGGCACCGGCATCGATTAATTGACGGGCCGGCTGGTAAGGCATTCGAAGGAAGAAGGCTGCGGTGGGCAATAAAGTTCCGATTGTAGATGAATGTGATAAGTGCTGAACATCTTCTTCGGTCATTGTTTCCAGGTGGTCTATAGAAACTGCATTTAATTTAATAGCAGATTCAATACCTCCAATGCTATTCAATTGGTTTATGTGGAGTTTGGGTTTAAGTCCGTACCCGGCGCCGGCATTACAAATGGTTTCCATTTCAGCAGGAGAAAAAAATCCAGTCTCACAAAATACATCTATATAATCTGCCAGTTGCTCTGCTGCTATAACCGGTAACATTTCATTGATAATAATATCGATATATCCCTGGTGGTTTTCTTTGTATACCTGCGGATAAGTATGGGCACCAAGGAAGGTTGCTTTGATCATCATTCCCGACTCCTTTTTCAGCCTTTTAATGACGCGCAACATTTTCAATTCGCCTTCTACCGACAGGCCATAGCCGCTTTTAATTTCTATGGCACCGGTTCCTAATTTATTTATTTCATTAAGTCTTTTAAAAGATTGTTGAAATAGTTCTTCTTCACTACAGGCATTTAATTTTCCGGAAGAATTCAGGATGCCACCTCCCCGTGCTGCGATCTCGGCATAACTCAATCCTTTTAGTTTATCTACAAATTCATTTTCCCTGCTGCCGGCAAAGACAATATGGGTATGGCTATCGCACCAGCATGGCATCACAGATCTACCTTCCGAATCAATGATATGTTTAGGCAAGTCCGGCACTTTCCATTCAAGTTCATACATGGCGCCATAAGCTGCAATGAGGCCATCTTCTATCAATAAAAAAGCATCTTCTATAGTGGGAAGTTCTGCCAGTTCTTTTCCACGAAGTAATTTATTTTCCTCCCGGGTATTAATCAGGTATTTAATATGTGTGATGAGTGTGGTCATTGTAGATTTTTTTTCAGTTCCGGTAGATGACATCTTTTCTTCTTTAGATGTCATCCAGGAAAAAAAAGATGTCATTTTGAAACATCAACGTTTATAATCCCTCCCAAACAGATTTACTAAATGATTCCAGGCCGGGATCACGAGCTCCCATTAACAATAGAACGCAATCGCTGGTCAAATGTGGCCTGAGTTTTTCCAGTAATTCGTTCCTGTTTTCTACAAAAAAAGCATTTTTCCCGAGCGCTTTAATCGCTACAATAAGGTCATTTGCTGAAATATCTTTTACCGCTGTTCCACCTGCATAAAATATCTCGCTCATCCATATTTCATCTTCCGGCCTGAGTACCGATGCGATCTCATGAATGAAATCATTCTTTAAAAAACGGGTTGGCCCATAGCCATGCGGCTGAAACCAGGCTACAACTTTCGGTGCAATATACTGGCACGCCGCAATGGAAGATGAACATTTTACCGGGTTGTGTGCATAATCATCTATTACAAAAACGCCATTCTTTTTCCCCAATAGTTGATGACGCCTGTAAATACCTTCATAATTTTTTAATGCAGCGGCACATATTTCAAGATCAACACCCAATTGGCTCGCAACAGCAACTGCAGCTACTGCATTCTCCATATTGTGTTTGCCAACCGTATTAATTGAGAAATGAGTATTTTTTATCGAAAATTGAATATTCAAGCCTTCCTGAGCAAAATTGGCAGCAACAAAGCCTGCACCTGAATTTTTATCAACAGAAAAATCATTTTTAATGTTTTGTGATAATCGCTTTGCCAATGCATTTGACTGGTTAACGACAAACAACGCTTTGGAATGTTCTTTAAATTTTCCAAAGATATCCATCAGTTCATCTATCTCCTGGTGATCTTTATCGATGTTGAGCAACAAGCCAACTTCAGGGGTATACTGAACAATTGATCCATCGCTTTCATCTGCTTCTATCACCAGCCAATCGCCACTGCCAACCTTTGTATTACCGATCTTATTTTCTTTAATGATACTTACCAGTCCGGCACCACTGATGATACTTGGCTCCATGGCTGCTTTTTCCAGTATTTCAAATAACATGGCACTGGTAGTACTCTTGCCAGATGTTCCACCAACGGCAATTGTTTTCTTACTCCTGGCAATCAAAGCAAGTAATTCACTTCGTTTAATAATTGGAATTGACAATAATTTCGCTTTCTGTACTTCGGGTACAGAATCTTCCACCGCAGTTGAAACGACAACGAGGTCAGTCTGATCCGTAATTCCTTCTCCATTCTGCAAAAAACATTGTATGCCTGCAGCTACCAGTTTATCCCTCGTATCATTAAATATTCCGGGCTGAAAATAACGATCACTCCCACTCACTGTCTTTCCTGTACCAGCAAGATATTGAGCGATGGCACTCATACCGGTACCGGCCACCCCAATGAAAAAAACTTTTTTAAAATCGTTAACCGATGCTATCATTGTTGAACTGTTTCAATTTTTAGTGGATGCGCTTCTGTTGTAAATAAGACCTTCTTCAGCTCTGCTGTTGACTTGGGTGCAAAGACGAGGCAGACGTAATCCTCGTAATTTTTCCAGGCATGATGCGCAGCAGCTTTAACATTAGTGCACATGTTCGTTCTCATTTCTTCGGTGAATTTGACATTGTTATCCTGTGCAGACAGGCAAACGGGGGACAAAAGTGTCAGGAACCAGACAAACCAGGAATTTCTTTGCATGTACTTTTGTGATTAGGATGCTAATTTACAGGTAAATTCTTTGCCGTAAAGATTGAATCCTTGCTAAGATACAAGAAGCTTTTTCTTAATCTTAACATTCATACAAAACCATTCAATCGCTGGGAGCGTTTATCTTTTGTACTAAAAATACTATTACAATGAAATCTATATTTTCTACATTCATTTCCTTCATTTTTTTTGTTTCCTGTGCACAAACACAGAATAACAATGTAAAGATACCCGTGGCAGAAAAAAAGCCCGCTTCTGCCAATGAAGCGGTTGCCACTTTTGCAGAAGGATGCTTTTGGCATGCCGAGATCGTTTTTCAAAGCCTGGTTGGTGTAAGGGATGCAGTTTCTGGATATTCAGGCGGACATTCAACCAATCCTTCTTATGAATCCGTAGCATCAGGTGAAACCGGCCATGCAGAAACAGTGCAGGTTTATTATGATCCAACAAAGATATCCTATGAAACACTGGTCGCTGCATTTTTTGCAAGCCAGGATCCCACAACGCTTAACAGGCAGGGCAATGATGCAGGTACTGAATACCGTTCGATAGCATTTTACAGGAATGAAAAAGAAAAGCAGGTGATAGAGGCTGAAATTGCCAGGTTAACAGCAAGTAAGAAGTATCGAAATAAGATTGTGACCCAGGTAGTTCCGTTTATAAAGTTTTATACCGCGGAAGCATACCACCAGGAATATATCAGTAATAATCCTGGTAATTCATACGTTCAGCATGTATCGATCCCTGATTTTTTGGAGTTCAAAAAAGAATTTAAAGGGATTTTCAAATTATGAACCTCCACGATACATTTTAAAGATAACGCCTGCCGATAACAGGCGTTATCTTATTTAAAAGCCTTGTCCATTTGCTTTCCTGCAACCCATCCAACAATTGCTCCTCCGGCAATACCAGCAAGCAGGCCCGGAATAGAAGGACCTGCAGCAAACCAGGCAATACCCAATCCAAGTATCATACAAAAACCCATTGCAACCGGGACAGCACTTTTCCGTTTCTTTTTGTGGGGAATATAGTCATGGGGATGTTGGTGTGGCTTTCTCTTTTTTGACTGGGGCATAAAATGTTAGTTTAGGGTTATAGCTTTATCTGGCAAATCTAAAACAGGTTATCAATTCTGGCACTGGTATCGAACATAATAAACCATGATACCCGTCATAACTTTTCCATCGCTTTCAGATAATCGTATTGAAGGTCTTCATGCATGCTGCTTATTTCCTTTTTGATCTTTTTTAATTGTGCTGAATACAAGTTAGTCAATGCGCTGCTCTTGTGCATAGGTATTTTTGCTTCTTTTATTTTTTGGCAGAAATAGATCAATAATTCAACACCGGTTTGTGCTGCATTACTGTAACGGGCGAAACGGCTGATTAATCTTAATGTCTTGCGAAGTGTTTTTTTTACGTAATAAAGACTGTCGTGGTTGATCTCTTCGAATAGCCCGTCAATATCTGCCTTCACTGACTTGATATATCCCTGTTCGTCATTTGCTTCAAAAAGCAGGTAGGTAAGTAGTTCCTTATTTTCTTTTTTAAATTTTGCAAGCCGGAGTGTCAACGGCATTAATTCTTGCGGGGGAAGGTTTTCGAGTTCAGTTTTTATTTCTTTTACCGTTGCGGCTTTCATGGTTGAAAAGTACATATTTTATTGAATGAAAAATTAAAAAAATGCCGGCGTAACCGGCATTAATATTTTCCTATCTGTCAATTCAATAAAATTAAGGCCTTGGAGGAAGTGGCGGCGGTGGCGGTAACATCGGCCTCGGCGGTAATGGCGGACGTGGTAATGTTGAATGTCTTGCATGGTGGGGCTTATAATAATGGTGATGCTTGTAATATTTATGCTTACCAGGGTGCTTTTGGGCAAATGCTGCTACGTTCATCAATGCAAACATTGCTGTAAATAATAAGATTTTTTTCATGATAATAATTTATTAAAGTTTTAATCTGCGTACAGAAAGGATAGGGCAACTAGTATGCCATAACTATACTCATGCCAATGGGCATCATACATGCGAATGTTGCCAATACAAAGATTGCTTGAAATGCTTGCGGTTTTTTTATATGTCACTGTCTTTCAGTTGTCATATCCTTTAAATAAAAAAAACGAACATTGAAGGTCTTTCATAGAGGCTTTTCTTTCTTCAGGGTAATTGAATAAGAGCAGTTCCAGAGGTAAGGATCAAATTCAATACAGATAACCTGTCTTATTCTTATTGACCCTGTAGAACAAGGGGTCAATTATTTGTAGGTATTTTATGATAAATCAGTCGGTAGAAAAAAACTTCGTTAGAAGCGAAGGTTTTTAATTGGATAAACGATAATGATTATGTTGGTGCTCTCAAAACGACGAATATTATAACAAATATATTACATAGATGCTGCCGGATCCATAGCTTAGACTAAAAAGAGGAAGTATTTTTCAAAAAATTTGATCGATAGAAAAAGCCTCCACACCGGAGGCATTAAATTATATTAAGAATAAAAGCGTATTTTTCGATTAAGCATCGAGCACATCCCATGTTGTAAGGGAATTCCTGGATTTATCTTTGTTACCAAAAGGAATGATCTCGGAGCCAGGAATAGACACTTTAATATTCCTGATATCTTCTTCAGATATCACGTCATTGATATCATTCAAATGACGGTAAATTTTGCTTTTGGTAACATTATCATGAAATACATCAATCGGCCTGTAAAGGAATTCAGTTTTGGATGACTTTAAATTACTTTCCATAATTAATCAATTTGAATTTTATTAGTACAAAATCCTATGCCATCTTTCTGTAAATAACAAGCGAGTTAGAAAATTCATCCCGGGATAGCATTTCCATTTTCCAGCACCGTATAAAATTACAAGTGCTTTTGTTACCGCAAGGTTATGAAATTATTAAGTTTTCAACAGCAAAAGCACATTGTGCAAAACCTTTTTGTCAAACTAAGCACAATAGCTCCTTCCTGTTAAGCCTTTCTGCCTCATTAAGGGCAAATAACTCTACAAGATTTAGTTCATTAAAGCATATTCTATTATGATACAAAAGAAAACCTACCGATTTCAAGGCTTAAAGTCAGTTACTTTTAGCTGTGCTGGCATCGATTTTGTCGCATATATTTAAATTAATGAAAATGAAAATGAAAACTAATCAAACCCCCATAGTTCTTTTTCCGGTAGTACTGATAATGGCTTTGGAGACTAAGGTATTTGGGCAAGACAACATTGAACAAGGTATAAAAAAGCAGGTAGAATCGGGTCACTTTATATTTGTGGCCAGCAGCGCTTCGCCATTAAGAGGAACTACAAGATTTCTGAACCTTGCTTACTATGCGAGTGTTAATAATGATACAGTTGTAAGTTACCTGCCTTATTTTGGAGTCGACGATCAGCCGACATTGACAACCGATGAGGCCGGCATCAGATTTACGTCAACCAAATTTGAATACAAGTATAAAAAAAAAGTCGAACTAATGGGATGTACAAATAGATTTTAAAGATCTATCTGCCCCACGCCAATTTTATTTTACGATCTATGAAAACAGCAATGCTTCACTGGATGTTACTAGTAATTTCAGGGATCCAATTTTTTTTAAGGGTATGTAAAAAAAGAATAAACTGCTTAGTTATAAGCAGTTCTTGTTTTCGGAATCTGTAATGATCTACCACAACTTTAGTGAATCAATAATATGCCCTATGTTCCTTTGTGCTAAAGAAAAGTGCATTATGACCAAAGAGAACACAGAGCATACATGAGTTATTTTTTCCAGCTGTTATTGGAGGGATCGGCATCCAGGAAAATATCTGTAACAAGCTGCACTGATTGAAGTGTTTTGTTGGTTTTAATAACAATCGTTGCCTGCTTCAAGTCCTGCTCCCATATTGATGATGCTTTATGAATGGTTTCTTTTGTTCCGTCTGTGTATTCTAAATTAAGATCTACCGGTACTGGAAAGCCGCCGATATTTTTTACAACAACCTGTTGATCATTTTTATTTAAGTTTACTTTTTCCACCGCTATATCAATATAACCATTGCTGATGAACCATGCGTTCCAGAACCAATCAAGATTCTTTCCTGAAATGTTATTGAAAGAATAAAAGAAATCCCAGGGAATAGGATGTTTCCCATGCCAGCGATCCATAAATCCATGCAGGCATTTTCTGAACAGGTCATCACCCAACATATCTTTCACAGCCAGGTATCCCAGCGAAGGCTTACCATATTGATTATTGCCGAGGCCACCTCCATTTAAATTTCCTCCGGGTGTAATGATAGGCAGATCCTCCCCTGCATTGTTATCGTAGATCCAACCTTCAACCCTGAACCTTGTATAAAATTTATCAGCATCTTCTTTGGGCATTACAGACCTGTTGTATAAAATCTCAAAAGTTGTTGCCCAGCCCTCATCCATGAATCCGTAACGGGTTTCATTTATACCCATATAAAATGGGAACCAGGTATGTGCAATTTCATGTTCGGCAACAAAACGGGAAAAATTAAGGTCTTCGTAAGTTTCATCATTCGCCATCATCGGGTATTCCATACCGGCATAACCCTGGAATACCGTCATCTTTGGAAAAGGATAAGGAACACCCGGCCATTTACCTGATAAAAAACTGAGCGCACTTTGTTCATATTCCACCAGGCGATGAAAATCTTTTGCAGTATCATTATAAGCTGCATTCACACTTGCCCTGCGGCCTGTTTTCTCATCTACGATAACACTTGATGCATCCCATACGTAATGGTCGCTTAACCCAAGCGCAACATCAGATACATTATCATAAGCATAGGTCCATGTATTTAGCGGATCCTGCTTCGTAATATTCTTTGCAGCAAGATCTGCAGCAGTTACTATATTGATCGTTGCATCAGCTTTCAGTGATGCATTCAACCTGTCTGCATATTTTGATTGAAGCACTTCATTTGCATTCTGCAGGTTTCCAGTTGCCCATACCAGGAAGTTCTTTGGAACTTTTACATGCAGCACGTAATCATTGAAATCATTGTAAAACTCCAGCGCATCATTGTGCTCCATCTCGTCCCAGCCATTGTAATCATCATACACTGCTACACGTGGGTAGAAATACGCCAGGAAATAAGTAGTTGAATCAATCATACCTTCCCGACCACTTTTCAGCGACGCCTGGAAATGCCAGTCGAATGAAAGTTGCACCGAATCATGTGGTGCCAATGGCTTTTTAAGGCGGGTATATTGCACTGTTGGACTATAATCATTGTCTCTCCATGCCGCTTCTTTTCCGTTAACTGCGAAACGATCCACTTTCACGCCATCTGTAAGATAATCGGCAGCCGCAGTCCCCAATCTTGTTGCGCCCGGTTTGTGAATATTTTGTATGAATTTGAATGTTAAAATATTCAGCGTATCAGGGCTGTTATTGATATATGTTACCTGTTCAGAACCTTTTACTATTCGATCAGGTGGCATAGCCGTAATGGTAATATTGTATTTTCCCCTGTTCTGCCAATAATTCTTTCCCGGCATTCCATCCTTCGACCGGGTTTGATTTTTAAATGCCATTTTTACATCACGTGGCATATACAGATCCTGTGCATGAGCAGCAATGGAGCCAAAAACAATACAGGCGATCAACAACAATTTTTTCATGTTCTTTAATTTATCATTAAAATAAAAGATTCTGTTCACGCTTTTCACCAGATATATGATAACTGGTGAAATAAGTAGATGAGATGTTGGCTAATAAATAGCCTTAATTAAAAGATCAAGCTTATTGAAATTCACTTTATCAGCAGCTTTTTTACCAAGCAACATTGCGGCAACCGGTGCCTTGGGCGATAAAATGTATATCGCTTCTCCCTCAAAGATCACTTTCCCAAGGCCAGCCGCAATAAAGAAAGATGACCCTTCACAGATTACTAAAGCACCTATATTGACTGATGTATAAAGCCTGCTGCAATCAACTTCCATCAAGGTGGCAAGTTCCAGCCTGTTTGCTGCCAGTTGCTTTCCGTGCATGTCTTTTTCAATATGGCTCATTGCCCGGGAAGTTTCATATTTATCACCTGCGCTGCTTTTCTCTTCTTCATTGGCAGCCGCCTGGGCCTGCCGCATAGCCTGCGCAGCGTTTGCAATACGCTTTTCAATTTCAGCAATGCAATAATGCTTTAGCTTCTGTTTAAAAAGGATCTTTTCCTCAGCAGTCATGGAGTAAGTAAAACGGGATGAGGGATCAGGATTTTATATAATTTTCCAGGTGGTTGATCGTTTGCTGTTGTTTGTATATAGTTTCTTTTACCACATCAGTAATTGAAATAATACCCTTTAATTTATCTAGTTCGAAAACAGGGAGGTAGCGGATCTGGCTATTGGTCATTAATCCCATGCAATGTTCAATGGTATCACCCGGACTAACATGAGGCAGATCGCTGGTCATGATCTCGCTGACTTTTGTATCAGTAGAATTTTTTCCCATCAATATTACCTTTCGCGAATAATCCCGTTCGGTAACGATACCTAGGTATTCTTCTTTATCAATCACCAATACTGAACCTATATTGTTTGCTGCCATCAGTTTCAATGCATCCAAAACAGTTACATCCGGGGAAACTGAAAATGATTTAGCTCCTTTGCGGGAAAGTATGTCTGAAACATGGTTCATAATAAAAGTTTAAGGCTATTAAAAAAACAATTAGGTCAGTGTCTTGTATATCTTTCCTATCAACGCTCCATTGTAATAAACCTGCATGCTGTAATTACCTTTTATGAATTTTTCTCCATTGATACTGAACAACAATTTCTTCGGTTCTCCTCTTGTATAATCAAAGCGCATTTTGCAGGAATATATTTTTTTCCCCTCCTGGCTTTCAAAAGTGCCAGACTCCCAGGTTGATTTCTGTAATACTTTCCCATCCGGCTGCATAATAATGATAACAACTTCTGCCACATTATTAATGGCATTGTTATTTTTGACAACGAAAGACCCGACAAATTTATCGGTCTGCATAGCCTGGTAAGTTTCCATCTCTCTATCATCAATAACCATCAGGGCTGAAAGATGCAGGTCAAAAGCCTGAAACAAATTCTCGGGCAAATTTGCTTTATCTGTAACAGGCTTGTTATCGAACACAACAGGCCTGACAGTTGACTCCGCGCCTTTTTCACCGGAAAGCTGTCTTAGCATAGCATACAGCCTTTTATTCTCCTGTTCTACTTCATTATTCCTGCCAAGAAGTTCATTCACCTTTTTTTGCAACTCAGCAATTTTTTCTTTGGCAAGGCCAAGATCTGAATCATTATTTCTGTTCTTAAGGATATCGCTTATTTCCGTCTTCAATGTGTAAAACTCTGCCAGCTTCACTTTCAGGGAGCCTTTTAATGTATCGGCATAATTCAGGCTCGAATCAAATCTTTTGTCGAGATCGGATATGGTTTCTGCATATATTTTTTGCAAGGAATCTCTTGTTGCGTTGGCAATATCCCTTGTAGCTTTTCCAATAGCAGCCGTGTCTTTGATAAAAAATGATGCAGCCTTTTTATCCTCCTTTGAACGATAGTATGTATTATAACCCCATGTACAAAGGATCACAAATGACATGAGGAATAACAAGAGGGAAACAAGTAGCAACAAAGATGATCTGGATTCTCTCATCATAACAGCCTTATATAAGTCAGTTTATTTTTTTTGCAGAAGCGATTACTTTGAAACAGTCTGATCAGGCTTATTGATCGATTGGTCCACATAAGCAGATATCCAGCCTACCTGTCCGTTCTTCACCAGGTAAAACTGTTTCTTTTCATAAATGCCTTCAAACTGCCGCATGATCTTGAGCAAGAGCCCAGTGCCTGCCATCAATGATTGCTGATCAAAAACTTTGTTCACCCGTTGTACTTCTTTTGAAATGCCAACTTTGTTAAGGGTTGGATCTGCTAATGTTTTAACTATTTCAGCATCAGAAAATGATGTGTAATTCTTATAAAGCTTATCGTAAAAACCTTCAACATCTTCGTAAGTAACAGGTATAACCGGATTGTCTATCAACTCAGGGCTGATGAGCGTTGCAACCGACCAGGCAATACCGCCGCTGAATGCAATGTTATCGCTCATGTTGTAGGCTCCACTCAGGTTCACAGAATAAATGATCTCATCATTCGCTTGTCCTGCCAAAACCCTGTACAGCTGCTTGTTGAAATTATACATGGTTTTGTCATCTTCCAATCGCTTTTCGGTTGCATTCGCCGTACTTTTTGTGCCCCAGCTTAACTGGAATAATTTAAAATCATTGGTATTGTTGTTGGGAAAATAACCACCCTTTGTATTACCGCTTCCTATATCAATTAGAAAGGTATTGAAACGCCTTGATTCGGGTACAATCCCGAGGTGAGAAAGTTTTGCTTCCTGCAATACATCGATAATTGCTACCTGCCTGCGTGGCTCTTTTATTTTTATTTTAAATGAGTCGATGAGGTTCTTAATCCATACTGCCTTATCAACTTTTTCTGCCTGTATCTTTACACCGCTGCTTACTACTGTATAAATCTTATCGGAACTGATGTTATAATCGGTCATGGCGGCACGATATAAACCTGTTAAGCCGGTTAATGTTGATTGAAAAGTTGGTTGCGTGAAAGAAATAAAATCTGTATTCACCGAGGTATCCTTGAGGATATTAAATTCGATATTTTTCTGTTGAGCATTTCGACTTATCTCAACCAGGCTCATTTTGACACCTTTGGAACCCACTTCGATCCCCGCATAAACATCAGATTTTTTATATTTTAATTTTAGATTATTCTGAGAAAATAACTGGATTGAACTTAATAATAAAATACACCCCGTGAAGAGAATTTGCTTCAAGTAAACGTTACACATTTTTTTTCTGGTTGTTATTTGGTATTTAAAATTACAAAAAATCTGTCGGGCACGGGTTAAAGAAGGGTTTTTGTGTAAAAATTGTGATTAAAGACTTAATGATAAAACACGCCGGGGCATAGTATACAACTCTTTATGATAGTTTCTTATCCAATTTACCGATCAGTTTGCCTTTCAGATAAATCATCATGCTATACTTTCCAGTTGCACATTTATTTACGTTAAGTGAAAAAGAAATTTGGTTGGGCTCGCCCCTTCGGGCATTAAAAACAATTTTGGAAGAGTAGATCTTTTTGCCGTCGCCCGTTTCAAATGTTCCAGATTCCCAATTTGATTTTTGGAGCACACTACCATCCGGCCCTTGCAGCACAACCATGATCTCTCCTAACCTGTCGCGGGAAACATTGTTGCGAAGCGTAAAAGAACCTGAAAACTTATCTGTATGATCTGCCTGGTATGTTTCCAGTTCTTTGTTATTGTCAAGTAAAGTTAATGCCGACAACTGCAAATTTGAAGTTTCAAATATATCCGTGGCAAGAGCGGGTAATCTATTTGTCTCTGTTGCAGGTGGGAAAGACAATGGCTTTGATTCAGTTTTGTGTGCAACCTGCCATGATTCTGTTGCAGGCCTGGTTTCGTAAACGACAGGAATCGCTATTATTTTCTGATCCGTTCCAGCCGCTGGCCTTTCATTTGAAAACCTTTTAAGCATCGAATAGATTTCTTTATTTTCCTTCTCAACTTCACTATTCTTACCGGTTAATTCATCTACCTTTTTTTGCAATTCTTTTATCTTGCGGTTTGCGATCGCAAGACCTTCATTGTCATCTCTGTTTTTTAAAATAGTGCTTATTTCCGTTTTTAACTGATCAACTTCTTTAAACTTCACCGCCAACAACTTTCTTTCTGGTTCTGAAACAGGTTTTGCAGTTAGATACCGGCTATCCATCCTTTGAACACTTGCAGCATATTCTTTTTTTAATGAATCCCTTCCGGGAGTTGCTGCGGTTGTATTATTTGTTGTATCATACCCTATTGGGTAAAGTGTTATCAGGTCTTTGTCAGGTACAATCTCGTCCTCCTTAAAAAATTGATAGTATGCCCAGGTTGCGGCGGTGGCAAAAGCGATTAACAAAATAATGAGTGGAATGATTTTTCTTGCATTGGATCTGGAGTTTCTCATATTATTGCATTTGGTAAAGTTGAAAATTAATTACTGCACATTTATTGATGGTTTTATCTGTTACTCAGGAACAATATGCTGATTAACATAAGCGCTTATCCATCCCACCTGGCCATTCTTTACAAGGTAAAATTGCTTTTTCTCATACACGCCTTCAAACTGCCGCATGATTTTAAGGAGCAACGCTGTGCCGGCCAACAGTGACCACTGGTCGAAGACTTTGTTAACCCGCTGCACTTCTGCTGCAACATATTCTTTATTGATCGTTGGGTCTGTAATAGCTCCTGTTATTCCCAATTCGGATAGTGCAGCATTATTGGCGAGTAAACTTTTATAAAATTTTTCTACATCTTCATAGGTAACCGGTATCACTGGATTGTCTATTAATTCAGGGTTGGTCAAAGTAGCTACCGACCAGGCAATTCCACCACTGAATGCGATATTGTCGTTCATATCATATGCTCCGCTGTAGTTTATTGCATATATGATCTCATCACTTGCAGAGCCGTCTATTACCGCAGCTAATTGCCTGTTGAAATTTTCAACCGACTTGTCTGCATCCAGTCTCTTTTCCGTTGCATTTACAGTGCTTTTGGTACCCCAACTAAGTTGAAAAAGCTTAAATTCATGGATGTCATCATTGGGGAAATAGCCTCCTTTTGTATTTCCACTTCCTATATCTATCAGGAAAGTACTAAACCGCCGGGATTCAGGTACAATGCCGATATGCGACAACCGTGCTTCCTGCAATACATCCACTACTTCTATTTCTTTCGCAGAATCATTGATCGCTGACCGGAATGAATCAATAAGGTTATTTACCCAACGCATCTTGCCACTTTTCTGTGCCTGCACTTTTACACCACTGCTTACTACGGTAAATATTTTTCCGGCATCGATATTAAATTTATTCAGTGCTGTTTTATACAAGCCGGTAAAGCCCGAAAGGGTTGCTTGAAAGCTTGTTTGTGTGAAGGAAATAAAATCAGTATTCACAGCAGTGTCCTTTAAAACAATAAAGCTTGAATTTTTTTGAAGGTCTTTTTTAACTTCTATCAAACTCATTTTAACGCCTTTTGAACCAACTTCAATACCAGCATAAACAGCACTTTCTTTTAATTTGTAAGACAGGCTGTTTTGAGCAACCAATATTGGGCTGAGACAGAAAAAAGATCCTGTAATTGTTAGTAAATACCTTAAGTGTTTTATTAGCATAGTCCTTATATTTTAGCAACATTGATGAATACAATATGCATATCTCTTCTACAAACTACCTGGGTAGTTTCAAAGAAATACGATCAAGAGCAAATTCTATCGGGGGAGAAATTTCATTGATATTGGCGGTGCAGTGACGGTGAAAATAGATACTATTTTTAAGCTATAAAAATATTTCTATTTATACTGTCAGAAGTCCCAACTTCTTCATCGAACTGATGGGCTTATTATCCCAAAAAAGTTCGAAGTCTTCTAACGCTGCTTTTTCATAATTATCCTTTATTTCCTGCAGGCTACAGGTGGTTGGGCAGCTAACAGAAATTTCTTTCAATATGTATACAAACCATTCTCCCAACTTCCTGGGTAGCTGTATTTGAACGCTTTGTCTTTTTGTATTAAAACACAATGAAATCATTTCGCGTTGATTACCTTTCTTCGATTGCGTAAAATATTGTGTAACAGGGGTATTTCCCAACCAAACAACTTTTGCTGTTGGCTTAAATGGGAGGAGGTCAGGTTCATCCAATGCTTTTGCAATAAAATCGGAAGCAATGGTTGTCTTGGGAACTTTAAATTCGAACCATTTTGATAAGCCGTCATCGAGGCAGATGCCATGCATATAATTCAACAGTGATTTCTTCAAACCAAAACTAAAAGAGTCATGATCAGCACCGGTTGGGTCGGTATGGACGATATCGTTGTTCGCAAATGTTCCAATCCCCGTGCTTTGGCTCACAACCGAATATTTTTCGGGGTTTAATCCAACCGGGCTATGGGCCGTCATGGCAAACTGGTGCCAGAAAGCAGATTGTAAAATTCCAAGCCTGAACATTTGCCGAACCATTTCCAATGAATCAATGGTTTCCTGTGCTGTTTGTGTTGGGAACCCATACATAAGATACGCATGCACCATGATACCGGCTGCAGTAAAATTTTTGTTTACCCTTGCTACCTGGCCAACAGTTATTCCTTTTTCTATCAGCAACAATAACCGGTCGGAAGCAACTTCCAATCCGCCGGAAACAGCTATGCAACCTGATGCTTTTAGCAATAAACAAAGATCGGCAGTGAAGCTTTTTTCAAAACGAACATTCGTCCACCAGGAAATCGTAAGCCCTCTTCTTAAGATTTCTATTGCCAGTGCACGCATCAAGGCTGGTGGGGCTGCTTCATCTACAAAATGAAATCCATGTTCGCCGGTTTGTGCGATCATTTCTTCGATGCGGTCGCATAACAATCCTGCTGCTACCGGTTCATATAATTTTATGTAATCGAGGGAGATGTCGCAGAATGTACACTTACCCCAATAACAGCCATGGGCCATCGTTAGTTTGTTCCATCTCCCATCACTCCAGAGCCGGTGCATCGGATTTACCACTTCAATGGCAGAAATATATTTATCCAATAAAAAATCGCTGTAATCCGGTGTGCCGACTTCTCCCTGCCTGTAATCCTTGATCGCAGCGTTGTTTATATACGTTACTTTACCATCAACAAGCATAAAAGTTCTTTTCAATGCTGTTGCTGTTGATTTTCCTTCAATAAAAGTAAGCAGGTTTTCGATTGGGGCTTCGCCATCATCCAGCGTGATGAAATCATAAAACTCAAACACCCGTTCATCTGATAAAGAACGTAATTCTGTATTTGCAAATCCGCCGCCCATGACCACTTTCACAGATGGATAATTTTTTTTCAACCATTGTCCACAGCGAAGCGATGTATATAAATTCCCGGGGAAAGGAACGGAGATGGCAACCAGTTCAGGTTGTACAGATTCAATATGCCGTTGCAGGAGCCTGATCAAAATGTTGTCAATATATGTGTATGGCTGTTGAAGCGATCCATATAGTTCATCAAAACTATTGGCCGATCTTCCAAGCCTTTCTGCATAACGACTAAACCCGAAATGACTGTCAACACATTCTCCAATTAAATCAGAAAGATCTTCGAGGTACATGGTTGCAAGATGCTTGGCCTTGTCTTGTATACCCATGGAACCAAAAGCCCAGCTAAGATCATCAAGTTGCGAAAACCGGGATGATTCGGGCAACATATCCCGCTTACAGATCAAGTGTGCAAATGTTGGATTTTTCCCCTGCAGGAAAAGTATCACAGCATCAATATATTTTATATAATCAGCTTTCAGTGAAACCATGCGGGCAGCATTGGCAGAAAGATCAGCTGTATGTTTTGCAGCAATATATGCAAACATAGCTGTCAGGCCCTCTGTAGAAAATAATGCAACGGTAACTTCAATACCCAGGTCGGCCTGGAAAGCTGTTATATTCTTTGTATTTAGAAAACCTTTAAGGTATGCAGTGGCCGGGTAAGGCGTATTTAACTGCGTGAATGGCGGCGTGAATAGGAAAACAGTTGATTTGGGAATTTGAGAATCTGGAGATTTGGAAATGGTGGCCTTGCCGATCTTGCTTTCTTCCATTTCCAAATTTTCAAATTGATCCATTTCCGAATAAATTACAGTATTACAACTTTCTCCATCACATCTCCTCCCCTGATATTATCAATAATTTCGAGTCCGTCTATCACTTTTCCAAAGCAGGTATGCTTGCCATCGAGGTGCTGAACGCCGGCTCGGTTATGACAAATGAAGAATTGTGATCCGCCAGTGTTTGGGCCACGATGTGCCATTGACAATACGCCACGGTCATGGTATTGCTTATCGGCGTTCGTTTCGCAATTTATCGTGTAGCCGGGGCCGCCGCTACCAGTTCCATTCGGACAACCACCCTGGATCATAAAATCCGGAATCACCCTGTGAAAGCTTAATCCATTATAAAAACCTTCCGATATTAATTTCTTAAAATTTGCTACCGCAATGGGAGTTGCATCATCGTACAATTCAAATTTCATTACGCCTTTGTTCGTGTGTATCTCTCCCTGTGTAAGTTTTACGTCGGTCATATTACTGGTATTTTTTTTGCGAAAGTAACGCTTAAAGGGCATTTAATAAAAAGCAGTGCTTATGAGCGGTGTTTCGTTATGGATAGTTACTACTTTATACCACAACGTTAACAGCGTTATTTGAACAGTTTATTATGCATTGTTGATCAAATATGAAACACCCCCCCCATTTCAACGTCTTAAGTTCCGGCAGGCAAACGGCTTTTTAAAATCTCGGATGTTTTTGTTAAGGCATTTACAATCATGGCATTAATTTTTATTCATGACAGTGGTTCTACTGTTTTACCTATAAAACGCGGACTATCCGGTGTTATTAAAAAATGCCACCGATCCAAATCAGTGGCAGCAAATAATAATTGAGAACTATTATCTATTTTTCAAGCATTCCTGTACGCTTCCATTCATCGAAGATATGGATCACACTATCGCTCAGTTTGCTGTGTTTAAATGGCATGAATCCTCTTTCGCCCGGGTTTTTTTTGATGCGTGATATCATATTGTCAATAGCTGCTTTGGCAGCGGCATATGAATTCAATGCAACTTTGTTTCCGCCAGGAGGAATATGACAGGGTGAACAATTGGCAGCGATTGTAGGCTGAATATCGGAAAGGTAAGCAATGGATTTAGGCGGCGGGGGTTTTGTTACCAACTTTTTTGAAGACGAGCAATACTGAAAGAAACTTACAATGCAGATAAGCGAGATAACAGCGATCTTTTTCATTTCCTATGTTTTATTTTAAAGAATATTTTTCAAGATAATATTTAGTTTTTTAATTTCTATATAAAATTCAATAGTGGGTAAATGATAAATTTTATCTTCGCAAAATGTCGTCAAATTATACAATTACGCGGTTAAAGGCTAAAGATATACCAGCAGTTATTGAACTGGTAAACAGTGCGTATCGTGGAGAAATATCTAAAAAAGGCTGGACAACAGAAGCTGATATCATTTCAGGAAATGTGCGCATCGACCTTCAAAGTATTCAAAGCATGCTGGATGCTGACGGAGCGGCTATACTTACCTGTTTCGCCAATGATAGGCTCTTTGGCTGTGTTTACTTAAAGCCGGAAGGAACTGGTTTGTACCTCGGAATGCTGTCTGTATCGCCCGAAGTGCAGGGACTTGGTATCGGTAAAAAATTACTGGAAGCATCGGAAGAATTTGCCATGTTATCAGCGCTCGATCATATTCAAATGACCGTTATAGATATCCGGCATGAACTGATTGCCTGGTATCAACGGCATGGCTATAAAAATACTGGTGAAAGAAAACCCTTCCCGGATGACGACAGATTTGGAAAACCCAAACTACCTATTCAATTTATTGTAATGAAAAAAATGATCAGTGTAGTAAAATTATAGAGCCCTTTGCCGGGTGGGTTTTTTATTCAACATCTATTACAATCGTGTTTGAAATAATAGCTTTTTCTAACATTATATCGAAACAATACCGGCCATTATCTATCTCAATCTTTTAAATTGCAGCATAAACTAAACTCTATGAGAAAAACCCTTTTAATACTACCGGCAATGTTGTCGCTTTCTGCGCATGCGCAACTTTTAAAAATTGCAACTCCATCGCCGGCTTTTACAGAAAGCCTTTCGCGTATAACCGAAAATTTCCGTAACAATTATTACCAGGTACAGGGCGAACTTATTTCGTCGCAGGAAGATATGGATACTTACAAATCTTCTGTAATGGTACCGGGCGCAAAACATTGTGTTATCTACCGTTTTCATTCAACTGTTGATACCACGGCAAGCTGGCAGGGCCTCATGTATGAAGGTGACAGTTACAATGATGCCATAAAAATTTATAAGAATACCTGTAAGCTTGTAGATAAAAGTCAAATCAAATTAACAGGAACGACTGCTGCTGGTTTTTCTGGAAAAATGGAAAATCCGGATGCAGGTTTACGATTTGTAAGCTCATCCTATCAACTCAATTCAAAAGATCCTGCCTACAATCGATTTTATGCAGAAGTAGAACTCGTAAATATCAATTTCGATCAATGGGAAGTACACCTTAACCTGCAGCATAAAAAAGATGATGTGGATAAGGATTAGAAGCTGTTGTTAGTTAAATCGTTTAAAACCTCATGAGCTCGTTATTGCTGAGACAATAATTTATTTTTCTGTATTAGCGGGGAATTAGTGATATAATGCAGATGCAGTCGTTCTGGTGAAGGAGAATATTTATGACAGCGAAAGAACAGGTGCAATAAAATAAACCCTCGCATTGAGGGCAACAAATTTTGCCAGGATGCACGAACTTTTGAATATTACTCCATCAATATTTTATCAACCCTTAATATCAACTTTAAAAGCAAGGCTGAAATAAGAATAAGCTGCAACTTTCTGGTCATTGTTAAAATGCCATTCCTGCCCTGCGCTGAATGGAGGCTGTTTGGCGCTGCCTGCGGCTTCACCTACCCCCATATAACAATCGTTGCTTTGTAAACGGAACCCGTATGACGCTCCTTTATTAAGGTGAAGTGATGGAATATTGAATGCGATCCATTTACCACTGTCGGCCTGGCTGCATTCAACATTGGAAGACTCCAATGCAGGCCCCCAGGTTTTTTGTTGCGGGTCGAAACTGTGGATGGTCATATTTACATGGCCCGGCTTTGTTACAATGTTTGTGTAAACTTCAATCGCATCAACATCGCCTTCTGTATTTGCAATAAAGGTCTGACCTCTCGAAATTTCTTTATTATCTCTCGGATGCTGACCGACCCAACTGGTTGCATTGTTTGTAATTTGTTCTACGGATGAATGGGCGTTATTCTTGTTCATAGTGCTGTTTTTAGTATTAACGTAAAAACTGGTGAAGTGTAGATAAAGTGTATCGTAATTAACACTGTTTTACTTTAAATATTGTGCCAGTCAGCTCTTTTATTCATTCTTTGCTCCAATCAAAACGTTAAAAATATTGGAGAGATCAGGAATTCGGGAGGAACGACAACTGTGTAGAAATGTGTAGCCTGTCAAAATTATTTGCCATTCATGCTATTACTGGCACGATTTTTTAAATATATGTGAAAATTAAAACCTTACACATGAACAAATTATTCAGAGGATTGATCGCAGGTTACGGAGCAAAAAAACTTGGAGGAGGGTGTTTAAGTACCATCCTGATATTTATTATTATTTATTACGCTTTGGGGCAATGCAACTGATGTGCATTCCCCAAAGCCTTTACCTGATATTGTTGTTGAAGGTTGATTGTATTAACGCAAGGCGAGCGCTTCTTCGCTGACTTTTGTTTGCTTTATGATACCTGAATTATTGGCAAAAGTTGCAACGTACACTGTATTTCCTATTACAAGTTTAAAATCCAGCACCTGGAAATCTCTTCTTTCAATTTTCATTGTCCGAACTTTTGATCCTTCATTCAGTTTACTGCTGTACAATTCTCCTTCCATAGTATCATCAATTGATAATACGGGAACTGCATTTTCCGCAGACTTTACAGCTACACTGAATACCAGGTAATCGCCCTCTGTTCCTATGTACTTTACCTGGAGTGGATCGTGGCCGTAAATGGCTGCCGGGCCCGCAAAATGCTGTGCATTTGCATTGATCAATAAAGTAAAAAATGCTGCTGTGATAAATAGTGACTTTTTCATTGTGTTTAGATTTAAATGGTTAATAAAAAATTTTACTATACAGCAAGCATGTAAAAAATAACCAATCCAAAAAATTATTCTGATATAACAGGCAATGTCGGGTGCTTTGAAAGCATTGAATGATAAACGATCAACTTGCTGATTGCGACCAGCAATAAATAGATCAGTTGTAAATCATGATACAAAGATAGCTGATGTTTTTTTTGATCATTGGTAATGTTGACTAAAAAATACAACGCCTAAGCTCAGATAGTTTTGTTAAAAACATTGATATCACTGAATCACAGCGATATTCATTTATTACCGCCAATAGCATATGCAATCCTTTCGGTAACATTTTGTTCATATTTCAGGTGTAAAAAAAAATGTTTTTTAAATGAAAATATTATTTATTAAAAAGAATAACTTGATAGTTTCCTGCTGATCAATAAAATATTATAAATAATTGCGGGCACTGTCATACCAGTTTACCAATAACTATAAGTTATAGTTATCAAAACTGCTGGCAATACAATAAATAATGATCGGCTATCATAAAAAAATAGCATTAGTAGTAGGAATGAATAGTTTTATGGCAGGCAAATAGAAACTGTGATAAGGAAACAAAATCAATTGAAAGCAGCATTATCTTATGTGCTCATATACAACGAAAGCAAAAAATAAAATGCGATATATCATATAATTAATTAAAATAAGTTTCCTATTTTCACTAAAAATATCTTTATGAAAATTTTTGTAGCCGGATTGCCTTATGATCTTGATGATGCCGAACTGGAAGAAATTTTTGAAAAATTCGGAACCATTACCTCTGCCAGGGTAGCCATGGACAAAGAAACAGGCAAGAGCAAGGGCTTTGGATTTGTGGACATGCCCGACAGCGTTGAAGCGAAGGATGCCATTGAAAGCCTGAATGACATGTCGTTGGGCAAAAAGCCGCTTGTTGTAAAACCTGCTGAAGAGCGCAGTCCGTCAACAGGTGGTGGATCAGGTGCCGGTGGATTTCGCCCAGGAGGAAATAGCAACAGAGGCGGTGGGGGAGGTTTTAATAAAGGCGGCGGTGGAGGATACGACAGGGATCGTAACCGTTAATGATTTATACGATTGTAATTATTTGTTTATTATACAAGGCCGTTCACACGAATGGCCTTTTTCTTTTACATTTATTCCAATTCGGAAATAGATATTCACATTTTGGAAGCATGGCATATTTCTTGTCAATAGAACGCTGCTAAACCTCCATCCAGATGCTGTTAAAAACCGGCAATGATCACGCTAGTAATAAGTGTTTAAAGGATACCGATGTTGTTTCAAGCTATACAACAGCCTTTCTTGATATACCGCAGCAGCAATACCAGTTTTATTACCCCACGCTCCCCTTTCAGCAAATTTTTTATCCATCAAAAATGATCTCTAATGCACAACCAATATATCCGATAATTTAATGAAATGTAAGGGAATATTTTTTTAAACGCTCAATAATTACAAATATGAAAAATACGCTCAGAATTCCGGCACTGCTCGGCGCAGTCGCGATCCTGCTATTTGTTTTCAATTCATGCCAGAAAGATGTTGCGACGGCAAACACCGGCGGTAAACAGGAACTAAAGGTTTACCTGAATGATGATCCATCTTATGGGTTTACCAAGGTACTTATTGATATACGTTATGTAGAAGTAAAAATTGATTCTTCGCGGGGCCATCATCAAAACCACCTGGATGATCAAGATGCCGATGACGACCATAATGGACATGATGAATATGGTTATTGGGATACATTGGCTGTATCACCTGGTGTCTACGACCTGCTGCAATTGCGAAATGGTGTAGACACTTTGCTGGCAACGGGTTTGGTGGGGCAGGGACTTGTTACCAAGATACGTTTTACCCTGGGTGATAACAATGAAGTGTGGACAGACAGTATGCATTCAGAACCGCTGCGTATTTGCGATAACCATCATTATGTTTATGCTGGTTTGCTGACAAATAGCATTGATACACTATCTACCGGACAAGCAATCATACGGATTGATTTTAATGTTGAAAGATCTATCAGGAGAAGGAACGGACACTACTGTCTTCAACCTGTATTGAGGCCTTACTGCGGTAGCCGCACGGGTGAGATAGAAGGCAGGATAGCTCCTGCGGGTACTATTGCACTCATCACAGTATATAACACAACTGATACAGCTTATGCCATACCCTGGTGGAACGGGAAATTTAAGGTAAGAGGATTGAATGAAGGCATTTACAGCGTATTATATCACCCGATCAATCCATTGCATGATACTACCATCAACAATGTGCAGGTATACCGGGGAAGAGAAACTGAATTACCCGACATCATATTACATCCATAATTAATTAAAATAAATTCACAAACAGGGGTGGCAACGTATCGCCTCCCCTGTTTTTAAAAGACCTTATAACCTCTGAAGAAACAATTAAAAATCCTATCGAATGAACAGCCATAACCGGGTGATACTGTCGCCACGCCAGCTAGAATTATATCAAACACTTACTGTACGTTCGGATAATGCTCCTTTCTTTGAGATCAATTATATGATCACTGATGAATCCGGAAAGCTTATCCGCAAAGGTGCGATCTCAAATGGCATCAATGAGTTCAAATTATGCATTGTAGGTTTTAAAACCGGAGTATATAAAATAAGCATAGGACAGACGATGGAGCATTTTACCGTTATATGAATTTGTTGGCAGTCCGCCTGTTTCGTATCATCTGTGCATTCATATAAAATTGAATATCTGCTAAATTTTAAATAATCATTACTCAACGATCAATTTTCAACAGAGTTTACGGGTATTTGATGCATTAAATAAAATGATATTTGCCACATAGATCACTGAAAAACACTTCCCTGCTTCGTTAATATCTCCCCTGTTTAACGGGTATTTTGTTAATAACCTCCTACCATTCTACATTTTACACAATAACTCATGAAGGCTTTATATATTTGCCAACTTTTAAACCTAACAATTTTTAACAGCCCTTTTAAAACTAACAGATATGAAAAAAACTATTTTATCAATCGCGTTGATCTTTGCGATTAGCACTTCATTTTCTCAATCGTTCATGAACGGTGTGGGTTTGTCTTTTCTTGGAACAAGCAACAGCATCGGCGGAAGCAATGACTGGGGTACAGGTATTGGCTTTACATATTCTCCCCGCTTTAATTTCCTCGAAAATGATAAATTCTCCGTGGCCGTGGGTATTCCTTTAACGGTGGGATTGTCTATTTCTACATCAAGCACTTATGATCCTTATTATGGCAACAGTTATAGTAACACTTCAGTTGGGTTTGTTGCAAATGTTCCCGTAGTAGTATCATTCAATATGGGACGAGGTTCTACAAAATCCAACAGGCAAAAATTCGGATATTTTGTTGGTGCAGGTTTTGGGTATCATCATGGAGATTTCGTTTCTGATATCTATGATCCCGTAACAAATACTTACACCGATAGTTATTCAATCAATACTTTCGGGCCGGCTGCAAATGCGGGTGTCAGGTTTGGAGTAGGAAGAAAAAGCAAGAATATTGAATTAAGGCTTTCTTATATGAAAGGCATCACCAGTAAGTACAAACCAAGTATTTTTGGATTGGCTTGCCTCTTCAATTTTTAATACAACCTGTTTATAAAATAAAAAAGCCTCCTGAACGGGAGGCTTTTTTATGCATGGTTTTTATTCAGTTCTTTCCAATCATCTTCAAGCATACTCATTTCTATCATGCTCCACCATTTTTGTTTGTACCAAAGAACATCCCGGTAAATGCCTTCAACTTCCAATCCACTTTTTTCATAGCATTTTAAAGCACTTGTATTATCATCATACACGCCAAGGCTAATACGGTGCAATTGCAATTCTTCGAAACCTATCTTTAAAACGGCTTTTACCATCGCCTGGCAATAGCCTTTATTCCTCACCTTATCTGCCAGGAAAACCCTGGTAATTCTGGCTGAACGGTTCTTCCAGCTAATGCCGCCCAGCGATATATGTCCAACAGCACTGCCATCGATGGCATCTGCTACCTTATATACGAATGCATCTGAACTGCCCGGAATATTTGTATCGCTGATATACCACTCAAGGCTGTCCTTTGTGAGCGGAAAACTGAACAACCCACCCGACCAGCTCGTAAGTAATTGTTCATCGCTTATCCAATCTATCAATTGTTTGAAATCATCGTGCTCAAATCGCTCCAGTCTGATCATCGCTCTGCCTGCTTGTTTAATTGGACATAAAAATTATGCCTGCTTTACAGCAAGCAGGTAAAGATACTGTTGAAGCAGCAATCATTTTAAATATTTATCAAACCATTCCACGAAGTTTTGTTCTTCCACTTCGCTGTTTCTCCAGCCATGATTACCCCCCGCTTTAATGATCAGTTTGTTGGGAACATGTACTTCTTCAAATTTTTTGATAATACTTTGAGATTGTTGCAATGGAACAAGCCTGTCGGCATCGCCATGAATGATCAATACCGGTGGGTCATCTGCACTTACGGAATATATTGGTGAATTTTCTTTTGCAATAGCAATTTTTGATTGCATATCTGTAACAGAAACATAGGTACGTGTAGTATCATTCCATCTTTTGAAATCGAATGCAGCTGAAAGACCGGTAGCTACCAATATGGCCTGCATGGCAGCAGGACTAAAACCCTGTTGACCATAATTTAAAAAATCGGTAGGCGGATAAAAAACCGCAATGGCCTGTACCCTGCCCGACACTGCGTCTACAGCATCCCGTGAATTTACAGGTTTATCATCAGCAGTTGCCGCCATCAATGCCAAATGACCACCGGATGAAAGTCCGGTGATGCCGATCTTTTCAGGATCTATTCCAAACTCCCTCGCGTTAAAACGAACATAACGTATAGCTCTTTTTACATCCTGTACTTCATCGGGAATAGAATACCTTGGCTGTGAACTTGTTAATACCTCAAAAACAGTATAGCCTTTATCGAGATAGATTTTATCCTTGTCTTCAAAGCGGGCAGCCATATCATAATCTGATCGCCAGTTGCCACTTACCAGGCTAATGATTGCTCTGCCATTGCTTCCCTGTTTGGGAGCCTGCATGATCATCATCAGTGCCAGTCCGTCTTTACGACCATAAACCATTTCTGTTCTTGTAAAACTCAATGTATCACTTGCAGCTACATTAGCTGCAAATAATACCAGCACGAATGCCAGGGATGTCCTCATAAAAAATATTTATTAGTAATATTAAAGCCGGCAACAAAAATAAATTTAAGAAGATTCTGCTAACCTCAAACTTCAAACCCCTACTCCCCCACCCATATCACCGAATCCCCCGTACCAAAACTATTTTGTTCCCAGAGTGTATTAGCCGGATCTTTTATCCATATGCCGTCCACTACAAATTTATAAATATGTTTCCCATTGGATAGATGCATACTGAATACCCACTCATCAGCTTCTTTTTTCATCGCCAAAGAATTTGAACTAAAGTTATTAAAATCGCCGCCGAGGAAAACAGTCTTTGCATTCTGATAACCTTTTAACCTGAATGTATAATTCGGTTCAAGGATTAAATATGAATTTTTGTGCCCATCATTTGTTACTACAATTGGGTTTCCGGGATCGGTTATTTCCTTTCCATCAACAATAAACCTGTATTCATAATTCCCCCCTCCAAGGGCGTAAGGAAATTCCCAGCCTGTTGCTGTCTTCTTCATATACAATTCATCTTCCCGCCATGAATTAAAGGAACCTGTAACTAAAACTTTGCCTGCATTTTCATATCCGTTCAATTTAAAAACATAGGCTTTTCCCAAATGGATAACGGAATTAAAGTCATTGAATTCATTTGGAAATTTTTCCGGGTTTGTTGGATCTGCTTTCCATTCGCCGTCCACAATATACCTGTAAGTATGTGTACCATCTTCGAGGTAAGCCGGCAGTTTCCAACCGGTTTCTGTGCGCTGCATCAACACGTCTTTCTCTTTCCAGTTATTGAAACTACCTGCCAGGTATATTTTTTTAGCATTCGTAAATGTATCCAGTTTGAACAGATAATTCGTTTTATAAAATACAGAATTGGTATTGCCCTGGCCATCATTCTCCCTTAGAACATTTTCTTCGTCGATCATCCAGTTCCCATCTGCGATAAATTTGTACCAGTATTTGCCCGGCCCTAGTTTTACATTCGCAATCCACCCACTGTCGGTTTTTGTCATCGGCAATACTGAAGGATCCCAATTATTGAAACTACCTGCAAGCATTACCCGGTTTGCATTTTTGTTGGCACGCAGGTAAAAAGTTACCAGTGAATCCTTTGTTGCGAAAGGATATTTATTCTTAAACTTATTAAATCCGAATTCCAGTCCGCCATTAATTGCCGGGAACAAGGAATTCTTGCCAGGTTCTTTTGTCATGAAGATGATCTTGCCTGCTATATTAACAAGGTCTTCTGAACTGATCAATGACTTGCTGATAGCAAACTTAGCTGCGTCGTTGAATTCAAATTGCCAGCCCTTTTGCTTCAGGGAATCTTGCTGGTTGGTTTTCATAAAGGATTTTAAGGCAAGATCTCCCAGTTCGAACTTTGCAATAAAACTATCCAGTAGTTTTTCGTTGATGTTCTTATTCAGCTCTATATAGATTTTCCCATCGCGTATGCTATAAACCTGCGCTGTAGCGCTGTTTTGGGCAAGCAGTAGCAAGCATGCACATAAACATGCAAGCCTAACACCTGTAACATTCCATATACCACGCCTCATTTCCATATATACATTTTACGCGTTACAAAGTTAAACCCAATTTTATGCAAAGACAGGAAATCAAATCCTAAAATTCCATCCGTACAGGATATATAAGACAGGCATGATTTCTCGAGGTTGGTTATCAATACCGGCAACGCAGCAATACTTTGACTTCCTATCTTCATATTATTAAGATCGCCATATAAGGCTTCTACCTTTTTATCTCCGGCACCGGTTACCCGAACCCGTCTGCCGAGTACAACGTTTTCGAATACCTTATCAGGCAACCGGCTGTCGAGCAGATTTGTTTCAGCGCCGCAATCGATGATGAAACGCAATTTCTTTCCGCCAATTTCCAGCTTTGTAATGATCTTGTTTTCCGTGATATCAAAAGGCACAACGCTGTAGGTGGAGGTATCTTTCAACAATTCACTTTTATAGGTCTTCACTTCTTTTTTTGTAATGAGGTGCAGGTAGATCAGGCCTTTTTCATAATCGATGATCATTTCAAATTTCCGGAAAAGCTGCAGGCCAAGCAAACCAAGGATCTTTACGCCTTTATTATTTTCTATCTGTCCAAGGTTAACCATATCTGCTTCTACCCTGCTGTATTTAATATTCCCGAAAGACAACTGGCTTACTTCGGTCTGTACCCGGCCGCCACCTGAAGAACCGCCGATGCCTGCCTGCTCCTGGTCGGAACTAACGGTTGAAGCATAATTACGGAAATAAGTAATATTTAGTACCAGATTGGGTGCACCGGTATCGAGAATGAAATTTCCAACAGTAGAATCTATCCTTGCAGGGATCAATATCAAATTACCTGCCCTGCTGAATGGGATCACAGATGTAGAATCGCTGCCAACAATGGGGTCAGCAAACAGGGTAATAGCTATTTTTTTTTGTAGCAGCGTATCGTTGAAGCAGTGATCAGCAAGTGCTATCGCTGTACCAATGGATCTATTCATCGTACATAGAAGCAACACAGCATATTTTATCCATCGCTTTGGCAGGGGCATAGAAACTGTTCTGTTGTAAAAATAAGGGATCATACCATATCTAACCGACCATTGATATAATATCTGAAGGATAGTACTGTTAAAATAGTATTTAATTCGCTGTAAGGAACTCGCTGTTGAAGCTACAGTATTACAAGCGTTTACCAGGGCTCCTTACCGAAAAAGAATATGATTTTCTTCGGGGTTCGTTTGTGGTATTTTTTTGCCTGCCCGGAAGAATTTCCAGGGCGAAGCAAAAAAGTAGAAGAGAATCATTTAAACCGTTTTATAGAACCAATAATATTTTTAATTAATCCATAGCTAAAGGGCTAATAGCTGGCATTGATGCAACTCAGCCCTGCTCATGGTTTTTTCTTTAGCACAACCGGTTCCTTTAACATGCTAAAAACTTTTTTATACAATGCTTTCATGTTGGGGTAAGCGTTGGCAGTGTATAGCCCGTTTTTAAATTCAATGATCACGGTGGAATGGATGGTATTGTTGGGCTTATCATAATCTGCCTGCCTTGTTATCACAATATCCTTTTCTACATTTACGATCCTGGTGGCAGCAGGCAACACATCCACCAGGTAATTTTTAGGCAGTAGGATAGAACTTACTATGCTGATGTTTCGTTTGTATCCAAAATTAATATTTGAAAACCGTTCATCTGCAAGAAACGGATTTTTATCAAACCCGGAGAACAAATCAAGTGGGATATAGACATACCCATTATCACTTGCCTGGCGCTTACTAAAATGGCAATATTGTTCCAGGGGTAACGAATCATTTTCAAGGTTTACTATTTTAAAATCACCTGTTAACACGGCATCACTACCCTTGTAAAAATAGTCTTTGAAAAAATCGTCCTTGTCTTCCTTATATTTTTTTTCCCGGGTCACCCTGGCATAGTCTGAGCTTTTAATGCTGGCATTCCCCGTAAACGAACCATCTTCTTTTACTTCTATCGAATTGTATATGTCATCACTGTATTGTAACGATTCATTGCTGATCCTGATAATGCCACCTTTTTTGCGATCAACCACCAGGGCTGTTGTATTTAAAATATTATAGGGTATCAGTTGTGCCGGGGTGAACTGATCTACCGCATTTAAAAAATATTTTTTATCCCCGATCACAACATTGGCAAAAACAGTGTTGAACTGGTCGATAAATGGATAATCTGTATTTACCTTTCCATGCCATCTTTCACTTACCAACACAGGGTAAACTTCCAGGCCCGCATATTTCATGAGATTGATCATAAGAAGGTTTATCTCACCACTTGTTCCCGATCTTTTTTGCCAGGCAGTCTTCACACCGTCAATGGCAGTCCTGCTGTTAGAGTGGTTCCACGACATATTCCTTCTTACATAATTGTAAATAACTTCCATTTTTCTTTCTGCCGTCATGTTAGATAGCTGGTTAATCAGATCGGCACTTCCTGCTATTTTTTTGTTGAGTTGCAAACCAAAATCATCGTCCTGCTGCAGGTTTTTTATAACATCATCCCAGGAAGCCATGTATTTTTCCTTGCCATTATCGCGGTTATGAAAACCGCTGAGCTGGAAGATAACTTTTTGCAGATAATCGGCTCTTGTATCCATATAAGGTTCATCATTCAATGCCGGGATATTATCCATTTCAAAAAATATTTTCCCGGCATCATTGTTCGGGCGTATAGAAACAGGAATATCATCCCGCTTGTTAACCCTGTAAGCAAACTCTGCATTAGGTACAACATACAATGTATACCGGCTTACCATTACGGGATATTGATCCTGGAAAACCCATTCGTCTAACCCACCATAATGTTTCATCTGGCTGCGGTACCTGTACTCGATGATGCTACCGGCCTTGACCGAAGGAAAGGCAATTTTCTTTGAACCGATATGATCGCTTTCTTTTTGATCGTAGATAGATCTTTTGTCCAGGTATTGTTTAACCATTTGCCCGTCGGGTCCGGCATTCATCGTCATTCCTTCTATCAAAAAGATCTATTCGAAACCATCTTTTAGCCAATAAGGAATCTTCACATTGGCAGCTTCTTTACCATTCTCATTCAGTATTTTTATACGCACATGATGGTCTGTGATAAGATGATACTCATCATCAAAATTAGATACGGCTTCATTTACCAATATGATGGCATCGGCATTTTTATCAAACGAACATTGCTTTAATTCCAGCTCTGCGCTGGAAGCTGTTCCGTAGCCCTCAAAATCTGTCTGCTGTGCATTCGCTGACATGAAAATGATAAGCGGCAGGATAGCCGCAAGTAGTTTTGCTCTCATAAGTACAATCAGTTTTTAGTACGACCCATTGAAAAATTGATGGGGGGAAGTTGCACTAATATAGAATTAGTTTTTACATAAAAAAACTGTTTCTTCCGGGAAACAGTTCTTTTATGTAAAATTTCGATGCTTTCTAATTAAAAATTAAATCCAACAGCAATTTTCATCATTTTATTATATGCATTGAAATTCTTTTTGGCATCGACTTTCGATAACCCATAGTCGTAGGATGCCATTAGGTTGAGCCCGTTGTTAAACTGGTAACCGATACCCCCTGTTAGCCCTGTATCCCAATGATTGAATTGAGAAGTAACGGGTAATTTATAACTGAGTAAATTAAATCCTAAAGCACCTGCGGAAGCTTTCAGGTCGGCATTCATGAGGTAAGATATCTGCGGACCCGCAAACAATTGCAGGCCCCCAACCTGTGCTTTCAGCAAAAGCGGTAACTCAACATAATTCAATTGCAATTGTACTTTTGCATTTGCTCCAAGAATACCAACAGCTTTCACATTCAGTGATCCCTTAAGCTGGTAACCTTTTTGTGCAAAGTTCAAACCAGGCTCAACACTGAATGTATTGCCCATTGGAATGTTTACATAGGTACCGGTGAAAAACCCCGTGCGGCTTCCTGATGAAACATAATTTTTGGCGAAGTCGAGTACGTCATGAAGGCTTTGCACTGCATCGCCCCGCATATTGGCAGAAGAAACTCCAACGCGAAAGCCATAGGAAATTTTTGATTGCGCAAAACTAAAGGTTGACATTACAACGGTAAGGATGAGTAGAAATTTCTTTTTCATATAATACTTGGTAACGGGTTTTACAGCCGTACTGCTGCATGAGAAAGAAAATTGAATTGAAGGATTAACAGGCCATACATAAGTTTTTGTTAAAGCAATAGCGGAGCGAATCATTACATCAAAAAAATGGCGGATGTCTGAACGTTAAATAATATTGAAAGAAATATTGCCACTGATTCGCTGATTAGAAGCATTGCATGAATGCACGAATAGAAAAAAAATCATACACACATACATTCGTGTATTCGTGGCAAAACATTACTATTAGAAATTACCACGAAGCTTCCAACCCAATGATAAAAAACGTAGAAGACCGGGAACACTAAGCCTTATTGAAAGAAATATTGCCCCTGATTCACTGATTAGAAGCATTGCAGGAATGCACAAATAGAAAAAATCACACACACAGGATCATTCTTGTATTCGTCGCAATACATCGGCAGATAAAATCAGAGAATCAGTGGCAACTGCATTCCATAAAATAATCACAACATAAAATTAGTACTAAACCTGCAGCGGCATTTCAAGTCAAAACAGCATTAAAAAATTATTATACCCCGGGTATAATTTTTAATTTATAATATTGTAAAAACAGTGAACCATGAAAAGAAACTTTATCATCCTGTCAGCTTTTGCAATCCTGATCATCTCAGCTGTCATCAGTTCCGCATCCTGCAAAACAATTGGCAGGGCTGCTGCCCGGTACTGGACGAACAGGCAGATCAAAGAATTTATTGGTAAATGCGAGGACAAATCAAGCATTTTCCTGGGCAGCGAGAAAGCAAAAAAATATTGCGATTGTGCTGTGGATGTGGTAGCAGAAAAATACCGTAGCTATGAAGATGTTAAGAATACATCTCTTACAGATGTACTTAAGATAGCACAGGATTGTAAATAAGCATTACCCGAAATAATCAAGCCTGTATAAGATCTAAGTAATTTCCATAGAGATATTAAAAAACGACAACTGTTTCGCAGGCTTATTTACCGGGTTCTGGTACAATAAGGATCTCGTTGGATTGCCTATGCTGGTCCGCTGTTCTTCATTATCAGCCCTGGCCGGTAACAGTACGAAAGAACCGCTTCACGGAGGAGCGGTCCCCGCCGATCCCTTGTTATCACCGAATACTTCGTCTTCCAATAAAATAAAACGGAGTTTATTCCTGAAGAATCAGATGGCTTCATCATAATCATTAACAAGGAAGCTTATTAATGCTATCTGTTGTTGAATGAAGTTTAGTTTGGTACACGAACAAAAGCTGTGAACCGGCATTTCATAATATGCTGTCGAAAATAGCCATCTTTATGCATGTTATTACGGCTGCCAATTGGCAGAAAAGTTGCTGTGTTATTGTAGCTTTGTTGCTTAAAATGAACCATTATGAAATACAGGGCTCTGGGAAAAACCGGGGAAAAATTATCAGCAATCGGACTTGGCTGTATGGGTATGAGTATGGCTTACGGCCCCATTGATCAGGAAGAATCCCTGGCTACTTTACACAAAGCACTTGACCTTGGCATAAATTTTTGGGATACTGCTGATATTTACGGCAACGGGCATAATGAAGCATTCATTTCAAAGGTATTGGTGCCTGACAGGAATAAAATTTTTATTGCAACTAAATTTGGGTTTCGGACTAAAGAAGATAAACCAAATTATGTCGATGGCTCGCCAGCCTATATAAAAACCGCTGTTGAAAAAAGTTTACAAAGGTTAAAGATCGAGACGATCGACCTTTACTATGCACATCGCATTGATAAAAATATTCCCGTGGAAGATATGGTTGGCGCCATGGCCGATCTCGTTAAGGAAGGAAAAGTAAAATACCTCGGCCTGTCGGAAGCCTCGCCTGCTTCTATTCGAAAGGCACATGCCGTACACCCTATTACTGCATTGCAAAGTGAATATTCATTGTTGACAAGGGATGTAGAAAATGAAATACTTTCAACGGTTCGTGAACTGGGAATAACATTTGTTCCTTTTAGCCCCCTGTCAAGGGGACTTGTTACTGCTGCCCTAACGAGTACGGAACAGTTGGCGGAAGATGATTTCCGCAGAACGCTTCCACGTTTTGATGGCGAACATTGGGATAATAACCAATCGCTGGTAAAAGTATTTGCGGCTTATGCCGAATCTATTCATTGTACTGCAGCGCAATTGGCACTTGCCTGGGTATTGGCGCAGGGAGAAGATATAATTCCTATACCTGGAACAAAAAAGAGAAAGTATCTTATTGAAAATGCCCGTGCAGTTGATATCACTCTATCTGCTGACGATTTAAAGGCGATAGATGAACTACTGGCGAAATATCCAAATACCGGGGAACGATACGGCGAAGGGCCATTGAAACTGGTGAATAATTAACACCGGGATGCGTAGCCAACATGATAATTAAAATTATTATTTCAAAGAATGTTTTAATGAAATGCAAAAAAGCATGTTTCTTTCGCGACTGTCTGGCAACCGGGCGTGCAATTTTTTTTACATTCATTACACAGTCATTTGTCATGCTGACCAGGGATATATTGAAGCGGCTGTAATATATTTGCGCTGCAGACTATTATATTTTATTTGAAACAAACATATGAAGAAAGTTGCGATGATCCCCGCAAGGTATGCTGCCACCCGTTTTCCGGCAAAACTGATGCAGTTGCTGGGAGATAAGGTTGTGATCAGGCATACCTATGACAATACTGTAGCCACCGGTTTGTTCGAAGAAGTTTATGTGGTAACCGACAGTGATATTATTTACAACGAAATAAATAAAAACGGCGGTAAGGCCATACTGAGTAAAAAAGATCATGAAAGTGGCAGTGACCGTATTGCGGAGGCCGTTGCAGACCTGGATGTAGACATAGTAGTGAATGTGCAGGGAGATGAGCCCTTCGTTCAAAAAGAACCGCTTGAAAAGTTATTGAATGTTTTTGAAGATGAGCATGTGCAGGTTGCTTCGCTGATGCAGGTATTGCAGGATGAACAATATATTCAGGATCCTGATTTTGTAAAAGTTGCTGTTGACAAAAATTTCAATTCGTTGATGTTTAGCCGAAGCCCAATTCCTTATCACCGTAATAAAACAGTAGCACCGGTTTATTATGAACATATCGGGGTATATGCTTTTAGAAAACAGGCATTGCTGAATTTCACCAACTGGCCTATGACGCCGTTGGAATTGGCAGAAAAGATAGAATGCCTGCGTTACCTCGAAAATGGTATCCAGCTTAAAATGGTTGTTACAGCATTCATGGGAGTTGAAATTGATACGCCGGAAGATCTTATAAGGGCGGCAGCATATATAAGTAATAAAAAATAAATTTAACTGCAGCGTAAACAGCGTCTTTTCCAGCGTTAAAAAAAGTTTAAAAACTAAACAAACACGCTGCTAAACCGGGTTTAAAAAAAGCCTATCTGAACCAGCAACAAAACAGCTACAACGTTAAGCAGAGATTTTGCGCAGCGTAATAAGTGTTCTATATTTATGTAACCACTTTGGGGAACCCGGCAAAAAAACGCTTTCACTCCGCGGTAAAAAACGAATATTATGAGTCATAGAAATTTTAAAATGATTGGCTATGTGGTATATGGCCGTGGTTCTTTCAACCAGTTAGATGATATCATCAAACCGCACCGCAAAGAAAATGCTCCGATGGTATTTTTAGTAGATCATTATTTTGAAGGCAAACAATTACCCAACCGGATACAATTACGCGGCAATGACAAAATAATTTATGTAGACGTAACTTATGAACCTAAGACAACTTATGTTGACAAACTGGCCGACGACCTGAAAGCAGAGTTTGGAACGGTAAGTGGGGTCATTGGTATTGGTGGTGGTTCGGCGATGGATCTTGCCAAAGCTGTAGCACTGATGATGAACAACCCGGGCAGCAGTGCCGATTACCAGGGATGGGACCTTGTAAAATTACCAGGCGTATATAAAGTTGGTATCCCTACTTTAAGCGGCACCGGAGCAGAAGTAAGCCGGACCACTGTGCTCACCGGCCCTGAAAAAAAATTAGGAATGAATTCAGATTTCACGCCGTTCGACCAGATCGTACTCGATCCGGCGTTAACATCAAATGCACCTGCAAACCAGCGTTTTTACACCGGCATGGATTGTTATATACATTGCATCGAAAGCCTTACCGGAACCTACCTCAACGAATTCAGCAAAAGTTATGGTGAAAAGGCGCTCGAACTTTGCAGGGAAGTGTTTGTAACAAAGAATAGCTGGGATGATGAAAGTGATGACAAACTGATGATGGCTTCTTATGCCGGCGGTATGAGTATCGCTTATTCGCAGGTTGGGGTAGCGCATGCCGTTAGTTACGGACTCAGTTATTTATTAGGAACAAAACACGGTATCGGTAATTGCATTGTATTTGACAAACTGGAAGCATATTACCCGGAAGCTGTGCAGGAATTCAAATACATGGTAGAGAAGAATAATATTGTAATACCCAAAAATATCTGCGCCGGACTTACAGATGCACAATTTGATAAGATGATCAATGTTTCATTGGGTATGAAGCCGCTGTGGGAAAATGCACTTGGAAAAGATTGGGAATCAAAGATAAACCGGGATAAACTACGGGAACTGTACGAACAACTATAATTATACCAGCCTAAAGATAGCAGGCGCGACCGGTTGTGACAATTTTTAAGCGCCTAAAAAAATGTCACAAAAATGTGACATTTTTTTCTAGCATTATTTTTTGTCACAAATACTTAAGCACTTACAGATTGTTCACTCAACACCTGGTTAATTACTTCCAGCATTTGTTCTCCCTTTGTTTGTAATTGCTCAGTCGTCCACAATAAGCTGATGGCAGTAGAAACACAACGGCCCATGATGGCATCACTTGCTGAGAAATCTTTGGTTGCGTGCTGTATCACCCGTTTCTTCAGATCGGGGTGTAATGCATTCAATGTAACTGAATTTTTAAGATGATCCCATTTGCGGATATAATGCCAGTTATTATCGAACCAGTAAAAATTACCTGCCAGCATACCTTTTTCTTTCATCTTTGAAACAAAAGCTTTTGTCATTTCTTCGGTTGGCAGGAACCAGCTTAAAAATGTACAGCTATCCCCTGCTTCATCAGGAACCCGCCTGAACGATATCCCGGGAACCTGGCTCAACATGTTTTTTAAAGCAGTATGATTTTTTTTCTGAATGGCTAAGATGCTATCTACCTTTTTTATCTGCGCCAATCCAACGGCCGCATGCAATTCACTTATCCTGAAATTATAGCCAATGAATGGATGCAGGTCGGCTCCCCGGTCGGCTCCCCCTTTATGATCATGTCCATGATCGCTGTAACCATCTGTTCCAATGTACACGTCTTCCCTGTTGCTCATTACCACACCGCCTTCCGCACAGGTCATCGTTTTTACAAAATCAAAACTGAATGTACCTGCATCGCCGATCGTTCCCAATTGCTTTCCTTTATAAGTGCCGCCAATACTCTGGCAGGCATCTTCCAATAATACCAGGTTAAATTCTTTACACAAAGCCTGTAAAGCATCCAGATCGGCCATACTACCGCACATGTGTACGGGCATGATGCATTTTGTTTTTGATGTAATTGCATGGCGAACCGCAGTGGGATCGAGCGTTAACGTATCGTCGATATCTACCAGCACCGGTACAGCCCCAACACTTAATACCGCTTCAAAACTCGCCACAAAAGTGAAAGAAGGAATGATCACTTCATCGCCATAACCAATACCCAGGGCGCTCATGGCTGCTGTTAAAGCTGCAGTTCCACTGCTAACCAATTGTGCATACTTTGTACCGAATCTTTTACAGATCGCTTCTTCCAATTCCTTTGCTTTCCAGATACCTTTTCTCGGGCCATCAAAGCCATAGCGCATAAGGATACCAGTTTCAAGTACATCGTTTATTTCTTTGCGTTCTTCATCACCAAATAATTCAAATCCGGGCATGGTCTTCAATTTGTGTTTTAAATATTATACGAAGGTAAAAAAATGCCTGACTTTTAAGGGGATTTTCTTTTATTGAAAAGTTAACTTAACAACCTTGCTGTCTTTTGTTCAATGGCCATTCGATATACGGGCGGGGAAGGAACCGCCAGCTGGCCTGTATATGAAATGAATATCTCAATAAATAAAACAGTTGGACTTATGAAATCGGGAATTGCATTTTAAAATAAAAGCCCGTAAAAAATTACGGGCTCTTTTGCTGTATCTGGTTGGTTTTGGTATTAGTTTTTTGTTACAAACTGGCCGCCATTGTATAATTGAGCGGTAGCATGTAATCTTTCAGGCAAATGGCCCTTAAATTTTTTATCATTGAATACTGCGATAGCACCTGTATTATCCTTTACCAGTTGGCTCATCAATTCAGGAGAATAAGGTTGGATCTTACCATCATTACCCGCTTGCAGGAAGTACTCATCGGCAGTCACCTGTCCGTTGTAGTATTTTTTGCAGTAAACATTCAGCCTGCCCTTTACTGTCCTTACGGCAAAGCCAGGTAAGGTTTCAGTAGCAACATGGCTCACCCTGCCGCAGCAAAAAGTTCTTTGAGATACTGCATAATGATCTTTATTCTGATAAGCCAGGATCTGGCTGGCTTTGATCTTTGCTTTACCATCAGCCAGTAAATAAGGAGATATAAAAGGGCCTGTAACTAACTTTAAGGATTTGTATTCCCGTACACTGCCATCATTCATTTTTACAAAACATTCGGCTGTACTTTCTTTTGAATTTACAATGGCTGTCTTACGTTGTGAACCGGATATCGAACTGGTTGAACAAGAGCTGAGGATTCCCGTTATGCATATCAGTAATGCTACGGATTGTAGATGTTTTTTCATTTTCTTGTGGATTTTATTAGGTTTCACGAAGAAAACGCAGCAGCATTACTATTATTGTTATAAAATCAAATAATTATTTCATTTAAACTGAGGGCATCTTTATTCCGCAGGTACTATCCATGATATACTCTTGACCGGATGATATGCCCATCTTCAATTTCAAGTATCTCAGCCACCATCATATTGGCTTCTCCGTCTACTGTGCGGAGATATTCCATGACAACCTGCTGATCATCTGCAACCAGGTTCTGCAATTGGTATTTTAAAGAAGGTAAGTGGTCAAAAGCATCTGTCCACCAGGCATCCATGACTGCCCTGCCGCTTACCTGTCCATTGGTTTCAGGTTGCCTTAATTTTAGTTTCGGACTGAAATGAACAGCATCAGCGGCGTAGAGGTTTAGTAATTTCTCCAGGTTGTGTTCATTGAATGCATCTATCCAGTTTAATGCAATTGCTCTATTAAATTCGATTTTGTTCATACGCTTAAATGGGATCTCAAAATAGCTTTTTTCATGAATCTCGACTTTTATTTTAATTTAAATCTCCCGAATAGAATTTCCTGCATGAACGAAATGTTAAATTTATTACCATTTACACAATTTTTAAATCCAGCGTTGATTTTTAAAAATATCTTTGGAACGCAAAAAAAGGAGGCTGCATAAAGCTGGCTTCAGATGTCTTCAAAAAGACGATTTTTTTTCTCTTTTACTGCTTCAACACATTACGATCATGCTTAGCAAGAAAATTCCGTTTCACATTGCCATACTCATGACAGCCGCTGGCATCATCGGTACATTTTTAACCGTTTCGTGGATATCTAAAAAGCCAGACGTGCCGGTATCTGACAATTCCATCCTCCAGTGCAATTTTAACTCTGTACGACTAAATGGTTATGAATACATACGTCCGCTGCTTTATGCAGAAAAGAATTGTGAATCGGAGAACCTTGTTTCAGTAAAATCACAGGTTGAAAGCCTGGTTAATAGTTATAAACTTTCAGGTGCTATCAGTGAAGCTTCTGTTTATATCAGGAGGCTTAACCAGGGCGAATGGATCTCTACCGGTGAAAATGTAAAATACAATCCCGGCTCTTTATTAAAAATACCGGAACTTATTACATTTATGAAAATGAATGAAAGATCGCCGGGGCTGCTAGATAAAAAGATCAGCTATGCCAAAGCTTTGAATTTACCCAAGCAGGTGATTTATCTTTCTAAAAGTATTGAAGTTGGGAAAACATATTCGGTAAGGGAATTGCTTTACTATATGATTGCATACTCCGACAACAATGCAACATGGCTGTTGAACAATATTATGGATGCCACAGTATTTAAAAAGGTTTTCACAGACCTCGGTATTGATAACCCCGACCTTACGCAGAAAGACATTCCGATCACTGCAAAAGAATTCTCTTTATTCATGCGTGTATTGTACAATTCGTCTTACCTGAACATTGATGATTCTGAATATTGCACAGAATTGCTCAGCCACAGTGATTTCAATAAAGGCATGATAAGCGGTTTGCCCAAAGAAGTAAAAGTAGCGCACAAGTTCGGCGAAGCCGGTGATGGCGTTAATGCACATTTTAATGAATCCGGCATTATCTACGTCAACAAATCACCCTACCTGCTTACTGTAATGACTAAAGGAAAAGATTATAAATTACTGCCTTCTGTGATTGCTGATATTTCCCAAAAAGTTTACCAGGGAATCAGCCAGCTATAAGTTATTCGTTTGAGACGTTAATGTAGTTAAGGCCAACAATGTAGATGTTAAAGGCCTTAAACGCAGCCCAACTAACATTTAAAAATACTCCTCATTTTCAAGTCAGCTATTTAGTTTCAAGCCGGAAGCCATTATCACCGGCGAATTTTTGCTGTGCGGCTTGTATATCCCGGAGCACAGATGCTTTTTTGTCGGCCAGTTCTCCTATCTTTTTTAATTCCTGGTCCCTTGCATCACCTGTTGCCGCCTTGCCAAAATTTTTATACCCGGTGTACATGCTTTTGATAAATTGAAAATATTTGATGAAGGCTTCCTTAAAAGCAGCGGCGCCTTTAACATCGGGTTCAGGTTCTTCGCGGATCTCTTTTAATTTTTCATCCACCAGCTTTTCCATCTTTTCGCCTGCAACAGCAATGCTGTCATATTGTTTGTCGGCAAAAAACGCTTTGGTATTTTCTTCTGTAGCCGTCATGGCGGGCATAATACTTTGTTCTTTTTTCACAAGGCCCTGGCTATATTTTAGTGCAGTTTGTGAGTTGCATCCTCCAATAACACTTAATACCAAAATACCGACGAGTAATTTTTTAAGCATAAAATTGTTTTAGTAATACAAAGTATATTTTTTTTAGGCATACATATACCGTGGCGGCTACTATTTCACCCGAAGCCTGAAAGGCAGGCAACGAAGCAATACTGCATTGCAACTTAGCGCATTCATAAAGGCTTTACATGATTTTCTTTCGTATTGAATATTAGTCTCATTTCCGGGTCGTAAAATTTAATGGATCAAAAACGGACGGGTCTACTGCAACATCTGCTTTGCAGTCGTAATATTTTTCCCGCTGTATGAGTTTATCATTGATATAGAAATCGCAGGCTGTTTCAGACCATGCTTTGCCAAATTGTTTATGGCTGCTGAAGATGCCCTCCTCTTTAGTATTGCCTTTAAATTTAATAAACTTCAGCACGATCAGTTTTTGCTTGTCGATCCACAATTGATTGGATCTGTCCTTATCATCATTTGCACCGATCACATAAACAGGTTGCCCCTGCAAGTTGCTTTCATGAAATTTATCAAGTGCATATCCCTGTTGTTTCAGTTTTACTTTCACGGTATCAAAAGGATAGGAATACAGTCCACCCAGTAAAAAAGTAATATTATCATCGTTGAATGCCTTGTTCACCAGTTTGCTCCTGCGGAAATTATAAACAGAATCGCCGAGGTAAATAACTGCATTCCCGTCGTTCTTTTCGCCAAAATCTATCCTGAATTTATCGGGAAATACAATGGCTTCATACCAGGTAGAGGTTTTTACAATGCTGTCGTTGCGATAATGCTCCGTTGTTTGGGTGAATGTAAAACTCTTATACCAGTTGCCCCGGTAACGCTTGTACATATCCTGCAACACGGCTTCTGCAGTTTTTATCTTAGCTCCGGAGAATGAACACAGCGTGATGAAGAGGAAAAAATTTATACGCTTCATATAAAGCAGTTTGGATGTTATTTAAAAATCTGATACAAAATAGCAAAGCATCACCAACTGCCATTTTATAAAGTATAAATGAACAAATGCCGGTATGAACGGGTAAGATAAGTGAGCCGCGTTATCAATCAACGAGGCCGGTATATTGCTGGGTAACTTTTTTGATAATGTAACCGCTGATCCAGCCTACATAAGCATACTTGGGATAGATGAATTTTTTGGATGGGTTGATCGTATTTACCTGTTGCACCAGTTCATCGAGCCAGATGGCACCTGCCAGCAATGCTTTCTGGTCATAGGTTTTCAATACACGGTTAATATTCTTCATTGATGCCCTTGCGTCTTCTGCATTTGATATAAGGGTAATATCGGGCTGGGTAACTTTTTCGTAACTGGAATAAATAAGCTTGCGGAATTCACTGATATCGCGACTGGTGATCTCTGTATAATTATCATTCACATTCTGAGGATGCATAATGGATGCGATGGCCCATACGATGCCGCCTGATAAATAAACAACATCTCTTGCTTTGAATTCACGTTTACTTGAAAATTCATTGACCATTAGCCGGCCAAGACTGTCTTTCCATATCAGTTCTGCCATTCTTACATAGTCATTGATATCTGTTGTAGTTTTTGATTCAATTAAACGCTGGAAAGATTTGGTACCCAATGGAAATGTAACAGGAACAAACACTTTGCCTGCATTGAAATAACCACCCTTGGTATTGCCACTTCCAATATCCAACTGGTCGGTATTGTACCTGCTTTTTTGCGGAACGATGCCCATAAAACTAAGTTCAGCCTCCTGGGCCGGGGTTATATAACTGATGTGCACTACTGAATCCAGGTCTTTCGGGCGTATTATTGCTGCGAAGTAGTCAACTTTATTGTATTTATCTAACTCCTGTTTTAAACCACTTCCGATAACGATATAAACGTTATTGGGCGATACTTCATATTTGTATTTGATGAGGCTATAGAGCAAATTGATAGCATCCCGGGTTTCTTTTTCACTTTGATAAGATAAGGAAGCAGCGTCGGTGTTGATGGCTGTATCTGCTTTCAACGTATAATCATACTCACGCTCCTTGCTTAATTTGATATCAATCACAGTAAGCTTAACACCTTTAGGGCCAACTTCCACACCGGCATATAACTCACCAACTCCCTGCACACTTTTCAAAAGGCTTTGAACAATATTGGCCATAACGGTAAGGCCCTGGCTCTTGTATTCTTTTAATGCAAGCTGGTAGGCATCTATAGCAAGTTTAGGCTGATCAGTTTTGGTATATAAATTTCCCAGGCCTTTGTGTGCAACTGCCTGGCAATAGATATCACTGATGGCATTCGCTTTTTCAAGGCCTTTCTTATAATACTGTTCAGCTGCTTCAAATTGCTGGGTTTCCAATAATGAATTGGCCGTTTCAAGCATCCGGAATGTAGCCTGACTTTTAATTTTCTGCGCACGGGCCGCAACAGATGAGAGTATTAAAAGGGCGATCAAAAATCTTTTGAGCATGGGTGTTAATTTATGATTGGCAATAAAACTTTCTTTTTCAGTTGTTTTATTACTGGTTATAGGTGGTTGGGCGAGGCACATTTTAAGGGATGCCGGTAGTTTAACTGGTGTGGACTAAGAAGCGCAAAGTTAAACCAAGAATATAAGAATTCAGGCACTCAGGGCCAGATGTGAAAAGAATGGGAAAAACGGTGGAAAATCAGACCAATCAGGCTTCGAATATGATTCATAGGTTTCCGCATAGATTCAAAGGAACATAGGCGCAAAAGAATAAGATTGACGCTTTATTTCTAACTGTAATTCCTGGGTGTAGACATGAAAAAGCCGCACCTTTCAGGATGCGGCGCACCAAATACCCTATCGAACGATTCATTATCAATCGTTATTTCAACATGTTCATCTTTAAAATATTTTCCTGTATTTACCGGTTACCTCTTCGGTTTGCTTACTGCCATTGATATAGCGTTCAATGCCATTGTATTCCAGCATAAATCCCTTTTTTAAATTGATGAGGCCATCCTGCTCCATCACTGTGAACATTTCTTTCAACTGTTTTAGCTCAACTTTCGCCTGGTTGATCCCTTAATTTACTTCTTTCATCACCTTATCTAATTCAATCTTCTTCACTGCCGCCGGCCTTTTTCTACCTCCATCCTGACCTGCGCAAGCTGTTGCCTAATCGCATCTTTGTTGATCTTTTTCAACTCAGCCAATGTATGCTCAGGTTCTTTATGCGCATTGGCGAGGGATACTTTTGCCTCTTCATTCAGCTTATCAACATCCATGTGTTTCAATTCCGCCGTTGCTTCGGCCATGATCTTTTCCATATCAACTTTCTTGAAAGATGCATCCATCCCCAGCATGGCCATTTCCAAATCCACTGCTTTCAGGCTTGCCAGAGCTTCCTGCCGGATCTTTACCAGGTCTAAGTGCTTTGGTGGATCCAGCACCGCTTTGTCCAGTTCGCTTGAAAGCTTATCAAATTCTTTCATAGTCATGCTGTGCTGCTTTTTCTCAGGAGGCGCTGTATCTTGCTTTTGCTGGTTGGCCGGGACTGCTTTTACATCGGGCCGTATCCCGGAATGAAAGGGTTAACATTGCAATGAACAGGCAGGCCGTTGCGCCCATGATGCCGTTCTTGTTGTTTAATATAATTTTTTTCATGGCCTTGGTTTTTATATTACGAAATGCTTTGTATTAAATATAAAAAGGCCTTTGTATATGCATAACTCATTAAAGAAATTTAACAAAATTCAACGCAAAACGATTTTACTTAAAGCCATGATTTTATGAAGAGAGAAATAAAAAAAATCCCGTTCCTCCTGCTTTTTATATGCATTACTGCCAGTGTTTTTGGTCAGGATGTTTCCTTTCGGGAAATCAGGCGGAAGGCAAAAACCACCTATATTAATAATGGGGATACAACGATCATTTACCCGATCATTGTTACGAAAAATAAACAGGTAGAAAAAATTATCAACGATGCTATCAGGAGCAGCGTATTTGAGCCTGAAGATCTGAAAAAGAACCAGGGGCAGGATCTCAATGCTGCGTTAGAAACCGGACTGATAAGTTTGTCTTATGAAGTAAGTTTCAGGAGAAACGGCATCCTTTCAATGAATATTTTCATGGAAGGTTGCGGTGCCTATTGCAGTTCATATACAAAATACTTCAATTTCGACCTTCGTACGGGAAAAACAATCGGACTAAAAGACATTTTTAAAGCCGGCAGATTGGATAGCTTCAGTGCCCGTGTACTGGAAGACAAAAGAAAATTCCTTGAAGCATACCTGCTTGAAGAAGAGAAAAATATCCCTGAAATAATTGACACATCATCTTTTTCCATCATCAAAGAAAAAGTAACTACTGATTGTATGAAAACTGTTGAAATGGAAAATTTTTCTCTTTCAAAAAGCGCTTTTGAGATCACGGATCCATGCGAATTTCCGCATATCCTCCGGTCTCAGGAACCCATTTATGAGTTAAAATATTCTTATAAAGATTTAGAACAGGTAATGAATCCTGCGATCCGTAACCGGTTGATGAAATAATACAACTCCTGCCCTTCAGTACCGGCTAGATGATTGCAGGCAAGATCGTGCGAAATTTTAATTGTTAAAGGCCTGCATGCCCAACAGCACACATCATATGTTTAATTAAACAGAAAATTCTTTTTCCAACATTAGTTTCCGCAGATTATTCAGGCCGAAGCGCATGGTCTCCAATGCATTGTTAAGACTACATGTAGTGATATCGGCGATCTCATTAAAACCCAGTCCGCCATAATGATTCAGTATGATCACCTCTCTTTGCTGTTCTGGAAGCATATCTATCATATTCCTGATCTCCGTATGGCACTCAAAGCTGTTTTTTGTTGGTATAAAACTTGCTTCCACAAATTTATTCAGGCCCGATGTGCTTGTCTGCGGCTGTTCATATACGGTAGGCAGCGTTACTTTCCCCGATTGTTCGAGGCATAAATGATGAGCTAAGCGCATGGCATAGGTTAGAAATTTCCCTTCCTCTATAACCTGGCCGGCCATCATGTTGTCGATGATCTTCATGAACACGGCCTGGAAGATCTCTGCTGCCGGGTATTTATCCCGCAACAATGTGTAAATGGAACTGTATATTCTGTCTTTGTAAAGCGCTAACAGGGTAGCCATGCCATTTGGGTGGCCATTTAAAAAATATTGTACGAGTTGTTCATCTGTTTTGTTAGCATGGTAAGTTATAGTTGTTTGTTTTCTTTAGGTTCGGGTTTCCGGTCATTTATCATGAACCGGCCACTACGGTAGCGGTTTTATGACTCCGCTTTGTACTTTTTATTGTACGCAAAACGGGATTATTTTTGAAAACAGCCAAACTTAAATATTCTTCTACAACCGGCTTACAGGCCCAGCCACAAATAACATTTTAAACACAGGGAAATATATCGTTTATGAGCGGGACACAACAATATCGATCACTTTGCGCTTGTCGGAACTTTCCCAGCGAAAGCGCACAAAATACTTTTTTCCTGAAACTGTTTTTAACCTGAACGGAATTTTTGAAAGATAATCCACGAAATTATCTTCCATGGCTCCCTTTACCTGCTTCAGTTGCTTATCTGTTGTCTTTACTTCATTGAGATCGTTGTCATAAACCCAATAGCTCTCTTTGCCGGATAAAACTTCTCCCAATGTTGTTCCTTCGATATCGGTCATGTCCAGGCTTGCATAGGCCATTTTGGGATTGACCCTGATACTTGTATCCAGCGTTACATTAACAGCCTTGATCTTAACCCCAACCAATGCAGCATTTAAGGGAACCGATGTCTTCACCTCATTAACTGTTTTGGATAGCTGCAATGATTCTCCGGGCCTGGCTATTGTAACAGGGAATTCGATCCGTAACTGGTTCTTGCTCTTAAGATCGTAGAAACGTATTTTGACAATGCATCCGGGATCTGCTTTGATCAGATCTGCCCGAAGCGGAACTATTACTACAAGTTCTTTCAGGCTTCCTGAAGGAAACCCTTTTACTTCATTGTCTTTAAAAAGATTGGGGGATTTATAAAGTATCGCTGCTTTCAATGATACAATTTCGAATTCTGCAGCGGCAAATACAGTCTTTCTCTCTTCTGTAAAACCTCCAGGCAACTGCAACCTGACTTCAATCTCTTTAGCTAATGGAATTTTGTTACTTAGGAGGAATGAACCATCCGTTTTTAATTCGATCGCTTTTGCCCCAATACCTTCTTGAAAAAAACGGGCGCCAGACAAAGCAAGTATACCCCTGTCTTGTGCACCTGAATTATTTACGAGAAAAAAAACAACTGCAAAAAGGATGTAAAAAGATTTTAACATGGATGATCGATTTTTCCTAAAGATAGCATAACAGCCATACAAAAAATATATTGCCTGAACCAATGCTGTTAAGACAATGATATCTATAACAGTGCAGCTATTTTTATATTAAAAGTGAAGTAAGAATCATTGTTTGCAGGATTGCCACGTTGCCAGCCGATCGTACTGGAATGATTGGGATTCAATTCTTTTTGCCTGTCGTTCAGCAACAATGCATTGGCAAGTTGTTCGCCGCTAAAATGATTGCTGTATACCGTTGGATCGATATAATTTGTGCTTACATCATCCAGGTAGTCGGTAAATAAAATTCTTGATGCACATTCCAGGCTGAGATTGAGTAAAGGGCTGATCTTATATTTCACACCAAAGCCGACAGGAATTACCAATTGGGTAAGTTTATAAGGCGAACGGTCGGGATATTCGCTGAAGCCCTGACCTTCTGTGCTCAATGGCTGCAGGTTAACCCATTTATCATTCAGTTTTGCCTGTGGTTTAAACTTAAAAAATCCGATACCACCCATCAGGTAAGGTGATAACCTCGGAAGCCTTGCACCGTCGCGGAATCTTCTGAAATACAATGGATGAATTTCAGCTATAAGCGCTACTTCATTGATCTTGCTTTTAAAACTCAGGTTGCGTTCATATCTTCCGGAAGTTGTTTCCTTTACCGACTCAAGTGAATTGTCTGAGGCTTTTACATGCCCCAATGTTATTTCCAGCCTGAGCGCTACTGCATATTTATACATCAGGCTCACATACACGCCTGCACTTACCTGGGAATTACCCAGGTTACGGTCTTTGATAAAACTTTTTCCAACGCCCTTTGTACCGCCCAGGTCGGTAAAGCAGTTCATCATCCCGACAGAAGCACCGACTTCATAAACAAAATCCTTGCTATAATAAAGATCATTCTGAAAATCGTATTGAGCAATAGCCTTTTGAAAGGATCCGATGAGTAAGCTGCATAATAAAAAAATGAGTGTTTTTTTCATATAATAAAATAACCTTTATAAGAATTACGTGGTGATAGAGCCTGGTTTCAATTCAAAAGGATTTTTGCTATCCAGGTATCAGCCATGATAGCAGTTGCTTTTAAACAGGATAATATTTGTGTGAACCTTCAATAACTGGCCTTAAGACTTAGGATAGTGGCAGGCTGACTACAGCCAGTATTAACATAACCTTGATGAAGATAAGGAAAATTAATAAAACCGCTGCTTCAATCAGCTAAAATGAGTTATTGCAATTTTGAATAGCAGGGAAATATAGTAAATGGAGGGATGGTTGTCTAAATCAGTTTTTTTATCTGTCTGCCCGTATCCGACCATGTTGCGATGGTATGGGCATTTTTATCGGCCCCTGCTATATTGCTTTTCAATAAATACCAACCGGTGCCAACGAGGCAAGCTATAATTACAACGACTATGAATAACAAGAATATCAATGCCTGGCTTTGTTTGGCGGCTACTTTTTGCATATATCTTTTTTAACGCGTCACCCAATGGATGGCGGCATGAATAAAGAACGGCAGGTTGTTAGGTTTATTGCCATGCCCCCACCCTTTTAAACCCCATTTTGAAACGGGTTGGTTTGCCGGGGACAACGAAAATTTTTGTAGGTCTTGAGAAAATGAAATTTCGACCTACGATTGCAGATATTCGATAATGCATCAGGGTAAATGTAAAATTATAAAAAAAGTCAGGCAGGAATTCGTTCAGGCGTTTGTGAAGCCTACCAATTAAACCACGAATATTGTCCATGGGTTTCACACAAAGATTGTGAAGCCCCAAAGAAAAAGGCAGACGCCTTTTATTTATAATTGGTATAAAGGCAAACAAAATAAATTCCGCCTTCCCCCTTAGCGGTTAAAAGTAACCGCTATAAAAAAACCGGTGATATAGATCACCGGCTGTCCTGTAAATGCCAATACTTATTGAGAAAAAACTAAAATATATGGTTGTGGTAAAATTTTGTAAGACTGCAATAAAAAGTTGCCGGCGGTAAAAACCGCCGGCCGATCTTATGGCTCTTTAATCGTGCATAAAAAAAATGCTGGTTTCATAATAAGCTTTCATTAAATGAGGCTGGCTTGTACGGAGTGCCATTGTGAATATGTGTTGTGGTGAGGAATTTCAAATAATTTTTCTACTACTTTCAGCTGCTTTACTTTAACGCTGATCTTTATGGTTTGATCCGCCAGGCATGCTGGGTTAAATACATGCACCCTGAAATAGACAGCACTTCGATGTAGCGGTAACTTTTGCAACAACTGAAAGTAAGTGCCGCTTTTTTCGAGTAAGAATGGCCTGTTTTCTGCATCATAAAAGTGAACCAGGAAATCGGTAGCAAATGAAATACTGGCTTCAAAGCAAACCTCTACTTTGTGAAAAGATTCGTTTCCATCATTTGTACCTGCCTGTTTCTTCAACAACCGATGCAAAAAATTCATACTCATCCGGTTTTAAAAATTGTGGTTTCAGTGGAAGCCTGGCATCAAGTTTCCGGGATACCGAAATTCTAAATGCTGGAACAAAGAAACATTAAATTGAAATTTTGAAATATACTTTTTCGGTGAGTTGGCTTTAAAAATAGCCAGAAGCCTTTTTTAAACGGATGGGAAATGGGAGGTTATGAGTTAACAGGTTAATAGCGTTGATTTAGATCGAAGCCGGAATAACTTTGTCAACGACTTAACTACATCCACCATTCAATCAACCAACTTCTACTTCACATCCGGTAAAACGATCCAGTAACAAAGAACGATCCTTCGTCTTTCATCATCTTCCTTATAATCTTTGATAGCGGGATTTGGATATTCCTCTCCTTTGCCCTGGCCAATGTATTCTATTTTAAGTCCGTTGAGATCGGTAGTTGGCGGTACCTTTTTGTTAAAAATATTTGTAAGATGTTTGATAAGTTCGATGGCCCTCAATTGAGAAAGCATGGTGTTCAATTGCTCTTTGCTGATGTCTGTTCTGTTAAGCATAGTGGTGAGCGTATTGTATAAAGGTTTGTCGGGGTTTATGTCCTGCCCATCTGCGTAGCCCAGGATAACCAATGTTGCAGTGCGGGGTGTATTTTCATACCTGTGTGAAAAATTCATTACAGAATCTACCATTGGGCTGAATGATCTCACTGCGATCTCTTCCTGGTCGTATGGAATGCTATATAAACCGGGGCCAAAAAAAGCGGCCAGGTCGAATGGCGTATAATTGGCTAGGTTCAATCCCTCCTCCATCATCATATATATCTTTAAACGGTCGTTGTAATTTTTCTTATAGAGATCGAGTTGTTCCAGTTTTGGAAGGATATCTTTTTTATACGATTTCCTGAAAGTTTTTACATCGGACGAAAGACTTTGAAGATTTGCGATTTCCTTGTTTACAGAATCCAGATCCTGTTTCATCGAAGAGAGGCGATCATTAAGCCGTTTATTGATATTGCTGTCGATCTTACGGTCGGCCAGTTTCGATTCACCAACGGATGCAATGGATGAAACTTTATTGTCTTCCAGCGCCTGCTGCGATTGCATGTCTTTCAACTTTACTGTGACCTTATCCATTTTCTTGGCACCCACGCAGGATACCAGGCAGAAAATGATCGCAGAACAGTATAAGTAATTTTTAATGCACATAGTTCATTTATTTGGGCACGGCTCTTATAAAGAAATCAGGCGTTGATCTTTTTTTCGTATTAATCAGTTTCTTTTCAAAAATAACTTTGTTGATCCGGATAGTTCCCAGGGGTTTTTCTTCCCGGCTATTATCAGGTATCTCCTGCATCCGCAAACCGATGTTCACCAGAGACGTTTTATCATTAAAAAGTTCATCAGTAGTAAGCGCAGTATCCAGCATTCCAATTGGTTTCCTGTTTTCCGCTTTTGCAGGAAGGATCAGAAAATAAACAACAAAAATAAGCATGCAACCCATCCCTGCTATCCAGATAGACCAGATAGAATTATTGGCGAAGCGTTTTACCCTTGCCGCCTGCTCATCAGCATCACTGTTGTATATACCAGAGATCGACATTATTTTTCAGTTTATTGTATGCTAAGTATATTACCATTGCGTTCATTGGGGCGAAGGATATGTCTGCAATGAAATTCGTGCCAAAAAAAAATTGCATGCATTTTATCTCAATGTTGAACAAAATACTAATTTAAATTTACAACGGCGAAGCCTGTTTATTTTTTACCAGTTCCAGCGTTTCCTTTAATACATCCAGCAATTGTTTGCCGGCTTCCTCAATATCCTCCCATTTCCCTGTATTGTGCAATACCCTGCTGAATGACAATAAGGTTTCTGCAGCCCCTGAACCGGGCCCCAACGGCGATAAGGTCGATTTCAGGTGATGTACCAGTTTCACGAGGCTTTCAGGGTCATTTACAAAAAGGCTTTTTTCAAATGCGCTTAAGTCTTCTTGTAACTGTTTTTTAAGTTCTTCCAATATTGCACTTACATTGGCCGCATTTCCATTGCATAATTTTTCAAGGAACTCGAAATCGGCAGTGGCTGGTTGTATATCTAGGCCTGGTTGCCGGTCACCTAAATGAATGTATTTCTTTAAAACTTCATAGAACTGAGCTTCATTAACCGGTTTGGGAACATAGTCATTCATACCTGCAGCGAAGCATTTCTCAATTTCGTTTGGCTGCACATAAGCTGTCATACCGATGATGGGTATGCTATTTCCAAGTTTATTCCTGATAAGCTTTGTTGCTGTAATACCATCCATGATGGGCATCTGTACATCCATCAATATCACATCAAAGCTTTGGTTTTCCAGTAAATTAAATATCTCATGCCCATTGCCTACGATGGAAATCTGTGCATTGAATGGCATTAATAATTTACTGACCAGCAACTGGTTCACTTTGTTGTCTTCAGCCACCAATATCTTGCATTGAGAAGGATGTGGCACCAATGGCATCAGTTGCTGCACAAGGTTCTCCTCTGCTACAACGGGTTGTTTATTTAACTGGAAGCTAAGGGTAAAATTAAATACCGAACCCTGGTCGGGCTGGCTTTGAACCGTGATATGTCCACCCATCGCTTCAACGATCATTTTTGTAATGGCAAGTCCAAGGCCTGTTCCTCCCTGTTGTCTTACAAAACTATTATCAAGTTGTTCAAACCTTTCGAATATCAGGTCTTGTTTGTCGATCGGTATGCCTATACCTGAATCTGCCACTGCAAAATTTATTGCTGTGATATCATTTCGGGTACTCGCAGGGCTTAGTCGAAGTGAAACATACCCCGCATTCGTAAACTTTATAGAATTGCTGATAAGGTTTACGAGCACCTGTTTCAGTCTTTCAGGATCACCGGCCAGGTTATCTTCCAGTCCGGCAGGTACTTCCAGTATAAAATCGAGCTTTTTTTCAGCTGCGGATACGGAATAGGTTTCTTCAATTTCTTTTAATAATTCCCGTAAACTGAATGCCTTGTTTTTAATGGCGAGCGCACCGGCTTCCATTTTTGAAAGATCGAGTATATCGTTTACAATGTGTAACAGGCTTTCACTGGAACTATTGATGATATTACTATATTGCTGCTGTTCTTCATCCAGTCTTGTTTTAGACAATATTTTACTGAAGCCTTTCAGTGCATTCAGGGGTGTTCGTATTTCGTGGCTCATATTGGCCAGGAACTGGTCTTTTATCTTTACAGATTGAAGTGCAAGTTTTCGTGCCTGTTCCAGGTCGCGGATAAGGATGAACTGCATCACCTGCCTGCGCAAAATGATCGTTGCTAATAACAACACTGCTATTAGAGCGGTAAAGGCGAGTAGTTTATTGAGCCAGGAAACCCTGTCGGCCACATTATTATTTTCGAGTAAGGTAGACGTAAGTGTACTTTCAAGTTTTGTCTGAAGATCTAGTGCATTGCCATAAATACTGTCGCTGAAATGACTTTTCCTGAGAGAATCCAGCAAACTGGTATTGTTTTCGGTAACCAGTATCGCGCCTGATAAGGTTGATTGTCCGTTAGCAAGTTCGAGTATCTTATCCATTGATGAGGAAATGGCTGCTTCATCGATGATCTTATCGAGGGCTCGTACTTTAATATTAAGTTTGCTGATCGAATCCTGGATTCCGCGGTGGTTTAGATAAAGGACCAGTGGCTTTTCTGAAAGTATTTTTGATTCCAGTTCAAACGACATGTTCACAATATCTTCCAGCCGGTTGTTAATGGCAAACGTAGCAGCAGCCTGCTTGTTCCCATTTACCAACCTGTTCACCGATTTGGAAGTATTAAGCTGGGTGATCACCAGCACCGCCATTAAGCCCAATACCAACAAAACGATAAAGGTAAAAAAACTGTATGCTTTCTTCATGTTGTGAAAATGCCTTGGTAACCCATTAAATTACTTTTCTAAAATGATCAGTGCTGCTGCCTGAAATGCACGAAAATTAATTGCTACAACTTCTTACAGGAAATTCAGCTGGTTCAATACCCTGCTTTTATAGAATTCGGAAAGCGGTACCGGTACCGAGTTTAAAAATAGTACATTATCTTCTATATAATCTATCTTATCTATGGCAACAATATAACTCCGGTGAACCCGGAGAAATTTTTTAAGTGATAGCTTTTCCTCCAGTACTTTCAGGGTAGCGTGTATCACATAGTATTTATCGGCAAAATGGATCTTTACATAATCGCCCTTTGCTTCTATAAAAAAAATATCGTCAAATAATATCTTGCGGATCGTTTTCCCGTCTTTGATAAAAATATAGTCCTGTTCTACATTATTGAGCACAACCCCTTCCTGCTGGATAAGTTCTATGGCCCTGCTCACTGCAGTCATTAGCCTCGGAAGCATAACAGGCTTTACTACATAGTCAACCACGTTCAGTTCAAATGCTTCTAATGCATAACCTTTATTTGCTGAAGTTAAAATGGTAAGTGGCTTATCAGGCAGCGAACGGAGTAATTCAATACCATTCATGCCGGGCATTTCGATATCGAGGAACAACAGGTCAATTTTTATACGGGAAAGGAATACGGCAGCTTCGGTAGCGCTTTCGCAGGTGCCGGCAACTACAAGCCCGGGTATTTGTGCCAACAACTGTACCAATAATAAAGAAGCTACTTTATTATCATCCACCACGAGGCATTGGTATTTTCTTATTCCCAAACCCTGAACAGACATAGAGAGACTTAGGTTTTAGTTTGAGGTAAAATTAGGTGATTGGGCACAAATGACGCGTTTTGAATACCATTTTAAGCAGGCATGATGTCTACCTGTGTTCCACTGCCGATAACAGAACTAAGTATCACTTTATATTTTACCTGACTGGCCCGGTACTGCATGTTCTTAAGGCCATACCCTTTTTTTACCTGGGCAGCATCAAAGCCTTTTCCGTTATCGGCAATGCTAATCTTTATTTTTTTACCGCTGGGAAATACAGACACATTTATCTTCGACGCCTCGGCATATTTGATACTGTTATTAATTACTTCCTTACAAACAAGGAAAAGATTTCGCTTCTCTTCTTTGGTGAGTTTAATGCTGTTTACATCGCTATCAGCCTTAACAACGGTTTCGATGTTGCTGGCAGTTGCAACCGGTAAAGCAAATTGTTTCAGTCTTGTTACCAGTTCATCTACGCTGTCTAACGAGTCATCGAGTACCCAGATCATATCCCTTAAACCAATCGTAGCTTCATTCAGGTTATCTTTTATCTGCTGCAGACTTTCATTCTGATTAACACCATTGATGGCAAGGTTTGTAAATACTTTTACGCTGTTCAGTGTGCTGCCGAGGTCATCGTGCAGGTCGGTAGCGATATTCTTTCGTATCTGGTGTTGTTTTTTAATTTGATTTATGCGATAGCGGTAAAAGGCGTAGATAATTCCTGCGGTTGTAAGCAGGACGAGTAGTTTGAATAACCAGGTTTGGTACCATTTGGGGAGGAATTCTAAAACAAGTTCTTTGGGGTCGCTCCAGATGCCGTCTTCATTGGCGGCTTTTATTTGCAGGTGGTATTTACCGGGGGAAAGGCCGATGAGGGTAACAAAATTTGTTCCACCAAGGTCTATCCAGTTTTTATGCAATTCATTGATCTTATATGCATATTTATTTTTACTATTGAATGGAAAAATTACATTTTGAAACTCAACGGTTGTTTGCGTAATAGTATTTGGGATTACAATTATATCTATACCTAAAATATCAGTCTTGCTTACTATATTATTTTTGTCGACAATTTTATAATCAATAAAATAAAGATTATTTTTTTTGTGGCTGAATGAAAGATTTGCAACATCGATAACAGACACTCCATCTTTCCCTCCAAAATAAAGGTAATTCCCTTTTTTTAGCGCACTAAATTCTTCAAATACATTTCCATGTAAACCATTTTCCGCGTCAAGAATATGAATAGTTTCATTTTTAAGATCCAGTACACTAAGTCCGTTATTTGTACTAATAAATAGTGCCGTATCACCCACTGACAATATTCGGTATACACCATTGTTGGAAAGACCTGATGCACTGTTATAAATTTTTAAAAAATTGAAAGCTGTATCCGTTTTTACAACTCCATTATCATAACTTGTAAAATAATAATAGCCATTCACTTCTATCATATCAAAGAGCAATCCAAACGATCTACCGGTGGTTTTATCTGTTAATTGTAATCTCCGCAGGCTATTATCTGAATACTCAAAGAAAACAGAATCAGTAAGGATAAACAGCTTATCCTGATTTTTGTAGAGACAGTTTGTCTGACTGATTGCAATTGGCAAATGAAGGTAGGACTCAAGTCTTTCTAATCTTTTTTCTTTGAAACTCCAGATAAAGACACCTTTTTCATTCTCCGTGCTTAACAATATATAGTTTTCATTTATATACTCATAATCATTAAAAGAAAGATATTTAAGGGTGTTAAACTCAGAGTATTTTTTTTCTATAGGGGTAAGATTTTTATTTTTTAGGAAATATGTTTTATCCAGACCCGACACTATTTGATATCCATCGGGTCCAATAAAATTTAGGAAGTAGGTTGCACTATCTGAAATAGTACTCACCTCATTTATGTGAGATAACTCAAACAATCCATTTTCCCCCGAGATTAACAATTCACCAGTATTAGTAAACCCCAAATTATATACATGATTAAGATTGCGGTTATTTGAATGTGTATTTTTAATATTGAAAAATGCATTAGCAGTATCTTTGAGCGATGCCAACCCGTTTTGTGAGCCAAGCCAAAGATATTCTCCATCAAAATTCATACTGTATACAGAACTTAAAATTTCATCATTAAGTATTGTTGAATTATTTCTAAGTTCAGTTAAAAATCCGCTAGCACTTAATTTATAAACCCCATTGTTGGCGGCTACATAACAATCATTAGCTCTATTAAATACTATATTGTATATAACATGAGACAATAGGTAGCTTTTTATAGATTGAATATTATTACCAGGAAAAGAAAAAATAAAAAAACCGGCGTTAGTCGCCAAATAAAATTGATTGTTTTGAAAGTAAATGGAAAAAAATTCGTTTGTTGATGCAGGCAAAAAATTAAATGATTTTTTTTTAATCAAAAAAATATCTCCATTATCTTTCAACCCATAAATATAAAATTGGTTCAGTTTATCTATTATTGCAAACGACGATTCAGATACTTTGCAAAATAGCAACGGCTCTATATATTCATGTTTTGCCAATAATTTTGCCGTAAATGAATTATTCTTTTGACTCCATTCAATATTAAAACAATAGATGCCTTTTACTGTCGTAATGATATACCTCCCATTATGAACGCTAATACTTAACACCTGTTTTTGTTCGCCTGCACCGGCAAGGTCTATCTGATGAAATATCAATTGATTCGAATTAATATCTAAACCCGCTAACCCTTTGTCAGTAATAATAGCTAGAGCCAGGTTTGATAACGGGTTGATCAGAATAGTCTTGGCTGCTAACGATTCTAAATTTCCACTTTGATGATCATTTACCAGAACATTTTTAAAAGTCTTGCCATCAAATCTAAAGATGCCACCCTGGGTTGATAGCCAAATAAAACCCCTAGTATCTTTTGCAATTGATGAAATATTATTTATAAAAGGGCTGGGATATTTATAAGGGCTTATATATTGTATATCCTGGGCAAAGGCAAACACGTGAAATACTAACGCGTATAGAGATAAATAAACTCCCTTCTTAAAAAACATCAGATTACCTTTAAATAATAAAAGATCAGATTTTTTTTTAAAAAGCAGTATAATTAAAATATTTTGATAAAAAAACATAAATTAATAGTTTTAATGGATGCAAGTTCTGATACTTTTTCTCCAGATGAACTAAAAGTTTTTGAGACTTATATAAAAGACACCTTATACAATAAGGGCCTTACAACTTATTATCTGAAGATACCAGACGCAAATGGTATAGAATTAAGTAAAATCTGTGTGATTTCAAATAACGGGGCTACCGCTAATACTGTAATATTACTTGATACAAAATATAACTTCAAGGAAAAAGAAGGCTTCAAAAATGCAATTAACGAAATAAAATCACTTAGCAAATCTGATATTAATTATGACGACACGATAAGATGGTATTTTATTTGTGTTGGCCACGGCTTTGGCTATAATATATTTGACAGCAACAAGAATCTTTCCCTTGATTCAATTGCCGCCCAGAGGTACAAGAATATAATACATGTATCGGACCTTACTGATGCATTTGACGATATGCTATTTACACTGGGAATATTTAATAATTGCGACTTTACATTACTTGACAACTGTTTTATTCTATCAACAAAATTCCGTTACTTAATCGCTCCTCAAAATTATACAGCACTTAGACTTTTTGATATAAAAAATTTCCTAATGGAATTAAATGAAAGCATTAGCGAAAATATCGCCTCATTTAAGTTTTCAGAAAAGGTTTTTTTACAAACAAGAGAAAGGATTTGCCAGGTTACAACAACACAGCCAACCAGTAAACTGGTTGGGTCAACTATTTTTTTCTTTTGGCTTGAACATTTTATTTTATTAATTAACAAACTAAATGACCTGTCATTACTATTATTTGAAAAAGTTAGTTCAGATGAAAGCACAGAATGGTATAGAAAAATCAGAACAGCGCTAAGTAGTTCAACATTCGATTATGTTGACCTAGTTAATTTTCTAACTGAATTAGAAACCCTGTTAAACCCTGAAATTAACATATTTGTTTCGCAAATTAAAAACGAAATTAATCGCTTTGAAAACCCAAGAAAAGGTGTGGAAATGACAAATTTATTACATGGGATTTCAATTTACTTACCTGAATACGGCAAGAATTTCAGCAAGCTGTATAACAATTATAAAAGCGATTGCATTAAATGGCATTCAAGAATTAAATGGTATGTTTTTATGGAATCAATTGTAAATAAAACAAAGGATCCTTCAATAGTTAGAAAGATCTTGAATTTCATTGGCTTTAGGTAATATTTCCACCCCCCTGACGTGGCGGCACTTTAGCAGCTATTTTATCATAGCCAATAGAGTCTGTATCTATGAAAATGGTATGAACATCATCTGCATCTTTTGTTATCATTACAAACTTACCATCACTCACTGAAATATCCTCGTTAAGTTTTAATATTGAATGGTTATTTGCTTCATACTGTGAGGATATTTCAGTTACCCAGCTTTTTGCAGCAGATACAAGGTCTGCAGGAACAAATTTATTAATAAGATTATCAAATTCAATTGCATCAAATTGGATCACCTTTGCCATAGCTTTAAATTTAGAGTTTAATATAATAGGTTATTACTTTATAATTTTACAACCCATCCCCCACATTTCCAAACATCCTCGATTATTTTCTTAATAATGCTAAGTTTATATTCCTTCCCATCAAAAAAAACCGTCTTTTCACCCATTCTTATTTCTCTTTCTGTATATTCAGGTATTAATAGCCCTTTAGCACTATTGAACCCCATACCATGACTAAGATCGCTTTAGCCGACGACCATTCCCTGCTTCGTAAAGGCCTTGCCCAACTGGTTACCAGCCTGGGCTACGAAGTGCTGTTTGAAGCTGATGACGGAAAAGAATTCATACGTTTATTGGATAAGGATAAATTGCCAGACATTGTTTTAATGGACCTGAACATGCCCGAAATGGACGGCTGTGAAACTACCCAATGGCTGCGCCGAAATCACCCGGATGTAAACGTGATCGCCCTGAGCATGTACGACAACGAAGCTTCCATCATCCGCATGCTGCGTTGCGGTGCGAAAGGATATATATTAAAAGACAGCGAACCCGCCGAACTGAGAACTGCCATTGATGCAGTTATGAGCAAAGGCTTTTACTACAGCGACCTGGTAAGCGGTAAACTTTTGCATGCCATCAACATACCGGATGAAGATAACAATGGTTTTAACAGCAGGCTTCAATTAAACGACCGTGAAACTGATTTTTTAAAATATGCCTGCTCTGAAATGACCTATAAAGAAATTGCCGATAAAATGTTTGTCAGCCCCCGCACCATTGATGGTTACCGCGACGCATTGTTTGAAAAACTGAATGTAAAAACAAGGGTTGGACTGGTGATGTATGCGATCAGGAATGCAATCGTCACAATCAGCTAAACTCATTATTGGATATTCCGGGCGCTTTATTCGATCTGCCGGCATGCCGACTAATGCACCAGGAATACAGAACAAGTAAGTATCCGGGATAATCAAACCTACCTGCAAGAATAGTATTAGCTTTAAGAAACTAAATCAACTCAGCATGAAACTAAAATTGCTCTTAAGTTCCCTGCTTGTATACTCCTTCAGTTTCTGTGCTTTTTCACAAACAGTGTATTATCTTAAATACAATTTTCAAAATACGGATGCCATCATTTTTCATACATTGTTTCTGCAATACGATGACGGCACAGCACTGGCAAGGATACGGTTTGAAAACCCTTTAAACAAGGAAGATGTTGTAGTGGAAATGAACATGGAACAACAGGCTATACAGAACAGCTCGGGGATATTTGACAGTACCAGGTTCATTTATAAAAGCACGGCCCAACGTTTTATTACCGATGATAATAAAGTTAAGTTCGATCCCGATATCGTATTCCTCTTTAAAAATAATAGTTTAACTGGTTTTAGCGAACCTGCCGGTGCAATTGCCAGCTATACTGCCATGGCAGACATAAATCCGCAGACTGCCTTTACTGCTGAATTGAAAGAAAAAAGTAAGCTCGATGAAAAATTCATACGGGCTTTTTCCGTGGATGGTGAAGATTTTACGGAAAGCTTTTTTCAATCCGGTACAAAAGGCCTTACCCCGGAAGAGAAAAACACCAAAATGTATTTGCTGGTTGTTGCAAATGTGCTGGATAAAGACATCGGCCTTTCCTGCGCAAAGGATACAGGCAGAATGCTGGAATCATTCCGCGACATTGCCCGTAAACTGGGAATACCGGATCGGAATACTTTTATCAAAGTAATTGCCGGTGATACTTATTCAAAAAAAAATGTACAGGCTGCGATCGCAAATTTTATCAAACCTGGTAAAAACGACATTGTAATATTTTATTACAGCGGGCATGGGTTTAGAAAAGAAACAGACAGAAAGGTCAGCCAGTTCCCTTTTATAGACCTTCGCACAAAAGCTGATTCAAATTACATGGCACAGTCGCTGAACATGGAAAAGGACATATTCAAACCCATAGTCAATAAAGGTGCACGTTTTAATCTTGTAATGGGCGACTGCTGTAATACCTATGCGCCCTTACCAAAAGCTAAGGGTTCCAAACCAGGCAAGTCAAAGGGCTCAGGGTTTTTATTAAGCCAGGAAAATTGTTATTCGCTGTTTATGAACAGCATGCCCATCTCGATTTTAGCCTGCGCAGCAGATTCAAACCAACTTGCAACAGGCACGGCAGAATTTGGAGGCTTCTTTTCGTATTTCCTGAAAACCTCTATGGAAAATTATTGCAGCATTTTTAAAAAGAATGTAACCTGGAACCAGGTGCTGGCAGATACTTATAAGCAAACAATTTATAAAGCAGATCACACCTACTGTGATAAACCTTATATACCTGCTAATATATGCAGTCAGCGGCCGATATTTAAAACAATACCAGCAACGCTGCCCTGATCATTTCTAATTGGAAAGATTGTTTTTGTCGATCGTTTTTGCATAACTTTTTTGAGGAATGTCCTCGGTTAATTTAATCCATCGGGTATTTTTCCTTACCCGATCCCAGACAGGATCCGATCGCAATACCCAGCCATAACGAAATCCATTGCTGATAGCTTTTTCAAGCCATTTCAATGCTTCCTTTGTATCTCCCATTTTGGCATAAACACTTGCGATCTTATACATTGAGATAGAATCGCCTGGGTTCATCAGCAGGTTTTCATTATAAAATGGAAGCGACTGTTTTGGATGGCCGGATAACAATTGCAACCTGCCATACAGATCATAGAGCACTGCCATTTTATAAGGCTGTATGCTCTTTGCATCTGCTAATAGCTTTCCTGCTTCACTAAACTTTCCGGAATGAATAAAATATTTCGCCATTAATAACTGCTTAGGAAAATTTATTTCTTTTCGTTTGTATAATGAATCCAATTGCACCAATGCATCCTGGTACTGGTAGGTTGAAGCGTAAGTGTCGGTAAGTTTTATCCTGGTATTTGCATCATTTGGTTTAAGGTCAACTGCTTTTTGATAAAAACGGGAAGCCCTGCCGGGAAGTTGTTGCCATACATACAAGTCACCAATCTTGTAATTAACATCTGCCAGTGCATCTTGATTTTGCTGAATAAGTGAATCAACTTTTTTCAAGTAATAGATACCTTTTGTACGGGGAAAATAAATAATATCCGAATACCAGCCATATTCGTCAATACCGGGAAGTTTAAATCCGCCAGGATCGGCGGGCTCAAAAGGGTAAACCTGGATCACATTATCTTTTTCAATTGTACTTTTTTTATACACTTCGTTATCGGTATCGGGTGGTATCTCCATAATATCATTTTTATATCCTCCCTGATTAGCATAGCAAAGCCCGTAGAAGAATGCACCTGCTTCATAATACCAGCCTGCTGTATTGGGGTACCGTTCGGTTGTTCTTTGGTAAAAAGCTGCCAGTTCATTTTTTGCGGTAATGCTGTCAAACTTTGAAAAGTCACGTAATACCTGTTCAGCATCTTTTGCATGTCCGTTTTTTTCCAGCATTGTCCAGAGTTTATAATAGCCACCAATGAACGTGCTGTCCATATGCATGATGATCCTGTATTCGCTTTCCGCTTCATAAAAATGATTCCATGATTCATAGAGAGTACCCAGATAATAATGATCATTGATACTTCCATAGATCGCTCTTTTAAAAAGAGCAGCAATGCAATCTTTTGATTTCGTTTTGGGCAAACGGGTGATCATGGAATCACAATAACCTGTAAAAAGGCTATCGGTCAGATAATAGCTTACTGCGTAATTAAAAACAATATCTGCTTCCTTCCATCTTTGCTGTTTGTATAATAATTCGCCGAGGTAATGAAATGCCAGTGGATTGTTTTTATCGAGTGCTATCGTCTCTTTGAATTTTCTTTCAGCAAGCAGCATATTACCTTTCTGGTAAGCAAGATAGCCCCATACAAAATGCCCTAACACATCATTTCTGCCTACATCAAGGCTATCAAAAAAGCATTGAAAATCATTGGGTGGAAATGGCGGTAAAACTCTATTAGCCAATACTAATATCATGCCTTTTACATGCAATCCTTTTTTCCTGATAGCTGCTTCATAAAAAAAGGAATCGGCTAATGCATACTGGGTTGTTTGCTGGTAAATATAGGCGAGCCTTTCAAAGGGAAGGTAGTGCCTCGAATTAAGTTTTATACTTTTTCTGCATAATTCTTCAGCCATTAACAGGTCTCCTTTTTTTTGATACATAAAACCACTGTTGCTATATATCTCGGGCAGGTCAGGTTTTAATTCAATGGCCTTTTTTGATGCAGCAATGGCTTCTTCATTCATTCCCGCATATGAATACAACCCTATAAGGTTTGCCCAGGGGATCACCCATTCAGGTGATAATACCGTTGCTTCCAGGAAAAATTTTCGGGCAGTTTTAAATTCTCCATCCAGGTAATAAAGCGTACCCAGTTCATTTTGAATATAAGCAGCTGATCTTTCCAGCTCGTAAGCCATTTTTTCTTCTGCCAGTGCCGCTTTTACCAATTGCTTTTGCGCCGCTTCTTCCGTGGAAGGCAATTTCAGCCGCATCGCCACACCCGAAAAATAATGTTGCTTAACAAGGAGTGCCTTGTGCAAATGATTTTCGGGCGAAGTTAATTTTAATGCAATGGCAAACATCAGAGGGTACACATCATAGCCATTGCTACCTGCATCGTAATACCTCCTTCTTTCCAATTCAGCTTCATTCCCATCCAGGTATTGGTTTATGACTTCCTGCCCACGGTCTGTAAATAATTCAACCAACCGGTTGTTGAACTGGTTCAATGCATATTCGTTCTGCCTGAACTTCTTTTCAAGCTGGTTGATACCTGCAGAATCAAGTTTACCTGCGTAAGTTGAACCCTCATCTGTCAGATATAAACTTGCCAATGAAATGCTATCTGAAATATTCTTTAATACGGCGAAAGCTATCTCGGTTGCAGGTAAAGAACCCAGCTTATTGAAATCAATTATTTTTTCAGGGCCAATTTCTTTTAAAAAATCAAGGATATAATCACTCGTCTTTTTTACCAATGGTTTCAGCCCTTCAATCCCTGTTTGATCGTTGACAGATTTCTTTAGAGAATCTAAAAATGCCTGGTTAACTTTCGACAGGTCAAATTGATCAACACCTTGTATCACTGGTGTTTGGTTTAGTCCATTTTTTTTCAGGAAATTATCTTTCTTAAAACAGGAATCCATGTAATCCCTGATCTCGCTAACAGTAACGATGCCATCTTTTCCTTTATCGGCAAAACCTTCAAGCCCTTTGATCAGGTAATAAGAGAACACGCCTCGTCCCCCACCCCATGCTATATCTTCGTTCGATAACTGGTCGGTTGAGCAGGAAGTTAATCGAATCTCATTCTTTTGACTTGCCCGCAGTTGTTCACCCACCAGGTAAACACCACGCTCCTTTCCGGCAAGTTTTCCCGAGTGGCAGGCATCTGTTATCAATATCACTTTGCCATTGTTACGGGCTGATAACGTATTGGCAACTTTATTTAAATATTCAATAGATACTGCATTGTACACATAATTGGTTCGTGGTGTGTTGTAAGAGATCAGGTATCCATCCTGAGAAATAGTATAATTTTCAAGATCACCGTGGCCAGAAAAATAAAAATAGACCATGTCATCCTTGCTGCATATTTGAAGTAACCAGTGCAATGCATCATAAATTGCAGAAAAACTGGCATCCTTGTTCAACAACATTTTTATATTTTCTTCAGGAACAGTACCCCCTGCTTTGGATCGCAGATAATTGTAAAATACCTGCGCATCCTTATCAGCATAGGCTAATTGATCATCGCCTAAATTTTCATAAGTTGAGATACCAACAACCACTGCATATATTTTCCCGTTAGTTTTTTGAGAAAAAGTAACACTGTTTTGCAGCAAAATAAAAAATAATAACAGGAAATGTTTCATTGTTAACATTCGTATTAATCAATTCGTTTAATTCGATTTTGAAATATTATTGAATTAAAGATCCTTTTTTGCAAGCTTCCCAGCCTGCTCTTTCCATTGTACTGAATCTTTCCATTTATCCCAAACGGGGTCTATCCCCAAAACCCAGGAAAAGCCAAACCCTTTACCAAGCGCCATATTAAGCCATTTAAATGCTTGTGTTTTATCACCTGTTTGTGCATAAGCTCTTGCAATATTATACATCGTACTATAATCGTTTGGGGTTGATGCCAAGTAAGCGGTGTAATACGGAATTGCTTTGGAAGGATCTTTTGAAAGCAACTGCATCCTGCCATTTAATTCACTGATCGCAGACCCTTCAGAAACATAAATAGCTTTTGCCTCTTTCAACAAATCACCCGCATCTTTAAAACGGCCTGCATTTATGAAATACTTTACCATTAATAATTGACTGGAGGAATTTAATTGTTTACGATTGTATAAAGAATCAAGTTGTGCCAACGCACTGCTATTGTTGTAAGTTGATTCATAAACATTGATCAATTGCCATCTTGTATCAGCGTTGCCGGGGTACAACTCAATGGATATTTTAAAATACCGGATAGCATTTTTAATATCGTTTTGCCACAGATAGAGATGACCGATCTTTAATTTTATATCATCGCCAATAGCAGCAATATCTGCAAATGCATAAAGGGAATCTGCAATAAGCAGGTATTTAAAACTTTTACTTAATGGGTCTGTTATCGGCGCTGCTCTGGGAATTGCCATTGCTCTCAGGGCCGTTTGATCCTGCGCAATATCAAGCTGCTGAATTATTGAAGCATTGTTGGATTTGTTTCCAGCACTCATGTTTTCGTTTTCATACATAATTGCATATAAAAGATTTCCGGCTTTAAGATACCATTCAGGCTCGGAAGGAAACCTGTCCATCATTTTTTGATAAAAAGCATTCAGCCGCATGATCCCTTCTTCTGCATCATGTTCTTTATAAAGTAATAACAAAGTTTCTGCGTCTTTAAACCTGCCGCTGTTTTCCATCAACGATGTTAACATATAATAGGCTGCAAATTGATCAGGGTATTTTTTAATGACTCCCCGATAAACCTTTTCTGCTTCTGCAAATTTTCCCCATAACTCATAAGTAGATCCGAGGTAATATTCGTCCATTACAATTGGGTATTTCATTGCTGTGAAAGTGCTTTTCACACAATCAATATCAATTGACCGAGTATTAATCTGACCAGCATACGAAGTAAAATATTTTTTCATAGCACCCTCATCCATATAATGTGCTGCTGCAAGTTTAAAATTAATCTCGGCTTCCTGCCAGCGCTTTTGACCATAAAGCAATATGGCCAGATAATGATAAGCAATTGAATTGTCTTTATCACTTGAAATGACTTTTTTATACTCAGTTTCTGCCTGCCGGGGATCGGAATAAGATAATATACCTGCCAACAGTAAATGGCATAGCAGGTTATTTTTATCCAGCTCAGCCGTTTTCAATAGACATATCTGTTGTCCAAACATGTTTTCCTGCCTGACGGGATTGGGAAAAAAATTATTCAGGTTTTCAACTCTGAGAGATGGAATGCCATTTGCACCAAGACTTCCAAATGGTTTTTTCATATTTGATCCTATACTAAAAAACGAATCGGCAATTGCGTATTGCGTGGTATTCAGGTAAACATATCCAAGTCTTTCAAAAGCATAATAATGCATAGGGTTTTGCTGAATAGACCTGCGGTATTTTTCTTCTGCCAGTAAATAATTGCCCATGCTTTCATAAAGAGATCCTGCGTTATTTAATGTACCCATAAAATTATACTGAAGACTATCTGCCTTCAGGGATGCGCTGATCCCTTTATCATACTCTTTTGTCTGCGTATACAATGCAACGAGGTTGGCCCAGGGTATTGCCCATTTGGGTGCAATTTTTGTGGCAGCATTAAAATAATCTTTTGCAGTAGCGAATTCATTTTTAAGGCTGTACAATACGCCTAACTCATTGCGGATATAAGCAGCAGGTTCTTCCTTTAATTCAAATGAGAGAGCTGTTTTTTGTTCTGTAATGGCACTATCGATCAATGGCACACGGCTATTTGTATTTACAAGTTTCAACCGCATGACAACGCCTGAAAAATAGTGATATTTTAATTCCAAAATATGATAGAATTCATTGCCGGGTTTAGATAATTTAAGCGCCAGCTCAAACATTTTCAGGAATACTGTGTAACTATTGGCGGCATTATTATAGTACTGGCGTTTTTCCAGTTCACTTATATCAGCTTTCAGGTAAAGATTTATGATCTGCTGGGTTCTTTTATTAATAAGAGCTACCAGTTGATCATTGAATTTATTGATCTCCTCTTTATCAGTCTGTAATTTTGTTTCCAGTTTTTTTATTTGCTCATCATCATTTTTATGAAGGTTATTTTTTACAGCTCTGATTACCGCAAAAGGAATTTCTGCAACGGGCAATACAACCAACTTGCCGAAGTCAATGACATTTTCCACATTTTCACTCCCGTAATCTTTTTTTATTTTTTCTTCATCCAGTAAGGAAAAAAAATATGGTAACACCGGGATAGCCAGGGGCTTTAACGAAAAACCGCTGTCTGCTCGGGAATTATTTGCACGAGTTGAATCAGGAGAAGTTAACGTAAGCAAGTGTTTTGGAACCAATCCTAAATGAAAATTAATATTTCCCGCGATCACAGGCTTTTGCTCGGGAAGTGAGGCAAGTTTCTTATCAATAGCAAATGTTGAATCAAGGTAATCAGTTATTTCTTTTACGGTGATGATGTTGTCATGTTGTTTGTCTGCCTCACCCATCAATCCTTTTACCATGTAATAAGAAAAAACGCTTCTGCCACCACCCCAGAAAATATCTTCATTTGAAAGTTGGTCTTTCTGGCAGGATGTCAAACGTATTTCATTGGCCAATGTTCTGCGCAATTGATCGGCAGCCAATCTTGTACCTGTTGAATCAACGATCAGCGAAGCAGCATGGCAGGCATCGGTTATTAATATCACTTTCCCATCGTTCCTGGCAGCAAGCGTTTTGGCAAGATCATTCAGGTAACCTATCCTTACCGCATTGTAAGCAAAGTTATTGGGCAATGAATTGTAAGCGACCAGATAGCCTTCCTGCGACATCGTATTATTTTCAAGATCACCATGGCCGGAGAAATAAAAATAAGCAAGGTCATTTTTCTGGCAGGAATCCAGCAACCATTTTAACGCATCATAGATGTTTGAATAAGTAGCATCTTTATTCAACAATAATTTTATATGCCCGGCAGGAACCGAACCACCTGCGGTTGATCCAAGGTAATCGGCAAATACCTCCGCATCATTAGCTGCATATTCCAGTTGTGCATCTTCATTCAGGTTTTCATATTTGGAAATGCCTACAACAACAGCATAGATTTTCCCTTTCCCCGGCAATAGCCTGTCGTTCACCTGTGAAAAAACCAGGAATGTGTGCAGGAATAAAATACAAGTAAAAAAGAACAGCTTCATTTATATCTTTTTAAGTTTTCCGGCTATTGCAATGCAACAGGGAATAATCATTTTCCGGGAAAGGATGGGAGGTGCTGTGCTTAAAGTTAGTTTCTTTTGCTGTACCAATGGCAGCTTTAAAATCAATTTAAAATTCTTATGAATCATAAAGTAATTTTTGTAATATTATGGACTAAACCAAACTATATGCTTAAAAATCAATCAACATTCATTTTTGCATTAATGCTGGTAGCTTCCATCGTATTTGTCAGCTGCAATGACGGTGCCGACAAAAAATCTGAGACACCTGCTTCAGATACCACCAAAATCATGGATTCTACCGGTGTAACAAAACCACTTAAAACTGTTCCATAACAGATAGTGCAATTCGGAAACGCATTACCTTCAGAATATCAGGCATCACTGTTATTCTGAAGGTTTTTTAGTTTTAAACTTGAATGTTTTTATAGTTAGCTGCCCATTTGTATAACGCCGGTTTCTTTGCGTCAGACGGTCTATAAGCCAGTGTTCTATCCGGTGATGTGTAGGTATCAATATTGCAGCAATTGCAACGAATATCATTATTTCATACACGGGTGTATGATGGGTGACTTCCAGTACATAAGGATGCAGCCATAAGGTGAGGTATTCAAATAATATCAGCAATGAAAGGATTCCCATTAATTTGATTAGCCTTACATGAACCCTTATCCTGCTGAGAAAAAGGGTAAATAAAAATGATCCGGGAATGAAAATTCCTATGAAAAGGAATTGTAATTGTTGTGACCTTTCTTCCCTTGCTTTTTGCTTCGCTTCTGCCATTTCTGTTTGACGTAATTGTTCATTGCTTGAAAGCACCTGCGACGCCCTTATTCGTTCTTTACTGTTGATCGAATCTTTTAACCCTTGTTCTGTTTCGAGGTAAAAAAGTGCGCTGTCGTTTCGCCCTATCTTTTTATAATGACCGGAAAGAAAACCGGCTGCGTCGAGGTGCCAGGAAAGGAAACCATCTTTTTTCGCCAGTTCGAGTGCCTGTCTGGCATAAAATTCGGCTGAGTCGGCCAGGTTCTGTTTGTCATACAATTTTGCAAGACCGATAGCAGCTTCGCAAACCCGCTCCTCATCGTTGGCGGCATGCAGGTATGGCATGGCATCATTATAATTTTTCAGTGCAAGGCTATCATTGCCCCGTTTAAAATAACTATGCCCCAAGCCTACCATAGAAGTTCCGGTAAAATCGCCATCCTCTATTTGCCGGGCAAGGTTCAGCGAACGCTCGTAAAAGATAAATGCAGAATCATTAATGTTGAGGCTATTGTAAATATCGCCAATATTCAGCGCTGTATAATACTTAAGATCGTCAATATGGTTAACTGCAATAATGGAATCTGATTGAAAAAAATAATTCAATGCCTTCCGGTATTCTTCCTGGTAACCATACACAACGCCGATATTAATATTTACGGCCGCCAGGTTACGCGGATTTTCTTGCTGCTCTTCGAACTTTAATTTCTGAAAGTAAAATTCCAGCGCACGGGGATAATTTCCAATCTTAATAAATGTATTGGCAATAATGCCCAATGACATGGATTCTCCTTCTTTGAACTTAATTTTTTTTGCGAGGTAAAGCGCTTTTTGCGATAATATCAAAGCAGTATCAGGATTGTAAACGCTGCAAACATTGGCCATATTCCACAAAAGTGTAACCTGGTTACTGTCTGTTTTTTCTTTGGCAAGGAGGATGGCCAGGCTATCTGCTTTATTCTTTTGTGCAAATAACGGCACTATGGAAAAGAAAAATAAAAGTGTAAGGAAATATTTTTTCATACTTTGATTTTGCACTTACAGGGTGCTTTAAAAAAAGCGCTCGGCTTTTATCTAATCTAAATTAGCAGATTAAACTGTTTTAATGATATTATAATGGGATTAATTGCTTTTGCCCATGGCAAAAAAGAATTTCTCACACTTTTCCTGTCAATTCAATTTTCACGAGACTGAACGGTCAGGAGCATTTTAAAGAGGGAGGCCGCTTAAAGATCGATATCGATGTAAAGCCTGCAGCATAATTTCAATAAACATGACGGAAGTTTTTGTAAATGCTTATTGCAAATACAGCTATTAAATTATTCTTTCGATTAAACTTGCCTGTTTAACGAAAAGGAATTGTAACCAATCATTCGTTGCAACAAAACAGGTGAAAACTGGTTTTAATCATATAAAAAAATGACCAATCTCCTCTATTAATATTTTGAAAACCCTGTATCTTGCCCAACAAAAAAAAACGATGATCCACCCATACAATTATGTTCCTGCAGCCGAAGCACTTTCCATTATTCAAAGCGGGATGCGGGTATATATTCATGGCGGTGTATGTACACCCACTTACCTGCTTCATGCATTGGCAAAGGAATCGGGAAGATTAAAGGATGTTGAACTCGTTTCCATAAGTCTGAAAGGAGATATTGAACTCGACAAGGTGGAATACCAGTCTTCCTTCCACATCAATTCACTGTTCGTTTCAGCCCCGATACGACAGGCTGTAGCAGAAGGCAGGGCCGATTTTATACCGGTTTTTCTAAGCGATATCCCCGATCTGTTCAAACGACGGATACTAGATCTTGATGTAGCCATCGTGCAGGTTTCTCAGCCCGATTCAAACGGGTACTGCTCCCTCAGTTTATCCATTGATATTGCCCGTTCGGCGGTTGACAATGCCAAACAGGTAATTGCCCTGGTGAATCCCTTATTGCCCCGTACACATGGCGACGGAATGATACATACCGACCGCTTTTCAAAAATGGTCTTTCACCCCGCCGACCTTGTTGAAGAAGTGTACAGTAAAAAAGTTGGTGAAACAGAAATGATCATCGGAAAGAATATTGCCGAACTCATTGAAGACGGCAGCACGTTGCAGATGGGTATCGGCACGATCCCTGATGCCACGCTCAAATATCTTACCAACCACAAAGATCTTGGCGTACATACCGAGATGCTAAGTGACGGTATCATCGACCTGGTTGAAAAAGATGTCATCAACAATAAGAAAAAAAATATTCACCCAAACAAGACTGTTACTTCCTTTGCACTCGGCAGCAGGAAGCTGTACCATTATGTAGATGACAACCCGTCCTTTGCTTTCCTTGATATAGACTATGTAAACGATCCGCATGTGATTCGCCGCAACCCAAAAATGATCGCTATTAACAGCGCCATCGAAGTTGATCTTACCGGGCAGGTTTGTGCCGACAGTATCGGGGAAATGCAGTACAGCGGCATTGGCGGGCAAATGGATTTTATGCGTGGAGCGGCATTGAGTGAAGGCGGCAAGCCCATCATTGCACTCAGCAGCAGAACAGCCAAAGGAGTGCCCAGGATCGTACCTTACCTGAGAGAAGCAGCCGGTGTTGTAACTACACGGGGGCATGTACACTATATTGTAACAGAATTTGGAAGTGCGTTTTTGTTTGGTAAGAATCTCAGGCAACGTGCCAAAGCACTCATCGATATTGCACATCCCGATGACAGGGAAGCTTTGACAAAATATTGCCACGAACGTTTTAAAATATTTTTGGCAGGCTGATGAACAGAAAAAGCCGTTGCAAAATTCTGCAACGGCTTTTTTCACTTCTCATAAAATATTTTTCAGATCCATTTGGCCACGTACGTATTAAATTCATGGCGCAGTTCGTTGATCACTTTTTCAAATTGCATTACTTCTCCTTCAATTTTGGCATGCTCTTCTACCCTTTTCTCCTGCACCCGTCCAACGTGTTCTTTTATATCTTCATATACTAGATGTGCATGTTCATGGATGGCATGCTTTAATTTGTCAATATTGTTCCGCTGAACAATGAATTGGTTTTGAAAATGCTCTGCAGGCTCCCTGGCATCCAGGGCTGTATTCTTAATGGTAACTTCTGCTAACCTGCCTTCCAGTATATCCAGTTCTGTTTCATAAAAATCAAGTGATCTCAGCCATCCCGCGTGCGCCGGCCCAAGCTTTATCGCGTTTGTGTAACTCATGATGATTGTTTTAAGGTTGAAATTGCTTTATCACAACAAAGATTAAACAACCGGCATAGTCAATCTATGATAAGCATCAAAGTTTAGGCTGATTCAACTCAGTATTCAGCATTTAATAACAAGCAGGATCAACATCTGGTAAACGAAATGCCATAAAAGGCTAATATTGGCGTACCTTTAACCCGCTCAGTAGAAAATGCTCACAACTTTTTCTACTGGTTTATACGACAGAATCTTCAATACATCACGAAATCATTAAAGTACAATGGCAGAAACATGGAATAAAAAGGAAAGGGAAAAGAAAAAAAAACAAAGCAAAAAAGAAAAAGCAGAAAGAAAACAGGAACGCAAAGAGCATAGCCAGAACGGCGGAGCTCCCGAAAGCATGATTGCTTACCTGGATGAGAATGGCAATCTTTCATCTGTGCCACCGGATCCACGCAAAAAGATCACGGTAAATGCAGAAGATATTGAAATTGGTGTTCCAAAGCAGGAACCGTTAAACCCGGAAGATCTTATCAGAACGGGAATTGTTACATTCTTCAATCACGATAAAGGATATGGTTTTATTAAAGACCAGCAAACCAATGAAAGTATTTTTGTGCATATCAATTCTGTAAAAGAAGCCATCAACGAAAACAGTAAAGTAATATTTGAAATTGAAATGGGGCCAAAGGGAGCAAATGCAATAAATGTGAAATTGCAGAAGTAGCCGTCCCTAGCATTATAAGTATATGAATATTCTAAAGTTATAACCCCGGCATCAATAACTTCGATAACAATTAAATCATTTATGCATGTTCAACCAAACCTGGAAAAAATACCTGCCGATTATAGCTATTCTGCTTAAACGCTCTCTAAATGGCGAACAGTCTTTAAAAATGGATTCTACCGATTTTGACCGGGCGGCAGGCGGAAGAAAAATGAAATATAGTTTTTCCGACCTGCAATTGAGGAACGGACGTAGCCATACTAGCTCCAAACACACAGCCATGGCCAAGGAACTTGCATTGTTGCTACAGGGCGATGCGGTAATCAGCAAACTGCTGCTCAACCAGGATTTTGAATTCTCCATGACAACCGATTGCCGGCTGCAAATAAAAAACAATACTGCAATCAATGAAGCTACTACTGCAGAAGCGTTAGTTGAATAAATGCTGACAACCAGCCTTGCTAAAATTTTAAAGTAAACCGTAAACCGTATATCTCTACTTTCCGGTAATGCGATTTTTTTCCTCCCTAGAAAATAACGGGGTACCCACCCAACAATGGATGCTTATTTTGTATTCTATACAAGATAAAAAATACAGCAATGAAAAAAGTATTAACCTTTCTCTCCATTATACTTTTTACCCTTTTCTTCCTGAATGCCTGTAAAAAGAACAATGCTGATGAACAGTAAAGGGAAAATGCAAACCCGGTAATCCCGATCTTATTACACAATTGAATGCATCGGTAACATCAATGCTCTTGTCGCTGGCACGGTTAGCAGTATTGATGGCATTTCTGTAACATTACCAGCAAATCCTTGAGATGCCATCCTGGAAAAAAGCCGTCATCTCCAGACATAAAAAAATGGTTTGTGAAACCACAAACCATCAAAAAGGGTCACTATAAGATCAACTTACCAGCTTTTGTTATAAGCAGGCTTGCTTGTCCTTTCTTCCCTTGGTTTAGCTTCCGTTACTTTGATCGTACGGCCATCAGCTACTGAACCATCAAGTTCTGCAACAGCTTTAGCAGCAGCTGCATCATCAGACATTTCTACAAAACCGAAACCCTTGCTGCGGCCTGTGGCTTTATCAGTAATAACTTTAGCAGAACTAACTTCTCCGTATTCTGCAAAAAAACCATGTAGATCTTCATCCTGTACGTTGAAGCTCAAGTTTGAAACATAAATGTTCATAATAAAAAAAATTGTAAAATAATAAATCTTGAAAAAAATAGCAGCGTAATTAAAGATTAAAACAGTAGCAGATGATGCGTAGCAGATAAAATCGTTCGCTTACAAATTGCGATAAATTCAAATTGACGCCGCAAAGATATGCTTTTAATATATGCCTCAATTTTATTTTTCATCAAAATTCAGATTAATTTCAAAATAGCCTGTTAAAATACCTGAATACGCTGCCATCACCAGTTAAACAACAAAGGACTGTCTCTTTTCTTACTCAAAATTGCATGCAGCCCAACCTTGCCGTTGTTGTTATTTGCAACCAGTTTCAACGATCCTATATTGGCCATAGCATTTATCATATCATCCGGCAAATACTTCAGTAAATCAGTTGGTACCTGTGAAAAAAGGATACTCAGGTAGCAAATACAATTAACCTCCACTGCTGTTGATTGTTGTTGATAACCTGCGGAAGCAACAGACAATTCAGTTGAATTATTCTTACTGCAATAAGATTTCACAAATGGAACAGGAACAAACATTTGACCCGAAGCCGCCTTTTCAAGTTTACCACTCCTGCTCCAATAGTTGTAAATATGATCTACACTATCTCCCTTTATCATAAAATTAAAAGATGGCTCCAATACTTTATTAACCACAACTTTCTCTACCGGGTTAAACTCATCATCGTAACTATAACTAATGGCCGAATCCATACGGGATTGTATACCCGTAATGTCCAACTGGTAATATGCATTGCTTTGCAGCAGCAGTGAATCAATATTGAAATTCATTGCCTTTGAAATATTTTCCCGGTCGCCTGCAGCGAAAAGTTGATACGCTGCAAGTGGCGGCTGTGTAAATCCAACAGCAAAAAGTGACCCTGATGAATAACTGAATTTATTTTCTGTAAAGCTAAAAGATGATGTTGGATTGAGTATTGCATCAATACTTATTCTACGCTTCTCAAAATTGACTTTTATGATACCATCCTCTGCCAGGAAATTATTTTTTAAAACCTGCAAAGCCAGGTGGCAGCCGGCATCGATGTTCTTTAAAAGAGATTGTTTTGAAATGTATTGCTTTTTGACAAATAATTCCAATGCGACCTGGTCGATATCTACACTATCCTTCACCAATAGGTTACCCAGCAATAACCGGTCGCCATGCTGAATAAATTCAACTCCTAATTCCTTTGAAAAATACCGCGGCAAATTCTTACCACCTGAACTGCGCTTTTCAAAATGATAATAGCCCAATCCTTTATTAAAGTCTTTTCTGTCTTTTATTTCGAGTATAGTATACCATGCATTGGCCGGCTGGCCGGCTGAATGAAAAACAAGTACATAATCCGGGATCTTTACCATATCCTTCCAGCTAAATCCAGCTGAAGAAGAAAAAGATATTTTTTTCCATTGTCCCGGACTGGTAATCAAATTCCAGAGAACTGTATTTGTTACTCTTTTAACATCCAGCGTAAGAATATAATCTGCACTGGCAGGAACGGACGTTTTACTATAACTCTTATAGAAAAATTTCCAATACCCCAACAGTATTAATATAAAAATAATAAGTAAGGCCCATTTCATCCTGCTCATTTAATTCAGCTTTTTCTCTTTTTCTTCTTTATCATTTTCCATGATTGTATTGATAGCGTCGATCATGTTAAAGAAAAATTCGAGGCTGTTGGAATGATTTCCCTTTATCTTCATCGTAGTGGTTCCCTGCATCATACCATTTTTAATGCTGCTTTCCATTTTTATATCACCTACATTTTCTTCCAGCCAGGCACTTACTTTTTTACTTTCGCTGCTGGTAAGTTCCGGACTGATCTGCTCGAATACTTTTTTTGCATTAACCTTCAACGAGTAATTATTATTGAGGATCGAATTCTTTGTGTCTGCATCAACCGCATAAGCAGTATTGTTCAAAGTCATGTCAATACTGGCTTTAGAAGTGGTAACTACTACCCTTCCATCCTTCACCATAAAATACATATTGGTGAGCGGATACCTGCCTGAATCAAAAACAAGTTCGTAATAACCACCTTTGTCTTTATAATTGAATTTTTCTTTTTCAGCATATTTTAAAGGAAGATTCATAATCTTTTTCATGAATGCATCCTTTTTTGTTTCCATCACGAAAGTGAAGTTTGGAGAAAGTTCCTGCTTCGTCTTCTTTATTTCTTTGTATTTGAAATCGCTGTCCCATTCGTAATCAGTATAGGTTACTGTTTTTGTTTTCATGTCGTGCAGTACAAACATGTAATTACCAGGCATTAATTCTGCAACAGCTTTTTCATCAATAATGATCTCTAATAAGTCAACGTAAACATCTACGATATCTGAATATTCGCTGATATAAGGATAACTGCTCATGTACTGCCTGATCATCCTGTAATAATAATTAGCCATTGCTTCAGAATTAATAGACATAGAGAGGTAAGCTAGATTATCGGGATTGACATAGCCTGCAAGTGCCGTACTTTGTTTGCTGTTGAAAAGATCTTTACCGAGACTCGTCATTTTTTCATCAGGTGAAAATGAACGCTGATCAATACGTACTTTGTCTTTTTCAAAATACATATTCATGCCCGACCTGAATGCGTCATCATATTTTTTGACCGAAAAATTACGTCCTCCATAACTGTACGGACTAAAGCCATACAACCCCGCCCAATACTGCCTTAAAAGGTTTTCAGAATTTATCCATATAGAAACATCAGCACCTGCATCAACTACTTTTTTATAACTGGCTTCTGTTTCAATAGATACTGTAGTTCCAATAAAATTGTTCGTGATCATGCTATCTGCAACCTGTTTTTGTTTGGCAGTAGTTTTTTTCTCCTGTACCAGGTACCAGTCCTGCCGCTTTGCAGTTCTTACACTATCATCAAACTCAACCTGAGGGGATTTAAGTACTTCAACCGTTGTTGTATCTGTTAATATTTCGTGATCAATGATCTCCACCGGCTTCTTTGCAACAGGTTCTTTATTTGCCGGCCTTTTTACTGCTGGTTTTTCAGGACTATGTGCTTTTCCAGCAGGTTTATTTTTTACTGGTACCGGCTTCTTTGATTTTGATTTGACTGTTGGTCTTTCCTTTGGCTTTTGTTCGATCTTTTTTTCTTCAACTGGCGCCATGACAGTACTATCCGAAAATTCGTCTATTGCTGAAACGGATGTATCAACTGCAACATTTTCATAATAATTATACCGATCCTTGTTCTGGTAACTTGTAACAACCAGTATGGCCCGCTCATTGTTCCAACCTAAATAAGTATCCGTGGAAAGCGCAAGGAACTCAAAGCCATTTCTTTTTTCCGGTTTCATTTCAGCAGGCATATTCGCATCAACGAGTTTCAGAAATTGCGGAATATTATTCAGGTGCAGCAGGCTCACAAAACTGATACAGGAATCTTCTGTAGTGACATACTGGTAAGTGTCTTCTGCTACATTGATACCCAGGTTTTGCAGTGAAGTCAATGAATCTATCTTCAATGCTTTCGATAGATTCATCCTGATAAAATTATACGTATCGATTTTTTTCAAAGGAAGGTTCTTCGAAAAATTATCACCCGAATACCTGATCACCATCGATGCATTGGCCGGCACTTTGTTTAAAAAACTTTGCGCATAGCCCATTGTAAAACTGATGAAAATAAGGGCGAAGACTAAGATGATTCTGTTCATTATTTTACAAGGTTTATGTTGTTTTCAATTGATCTTTTCTGACTGAGTACATCCAACGCATTCAGCTTTAACATAACAGCTTTTTTATTTGCTGAAACTTTGCTCTCTTTATTAGAGGTACCGGCCACTTCACTATCGAACCTAAAGATACCCGTATAGTTAGCCGTTGCAAATATTTCTTTATCTGCATTGCTCATTTTACGGTAATCTTCTTTTACAAAGAATTTATTCATCCGGCTGAATATCTTTTTGCCGGGATCGTATTGATAGGCATCCTCCAACACTTTATCATTGCCATTATCCAGCTTTGCAACATTCCTCGCGGCCAAATTGAGGTTATTTACTTTTGAAAAATTACAGGATATACTGGCGATATAATTATCAAAATCAAGCGCCGTTTTTACATTGGTTATGCCTGCAGTATTTTTGATCGCATTTTCGAGTTCCTTTACTTTGCTGCTGATCTCTTCTTTGGTAGGCACATCATGTCCGTTTACCGTTTTCATTTTACGAATGGAATTGAGTTTGGTCTTGCTTTTGCTCATATTTACCAGCAATTGAAAACTTCCGGATCCATCGTCTTTGAAAACAAGTTGCTCAATTATTTCAAAGCAGCTTTGAAACAGGCAAAGGCAGCCAAACAATATCAGGTACGTAATTTTCCTCATGGAATAATTTATGCGGTAAAACTATTGATTTATATGGTCAAAACCTTACCGCTTATTGCTTTTTTATAAGTTAATTTAAAGGCTGTTTCAATGATATATATTTGCAGATTCTACGGATAGCAGCATTCATAAGACTGCAAAAACTTACACAACAATGGCCATAAAATCCAGGGTTTCAAGTATACTTATTCCAAAATCGGCAATGCTATTCTTAAACATTTTAAAAAAGAATAACAATCGTGAATGGTTCAATACAAACAAACACAGGTTCCAGGTAGAACAGCAATTCATCGAATTGTTCGCCGATGCATTGTTAATGGAATTAAACAAACACGATCTGATTGAAACGCCTTCAGGCAAAAAAAGCCTCCACCGTATTTACAGAGATACCCGTTTTTCAAAAGATAAAACAGCTTATAAAACGAACTGGAGTGGAAGTTTCAGGCGGGCAACCAGGTTCAGGCGGGGCGGTTATTATTTTCATATCGAACCCGGTAACAGTTTTATCGCAGGCGGATTCTGGTCACCAAACAAGGAAGACCTGAAACGGGTTAGAGATGAGATCGCTTTTGATGCAAAGGCTTTAAGAAAAATAATAAAAAGCAAGACTATTATTTCTAATTTTGGTTCATTACAGGGAGAACAGTTAAAAACAACGCCTAAAGGATTTGATGCAGGCAACGAAGCAATCGACCTGTTGCGTTACAAGCAATTCCTGCTTGTGAGAAAATTCACCGACAACGATGTATTGGATGAATCGTTTTTGAACGAGGCAGATAAAACTATAAAAGCAATGCGGCCGTTCTTTAATTATATGAGTGAAGTGTTGAGTACTGATATAAATGGCATCTCAATTTAAATTATAAATGCTGGATCGTTAACCGGCGAAGTGTCTTTAATTTCTTAAAATGAGATGCCGGCAGCCCTGTTGATTTTTTAAACTGTTGCGAAAGATGCGCAACGCTGCTGTAATTCAATTTGTATGCGATCTCGGTAAGGGTAAGTCCATCTATCACCAGCATTTCTTTCACCTTCTCAATTTTTAATGCGATCATATATTGCTCAATAGTACCTGCCTGCATATCAGAAAAATAACCGGATATATAGGGATAATCGTAATGCAGTTTCCTGCTGAGGTAGTCTGATAAATTGCTTGTGATGCGGTCTTTATTATCAATATAATCGAGAATGGCAGTTTTGATTTGGTCGATGAGTATGCCCTCCCGGCTTTTAACCAGTTCAAGCCCTGCTTTTTTTATGGCGTTCTTAAACTTTTCCTGTTTCTCTGCCGATAATTTTTCTTTTATAGCAGCTTCACCCAATTCTACTTTTACCGGTTGCACACCCAATTTCTTTAGTTCCTCCCTTACAAGCACTTTACAACTTTCACAAGCCATATTCCGTATATACAATTTCATAGCAGTTTTTATAATTAGCGATAACAATATAGCGCAAATAGCTAAACTTACCTTACCGGCCTGACAGAAATAAAAAACCGCCTGTGTCGTTGGTCTTTCCTGATCTCAAGTTCAATCCCATTGCTGTATGCAAAATGGAATTCGTGTGTTGTGTACATATCAGGCAGGTGAAAATTTTCGGCTGCTGTATCAATAATATATAGTACAGGCATACCGGCAACATGCACAATTTGTATTTCAGTGTTGATAGAACAAAGCACATTGCCTTCATCATAAAAACCGGCAACTGCATTAAAAATAATACATCCATCAGCTCTTTTCAAACCATGATCATCAATAAAATTTTTGATTGCAGCATTGCTCATATTATAAATTGAATTTTCATTAAAAGCCGACAAATAATAAATGTGCAAAATAATTACTAAACCAGGTAATTGTTATTACACAATTTGCTGCTTTTCTTATATAATTTTTTTTAACAAGTTGTTTAACTACAGGTAGCATGCATGATTTTTGTTTTAAACAGCTATTTCAAGTATTGCTGCAAAGAATGCGTAAAGAGTCAAAAATCTATGGCGTCTTAGCACATCCTTAGCAGCCTTGCGTGAAATCAACCGCATATATTTAAAATTTGCCATTGCTCAATTTTGAATTTGCCATTTGCTAAACTGTCTGTATAATTGGGGATGAATCGAATGTTGCTGCTTATAATCCTGCTCAGTTTCTTTGGCTTGTACGCCAGGGCCAATCCAACTGACACCACGGTTACCCAAAAAAAATATTTTACGAAACGGCTAAGTGGAACTCCCATCGTACTTGACGGCATTCCTTCGGAAGATGCCTGGAATGCTGTTTCATGGGGCGGCAACTTTACCCAGTACCAGCCAAACGAAGGAAAGCCTCCTTCGCAACCTACCGCTTTCAAGATCATGTACGATGATAGATTCCTATACATAGCATATGATTGTAAGGATGCATCGGCTGATTCTATCAGTAAACGAATGGGAAGGAGGGATGAATTTCCAGGTGATTGGATGGAAATAAATATTGACAGTTATCATGATCATCGCACGGCATTTTCTTTTACGCTTTCTGTTTCGGGCGTACGTGGAGATGAGTTTGTTTCCAATGACGGCAATAATTGGGACGATAGCTGGAACCCTATCTGGTTTGCAAAGACACATATTAATAAAACAGGCTGGACAGCTGAAATAAAAATCCCGCTGAGTCAATTGCGTTATGGAAATGAAAAGGAAAAAGTGTGGGGATTCCAGGTACAGCGCCGCATATTTCGTAAAGAAGAACGCTCTGTATGGCAACAGATCCCGCAGCGTTCGGGTGTATGGGTAAGCAGGTTTGGAGAGCTAATTGGCCTTAATGACATTCCATTTCACCGGCAGGTTGAGATCGCTCCTTATATAACTTTGCAGGCCGATAAATACAAGAAAGAAAAAGGCAATCCTTTTGCTGATGGTTTCGATACAAAATTAACAGCTGGGGTTGATGGCAAAGTGGCGGTCACCAATAACCTTGTATTGGATTTTACTATCAATCCGGATTTCGGCCAGGTAGAAGCCGATCCTTCGCAGGTTCGGATAGATGGTTTTCAAAATTTCTTTAATGAGAAAAGGCCCTTCTTTATTGAAAGCAGGAATATTTTTGAATACCAGCTTACCGGCTCAGAAGCGGGCGGAGATTATGATGCCGACCTGCTTTTTTATTCAAGGCGAATTGGGAGTTCGCCACATGGGTTTCCGCACACAACGTCTGGGGAACATGTAAAATACCCACAAAATACATCGATACTGGGCGCCGCCAAGTTTAGTGGCAAAACAAAAAAGGGATGGAGCATTGGTATTTTAGAAAGTGTTACCAACAGGGAAAGGGCCACCATCGACAGCTTTGGAAAAAAGCGAAAAGAAATAGTTGAACCGTTGACGAATTATTTTGTGGGGAGATTGCAGAAGGATATCAATGATGGCAATACTATACTGGGTGGTATATTCACAGCGGTGAACAGGGAGCATGGGCTGGATGATATGCTGCACCGTAGTGCTTATTCTGCAGGTTTCGATTTTTTACACTACTGGAGAAACCGTACCTGGTATCTAAAGGGGAATGTTGTTTACAGCAACGTGAACGGAACCAAGGAAGCCATTTACAATACACAAACTTCTTTTGAACATCTTTTTCAACGCAACGGTGCAAAGGAACTAACGCTGAACGCTAACCGTACTTCACTTACCGGCACCGGTGGTACACTTCGCTTTGGCAAGATCGGAGGGCGACAAGGAAGCATGGGCCAGGTATTTAAATTTGAAACCGGGGTTACGGTTCGGTCTCCAGAACTTGAATTGAATGATATCGGATTCATGCTTACTTCTAACGAGATCAACCATTTTACCTGGGTAGGTATGCAGTTTCAAAAACCATTTTCTATTTTCAGGAATACCAGGATCAGTTACAATCACTGGTTAAGGTGGGATTATAGCGGCCAGTTGCTGTACCAACAAATAAATATGAATACGCATGCCGTATTTAAAAATAACTGGCAGAACGGAACTGGTGTAACCTGGAATCCTTACGATGTATCCAACACTTCATTAAGAGGCGCAGGTTCTTTGCGAAGGCCATCCGGTACCGGCTGGAATTATTACCTGACAAGTGATTCAAGAAAAAAAGTATACGGCAGCCTGAACCTGTTCGGCTTTTGGGGCTATAAAAATACCATGCACGTAAAGAGTGTAGGATTCACGCTTTTCTATGTTCCCATCAATGCATTCAGTATAAGTCTGGGTACTAATTATCAATCCTATTGGCGCAGGCAGGATCAATTCGTAAAGAATACTTCATTTGGAAATATTCCGCGTACGATCGTTGCAGAAGTAGATCAAAAGACATTAAGTTTTACTGCAAGGATGAGTTATAATATTACACCCGACCTTACCCTGCAGTTTTACGGACAACCTTTTCTTACCAGGCCGTTGTACAATCATTTTGCCTACGTGACTGATGCCTTAAACAAAGATTACAAGCAACGATTCATGCCATATACGGGGAACCAGCTTAGTTTTAATAATGGAACTTTTGCCGTAGATGAGAACAGGGATGGCATCACCGATTATAGTTTTAACAAACCAGATTTTAATTTTGTACAGTTCCGCTCAAACCTGATCTTAAGATGGGAATACAAACCAGGGTCTGAATTTTACTTTGTTTGGTCTGATGGCAATACTGCTGATGCATTTGACGACCTTGATACCCCGGTATTCAAAAGCCTTACGAACAATGCGTTTTCGGGGAATGCAAGGAATAGCTTTTTGGTAAAATTTACGTACCGGTTTTTGAGATAACTTATTTATTTACCGCTGATGAAACCGATCCGTTCATTCGGACAATATTATTGTTTCTCCGAAAACCATTCATTGTGCTGTTCCTGCACCCTTATAAAAGTAGTACGCTTGGTTAGTTCTTTTAAATGCAACGCACCAACATAGGTGCAGGTAGATCGTATTCCACCAAGTATATCCTGTATGGTTTCACCAACCGGCCCGCGGAAAGGCAGCCTGATCGTCTTACCCTCCGATGCCCTGTATTCAGCAACCCCACCGGCATATTTATTCATGGCGGTTTCGGAACTCATACCATAGAATAGTTTGAATTTTTTGCCTTGCTCATCTTCCACCAGCTCGCCCCCACTCTCTGTATGTCCCGCCAGCATGCCTCCCAGCATTACAAAATCTGCACCTCCTCCAAATGCCTTGGCAACATCCCCAGGCACTTTGCAACCACCGTCAGAAATTATTTGTCCGCCTAACCCATGTGCCGCATCAGCACATTCAATGATCGCAGATAACTGCGGGTATCCTACACCGGTCTTAACCCTCGTAGTGCAAACAGATCCTGGGCCAATACCTACTTTAATGATATCGGCTCCAGCCAATAGTAATTCTTCCACCATCTCTCCGGTAACTACATTTCCAGCGATGATCACTTTTTCGGGATATTGTTGGCGGGTACGTTTTACAAAATCAACAAAATGTTCTGAATAACCATTGGCTACGTCGACACAAATGAACCGGAGTTGCGGGCAAGCTTCGATAACCTGTTGTAATTTCGCTGCATCGTTCTTAGATGTTCCTGTGCTTACACAAATATAGTTTGCCATCGATGCGGGGGCAGCCGTCATATAAGTACTCCACTGTTCAATTGTATAATGTTTATGAATAGCTGTGATCAGCTGCTGCTGTGCAAGTACGTTGGCCATTTCAAAAGTACCAACTGTATCCATATTGGCAGCGATGATGGGTATTCCTTCCCATTCAGACCTGCTATGCCTGAACCGTACCTTTCTTACCAGCGATACTTCTGCACGTGATTTAAGGGTAGAACGTTTGGGGCGGATCATTACATCTTTAAAGCCCAGTTTGATATCAGATTCAATACGCATATTATATTTTTAAAAGGAAAGTTATGTAAAACCTGCTTGCATCGGTGGAAGAATTTTCAACAAAGTAATTTATTTTTTCCCACAGCTGAGCACTGATTTAAAACGCAGATAGTCGCTTAATACAAACAATAATCTACCTAACCACCTGCGTTCATCGGCACGATTTGCCTTTCGGATATCTGCCGGAAACCTTTTTACAAAACTGAATTAATTACCTTCGCCAACAAGTTTAAAATATCAACTCATGACAGTGGAAGAAATACTACTTAAAAGAAGTGAAGGAAAATGTGAAATGTGTGGTGCTACTGGAACATTGAAACTTTATGAGATACCCCCACAGTCGGGGCGGGAAGAAGAAAACTGCATCATGCTTTGCGATAAATGCCTTGCACAAATAGATAAAAAAGAAGAAGCTGACAGCAGTCATTGGCGCTTTCTTACTGAAACAATGTGGAGTGAATTACCTGCAGTACAAGTTGTGTCATGGCGCATGTTAAACCGTTTCAGAAATGAAAGCTGGGCCATGGATAGCCTGGATATGATGTACCTGGCTGATGACAGACTAGCCTGGGCAAAGGCCATGGGCGATCATGAAAATGACAACAGTGTTGAGCTGCACAAAGACAGTAATGGTAATGTATTGCAAAACGGAGATACAGTTATACTTATCAAATCGCTGGACGTAAAAGGATCTACACTGAATGCAAAACTCGGCACTGTTGTGAAAAATATTCACATTGTGGAAAACAACAAAGAACAAATTGAAGGAAGGGTTGAAGGCCAGTTGATCGTTATCCTCACAAAATATGTGCGAAAACAGCATGAGAAGGAATAAGGAGATATGATCGTATATGTTCGATGTATGATTTCGGGAGCGGTTTAACTTTATCAACTATATTTACTTTTCAGCGTTAAGCCCTAAACGCTAAACAATCGAAACCATGCAAGCCTGCTAAACTAAATAGTAAGCCGTATTACTGTACCGATCCCTATTTCGCTCTTAATAATAATATTCCCATTTATAGAAGCGGCTCTTTCCCTCATATTGATAAACCCGGAAGTTTTTTTCATATCATTTATTTCAAAGCCCCTGCCGTCATCGGTGATAGAAAGGCATATTTTTCCCTCTTCAAGTTCAAGTACAATTTTTACATTATTGGCTTCCGCATGATAAATTACATTGCTAAGCGTTTCCTGGCAAATACGGAAGATGTCCATTCTTATTTCAGGTGAAAGAGCGGATTGATCAATGCTGCTTTCAAAATGACAGTTTATGCCATTCAACACTGCAAATTCATCACAAAGCCAATTCAATGTTTCCCTGAGCCCAAGATCTTCTAACATGTGTGGACTTATCCAGAATGAAATCCGACGGATCGTTTTGATCAGAAGGTCTGTTATAGCGGTTGCATGCATAAGACGTTCCTGAGAAAACGCAGAAAGGTCTGTTGTGTTGGAACCAATCCATTCTATATCCATCTTTACAACGGAAGCAAGTTGTGCAAGTTCTTCATGAAGCTCAACCGCGAAATATTTCCTGTCTTTTTCTATGCTGGTTTTAAAATGTGTAGCAAGACCTTTAAATTTCCGGTACTTTTCCTGTATCTCCTGTTCTGCAAGTTTTGCAGTTGTAATGTCTTTGGCAATTGCAAATACAAATTCGTTATCGGGTAAATAAACGGAGGTCCAGTGTAACCAACATATCTTCCCGGTTTTCGAAATATACCGGTTTTCGAAATTAACCAGCGCTGTTCCTTCCAGCAGTTTTAACCGCTCAAGCCTGGTTCTTTCCTGGTCGTCTGGATGAATAAATGAGCTAATGGGCCTGGAAAATAATTCAGTTTCGGAGTATTCCAGTTTATCAAACACTGCCTTATTTACTTTTTGAAAAAAACCATCCTTGCCTGCAAGGCATACCAGGTCGGGCGTCATTTCAAAAAGCTTAAAAATTTCTAGTTGGGAATTCTGCAGCGCCAAGGTCATGGGTCAAACTTATTACAATATTTTACGTAAAAAAAATAACGTTTTATTGACCTGTTTGCGTGCCTGCTATGAACTTATTTTATTTATAATATCTGTAACTTTTTTAATCAGGATATCCATGTCAAAGGGTTTGGCTAAAAAATCATCGGCACCGGCTTCCCTACAGGTCTTTTCTGCATCAGGATGTGCAGAGGTCATGATGATCATTTTGTGTTTGGTTTCTGCAGAAGATTTTAGTACCCGGCATATGTCTCTTCCATCAGTACCGGATAAAAGCATGTCCATTAAAATGGCCCTCGGTTCTATTGTCTCCAAAACATTTTGTATAAAAAGTGGATTGTTACATCCAGTTGTGGTAAACCCTGCAACTTTTAACATCATTTCCATTAACTGGCAGAGGTCCGGATCATCATCTATTACCAATATATCAATACCTTTCTTAATCATTCGATAATGATAATACATATTTATGTACGGGCAAAGAAAAATAAAATGTAGCACCTTTATTTTTTTCACTTTTTACCCGAAGCCTTCCATTATGCCTTAAAATGATCTCTTTTACAATGAACAGTCCGATGCCGAATCCCGGATATGTTTTTTCATCTTTGCCTGATACACGGTAAAATCTATCAAATATCATATTCTGGTCTTCAATTGCTATTCCAATACCAAAATCCTGCACGGAGACTACGATCATATCGTCTTCCTTGTTTACTTCAACAACAACTCTATCTGCTTTTGGAGAATATTTGAACGCGTTGGTAAACAAATTCAGCAATACCTGCGAAATACGGTCCTTATCCGCAAATACCATTGCATCTGCCAGCTGTTTGAATTCAAGTTTATGGCTTTGCGTGGAAGCCTGCATATCTTTGATTGTCTCACCAATGAGGCTATTTAGGGAAAAAACCTCCGTGTTCAAAGGCAGCTTACCGGTTTCTATCTTCGTGATATCGAGCAGGTCTGACACGAGGCTGGTCAACTTTTTCACCTGCCTGTCGATCGTAGCCAATGCATTCGTAAGCGTTTCATCCGTTTTATTACCATGTGTTTTAAGTAACAACTGCACGTATCCCTTAATGGTAGTTACGGGTGTTTTAAGTTCATGGTTGGCCATCTTGATGAAATCATTCTTCTGTTCCTCATGCTTTTTTATTTCATCGATATCCGTGCTCGTACCCACCCACATCTGTATTCTGCCAAGTTCGTCCTTCTGGGGAACAGCCCTGCTCAGTTGCCAGCGATATTGCCCATCGTGCCTTTTAAACCTATGCTCAAAAAGAAATGGGTTGCCTGTCTGAATTGAATGCATCCACTGTTTTATATTTTCACCGGAGTCTTCGGGATGAACGATCTGTAACCAACCATCTTTTGCGATCTGTTCAGGAGTTAAGCCAGAATAACTATATACTGCTGCATTGAAATAATTAAGGTTACCGTCTGCAGTTCCAGTCCAAACAAACTGTGGCATAGCATTGGCCAGAAATCTGAATCTTTCTTCATTCGCTTTTAATTCGTCAAGCGCAATACGTTTTTCGGTTATGTCAAGTACTGTACCTGAAAACAGGTAAGGATTGTTCTTTTCATCAAAGAAAGCTTTCCCTTTCGCGTGTAACCATCGCTGCTCGCCCGACTCATTTAGCTGTACACGGTACTCGGCATCGTAGTTATCTGCAATGGCAGGGTCCAGCGCCCGCAACATCTTTTGCATGATCGCATCCCTATCTTCGGGATGCACTTTCGACCAGAACAATTCTAAACTACCAGCGGTATCTTCAGCCGACCCAAATAATTGTTTTGATGCGGAATCCCAACTCATTGTTTCTGTAGCAGGATCATATTCCCAGGTACCAAGTTCGCTTGACATGGCAGCAATGCGCAACCTACTTTCACTGTCTTTTAATTTTTGCTCAAAGATGATGCGTTCATGAATGTCCATGCAGGCACCAATATAACCTTCAAATAAACCGTCCTTTGTAAATCGGGGTACACCGTTATCAGATATCCATCGAAATTCGCCGTCATGCCTTTGAAGCCTGTATTCCATGTAGAACGCTTCTCTTTTTTCAAAAGAAGATATATAAATATCCATACAGCGCTGCAGATCATCCGCATGAACTCCCTCCGCCCATCCATTACCGTATTCTGCTTCAATACTACGCCCCCGGAAGTGTAGCCAGGCTTTATTGAAAAAATTACAAAGCATATCTGTTCCTGCCATCCATATGAATACCGGGGCCATATCCGCCACGGTACGGAAGCGTAGCTCACTTTCTTCCAGCCGTTGGTTATAGGTTTTTTGTGCGGTTACGTCCCGGATGGTTCCAAGCATTTTTACCGGTTTGTTCGTTTCATCATAAAACATTTTCCCAACAACTTCGATCCAGTGAATGGTTTTATCGTTCCAGATGATCCGTGCAGTATACGACAGGTTACCCGTTTTAAATGCTTCTCTCAGAGATTCCTGCCTCTGGGCAATATCGGCCGGATGAATATGTCTTAGAATTTCTTCGTGTTGCAATATGATGCTGTCATCATCATAGCCAAATATATCGAGATATCTTTTTGAATAGAGAACGGTATCTGTTTTAAGTATCCATTCCCAGGTACCCAACTCCGATGCACCTAAAATTATTTTGAGCTTCTCCTCCGTGTCTATGCTTTTACGATGTGCAAGGGACATATCTGTAACTTCGGTTACAACCACCATAATGCCGCTGATGCTGCCATCCGTTTCACGCATGGGCTGATAAACGAAATTAAAATAACCGAGTTCCGATTTACCAAAACGATGAAGAGGTATTTCAAATTCATAACCATTATATGGGATACCGGTTTTTAAGACCTCATCTGTAATTGGTTTGACGGCATCTTTTACTTCTGGTAAGGATGTAAATAGGGGCAATCCTACAAATTCTTTTTCTGTTTTATTTATGATAGTAAGATATGTTTCATTGGCTATTTCAACAATCAGATCGGGCCCTTTTAAGATCACAACACCAACTGGTGCCTGTACAACCATGTTCTTAAATGAATTCCTCTTAGATTCTATCTCCTGCAGGTTCTTTACTTTTCCAGTTGTTTCTACGCAAGTAACAAAAACACCGGAGGTTGAGCCAGATTCATCGTTCACTGCACTATAACTAAAGGTCCAATATACATCTTCCAATGTTCCATTTCGGTATATGGGTATGAGTTGATCTTCACTCCAGGTTCCGCCTTTTCCTGCGAGTACCTGGTCTATCAAGGGCTTGATGATATGCCATATTTCTACCCAATATATTTCGCCTCTTTCACCCAACATTTGCGGATGCTTGCCGCTTTCACCCAGGCTCGGCCTGTATGCATCATTGTAAAAACACACAAGGTCGGGGCCCCAGAACAAAAACATGGGAAACCTTGAGTTTAGCATGATACTTATACTTGTACGCAGGCTTTGAGGCCAGGTTACAGGATCTCCAACAAGGCTTTGGCGCCAGTCTTTTGAACGCATGAGTTCACCCATCTCACCACCGCCCGACAAAAAATTAATACCATTTGACTTTATATCCATAAAAAAATCTTCGCTAAACGCTAATAAATTTTGTGCCAAAAAAATTGTTATGAAATAACATAGTGCTTCTTAACTATAATTTGCCCTTTAGGCGTTTGAATCATGTTGTCAATAAAGATAATAATTCCGGCTGCTACTTTAAAATTGATTGATGGTTATTATAAATAATCCTTGGTGGACGCAAAGATTAAAAGCCTTTAAAGAGGCTCCTAATGAATTATGACAGGTATTTACCAACGGCCTCTATGACTACTGTAGGCATTTCGGTTTCGGTTATCATTGAAATTTGCATAAACCATCCTTATTTCATCCCTGCGCTGATCTTCCGGTTTGAAGATGATCCGCTGTTTCTTTGAACGGCTCATATACCAGTTGCCTTTAACTTCCCGGATCTGTTTGTCGTAGTCACGGTCAACGTCTGCGATCTTAATGTCCATCTGCCGTTTGCTAAAATCATTGCGATCATTAAAGCGGTCATTGTCTTTTTTGTTTCGATCGTTATAAACTGCATCATTCCGGTTTTCATTGTCTACGTGGTTTCCATGATTTTGCGCAAATGCTAATGTCATCATGCTAAGAGATACAAACAATGTAAATATCTTTTTCATAATTTCTTAATTTAATTGTTACAAATGAATATAAGAAGAAAACTGGAACTGAATGTTTACAAATAGTATGTTAATCCAATAGCGGGCGTCCCATCCTCCTGCATTCAAAAAAATTAAAACCTGGCTTTTTATCACAACTCCTTACCAGATAATAGACGATTAAAAACGGCAGAGACAAATTTAAGTTCGCCGCAAATTATACTGGTGGCAGGTAATGCTGCGGTATTCATATTTGAAGCCCAATAGAATATTCTGTATAAATAATAAAAATATTAATGGGCCCTTATCCACTCTTTCAATTGTGATATATCCCCATTAAAAATATCATAGGTATCAGTGGGCGAGCTCACTATAAATGAAAAATTCTTTTGCCAGAACGTCCATCCGCTTTCCTTCCAGGCAATGGGTATTTCAGGTACGGGTTTAGTTATATAACAGGCGATCCACAAAGGGAATGATGCAAATCGTTGATCGCTTAAATATCTATCGCCTATATTTTTATTCGTGTAAATGATCGGCGCCCTTCCTGTACGCTGCTTTATTTGTTCGAGGAATAACAACATGTTATTTTGAATGGTAACAATATCCTTACTTCTGTCGATCCCTCCTATCTCAATATCTGCGATCAATGGCAGGTTCGTTTTCTCCCAGGTGGATGTTACATCTAGAAAATGACTCGCCTGCTCTAAAGGATGACCATCGCTGTAATAAACATGGTAGGCACCGACGATCAATCCCAGTTTTTTAGCCGTTTTTAGTGTACTTGAAAAATCAACATCAGTTGAAATACCATAACTGGCCCGGGTAATAACAAATGACAAGCTATCCTTATGGCGGGTTAAATAATCAGATAGGTTTCCGTGGTATTTTGAAAGATCAATTCCGCGGGCCCGTAAAATTGCAGGTTTTATCGTGGCATTTTCTGCAGTGCTGGTATTATTCTTTTCACCGGATGTTGTACATGAAAATATAAAACAAAAACAAACGGCAGATAGATAAAAAAGTTTTCCCATGTTTTATCATTTACAAACATCGTTCCGCAAAAAAAGAATTGGAAAAGTGCAACTTATTTATCCAGCAACATAATATGATGTATCAGGTGGTAGAAAAGTAGGTATGGTAGTTTCGGATACTGTTAAAATATTGCAAACTGGGATTGCTGGCATAGTATGTGCGATTAGTAGAATGGAACTAATCCATCATCTTAATTAAAACAGCACAAGTAGACTTCTATATTCAAATAATAGACTTCTACAATATACAAAGCCACAGTTTAACGCTGTGGCTTTTTTATTGAACATTTTTTTTAATTATCCTGTCACTGCGTTTTTCATTTTTTTGTGAACATTGTTTTAATAGATCGTCGGTCCAATGCAGCCAGGGAACTATGCCCTGATTCAAAAGCAGGATTCAATGAAGGGCTACCCACTAGATAATTTGCAGTGGAGTACCTATTTCAATCTCTTAAGGAAAATGCGAAGGCAAATAAATGTGATGTATTGATCTATTTTTGGAAAACTAACTTAATATCGAAGAAGTAATCAGAAAGTCATGGCATCAAATATATTCATTCCTTTTTCGTTATTCATTTCTCCCAGTCATGGCTCCAATCATTCTCATTACTTCTGCTCCTTCTTCCCCATTACATGGATTGGCTGCTGCACCTAAAAAATATTGAACAACAGCTGCTATCATTGGTTGCTGTACATGTAACAAGGCGTCGAATTCAATCGTAGTAGTTAATTTGTTTACGGTGAGCTGAATCACCCTGTTATTGAAAACCGCAAAACTGATTTTTCCTCGTGTACCAATGATCTCCATATTGTCGGCAAGCTGGTTTGTGTTGAAGCACCAGACACCTGTAAAAGCAATACCATTTTTAAATAAAATATTTCCGGCAACCATGTCATCTGCCGAATATAGCCCAGCCTGGTTTGTTGCAATGCCGCTGATCTTTTCTACCGGCCCGAAGAAATACAACATCAGGTCCAATTGATGTGGGGCAAGGTCGTGGAAGATGCCGCCACCTGAAACATCAGGGTTTACGCGCCAGGCATTTCTTTCAATCGCAAGTTCTTCTTTTGTAAAAGGAGCCTTGTAATAAATGAGGTTCACCAATCGTACTTCACCAATCGCTTTTTCATCGATGAGTTGTTTTATCTTCTTAAAAAATGGTTGCTGGCGCCGGTAATGCGCAAGCACAAGTTTTATATTTTTTTCTGTGGATCGTTTGGCCATATTTAAAGCCTCAGCAGCATTCAGGGCCATCGGCTTCTCTACATATACCGGTTTGCCAGCAGTGATGGCTGCGATTGCATAAGCTTCATGCGAAGAAGGAGGTGTGGCAATATAAATTGCGTTAACCTCCGGATCGTTGATGAGTTCATTGGCATTGTCGTACCAGCGAGGCACCCCATGTCGTTCTGCGTAATCCTTCGCCTTTGCCCCATTCCGGCGCATTACCGCGACTAAGGATGAATTCGGAACCTTGTTAAATGCAGGTCCACTTTTGAGTTCGGTAACTTCGCCACAGCCAATGATACCCCAGTTGATATGATTCATAAATGGAAAATAAGAAATGAAAATGGATATTTTGTAATGGATAATTTATTAATCGTAAATGGATAATTAAATAATATTGTCGAATAAGGAATATCCTGACTTAAAGTTTTGCACCTCAACTTTTACATTCACTATTCTACATTCACTATTTTACATTTATAAACCCTGTAGTAATGCTACTATTCGACCAGGAACAAGGATTTTTGATTTAGGAAGTTTATGTCTGCACTGATCCGAATCAGCTGAAACTGCATAGACTTCGCTTTCAATTATTAAACCCTCAGCAAACATGCTCAAAAGAATCATTTCTTCATCCGGTGAAGCAATACCCGTTAACGGACTCAGCACCTGGCAAACATTTGATTCGGGCAGTTCAAACTATCCTGTATTGTAAAATGTTTTCGAAACAATGTACGATGCCGGCGCAAGGCAGATCGACAACTCCCCGATGTATGGAAAATCGCAACAGGTGATCGGAGATATGACTTCAGCTTTGGATTCGGCAAATGGAAAGTTCGATGAAAAAAATGAAACGAAATACCATGGACCTTATCCAGGTGTACAACCTTACAGATTGGAAAACACAGTTGCCCAACTTCGCCGCTGGAAAGAATCGGGTAAAATAAAATATACCGGCATCACAAATGATACCGATGCCCATCAGGATGGATTGATACAAGTGATGAAAAGAGAAAAGCCTGATTTCGTTCAATTCAATTATGCTATCTTCTCCCGTAACGCAGAAAAAAGATTATTACCTGCGGCAGCAGATCTTGGTATTGCAACCATCATCAACCGCCCGGTTGGAGAGGGGAAATTTTTCAGCAGAATTAGAGAAAACCCTTTACCCGATTGGGCAAAAGCAGCCGATATCACTAACTGGGCATCCTTCTTTCTTAAATATATCATCGCTGAAACGGCTGTTACCTGTGTTATACCCGCTACCTGGAACCCGGTGCACGCTGCGGATGATTTCAACGCAGGAACCTGTGAATTACCCGGCAGGGAATTGAGGAAAAAAATGCTTGACTATGTAGATAGAATGTAGGTTGAATGATTTAAGCGGGAAAGTTTAAAAAAGAAATTCCAGCTTCAGAAAAATTACTTTCATTATTACGTCAGCAAATAATCTCATGATCAAATCAGCACATCATACATTATTATAGATCGTAAATTTTAATAAAGATCAAATTTTAATTTCCCGACCACTCCGGGTTTTACCCTACCCTCTACCTGCAAAATATAGGTCTTGCCATTTGATACTGCAGTTCCTGCAACAGGCGATATCACTTCATCAATCCTTTTATACAACCATGTTTTACCGGTGATATCCGTATAAAATACATTTATATTTTTAGCATTGGAAATAACGGTTGCAATCGTATCGCCTGCAGTTAAATAAATAAAACTACGGTCGCCACCTTTTACAGGCACTGGAATTTCTGCTTCATACTTTTTCTCCTTTCCATAAAAATCGCTGATAAGGCTATAAGTTTTCTTATTCCTGCCGGAAGAAAGTAGGGTGAGCAAATGATAAGATTCTGTGCCGGCTTTCAATTGGATGATACTATGATTCCTGCTCATATCCTGTGAAACAATACTGGCTGCTTCCTGTTTATCTACCCGCATAAAAGCAGCAGAATCGCTGTTATTCATGTAATATGAAAAATCAGTATTTATCAACGGATCTTTAAAATCAAGGCTTGATAAATAATTGGCCATGTTTTGATATAGCTTTACAATGCGCTTACCGGTATAAATATCAAACTGAACGAAAAAATAAATAGGATAAACATGTTCCGAAAAAGTTCCGTTGTTGTTGGTGATTTTTTTGCTAATATCAAAAGAAACCAACACACTCACCCTTGCACTATCTACATAAATATCATTTACATTCTCAAGGCTATCGAGTACAGCTTTCCATATTATTTTTCCATCCATGTCAACTTTCTGTACCATCACCTGTTCCTTATCCTTAATACCTTCGCCGGTATAAATATGATCTTTGTAGATTTTCACCGGACTGGTTACTGATTTGTTTGAATAACCGATCGTCATATCCCACGAAACTTTTCCCTTGTTGTCAAATGAATAAAGTTTTGATTCAAAGTCTTTGCTGTACATGGAAATATTACATGCGTCATAAGGAGCCATTAAATAATTCATCGGACTGTTCCTGGATGGCTTTCCAGCATTGTCAATTTCAGCCTGTGTTGGATTGTATTTTTTAATAGAAACCAGCGAGCCATTGGCAGTTGGAACAAGCAAGGCTTCGGAAGTGAAATAACCTTCAGCCAATCCCTGGGCGGAGGCATCAGTGCAGATGCTGATTAGAGAGGCGATCAGGATAATTTTTGAAAAATAGTTCATAAGAAATGTGTGAGGTGAGATGTATGCTGTATGGCTTAGGAAATTTGATTTGTCTGAGCAGTTTTGACCGTAACTGTAAATATTACTGTTAGCTCATCGGCTTCTTTCATTGATCTTTTTGTTCCAGATTCCGGATTTTTTAATGCCGCTTCTTTTATTCCAGGTCAATAAAGGTTTCCGGCTGCTTCTTTAATTATGAGCAGTATTTATAAATAAAACCTGAATTGCTTTTTGCCCTTGCAGGTGCCTAGTAATTTGCAGCTACTGATCCCGCCGATCTGATTTTTTGTTTTGCGATCTCAAAACCTGCCTCCGTTTTCAGAAATGCGTTGCAAAGTTTTATAATATCTATATAATTTTTTTTGTCCTTATGTTCAATTCTTTTCTATTCAATAACTTTTAAAAGAGGTATTAATTCAATTCAAAAAAAAGCCTAGACTAATCCTGTTAAAAACCTCTCCAATCAGGGCCAAAATCATATCGCCTAAAAAATTACATTCATTCCAACGCAAATGTAATCGGCTGCCTCCTATACGCCTTTATTTTTTGATTGTATAGAACTGCGGGTTCCCAGGCCGGACTTTTTTCAATGATCTTCATGGCCAGTTTGTCAAGTTTTTTAATAGCAGGATTTTCTACAATTATATCAGATATGCTTCCATCTTTTGCAACTATAAATCTTACCATCACCTGGTAACGATTGGTACGTTTCATATACCTGGCAAAATTTTCGCCTGATAATTTTTCAATAAGATAGTTATGCCATGCCATTGGGCCTCCGGCAAATGTTGCCTCCTGCTCATAAATGCAATCACCGTTTTGCAGATTACCTGTTTCGGTATAACAGCGGCTAACCATGATAGAGTCATTGTCGAACTCCGCTTCCATACTTTTTGTATTGGCACTGCTGTTGTAAAAATATTTCCAGGTACCATTCTTATAACCATGAATATAATTGCCCTGGGACTTTAAACCTCCATTTTCATAAAAGCTGATCGCTTTACCGGTTCCGGTATTGTCTAATGCAATTGAATCCTGCAATGCACCACTTTCAAACCAACTTTTATTAAGCCCAGCCAATCTTCCTTCATGATAATTATAAACAGTTTCCGGTTTTCCTGCTTTATGCCATGACTTCCACTCTCCTTCTTTTTTACCATTCTCATACATACCACTGCAGGTCATTTCACCATTCTTATTGAAAGACTGGTATTCACCCTGGTATATTGTCCCCTTGTTGTCTTTTGCCCAACCCTTTGTCAATAAGATGTTGTCGAACAAATCGTACTTCTCTATTTTATACAATTCATCAGCAGGTTTTTCTTTGAACACATTAATTTGCTGTACGGCTAAATAACGTTCCACTGCTTTCTGTTCATGGTTCACATACATCCGGAACGTATCTGTTTGCTGAGCAAAAGTTGCAAGCATAGAAATAGCGAATAGGATAACAAGTATTAAACTTTTAGTAGGCATTTTTTCAATTGTTCTAATTACCGATTATAAATAACCAATCCCAAATCAAAAATCTTACATCATATATTTATAGTCTTTCCCTAAAATCCAGTCCATACTTCCTCAACGCATCCAATGCAATATCATATCCTGCATCTGCATGGCGAATAACACCCATACCCGGGTCGTTTCTTAACACACGGCTCAACCTTGCAGCTGCATCATCGGTTCCATCTGCAACGATCACCATACCTGCATGAATACTATAGCCCATACCCACACCGCCGCCATGATGCAATGAAACCCAGCTGGCACCACCGGCTGTATTTACCAATGCATTCAATACAGGCCAGTCTGCAACCGCATCACTGCCATCGAGCATGGATTCTGTCTCACGGTTAGGGCTGGCCACTGAACCAGTATCGAGATGATCACGGCCAATTACGATCGGTGCTTTTACCTTTCCTGTGCGCACAAGTTCGTTGAAAGCAAGTCCGGCTTTTTCACGCTCTCCTTGTCCGAGCCAGCAGATTCGTGCCGGCAATCCCTGGAAAGCGATTTTTTCTTTTGCCATTTTCATCCAGCGGAGCATTCCTGCATTGTTGGGAAACATGTTCATGATGAGTTCATCGGTTACTGCAATATCAGCAGGATCGCCGCTGAGAGCAGCCCACCTGAACGGGCCTTTGCCCTCGCAGAACAAGGGGCGGATATATGCTGGCACAAATCCTGGAAAATCAAAACTTCTGCCAGCAACAGAAGCAAGGTATGCAATGCCGGAATCGGGCGTACGTTGTTCGTATTCCTGGGCACGGGCACGGATATTATTCCCATAGTCAAAAGTGATAGCACCCATATCCATCAGCTTCAACATCAATTGAACATGGAGGTGCATGCTTTCATAGCTGCGTTCAATGTAAGCCGTTGGGTTTTCCTGTCGAAGTATATTTGCCTGTTCATTGTTGAGTGTATGAGGAATATAGCCAATGAGTGGATCATGTGCAGATGTCTGATCAGTGAGCGTATCCGGAACTATCTTTCTTTCGATGAGCCTTTGTAATAAGTTGATTGCATTGCAAAGCACACCGATACTTTTGCCGATGCCCTGTTTTTTGTAGCTAACTGCTTTATCAATGGCTGCATCGATATCAGTAAATTTTTCATCGAGGTACCTTGTTTCAATGCGTTTATCAATTCGCCATTCTTCAACTTCGGCAATCAATGCAACGCCTTCATTCATGGTGATGGCAAGCGGCTGTGCACCACCCATACCACCGAGGCCGGCTGTTACATTCAAAGTGCCTTTCAGGCTGCCCCCAAAATCTTTATCGGCAGCTGCTGCATAAGTCTCATAAGTTCCCTGAACAATTCCCTGCGAACCGATATATATCCAGGAACCCGCAGTCATCTGCCCGTACATCATCAACCCTTTTTTTTCCAGTTCATCAAAATGTTTCCAGTTGGCCCAGTTTGGAACAAGTTGACTGTTACTAATCAAAACCCTCGGCGCATCCTTATGCGTTTTCAACATCGCAACAGGTTTACCACTTTGCACCAATAAGGTTTCATCTTCTTCCAGGTCTTTCAATGCCCGGATGATAAGGTCGAGTGATTCTATGTTGCGTGCTGCCTTGCCCCGTCCACCGTAAACGATGAGTTCTTCAGGGCGTTCTGCAACTTCCGGATCTAAATTATTGAGAAGCATTCTTAATGCAGCTTCCTGGATCCAACCCTTACAATTTAATGTTGAGCCAATTGGCGTTTTGTATTTGGCGTAATCGTATTTAGAACTTGTTTCCATTATATTCTAATTGAATGATGTGCTGATAATTTGGGAATTTGAAAATATACTAATTTGGTAATCGGGCATACTTAATTATTTAGCTTTATTCGTTAAGTGCAATTTAAAACTTAAAGCTCAAAACCGGTGAAATGTTACGTCCATTTTCGAATTTCCAAATCTTCAAATTGATCTTACTATGATTTCCAAATTATCCAATTCCCAAATTGATTGCTATCTTCACAAAAAACGATTAACGAATGACTGCACATATAAGCGCCCAAAAGGGAGAAATTGCCAAAATTGTACTGATGCCCGGAGACCCGCTAAGGGCCAAACATATTGCCGATAATATGTTAGAGAATGTAAAGCTGGTAAGCAGTACCCGCAATGCTTTTTATTTTACAGGAACCTATAAAGGTGTACCGGTAACCATTGGTGCAAGTGGTATGGGCTGTCCTTCAATTGGTATCTATTCTTATGAATTATACAATGAATATGGAGTTGAATGTATTATCCGTATTGGTACTGCCGGGGCCTATGATCCTGCAACGAAAGTGTATGATGTAATTAACGCAGATAAAGCGTTTAGCGAATCTACTTATGCCCGGGAAGCTTTTGAAATAACAACCGATCACCTCGTTCACCAGGGATTGGCTTATGATGTTATAAATGAAACAGCAAAGCAAATGAACATGCCGGTGAAAGCTTCTAATATACATTCAAGTGATGTATTTTACCGTAGTAAAAAAGGCACACCAAAACTAGCTGCCGCAAATAATTGTGTTTGTGTAGAAATGGAAGCTTTTGCATTATTTGCCAATGCGCAATATCTAAATAAAATGGCCGCATCAATTCTCACTATCTCTGATGTAATCCCAACCAGCGAAAGTATGTCGGCAGATCAACGGCAGGTTTCATTGGATAATATGTTTAAGCTGGCGTTAGAGTCGGTGGTTAAAATTCATAACAGGATAAGCTAACCTTTGTGCTGTTTTGAGCCTTTGCGTTTTAACGGCGATATTGCTCCGAAGAATCGCAATGCAGCAATTATAGTGGAATTTTTTTTATAAAATCAACAGCTTTTATTATATCAGTATGCAGAATACGATCTGCTTCATTAAATGTTATCTCTTTACGAAATGCTGCAATTATACTTTCTAAATACGTTGAACTTTGCAACGGTCTTCTATACTCGATGGCTTGCACAGCAGTTAATAATTCGATTGCTAAAATCTTTTCAACATTGTCAACAACACGTTTGCATTTAGTGGCGGCATTGGCGCCCATGCTCACATGATCTTCCTGGTTATTACTGCTGGAAATGGAGTCAACACTGGCGGGCGTGCATAATTGCTTATTCTCACTTACGATACCAGCGGCGGTATATTGAGGTATCATAAGGCCGGAATGCAGACCCGGATTTTTGATCAGGAACATCGGCAGGTTCCGCTGGCCACTGATGAGTTGATAGGTTCTTCTTTCACTGATATTACCCAGTTCTGCCATCGCAATGGATAAAAAGTCGAGCCCCAGCGCCAATGGCTGGCCGTGAAAATTGCCTCCGCTAACGATCAGGTCCTCATCCGGAAAAATATTTGGATTATCGGTAACAGAATTGATCTCTTTGATAAAAATGGATTGTACATATTGCACAGTATCGGCTGTAGCACCATGCACTTGCGGTATGCAGCGGAATGAATAAGGATCCTGCACCTGCTTTTTATTTTGGCGGGCAATGGTACTTCCTTTTAATAAGTCACGCAAAATGGCTGCAGTATTTACCTGTCCTTCATGCGAACGCAACCGGTGTATATTTTCATTCAGGGGATCAAGGCTACAGTCAAAAGCATCGAAACTAATAGCAGCAATAATATTTGCCCATTTCAACAACCGGTCGCATTGCACCAGGTTATACATACCGTAAGCGCTCATGAACTGGGTGCCATTTATCAATGCAAGCCCCTCTTTGCTTTGCAGGGAAATGGGCTGCCATTCCAGGTCCTTCAATGCAGCTGCTGTCGTCATTTTTACAGCATTAAAATATACTTCACCCAAACCAATAAGTGGTAAACTTAAATGACTAAGCGGTGCCAGGTCGCCGGAAGCACCCAGCGAACCTTGTGTATAGATAACCGGCAGCATATCATTGTTATGCATATCCATCAGCCTGTTCACTGTATCTGCCTGCACTCCCGAATGACCGTAACTAAGCGATTTTATTTTTAATACCATCATCAGCTTTACAATAGCGCGGGGTACTTCTTCTCCCATTCCGCAGGCATGCGATTTCAATAAATTGCTTTGTAGTTCTGTCAACTGCTCCTTATCGATCCGCACATTTTGCAAAAAACCAAAACCAGTATTGATACCATAAAACATGCCATCAGCGCCGGCCATTTTTTTATCGAGGTATTCGCGGCATTTAACGATGCTGTCGTGTGCTGAAAAAGTGATAGAGACGAGTTGGTCAAATTCAAGCAGGTTTTTTATTTGTTGAAAATCGGTATGGCTTTTATCCAATGGTAAATAGTTATAACTCATAGCAGCGATCGCCCCAAAGGAGAAATTTTGTTTGGTAATTTAAAGGTTGTTATCTTTTCAAAAGTAAACAAAGTTATTGCAAGAACTATGTGAATTATTAATGCCACTAAATAACTGACTCAACTTAGAATTATTAGTGAATCTGTGGAAAAACATATGAAAAAATCGATATGAAAAAATTATTATCAGTATTACTTGCCTGCTTGCTTTGTCAATTCAGCAATGCACAAACAATAAAGATCATTGCAAGTGGCATTAAGTCATCTATGCGTGGGCTAAGTGTTGTGAATGATAAAACAGTTTGGGTAAGCGGCAGTGGCGGCACAGTCGGACTTTCGGTTGACAGCGGCAATAACTGGAAATGGATGAAAGTAAAGGGTTATGAAAAAACCGAGTTCAGGGATATCGAGGCTTTTGATGGCAAGACTGCTATCATCCTTGGAATAGATTCGCCGGCCATTATTTTAAAAACCATTGATGCCGGAGAAACCTGGAAGCTTGTTTATGAAAATTTAACAACGGGGATGTTTCTCGATGCCATGGAATTCTGGAATGAACAGGCTGGTATTGTTATCGGCGACCCCATCGATAATAAGATATTCATTGCCCGCACATTCGACGGAGGTAATAGCTGGCGAAGCATACCTGAAGAAAATAAACCTGTTGCAGATAGCGGTGAAGCGTGTTTTGCAAGCAGTGGTACAAATATCAGGAAGCTGAATAAATCGGAAGCAATTTTTATAACGGGAGGTAAATCATCACATGTTTTTATACGGGCAAAGAAGATTGATATGCCCATCATCCAGGGCAGTGAATCAACAGGCGCCAATTCCATTGCCGTGAAAAACAGCAACACATTTATCGTAGTAGGTGGCGACTTTAATAAAAAAGATTCCACCACTAAAAACTGTGTGATAACAACAGATGGTGGAAGATCCTGGACCAGTCCATCAATTGCGCCCCACGGTTACAGAAGTTGTATAGAATACTTAGGAAAAAAGACCTGGATCACTTGTGGCTTAAATGGGGTTGATTACAGTACGGATGAAGGCAACAACTTCACCTGGATAGGAAAAGACGGATACCATGTTTGCAGGAAAGCAAAAAAAGGAAAAACTGTGTTTTTTGCAGGTGGAGGAAGAATCGGAAAACTTATTTTATGATTAACGATGTTTATTTTTAATTTTTAATTTAAATCGAGTATCAGCTTTCGAATAAGGCGCAATGCTCAAATCATACATTTAATTGAGGCTTCTGAAATCTACCGGCACCAATTTACTAACCCCTGCTTCCTGCATGGTAACACCATAAATAACATCTACAGCGCTCATCGTTTGTTTATTGTGCGTAACAATGATAAACTGTGAATTCTCACTGAATTGTTTGATCATGTTTGTGAACTTGCCCACATTGGCATCATCAAGCGGCGCATCCACCTCATCCAGTATACAGAAAGGTGCAGGTTTGATCAGGTAGATCGCAAACAACAATGCCGTTGCCGTTAAAGTTTTTTCTCCTCCACTTAACTGGCCGATACTGCTGGGGCGTTTCCCTTTTGGTTTTGCAACGATATCGATTGCAGTTTCTGCAAGGTTCTCGGGATCTACCAATATCATATCCGCTGTATCTTCATCGGTGAAGAGCGCCTTAAATACTTTCTGGAAATTCTCGCGGGTCTTGTTGAATGTATCAAGAAATTGCTGGTTAGCTGTTGCTTCCACTTCCTGGATCGTTTGCATGAGGCTATCCTTCGCCGTTACAAGGTCATTCTTTTGCTCAAGAATGAATTCATAGCGCTTTTTCATTTCTGTATACGCTTCAATGGCAGTAGGGTTTACTTCACCCATATTTTCAAGCCGCTTGCGCATGCGTTCATTCTTTTCCTTTAGTTCTTCCAAAGGCGTATCGCCGGTTCTTGCTTCATCAATAATGCTGTCGAGATCAACTTTAAATTCCACGCTCAGCCTTTCCTTCATACCTGCCAGTTGCAGTTTAAGATCGGTAAGCTTGTCTTTGATCTCGTTCAGTAAATGATCAATGCCTTCTTTTGATTTTTGCTTATGCCTTAACTCACTTTCCTTTTCAGTGAGGATATTGCGGATATTATAATATTCCTGGTCGGCTTCATTCAGTTTTTTCTCATCCGATTCTTTGTTCTGAAGCATATTCACCAGCAGTAATTCCAGTTCTTTTAATTCATTGGCCGTTTGCCCTATATTTTCAGCAGCTTCATTTAATTGAACCGTACTGTTCTCTACCTGCACTTGGAGGTCGTTTAGCTGGTTTGTTTTAAACTCCAGTTCCTGGCGGGTTGAAATTACTTTGCTTTGCTGTTTGGTGAACAACAGGTTATTATCGTTGAAAGTTGCATTGGCAAAATTGTATTCCTGTTCTGCAGTTGCATAATCAGATTCCAATACCTGCATTTTTTCAAGCAGTTCCTCTAATTGTGTATTAAATTTCTCCAGTTCAAAACGGGTGCTTTCAATGGCATCGTGATTGTTTTGCAACTGGATATCCAACTCTTCTACCCTGCTGCTGCTGGTTGTTTCCAGGTGCAGCAGGTTCTCCATTTTATTCTGCAAAGAAAATACCTGGTTGTTCAGGTTATTGATATCCTGCTGGGTTTGCCTGATCGCATTTTCCTTTAACTGGTTGTTGAAACTGATCACTTCATTGTGGCGCTGCTGAATCTCAGTCTTTAATACATTTACAATTTTATCCTGCACTGCAATTTCCTCGATCAGTTTCTCCAGGTTCTTAGCACGGCCGATCTTCTTGCCTTCAAATAATCCAACACTTCCGCCACTAAGTGAATATTTTCCTTTTACGTATTTACCTGTTTTTTCAAGCACAACGGCACCATTGCTGTTCTGCAATGCATCTTCGCTTTCGGCAATGAAAACATTGCCCAGTAAATTCTTTGCAAGTTTTGCATATTGTGAATCTATCTCCACCACGCTCAATGCTGGTATCGTTCCTTCAGGCTGGTGAACATCGCCGATATCAGTGAACTTATCCAGTAAAAAGAAATTCGCCTTGCCTTTTTTATTTTCATCCAATAAATGAACTGCCTGCAGGCCTTCCTGCAAATTGTTTACTACATAATAATTGAGGTATTGTTCCAATACATTTTCTACCGCAGCCCTGTATTGTTCTTTTACATAAATGATATCTGATAACAACGGCGCCGCATGATTCCAGCCCGTATTTTTATGTAAGAATTTCACACTTTCCGGATAACCTTCCATTGAATCTATGAGGCTTTTCAGCAGGTCGTGCTCATTCCTTTTCGAATCCAGTTTACGGTTCTCTTCGGCAAGGTTTACCCGAAGTCCTTCGAGCATATTTTGTGTTTGCAGAATTTGTTCTTTGGTGAATTCGTGTTCCTGTTGCAATTGTTCCAGGTCACGTTGCTTTTGTGCAAGTTCATCTTCCCTGATCGTTTTATCTGCTTCCAGTTGCTTTATTTGCGCCTGGCGCTGCGATTTTTCTTCCTGTATCTGTATGATCGTACGTTGCAAATTCTGAATAGACGTATCTGCAACAGCTACTTTCTTTTCAGCATCAAACTGGTTGCGCTGAATGGCCTGGTTCTCTCTTCTTAAATGATCAATCGTAGAACGTTTTTCGTCAAAGATGGCACGTTTGTCTTCAACTGCTTCTTTCAGGCTTTGTAATTTTTCTTCCAGTTCTTCCAGCTTCTGCAGTTCATCGTTTATTTGTAAACCGGTGAAGGCAATACTTTCTTCCAGCCCGGTCAATTGTCCGGCTGATTTCTGTATGAATTCATGCAGGCTTGATTGCCTTTCTTTCAGGTGTTGTAATCTTTGTGCGCTCAGGCTTTTTTCATTTTCCTTGCTTCGTACTTTATCAAGCATTTCGTTGTAGGCATGCTGCATTTGTTGCAATGCCTTTTCCTTTTCAACAAATGCCAGTTTTTCCTGCTCCAGCGCCGCATCCTCAACAGCGATAGCTGTTTCCAGTTCAATACGTTTGTCTACTTCCTGTTGTTGTTGTGCATTCAGGTCGCGGTAAGTAATGTTAAAACCTTCCAGTGCGGCTTTGGCCAGTTCTATGCTTACTTCTTTATATTCTGTTTTTATCTCGAAATATTTCTCCGCTTTCTTTGCCTGGCTTTCGAGGCTTTTCAATTGGTTATTGATCTCGAATAACAGATCTTCTATACGGGCAAGATCCTGTTCTGTTGCATCCAGCTTCAGTTTAGCTTCTTTCTTACGTGTTTTGTAGATGGTGATACCGGCTGCCTGTTCAAGCATTTTACGGCGGCTGTTTTCCTTATCCTTGATAATATCATCCACCATACCCAATTCAATGATGGCATAGCTATCGGTGCTTACACCCGTATCCATGAAAAGATTGTGAATATCCTTCAACCTGCACGCTACGTCATTAAGGCGATATTCGCTCTCACCACTTTTATAGTATTTGCGGGTAATGGTTACAGTGTTGAACTCGGTAGGAAGCAGGTTCTTGGTATTTTCAAAAGTAAGACTCACTTCTGCCAGCCCACTGGCACTACGTGTTTTACTGCCGTTGAATACCAGGCTTTCCAGGTTTTCACTTCGTAGGTTGCTGATCTTATGTTCACCGATCACCCAGCGGATACTATCAATAATATTACTTTTACCGCAGCCATTGGGCCCGATAACGCCGGTGATACCTTCGTCAAAATTCAATACGGTTTTGTCGGCGAAACTTTTAAATCCTTTGATTTCTAAACTCTTTAAACGCACTTTTTCTTAATTTTTATCAGGCGGCAAACCTACGTGAAAATGATCGATTTATTTTCGCTGTTGAAAATTTCAGGAAAAACTTGTCGGGGGAGTAAATATAACGGAAAGCCAGTATCAAAATGGCCTTAAAGAAATGAAAGGGAGTTTAATTACACACAGGTTTTTCACAACGAAAAGGATATCGTATACAGGATACAGGATGCGGGATACAACTTTGCCCCCTGTACGTTTATTTGTTACGCTAAAATTGAGGCCTGGATTGATATTCGTTGTGCTGTTCTTCCACAGATATGAGAAAGCGTATTAGTTTTTTACTTAATAAAATCATACTGTTGCTTAACTTTTCAAAAAGTACCTGTTCTTTGAGTATACCTGTTTCAAAAACTGTTTCCAACTGATCTTCGTTTCACCTGAAGACGAGATTGCAAATATTAAAAATCTTATGAACTCCTGCTTGTAACCCTTCCGCCATATCCTTCTACAATATAACTTTTAATTGTTTTTATGGATCTGCGGATCCGGGGTTTCTTCAAATTGTTCGAATTTAGATAGCACAAATGTCATTTTGTGTACTTCAATAAACAATTCTTCTGATAACCATCAAATCTATAGTTTTTTAGCCATGGTTTAATTTTCCTCAAACTATAATATTAAAACATAAAAAAACATTTTTAAACACTCGTTCAATCATGTTGCTTTTCTACCCAATTATTTAACATGCGCCCCCAATTTATCCTATATCCCGCGGTTTATTTATCCCCTCTTCACAAAAAAATGTTCATTTAATTTGTTTTTCTTCTCAAAACAAAGCAACTTTAAAGTTCAAACATTAAATATTACGACAATGGCAGAAATTACAAAAGAGAAATGGGTGATCGACCCGTCGCACAGCGACATTGAATTTAAGGTAAAACACCTTATGGTAACAAACGTAAAAGGCAGCTTTAAAGAATTTGAAGCCAGTATTTATACAACCAACGACAGTTTTACTTCTGTTGAAATTGATTGCACGATCAACCCTGCGTCTATAGATACAGGTAGTGCCGACCGGGATGCGCATCTTAAAGGTGCTGATTTTTTTGACGTGGAAAATCACAAAGACATCACCTTCATGGCTAATACAGTTGAGAACGTTGACAATGATGGCAGTTATGAATTATGGGGTGAGTTGGCGATCAAAGGAATTACTAAAAAGATAAAACTGGATGTTGAATTTGGGGGCATTGTAAAAGATCCATGGGGAAATGAAAAAGCAGCGTTCAGCATCAATGGAAAGATCAACCGCAAAGACTGGGGCCTGATCTGGAACGCAGCACTGGAAACCGGTGGTGTGCTGGTTAGTGATGAAGTTAAGATCAGTTGCGAGATACAATTGGTGCGTGGCGCTTAAGATGGAGGATTTATAAAATATGATTTATGATTTGGTGAGATTTTTTTCACCTTAACCATTTTATTAACCCTTCAATCCTAAACCTTCTAAACAATTCTAACTGGTATCCACAAGTCACTCGTTAAATATTTGTATAATAAACGGCAATCCGTTCTTATGGAGCAGATTGCCGTTAATTTTGAGTAAAATTTTTATTAATGAAAGCTAAGCTATTTTTTGCGGCCATTGCATTATCTGCAACAGTTGCTGCACAACCACAATTGATCAAACAGGCAACGATTAGTACCACTACCACGGTGATAGCACCTGAAACAGAAGATGTACAAAATATCCAGGGTGGCGGCGGCGGTAACCAGTTCATGCGGAATTTTGGTGACGGTGAAACAAAGTCAACCACCACCGTTAAGGATAATATGGTAAAGACCGCCTTAAAAAATGAGATGATGCGCAGTACCATCATACGCGACAATAACGCCGGGCTCACCACCACCCTGATAGAAGCTATGGGAAGTAAGATGGGCTTTTATGCAACAGATGCTGAAATGGCGGAGATGCGTGTAAAAATGGATAGCGCCATGCAGGCAAGGAGGAACAGTGATTCTACTAAAACCAGGCCGGCCAATACGGCAAACAATGTTGAGATCAGCTATGTGGATGGCAGCAAAAAATTTGCTGGTTACGAATGCAAAAAAGCATTGCTCATCACTACACGCCTATTGGGTTTAAAAGATACCGTTGTAGTGTGGTATAACCCCACTATAAAACTGGAGAACTCGGCTTCAACAGGTGGCACCAGTGCTATGAGTGGCTTTGGCGGTGGCAGCTTTGGAAACTTTACTTCTTTGAATGGCCTGGATAAAATAGATGGCCTCGTAATGCAATATGAAATGAATATGCGCCGCGGAAGAAGGATGATCGTAGAAGTTACAAAAATCGACCTTAAAAAAGAGGTAACAGAAAAGGATTTTGAGATATCGAAAGATTTTGATGTAAAGCCCATGAAAGAATTCCAGGGAATGATGCAGGGAGCAGGTATGCAGTTCCGGGGAGAAAGACAATAATCATAAGACGCAATATTTTACATACCCCAAAAAGCAGTTGTATAAAACAGCTGCTTTTTATTTTACTGCCATCTACTTCGAATAATTTCGTTGAGTTTCACGCAAAAGATCGCAAAGGAGTAAAGTCGCTAAGAAAAAGGCAGACAACCTTCAATTTCTAATTGGTAGAAGAGATAGTGTTTTCCTGATCACAAATGCTTTCTTTTACTATATCATACTCCGGCTCACCCAGCGGCGAACCGCGGTGAAGTAAACAAGTTGCAGCGAATACAGTAATTAATTAATAATTAGGAAAATATACATATCCCTGCATTCAAGGCAAAAAAGAAGAGCTGCCAAGTTTAAAACTTAGCAGCTCATTGTAAAAAAAATATATTTCAGGAATTATTTAACCAGGCTACTCTTCTTTTCGTATTCCGCTGCTTTCTTTGGATCACCCTTGATCTTATATATCTCACTGAGATATCCTAATACAATTTTTAAATTTCCAACCTGGCGGCCTTTAAGTTCAGCTTTCGATTCATAATATTTTACGATCTGCTCTGAATAAACAATACACTCATCCATTTTTTTATTAGCAATTGCATTAAATTCATCCTTTTTCTTTTTATCTTCCGGCTTAACTCCTTTTATCAGCGCCTTTGCAGATTGTGCATCGGAAGCCAAATTATAAGTAAGGTTTGCCATCAAAACTGTAGCATCAATGCCCTGGTCATTTGCAATTGCAGCTTTTAAAACAGTTGATAATTTTTCTTTAGAAGCATCATCCGGTTTTGAATTAGGACCGTAATTTTTATTGTACAATTCAACCGAGTAGTTGTATGCCAATGCAAAATTAGCGGGGTCTTTGGCGATCATTTCCTCATATTTGGCATACAAGGCTGCTTTGTCGCCGGTTTTACCGATTTTATCAAGTTCTACCTGGTTCCAATAATCATTTGCAGGATAAAATTTCTTTGCTTTTCCCAATATATCAGCCAATGCTGCAGCATCTTCTTTATTGCTGTAGTAGTTCACAAGAAATTCATACACTTCTTTATAATTATCACCACCTACATTTCCATCAGTAATTTTTTTATAGTAAGTAACTGCTTCATCATCTTTCTTAGCCTGAGTTGCAGCCACAGCTGTATTTAGCACCAGTGCAGTGTCTAATGGGTGCAGGGTTGCCTGTGTATAGGTATACTGCTTGCTCAGGATATAACTTTCAACATCGAGAGATTTTTTAAATGAACTGTATGCAGCTTCATAATTTTTTGAATTAAAATAATTGGCACCAAGATCATAAAGACTGAAATACAGATCCAGGTAAGAAGTGTAGCTTTCCAGTTTCATTGCAACATCTTTTGGATCCAGTAGCTGGCTTTTCTTAAAAGATTCGAAGGCTGTATTCTTTAAATTGTATATTTCAGATTCAGGCGCAGACTTCTCATTAGAATATGCATTGTATGCCCTTCCTTTTAAATACCATGCCTCGGCTTTGGAAGCATTCTTTTCATCAGCAAGATATTTATCGACAGCGGACTTAGCCCCTGCATTGTCTTTTTTATTCAACAGATCCCTGATATCATCAAGCGATTGGGAAAAACCAGCCACTGTGCTAAAAGCAAGCATTACTAAAATAAAGATTTTCTTCATGTTTATTGTTTTTTTGAAAGGATAAAGATATTTCATTTGTAAGATTAATAAGCATTTTAGGCTTAATTTTCACAAATCATGCCAGCCGATTCCAATCGCTTTCTTATAACATTTTATTAGTTAATTTTACCAACTATTTTCATCAATTGATCAGCCAGACAACCATACAACAGATCCTTAGCCGGATCGATATCATAGAGATCGTTGGGTCGTTCGTAAAACTTAAAAAAAGAGGTGCGAATTACCTGGGCCTCTGCCCTTTTCACAATGAAAAAAGCCCGTCGTTCACCGTCTCTCCGGTAAAAGAAATTTACAAATGCTTTGGTTGTGGCCGCAGCGGTAATTCCATCGGCTTCTTAATGGAACTGGAAAAATACAGTTATGTAGAAGCGCTTCGCTGGCTTGCAAATAAGTACAATGTTGAAATTGAAGAAACAGAAACAAGCCCCGAATTCAAGATTCAGCAACAGGCCGCCGATAGCCTCTATATCATCAACAGTTTTGCACAGAACTTTTTTTCCGACAAACTTTTTAATTCGGAAGAAGGACAGGATATCGCACTTAGCTATTTAAAGGAACGCGGCTTTCGGGAAGAAGTGATCAGAAAATTTCAATTGGGTTATAATCCATCCGGGCGTGATGAATTTACCCAGGCTGCAGTGGCGGCACAATACAGCAAAGAATATCTTATAAAAACAGGACTGGTTAACCAGCGGGATGAAAAACTTCAGGATAATTACCGCGGCAGGATCATCTTCCCGGTACACAATCAAAGTGGAAAAGTATTGGGCTTTGGTGCCAGGATCATTAAAGCCAATGACAAAGCACCGAAATACATCAATACCCCCGAAAATGAATTGTATGTAAAAAGCAAGATCCTTTATGGTTCTTATTTTGCACGCATGGCCATTGACAAGGCTGATGAATGCCTGCTCGTTGAAGGGTACACCGATGTGGTAAGCCTGCACCAGGCGGGTATCGAAAACGTAGTTGCCAGTGGCGGTACTTCGCTTACGCCAGACCAGTTGAGGCTGATAAAAAAATATACAAATAACCTTACCATTATTTATGATGGCGATAGCGCAGGTATTAAAGCTGCATTGCGGGGGCTCGACCTGGCGTTGGAAGAAAGTCTGAATGTAAGACTGGTTTTGATACCAGACAAAGAAGATCCCGACAGTTATGTAAACAAGATTGGACCCGATGGATTTAAACAATTCGTTGCAGCCAATAAAAAAGATTTCATCCTGTTTCAACTGGATATTGCATTGGAAGATGCCGGTAACGACAGTGCAAAAAAATCGGCCGTGGTGAACCAGGTTGCAGAAACTATTTCGAAGATCAACAAAACAGAAGAATTCACCCGCAGGCAGGATTATATCAAACAGGTTTCGGAAGTATTAAAGATCGAAGAAAGCGGGTTGAATGCATTGGTGAATAAGTTCATCCGCGACAAGGTTACCAAAGAAGAATTACGATCATCAAGGGCTGAACCAATACCAGCTGAAACAGAAGCCAATCAACAACAAAATGAGGTTCTTGATCTGCTCAATAAAGATGAAATGCAGGAACAGGCGATGGTAAGAAGCTTGCTGGAATTTGGCACAAAACAATGGGATGAACAACAAAGCGTAGCCAATTATATTTTTGCCCAAATAAAAGAGAACGAACTGGATATAATGATAGAAAATAAAATGCTCGTTGACATCATCGACATTTATAAAAAATGGTATAGTGAAGGCCTGGAGCCAACGGCCAAGACTTTTCTTTACCATGAAGATCAGAAACTTCACGGCTTTATTATCAATATGATGGATGTGAACACCGATATTAGTCCGAACTGGAAAGAACATTATGAAGGGCATATTCCAACAAGAGAAGATCTCTTCAAAGAAGAAGTAGCTTCAACCCTGAATTACCTCAAGCTGAGAAAAATCAAAAGGATGATTGAAGAGAATATGAATGATCTTGAAAAAGCGGTGAAACCCGAAGAACAGCTGATCTTCCTGCAAATACAACAACACCTCAAGCAAATGGAAATTGAGCTTACCCGTGATTTAGGTACAGTGATCTACAAATAAATCTTTGCTTATTTGTTATGATAAAGCAGTGGCAGCTTTTGTTTTCTTACTAAATGCTGTATTTAATTCTGTTGACCGGTTCGCAGCAACTGTTTTAAAGTCTGACGTGCCCACCGGCATCGCCTGCTTCTTGATTTTTATGACTTCCTGCTTTTTGAAATGAACTGCATTCCAGGTATTATCGAGTTCAACAAAATCGATTGGATCGAATCCGATAGAAGTTATTATGTCCCAGGTACAATCGCGGCAAAGGTCGCTGGCGATCTTGGAAGTTGTTTTAGGATGAGCAACCCAAAGTTTGCCATTTTCATGCAATGCCGGAACCACATCCTGCAAAATGCCAGTGAGCTGTGCTTTACTTACTGCAAAAACGAGGGCAAAATCTATACTCCTGCTTCTTAATAAAGGTGTTACACTTTTTGCAAAATTCAACTTCACAAACTGTTTTTCAATTGAAGAAGGCAAACCTTGTACTAAAATATTCTTTTCGTCTTTTAATTGCAATTTTTCCAATACTGTAAGTAGGGCCATGTGTAAAAAGAGTTAAGATGAGTAAAAGCGGTCACTTTTAAAACAAGTTCCTTAAACCTTCCCAGCGCTAAGGAGTTTAAAAGCAAGAATAGTTGGTTCTGTAAAGGTACTGATTATGTTTGTGAATAGGCACTATTTATGCAAAAAACTCTGCTAAAGTGCAGCGTTTTTTGACTATTATTATAATATTGTATAATTTATTTACCGGTAACTGGCTTATAATAATTGAGGGCTTCATCCATATAACTTTGGATCCTTGCGATCCTGTTCTCATCAGATGGATGGGTAGCTAAAAATTCCGGTGTACCGCTTTTGCCACCCGCCGCAGCCATCCTTTGCCAAAAAGGAACCGCTTCCCTTGGGTTATAACCAGCCATTGCAGCGAATATCAACCCAAAATGATCAGCTTCATATTCCTGGTTCCTCGAATTGGGTAACAAAACAGCCACCTGCGCACCGGGCGCAAATACACTATTAAACAAACTATTGTACTTCGGATTATTTGCGGTGGCAATATTACCAACTATCTCAAGCCCCTGTGCCAAAGCGCCCTGGCTCATGCGCTCATTGCCGTGATGTGCAACAGCATGGGTGATCTCATGGCCGAGTACAACCGCCAATGCTGCTTCATTTTGTGTAACAGCAAGTAATCCTGTGTAAACAACTACTTTTCCACCCGGCATACACCAGGCATTTACCTCTTTGTTATCAACCAGGTTAAATTCCCACTTATAGCCATCAAGTTCTGAACTCTGCCCTTTTTGTGCGTAAAAACTTGTAATGGCTTGTGCGATCCTTGTTCCAACCCGCCTCACCATTTCAGCATCTTTACTGGCGTTCTGGCTAACAACTTTATTCTGACTTAAAAATGTTTGATACTGTGAAAGTGCTTCCTGTTGCAGGGTTGATTCCGGGAACAATGATAACTGTTTCCTGCCGGTTATAGCGTTGGTTGTGCAAGACACTAAAAAAGCGATTGTAGCTGAGAGTAATAATATTTTCTTCATCATGTGTAAGTTTAATACATACATAGATAAACAATTGGCGTACCAAGTTTACTAAGGAATTCCTAAAATTGGAAGGAGGACTGATTATTGCTCTTCATTGCGACGGGCTTTCCGGCGGTCGCGATGTTTTAAAATAGGGATCCGGCTTTCAACACCCCTTAATATCCTGCCGATGTTTTTCTGATGTGTCAGCAACACCATAAAAGCAACCAATAAGGCGAATATGCGGTACATGATCTCATGCTCGTTCCATATCCATAGAACAGAAACCGGCAGCATCAACGCACCAAGTATTGAACTTAAAGAAACATACCTCGTAAGAAACAAAACCAATAAAAAAACCCCTACGCAACTGATGGCTACAACTGGTTGAACAGCGAGTATCATACCAAATAAAGTGGCCACACCCTTCCCGCCTTTGAAATTGGCGAAAATAGGGAACACATGACCTATAACAGCAGCAAGTCCAAGTCCGATCATGAAATTTGTTCTGTCAAGTTCATTGCTAAGGTAGTGTGGAAGAAAATTATACAATGAAACTGCAGCCATGCCTTTAAGGATATCGAAGACCATCACCAATGTGCCATATTTTGAACCAAGTACACGAAAGGTATTGGTGGCACCCATGTTACCGCTACCGTAGTCGCGGATGTCAATCCCAAAATACTTTTTGCTGACTATCAATGCTGTTGGAATAGAACCCAACAGGTATGCAATCATAATAAGAATTAATTCCTTCATTCAGTTTCTTAGTGAGTTGAGATTGTAAAGGTACGAAAAAAAACGGGCAGTTAACAATTCGTTCATACGCCTGTAGTTAAATTTTTGCACGAATAATCAACCATTCATTTCTATAACGGCATTCCACTATTTTTATTGAACTTTCTTCGAGGGATCTTTTTATGACAGGCTCATCATGCTTCATGATACCACTAAAAAGCATCGTAGCCCCCGGCCTGCATGCTTTGATAATATCATGCAGGCATGCAATAATAATATTGAGATTGATATTTGCGAGTAGGATACCTGCCATCAACCCTTCAGTAATGGTTTCTGCCTTTAACAGGCTAATCTTATCACAACCATTTTTACTAATATTCTCCTTTGCATTTTCAATACTCCAGTCGTCATGATCGATTGCAGTTACTGCGGGGGCACCAAGCTTTTCAGCAAGTATGGCCAACACGCCGGTACCGGTACCAAAGTCGATCACCTGCTGACCGGCAAATTCTAACTGGCTCATTTCTTCTATCATCAGGTGCGTGGTGGCATGATGACCAGTGCCGAAGCTCATTTTGGGCGTAACTTCAATATCGTAAACAGCTTCCCGGTTTTTCTCATGAAAGAATGCACGAAGGTTTACAAAGGGCGTGGTTGTTCCGGGGTAAAAGATGGTTACGGGCTCAAATCCAGACTCCCATTCCGCATTCCAATTTTTTTCTTTGATTATTGATCTTGAATATTTTAACTGGTTTATTGAAATAATATTATCAAATTCAAGTTCGTTTATATAAAGCGTGTTTATAAAGGCCTTTAGTTGTGCCCCATCCTCTTCAAAACCCGTAAAACCAATATTATTTAACCGGGCGATCAGTATTTCCTTCTGTTCATTTCCCGGAAGTTCAAATACAAACTCATAATGTTCCATATATTTTCTTTCGGCTAAAATTAGTTTGTTTTAAACAATAATTGCTGATGACACATATTGGTTTAGTGAAGAAAAGCAGGGCCTTAATAAAAAAGTAGACCTGTGGCAATATTTTGTGGCAATAAAAAAATGCCACAAAATATTGCCACAGCTTCGGGAATTTTTCAGTCCGCAGTTTTTTTATATAATATCCTATTTGCAACATTTTTAGCCTCGCCAAACAACTATACAAAAAAAGGGACCAGTTTAAAAATGGTCCCTTTTAAGTATCAACATCTATAACGATTAGTTATTCTCACCCTGTGGCTTCGGCTGTGATTCAGGCTTTGGCATCAAAACCTTGCGGCTAAGTTTGAATTTACCGGTACGTGGATCTACATCGAGCAATTTCACCTTCACTTTATCACCTTCTTTAAAAATGCCATCCATGGTTTCGAGGCGTTTCCAGCTTATTTCACTGATATGCAACAACCCTTCTTTCTTTGGCAGGAATTCTACGAATGCTCCAAACTCCTTGATACTTTTCACCGTTCCTTCATAGGTTTCACCTACTACCGGAACTGCTACCAGTCCATTAACCCAGGCTACTGCCCTGTCAAGACTTGTTTTATCTTTAGAGAAGATACTTACTTCACCAGCATTGTTAACTTCTTCAATATTGATGGTAGCACCCGTTTCACGTTGAATTTCCTGTATCACTTTACCACCTGGCCCGATCACCGCACCAATGTATTCTTTGTCGATAACCAGTTTAACCATACGAGGGGCGTGTGGTTTCACATCAGCCCTTGGAGCTTCTGTGCACTTGTGCATCGCATCAAGGATATGCATACGGCCGTTGCGGGCCTGTGCCAATGCCTTGCGCATGATATCCATGCTAAGGCCATCTACTTTAATATCCATCTGAACTCCGCAGATACCGTCTTTTGTACCGGTAACCTTGAAATCCATATCACCTAAATGATCTTCATCACCCAGGATATCTGTAAGTACAGCAAAATCATCACCTTTTTTGATCAAACCCATTGCAACGCCACTTACGTGCTTTTTCAATGGAACACCTGCATCCATCAATGCCAGCGAACCTGCACAAACAGTTGCCATAGAAGATGAACCGTTACTTTCCAAAATATCACTTACTACCCTAACGGTATAAGGATATTCTGTACCAGGCATCATCTTTTTCAAAGAGCGCATAGCCAGGTTACCATGACCAACTTCCCTTCGGCCAACACCTCTCATCATCTTTACTTCACCGGTTGAGAAAGGAGGGAAATTATAATGTAATATAAACTTGGTGTAATCAGATTTGTGCGCACTTTCTACCAATAATTCATCTAAAGGTGTTCCCAAAGTAACTGTTGTAAGTGACTGTGTTTCACCTCTTGTGAATAAAGCAGATCCGTGCGGAGTTGGAAGAATATCGATTTCCATATCCAACTGGCGGATATCTTCTGTGCCACGGCCATCGAGCCTTTTGCGGTCGTTCAGGATCATATCCCTTACAACATAATATTGCAGATCGCCATAGTAATGACCGATCAATGCTTTATCTGCATCCGGTAATTCTTCGCCTAAAAATTCTTTTACTTCTTTTTTCAGTGCGTCAAATGCATCTGAACGATCGTGTTTTGCAGAAGCAGCTGATGCAATGGCATAAACCTTATCTTTTGCATAAGCGGTGATCTTAGCATTTAATTCTTCGTTGCGGTAAGGTTTTGTGTATTCCCTTTTGGCAGTCATACCAACCAGGTCACGCAATTGTTCCTGTGCCTTTACCTGTAATTTAATTGCTTCATGCGCCAGTTCGATCGCTTTGATCAGGTCTTCTTCCTGGCACTCGTTGCTTTCGCCTTCCACCATCATGATATTCTTATCGGTTGCAGCGATGATGAATTCCATATCAGACGATGCTAATTCTGTACGTGTTGGGTTTACGATCATATTGCCATTTACCCTTGCGATCCTGACTTCAGAAATAATTTCCTGGATAGGAATATCTGAAACAGCCAGCGCTGCTGAAGCGGCCAGGCAAGCCAGTGAATCGGGCATAACCTCATTGTCTGAAGATATCAGCGAAACCAATACCTGCACATCGCATAAATAATCTTCGGGGAACAAAGGCCTGAGTGCCCTGTCTATTAAACGTGAAGTAAGAATTTCGTAATCATTTAAACGGGCTTCTCTTTTGAAGAATGAACCAGGGATACGGCCTGCAGAACCAAATTTCTCCTGGTAATCTACAGATAATGGGAAGAAAGACTGTCCGTCTCTTGGTTCTTTGTTTGCAACAACGGTTGCCAATAATATGCAATTTCCCTGGCGAACGGTTACTGCGCCATCGGCCTGGCGGGCCATTTTGCCGGTTTCGATCGTTACCATTCGGCCTCCGCCAATATCGAACGTGATAGTTTTTGGTTGTAATGACATGTAAAATGTTTTCTGGCAGGCGAACCTGCTGATTAAAAGTTAGTATGTATAACGAACAATTCCCAACGGCAAATAACAGTTGGGAACATTCATATTGGCATACATTAAAATATTATTTGCGGAGACCTAATTTTTCAATCAAACCCCTGTAACCTGTAAGATCATGCTTGCTCAGGTACGTCAATAAACGCTTACGTTTACCTACCATCTGCATCAAACCTCTCTGTGATGAGAAATCTTTTTTGTTACCTTTAAGGTGATTGGAAATGTGGTTGATGCGCTCTGTAAGAAGCGCTATCTGGCCTTCAACAGACCCTGTGTTGGAGGCTTTGCCACCAAAGTTTGCGAAAATGTTTGCTTTTTTCTCGATTGTTAAATACGGCATCTCTTTGTTTTTTTTAAACCGTCAGGTTTATTTTCTTTTTATAATGGCTGCAAAAGTAAACTAAAAAATTGAGATATAAACGGTATTTGAGTTTTTTTATAGGAGAAAAGGAAGATATTTCTCTGTATGGAAATGATAGAAATGCGAATGAAGCGGGTTGGGCTGATTTACGCAGATTTCAATATTATTGCTACGAATGCACGAATAATATCGGCATTTGTATAAATTTTGATTCTTGCATTCGTGGCAAGTCATTTTTGTAGGGTTGGTAGAAACCAGCCGTCGGCGAAAGGCAGGCATATACTGCATTAACCTATATTGTTCGTAATATTTTAAACACATAATGCAACTACTACGGCGATATTGAAAAAAACAGAACTGCAAATCTTTCTCCAAAGCCAGCGAAGGCAGCACTGAAAGGAATCGGGGCCTGTATCCTTCGCAATTATTAATTATGAACACCTGAAATTTTGTATAAAAAACTGCAGCGGCGCTAGAAAGAACAACCAACACTGATACCTCCCCAGCGATGATAACTACCGGTTCGGAATTCTCTGCTGAGAAATGACTGGGTATAAGACAGGAAAAGTTTTTTAAAATTGACAACGATACCCGCATCAGCCTGGAATGAAAAATGCGCTATATCACTGGCTGTTATTGTGTACGGACTTTTCCGGTTGAACAAGCCTCCCTGCATACTCGCGTCATAAGCTATAAAGTTTCCCTTTGCCTGTCCGAAAAAATAATACGCCACTTTCGTTGTTGCTTTTGAACTGTAAGGATCATTGAAATTCCCAGCCAGGAAATTAATTCCGCCGCCAACCAGGTTATTTAAGGTGCCAACTTTCAGCTCACCCACTCCATTCAGCAGGAAATGCCCCGCATCAGTTAGCAATTGCTTTTCATAGATCAACTGGTAATTAAGCACAAGGTCGTTCCTGATTTGAAATTCCCATCCATGAGGGAGCGGATTTTTAAGCCATTTATGAATGCCATGTTGTATCTCGAACCCCAGGCCCGCCTGCCCAATAACGCCGATGCTTACTGCCGTTGAGATACGCCTTTTCCGAATACTGTCATTCGCAATTACAAAAGAGCGAATATCGATAATAGCTGCGTAGGGCCGGTCGCCATACAAAATGCTATCGCTCAAAATGCTCGTAGGTGTATAACCAAAAAGATCTAACGATATGCCATACTTCATAACTGACCCCAAAGGCCTGATCAATATTTTATTGATTGGATTTTTCCGTAATCCGGGATGTACATATTCGAACGTGATGCCCTGTGAATAATAATAATCAGCTTTCGTAAAGTAATCATTGTCGTAATGAAACCTGAAGTAACTATCCTGATGAATTGTTCTGAAAGTTGGGCTGTAGTTAATCAACTGTGCGGATACAGTTGTATAAAAACCGGTAAAAAATAATAATAAAGATGTGATCTTGAAAAAACTGAGCATATACGATATACGTGATTTGGATAAGCGTGGATGAGCGCACAGGGAATACTTTTGCCACCAATTTATTAATTAGATCTAAACGGATGATAAAAACACAGATACCTGCTCTGATTTCTTTCACGGACGCGGATTGAACGGATCTACGCAGATTCTTTAACATATGTTCCAGTATTTCCCGTTTATTATTTTGAAAGAACTATCTCAACGTTTTTGATAAATACCCGAACATGTGAAAAAAATTAATTCGTACATCCATGCCAAAAAAGAAACATCATTAACCAACCAATAAAAATTCCTTTATTTGCCATTAAAAATCATCGTTGCCTTCAATCACTTTTACAGTTACGAATGACCTTTGCTACGACCAGCGGATGATGCGTATTTGCAGTTCACTCGGGCAGGCCGGGTATAATGTAACGCTGGTTGGGAGAAAAATGAAAGATTCTGTAACGCTCACACCCGCTATCTACAAGCAAAAAAGACTTAACTGCTTTTTCCAAAAAGGAAAATTGTTTTACCTCGAATTCAATCTGCGTTTATTCCTTTATTTGTTGTTCAAAAAAACGGATGCAATTTGCAGCATCGACCTGGATACCATCGTTGCCTGTTATTATATTTCAAAAATAAAAGGCATCAAGAGGATTTATGATGCGCATGAATATTTTTCTCAGCAAAAAGAAATAATAACAAGACCGGCAATTTATAAAGTATGGCACTGGATAGAAAAAACCTACTTGCCAAAGTTCCCCAATGGTTATACAGTTGGTAATTTCATAGCAACTGAATTCAACAAAAATTTTGGGGTGCATTATGAAGTGATCAGGAATCTCCCTTTAATGAAAGAAGAAAACCGAACCGGTCAGTCTAACGAAGATAAAAAGATCATCATTTACCAGGGAGCAGTGAATGAAGCCCGTGGATTGGAATTTTTAATTCCTGCCATGAAAAGCATTGATGCCTTACTTCATATTTATGGCGACGGGAACTTTGTGGAACAAACCAGGCTTATCATCTCAACAAACAATCTGGCAGACAAAGTGTTTATGAAGGGTAAGCTATTGCCGGAACAATTAGATGCCATGACTACCCGGGCATATATAGGTTTAAACCTGGTTGAGAACATTGGCTTAAATCAATATTATTCTTTGGCAAACAAGTTCTTTGATCTTATTCACCATAATATTCCGCAGGTTACTATGAATTTCCCGGAGTATAAAAAGATCAATGATGTATTTGAAGTGGCGGTATTGATAGACAACCTGCAGGTTAACACAATAGAAAATGCTATCAGGTTGTTATTGACAAACGAAAACCTATACCTGCAACTAAAACAAAATTGCGGTAAGGCTAAAAAAATATTAAACTGGCAGGAAGAAGAAAAAAAACTGTTCACATTTTATAAGAATATTATTGGATAAGCATCTACACATATTAACACATGATGTGCCGTGGCCGGCAGACTACGGTGGCGTGGTGGACTTATTCTATAAAATAAAATCGCTTCATGCGCTTGGCATAAAGATTCACCTGCATTGTTATCACAACAACAAAGACGCACAGGCCGAGTTAATGAAGTACTGCAGCTCCGTTGATTATTACCCGAGGAAGAAAAACCTGGCAGGATTCTCTTTTATCAATCCTTACATTGTTCAATCGCGCAGTGATAAAAAATTACAACAACTTTTACAGAAAGATGATTACCCTGTTTTAATGGAAGGCATTCATTGTACGTACCTGCTTAAGAAAGGATTGTTGAAAGGTCACAAGGTTTTTGTAAGGTTACACAATGTAGAATACAAATATTACCGGCAACTTGCCGAACACGAGAACAATATCTTGAAGAAGATCTATTTTTTATACGAAAGCTTCTTATTGAAGCGATATGAATCCGCTGTTGCCAACAAAGCAAGGTTCTGGCCGGTTAGTATCGAAGATACTGATCATTACAAAAAAGTGTTTCATGCAGTACAGATCGAATTTCTGCCGGTGTTCCTTCCATGGCAGGATATAACCATAAAACCCGGCAAAGGATTCTTTTGTTTGTACCATGGCAACCTGGCTGTAAACGAAAATGAAAAAGCCGCTGACTGGTTATTGAACAATGTTTTTGACACACTGGAAATACCTTTTGTGATCGCAGGCAGGAACCCTTCCCTGCCACTAAAAACACTCGCACATAGCCACTCACATACATGCATGGCCGTAAACCCAACGGATGCAGAAATGCAGGATCTTATAAAAAAGGCACAGGTAAATATCCTGCCCTCCTTTAATAAAACAGGGGTGAAATTAAAATTACTGAATGCTTTGTACAATGGCAGGCATTGCCTCGTAAACGAAGCCGGTGTAGAAGGCACAGGTTTGGAAGGGCTTTGTTATACTGCTGAAACTGCTGATGACTTTAAGAAAACGATCGCCTGGTTATTTGAGCAAAATTTCAGCAGTGAAGAATCACAGGAAAGGCAAGATGTTTTGCAAGCCATGTACGACAATGAAAAAAATGCACAGCAACTTGTTGAATGGATCTACACAGGTTGACGATCTCTAAACATCAGCAGCAAATTTATTGCAGGGATATATAAAGGTTTACAACTCAAATTCACTGTAAGATGCAGGTAAATAATCAATTTTAAATTAAATAACTTTCAAGGCTATTCACTAAAGTTGACAACATTTGCCGGAAGCTTATTGCATGGAGATACTAGCATTGTCTAATACTTTACCTCTTTCCGTTTTAATGGTCCGGGCCGGGAATTTATTGATTACCATGTAATCATGGGTGGCCATGACGATCGTAGTGTTATAATCGCGGCATATATGAAAAAGGAGCCCCATGATCTCATCACTTGTTTCAGGATCGAGGTTACCTGTAGGCTCATCGGCCAATATCAATTTAGGAGAATTTAATAATGCTCTTGCAACATCCAAACGTTGCTGTTCACCACCACTGAGTTCAAAAGGCATTTTAAAACCTTTTGTCTTCAAGCCAACCTTATCCAACACATCATTGATCTTTTCATCCATCAGTTTCTCATCTTTCCAGCCGGTTGCTTTTAAAACAAATTTCAGGTTCTCATTTACATTTCGATCGGTTAGCAATTGAAAATCCTGGAACACTACACCCAGGTTGCGGCGCAGGAATGGAACAGTTTTCCAGGTAAGATCACGCAGATTATGACCCGCAACCCATCCCTCACCTTCTCTAAGTTCAAGATCACCATACAATGTTTTAAGCAAGCTGCTTTTACCAGTTCCGGTTTTACCAACCAGGTAAACGAATTCGCCCTTATCAACAGCAATATTTACTTCACTTAACACCATGCTTTCTCCCTGGTAAATGTTTACATTTTTTAATTCTATGATAAATTGAGACATGTTGGTTTAGTTGTTTATTGGTTTACCGGCATATTGCTGTTTGGCAAATTTAATTGTTTGAAGATGAGGACTGAAAAGTTTTTTAATATGACTTGTTAAAATGTGGATAACTAAGTTTTTAGTTTTAAAACTAAATTTATAGTTTTAATTAAAATTTACAATCATGGTCAAACAATTGACAAAAGCAGAAGAGCAGATCATGCAGGTTCTCTGGAAATTAGAAAAAGCATTTTTAAGGGATATCATTGAAGCACTGCCCAATCCAAAGCCGCATAACAATACAGTTGCTACGATTGTAAAGATTTTGGTTGAAAAAGAATTCATAGGCATCAATGTATTTGGCCGTATGCATGAATACTACCCGCTAATCAATAAAGATGTTTATAGTAAGTCAACCATGAAGAGTTTCGTAAAAGGATATTTTGAAGGAAGCTTCAGCAATGCAGTTTCATTCATGGTTAAGGAAAATAATTTAAGTGTAGATGAACTTGAGTTGCTCTTGAAGCAGTTGAAGAAGAAATGATGCAGGTATAGGATATGGGAAACGAGATGCTGTATCAACCATCAAAACTGAATACTAAAAATTTAAATTAATTCGCATGCTACCATTTGCTTATTACTTATTAAAAGTGGTCATTTGCTCTGGCGTATTGTTTGGCTACTATTGGTTCTTCCTTCGCAATAAAATATACCATAGCTATAACAGGTTCTATTTGCTGGCCATCGTTGTGCTTTCGCTTGCGCTGCCGCTGTTGAAGATCAATATCTGGCACAAAGCAGGTGAGTCACAACCTGGGGTTATAAAAATGTTGCAGGTGGTTAACAGCAGCGACGAATACATGGATGAAGTCATCCTTTACAGCCATTATAATCACATTTCAAAAGAAGAAGTATTTTCCCTGATATACTTTGTTGTATGTGCAGTGTTTCTATTTTTATTTGTACAGGTGCTGTTCAGGATATGGCTTTTATTAAAGAAAAATCCTGCAACAGCTGTTGAGAATATCCACTTCATCAAAACAAATGCAAAAGGTACGCCCTTCTCTTTCTTGAAATTTATTTTTTGGAATGATGCCATCGATATAGAAACCAAAGCCGGCAGACAGGTATTTAAACATGAAGTAGCACACGTACAGGAGAAGCACAGTTTTGATAAATTGTTTATCAACTTCATCCTCGTCTTTTGCTGGTGCAATCCCTTCTTCTGGTTTATCCGAAAAGAACTGAACATGATCCATGAATTCATTGCTGATAAAAAAGCTGTAGAAGATGGCGACACGGCCGATTTCGCAGCCATGATATTGCAGGCTACTTACCCGCAACACCGCTTCCCGATCGCAAATAATTTTTTCTATTCACCCATTAAAAGAAGACTTGCTATGCTCACAAAACAAAACCACGCAAAAGTTAACTATATCAGCAGGTTGCTGGTATTGCCACTGGCAATGATCGTTTTTGCGGCTTTCACGCTGAAGGCAAAAACATATTCAGATAACATTGTCAGCCAGGGAAAAACAATTACTGTTGTAGTAGATGCAGGCCATGGCGGTACAGATAATGGCGCCACCGGAGCCGGAGATATTCACGAAAAAGACATCAGCTTAGTACTTGCCAAAAGGATCAAAGAACTAAACAAATCAAATAATATCAGGATCATTCTTACCAGGGAAACAGATATTTATCAGACCCCGCAACAAAAAGCAATATTTGCAAAAGAAGCCGGTGCCGATCTTTTTATATCTATCCATTTAGATGGAGCACCAAAGGATTCGAAAGATATGAGAACAGGCATGTACGTATATGTTGCGAAAGATCAATATGCAAATAGCGATGCAAGTAAGTTGCTGGCATCTGCTGTCATAACAAATTTTCAGAAAAATTACGGATTAACGGTAACGGCAAACCCCGAACAAAGGCAACATGGAATCTGGGTGTTGCAGGAAAATACATTTCCATCCATTTTAATTGAAGCAGGCTGCATCAATAATCCTAAAGACCTTGAATATTTAAAAACGGACAAAGC
>JBBQZY010000008.1:0-190240 GCA_038207305.1 Chitinophagales bacterium
AAGGTTGCACCATCCCGCCGGGATAGTAACTATTATGGCTCTAAATCAATATCCATCAATGTTTGGCTAAACTCAAAGAGCTACGTTTTTTGCTAAAATCTACATAAATCTACAAAAAAACATCCATTTTTGATAAAAATAAAATAGAAATTATAAGCTTACAAATTGAGTATTTTGTTTCTGAAAATTAAGGTGCATTTTATCAATTTCCTTGTCCATTAAACTTTGGGCCAGGCTTACATATCTAAAAAAGGCTTTACTGTCAGATGTGTGTCCGCTTATCTTCCTCACAACATATTCGGGCATACCGCTCGTAAGCATGGTGGTAATACTTGTGCGGCGCATGGTATGGCTGCTTAAAACATCGCAAAAGCGTTTTTCAGCTACTTTGCTGGCATTTTTTTTACTTTGTATCCCTTTTTTTGACCTTAGATTGGGTATTAAATTTGTCCATCCAGCCAATTGAGCTATGCTTTTTATATTTTCATTAAACCGAAATAAAGAAACGGTTGGTAATAATGTATTTTTATTTTGCTTATATTTTTCAAGTATTTCAATAGTAGGTGGTGGGAGCTTTACAAGTGTGTCTGTATTTGTTTTTTGAGAGCGCATTTTTAAATAGTAATTGCCATCCCGCTGTTCAATATTGGTTGCTTTTATGCGGCATAGGTCGCTGTAACGAAGACCTACCAGGCAACCAACAACAAAAACATCTTTACAGCAGCGCAGCGGTTTAGAAAGTGATTCTTCAAAACTTTTATCAAATAACAAGAACCTTAGTTGGTCTGCTGTAAGTGTAACAATATCAATTTCTTCTTTGCGGATATAAAACTGTTTATAATAAAGCCCTGTATTTATTCCTATATCGGTATTACACCAATTGAAAAAGGTGCGGATCATCTTAATGGTTTGACCAACATAATTATCAAAACAACATTTTTCCTGATACAAATAATCTGTAAAATTTTTATAAAATCCACCCCAATAGCGTTTTAGTTTACTGTGTTCCCGTTTATCGTTACCCCTTATTTCATAGATAATCAAAGGAGTTTCTTTGTCAATAATGAAACCATCTAACAGGTTATAGCAGTATTCGTAATTTGCTACGGTTTGCAGCTTTATTCGGGTGCCATCTTTATTTAGGCGTTTCCCATTCCGGCTATGGGTTATAAATTTTTGGAATAAAGGCAGGAGTGTATGTTCTTTTAGCATAAAATTTATTTTTCCCTAAAATAAACGATTTCAGAGATAAATGGTAAAAGCCAAACGTCCCTAAGAGTTTATTAGTTTTATTTAGAAATATAAAGCTAAAATGTGCGAAGAATTTTTTATATACTTTTGCTATTACAAGCAATAAGCCAATTACATCAACACAGTATTAAACATCGCTTAAAACATCAATTAATAATAAACTGAGTATTCCATGAAACTATTTTTTTCTTTCTTATTTTCTTGTGGATTATTTTTATCTGCAACAGCACAAAAAAGCCTGCTTAGTTATCCGTATGCTTTTTCAACAAAAAGAACCAATGCAGCCTCTTTTAATAAAGGGGCCTATGTAATGGCAGATAAAAGCAGCGCAAACATTGCTTTTGTTTTACAAGATATTGACAAGGCAGCTTACGTGCTGGTTGATTCAAATTTTAAAAAGGTTGCTGATTTTTCGTTACCGGCCAAAGAAACAATTTTTGATTTTGATGCTTCTAACCTGAACCAGTTAAATTATGTGGGTGCTACTTATAATGGAAGCAATTATAATTTTGTGTATAAAAACAGTACTACCAAAGCATTTACCTCAAAAGAATATTACAATTACAAGATCGAAACGGTAGATTTCTTTGCAAAAAAAGTGGCGCAGAAAGATTTTGTGAACGTTCCTAAAAAAGAAAAAGTAATTTCAGGCTTTTCGGAGTATAACCGGTTTTTTCTGATAACTGCACTTGATGAAACATACGAGTTAAAATTGTACATGCTATCGGGCAGCGGAGTTGCCACAGAGAAAACAATAGCCTTTCCTAAAATAGAAACGGACGCAAAAAAAAGTAAAAAACTTTCTGATTACCTCACGGATATTGTAACAATTAGCACTGGTGAAATGCCAGCATTGGATGATGCCTCTAAAAAAGCAAAGTTTTACACTGCCAACAATGCACTTACGTTTGTTGTAAACGATAATAAAACAACACAGATCGTCACCATCAACACCAATGATTATTCCGTTACATCCAACAATATTATGAACAGCAACCCCGAAGTCGGAGAGAGCAAGGATAAAAGTGCTGTAAACTCATACAAAACAGAAAACAAGCTATTTACCATGCAACTGGTTCCTGATAAAATTGTTGTATCAGTTTATGAACTAAACGGTAAATTTTTAAATAAAATTGAAATAACGGAGCAGAATATTAACCAACTGATGAACGGTACAGGCGAGTATGAAGAGCGGAGGGGAAGTAAAATAAAAAATGAACCATTGGATGATTTTGCCCAGCTTGTAAAAGCATTAAAAAAGGGGACGCAAGGTATAACTGTAGAAACTACCGCCACAGGCCGTTACTTAGTTACCATTGGTACTTATGATGAAATTATTGTTGAAAGTGGCGGCGGTGGTTCATATCATTCTGCAGTAGGATATGGGCAGGCAACCGCAGGGCAACAGCAAATGACCAGCAACACTTATAGTTATTCCTATTACACACCCGGTGTTTCAAAATTTATAAGTAAGCCTAATTATTATAAAAGTACCACAGCCAGTTTTTTGTTAGATGCTGCCACACTTAAACCAGTAAAAAGCAAAATACCCGAACCCGAAGCAACGCAAATAAAAAACTATGTAGAAAATGCAGGTGGCACTATGCGTAGGCAGTTTGTTTTTAAGGGCAAACAATACTATGGCAGTTACGACAAAGAGGCTGAGGCATATATTTTCAGCCAGATTCCTGTAAAAAAATAAATGCGGCATGTTAGATATTGGCATTAGTTATTTTTTGCAAATCAGCTATAAAAAGGTTCGAAATTTGTCCAGTCATCCCGGGATGACAAGATTCGAACTTGCGACCCCACGCCCCCCAGACGTGTGCGCTACCGGGCTGCGCTACATCCCGAAATTTTTTATGGGTTTACACAGACATGTATCCCAGGCATGCGCCCTGCTCCAATCTACATGGACACCTGCTTTAAACCGGATTGCAAATGTAATTGCAAATGGTAAAACTTCAAAATCATTGCCAACCCTTCAAATCATTTCGCTTAAACATGTATTCAGGTGTGGGAATATTTTCATCATCGCTCACTTTGTACCAGGGTGATAATTTTTTATCAGCAGGATTATTTAACAAATGGATATCCTGTGCAGGCATATAACTTTGGGCCAACAGGAATATCTTCTTTCCAGTGATATCTACTGCCACATCCATCACGATAACTGCATGACCCGGGAAACCGCCATGGATCAATACATCGCCGGGTTGTAAGTCAGTCATGTTAACAGCGTTTAATTGTTTGGCTAAGGATGCAGATCCGCACATTCCAAAAACTTTTTCCAGGTATTGATCAAAATGCTCTCGTGTATACGGCCTGCAAAAAAGGTATTCTTTTTCCGCATTGTCTGCAAAAGATATATGATCGAATTCTTTTTGGGTAAATAAATATTCAGCCCGAAGTCGCATCACCGCATCAGCACATTGTTGCAGGTCTTTATTACTAACTGAAATGTCCAATACAGCAAACTGTGCCGATTGACTCATTTTTAGAGCGCCATTGTACAGGTGAACCGCTTTGTCTTTTTTGAGTTGAACAGCCCTTAACCAACTGGTAAATGAACTGTCGCCAGCCTTTATCCTGGTGTAACCTTCCGGCAGGCCTACAGCAGCAATTGTTGGATAAGGATTCTCATTTTTTGCAGAAGTACTGTCTAACTGGACAATATTTCTATCGGAAGCTGTATTGTTGCTGCAGGAAGCCAAAAAGAACAATAAAATACAGGCGGCAGTTTTAGAGTTCATAAATCATTATTTTTGATGAAATAATGATATAGACTCAACGTTTCATTATTTCCACATAAACTTGAGCAATATGCCGAATATTTTGATTATTGATGATGAAAAAGCTATCCGCAAAACCTTGTCGGAGATATTAAGTTTCGAAGGATATAAAATTGATGAAGCTGCAGACGGCGAAGAAGGGTTAAAGCGTTTTGGAGAAAAGAATTTTGACCTCGTATTATGCGATATTAAAATGCCTAAAATAGATGGTATTGAATTTTTAGAGAAGGCCAGGGAGATCAATGCCGATATACCCATTATCATGATCAGCGGCCACGGAAATATTGATACTGCGGTAGAGGCTGTTAAGAAAGGCGCTTTCGATTATATCAGCAAGCCACCGGATCTGAATCGTCTCCTCATCACCTTACGAAATGCCAGCGAAAAGCAGAACCTCGTTACCGAAACCAAAGTGCTGAAACGAAAAGTGAGCAAAGTACAGGAGATGGTTGGGCAAAGCGGCTCTATTCAAAAAATAAAAGATACTATTGAAAAAGTAGCTCCTACAGATGCACGTGTACTCATCACGGGCGATAATGGAGTAGGTAAAGAACTTGTGGCAAGATGGATACATGAAAAAAGCAACCGCAATAGCGGCCCCATCGTTGAAGTGAACTGCGCTGCTATCCCCGGCGAGTTGATCGAAAGTGAATTATTCGGCCATGAAAAAGGTTCATTTACTTCTGCCATCAAGCAACGCATTGGAAAATTTGAGCAGGCCAATGGCGGTACGTTGTTTTTGGATGAAATCGGAGACATGAGCCTGAACGCCCAGGCAAAAGTATTGCGTGCATTGCAGGAAGGAAAGATAACAAGGGTAGGAGCTGATAAAGATATCAATGTAGATGTACGGGTGATTGCCGCTACAAACAAAGACCTGCTGAAAGAAGTGGATGATAAGAATTTCCGTTTAGACCTTTATCACAGGATCGGGGTTATCATCATTCATGTGCCGTCACTGAATGAAAGAAGGGAAGACATTCCGCACCTGGTAAATTATTTCCTGGAAGTGGTTGCAGCGGAATATGGCCAACCCGTTAAAGAAATTGATACAGTTGCAATGGACGCATTGCAGCAATACGACTGGACGGGCAATATCCGTGAATTAAGGAATGTAGTTGAAAGGCTGATCATTCTTTCCGGCAAAACCATCAGCAATGATGATGTAACTAATTATGTATTGCCAAGAAAATAAAAGCAGTTATTGAAGAATTTGATTTAGCCGGGAAGACTGAAAAAGAATAAAGCGCTATCTGTATTTTTTAACGTCTTTCCAACTTCACGGCAAATTCAGCAGGCATATTAATAAATTTTGTTAAATCTCGCAACGGGCTACAACCTTTAAATATTATACTTTCCTTATTAAATATTAGAATGTTAGCTTTGGCCGGATAAAATTTTACTTATGAGTATTGGTTGGATCATTTTTATTGTAGCCACGATCTGCTGGCATATTGGTATGTATGGTATGTTTAAAAAAGCCGGTATAGAACCCTGGAAAGCGCTTGTTCCTTTTTACAATACCTGGTGCATGGTAGATAAAATGAAACTTAACAAGGTTTGGTTTTTTCTGCAGCTGATACCGATTGCAGGTCAGTTCATAACCATCTGGATTACTATAAAATTAGTTGAACATTTTGGAAGATTTGGTTTCTGGCATCATGCAGCAACCGTATTATTTCCATTTGCTTATTTTCCCTACCTGGGCTATTCCAGGAATGAAAAATACGCAGGAGAACTTGTTGTAAATAATTACAAGAAATCTGCTGCAAGGGAATGGATCGATGCTGCATTCTTTGCCATCGTAGCCGCAACCATCATCCGCACATTTGTTTTTGAAGCATATACAATTCCTACACCTTCAATGGAGAAAACATTATTGGTGAATGACTTTTTATTTGTAAGTAAATTCAGCTATGGCCCGAGAATACCGAATACACCGATCGCTATGCCATTTGTGCACCATTCTATGCCTGGGCCACTGTCAAATACAAAATCGTATGTTGAGTGGATACATATTCCTTACACCAGGTGGTTCGCAACTCCTGTGAAAAGAAATGATGTAGTTGTATTTAATTTTCCAGTAAATGATACACTCATCAATGATGAAGAACGTTATGGCAGTCGTACTACCTACTACCAGGCAATGAGGGATGAAGGAGGAAGAGACCAGGTATGGCAGAATCATGGAGATCTTATTATCACCAGGCCGGTAGATAAAAGGGAAAATTTTATTAAACGATGCGTAGGTATTGGTGGAGATGTGATCCAGGTAGTTAATGGAAAAGTAATCGTCAACGGGCAGCCGCAGGAAGTATTCCCGCAATCACAACGTTACTATCGGCTGCAAATACCTGCCAATGATTACATTGATAATGATAAATTAAAGGATTTCGGCATAACGATCCGGGAAAGTCAGGGTGATAAAATACAGGAAACGCCTAATATATTCAGGATAAATATTACGAATGAAGAAAAACAACATTTGAAATTGCCACCCGGCTATGTTTTATCTGATTTCATTGTTGATGTGAACGATCCCTATTTTCCAAGTAAACAGCTTTTCCCTTATTATCTTTCCAATACTACCTGGACGGTTGATAATTATGGGCCGGTTACCATTCCTAAAAAAGGAATGAAAATAGACCTGACGCCTGATAATCTGGTACGGTACCAGCGCTGTATTCAGACTTACGAGGAAAATAAATTTGAAGTAAAGGGGGGACAATATTTCATCAACGGGCAACCTGCTACTTCTTATACTTTTAAAATGGATTATTTCTGGATGATGGGAGATAACAGGCACAATTCACTCGATAGCCGTTACTGGGGTTTTGTTCCTGAAGACCATGTAGTAGGAAAGGCATCGCTGATCTGGTTTAGTTGGGAAGGCGGGCCAAGATGGAAGCGCCTGTTCAATTCTATAAAATAAAATAGCACGATATCTCAAATAAATCGTATTTTCATTTTATCCTCTCTACAGCAATGTTGGGAGGATTTTTTATCTAATTGTTTGTTATGAAAAAAGAAGAATATCGTTTTGGATTTGACGTATACGAATCCGGTTCAGGCCTTAATGAAGCGGATAAGGCATTGCTTGATGCAGCCCGTAAAATAACCGAGAAAGCCTACGCTCCTTACAGCAGTTTTTTAGTAGGGGCCGTTGCTAAATTGAAGAATGGCGAAGTTATCAGTGGTACCAACCAGGAAAACGCATCTTATCCCGTAGGTATTTGTGCAGAACGGGTATTACTTGCATCAGCAGCTATGCTTTATACAAATATTCCTATCGATACGATGGCGATTGCTTATCACAACCTGAATGGGGAAAGTGCCCATCCAGTTTCTCCCTGTGGTATGTGCCGTCAATATATATCAGAATACGAAGAACGCATGAAACAGCCTATCAGGCTTATCTTAAGTGGCATGAGTGGGAAAGTGATTGTCGTTGAAAAGGCCAGCCAGTTGTTGCCGTTGTCGTTTGGGAGTGACGATCTTAAATAGTTGGGTGTTTGAAGTTTGAGGTTGCTGAAAACTTAAGTGTTTAACCCCAAACTTCAAAAATTCTTCAACCTTTATAAGCTATCCTATAAACAACTCCTGCATAATCATCGCTCACCAGCAAAGCCCCATCCGGCATCAACTGAACATCTACCGGCCTTCCTAAAACTTTTCCATCGGGTTGTAACCAACCTTCTGCAAAATTTGTGTAAGACAGTGATTTACCACTGGCATCAAGCTTTACCATTGTAACACGGTAACCCAGTGGTTCGCTCCGGTTCCAGCTTCCATGTTCTGCAATGAAAACCTGGTTCTGGTATTCAATAGGAAATGCGGCGCCCGTGTAGAAGCGCATGCCCAGTGCGGCAACATGCGGACCAAGTTTTTGAACAGGTGCTGTATAATCACTACATTTTTTTCCCTTACCAAATTCCGGATCTAATATGTCGCCTTCGTGGCAATACGGGAAACCAAAATGCATACCTGCTTTTGGAGCTGTATTCAATTCATCTGCAGGTACATCGTTGCCGAGATTATCCCTGCCGTTCTCTGTGAACCATAATTCTTTTGTTGACGGATGCCATGCAAAACCAACACTGTTGCGTATACCGCTTGCATAAATTTCCAGTCCGCTTCCATCAGCATTCATTCTTGTTATAGATGCATAAATGGGTTCCGCTTTCTCACATACATTGCAGGGTGCACCAACAGGAATGTATAATTTTCCATCAGGCCCAAATGCAATGAACTTCCAGCCATGGTGTTCGTCTTTTGGAAGCTTGTCGTAAACTACAACAGGTGCGGGCGGATTTGCTAACCTGCTTTCAATTGAATCCAAACGAAGGATGGCAGATATGGTGCCGATAAATAAACTGCCATCTTTGAAAGCTACGCCGTTGGGAGTGTTCAGGCCGGAGGCAACGGTATAGACCTTATCTGCTTTGCCGTCGTTATTATCATCGGTTACTGCATAAACTTTATCATTGCCACGGGTACCAACATATAATATACCAGATGGAGATAAGGTCATACTACGTGCACTGGGCACTTCTGCATACACACTGATTGAAAATCCTTTCGGTAATTTTATCTTGTCAAGGTTGTATTTATGATACAGGGAGCTGCTGTCATTACTCACAATAGCAGCTTGTTTATTGTTGCCTGTAGAAGAATTATTACAGGATGCGAATGCGCCGTTCAAAAAACCTAATAAAACTGTCGTATATAATTTGAAAGAAAAATTTAAGGCCATCATAAATTAATATTTAAAGATTGTATTTGATAAAAACAAATTTCATATCCATATCTAAAAAAGTGTTAGTACAACATTGGCATATTTCGCTACATGATCAAGCAGCAATTTTTTTCTCCGGAGATCGCCACGATAACCAACCAGTCTCCCGTTGCTGACAATAACCCGGTAACAGGGAACAATGATGGCATTATTGTTTCAACCATTGGCTGTTCCTGTAGCCGTGGTGGCTTTAACATTGCCAATACGTTTATGGAGTGATAAACAGCTTTCTGTTCTGCCATAGCCAATATTCTCAGTTCATTCCTAAACCCTTTGCCGGAAACCAGTTCCCGGTTGCGTACGTGTAACATCAAATTCGAATGAATTTCCTGCAAAATATTTGTCCTGTAGTGCAATGCATGTTTTTATTATAGCACAAACGGGCTCAGCAATTACCCCTACATCTTCATTTATTTTAAGCTTATTCACAAAACTCAGTTCGGTGATCGTGTTGTGGCTGCTTTTTATTTGCAGGATAACCAGCAGACTATTATAATAGGCATGTTCACGCATGTATTACAATAAAAATACAAAATAGTTTTTGTTAGGGCTATCTCTTATATATTTGCAGGAATGAACACGCCGAAACAAAACGATGCCGTTTTTTTTGAGAAAGCGATGGCTGCAGTTGCAGACCCATACCGGCTGAGCATTATCAGGGAAATCAGGAGTAAGGGCTTCATTCGCTGCGCTGACGTGGTTTCATTAACCGGCTTATCACAACCAACCTGTTCGCATCATATTAAATTGCTGGCAGAAAGTGATCTTATAGAATGCCGGAAAGAAGGAAGGAACAACTTCTTCTCGCTGAATAAAAATAATTTTAAAAAACTGGGATCATTCCTCGGACAGTTCGCAACAGATTAACCGATCTTATCTCCATTCCGTACCAGGTGCGTAGGTTGCAATAATACTACTTCATGGTTTTCATTGTAAACACCCAATACCAGGCATTCGCTGAAAAAATTCGCTACCTGTTTAGGAGGGAAATTTACAACTGCAATCACTTGTTTACCTATGAGTGATTCTCTATTATATAAACTGGTGATCTGTGCCGAAGAATTCTTTATGCCTTCTTTTCCAAAATCGATCCTTAATTGATAAGCTGGTTTCCTGGCTTTAGCAAAATCTTCCACTGCTAAGATTGTTCCTACACGAATATCTATTTTTTCAAAATCTTCCCAGGAAAGCATGGGGTGAAGGTTTAATAGTTTGGTAATCTTCCGGTCGTTTAAAACGTTCAAAGATTTAATGGCTCAAAAGTTGTTGAAATTCAAAAAAAGTTTAAACCCTGAACTTTCCAAGCCCTTAAACGATTATTCTATCCATCCAACAGCCCCGCAAGCGCCAACAATTCTTCCATCTTATAATGATTGCGGTCGTTGTCATAACATTTGCTTAATTCTTCCAGGAGGAACTGAATAATGCGCCTGTTACTGATTGGACGAAAATAAGAGGTTACCGGTGGTACTGATAATTTCTTGAAATAATTCTCGATGTCTTTGTGCGAATACATTTGCCCACTCAAAGGGTCGATGTAAAAATTAATTTTCTCCGAAGAATGTCCAACCGGGTTTATCAGGTCAAAATGATCATCGAAATAACCAAGAATGAATTGCCGGGGGATATTAATTGCTTTCACGGGTATGTCAAGTAACTCACATAAAACAATGAGGATAATACCATTACTCAATGCATTTCCTTTTCTCGTTTCAAGTGTTTTGTTGATCAGGAACGGGTCTGGTGAATCATAACTTATTTCAACACCTTTTTGTTTGAAATAATTATAAAAGATACTATTGAGTACATTAATTTTTTCAATAGGCGTCAGGTAGTTGTTTAATTCGAGCCACATATTACGACGAAGCTTTTCTATTTCCTGCATGATGAGTGCAGGCTGCATATCGGGGTAATGATATTTTGAAACAAGTATAGCCCCTTCCAGCAGGCCAGCTTCGCCGTTCTTCCATGCTGAAAATTCCGCTGTAAGGTCTCTCAAATGTAAACGATGGATCAGCAATTCAATTCTTTCCTGTGTATCTTCATTGTGAACAGTCTCCCATAAATTTTCCAGGTTTGGAATGATGTCTTTGCCCAGGGAAATGATCTTATCGCTTACAGTACTGTAAACATCTTCATCAGGATCATCAATCAAATGAAGCAGTGCAGTTATTTCTTTATTCTCTACCAAGTGGAAAGGTTTTAATAGTTATGGATTCAATATCGTACAGAACAAATAAAGGGAGCTGTATTAATTTTCCACAGCACGTGATTAACTTTTAATCAGATGACCGATTTCTGCATCAAAGCTAAGCTGTTGTGAAAGTAATTTTTCGAACTGCATTCTTTCATCTTGGTTAAAAATGCGCTTCGGAATGATCATTGCCTGTATACCACTTGTAAACAAAAAATAATATTCGTTGCTTTCCTGTTTCTTTATAAATGCATTCCATTGATACCTGGTTTCTGCCAGCCTGTTTTTTAACGCGATACCTGTTTCCGAAACGATCATTGCCGTTTCGAGGAAGATAGAGCTGTTACTGGGGTCGGAAGCAATTTTTTCGGCCCGTCGCAGCGTATTGGAGCGCACACCAATGAATGAGAATATAGAAGTTAGAATGATCGCTGCAATGATGATCAGCGTAAACTTACTGCTGCGGTCGAATATACCGGTATAATAAAACGCAAATATGAATAGTAACAGCGGAACCAGCTGTCGGAGATAATAACTAATGCGTTTCTTCCTGTTTGCAGGCGCATCCCACAATACATACGTATAGTAGTTGATATAGTCTTCCTTAGATATGGAGTAGTTAAGCGATATCATACCGCATTACTTTTATGCTTTTTTCTTTGCGGCTGCTTTTTTAGGAGCCGTTTTTTTTGTGGGTGATCTTTTTTTCGCAGTAGCTTTTTTGTCAAATGCCTTGGGATCCTGGATCAGGATCATTTTCTTCACTTCATCCAGTTCAATGGTTGCTAGTTCTTCGGGTGTATATTTACCGTTAGGCCCGGCAGTAAGTTTCAGCATTTTCTTTCCCATGCGTATGAATGCGCCCCAGCGGCCATTTTCAATTGATATTTTTTCTTCCGGCCATTGCCTGATAAAACGATTGGCTTCTTTTTCAATTTTCTTTTCGATCAGTTCATTACAATCCTGCTGCCTGAGCGTATCAAAATTATATGCTCTCGGAATGTTGATGAACATATCATTCCATTTAATGAACGGACCAAAACGGCCTTTGCCTTTTGTAATAGGCTTCTCATCATAAAAACCAATAGGTGCATCTTCTATTTGCTTGGCTGCGATGATCTCCACAGCACGCTTCAGATCTATATCTGAAAGTTCTTCTCCCTTGGGAATTGAAATGAACTGCTCACCAAATTTCACATAAGGGCCAAAGCGGCCATTGTTCACCGATACTTCCAATCCATCATGTTCACCTAATGACATTGGTAGCTTAAATAACTCCAATGCGTCATCCAAACTGATCGTTTCTATACTTTGCGTTGCTTTTAGTTTTGCAAAACGGGGTTTCTCTTCATCGCCTTGTGCGCCGATCTGAACCATCGGGCCATATCTACCCATACGTGCGATGATCGGTTTACCGGTGGTTTGATCAACACCCAATGCTCTTTCGCCAACTGCTCTTTCAGCTGTTTCCAGCGTATGCTCAACCCCTGCATGAAATGGCGTATAGAATTCGCTCACCATTTTATTCCATACCAGTTTGCCATCAGCGATCTCATCAAATTCTTTTTCAATATTTGCTGTAAAGGAATAATCCATCACTTTATTAAAATGCTGGTTCAGGAAATCGGTAACAACCAGGCCAAGATCGGTCGGAAATAATTTTGATTTTTCTGCGCCGGTATTTTCAACTTCAGTTATTTTTTTAATGCTGTCATGCTCCAGTTTTAAAATGCGAAACGAACGCTTCACTGCATCCTTATCTTTTTTCTCAACATAATTTCTTTTGATGATCGTTGAGATAGTGGGAGCGTAGGTACTCGGCCTGCCGATGCCAAGTTCTTCCAGCTTCTTCACCAGCGACGCTTCTGAATAACGTGCCGCATGTTTGGTAAACCTTTCGGTGGCGGTCATTTGCTTGAAATCAAGTTGCTGTCCAATGGTTAGATTCGGTAAGCGGCTTTCATCTTCATTGTCTCCATCTTCTTCGTCAGTACTTTCCATATACACTTTCAAAAATCCATCAAACTTGATCACTTCACCACTGGCTGTGAGTTCATCGTTGTTTGTGCTGATAGCGATCTTCGCCGTTGTTTTTTCCAGTTCAGCATCGCTCATCTGGCTGGCAATCGTGCGCTTCCAAATCAATTCATATAAACGGTTCAGTTCAGGATCATCGACCGAACTGTTTTCCATATAAGTCGGGCGGATCGCCTCATGGGCTTCCTGTGCGCTTTCATTTTTATTCTTGTATTTGCGAACCTGTAAATAACGATCGCCAAAATTATTATTGATCGCAGCTGTGATGCCTTCCATGGCAGTTTCACCCAGGTTTACACTGTCGGTACGCATATAAGTGATCTTACCACTTTCATATAATCTTTGAGCCAGTAACATGGTTTTACTTACGCCATATCCTAATTTCCGGCTGGCTTCCTGTTGTAATGTTGATGTGGTGAATGGCGCTGCCGGCGTTCGTTTACCCGGCCTTACCTGTATATCCTTCACAGAATATTTTGCTCCGATACAGCTTTGTAAAAACTGCTCTGCATCTTCCGATTCCGGGAATCTTGTTCCTTCAGCTTTAAAATTTACTGTACGGTTATTCAGGTCTGTGGCGGCGAGGAATGCTTCTACTTTGAAGCTGCCCGTTGCAAGAAACTGGTTGATCTCTCTTTCTTTTTCTGCGATGAGTTTTACTGCCACACTTTGGACTCTTCCTGCACTCAAGCCACCTTGTTGCCCGATCTTGCGCCAAAGTACCGGACTTAATTCAAAACCTACAATCCTGTCTAAAACCCTGCGTGCCTGTTGGGCATTTACCAGGTTCATATTAATGGTACGAGGATTCTGTACGGCTTTTTGTATGGCGGGTTTGGTGATCTCGTGAAAAACGATGCGTTTGGTTGTTTTTGGATCTAGGTTTAATACTTCAGCCAAATGCCAGCTAATACTTTCCCCTTCACGGTCTTCATCCGATGCCAGCCAAACCTCGTCCGATTTTTTTGCAATACTCTTCAGGTCCCTAACCACTTTTTCCTTCTCGGCTGGCACAATATATTTCGGGGTAAAATTTTTATTGATATCGATGCCCATATCATTCTTTTCCAGGTCGCGGATATGCCCATAGCAACTTTTCACCTCGAAATCTTTACCGAGGATGGCTTCTATCGTTTTGGCTTTTGCCGGTGACTCAACAATCAATAAATTTTTTGCCATAGCGTTTTTCTAATGTTTTTCTTCATGAACCCCTTATACGGCGGGGGTTATTGTGTTGTTTAGGCAACCGTGCAGGATGTTATATATATGTATAAGTCCTAACGTTTTTTTATCCCGTCCAGTTGCTTCGGACAGTGCAATATTAGTTTAAAATTGAAAAATCAAAATTTTTCCTGTCTAAAAGACTTAACGAATGATCTGTTAGAAAAATTTCATAACAGCATCTATAACGGGTTGATTGCGGTAAATTTTGCGGTGACCCAGGCCTTGGGTTATGATAAAACGCACATTCGGATGCCCATCTTCCTTCACCCGTAACGCATCGCTCAGTGGTGTTATATCATCATCTTCATCGTGTATCCAAAGTACAGCTGCTTTTATATTATGCATCGCACGGCGTACAGAGAACCAGGTAGTATCCTGCCCGCTTTTTTCAAAAACGATGTGATCAAATTCTTTTCGAACCTTATCGCTCTTCAGTCCAAGCATTTGAAAAGCGCCATCTACAGCGGTACTGGTTTCGGTGGCAGGAGCAATGAATACGATTTTAGAAGATGCGTCGTGCGGAATCGCTTCCATGGCGAGACTAAGTGCTATGCCACCAAATGAATGGCTGATAAATCCATGTATAGGGCCATAGCGTTCCATAATCTTTTTGATCATTTCGCTGTAATCGATGGCGTTCACCATTTTACCACCGCTGGCGCCATGGGCAGGCGCATCAAAGGCCAGAACTTCGTAACCTTTTTCCACCAATGGCTGAACGTATTGATAAAAATTATGTGAGCTGGAAGAGAATCCGTGCAGCAATAATATTTTTTTCTGTTGAGGATGATTGCAGCGAAATCCCTTTATTAACGTATTGTTTAGGGTGAACTGCAATGATTCACCACTCAGAAATACTTCTTTTTCCCTGATGGCAGAACGCATCATGGGGGTACAAAATAGCCTGAATGTTTCTTCTGCAGCTTTGCGGGTACTAACAATCCTTATGATATTTATTTTGGTACGGATAAATCCAATTGCTAACTTTTGTTGTATTTTCATCAGTCCAAAGTTATGCTTTATGAAAATTGTAATAATAGGATCCGGCAATGTGGCCACAGTATTGGGCAGGCTCATCACTAAAAACGATCACCAGGTAATACAGATAACCAGCAGGAATATTGAACATGCAAAAATGCTTGGGGATGAATTAGGTGCCGCATACACCGATTATAATGGCAGCCTTGACCTGTCTGCAGACCTATTTATTGTTGCCGTTTCTGATATGGCAATCCACGAATGTGTTCAACATTATAACATACATGATAAACTGGTGATGCATACTGCTGGTTCTGTATCTAAAGAGGTATTAAAGAATACTTCTTATAATTACGGAGTGCTTTACCCACTGCAAAGCTTGCGCAAGGAAATGCAGGTTATTCCGGAAATGCCTTTTTTGGTAGATGGCAATAATGAATTTGTGGTAAAGAATATTTTTGAATTTGCCAGCACCTTATCGCCGGATGTAAAAGTGATGCATGATGAGGACCGGCTGAAACTTCATGCTGCGGCAGTGATCGTAAGCAATTTTACCAACCACCTTTATGCCATTGCAGAAGAATTTTGCAACAGCGAGCATGTTGATTTTAATTTATTGAAGCCATTGATCATGGAAACGGCTTTCCGTATCCGCAACCAATCTCCGGGAACGGTTCAAACTGGTCCGGCTATAAGAAAGGATATTCAGACATTGGACAAACACCTGCGGCTTCTCAACAATCATCCAAAACTGCGTACTACTTATTTGCGGTTGACTGACAGTATTATGAATCCATAAATAAATAACACTAAGTACACGAATTGTATTAAATACCGGATTGGCATCTTTTACCATAAATGAATCGTAAAAACGGATCAATCTCCCGGCCGTTCAGGAACGGGCAAGGGATAAGGTTAATGATGAGGAAACACAATATCAGTCTGCACCCGATAAGGATCAGTCGGTTTTCCTTTACCATCGATAGGCTCGCCGATATAAATTTCATAAGGAGCACCTGAAGCTTTCTTCTTTTTGTCGTTCAACCATTCCTTCAGTGCACCATAACCCTCATAAGTGAGTTCATAAGGGCCATAGAAATGGGCAACGACGGCACTATCGCCTCCAATATTTTTTACCAATACATTTTTGGGCAGTTTAGCTGGCTTTTTATTTACTGGTATCCCAGCTTCAAAAAAGAAAGGTTCACTGCTGTTTTTGAACCAGGCCATTCTTGCGCCGGTTTTGCTGAGATTATTCTTTTTGATCAAGTCTGCCAGTACTTTGTTATAGATATTATTCAGTTTTAAACCGATCCGTTCGCTCGAACGGGCACTGTCTTTCATATACAGCACTATTTGAGGTACGGCGATTGTATCTGTGATATTAATGATCGGAGGCTTTTTGGCAACAGGTGGCGTGCCTTTTTTAACCGATGTATCAACTTTGTAAATGATTTTTTCAGGCGTTACTATTTTGTCATTTTTATCAGTATTACAGTTCCAGGATAAAAAAGCTGCAAGACAGGAAAAGCAAAGAGCGATCTTATGTGCATTCGGAGGATTTGAACAAAACATCTTGTCTTTTTTATATATTTTAGGATCAACTCCTATTTGGAGCAAGTTAAGGCTTTGCCATTATATTACATTATCGTGCCAAAATTCAGATTTTCCTCAATTGGTAATTTCATGTAGGTTTGCAATCCGAAATTTGCAGGTATGTATAAAATTACGTTCAGGTTTGAACAAAAGGGTTTAGAGCCCATCACGTTGGAGAATATTGAGGCAGATCAATCTGTATTGGAAGTTGCTCTAAAAAATAATATTGACCTTCATCATAATTGCGGAGGCGTATGTGCTTGCAGTACATGCCACCTCTATGTTGAAAATGGTGAAGACTTTTTAGAGGGGTTAAGTGATAAGGAAGAGGATTTTATTGACAGGGCTATTAACCCAAGGCTTAATTCAAGATTGGGCTGCCAATGCGTTTTGCAGGAAGGAGATGGGGAAGTAAATGTTACTTTACCTGACCAGACACAATTTTTAGGAGAATAAATCGATTTGAGGACGTAATAATTTAAAATTTTGATGATGAAAGAATCACGTATAATGACCAATTCATTTTCAAATCTTCCAATTTACAAATCTTCAAATTTTCAAACCAAATAATATGAGTTTTGAATTACCCATTCACTGGAACGATTACGAAGATATTGCGATGAAGTTGCATGAGCGCTTTGGAGATGACTTTGGGGAAGCACAGATATACCGTATCCGTTTTACCGACCTGCTAAAATGGGTTTTAGAGATCCCGAATTTTGTGGGAAAGTCCGAAGAAAGTAATGAAGGCCACCTCGAAATGATCCAGAGTACGTGGGTATATGAGTGGAGGGATGCCAGGAAATAGTTTGAGGTTCCTATTTCTAAGTTTGAAGTTATAACAAGGAGAAACCATTTTGTACCTCTAAACCTTCTAAAATCCTAAACACAATGAACGTACTAACGAGCTTTAAAAATATCAAAGCCTTTGTACTAGATGTCGACGGCGTACTAACCGACGGTTCTCTTTTACTATTGGAAGATGGACAGATGGCCCGGCGCATGAACATAAAAGACGGTTATGCACTTCAGCTCGCTATTAAAAAAGGTTATCATATTCTTATTATCTCCGGCGGCAGTTCCGACGCTGTGAAACTTCGGTTACAAAAATTAGGTGTCGTGGAAGTATATATGGCAGTTGTTGATAAACAAGCCTTGTTGTTAGCATATATCGCCAAGCATTCACTCAAATTGGAACAAGTGCTGTATATGGGTGATGATATTCCCGATCTGCTGCCTATGAAGCTTGTTGGTTTACCTTGTTGCCCTGCAGATGCAGTACCTGAAATAAAAAGTGTTTCAAGCTATGTTTCCAGGATCAATGGTGGTTATGGTTGTGTAAGAGATGTTATCGAAAAGGTAATGAAGCTGAATGATCACTGGGATATAGATAGTTCGGTGCCATCGAAATAAAAAAAGCGGTTTTGCTGTTAATAGTATCGGGCATTAATTAATTTAGCGCCACAAAACAATTCATGAAATTATTAATTGCATTTTTGAGGCTTATCCGTTGGCCCAACCTGCTATTTATTGCAATTACCCAGTGGCTGTTTTATTTCTTCGTAGTAGAATCCCTGCAGATCGGAAATCCGGGTACGCCCACAAACACTTCCCAACATTTACATTTTTATCTATTGATGCTGGCCTCTGTGCTTATAGCTGCCGCCGGTTATATTATCAACGATTATTTTGATCTGCAGATAGATGCGGTTAATAAACCTGACAGAATGGTAGTTGATAAAATGGTGAAACGCAGGTGGGCCATTGTATGGCATCTGGTATTTTCATTTACCGGTGTGATGCTGAGCCTGTTCATAAGTTACCGCACAGGCACCTGGATCATTTTTATTGCAAATATTCTTTGCGTATTGCTGTTGTGGTTCTATTCAACAACGTTCAAGAAAAAATTATTGTCTGGTAATATTATCATCGCCGCACTTACAGCCTGGGTGATCGTGGTTGTATATTTTTTTGCCGGGGCAGCCATCATTAATTACAATGGATGGCATATGGGTAATTATTCTTTCGATATAAGGCGCCTTTATAAATTTACGATACTATATGCTGGTTTTGCTTTTATCGTTTCACTTATTCGTGAAGTGATCAAAGATCTGGAAGATATGCATGGTGATGCCCGTTATCATTGCAAGACAATGCCAATAGAGTGGGGCGTGCCTGCAACAAAAGTTTTTACTGCTGTATGGATTATTGTTTGCTGCGCTTCATTGGCCATCATACAACTCTATATGTGGCAATCTGGTTGGTGGGGTAGTGCCATTTACTGCATCTTGCTGATCATTGGTCCGCTGTTGTACATCCTGCGAGAATTATACAAAGCAGTGATCCCCGCAAACTATCACAGGCTAAGCAGTTTTATAAAATTTGTGATGCTTACAGGTATCCTGTCGATGATATTTTTTAAATTCTATTCATAAAATCACCGCATATTTTGGTAAACGGTAAGATTATACTTGCATCACAATCCCCACGCCGCAGGCAATTGTTAGAATGGGCTGAAATAGATTTTGAGGTGATCGTTTCTGAAACCGATGAATCATTTCCTTCCAATTTATCATTTGAAAATGCAGCGATACATATTGCCCGTAATAAAGCATTGGCGGTAAAAACAAAAACTGAGCTGACTATCCCTGTACTTGCTGCTGATACCATCGTTGTTTGTGATAATACCATTATCGGCAAACCTGTTGACCGCGATGATGCTATTCGGATATTGGAAAAACTTTCCGGTAAGCAACACATGGTTATTACTGGTGTAACAATTTTATTTGCCGGTAAAGAAACCACTTTTGCTGATACGACTTTTGTAGATTTTCATCAGCTAACCAAAGAGCAGATCATATTTTATGTAGATAATTACAAACCCTACGATAAAGCCGGAGCCTACGCCATACAGGAATGGATTGGTGTTACCGGTATCAAATCCATTAAAGGTGATTTCTACAATGTAATGGGCCTGCCGGTGAGCCGGGTTGTGCAGGAATTAAAAACCTTAGCGCAACTTTGAGACTTTGTGCGTTCCTGGCTATTTTGCCACCAAAACTATAATGCGCTAAATTTCACAAAGAAATCACAAAGATTTTTCTGCTAAAAAACAGCTGATTACCGGTGTTTTTCTTCTCTGATTTTTTGAACTCCTGCGTATTTTCAAATCTGACAAAAAACACTTAACAGTTTCCCATGACTGAGCGGCTATTGCAATACATCTGGCAATTTCAATATTTCAATAAAAGCCTCCTGCAAACAGCCGATGCACAGGGTTTGGAGGTGATCCATCCCGGTAACAACAATACCAACCAGGGGCCCGATTTTTTAAATGCAAAAATAAAAATAGCAGGAACGATTTGGGCCGGAAGCGTGGAGATACATATCAATACTTCGGAATGGAACGAACACAAACATAGCCAGGATAAAAATTACAACAATGTCATACTACATGTAGTATGGAATAATGACGCAGATCTTAAACTTTCTTTCCCCACGCTTGAATTAAAAAATATCGTTCCCAAAATTTTACTGAATAAATATGAGGGACTAATGCAGGAAGCAGGATTTATTGCATGCGAAGATCAGATAAGTCAAATTGAGCACGTGAACATGACTGCCTGGAAAGAAAGATTGTTGGTTGAAAAACTGCAGGATAAAGCGATCAACATTCAGCAATTACTGCAACAAAGTAATATGAATTGGGAAGAAGTATTCTGGTGGCTGCTGTCCCGGAATTTCGGTATTAAAATAAACAGTGAATCATTTGAAAAGATCGCACAAAGCATTCCGTTTAATTTATTAGCAAAACATAAATCGCAATTAATACAACTGGAAGCATTATTGCTGGGACAGGCAGGCCTACTGGATAAAGCATTCGAAGAAGATTATCCATCTATGTTACAAAAAGAATATCGTTTCCTGCAACAAAAATACAAATTGAAAAAAGTTCATGCGCCCCTTTATTTCCTGCGGATGCGCCCTGCAAATTTCCCGACTATCAGGCTTGCCCAACTTGCTTCATTGCTTCATAACAGTGAACATTTATTTGTTCAAATGAAAGAAGCAACAGGTGTTCAGGAAGCATCAAAGAAATTTGAATTAACTGCGAATGATTACTGGCATTACCATTATGTATTTGATGAATTAACAGCTTTCAAAAAGAAAACATTGGGTAAGCAAATGATCAACAGTATCCTGGTGAACACGGTAGTACCGGTTTTATATGCTTATGGTTATTTTAACAGCAACGAAGAATATAAAAACAAAGCCATGAACTGGATGGAACAAATTCCTTCAGAAAAGAATAGTATAACGGAAGGCTTCCGGAAATTGAATATTCAAAATAGATCGGCAGCCGATTCTCAGGCATTGATTTGGCTAAAGAACAAATACTGCGATCAAAAGCGTTGTTTGCAATGTACGATCGGGAACAAGATACTGAAAGGGAAATAAGTTTCAGTCTACATAGGTATCCAGTGTTCAATATCTCACCACTTATACTCCACTTCTACTTTGATATCCGGGTGCAGGCTTTTCATTACCGGGCAGTTATCGCCTATCTTCTGGAAAATAACCCGGTCTTTTTCAGATAGCCCAAGCCTTGCAGGAAACTGTATAGAAACCTCTATCCTGCCGATACGCCTTGGGTCGCTGAGCATGTGCTTTGTTACCGAAAGCATGGTATCAGACAGGTCAACATTCATATCATTTGCCCTGATACCGATAGTGGTAATGATGCAGGTTCCGAGGCCTACGCAAACCGTGTCGGTCGGACTGAAACGTTCGCCCTTACCCCGGTTGTCGGTTGGAGCATCTGTTTCAAGGATGGTTCCGCTCTGAACGTGGGTACATTCGCAACGCAGATCGCCTTTATAAATGATAGCAGCAGTCATATTTTATTTTTTATAGATTAAAACCTTCCTGTGCAGCAGTTCCGTTTATATTTGAATCTAACTTATAGCAGATCAGGAATTTTTGCATAAATTTACTCAAGTAAACAGTATACATGAAGAAATTATTTTTAATTGCCCTTACTGCCTGTATGTTCCTGCCTGTGCTTGCACAGGAATCTGCAAAAAAAACAAGAAAGGAAATGCGGCGCCAGCGCATCAATGAAATTGCCAGACAGGAAGAAGAAGGCGTAATAAAATATAGAAAACATACCGCTTTTGGTGTAAAACTAACTACCGATGGTTACGGCGGTTTTTTTGAGATAGGACGAGCAAGGTCTGTAAAAAAAGGATTATTATTTCAACTGGATATTGCCGAGCGCAAAGATCAAAGAGCCGAAAAAAGGCAATATAAATATTCAACAACGGCGCCGATCATTTATGGCAAGATCAATTTCTTTTATCCGGTAAAAATTGGCGTGCAGGAACAATTTCTGTTGGGCAATAAAGGCAACAAGAATGGCGTGAGTATAACCGGTAATATAGGAGGAGGATTGATTGCTGGCCTATTGCGCCCTTATCTGATACAGGTTGATAAAGTTACTGACAGGCCCTATGTAAGATATGATTCGCCAGATCGTGATACTTATTTTTTAAACCAACAGACGTACGTTGGCGGTCCGGGGCTGGGCGCCGGCTGGAAATACCTTAGTGTAACACCGGGATTATATCTAAAACCTGCTGTGCGTTTCGATTATGGTAAATTCAATGAGTTGGTTTCTGCCATAGAAGTTGGCCTAGCCGGTGAATTTTATACCAAGAAGATTCCACAAATGATCGAGATCAAACAGAAACAATTTTTCTTTTCTGCATATGTATCCGTAATGTTTGGAAGGAGGAAATAATAGCCGATCCCGGAAACATGATTCATTATAATTGTATAACGCTTGAGCCAGCTACCTGGTATATGGTATCTTGTAGCTTGTTTCCAAATCTCCACATCTCCCTATCTTTGCAATTCAAATCCACATTTAATGGCTTGTGAAACAGGAATTATAGAACAGAAGCAGAAAAAGCCCGACTGGCTCCGTGTAAAACTTCCGATTGGCGAAGAATACAAGCATGTAAGAAACCTTGTTGACCAGCATAAATTACATACGATCTGCGAAAGCGGCAATTGTCCGAATATGGGCGAATGCTGGGGTGCAGGTACAGCAACTTTTATGATACTTGGTAATATATGTACAAGAAGCTGTGGCTTTTGTGCAGTTGCCACAGGCAGGCCTGAAGAAGTTGATTGGGATGAACCACAAAGAGTGGCAGAAGCCATTCACCTGATGAAAGTGAAGCATGCAGTGATCACTTCTGTTGACAGGGATGAATTGAAAGACGGCGGAAGTATTATCTGGCAAAATACGATCAGGGCAGTAAAGGCATTGAATCCTGAAACCACGCTTGAAACCCTGATACCCGATTTTAAAGCACAGCACGAGAATATAGAGCGTATTATTGATGCGGCGCCGGAAGTGGTGAGCCATAATATTGAAACAACAGAACGCCTTACCAAACAGGTTCGCATACAGGCCAAATATTGGCAGAGTATGGAAACATTGAAAATATTAAAGAAAGGTGGTATGCGCACAAAGAGCGGTATCATGCTCGGTTTAGGCGAAGCGAAAGAAGAGGTAGTACAGACATTGAGAGATCTTGCTGGCAGCGGCGTAGACGTAGTTACGATCGGCCAGTACCTTCAGCCAACAAAAAATCACTTGCCGGTCAACAGGTTCATCCACCCGGATGAATTTGCAGAATACCGTGAAATTGGTTACGGGCTTGGCTTAGATTATGTTGAAAGCGGGCCGTTGGTTCGTTCTTCGTACCACAGTGAAAAGCATGTGATACAAGGTTGGGGAAGGAACAAGTGGATGCAGGAAAAAGCACAATAAAAGTCATAATTTACGATACTAAAAAAGGCTGCCTAAAAAATAGGTAGCCTTTCATTTTTACATTACATTCACTTTCCTCAATCCCAGATCAATGCACTTGCACCCAATATCGCAGCATCTGATTCTTTTAGTTCACTAAAGATCAGTTTTACTTTATTCTTGAAAATGGGCAGCAGGTTTGCTTCCATGTGTGTACGTGTTGGATTCAGCAAAAGGTTACCAGCCTTGGTAAGTCCGCCGAACAATACAATCGCAGCAGGCGAGGAGAACATGATAAAATTTGCAAGTGATTCTCCCAATATTTGTCCTGTGAATTCAAAAATATTATTGGCAATATTATCGCCCTGCATGGCGCATTCGTAAACAGATTCACTGGTAAGTTCATTGATGCTGTAATTACGCAGGAGGCTTGGTTCTTCAGGGTGAATTGTTAGCATTTCAATGGCCGTTTCACGAACACCGGTAGCTGAGGCATAGGCTTCCAGGCTGCCATGCATTCCTGTGCTTTTATGCTTTCTTCCGCCCGGCCTGATAATCGTGTGCCCCAGTTCACCTGCAAAGCCATCATGTCCAACAACGATCTTTCCATCTATAACAATGCCGCTTCCAACACCTGTTCCCAGTGTCATGGTGATAAAATGTTTCATGCCTTTACAAGCACCATATTTCATTTCGCCCACTGCCGCAGCATTGGCGTCGTTGGTTAGTTTAGTTTTAAGTCCGAATTTTTTATTTATCAATGCAGCAATCGGGATGATACCTTTCCACCTGAGGTTAGGTGCATATTCGATCGTACCGGAATAAATATTTCCGTTGGGGGCACCCATACCAATACCAATAAAGTTTTTCACACCGCCATTGCGCCCGATCATCGGCATTAATTTTTCATACAGGTCGTCGATGAACTCTTCTACGGTATCATGCGCATTACTGGGTATGCGATCCTGCTCCAGGATTTCGCCTTTACTTGTTACAATACCAAATTTGGTGGTGGTACCGCCTATGTCTATCCCAACTGCAAATTTATCTTTCATCTTTCTGTTAAAATAAATATGAATAATTAATGGCCAACTGCATTGTCAGTGGAATCATAGTCAATTCCCTGGTTTTTCAGTATTCCTTTTACCGCTATGGCAAAAAATGCAAGATACCCAAAACATATAACCGGTACCCAATACGACTGGTGAATACCAATCACATCAGCCAGTTTACCCTGTATAGGCGGAATGATACCACCCCCTAAAATCATCATGATAAGGAAGGCAGAACCTTGTGTGGTGTATTTGCCCAAACCTGCAATAGATAAAGCGAAAATTGAAGGCCACATGATAGAACAGAATAAGCCACCACTTAAAAATGCATAAGTTGCAACAATACCATTTGTTTGTGTGCCGATGATCATGGCCAGCACGCCAAGTAATCCGAAGATCATCAATGTGCGGGCAGGCTTGTTGTTGCTGAAATAAAACGCAGCGATCTGAATAATAACACAAACGACATAATAATACAATGGTTTCATATCGTACTTGGCTACCGTATTAACGCCGATGATGATACCAAATGCGATCAACGGAACAATGATCTGTAACAGCAACCTGGTATTTTTTGAAAAATTGAATGCAGAAACTGCACCAGCCCATCGGCCGATCATCAAACTACCCCAGTACATAGAGATATAAGGAGCCGCTTCTGATGATTGAAAACCTCCGAAACTTTTTTGCTTCATCAATTCACTTAAATTACTTCCGATGGCAACTTCAACACCCACATATACAAATATGGCGAGCATGCCCAACACTAACTGCGGATATTTCATTGCGCCCCAGCCTTCCGGTTTTTTCTTTGCACGCATGTTTGCAACAAGTAATCCAAAAACTACAATGCCCATTGCACCCAGCAACCATCTTAGCCTGTAGGCTTCCATCGCATGTCTTTCAAAATCGGAAGCATTTGTAAGATCTGTTTTGTAACTGCTGAACACAGGAACAAACATAATGATAAGCAGCCCAGTCATGATTAATAAACTATTCAAAGCCTTGTTAGCTTTTTCTGTTTTTTCGATCATGATACCCGCCGGTACTTTTTTGGAAAAATAAAACAACGCGGCTGCTGCAATGAACAATCCACCTACACAAGTATATAAAACGATCACTTTTCCAAGACTAAGTGCCGCAATTTGTTCATCTGTAATTGCTGCGGTAGAGCCGAACAGTGCAATGGCCACAACAATAGGTCCAATGGTTGTTCCGAAAGAATTGATACCACCACCGAGGTTAACACGACTGGTTCCTGTTTTAGGATCTCCAAGTGCAATGGCAAAAGGTTGTGCAGCTGTTTGTTGTAAAGAGAAGCCCAGCGCAACGATAAATAAACCTACAAGCATACCTGCAAATGCGTTCGCATTAACGGCAACGATCATCGCTGCTGCTCCTAACGCTGAAAAAAGTAATCCATAAACAATACTCTTTTTGAAACCCCACTTACCAACCAAATCCTTACCTCCAAAAGCACCATATGCGAAAAGCCCCAATGCACCAATATAATATGCGGTGTAAAAGGCAAAATCGATCAACTGGCTCTGGAACTGGTCCAAATGAAAATAATGTTTACAAAAGGGAATGAAAACGCTGTTACCGGCAGCAATAAACCCCCAAAAGAAAAATACAGTCACCAATGTGCCCAACGCACCATAATTTGTGGGTATTGCCGCAGGTTGTGAATTTCCTGGTTTAATTTCTTGTTCTGTAGGCATAATAGTCGTTCGTTTGAATGTTGAAAATAACAAGAATTTTTATGAGAATAAAAATTACTTTTTTAAATTACTTACAATTATTAATCTGCTCAGATCCTTTTAAATTGTTTTGATTGCTTGCGGTTATCAATAACCTTCTTAAATTGGATAAATTTTAAATCACCAGGATGGAAATCTTACATGTGAGTGCCGAGTGTTATCCCATGGCCAAAGCCGGTGGCCTTGCCGATGTTGTGGGTGCATTGCCCAAATACCAGAACGAACTGGGCCATATTGCAAAAGTGGTAATGCCCATGCATCGCACAAAATTCCTGTACAGCAACGAATGGGAAACAGTACACAAAGGCAATTTTTCCATGGGCAGTTTTAACTTCGATTTTACGATCATCAAAGAAAAAACGAATAAGCTTGGTTTCGATCTTTACTGTGTTGATATAAACGGCCTGCTCGATCGGGAAAAGATTTATAGTTATGACGATGATACGGAAAGATTCACCGCTTTTCAAATAGCTGTAATGGAATGGTTGAGCAGGTGGGAGCACCAGCCGGATGTTGTGAATGTTCATGACCATCATGCAGGATTGATACCTTTCATGATGCGCCATTGTTTTGCGTACCGGCACCTGGCAGGCATTGCAACGATACTTACCATACACAATGCTCAATACCAGGGATGGATGGGCTGGGACAAAGTATCCTACATACCGGCATGGGATACATGGAAATGGGGATTGCTCGATTGGAGCAATACCATTAACCCACTTGCATGCGGTATTAAGTGTGCCGATAAAGTAAATACAGTTAGCCCGGGTTATATGCAGGAATTAATGGGAGACGCCAACGGACTGGAAAGCCTGTTTAATTATGAAATGGGTAAATGCAGTGGCATTATCAATGGAATTGATTACAGCGTATGGGATCCCGCAAAAGATACATATATACTCGATAATTATAGTGTAAAGGATCTTAAGGAAGGCAAAAGGTTGAACAAAAAAGCCCTTTGTGATCAATTTGATTTCGACGAGAATTATCCGCTTGTGATTTTTATAGGAAGGCTTGTGCAGGAGAAGGCTGCTGACCTGTTGCCTGAAGCAATTGCAAGTGCCTTCCAGCATTTGAGCCGTAAGTTTAGTTGTCTTATACTGGGGAGCGGCGATCCTTCCGTTGAGCGGGCATTAACATCATTGCAAAACAATTTCGCCGGTTATTATAACACACAGATCGATTACAATGAAAAATTAAGTCACCTGATGTATGCAGGCGCAGATTTTATTTTAATGCCAAGCAGGGTAGAGCCATGTGGTTTGAACCAACTATACTCCATGCGATACGGTACTGTTCCGGTTGTACGCCGAACCGGTGGACTGAGGGATACGGTGATCGATTTTGGAGATAAAGGCGGCTATGGAATCTGTTTTAATCATGCTACTGTAGATGATATTGTTTATTCTATTCACCGGGCAACCGAATTGTATGATGACAAAAAGAAACTCGATGAAATGAGAAAGCGCATGATGCAGATAAATAACAGCTGGGAATCGAGCGCACAAAAATATATTGACCTGTATAATTCAATTGTAAACCAGAAAAAACCTTAGATATGATCAGCAAACAAGTAGTAGCAGTAATATTGGGAGGTGGGGCCGGAAGCCGGTTGTACCCACTCACAGCCACCAGGAGTAAGCCAGCAGTACCCATTGCAGGTAAATACCGTTTGGTGGATATCCCAATTTCTAATTGCATCAACAGCAATATTAACCGCATGTTCGTATTAACGCAATACAACTCGGCATCGCTTAATAAGCACATCAAAAACACGTATCAGTTCAGCGGTTTCAGCAGTGGGTTTGTAGATATACTTGCTGCCGAACAAACGCCTGATAGCCCGGGATGGTTCCAGGGAACTGCAGATGCTGTGCGACAATCGCTGAAGCATATTGATAAAAATGATTTTGAGTATGTGCTGATATTAAGCGGTGATCAACTTTATCAAATGGATTTTGGCGAAATGATTGACAACCATGTAAATTCTGGTGCGTCTATTTCAATTGCAACAATTCCAGTAGCGGAAAGGGAAGCAACAGAATTTGGTATTCTGAAGGTTGACAATGCTAATTGCATTCATTCTTTTATAGAAAAGCCGGCCAAAGAATTATTGCCCGAGTGGACGAGCAATACCGGTGATGAAATGAAACAGCAGGGAAGGGATTACCTGGCTTCCATGGGTATTTATATTTTCAACCGGAACCTTTTGTTCGATCTTTTAGAGAAGGAGAAAAAAGATGCAACAGACTTTGGAAAAGAGATCATACCCGATGCAATCGATAAACATAAAGTGGTGAGTTACCAGTATGATGGATATTGGACAGATATCGGGAATATATATTCGTTTTTTGAAGCCAACTTATCACTTACGCTCGACCTGCCACCATTCAATTTATTTGACAATAAAAAAATGGTTTATTCAAGAGCACGTATGCTTCCACCTGCAAAGATCAGCGGTACTACGATGCAGCAAACGATCATGGCCGAAGGTTGTATCATTCATGCTGCAACATTGATCAACAGTGTAATTGGTATCCGCAGCCGTATCGGCCTGGGCAGTAATATCACCAGCTCTTATATCATGGGCAATGATTTTTATGAAACCATTGAAGAGATCGCTTATAATTATGGAAAAGGAATTCCAAGGCTGGGAATAGGAGATAACTGTAATTTTACCAACGTGATCGTTGACAAGGATTGCCGTATCGGCAACAACGTGAACATCAAAGGCGGGCCTCATTTAACAGACCAGGATCATGCTTTGTATGCCATCAAAGATGGTATTGTTGTGATCAAAAAAGGTGCAGTCGTACCGGATGGGTTTACTATATGACCGATCGAACAAGGAACAAGTATTTTCGAACATTCCTCGTTCCTTGTTCGATATTTACAACAGTGTATTCCAATACAACTGCTCTATCCATTTCCGGGAATCAGGATCATCTTCACTTACCCATTCTTTTGTGCGGTCCTTTAATATTGTTTTAAATGTTGCATTCGTATAATACTTCTTTGCAATAACCGGTTTGATAATACTTACGTTTACATTATTTAACATCACTTTTGTTGCGATCCAGGAAGCATACATTCGTGGAATGGTAAGGCCCAGTATCATACCCGGCAATCCATTGATAGAACAGGGGCCGCCGGAGATGGTGATCTCATCAGTATAAAAAGCAAATACATAGACGCTGTCCATGATCTTGCCAACAGCTTTACGGCAATTAAAGCCGGCTATCATGCGGTTTTCATTGGTGAACCTCCATTGTATCGCCGGGATAGAATCTTCCACATTAAAAGCGGAACCAAAAACCATTTTTTGCATAGTGAACTTACCACTGTTGTGATCAAAATACCAGACGTTTTCTTCGTCATTTCTTCTGAACCATTCAGGAACTTTCTTATCGCCCCAATGGTCGAATTTATAAACGCTTTTATTATCAGCAAATGTGAACTGGAAATACCCGGTTTTAAATTGCGGCATATTTTCTTTCATCATTTCTGAAAATGAATTAGTGCCCATTGTTTTTTGAATATTTACTTTCATTTCATATTCAATCCCGGCTTTATCAATAAAAAGCTGTGCGCTCATTCGATGCGCAGAAAAGAACGCCAGGAGAAAAAATAGATATATTTTAAGTTTCATTTTTTTATTTATCAGCAGGTGAACATTATTTTGTTTTAGATCCTTTGTTTTTAAAATCCCAGGTAAAGCCAAGCAGCCAGTACCTTTTCAGTCGATCATTCCTTTCTTCTGATAAGGTATTACCATTGAAAGATCTTTCTATCCCGATATTCTGGTTGAGAATATCCCTTACTTTAATAAATGCCGTAAACTCATTATTCTTAAATGTTTTTTGTAAACGTGCATTCCAGAGATGGTTGGTCAGGTTCGTACTGAATTGTGCTGTTTTCTGGCGTGCGGTAAACTGGTAATCAGAATTGATCGACCATGTTTTGCGAATATATACGGTTGCATCAGCCGTAAGCCTGTTTACATAAAAATGATCTGATGAATTTTTTTGAGATGTTTTATTGCTGTTATAAGTAAATTCATTGCCCAAAGAAAAATCGTATTTTTTATCTTTTGCTTTAGAAAGGTACACAGATAGCCCGCTATTAATATTGTGTGTATAGCTGATCCTGTTGTTGATGACATCAGCAAATTTTGAATAACCAAAATTTGGATTCATGTAGATCCTTATATCCAATTTCTTTATTTTACCACCTCCACCAACATAAACATTTGCATTGAAATTCCCATTGGTATTAATTGGTTGGGAAGTTGTTTTACCGGTACCTGCGTCGATGATGCGGTTATAAGTTATGGCATTGCTGGTTTGTGTGAAATTAATACCCTGGTACACAAATACGTCTTTGATAAAATTATAAGTGTTATGCCCTATATTAAAGGAGTTTGTGAATGAAGGCTTTAAATCCGGGTTTCCGATGAATTGGTTGAAATAATCGCTGTTGTTGCCAAGCGGTTGTAATTGGTCGATCGTAGGCTGCGTTGTATACCCATTGTAATTAAACCTTAAATTATGGTTGTTTTTATAAGTGTAGTTGAAGTTTGCAGCCGGAAAGAAATTTGTGTAATTGCGGATATAATCTTTATTGAAAGAATTATCAACCAGGTTGAAATGTGTTAACCCAAAACCTGAGCCTATATTCACCTTCAGTTTCTTATTGGCAAAGTTGAATTTGACAGAAGGTTTATTGATTGTAATAGCCTGGTCAAAATCATTGGTAAGCGAATCAACCTGGGCATCGTATTTACCGGTAGCAGGCGTGTAGCTATACGTTACCTGGTTGTTTCTACCGGTAGTATATGATAATTCATACCCGATCTCCATTGAATATTTTTTAGCCAGTGGCTCTGTATAAACAACGCTTGCCAATAACTTCTGTGTTGCTTTATCATTGTCTTTCAGTTGATCAAGGTCCTTCACAAACAGGTTTGTTGGATCAAAGGATTCGTTATAGGATTTCAAATAACCCTTGCCCGTATTGGCAAGGCTGTTCCAATCAGCTGTTATAGAAAGTGTGCGTCTTGCTTTCCTGAATTTGTGTTTAAAGATGAGGTTAGCAGCCAAGGCTGTTTTATCGCTCTTTGTGTTGGAATTTCTTTTGCTGGTATTTTTTAACATACCTGATTCATCATCGGTCGTAACTGCATTCCTTGTCTCGCTGCTTTCTGTATGATAAAAATTTGCATTGGCGGTGAACTTAAGGGTATTCATGGAATCTATCTTTACATCATAGATACCGCGGAACTTTACATTATACCTGTTTACATTTGTTTGGCCGTTCGCATTTTCATTTAATAGCACATACTTATTTGCAAGGCTGTCGAATAATTGCGTTTGAGTAAAATTGGTTTTATTATTTGTATATACCTGGCTATTATATTTAGGCGAAAAATTTACCGATGTCTTATCGTTCCATTTGTTGCTGTATTGCAGGCCTGCATTTACATTTTTGATATAACCATTTTCTGTATTCACCTGTGGTTCATCATCAGAGCCACCACCACGATAATTAAAATTTACCCCGCCATCTTCATCCATGTTCATGCTATAGTTATCTGACTCTCCGCCATATTTCTCATTGTCCTGCCAACTCAGTCCGTCCTGCCCGGTGTTGCCATTCAATACAAAAGCAGATAATTTTCTTTTACCCTTAAATGTGCTGAATAAAATATTATTATTATACCGGTGGTCGATGTCTTTTTGCAATCCACCTGAAAGACTGATCTTACCAAAGTATCCTGTTTTCTTATTTTCCTTTAATTTTAAATTGATCGTCTTTTTCGTATTACCATCATCAATGCCGGTGAATTCAGCCTGGTCGCTTTTTTTGTCAAATACCTGCACTTCTTTAACTGCATCAGCCCGAAGGTTCTTTACGGCCATACCGGGATCATCACCGAAAAATTCTTCTCCATCTACCAATACTTTTTCTACTGTTTCTCCCATGGCTTTTATTTGCCCGTTCTTATCCACCTGTATACCAGGTAATTTTTTGAGCAACTCCTCTACATTGGCGTTAGCACTTACTTTAAAACTATCTGCGGTATAGACTGTGGTGTCTCCCTTGATACGGATAGGACTTCCGCTTTTAATGATAACCGCTTCCAGTAATTTACTCTTGGGTGTTACTGCAATTGTGCCAACAGAGATATTGGTGCCTTCAATGTCAATATTATCTACATAATCTGCAAACTGGGGATGCATCACCATCAATATATGAAGCCCTTTCTTTACATCCTTAAAGGAGAAATTACCAGAGGCATCCGTTCTGATAAATTTCTCAAGAACGGAATCAGGTGTTGATAACAAAGCTACAACTGCATTACGCACATTTGCTCTTGCGGTGGTATCCTCGATCTTTCCTGAAATTTCAATGGACTGCGAAAACAGGAATTGGTAATATGAGATGCAGACCAGCAAAAGGAATGTTCTTTTAAGCATTCAGTTAGTTTTTTAGGGTAACAGTTTAATCAAATTAAAGTTGTACCAATTAATTCGTGAATGCAACCTAACTATTCTTAAATTTACGTTAAATGAGTTTTCTATTAACTACCCGAAAAACTTGATAGATGGCATACGAAGACGATCACTTCATTGATAGCAGCAAACATGTTTGGAATTATTCATTCTTTACTGAAGACGATATAGCTCATTTTGCAGCCGGTAAGTTTTACGATGCGTATGAAAAATTCGGCAGCCATTTTTTACGGTTACTCGATACTGATGGTTTCTATTTCGCGGTATGGGCTCCCCATGCAACCGCCGTTTCGGTGGTGGGGGAATTCAATGGCTGGAAAAAGCAATTGCACCCCTTATTCCCAAGACTAGATAAATCAGGTATCTGGGAAGGCTTTTTGCCGCGGCTGCCCAAAGGAACATTGTATAAATATCATATTTCAGCGCCGGGTGATTTTGAAACAGACAAGGCTGATCCATTTGCCCGTTATGCAGAATTCAGGCCAGGCACGGCTTCCATTACCTGGCAATTTGATAAGTTCTGGCATGATGGAGACTGGATGGCCAGCCGAAAGCAACACAATTCACTGCAGGCACCGTGGAGTGTTTACGAAGTGCACCTGGCCAGTTGGATGCGGCCCGAGAAGAACCGCGAAGACCTTTACAACAGCTATACTGAAATTGCAGAACGCCTTGTGCCGTACGTAAAAGCAATGGGATTTACCCATGTTGAATTCATGCCCGTTATGGAACATCCTTACGACGGCAGCTGGGGTTACCAGGGTACTGGTTATTTTGCAGCAACCTCACGTTTTGGTACACCCGAAGCATTCATGCACTTAGTTGACAGCATGCATGTGAATGGAATCGGTGTTATACTCGATTGGGTGCCTTCACATTTTCCGCATGATGCACATGGGCTTCATGTATTTGATGGGGCTTATACTTACGAATACGAGGATATGCGCAAGGGTTTTCATCCAGACTGGAACAGTTATATATTCAATTATAAAAGGGGAGAAGTGCGTTCCTTTCTCATCAGCAGTGCTCATTTCTGGCTCAATAAATATCATGCTGATGGAATAAGGGTGGATGCCGTGAATTCAATTATCCGCCTTGATTTTTCAAGGAAAGAAGGTGAATGGGAACCCAATGAATACGGTGGTAATGAAAATATTGAAGCCATTGATTTTCTAAAAGAGATGAACAATGTATTGTACCGCGATTTCCCCGATACACAAACAATTGCTGAGGAAGCATCCGACTGGCCGGGTATTACGTTGCCGACTGCACAAGGAGGATTTGGTTTTGGCATGAAATGGATGATGGGCTGGATGCACGATACATTTAGATATTTTAAGATCAAACCTGAAGACAGGATACATGCGCAGGATAAGTTTTCCTTCAGCATGATGTATTTTTATGATGAAAAATTTATGCTGCCCATTAGCCATGATGAAGTTGTGCATGGAAAAAGCCCGATGCTTTACAAAATGCCCGGCGATGAATGGGAGAAGTTTGCAAACCTTCGGTTGCTTTACAGTTATATGTACACACACCCGGGTGCCAAATTACTTTTCATGGGAAATGAATTCGGACAAACCAGCGAATGGAATTATAAATCAGAGTTAGATTGGGAACTGCTGCAATACCCAGCACATAACAACATGCAGGAATGTGTAAAGGCCCTCAATCATTTATACAGGAACAATCCTGCATTGTATGAATACCAATTTGACCCACAGGGTTTCGAATGGGTGGCACTCGAACACAGGAATGAAGGTATTATTGCTTATAAAAGAAAGGGCAAGGCCAGGGCTCATGATATGGTAATTGTATTAAATGTTTCTAAAACAAGTTATAAGGAATGGAAAATTCAATTGAAGGGTAAAACCAGTTGGAAAGAAGTGTTTAACAGCAACGATATTGCCTACTGGGGTAATGGCGAATTGGTTAATGTTCCCCTTACAATCACAGCAATTGACAAAAAAAAGAAGATCTACGAAATAAATATTGCAGTTCCAGCGTTATCAGCCGTAATATTCCGGTAATTGGAATAAAAATTGCGCCTGAAACACCATGAAAATCCTCTTAACCACAATCATTTGTGCCGTTACTGCTACGGCGTATACGCAAAATCCGGATAGTTCCCGGGTCTTCTTCAAAAAAGCGATGGATGAAAAAGCTGCAAAACGTTACTTGCTGGCTTCGCAATATTTCGATAAGGCCATACAATTTGACCCCAAAAACACGGATGCATTTTTGCAGAACGGCTATACTCAACTGGAGATGCGAAGGACCAATGAAGCGAAAGTGAATTTTGAAAAAGTGTATTCACTAGATCCATCTAATAAATCCGCTATCAGGGAGTTGATGGAATTGTTTTACAGTTATCATCAATATTCAAATGCTATTGAGTTTGCACAAAAATGCCCCGACTGCGAGAACGGGCCACGGATACTTGGCTTATGTTATTATCAAACCGAAGATTACGTAAAAGCTGAAAAGAACCTGAAAGCTGCATTGGATAAAAATCCTGCAGATGCCGAAGCGACCTACACCATGGGCCGGAATTACCTGGATATGGAAGCGTACAACAAAGCTGTTCCTTTTTATGAAAAAGCGGTGAAGCTGGACGATACAAAGAACGCATGGATGTATGAACAGGGGCTTTTATATTATAACCTCAGCGACTATAAAAATGCACTGATCAGTTTTAAGAATGCCGCATCACATGGTTATGTACAGTCGAGCGATTTTAAAGAAAACTTAGGGTATGCATCCCTGTATAGTGGCGAGTATGAAACAGGAGAAGGGTTGCTTTATGCACTGTGGGAAAAAAAACCGGCCAATAAAGATATCCTCCGCGATATGGCCGAAATATTTTTCACACAGAAGCAATACGACAAAGCACTTAATTATTGCCAGAAATTAATGGAGATCGATGCAAAAGATGGAAAGGCACTGTACCAGGCCGGACTTTGTTTTCAGAAGAAAGGTCAGAAGGACCGTGGGCAGCAAATGTGCGACAAAGCTATCGAATTGGATCCTTCACTTGAAAACATGCGCAGGAAAAAAGAAATGGTAGGGTTATAAAAAACTTTTTACCCGATATTTATAATGAACCCTGGTAATGTCCTGGTTTGTTATTTTTTTAAAGCCATCCAAACCGTTGTACAAGTTTGTCTTTCTGGCTCCTGGCCACTGGAATATTCTCGCCATTGTTCATTACCACATACATATTATCCCCTCTGAAAAATTGTTTTATATGATTTAAGTTGATGATGTATTGCCTGTGAACCCTCAAGAAATTTCTTTCTTCCAGCACATCCTGTACATCCTTTAAGGTTTTTGAAATGATATGTTGTTGTTTGTTCAATAAAATAAGTTTTGTGTAATTGTTGCTGGCTTCGGCATATAAAATTTCATTGATCTCAATAAATGAAACACCATTTTGCCCCGGTATGGCTATTTTAGAGATTGGCTCACCTTTTAACTCACGTTGCAGTGCATGTAGCTGGTTGGTGGAAGGTTGCTGATTTTTGGATGCTTTTGCAACAGCTTCTATCAACTCATTAATATCAAATGGTTTTAATAAATAATCAAGGGCATTAAACCTGAATGCTTTTAAGGCAAACTGGTTGTAGGCTGTTACAAAAATGACGTTAAAATCAACAGGCATTAATTTTTCGATTAGTTCAAATGCATTCATCACAGGCATTTCAATATCTAAAAAAACTAATTTCGGGTTAAGTAGTTCTATTTCATTAAGCGCCTTCACACTGCTGTTAAAAGTTCCCACGATCTCTGTCTGCGGGCAGTGCTGATTAAGCTCAAACTTCAACAGGTTGATACAATCCGGTTCATCATCTATAATAACAGTTCTGATCTTTGTCATTCAAATGGAATTTTAATAGTTACGAATGTACCGGCAACCATCCCCCTATTATCTAAAATATCTTCAGTAATTGCATTTGCCCCCGTTTTGTATAATTGGTTTATTAATTCCAATCTTTCCGAAGTAAGTTTTGTACCATAAGAAGTATGTTCTGCAGACGATTTGCGTCTCAACTCGGCAGATCTTTTTCTGCCTACACCATTGTCCTTTACGGTTATGATAAGTGTGTGTTCATCCGGAAGCACCGATACAGCTACATGCACATACCCGCCTTCATCCTTGTGCATAAGCCCATGCCAGATGGCATTCTCCACATAGGGCTGAATAAGTAACGGTGGTATCTCAATAAAATAACTATCCACTTTTTTATCTACAGTTAGCTCGTATTTGAGTTTGTCTTTAAAGCGCATCGCTTCCATCTGGATATATAATTCAAGCGCTTCCAGTTCGGTAGTGAGTGTTATCCTTTCGCTGCGGGAGTTTTCCAAAGCCATTCGTATGAGCCTGGAAAACTTGGTGAGATAATCAGCAGCAGCTTCATTTTTATTTTGCGTGGTGTATAGTTTAATAGAGTTTAAACAATTGAAGATAAAATGGGGGTTCATTTGCGATCGCAATGCCATCATCTCTGTTTCCGCAATCTTTTGATCAAATTCAGCATGAATTTGTTTTAGCTTTTGTGATTCTACCAGGTTACTTTGCTCCATTAATTCGAGCGTTCGTTTTTCAAGGGCTGCTTCCAGCTGAAGTCTGTGTAATTCCTGCATGTTATTTTTTTCTACCAATATTAATTTGCTGCGGTAGGAGAGGGCAAAAGAAAAACAGATTGCTTCGATGGTTATACCCAGTATCAGGTAAACAGGTATAAAAATGAGTATTAAAAATAATTCATCATTCTTATAAGGTACGAGGCCAAAAATACCTGTTATCGGCAGGCACCACAGTATGAGCATACTTAGTAATCCGGAAAATAAAAACCATTTTACAGGGTCTTTGCTTTTGATAGTAACTACGATTAATGACAGGTGAAGTATGATCACCGGACCCATCGATAAAAAGTAACCATAGTAATCGGGGTTTAAGATAAACCTTCCTGTTCTTACTACCAGAAATTCGGTGATCATTTGCAGGAACGCTATTGCTATAAGTACCTTAACAAGTATCCATGTTTTTCTAAAATGAACTGCAAGTTTTAACATGCTTCCAATAAACAACGCGTACAGCACAGGTATGATGAAAAGGAAAGTGGAAAAAATGATATCTCTAAGCAGGGGAGGAAACAGCATGATCTGAAGCCTGATATCCATCCAGAACAGGCAAACCATCAATGATGCAAATGCATAAGCTATATACCATTTAAAAGTGGCATCCCGATATAAAAAATATTGATATAACGCAAACACGCAAACAAAAAATAAGCAGCCAGCCATGCCTGCCAATAACATGAAAAGAAACCTGTCTTTGTTAACTCCATTGGCCATGCCATTAAAATAACTATAAGGAGTTTCTAATGTAATGCCCGCATCCAGTATCTGCTCTTTTCGATCTTCGGTACGTACCCAGTAAGTATTGGCGGTTAGCGGTGAAACCTTAAAAGGCAATCCAAAGCGGTCGAAAAAGGGATAACCGGTTTGAAATATACCTCCCCGGGCTATTAGATTATCGTTGTAATATAACCGTGTAAAAAAATGAGCGTTTACACCGAGTCTTAGATCCACTGTATCTGTTGCAGAAGTATTCTTAATGGTAAACCTGAACCATTGGATAACAAGCGGGCGGTTTGAAAATTTTTCTATCCTGAACTTTTTACTAAAAGGAACAAACGGTATCTTTTTTATTTCATCGAAAGAAAGTGCGGTATCACTTGTTTCTTCAAAAAATAAGCTTTGATCTGCTATGTCCAGGGAGGACTTCCATTGCGGCTGGCCATTTAATACAATTGTATCCTGCGCTTTGGATGAGAAAATACATTCCATCATTAGAAAAAGGAAAAAGATCAGGTGGCGCATAATTGTATAAATAGTTTTTAAAACTAACCAAACCAGCCTGCATTACCTAAAGCATTTGGTGAGTTGCAGTTCTTTTGAGTGAACGGAAAAAAAAGTCTACCATACAAAAACCGACACTCACTCACAAAAGCTGTTACTCACCAAAACCAGCCTCAATAGTAACGCTGATAAATAGAATTTTACTTTCATACTTTAACGGATGATTAATTATAAAACAACATTTCCATGAAACAAAAACAACACATTTTTAAAACGCTCCTTGCTGCTTTTATTATTATGCTGCTCCATACGTCAACTGTTATAGCCCAGGTTCCGCCTCCTGGGAAATACAATACAACAAATTATCCCGACGACAGGCAAGCTATTGAAGCGTTAAATGCAATTGGTGACAGTACCATTTACCTGAACGATGATTACATAGCTGTAGGCCCTGAAGGAAAAGTTTCTTATGGATTTGAACAATGGAAAAAAGGTTTTGAAGATAAAGGCGCAACCTTTAAATCAGTAACACCTGTGCCCGGAACTTACATACTGAGGGTTTACAATGGGGATGCAGCAGTTAAAAATATGATAGTAGATGTTGTGTTTTCAACGCCCGGGGGTGATATGTCTATTACGGTTATACGCACAGAGACCTACATAAAGGAACATGGCAAATGGTATTTTGTTGGTGGACAGGGAACAAGGGTGATGACAAAAGAAGAGAATCAGACATTGATAAAAAAATAGAGTTCGCCAAATAGATAAGACAGGCTCATACATTTTCAAAAAGGAAATATAACAAAGGGGATGAAAAATTTAAATAATTATTTAATGAAATACAACAAGTCTATAGCATTTACAGGCCTTTGCTGCATGCTAATATTTTTAGGTATTACCATCCTGATGCATTTTTTAAGGCTAGATAAAAACCCTATGGTAAATTATGTAAGTGAATATGCTGTGGGGAATTACGGTGGCATAATGACTGTTGGTTTTTTTTTGTGGCAGTTGCCCAGGTATGTTTACTTACAGGATTATTGCAGCAGTTAAAAGCATCTAAAACAAGCATTGCTACTTTTTGTATTTGGTGTATTGGGGCTTTCCTGTTTTCAATTTTTAAAACAGATATACCCGGCCAGCCGCCTGCTTTTAGCGGCCTTGTGCTGCATGGTATTGCAGCACTACTGGCATTTTTAAATCTTGGTATAACTATGATTGCGTGGGGTTCGGTATTTAAAAAAAATGATAGATGGGCTGATAAAGCAATATTATCCCGTTTTTTTGGGTTGGTAAGTCTTTTGTTATTCTTCGTTTTTTTGTTTAGCCCGGTATCATTGAGGGGGTTTACAGAAAGATTGCTGATCGGTTGGGATATAATATGGCTCATCATAATATCAATTGCAGTTTTTAATAAAGCGGTGCCGGTTCCTGCTCATTGTTAATTAAATAAAACAATATGATTACTAACAATTTTTCTAAGCAAAGGTCTAACAGTACATTGTGGTTCATGCTATGCTATTTTATATTGTGCTTTTACTATTTCGGTGTAACCATGATGGTTTATATGGTTGACTATCCTGCCATTTCATTTGTACATGAAAATATAGAGCCTGTTTTCGAAATATTTAAACAGCAGCTGTTGTTCGTATGTTATATCCCGGCTGTATTGATGGTTTTTTCTTCGATAGCTTTTTTATTAAATGCTCCAAAGGAATTTCCACGATGGTGCATTTCTGCATCCGTTATGTCAGGACTGGTTTCTGTTGCAACAACTTTCTTTGTTTACAGTTCAGTTATTGCTCAGCTTCCTTCAAGAGGGTTTACGCCGGAATTACAAAAGCAAATTTTACCGATCAGTCTATATTTGCAAATCATTCCTGCGGCTTGCCAGGTATTGCTGGTATTCTTCTTAATAAATATTTACTTAAAAGATACAAAGCCCGTTGGCAGGTGGTTATTTATCGTCGTATTTATATTAACTTTTTATACTGCAGGGACAGGGTATGTAGAGGGTTTGGTTAATTATAAATTCTGGGGTTCGGTTGGAAATGCAGATTGGTTGCCATTGAGATTTTCAGGGAGCAGTGCAAGATTTATGGGTACTTTTTTAATTCCCGCATTTCTTCCTTTTTTACTAATCATTCCATTAATCTGGTTACGTCCGAAACCTGTTCCGCGGTATTTCACCTTTATCTTTTTTGCGGCCCAACTTTGGATATTTATAGTAACGGCTGTTTATTTCGTGCCTAAAATTCAATTGCCATTGAACAATGCGTATTCTTTAAAATTGATAGAAGACCTGAATAAATATGACTTTATATTAAGAGGTACAGCAGGACTGGTATTGAGTTTTATAACAGCATGGATGTTTGTAAAGATCATGAAACATAAATCAGCATTTATGTAAGTTGATGAAAGAAACACGGCTAATTTTTACATTTGATATTCAGTATTTATATTTATTATTTTAGTTTTTGCTTATTGAATACTTCAGCCATCATACAACGTGCACTTCCGCCACCAGCTTGCTCAATGGTGTAAAGTGGACTGTGAAGTATACGATTGTACTTTTCCAGTTGAGTGCGTTGTTCTGCAGCTAAAGAATTGTATGCCTGCGTTGACATTATCGATAATAGTTCATTTTCTATATTTCGAATCTGCAACATATTCCCTGCAAAAGCATTCAACTGCGGCAATGAAATTTCAATGATCTCCTTATGGGTTAACTGTAAACTGTTGATGACTTTTTCTCTTTCTTTTTTATCCGCTATAGATTCCAGGCAAACAACCGCAAACTTATCTGCAACAGACATCATTACATTGGTATGATAGATATCCACCGTATTCATATCTTTCGAATAAAAACTAACAGCAGCATAACCAGTAAGCGCACAAAATTCTTTCAACAATGCCAAACTAGTTCTCGGCGAAATACAGGCATATAAAATTTTATTTTCCCTGTCTAATATCATACTGCCGGTCCCTTCCAGGAACAAACCTTCCTTTTCATGATGGCTCAGATCGATCATGGTTGATATGGAAAATTTTTCCTGGAGAGATTTTAGTATATGCGGTTTCCTTTCCTGCCGGCGGTTCTCTGCAAACATCGGGTAAAGAAATACCGTTCCATCAGCATGAAAGGATACCCAGTTGTTTGGGAAAATAGAATCAGGTGTAAAAGGTTCTGTTGTATCGGGTATAACGGTTACATCAACGTTATTAACCCTTAGCAATGCAACAAAATCATTGAATTCTTTCAATGCCTGCTGCTGAACATTTTCTTTTGTATTTCTCTGGAAAGTATTATTCGCTGCGGTTTCCTGGTTAAAACCAAAATTTACCGGCTGTATCATCAATAAGTGATTGCAGTTTTGCATGCACCCGGATTAATGTTTTTTACCAAAATCCATTTCTCCTGCTTTGATGGCAACAGGTAAGTCATTTGCCCTTGGTGGTATCGGGCAATTATAGCCGGTAGCATAAGCACAATAAGGATTATAGGCTTTATTAAAATCGATGAGAACCTTATTTTCTTTTATATCGTCAATCAGGATATCGATGTATTTACCACCTGCATAACTCTGCTCACCACTGGTAAGATCTGTGAAGGGAATAAAAAGATAATTCTTGTATTGATCGTTCTGCAGGAGCTGTTCACTCTGGTAAACCGTCAGATGTAATGGCTTGTTGTCAATTGAAAAACTAAGAATGCCGTATCTGAAATATTTTTTGCTTATTTTCCCGGATGTCTTCATAATAAAGCCAATGGTATCATTGATCTTTTCAAACTTCGTCCAGACCCTGTAAGCTGGATTCACCGGGAAAAATCTAAAATATTTCCAGTCGGGCTCCTGCACAACTTCATGTGTTTCTACATAGTTCTTTTGAAACTTTTTCAGACTATCGGCATACGTTGTTTTTTGAGCAATGGCATGAGCGCTCATAAATACAAGGCAGGCAATTATTATTTTTTTCATCATTAACATGTTTAGTTCATCATCAGCACATTCACGCTGCGCTGTAAAATATTAAAAGCGATCTCCGCCATCAGGTTCTCTTTGTCAAGTGTTGGGTTTACTTCCGTTATTTCAAAGCAACATATTTTCCGGCTTTGCATGAACTTACTGATAAGATCTTCAGCTTCTCTTTCTTTCAATCCATTGCTTACCGGTGTACCTGTTCCTTTGGAGATGGCAGAATCAAGGCTGTCTACGTCAAAGCTTACATAAATATCCGTGCAATCACTCAGGTAACGCAACACCTTACGGCTCACATTCTCAGCACCATTGCGCCTTACGTCACTGGTGGTGATCACTTTCATTCCATATTTCTCTATTAAGAATTTTTCTTCTTTTTCAAAATCCCGCAGCGAAATGAATACGACATCTTCGGGTAATACTTTCTGATTTATTTTCCCGATCGTTTTTAGTTGTTCCCAGAGCTTGGATGTCCGTTCATCAATATCATGCACTTTGCATTCGATGTTATCTTCTGCAATAGCAGTACTGAGTGGCATGCCATGCATATTGCCCGATGGCGTTGTATAAGGCGTATGAAGATCAGCATGTGCATCGATCCAGATAACACCTAATTTACTTTTTGGCTTCGCCATTTTAATACCTGCAATGGTTCCGCCTGCGTTGCTGTGATCGCCACTTAATACAACCGGGAAAAAATTATTCTTCATACTATCGGAAACAGCCTTGCTGATCTTCTCGTACAAATTAACTACACCCTGTATACGTTTTGCATAAGGCGATTTGATTGGTTCGAACAACAGGTTATTTTCTGCCTCGATCTTCTCGGAAGGAAAATGTACAAAGAAGTTGCTCATAAAATCGAGCGCGGCAATTTTTACCGCATCAATTCCCATACTTGCACCGCGGGTACCTGCACCGATCTCTGAAGGGACTTCTATTAACTTAATATTTTTCATCTTTTACGTTATTATATAGCGTGCCTGCTGTTTAAGCAACATGATCGAAACTCAAAACTACGATTTTCCGTCCAGCGGATTAACTCCCCGTACAGTACCCTTAGAATCGATGATCTTAAACCGCACAAACATTTCTTCACTATACCAGTGCTGGTCATGGGTCTTTTTTATCACTGATCTATGGGTTTGCATACCATAAGCAAAGGCTTTCATGGCAGCTTTGCTTTCCCAAATACTGAAGGTAGCCTGTTTTATCCACGGTATTTCTCCGATGCCCATAGAACAGATCAATCCGGGTGCATTTGCAAGGGCCGCTGAAACCGGCCCTACATGTTGCCAGAAAGAACTTAATTTGTTTAAACGTATTGTAGCCCTTGTTAGTATTGCAACCGGGCCTTCGTAATTCGAATATCCGGGGAGTTCCCCGAATACAGCCTTGCCATCCCAGGATCCATGCCCTTCAATGGGTTCTAATATGATCGTCCATAATTCGCAGCCAAAAAGCCGCAGCCAACCTGCAATAAATTTTCCAGGTAATTGCCTGGTCAACTCACCTTCAGAACCCTCGACCCTCAGCCCGGAACCCCCAACTGTAAGTATTCCCCACTGCTGCAGATCTGGCAGCTTACTAAACCCGAGGTTCTTTCCACTACCCATCAACTTATAAAATGAAAGCTTTTTATTGACCATGAGCGGCAGTCTGAAGATCACCATGGCAAGAAAGGCAACGGGAATATATCTTTTCCTATAGCGTATGATTACCAGCGATACCTGCATACCGGGCAAGATACAGGAATGAAATTTGAATAATATCAATGCCGCAATTTCTATTTAACCCTTCCAGGCTTTAAGGATGATGTAAATATTTATTTTGTAAATTTTAAAATATTTACAAAAAAATAATTTACACCGGTGTAAATATTTTTTTTTGCCTCAAAAAATAATTTACAATTTTCGCACGTATAAATTTCAGTTAAAACCACGGGGAGATGCCAAAATATATTATTAAAATTTATATTCTGAATTATCTTTTTCGATCGTTTGCTTCAAAGAGATCTGGTGTACTCCATTTCAATGAGGCGCCTGTTTGTCTGTATGATTGACTGTATAGATAGATTATTCCAACAAAAAAGCCGCTGAAATGCTTCAACGGCTATAAGTTCGGTCAAATTGAAAATTAGAATTGTTCCAGCTTACTGAAAAAGAAATCTCCTTCAATCGCAGCATTTTCATCACTATCACTTCCGTGAACTGCGTTTTCGCCTATGGAAGCTGCATATTTTTTACGGATGGTTCCTTCGGCTGCATTCGCAGGGTTGGTAGCACCGATCAGGGTTCTGAAATCTTCTACTGCATTTTCTTTTTCAAGAATAGCGGCTGTGATAGGCCCGCGGCTCATGAACTCAACCAGTTCGCCGTAGAAAGGGCGCTCTTTATGTACTTCATAAAACGCTCCGGCTTTGGCTGCACTCAGGTGGATCATCTTCATTGCAACGATACGGAATCCAGCCTTGTTGATCATTTCTAAAATACCGCCGGTATTGCCTTTTTCAGTTGCGTCCGGTTTGATCATGGTAAAGGTTCTGTTGGTCATTTCTTTTTTATTTTGGGCGCAAAGATAGGGAGTTTGAGGTTTCCTGTTTGAGGTTTGATGATTGGGTCTTTGAGAATCGTTAATGTTAAGTAAAAAGGCGGGCGAATTTTTTCAATACTGTTTGTCCTGCATCATTATTCGCTTTTTACACCTACTTTTGCGCCTCTTTTATGGAGCCAATCAGTAATATATACCAGCAACTTTCAAGTCCGAAGCAAGTAGTAATAACCATGCACCAAAAGCCTGACGGCGATGCGATGGGTTCTACGTTGGGGTTATATCATTTCCTGGTTCAGTTCGGACATGAGGTTACGGTTATTTCTCCAACAAATTGGGCTTCTTTCCTAAACTGGATGCCGGGTGCAAAGGGCGTGCTGGATTACGAAAGGGATACTGAAAAATCCAACCGGTTATTGGAAAAGGCTGACTGGCTTTTTTGCCTCGATTTCAATACCGCCGTGCGCACAAAAAGGATGGAAGAAAAATTACTTGCTTCACCTGCTCAAAGAATATTGATCGATCATCACCAGGAACCGCAAACGGCGATCTTTGCTTATGGAGTCAGCGATACTTCTAAAAGCTCTACGGCTGAAATGGTGTACGATTTTATCGTTGCGTCAGGTTATACTGATAAAATAAACAAACCTATCGGCGAATGCCTGTATGCGGGTGTTATGACAGATACCGGTTCATTCAGGTTCCCTTCCAGCAGCGCAGGCGTGCATCGCATGGTCGCAGACCTGAAAGAAAAAGGACTTGAACACAGTCTTATACATGAGGCATTGTTTGATAATTTTTCCGAGAACCGTTTTCGGTTCCTTGGAAATGTATTATTGAACAGGATGGAAGTTTTTTATGAATACAATTCAGCGCTCATAGCAGTACCACAAGCTGATCTTATTAAATATGACATTAAAACCGGCGATACCGAAGGCCTCGTAAATTTCCCGTTGAGTATAGAAGGGATAAAACTTGCGGCGATCATTATCGACAGAGGAGAGGAACGAAAATGCTCATTCCGCAGCAAAGGTGATTTTGATGTGAATACATTTGCAAGAAAGTATTTCAATGGTGGCGGGCATTTCAATGCAGCAGGCGGATTCAGCCGTGAGACCCTGGAAGCAACCGTAACCGCATTCAAAAAAGCAATGAAAGAGAATTCAGATCAATTAAGTACATATAAATTTTAAAACACAATAAAAAATGAGAAAAATTTCTTCAGCGCTGTTATTGGCAGTCATTTTGTTTTCGGCCTGTAGCCAGCCATCTTTTAAAAAAGGAAAAGATGCATTAGAGTATAAGATCATTCCCGATGGTAAGGGCCCGAAAGTGCAGGCAAATGATTTTCTGCAGTTCGAATTCGCTACTTATTACAACACCGGTAAATCAGATTCATTGATGAATGATTCAAGAAAATCGGGCATGCCTGGTATTGAAATGATCAATGAAAAATCTACACCACCTGCTTACTTTGATGTGTTAAAGCAATTAAGGAAAGGCGACAGTGTAGTATTCAGGATACTAACTGATTCTGCTTTTAAACAACAGGAAATGCCACCTTTATTCAAGAAGGGACATTACCTGCTTACCACCATTAAAGTGTTGAATATTTTCAAGACTAAAGAAGCCGCGGACAGTGCACGTAACTTATCGATGGCATTGAAACAGAAAAATGATTCTTTGAATGCCATAGTACAGGTTGCAAAAGATGATAAAGTTCTGACAGATTATTTTGCGAAGAACAAGATCAGTAATGTAAAAAAAGCTGAGAAAGGAACTTATGTAGAAATTTTACAACCGGGTACAGGCAACATCATCGATACGTCTGTAGTGGTAATGGTAAACTACACTGGTAAAACACTTGATGGAAAAGCATTCGACAGCAACACTGATCCTTCCAAGCCAGAGCGTATGAAACCGTTGAAAGTAAATACCACTGGTATTCAGAACCCTTCTTTTGGAACTCCGGTGATACTGGGTTGGACAGATGGACTAAAGCAATTGAACAAAGGTGCAAAGGCCAGGTTTTATATTCCCTCTTCATTGGGTTATGGAGCAGAAGGCATGGGGCCAATCGGACCAAATTCAATATTGGTGTTTGACATTGAAGTTGTGGATGTACTTACCAAGCAGCAGGCTCTTGCTCAAGGTGAAATAGAAAATAAGAAAATGCAGGAAATGCAGAAACATTATATGGATAGCCTTTCGAAAGCAAGGAATGTGCCTGTTGATTCTTTGAAAAAATAAAGTCTCTTTGAAGGGTGGAAATTTGAAGATTTGAAGATGGGGGAATGTTTAATGTGAATGTTCTTTCATCTTCAGATTTCCAAATCAGTTAATTTCCAAATTATCAAATCTTCAAATTATTATAAGCCTCCAGCAGCGTCACCACCTCCCTTGCTTCTTTAACATCATGTACCCTTAAGATAGAAGCGCCGTTTTGCACAGCAATCGTATTCAACACAGTCGTTCCATTCAGCGCATCCGCCGCAGTTGTATTCAGTGTTTTATACACAGTAGCTTTTCTTGAAAGTCCTGCCAGCACAGGCTTGTCAAGCATACTGAAAACGCCCAGTTCTTTCAGCAATTTAAAATTATGTTCAATGGTTTTGCCAAAACCGAAGCCGGGGTCAATAATGATATCGGTGATGCCAGCTTCTTTACAACCGGCTATTTTCTGAATAAAAAAATCAAGTACTTCTTTTACAACATCATCGTAGTGAATATCGCGTTGCATTGTTTCGGGCGTTCCTTTCATGTGCATACATATATATGCTGTACCTAGTTTTGCTACTGTTGGTATCATTTGCAGATCCATACTTCCTGCGCTGATATCATTTACGATAGAAGCGCCTGCATCCACAGCAGCCTTTGCAACTTCACTCTGATAAGTATCAACAGAGATGATCGTACCCGGAAAATGCCGGCTGATCATTTTAATAACAGGAACAGCCCTCGCCGTTTCTTCTTTTATACTGATCCGTTCGCTGCCGGGCCGGGTACTTTGCCCGCCAATGTCGAGTATAGCCGCACCGGCATTGATCATAGATTCGGCCAATGGCAGCAAATCATCTGCAATATTTCCTTTATAGAAAGAATCGGGGGTGCAATTTATGATTCCCATTACCAGGGGAGAACCGATGGCTAATAATTTACCCTTGCAGTTTAATGTGAACATTGATCTAATTCAATTATTTTTGAAGTTTATAACAGTTATACAAACTTCAAAAAATTAAATGAGAAACACATTCTTTTTACTCACATTTATCCTGGCATCATTTATAGCAGTGGGCCAATCGGGCGCAACCAATGAATTTATTGCCGGAAAAGAAGGCTTGAAATATAAGATCATCTCCAGGGGTGGCAATCCGGTGATTGGTTATGGTAATTTTATGCAACTGCATTTCGCTACATTTTGCAATGGCACTTCAGGTCAGGATTCTTTGTTAAGTGATTCAAGAAAGTCGGGTGCCCCGGTATTAGAAAAACTTGATTCAGTTGCTGTTCCTCCCGGTTATTTTGACATACTGAGCAAAGCAAGTAGTGGCGACAGTATTGTTATAAAAGTACTGGTAGATTCTTTGTTTAAAACTGCACCGGAGCAAATGCCGCCTTTTTTGAAAAAAGGCGATTATATCACAACAGGTATCAAAATACTACATGTATTTACAAACAAAGAAGAAGCCGACAGTGCCAGGAAAATTGCCATGGCAGAAGCTATGAAACGGGATTCGGTCAATGCATCCATCCAGGTTGTAAAAGAAGAAGCAATGCTGCAGTCGTATTTCCTGTCAGGCAACATCAAACCATTTAAGGCACCTAAGGGAACTTACATTAATATTGTTCAAAAAGGCACAGGGCCAAATGCTACTAAAAATGACAAGGTAACTGTAAACTATACCGGAAGAACACTGGCAGGTAAGCCATTTGATTCGAATACTGATCCGGCTTTCAACCACGTTTCGCCTTTTGAAGTAAATTTATCTACTCCCGGTACTGTTATCGGCGGTTGGGAAGAGGGGCTTTTGTATCTTAACAAAGGATCTAAAGCGGTGCTGTATATTCCTTCGGCGTTGGGTTATGGAGCCAGAGGAGCAGGCGGCGATATCGGCCCTTATGAAATACTGATTTTTGAAATAGAGGTCTTGACAGTAGCACCGGCAGTTGCTGCACCAAAAGCTGCTGACGCTGTTCCGGCACCGGTAAAGCCGGCGGTAAAAGCTAAACCGGTAACAAAAAAAGCGGTGAAACCAGTTTCTAAACCTCAACCCAAAAAGGCTGCAAAATAATGCGTAATACTGATGTTCAATTTGATGAGGTAATAGCAGTTTGTAAAAAAGTATTTCTTCATAAAACTAAAGACTATGGTACTTCCTGGCGTGTGTACCGAACCATCTCTATTGCAGACCAGATTTATATCAAGGCAAAAAGGATACGAACCATACAGGAAAAAAAATCTCAGAAAATAGGTGATAATATCAAAAGTGAATTTGAAGGCATATTGAATTATGCGATCATAGGATTGATCCAGCTCGATATCAACAACGATGAACCCGAACAGCTACCGGTAGCTGAAGTTGAAAAAAGATATGAAAACAAAGTGGTTGCTGCAAAGAACCTGATGCGGGATAAAAATCATGATTATGGCGAAGCATGGCGTGAGATGAGCCAGGAAAGTTTCGCTGACCTTACATTGGCGAAGATCCTGCGCATCAAACAAATCATTGCAAACGACGGGACTACAACGATCAGCGAAGGGATCGATGCAAATTTTTACGACATTTTAAATTATGCAGTGTTTGCTTTAATATTGATATCGGAAGGCAAACAATCAAAATAGATCAACATGAAAATTGCAGTCAGCATTGCCAGGATATTGACTGGCCTCCTGTTTATTTTTTCAGGATTGGTAAAAGCCATCGATCCTCGGGGGCTTGCCTATAAGATGGAAGAATTTTTTGAGGCATGGAGCAATGCAGGTTTCATGAAAAGCATGATGGGAAGCCTGGGGCATTATTCGCTTTCCTTTTCTATTATCATGATCACACTGGAAGTGGTTGTTGGTGTTGCGTTGCTGATCGGCTGGCAAAAACGCATCACTACCTGGATATTGTTATTACTCATGTTGTTCTTTACGTTTCTTACCAGTTATGTTTTGTTCAGCGGAAAAATAAGGGCCTGCGGATGTTTCGGCGACTGTATTCCGCTTACGCCTATGCAAACCTTCACGAAAGATATCGTTCTGCTTGTATTTGCTTTACTGTTGATGATACAATCAAAATACATCACACCCATTGCCAAACCATTCTTTTCACTCCTCTACATATTATTGGCAACGGTGCTTACACTTACTTTGCAATTTTTTGTGTTGAAGCATTTGCCTTTGGCAGACTGCCTCCCGTACAAAAAGGGAAATGATATTTTGAAGTTGAGGGAGATGCCGGTCAATGCAGTGCAGGACAAATACGATATCGCTTTCGTTTATGAAAAGGCTGGCGTAAAAAAAGAATATAAAAGTGATTTTCCCGACAGTACCTGGACATTTGTTGAAAGAAAGCAAACACTGGTTCAAAAAGGAACAAACAATGTTCCCCTGATCAATGATTTTTCTTTGACAGATGCTGATGAAAATAATATTACCGAGGCCATTCTTTCGAATCCTGATTACTATTACCTGGCTTTTATAAAAGAAGTGCCCGATAACACCGGTAAATGGTTAACTGCATTTAAAAATATCAGCATCGACGCTACTGTTAAGGTCAGGAAATTTTATGTGGTCACTGCGCAACGGAATGCAGTTGAGAAATTCCTGCTGCGCAATGCGATCAGTGCAGACGGCATATTAACCTGTGATGCAACAGCCATTAAAACTGCTGCAAGAACAAACCCTACATTGTATGAAATGAAGGGGTCTGTTGTTCAATTTAAATGGGGCTGGGCCGATTTTGACCAGGTAGTAAAGTAAAAGCAAATCATGCAGGAAAGGAAACTATCCTGAATCATGCAACTGGCGTTCAGAACATAACCTTCAAACCAACACCCATCTGTGAACTATCTTATCAAAAAAACGGGCTACTCCCTGCTGGTGCTCATTGGCGTGGTAGGATTGGTATTCCTGATGTTCCAGGGCTTTGGTGATCCTGCAAGGTTGATCGTTGGACAAACAGGCGATAAAAAAACAATGGATAATATTCGAAAAGATCTTCACCTCGACGAGCCAAAATGGAGACAATGCTTACTATACTTTAATGATGTCAGCCCGGTCGGTTTTCACACAGCTGAAGAAATAGAACAGAAAAAATTACAAGGATTTTTCATCGGTGGCCATACCAAACTGGCACTTAAGTATCCATACCTCGGCCGCAGTTATCAAACTAAAAAAGCTGTAAGCACTATACTGATGGATGCACTGCCAGGTACAATGGTACTGGCATTTGCAGCGATGCTTTTTGCCTGTGTCGTTGGAATATTTTTAGGCGTAATGGCTGCAGTGAAAAAAAACAGTTGGTTAGACCAGACTGCCATCTTCAGCAGCATTGCAGGTATTTCCGCACCTTCGTTTTTCATGGCCATTATCATCGCGTACCTGTTTGGTATCGTGTTGCATCCTTACACCGGCCTAAACCTTACCGGTAGTTTATTTGAGATAGATGATGTTACCGGTGAAAAATACCTGAACATGAAAAACCTTATCCTTCCAGCATTTACATTAGGGATAAGGCCATTGGCGATCATTACCCAACTCACCCGCAGTTCAATGCTGGATGTATTGGGACAGGATTATATCCGTACTGCCTATGCAAAAGGGTTAAGCAGGCATAATATTATTTTCAAACATGCATTGCGCAACGCATTGAATCCGGTTGTTACCGCCATCACTGGCTGGTTCGCAGAATTACTGGCAGGCGCTTTTTTCATTGAATATATTTTTGGCTGGCAGGGTATTGGCAAGGTTACTGTAAATGCATTGGAGAAACTGGACTACCCCGTAGTAATGGGCGCCGTGCTTTTCAGTGCATGTATTTTTATTTTCATAAATATACTTGCGGATATGTTGTACAGGAAAATTGATCCCCGTATCAAATTAAGTTAATGGTTTCGGGTAAAAGGTTAGGGGTTGTAGATGATTAGCAGACAACCCGCAGCTATTTAAATTTCCCATCATCAACGTCTTTAATAAATTTTATCAGCCCCGGGAAATAATGCGGCTGATCATCATACATACTCATGTGGCTGCCATTCGGGCATAGCAGGAATTTGCCATGGTTCAGCTGTGTACTCATCCATTTCATGTGTTCAGGATCCATCGTGTCAAATGTACCGCCGATAGTAAGGGTAGGCGTTTTGATTGTTGGCAGCAATGACTTTATATCCCATTGAGCAAGGTTGCCGCCAACACCGAATTCACTTGGGCCTTGCATGGTTACGTACAATGACTGGTTCATTTTTGCGAATGAGCGGGTAACTGGCTCGGGCCAATGGTCTAAAGGTATACGGCAGATATGCTTTTCATAAAAATGCGGGTACAGCAATTCCATGTATTTAGGATTTTGGAAATCTTTGTTGGCTTCTATCTGCCTGATGGTATCCAACACCTTCGGATCAAATTGTTTTGCCAATACATCCTGTGCATACTTACCGTAGTCAGGTGCACTGCTCATCATATTGCTGATGATAAGGCCTTTCAGATTTTCCTGGTATTTCAATGCATATTGCATGGCCAATATTCCTCCCCACGAATGTCCGAGCAGGTAAAAATTATCTTTCGTAAGATTTAATGCAACACGAACCTGTTCTACCTCTTCCACAAACCTCGGCAAGTCCCACATCGTTGTATCTTTTGGATTATCAGAATTACCACAACCCAACTGATCGTAGTAAATGAATTCGATATCCTCCTGTGGTAAAAAACTTTCAAAGCATTCGAAATACTCATGCGTTGCACCCGGCCCGCCATTGAGTAACAGCAATTTTATTTTCGGATTATTCCCTATCCGCTTTGTCCAGACATTAAATGTTCTTCCATCAGCATTCCTGATCTTTATAACTTTTACACCACCGATCTGAACTTCTTTATAAAGTGAATCATTGTTTACAACAGCTGCATCTGGAGAAGTGTCGTGATGGTCAGCACAGGAAAGAAATGCAAGAACCAGCACCGCAAGGAGAAAATTTTTCATACTAAATATTTATTTAAATGAACATGAATTTAAGACATTCTACATCAAGTGCATTAACGAAATTAGCTCCATTAACGAATAATCACTAAACCCGCAAACACTAACCGATAAGCCCGGTGGCCTTCTCCACATCAATCTCTTTCTCCCATTTCGCCACAACGATCGTAGCCACTGCATTGCCTATGATATTCGTAATTGCTCTTCCTTCACTCATGAACCTGTCGATGCCCAGGATGATCGCAATCGTTGCAACAGGTATATGTCCAACCGTTGGTAGGGTAGCAGCCAATGTAATGAAACCGCTGCCCGTAACACCTGCTGCTCCTTTTGAAGTGAGCAACAATACGAATAATAAGCTTAGTTGATGAGCAAGATCGAGCGGCGTATCAGTTGCCTGTGCTAAAAATACCGCTGCCATGGTAAGATAAATAGAAGTGCCATCGAGGTTAAAGGAATAGCCGGTTGGAACGACAAGGCCTACGACTGGTTCAGAACAACCAAGGTTTTCCAGTTTTCCCATCAGGCTCGGCAACGCCGATTCCGAAGATGAGGTTCCCAATACAATGAGCAATTCTTCTTTGAGGTATTTTAACAAACGAAAAATACTGAACCCGGTTATTCCTAAGATACCGCCCAGCACAACTACAATGAATACGATGCAGGTGATATAAAATGATAGCATCAATTGTCCGAGTGATGTAAGTGATCCTACACCATATTTCCCGATTGTAAATGCCATGGCACCCAATGCGCCGATGGGCGCCAGTTTCATGATCATTTTTATGATGGCAAATAAAGCCGTTTCAAAGGATTGTATGCCTTTTAAAAGTGGAGCTGCCCTGGTTCCTGTTTTTGATAAAGCGATGCCAAGCAGTATAGAAAAGAACAATACCTGTAAGAGGTTACTATTTGACAAAGCATTGACAATATTTTCTGGAATAATATTCAGTAAAAAATCAGCCACGCTATGTCCCTTGCTTTCCGTTACAAAACTTTCCACTGACTTTGCATCCAGCGTAGCCGGATCAATGTGCATGCCAGCGCCCGGTTTCAAAATATTAATAACCAATAGTCCGATCATTAAGGCAATGCTTGATACAATCTCAAAATACAGGATCGCTTTTAACCCAACACGCCCCACTTTTTTCGTATCCTGCATATTGGCAATGCCGGTAACGATCGTACAGAAGATGATAGGTGCGATCATCATTTTTATCAGCCTGATAAAACCATCACCCAGTGGCTTAAGTTGCGTAGCAAAGGATGGATAAAAATTCCCGAGCAGTATACCAACGATAATGGCAATGATCACCTGTATATATAGGCTCCTGAAAATTTTCATTGGTAAATTTATTTATATTACAAGATATTGAAAATAGGGGAATGACAGCAGCCGCGTCAGTAACGTTAATAGGGTTGATAAGGTTAATTTCGTGGAACGCCGTTTTGCGGTAACGGCTTATAAGCAATGGAAGAGCAGTTCATCAGTGAGTTTAAAAATTTTTATGCATCATTCAATCGTTGGTTTGATGTTAAATTTTATCAATCCAATGGAGGTCTCACCCGTTTTTAAGCAGCTATCAGCAAAGGCAGCCGGAAAAATCTGAACAGGTTATTACCGGAACAAATAAGCAATTTTGTAAAATATTTAAAAGTAACGATCATCGAAAATGACCTTAGGATACAATGCATGCTGGAAAGCGTGTTAGATCAGGCAATATGAAAAAATAAACTTGATTGTTTGAAGGTAAATTCACACGCAGCAGTTCGCCTGGGAAGGCTACAGCGATCATTGTTGATATTCCAGAGAGATAGACGGGTTGCCGAAGTTTATTATTTGAGCATTCGTTTCATCATATTATCTGTCTGCAGATCGTTGCCCAGCAGGAAAGCATGTGTTGCAAATTTTGTCATACCGTTCCTTTCATAAAATCTTATTGCCCCCGTATTCTTTTCCCAAACACCTAACCATACATAATCCAGTGCAAGCTCATTTCCTTTTTCCAATGCCTTGTCAAATAACAACTGACCGAAATTGTTCCCTCTCATTTCTTTGATGATGTAAATGCGTTCAATCTCCAATCCATTTTTTTCCTTCAGCTCGGTTTGTGCTTTGCCATAATTGAGTTTTAAATAACCTGCGGTTTTACCATCAAGTATTACAAAATAAAACGCCGCATCCGGATCTTTCAATTCTTCCAGTAATTTTTCGAAGGAAAAGAATTTATTGATATAATCCTGCATATCCGCCTCATTATTATCTTTTATAAATGAGTCGTAAAATGTGCTGATCGATATATTTCTTAATTCATCGACGTCCGCTTCTGTCAATTTTTTGATTTTGGTTGGGCTATTAGTCATATTTCAGAAAATTCGTCTTTAATAAAATTAAGAACAAAATGAGTATGAATTTTCCCTTAATGATTGAACGGTCATTGTAATTATGTTTCCGATGCAACCAGTTGCAACTATTGTTGCTGTTGATATATCGCATTCATACATGGTCATTTCGCTTTATTCACATTTCATTATAAATTTTTTTAACGCTTGGTATAAAATTTGTAAAAATGCATTGTATGAAAAGAAAAATTTTATTACCAGCAATTTTGTTCACCGTGATGCTTGGAACTTCATTTGTTACCAATGCACAATCCCGAAGTGAACTTGTGACCCCATTTAGAAAAGGATCTGTTACTGCCAATCTCGGTGTTGGTTTTGGCACAAATTACCACAATTCTCAAAATGCATTTGGAACCAAAGCGGCCCTCGAATTTGGTGCATTTAAAGCAGGCCCCGGCGTTATATCATTAGGTGCCGAAGTTGGCGCAACATTTTCAAATAAGAACGGCAACTTTAACTACAACGATTACAGGTCGCGAAGTATTATCGTAGCAGGAAGATCAGCATGGCATTATGGATGGAAAGTTTCAAGGCTCGATACCTATGCCGGTGTTTCTGCCGGAGCAGCATTTCGCCATTACGATTACAACTATGGCGTGCACAGAAATATTGATGACGTAGTACCTGTATTCGGCGGTTTTATCGGCGCATCTTATTTCTTTACACCTGGTTTTGGTGTAAATGTAGAAGCGGGCCAGGATATTACAAACCTGCAGGCGGGGGTTGTATTTAAATTGCGATAAACACTATTCCTTATAAATGATCAAGGGGTCAAACAGTTTAATATTAAAACGGTTTGGCCCCTTAAAAATTTTGATAGACTAAAACTATTACTTCTTATCTCACATAAAATTTTACACCATTGATTGTTTGCAGTTGATTACCCGACTTGAGTAATCCCCTGTATTCTGTTTTTTCATTTGAAGTATAATATACAAAGTTAGCACGATCGATACTTTTTAATTTCCCTTTAATGGCCTTGTCATCAAAAGAAGCATAATAGGTAATATTGGTGGCGCCAACTGACTTTAATTTTGCCCTGTAAGCTTCATTGTCAAAACTCGTGTACCAGGTAATCGTAAGCGGGCCTGCATTCTTTAATTTACCTCTTAATGATTCATCATCATAATTGGAATAATATTCAAAGTTGGTAGAGCCAATTGTCTTTACCTTCCCTCGGTACGCCTCATTGTCGTATGTGCCATAATAAGTAATTGTTGTTCTACCAATGTATTTTACTTTACCACGAAATGCATCATTGTCTGTGGCAGCATAATTTTCTACCCTGCCAGCATAATTTTCAAATCTCGAAAGATTCTGGTTCCGGTCGGAATAAGTTTCAACACCGTAAGCAAGTATGTTACCATCTCTCGAAATGCTTACCGTAACATTGTCATCCAGCAAAAAATAAAAAGATTCCGTCTCGCCGTTTTGACTCATATTCACTTTGGATATCTTTTGAGCGAATGCTGAAGTAAAAAGGATGTTTACTAGGATTACTAAGAATATTTTTTTCATGCCTGTTGTTTTTAATTGTTTTGGCATCCTGTGTATAGGCAAATGCCGGTTATGAAGGTATAAATAAAAGCTGAGATAAAGCTAAATATTAGCTGTTCAACAACATGCCGAATTTACCACGCGTTAAAACTTCTTACCTTTGCCACTTAAAATTATTTTTATCATGAAGGAAGTATATATTATTTCGGCGGTACGTACGCCCATTGGCAGTTTTGGCGGATCATTAAAAAGCTTTTCTGCAACCCAATTGGGTGGATTCGCTATTAAAGGAGCCTTGGAAAAAGCAGGACTGAAACCAGCACTCGTGAACGATGTATTGATGGGTTCTGTTATACAGGCTAATCTCGGCCAGGCACCGGCCAGGCAGGCGGCTAAATTTGCCGGCTTGCCCAATGAAGTGAATTGCACCACCATTAATAAGGTTTGTGCAAGTGGTATGAAAGCCATTTCACTGGCTGCTCAAAGTATTATGCTGGGCGATGCTGATATCGTGATCGCAGGCGGTATGGAAAGCATGAGCAATGTACCTTTTTATGCCGACAGCGTTCGCTGGGGAAATAAATATGGAAATACTCAATTAATAGATGGACTTGCTAAAGACGGGCTTACAGACGTGTACGATGGTAAAGCCATGGGCAATGCTGCGGAACTTTGTGCAAATACCTGCGGCGTAAGCAGGGAGGAACAGGATGCATTTGCCATTGAAAGCTATAAACGCAGCCAGGCAGCAGTTAATGACGGTAAATTTGAAAATGAAATCGTACCGGTTTTTATTCCGCAACGCAGCGGAGACCCGCTGATATTCGCAAAAGATGAAGAGCCATTTAATGTAAAGTTTGATAAGATCGCTTCTTTAAAAGGCGCTTTTCAAAAAGACGGAACTGTAACTGCTGCCAATGCATCCACGATGAATGACGGCGCATCCGCATTGGTTTTGATGAGCAAAGAAAAAGCTACTGAACTTGGATTAAAGCCTATCGCCAGGATCGTTAGCTATGCCGACGCAGAACAGGCACCTGAATGGTTCACTACAACACCTTCACTCGCCGTTCCAAAAGCTGTAGAAAAAGCCGGGTTGAAAATGGAAGATATCAGTTACTGGGAATTGAATGAGGCATTTGCCGTAGTAGGCATCGAAAATAGCAGGCGCATGAAATTAGATCCGGCAAAAGTAAATGTCAATGGCGGTGCTGTTTCTATCGGCCATCCCCTGGGTTGCAGCGGTGCAAGGATCATTACCACCCTTATCAATGTATTAAAACAAAATAATGCAAAATATGGCGCAGCAGGCATCTGTAATGGAGGAGGAGGCGCAAGTGCGATGGTGATTGAGAATATTTAAAAAGAACACAGGATAAACATAATAAAGCCGGATACAATTGATATTGTATCCGGCTTTAATTGATCGTTTCTATTATCCGGCATCAGATCTTCGAACAGCAGGTATCATTTATCTTTCCTCCTTAAGTCATGGAACTTAAATACAATTCCTCTACTTTTTTCCTGGCCCAGGCTGTTTTACGCAAAAATTTCAGCGATGAATTTATGGTTGGGTTACTTGTGAAACAATTTATTCTGATAATAGTACCCAATTCCTCCCAGCCAAAATGATGCACCAGTTCGGTGAGGATCATTTCAAGTGTTTTGCCGTGAAGCGGGTCATTCGATTGCATGTGAATATTTCAAGCAAAGATAGTTTTTAAGCGCATCGGTTATTAAGCATGCATTGCAACATTTTCTACTTATTAATCTCAATTTGTTTGTGTGACCGCGATAGAATAAATTTGCCCACTGATTTAATGCAAACAACCAACTTATAACATATATACATGCGACAAATAGCTTTTAGAGAAGCCCTGAGGGAAGCCATGCAGGAAGAGATGAGACGAGACGAACGCGTTTTTTTAATGGGAGAAGAAGTGGCTGAGTACAATGGCGCCTATAAAGTTAGCCAGGGTATGCTGGAAGAATTTGGCGAAAAAAGAGTGATCGATACTCCGATAGCTGAGCTTGGTTTTGCTGCTATTGCAGTGGGTGCCGCTCAAAACGGACTACGCCCGATCGTTGAGTTTATGACCTGGAATTTTGCCGTATTGCCTTTAGATCAAATTTTAAATACCGCTTCCAAGATGCTGGCAATGAGTGGTGGACAGGTTGGTTGTCCAATCGTTTTTCGTGGGCCGAATGGTTCTGCAGGGCAATTAGGGGCACAACATTCCACAGCATTTGAATCATTGTACGCAAATATTCCCGGGTTGAAAGTGGTTACCGTTTCAAATCCTTATGACGCAAAAGGCTTATTAAAAAGCGCTATCCGCGACGATGATCCAGTGGTTTTTATGGAAAGTGAAGTAATGTATGGTGATAAAGGCGATGTACCTGAAGGGGAATATTTACTTCCGATCGGTAAAGCTTTTATCAAAAGAACAGGCAAAGATGTAACAGTAGTTAGTTTTAATAAAATGATGAAAGTCGCGCTTTCCGCTGCGGAAGAATTGGCCAAAGAAGGAATTGAATGCGAAGTGATCGACCTGGCTACCATCCGGCCGTTGGATTGGTATACCATTTTAGAAAGTGTAAAAAAGACAAATCGTTTGGTGATCGTAGAAGAACAATGGCCTTTTGCTTCTGTTTCTTCTGAGATATCATACCGTATACAAAAAGAAGGATTCGATTACCTGGATGCACCGATCCGCAGGATAACTTCTGCTGATGCACCCATGCATTATGCACCTAACCTGGTTGCTGCTTATCTTCCCGACGTGCCCCGTACCGTCAGGTTGATCAAAGAAGTGATGTACCTAAAGAAATAAACTTGAACAAAGTAAAATTATATATAGGAAGATCGATTGTCTTCCTCTTACTGTTCAGTAGCCACAAGGCCGCCTCCCAGAATTTTTTCGCCAGCGTATTTGCCGGGTCCAGTAACTATTCCGGGGATCTCCAGGACAAAAAGTTTTCTTTCAGCCAGGCGCACTTTGCAGGTGGAGTGGGTTTATTGTTTGAATTAAATCCGAAAATGTTCATTCGCGGCGACTTTACGTTGGGCAAGATCAGCGCTGATGATAAATACGGCAAGAACAAAGCCCGCAACCTTAGTTTCTATTCCAATTTGTACGAATATTCGATAGGTTTCGAATATGTGCTCCTTGATCCTTATAAGTACAGTGTTTCGCCTTATCTTTTTACCGGCGTAGCGCTTTTTGATTTTAATCCATTTACAAAAAGCAAAGATGGCAATCCTATCATGCTGTCAGAATTATCCACCGAAGGTCAGGGTGTCGTTGCCGGAAGAAAGGAATACAAGTTGCGCCAGTTCTCCATTCCATTTGGTGGTGGCATACAATGGGCTATTAATGACAACAAGCGGCTTGGTTTCGTTGTAGGTTTTCGCAAAACTTTTACCGATTATTTAGATGATGTTAGCACTACTTATGTGGATGAGACGATCCTTGCAAATGCAAGAGGGCAAAAAGCTGCAGATATTGCTTACCGCGGAGACGAACTTGCCAATGGCAATCCGATGTATCCTGCAGCGGGCGTGCAACGAGGAAGCCCAAAGAGTAAAGACTGGTATTATTTTTCAGGAATAACTTTCAGGATAAGGCTAAGCCCTAAAAAAAGGGAATGGCGCTGGGGTTATGATACAGGCAGTCGAAGAAAAGCCCGGACCGATTGTCCGAAAATATATTAGAAAGCCTTTCAACAAAGCCGCAGATCAGCCGCAATGCAGCTTACATTTACAAAGTAAAATTCATTCATGGCTTATCGTTCAATGGAAGAATGCCTGCTTGATCTTGAAAAGAACGGGCAGCTCGTAAGGATAAAAGAAGAAACGGATCCATTTCTCCAAATGGCGGCTATACATTTACGTGTTTTTGAAGGAGGCGGGCCGGCGCTTCTTTTTGAAAATGTAAAAGGCAGCAGGTTCCGTGCAGCTTCTAATATTTTCGGCACCCTGGAAAGAAGCAAATTTATTTTCCGTGATAGTCTTGATAAGGTTCAGCAACTTATTTCGCTCAAAGATGATCCGGTGCAGGCCATCAAACACCCCATAAAAAATTTCAGTGCAGGACTGGCAGCGTTGAAAGCGTTTCCATTAAAAGGACCTGTATTTAAACCGGTATTGTATCAGCAGGTACAGATCAGCGATCTTCCGCTTATAAAGCATTGGCCTATGGATGGCGGCGCTTTTGTTACATTACCGCAGGTTTACACAGAAGATGTTGAAAAGCCAGGCATCATGCAGTCGAACCTTGGTATGTACCGCATTCAACTTAGCGGGAATGAATATGAAATGAATAACGAAGTTGGATTGCATTACCAGTTGCATCGTGGTATTGGTGTGCATCAAACAAAAGCAAATAAAAAAGGCGTGCCGCTGAAGGTAAGCATTTTTGTTGGCGGGCCTCCTTCGCATACTGTTGCTGCTGTTATGCCATTGCCTGAAGGCATCAGTGAAATGACATTTGCAGGTGTATTGGGAAGAAGAAGATTTCGTTATGTTTATGAAGATGGTTATTGCATAAGCACAGATGCGGATTTTGTTATAACAGGAGAAGTGCATCCAGGGGAAAACAAACCCGAAGGGCCATTCGGTGACCACCTTGGTTATTATAGTTTGCAACATTTATTTCCTTTGATGAAAGTACATAAAGTGTATGCAAGAAAAAATGCGATCTGGTCGTTTACAGTAGTTGGAAGGCCACCGCAGGAAGATACCAGTTTCGGACAATTGATACATACCATCACCGGAAGCGCTGTTCAGCAGGAGATACCCGGCCTTAAGGAAGTACATGCAGTAGATGCTGCCGGTGTTCATCCATTGTTACTTGCCGTGGGCAGTGAACGGTATACCCCTTATTCGGTTACACGCCAACCTGCAGAATTGCTGACCATTGCCAATCATATTTTAGGAACGGGGCAGTTAAGCCTTGCAAAATTTTTATTCATTACTGCTGATGATGAAAATAAGATCAGCGCACAGGATGTACAGTCTTTCCTGGAATTTATTTTGCAACGGATCAACCTAAGTCGTGATATTCATTTCTATACCAATACAACCATTGATACATTGGATTATTCCGGCGATGGATTGAACAGTGGCAGCAAAGTTGTGCTGGCTGCTTATGGAGAAATGAGAAGGCAACTTTCCATATCACTTCCCAACCTGTTGAAAGAACTAAATGGCTTTCATACAGCGCAATTAGCCATGCCGGGCGTTGTTATATTGCAAACTGAAAAATTTACAGACCATAAAACGGCAAAAGCAACAATGAATTTGCTAAGCGGGCAATTGAAAGGCCATATAGCCGGATTGCACAATACCCCGTTGCTGGTGATCGCCGACGATGCTGAATTTACAGCTGCTACATTGCGTAATTTTTTATGGGTAAGTTTTACGAGGTGTAACCCTGCTTACGATATCTATGGCATAGATGATTTTATTGAAAACAAGCATTGGGGCTGCAATGGGCCAATGGTAATTGATGCCAGGATAAAGCCACATCATGCGCCGGCGGTAGAGAAGGATCCGGCAGTTGAAAAAAGCATAGAACCTTTTTTCAATAAGGGTGGAAGCCTTTACAACAAATTATGATTTTTGAACCTTGGTTTGCGCTTCGCAGCAAAGCGGTACGATGCTGAAAGGATCAACACTAATCTTTTCGTTTGATAACAATTTTGGCATTGTATTCGGCCAGCACGTTATCAAAAAAAATCTTGGTCTTTGCATAAGCAGCCACAGGTATCCGGTAATTTTTAAGTTCTATATGCGCAATGGTGGTGAGCTCATTTTTATCCTTGTTATAACCATACTTTGAAATAAAGCTGCCGTATTCAAAAATCAATTCCCTTGTTTCAGGCAACACTTCCAATGTATATGCTTCGGGCAACTGGTAAACCGTGGTATCATTTTTTATAAAGGGATTGTGAAAATAAAAGTCTTGTGTTCGGTTCTCACTTGTAGGTAAAACGGCCTGGATAATTTTATATATTCTCGGGCTTAAAAATTGTTTTGATCCTGCCGAGAATGCAGCAGCTTTACCGCAGCTGTGCCTTTGTCAAAATCGCAATCTTTCATTTCAAGGTCAGCCTTATCGATCTTTCCATACGATGGAACATCTTTTTGTGCAAAAATATTCAGGCAAAAAAGGATGGACAGCAGGCACAAGTCTGATTTTATTAGTTTCATAAAGCAGTTACGTTTTAGCTAATATATAAAATATATAAGTACGGCTGATTTTATTTAATAAATTGCAAGATGAAGTTTTTCTATTTAATATGCAGTTTATTCCTTTTGCAATCCTGCATTGCGCAGCCAACAGAAAAAATACCCACCAACGCAAATGACAACACGCTCCTCTGGGAGATCAGTGGCAACCAACTGACGAAACCAAGTTATCTCTTCGGCACCTTTCACCTGATGTGCAAGGAAGATATTCATTTCAGTAACGGTCTGAAACAAGCGATGAAGAATACTTCAGAAGTTTATTTTGAAATGGACCTGGACGATATCAGCAATACATTGGGGTTGATCATGTTCATGAATATGAAGGACGATAAAACATTAAAAGACCTATATACGCCCGCCGAGTATGAAAGGATCGAGCGTTTTTTTAAAGATAGCCTGGGTATGTCGATGCTGATGGTTCAACGCATAAAGCCAAATTTCACAGAAGCTTTTTTATATCCTAAAATGATGCCTTGTAAAACAGCCAGTGGTGTAGAAGAAGAACTTATGAAAATTGCGAGGACAGCTAAGAAAGAGATCAAAGGTTTTGAAACGATCGAGTTCCAGGCTTCTGTATTCGACAGCATTCCTTACAAAGACCAGGCAAAGGAGTTACTGAATACGATCGACAGTATCAATATTTATAAAAGGAACTTTGATACGATGCTGCATGTTTACAATACCCAGCAGTTAGCAGCAATGGAAAGCATGTTTAATAAGGCTGAATTTGGAATGGATGATAACCGCGAACTACTGCTTGATAACAGGAATAAGAACTGGGTAGAACAATTAAATAAAATATTACCTGCAACAAACATTTTTATAGCTGTTGGAGCCGGCCACCTGGTTGGTGAGAAAGGACTGATAAGTTTATTGAGGAAAGCAGGATATACGTTGAGGCCGCTGTTGAATAAATAATTTTTCTATATTTTGTTTTGATTGTTTAGTGTTTTCGGTGAGACGTTGAAGGCTAATGTAGTTCTTAATTAAACAGGTTCGATAAATTACTGATCTCAGATCGTACCGGATACATTATTTAATAACGACATCTTTAATAACTTTTTCCCCCATCATCTCATTCACCCTGTCAATGATCGTTGCTTTCTGGTAAAGCAATTCATTTTTCAGCGGGGCAACGTTAGTGGTGACAAATAAAGTGTTGTTGATGATCTGTATCTTATCTGTGTATTTAGCAACTGTTTTACCCATGATCTCTTCCCACAAAGCTTCTATGCGCACAGCCTGAATGCCGCTTTTCAAACGGCTTTGCTTTAAGAATTGCTGCATGGCTTCTTGTAGAGAAAGTTCTCCCATAGCGTAAAGATACACCGTTGCAAATTGAATAATGAATATTGAACATTTTATCAGACCCAATTAATACTGAATAGTCGATGTACAATTACCATTGCTAAATATAAGACGGATTATAATTCAATGATCTGAAATGCCGCATCCAGGGAATCAAAAGCTTCTTCCAGGCGTTCCCGGTGCGTATCTGTAATAAATACCTGCCCGTTGTTTTCCTTGCATACCCATTTTAATAATTGCTGCATCCGGATGCTATCCAGTTTTTCAAAAACATCATCCAGCAGCAGGAGCGGGGCAAAGCCTTTATTTTGTTTTAGTAATTCAAACTCGGCTAATTTCAAAGCAAACAACAGACTTTTGCGTTGCCCCTGTGAAGCTATATTTTTGAATACCTGTCCATTCAGTTGAAAGAGAATATCATCTTTATGTATGCCGGCATTGCTTCTCTGCAGCATCATGTCTTTTTGTAAGGATTGTATCAGTAAGTCTTCAAATGCCGATTCATTTAACTGGCTGGCATATTGTAGCGAAATTGTTTCGGCATCATCGGCGATCATGTGGTAAAACCGGCTCACCAATGGAATAAGCGCTACTAAAAAATCTTTTCTTTTCCCGTAAATTGCTTTACCTGGAGCGATCAATTGCTGATCTAAAATCTCCAGTACGGCCATGGAATTATTCCGGTCTTCTTCCATTTTTTTTAAAAGACTGTTTCGTTGCTGAAGCACTTTTGTATAGGTGATCAGTTCCCGCAGGTAACCTGCATCCAGCTGGCATAGTACGGTATCAATGTATTTTCTGCGATTTTCGCTCTTTCCTGTTATAAGTTCAATGTCATCCGGTGCGATCATAACGGCAGGCAATAAACCAATATGTTTGGAGAGTTTTTCATAAGGCACATCATTCAGCGATATTTCTTTCTTATTATTTCCACGGTTGATGCAAATAACTTTCTGTTCCTGTTCCTGCCTGTTAAACAATCCTTCGAGTCTAAAGCCGTCCTTATCAAAATTAATATTCAATGCATCCGTATTTGAAAAATAGCTTTTGGTAAAACAGCAGTAATAAATAGCATCCAGCAGGTTAGTTTTGCCCTTGCCATTCAGTCCGCAGATACCTACCACATTTTCGTCGAATTCAAATGAACTAAACCCGTAATTCTTGAAATGAGTGATGATTATTTTGTTGAGCGTGAGCATGCGGCTGCAAGATACTGTAAGAGATGACATCTTTAATAGCAAGCCAGCTGTCAGCCACACTAAAAAGATGCCATCTCTTACAGCCTAAAATCAATACTTATTTCTATTTATACCACTGTGTAACATTTTACAATTTCTCCCTTATCTTTGCCGACTAAATTTACAACCCTTGGCTACAAAGTTTTCAAAAGAAACTTACTTGTATTGGTACGAATTAATGCTGCTTTTACGCCGCTTTGAAGAAAAGACCGGCCAGCTTTACGGTATGCAGAAGATCAGGGGCTTTTGCCACCTGTACATCGGGCAGGAAGCTGTGGCTGCAGGTTGTATGACCGCTACCAATCCCGATGACAAATTCATTACTGCTTATCGCGACCATGCCCTGGCTATTGCCAAAGGAGTTCCCGCTAAAAGCTGCATGGCCGAGCTATATGGCAAGGCAACCGGCTGTAGCAAAGGAAAGGGAGGTAGTATGCACTTCTTCGGTTTAAAAGAAAACTTTTTTGGTGGCCATGGTATCGTGGGCGCACAGATAGGTACCGGCGCCGGACTTGCGTTTGCCGAAAAATACCGCGGAACTAAGAATGCAGTGCTTTGCTTTTTTGGCGATGGTGCTGCCAGGCAGGGAATGCTGCATGAAACTTTCAACATGGCTATGCTGTGGGATCTTCCGGTGGTATTTATTTGCGAGAATAACCATTACGCCATGGGAACCTCTGTGGCACGTACCAGTAAAGTACTGGATATATACAAACTGGCCGATGCATACGAAATGCCTGCCGACAGTGTAGATGGCATGAGTCCGGAAGACGTTCACAACGCCGTGTTAAGGGCAGTGAACCGGGCCAGGGAAAAAGGCGGACCAACATTGCTTGAGATCAAGACCTATCGTTACAAAGGGCATAGTATGAGCGATCCGCAGAAATACCGTACAAAAGAAGAACTGGAAGAATACAAAGAAAGGGATCCGATAGAAACTGTATTGAATACGTTGAAAACACAGTTTAAAGTAAACGAGGCTGAGATTGAAGTGATCCACGAAAGGGTTAAAGTTGAAGTGGAAGAATCGGTAAAATTTGCTGAGGAAAGTCCATGGCCGAATGACGATGAGTTGTTGAAAGACGTTTATGTTCAGGAGGATTATCCGTTTATTGTTGATTAAAATGTTTAAGTCGATAAAAAGCATTTAATGTTTTTTAAAGTTTAATAATCTTTTAAAGGTTTATAATTAGTAAAAATCAATTTCAAATAAAAAAAAAGCCTGGCCGCTAAACGTCCGGGGCACAAACAAAAATGGCAGACAAGAACACAACAACTACTACAACAACCGAACAACCGGATGTAGTAATCAGGGCAAGAGGTTTTTGGGATAAATACAGCAAGCCAATCATTTATATTGGTTCTGCGATCATCCTCGCAATCGGTGGCTGGTATGCTTATCAGAATTTCTATGTTGCACCAAAAGAGAAAAAAGCAAGTGAACTTATATTCCCTGCTGAGAACCTTTTTGATAAAATGGGAAATACAGGTTTCAATAAAGATTCTGTGAATACGGTATTGAATGGCGGTAGCCTCGAAGGAGCTAAAGTAACAGGAATACTATCGATCATCAATAATTATGGCGGAACTGAAACCGGCAACCGTGCAAAATATATTGCAGGTGCAAGTTATTTCCACATCGGCGAATTTGACAAAGCGATCAAATTCATGAAAGATTTTGATGCAAATGGCGCAGCACAGGTGCAAAGCAAAGCTTATATTATTCTCGGCCATGCTTATGCGGAAAAAAACAATGTCGACGAAGCGTTGAGTTATTATAAAAAAGCTGCCACTGTTAATACAAAGGATGAATCATCTACCTCTTATGCGTTGTTAATGGCAGCATCTTACGCGGCTGAAAAGCAGAAGAAGAAAGAAGCGATCGACCTTTTCACCGAATTGAAAAATAAATTCCCAACCAGTTCTGCAGTTTCATCTGGTGATGTTGAAAAGCAGCTTGCAGCATTGGGCGAGTTTAAATAGATTAAAATGATGATTAAGTTTCTACAGCTATGGCACTAAGTTCATCTGAAATTATAAATACAACAGGCATCCGGTTACCAAAGGATGCCTGTGTTGTGATTGTACGTACCGACTGGAACGCGGCAATAGTAGATATCCTGGAAGCAGGTTGTATTGAAGTATTAAAAAACCACCAGGTTCATTATAAAGTTGTGATGGTGCCAGGCGCTGTTGAATTGGTATTCGGTATAAAGAATTATTGGGATAATCACAAATACAAAGACGACAAACCCCATGCATTCATAGCCCTCGGCTGCATATTAAGAGGCGACACGCCACATTTTGAATATGTTTGCCAGTATACTACACAAGGTATATTACAAATAAATTTAAGTTTACCCATACCAACTATTTTCGGCGTATTAACGGTCAACACACAAGAACAGGCTGATGAAAGAACCGGCGGAAAGTATGGAAACAAAGGAGCTGAGTCTGCCGCAACAGCTTTGAAGATGATTGCTTTATCGGATGCATTGAAAAGATAAACGGAGATAGCTGACATTAATTTGATAGCCCATTACACAAATCAAATGCTTTAGCTGTTCGCCGATCAATGTTTCAACTAATACACGATCAAAGATTCTAAAAAGTTAATACAGTTGTTATCCTTGACGATAACCCAAATATCAGTTAACTTAAACACAATATAAACCAGTCAGGCAATAACCGGTTTATATGATTCTAAAAATCAACCACTCCCATGAAGGTGCAGTTATTCATCCCATGTTTCATAGATCAGTTGTACCCACAGACAGCATTCAACATGGTGAAAGTATTGGAGAAAGCCTGTTGTGAAGTGGCGTATAATACCAACCAGACCTGTTGCGGCCAGCCAGCGTTCAATGCCGGTTTTGTAGATGAAGCAAGAACAGTAGCCACCAAGTTTATTAAAGATTTTGATACCGTAGATTATATCGTAGCACCCAGTGCAAGTTGTGTAGGCTTTGTAAGGAATTATTATCCTAGGTTATTTGAAAATGCTGCATCCCATAATAAAGTGAAGGAACTCGGCAAAAGGGTATTTGAATTCACAGAGTTTCTTACCGATGTTTTGAGAATAGATAATTACGGTGCTTCTTTAAATGCGAAAGCGACTTATCATGATAGTTGTGCTGCATTACGTGAATGTAAAATAAAAACAGGCCCACGTAATTTACTTAAACATGTGAAGGGGCTTGAACTGGTAGAAATGGCCGACAATGAAACCTGTTGCGGTTTTGGAGGAACTTTTTCTGTTAAGTTTGAACCAATCTCCATTGGAATGGCCGATCAGAAAGTACACAATGCGCTGGCTACCGGCGCTGAATATATCATCTCCACAGATATCAGTTGCCTTATGCAACTGGATGGGTACATCAAAACAAAAGGCTTTCCGTTAAAAACCATGCATATTGCAGATGTATTAGCGAATGGTTGGGAATAACTAAAAAAGCGGGAGTATAAAACTCCCGCATTCAACTTAATCTTAAAAACACACTATTACCAGGGCGCTGCTTCATAAGGAAACGCAGCAAGGAACGCTTTGTCATTCGCATTTACATGATCACTGGTTAAACCAGGATTGCTTCCGCCTGTTGGACCGCCAAATATCAATGTCAATTCAACGTCTATTACATCATCCGACAATGTTCTTCCGGTAAGTACATTGGTACCATCGTAAAAACTTGTAACGCCTGTTGTAGATGCAGTCAATACATCTGTTGCAAGAACTCCTGTAAAAGTGGCCGCATCTAAAGTGAGTAGGTTGGTTGTATAACCAGCATTAAGCGCTAACAATTTCGCTTGAAATTTACTTTGAAATGCTGCTCCCATTGCAGAAGGTGTTGTTGTATTAAATGCATCTTTATCTGCACTTGTTACGAACACGGTATTAATTGCGGGCCTTCCCATTTGGTCAGCCTGTTGATAGTAAGTAGTTGGAGCAACAGGATCATCTTTTTTATTACATGCACTTAGTACAAGTGTGCCGCCGATCAGCAATGCTGATAATAATTTTATATTCTTTTTCATTTCTTTTAATTTAAAGGGTTAATTAAATTTTCTTTTTTGTTTCCAGCCATACATTCACTTTTCCACCCGTAACTGTTCCCAATAATGTTTTAGGAACTTCTACCACCAGGCTCATAACATTGGTACCTGCAAAAGCATCTGTACCTGGATTGTTGAATGATGTTGCAGTTCCGGCAAGAATTGCTTTATAAGCATTTAAGTCAAAAAAGAAAGGATCATCCCTTGGTCCGGCAAAAACTTTAATACCGTTTGTTGAGGTTGAAGTAGTTACTGTTGATGCACCATAAGGAGTTACGGCAACAGAAGCTGTTACACCTCCTTCAACTTTGCTCCTGGTTCCTTTTTCAGAAGGAGCCACGGGGCCATAGATATTTACTACATTGGTTGCAGCATCATAAACTCCCTGCATTACCAGGTCTTCAACAGCATCGCCATTGGTATCGATATTGAATTCGATCATAGTGTTTGCATCAAATTTCAATGCGGCTGTTTGCGCGGGTGTTTTGAGACCCTGGGTGTTGGCTACAAATACCAGGTTGTTTGGGTCGGCAGCACGGAAAACATAGAGATCCGTGATGTCTGTTGTTTGATTTGTTACGGCCGGTGCATCAATGTGATCTGCTGCATACATGATTCCGCCTGTAACAATGGCCGCTGTAACGAGGCCAGCGAGCAGGATTTTTTTACTTTTCATTGTCGTGATTTTTATGTGTTTATAATTGGTTGCTTCGGTTAATAAAGCTCCGTTCGAAATCATGTACGGTTAAAAGGTCATTTTAGATTTTTATTAACCTAAAATTTTAAAATATGTCGTCTGTAAGGCATTTTATTAAGGAGAAACAACAACAGTATTAGCCATACCAGCTTTATTAATTTATATTTGAAGCAGGTAAATTTGAATGCTTTCATCATCATTAACGATATTAATTTTATCAACCTGACATTATATGGCTCATTGGCTCATCAAATCAGAACCCTTTAAATACAGCTGGGATCAATTCGTAAAAGAAAAAAAGACTTTTTGGGATGGCGTACGCAATTATGCGGCCCGTATTAATTTAAGAGCAATGAAGAAAGGGGATGAAGTATTCTTTTATCATAGCAATGAGGGTATGGAGATTGTTGGTATTGCAAAGGTTTCCAAAGAGGCATACCAGGACCCCACAACAACAGAAGATTGGTCGGCTGTGGATTTTATACCCCACAAAAAATTAAAAAAGCATGTCACATTGGCTCAGCTGAAAGCAGATAAGCGTCTCGCTAATATGGGACTTGTACGTATTGGCAGGTTGTCCGTATCACCTGTAACTGATGAAGAATGGGATATTATAATGGAAATGTCGGAAGGAAAATAAATTGACCATTGAAAATTCTTTATTGAATACTTTTAAACCAAGTTCAAATAAAACACCCAACATTCGACGCCTGGCTTTTGGTACCTAACTTTTATCGTGTTGTGTTAATATAAACTAAGTTTGTATTCCTATCGTATATCCACAAAAATATATTTTGAAACAGATCATAACAGCAATTGCACTTGTATTTATCATCAGCTCTTGTAATAAAAAAGCAGGGACTGTAACAGATACAACATTTATCGACAGCCTTATTACCAATTATAAAAAATCAGCAGCACAGGAAATAAATGAAAAGGATATCATTTTCTGGAAGAATAAATTAGATAAAGCACCGGTTGGATTTTTGGAATCACAACAATATGCAGGTAACCTGGTTGCAAGATTTCACTTATATGGCGATATTAAAGACCTGAAGGCCGCTGATAGCATCCTTCATTGGCTCAACGACCAATACAAAGAAGCTGATGCAGGGCCTTTGCGCACATTGGCTGGCTATGCTATCCTGCAACACCGTTTTCACGAAGCTTATGAATATGTGCAAAAAGCGCTGGCATTGGGAAGTGAACGTTATGCTTCAGAATTATTGAATTTTGATGCTGTGTTTGAATTGGGACAGGATCAACTTGCCAAAACGATTTTAGCCAGATTAAAACAGGATAATGAGTACGGATACTTTTTCAGGCTCTCAAAATATAAACACCTGGAAGGAGCGTTAGATAGTTCTATCGCTGCGATGAAAAAAGCAACAGAACTTGCAGGCAATAGCGTAGGATTACGACAAACTGCTATTTCCAATACCGGCGACCTTTACATGCATGCCGCTGATCCTGAAAATGCAAATAAGCTTTATATGCAAAGTATCCTGCTTGATGCTTCCGACCTGCATAGCCTCATGGGCATTGGATGGATCGCATTGGTACATGATGGAAAAGATACACTGGCTGAAAAGATATTTAAATTCATACAAACTAAAACCAAGTCACCGGAAGTATTATTGAAACTGGCACAGGTTGCAGAACAACGTGGTGACAGCATTGCAGAAAAAAAATATGCGGATGAATTTGTCGGTATTGTTACCGATAGCATCTATGGAAATATGTACAACAAATACCTCGTTGATCTTTACAACGGCTTCCTGCACCAGCCTGCCAAAGCACTTGCTATTGCAGAAAGAGAACTAACCAACAGGGTTACTCCTCAAACTTATAGCTGGTATGTATGGAGCCTCTATAATAACAATCAACAGGAAAAAGCATTATCCATCTATGATAAATTTGTTTCCGGGAAACCTTTGGAAGGGCTTGAACTATATTATATGGGTAAGATGATGAAAGGCATTGGGAAAGGATACAATGCAGAACAATATTTTAAGGTGGCTTATAAAAATAGGTATGATCTTAGTCCGGCGAAGCAGAAAGACCTCGATGAAATGATGAAGCATTAATTGACTATTCAATAATCAATTTTCAACTGAACCAGATTCTTTGTACTGTCCAGAATCCCGCAATAACTGCTATTAAAACAGATAAAGGAATTACAACAGCTTTTCTGTAAATAGGTTTATCGCCCAGCCATTTGCCAACGAGGAACCATGCAGCAAGGATCACAGTTGCCTGTCCCAATTCCACCCCTACATTGAACATAATTAAAGAACTTAGGTATGACGCTTTTGGAAGTCCGAGTTGCTGCAGGGCGCCTGCAAAGCCCATTCCATGAACCAGTCCGAATAAAAAGACCACGCCGATCCTGCTTGCTTTTAACCTGGGAGAGAAGATATTTTCAAGCGCAACATACATGATAGACAATGCGATCAGCGGTTCAACTATTTTAGAGGATGGTTTGATCACATTGTACATGGCCAATCCCAACGTAACAGAATGTGCTACTGTAAAAGCCAGTGACTGCCACATGATGGGCTTTAATTTCGGACTGAGGAGGAAAAGGCTTAATACAAATAATATATGATCAAAACCTAGTGGTAATATATGCTGAAACCCAAGTTGCAGGTAGAGAATAGCTGCATCTCCCTTTGACATTTTTTCCAGGTCAAGCACAACATCATGCGCTAAAAGGGCATGGCTGCAAACTATCATCAATAGTAAACAGGCGATTCCTTTTTTTATTAACTCATTTCGAGGCTGCATGTAAATTTTGTGATATTTACGAAAATTTATGATCACCGGTTCGGAGGCAATCAACTGTAATTTATGAAATAGCTATTAAAACTTCTTACGATCTGTGCTACGCATTGGATTTCATTTAACAATTATCCACGGTTACAAAGTTTCTGTAATCAGAATCAACGGCATCTCATCATTTAAATAAACTCACTGTATGAAAACGAAACAATTGTTCATTGCTTCATTGTGCATTTTACTTTTCATCGCCTGTAACAATAAAGTGAAAGATGAAAAAGCCATGTTCGGTGCCCAATTACTTCAGGTTGAACCGGATCAAATAAAATCAGGTGGTGACTTTCAAACCCCGTCTGCCGATTCCATTCCAATACCCGGTTCGATCAAACAAGTTTTAAATACAGACTGGGACAGGAAGATCATAAAAAACGCCACACTTAAATTAGAAGTAAAGGATTTTAAAAGCTACAACGAATTAGTTCATAGAACCATCAAACAATACGGTGGTTACATTGCCCGGGAAGAACAAAGCCTTTCGGATGAAAGAACCGAAACAACCATGTCCATGAAAGTTCCTGTAGAACAATTTGAATCAATGATGAATCAATTGCCGGGTAATGATACAAAGACTATTGAAAGAAAAATAACAACCGATGATGTTAGTACACAAATGGTTGACGTAAGATCGAGGGCGGAATCAAAAAAGCAGGTTCGCCTGAAATACCTTGAGTTTATGAAGCAGTCGAAGAATATGACTGAAGTAATACAGGTTCAAAAAGAAATAGATGGCATACAGGCAGAGATAGAAGCGGCATTTAACCACATCGATTATCTTTCACATCAATCAGCCTTCAGCACCATTAACCTTATTTTCTTTCAACCCATTACTGGTTTTAAACCGGTAGATGAAAACCCGGGTTTCTTTACCAGGGTATCATTTGCATTCAGGTCAGGTGTAAGTTGGGTGGCAGATGTATTTGTTGGGCTCACTGCAATATGGCCTTTTATTCTGTTGCTGATCATCGCTTTGGTTGCCTGGAAAAAATCGAAGATCCACAGGCCGATCCGGCAGAATTCGTAAGTTTGGATCATGGATAAGAAGCATATTGTTGTACTAACGGGTGCCGGTATCAGCGCCGAAAGCGGTTTAAAAACTTTCAGGGATAATGATGGGTTGTGGATGGGGCATAATATTGAAGATGTAGCGACGCCCCGTGGATTTAAAAAAAATCCGCAATTAGTACTCGATTTTTACAATATGCGCAGAAGAGAAGTTGCATTGGCAGAACCGAATGCAGCACACAAAGGTATTGCATCATTGGAAAAAAATTACCAGGTCAGCATTGTTACACAAAATATAGATGACCTGCATGAAAGGGGAGGCTCAGCAAATGTGCTTCACCTGCATGGCGATATATTTAAAATGAGAAGTGCTGCAGATGACTTACTTATATCAGTAATAAGAGATGATATTGAGTTAGGCGACCTGGCAGCAGATGGCGCGCAATTGCGTCCGCATATTGTTTGGTTCGAAGAGCCGGTACCTATGATCGCAGAAGCTGCGGCTGTTATGGAGCGTGCAGATATTTTTGTGTTGGTAGGGACTTCTTTGCAGGTTTATCCAGCAGCCGGACTGATTGATTTTGTTCATGGCCATGTACCAAAATATATCATTGATAAAAAAATACCGGCTGTGAACCGGTATGAAAATATTATTGCAATAGAAAATTCCGCCACAGAAGGCATGGAAATATTGCTAAGCATATTAAACGGGGAAATGTAAAATATAGAAACCGACATTCACTTTTATATTTTTCATTTCTATTATAATACTTTTCTTGTTTCAGAAAACTTAACACCATACTTTTTTAGTTCTTCCAGTACAGGCTCGTAGATTTCTTTTCCAACAGGTATATGAACGCCAGTCATATTTATTTGTCCATTCAATATCAATTTAGCAGCAATGCCCAACGGTAATCCAACTGTTTTGGCCATGGCAGTATGCACCTGGTCATCGCCTTTCACCAATAAAGAACTATGAACTGAATTTCGTTTACCGTCTTTTGTTGTATATTCAATTTCATGCAGCATTACGATCATGTCTTTATCGCCTGGCTGCAATGCAAGTTTATTTTCAAGTGCCAGTTGCAACACATCTGCTGCTGAACAATGCCCTCGGTTGATGATTGTATCCGCATCGTCCAGCCCCAGGTAAAATAATTGCTTCATCGTAAGAATGGCTTCATGCATTTTAGCAGCAACAGCACCAGCAGCGGAATTCTTCACTACATCCAGCTCTATATTTTTCAGTCCGCCTTCATCATCAACGATCAAAAATTCTTCCAGCGGTTCTTCTCCATCCTGTTCGGCCGCTTCTTCTGCCTCCATGATCTTCATCAGGTTATCCAGCATTGATTTTGTTTGTGCAAAACGTTCTGTAAGTTTTTCATTCAGCCAATCGCCAAAACCATTTTTAGAAAGATGTTCCTGGTAAAATTCCTGCAAACTTTTTCCATCTGTATCATACACAGGTTGTTCATCTGTTAACTTTAGTTCTATGATGTTTTTCCAGCCATACATGAAATCAGGGTAACGTAGTGTAGTCCGTACGAATGTACTCGCTTCATGCAAGCCATACAGATCAATATAAGGAAGGCTGTTCCTGTTCGGATAATAACTCAGCACAGGAACTTCATTGTTGCCTGTTAAAACGGTTCTGCTGGCATCGAACAATTGCTCATAATCCTCCGTGAGTTGTTTGCCGTTCAGTTTATATATTGCGCCGGCCTTTCCTGCCAATACAATGTTACGGGGGTTCCAGGTTATTTTATAATGCCAGGGATTGTCGTCACTTTCAGGTGCCACCAATCCGCCGCAATGGCTCTTGAAAGAATTCACAACAGCACCCTCATCTTTTATTTCATCCAGCAAGTGCATGGCGCTCATGTGATCAATGCCTGGATCCAAACCCATTTCACACAGGAATAATATTCCCTTATCTTTTACCTGTTCTTTCAGCGATTTGATGGCGTCATCTGCATAAGAAGCGGTAAGGAGATTCTTACCAAAATGGATACAATCTTTTGCAATTAATATATGAAGGGCGGGGGGCATCATCGAAATAACAATGGATGCCTGAGCTACCAGGTCACGGCGTCTGGTCTCATCATTTATATCCAGTTCAACAGCGGTAGAATTTGTATGAAGTTTCGTCTTTTCTTCAACCAGTTTTCTATTGGCATCTGCAATGATGATCGTCCAGTTATTTTCGGTGGATTGGGCAAGCAAATAGTCAATTAAAACGGATGCAGATTTTCCTGCGCCAAACAATAAAATATTTTTCAAAATGCAGTATTTTTTGGCAAGTTATAAATATTAATCCAAGCAGCCTTGTTTATACTACTTTGAATGGAAAGAAAACAGCCCTGTTTGAACTATCATTTTCTTTTTCATTTTTCCCCGAAATATCAGTAAAATAGCCTTTTTAGCTGTATGCTCTTTAGTTCTCCACATATATTCATTTTATGTGTAAAACATTAACGAAAAAGACAGTTTTTATACCTTGAAAAGCCACCTGGAAAAGTTACCTTCGCTGCCTATAAAATAATATGGAAAATCTGGAAAATTTAGAAGAAAATAACCCCAATAACCGCGGCAAAATCATACCCGTAAATATTGAGGAACAGATGAAGACCTTTTACATCGATTACTCGATGAGCGTGATTGTTGGCCGTGCCCTGCCAGATGTAAGAGATGGCCTTAAACCCGTTCACCGCAGGGTGCTTTTTGGCATGAATGAACTGGCTAATTACAGCAACAGGCCTTATAAGAAATCTGCCCGTATTGTGGGAGAGGTGATGGGTAAATACCATCCTCATGGAGATTCCTCTATTTACTTTACCATGGTTCGTATGGCCCAGGATTGGTCGATGCGTTATAAAATGATCGATGGACAGGGTAACTTTGGTAGCCAGGATGGAGATCCACCGGCTGCTATGCGTTATACCGAGGTTCGCCTGGAGAAATTCGCAGAGGCGATGATGGAAGATATCGAGAAAGAAACGGTAGACTACCAACTGAACTTTGATGATTCTCTGAAAGAACCGACCGTATTGCCTACGAGGGTTCCACAGTTATTATTGAACGGAAGTAGTGGTATTGCTGTTGGTATGGCTACCAATATGATGCCCCATAACCTTTGTGAAGTAATTGATGGTTGCGTGGCTTATATTGACAACAATGATATTGAGATAGATGAACTTATTAAATATGTAAAAGGACCGGATTTCCCGACTGGTGGAATTATTTACGGTTTTGAAGGTGTGAAAGCAGCCCTTCATACAGGTAGAGGCAGGGTAGTCATTCGTGGTAAAACCAATATTGAGACCGATGCAAGGGGTAGGGAAAAGATCGTTATTACAGAAATACCTTACCTGGTTAATCGTGATGAGCTTACCCAAAAGATAGGTGACCTGGTGAACGAAAGTACTATTGAAGGTATCAGCAGTGTAAACAACGAAAGTAATAATAAGGAAGGAACACGTATTGTAGTTGAATTAAAGAAAGATGTTGTCGCTCAAGTGATCATCAATCAGTTGTACAAATTTTCTGAACTTCAAACCTCCTTTGGTATCAACAATGTTGCCCTTGTAAAAGGAAGGCCAAGGATATTGAACCTGAAAGACTTGATCTCGGAATTCATTGAGTTCAGGCATGAAGTTGTCGTAAGGCGTACCAGGTACGAATTGCGTAAGGCAGAAGAAAGAGCTCATATTTTAGAAGGATATATCATTGCATTGGATAACCTGGATGCAGTTATTAAGCTAATCAGGGAAAGTGCAACCCCGGTCATCGCACAGGAAGGCTTGATTAGCAATTTCGGCATGAGTGAAATTCAGGCAAAAGCTGTATTGGAATTAAGGTTACAGCGCCTGACAGGTATGGAGATCGATAAGATCCGTGAAGAACATGCAGAGATCATGCAACTGATCGGAAGGTTAAAGGAGATACTCGCAAATGAAGGCATGCGTTTCGATATCATCAAAGCAGAATTACAGGAAGTAAAAGCCAAGTTCGGCGATGAGCGTAAATCGGAGATCGTGTATGCCGATGATGAAATAAACATGTTGGATCTGATAGAAGAAGAAGATGTGGTGGTTACCATTTCTCATCTTGGATATATCAAGCGTACTTCGGCTACCGAATACCGCCAGCAACGCCGTGGTGGACGTGGTGCGAAGGGAAGCAGTACCCGCCAGGAAGATTTTATTGAACACCTGTTCGTAGCGTCTACACATCACACCTTATTGTTTTTTACTGAAAAAGGAAAATGTTTCTGGTTAAAAGTTTACCAGATTCCAGAGGGTGACAAGACCAGCAAAGGCAGGGCGTTGCAGAACCTTGTACAGATCCCGCAGGATGATAAAGTACGGGCGATCATTGATGTAAAGAATTTCGATGATGAAGAATATGTAAACAACCATTTCATCGTATTGTGTACCAAGAAAGGTATCATTAAAAAGACAAACCTGAAGGATTTCAGCCGTCCGAGGCAGAGTGGTATAAATGCAATCAACATCATTGATGGAGATCAGTTACTGGCAGCAAGAATGACCGATGGCAATTGTGAAATCATGATGGCTGTTAAGAGTGGCCGTGCGATCCGTTTCCCGGAAAGTAAAGTCCGCCCGACAGGCCGCGGTGCCATTGGCGTTGGTGGTATTGATCTTGATGAAGCGACTGATGAAGTGGTTGGTATGATCTGCGTGAACAAAGAAGATAAATCTAAAACCGTGTTGGTAGTAAGTGAGAAAGGATATGGCAAGCGCACCTTCCTTGATGATCCTGAAACAGGTGAAGCCAATTACCGCATTACAAACCGCGGAGGGAAGGGTGTTAAGACCATCAGCGTTACTGCAAAAACCGGCGGATTGGTTGGATTGCTGGATGTAACAGAGAAAGAAGACCTGATGATCACTTGCGTATCGGGTATTACTATAAGAATGGCTGTTAACCAGATCAGTGAGCAGGGCAGGGCAACACAGGGTGTAAAACTTATCCGTGTAGATGATGGCGATGAAATTGCGGCCATTACCCAGCTGGATGAAAAAGAAGAGGAACTGGAAGAAGCAGTAAGCGGAGTTGCAGAAAATATTGAATCAACAGAAAATCATATAGACAGCACGGAAGTTGATGATCCAACCGAAACAGGAAATAAGGATACTCCTGTAGAATAATATTTAAGATAGGGTAGATTAACTTATGAATTAATAATGGCCATTCTATATGAATGGTCATTTTAATTTAAGCAATACCCGGAAATATCTTAAATGCAACTATATTTTTGTTTTACGGTCTTTTCTAGTTAGCTTAAATTCTAATTGGCATTTTTCAAAAGGAATGTTATAAATAATAAAACTAATAACGCATTTGTTTTTCAATCGTTATGTTTACATGAGAATGTTTATTGAACAGTAGCACAATTCTAAATAACAGCTACCAACGTTAAATGAAAACAATGTATAAGAACTTTTTTTCGGTTAAGATATTGTCGAATACGCACTAATATAAATTGATACTTAAATATTATAATCATGCAAATGAGACTACTCGTTTTATCCATAATATTTCTTGCCCGGGTATCTACAATACATGCTCAGCTACCCTATACTGTTCCAATGTATACAGTATGGAAGGATTCCGCAGTTGCAATAGGAACTGATATCAATTATTGCGGACGTAATTATGATCTCAAAATGAATATTTATAAACCTGTCGGTGATGGGAATCTTCAAAGGCCGATGGCCATTTTTGTCCATGGCGGCGCATTTACGTCGGGAGAAGATTTTAACGAATATAATATGAACGAAATGGCAAAGGAATTTGCTAAAAGAGGATATGTGGCCGCATCTATTAATTACAGGGAAGGCCACCATTTATACCCCTATGGAATCGGTTCACCTGCACCAATTAATTTGGGTATACTTGCGGATTGGACAGTAAGCGCCAGGCTTTTTGTAGCTGATTCGGCAGAAGTGCTTCGTTCTATATACCGGGCTCAACAGGATACAAAAGCCGCTATTCGAAAAATGAAGGAACGGAATTTAACAGACAGCAGCAGTTTATGCAAAGTTTTTATAGCCGGGCATAGTGCCGGTGCCATTACTTCAATAGCGGCTGCATTTATGGATTTGCCATCAGAAAAATCTCCTTTATGCGGTACTACAACAACACTTATAAACCCGAATTGGACCAGTGGCGGATTCGACCTTTTTGGAACATGGGTGATTACGCAGGTAAACGGGCCCCAGGATCGGGACGATAACGCTTACCAGGTTCATAATCCTTTTCCCTATAATTATGATGCAGCAGCCTGTTATAGCAGGCCGGATCTGGGCCCTATTGATGGAACCGTAAATAACAACGGAGTTTTAAATACAAAAATAATGGGCATTGCTTCATTGGCAGGTGCCGTAGTAGATACAAATATATTTATTGGATCAGCCAAGCCTGCCATATTTATGTATCAAATTGCTAATGATCTGGTTGTTCCGTTTAATTATGGAAGGCCTTTCAATTATCTTTCTGATCTCCTTTCACCAGCTCCTAATTCGAATTGGCCGGTATTTTACGGCAGTTATTGGATGCAACAAAAATTGCTGTCGATAAATTATCCGGCAGCTTTTCATTTACAGGTTTTTGATAACGGTGGGAACCTAACAAATTCGCATGACATATTGCCCAGTATTTCTGTTGTTGCAGATTCTGTTGCGCAATTTTTTGCAAAAGTGATGGATACGAGTACCGCATGTTTAAATATTGTTTTACCTATTAGTACGAGCTTCACCGCAATTAAACAAACCCGGTCAACTTTACTAAAATGGAAGTCATATAATGCCGGTGACATTTACTCTTTTATAATTGAAAGATCAGTTGATGGTATAAATTACTCAGCGATAGGGGAGCTAGTGAACCCCACTGGTTTATTATTTTCGTTTATTGACATGCTTCCGGCACCAGGGATTAATTACTATAGGTTAAAAGAAAAGATGAAAAGTGGCTATGAGGATTACAGTGAAACAAGAGTAATAAATTTCAATCAAACAAACGTATTTATTGTTTATCCAAATCCTTCAAAAGATATAATTTCGATTGATATCGCACCTGCTTTAACCGCAGAATCTGGAGTGATACGTTTATTGGATATGCAGGGAAAATTGGTGCTCGAAAAAAACATCGTAATTAATATTACAGGAAGTACGGAAGTTTTGCATTTAGGTGCATTAGTAGCAGGTCAATATACCTTACAATTGTTAAGTGGGCGTAATTTTAGCAACCAGAGAGTGATTCTTATTAAGTAATCCTGAATTTTATTTATATCCTTTTAATAAAAACAGGGGCTTACACACTAAAAAAAAGAATAATGCGTTATGTTTTGGCTAAATAAAATTTTATTACCTCAAAACCCCGCGAAAAATGCCTAAATTATTATTTCTAACACTTGCACTTAGTGGTATTTCTTTTATTCTTTACCAAATGCACAAAACGGAAAAAATAAAAAAGAGTAACAGCAGCTATAGCGGTTAAAAGAAACCGGGATATCACGAATATTATTGAGCGGCCTTTCTGGCCGCTTTTTTTTATTTTCTTTTTGCCACGAATGCACGAGTAAAAGGAAAAAAATCACAGATTTGTTTGTAGGCTTTAGTGCAAAGCTGAAAAAAAAGGGCCAGGATAGAAATCCAGCCCTGATTTAAATCCAATATCCTTTGAAAAACCAATGCAAAGTTGCACAGATAAATGAATACAGTTGTTACAGTATTACCATTTTTAGTTACATGATTTTTGATCTTAAATAAAAGTGCGGACTTGAGCCCTTGCACAAAAAAGCCACAAAAACCCGGAGCTGCAGCTCCGATTTTGAAACGGGTTGAATAGGCTGGATATCTTTTGAAATGTACGGCTAAAACTCTACTTGTTTTTAATGGCGGGTAAAAACTTAGGTGAATCTGTCTGGCATTGAGGCATACAATTAGCAAATCGGAAAATACCTTTCAGCCAGTTTGGATCATTAATAACCAGGAGAAATGCTATATTAGTTGAATAATATTAAGTAGCATGACAATAACAGAAGCCACAAAACTCCGCGACGAATACCTGAAAAAATTAGTAGGAAGATTTTATGATATAAACCGGCCAGATTGGGCGATCAAAGATGTGATCGTTAGCGACCGCGAACATGCAGGTTCCGTATATTCCAAAATGTATGATGGTAATATGAGCAATGAGGCGGCATTGGATTCGTTTTCCATCAAAGAAAATGAATATGATGCATTGATTATTGCACATCAATCGCCCTGGGGAAGCGGGGATGTTTTAGTGGAACCGGTAGAGAGTTATTTGACTGCAAATCCTGTTGAGTGATCTATTATTATTTCGCATCAATTGCCTTCTATTAACTTTGAAGTGAATGCCAACAATAGAAATAGAAACTACGATTAACGCTTCAATGGAGCTATATTTTGATTTGTCCCGCAGCATTGATCTTCATCAAATTTCCACCGCAGCAACCAACGAAAAAGCTATTGACGGAAAAACAACGGGTCTCATTAACCCGGGCGAATTCGTTACCTGGCAAGCCACTCATTTTGGTATCTCTCAAAAATTAACATCAACCATCACTCATTTCAACCGGCCATTCCATTTCAGAGATGAGCAATTGGTTGCAAAAGAATAACTTGAAAGAATTCTGCATAATCAATCGCTCTGTGATATACTCGCTACGATGTGGCGCAGGGAAAAAATAATACAAAGCACGTGCGCCTGTTTAACATAAAATTACCTTATATTTAAAAATAAAATTACCTTCACTTGCTTTGTTGCGAAAAGCGTCCTTGATGTTTTTATAGGTTTTCGCAACAAAGCAAGTGCAATATCATTTTTTGAAAAAAAAATGTAAAAGAGAGATCAATTTTATTTTTTGAATTATAAGGCTATATTATGTCTAAGTAAGTTAGCCTGTGGGTAGGGCGGTTTTGTAAGTTTTTGCAAAACAAAACCGCTTGTGCGTTGGCAAGTTGCGTTGCTGCTTTTTGTCTTTTTATTGCGGAGCAGCGACCAACGGGAGCAGTAATAAAAATTACCTGTATTCACATTAAAGCCCCCTGTATCGAGCAGAGGGCTTATTATTATTAAACAAAAAAAACTAAAATGGAACAAAGTCTAATTAATGCTATTGAGCAATTAACTAAATCTGTAAATGATCTAAACGAATCAATTAAAAAGCCAATGAGAATTGATAGTAATACAGATTCATCTATTGTAGACCTTAAAGGAGAGTTATTTGACTTAAAAACTGCAATAAAAAATTTAATATTACAAATGCAGCGAACGGATTAAGTTGTTATTTTGGTTTCCTTACTAAGTTTCTTAACGGATTCATACAAGAACCTTTCTGCTTCTGAAATTGAGAACCCTTTTAGTAATTCTTTTAATGCTAAATATTTTTCTTCGATTTGCTCTGTTGACATATACTTGCGATTTTAAAAGCAAGTAGAGGACTGATGTTCAAATCTTATTTAAAAGTCAAATAGTAATTATAAAAGTGTGGCAAGGGCAAAAGACAAATTGCCTGTGCGCTTACTTAACATAAAAACTTCGTTATACGAAAAATTAATTACAATGACTTTCTATTGCTTATTTTTTCGTAGTATTATCGAAAAAATAAGCAATAGAAAGTCCACCATCTGTTTTTGAAAAAAAACAGTAATAGACAGAACAATTCATTTTTTGTATAACGCAATATTATGTTAGTTCAGGTTAGCCTGTGAGTAAGGGGGAAATTGTAGTTTTGGCGTAGCCCGACAATTTCCTGTGCATAGTGGAGCAATTGCGCTTAGCTGCCTTTTGTTTTTTGAATGCGGAGCAGCGACCATAGGGAGCAGTAATATAAAAACACATATTTTATTTGCTAAACGATAAGTTTTGAATCATTAAGTAAAAAAAATATTTATGTTACTAATCGGCCTTGAATTAGTATTAAACGGAATTTCAGAAATGAATAAATTATTTCCTTTAAAGATTGTTAAGTAGATCTTCAATAGTCCCTAAATTGTCATCGTGCCTATTCTTTATTTGTATCAAGACTTCATTTTGATAAAGTTTTCTTGTTGTTTCATAAAGTTTAGTTAGATAATCCATTCTTTCACTTTTTTCTTCGTTCCCTGCAATATTAGTTAATACAAAATCCTTAAGTGTTAGTATTTCTGTCTGTATATTAATCAATAAGGATGTTATTATTTTCTCCTGTTTAGTTAATTCCATAAAATTTATTTATATATCCTACAAAATATGTAAAATACTTTAATATATGAAATATGGTAGGTATATTGAGAAATGTTTAGAACATTCAAAGCCACAATATCAGGTATCTCGGTAAAGTCTAATCCGGGCGAAACCACTTTTGTTGATAATGAAGTGTTATTTACCAGAAGTAAGATAAAACTTACCGAAAAACAAAAAGGTAAAATAATATTAGCTAATGAAGATTCGTTATCGGATGGAACTAATTATTTATTCACAAAGGATTACAATAGGGATGATAAGAAAACCTTTTTTATCAGTACCCATAATGGGAAATATAAGCGTGGTTTATCAATGTCTATTTTAAATAGAGTAAAAGCAAATTTTATTCATAATCAGTATTGGATACAACGAGAATACGATTGGGTATTTAAATATATTATATCGGCTTTACTTACGGTTGCAATTGCTTTATATGCCAATAGAAACGGATTTAATAGAGGATTCCAAGAAGGTCTAAAAGTAGGTAAATCAGAACCCCAGTCAATACCCCAAAAAAAATAGAAGCCCCACCTGAAGATTGATCATTTGTATTTGACATATAATTTAAGTCGAATCATGTTTTAAAGCAACTTAACTTCGATTTGTCCATATCTAATTTATCCTTATAAATTAGTGAGTTAATTTTCCTGATTATAACTGATGTTAAATTTTTATTCTCAAAGTGTGGAACAGCCAAAAAACAAATCGCCTGTGTGCCTGTTTAACATAATATTAATTATAAGGCAAAATACTATATCTTTACAGCTCATACATATAATTTAGCTTTGCCGCATGAATAAAGAAAGTGTCCTTGTAGCAAACATATCATCAAGGCTTAAGATCAAATCCCTAAACGAAATGCAGTTGGCGGCTGTGAAAGCCATACAGGAAAATGATGAACTTATTTTATTATCGGCCACAGGCTCGGGTAAAACCCTGGCATTTTTAATTCCGCTGTTAAATTCATTGAATCCGGAAATCAAACAGAACCAGTCGCTGATATTGGTTCCGTCCAGGGAACTGGCCCTTCAAATCGAAGAAGTTTTGAAAAAGATACAGACCGGTTTTAAAGTTACCTGTTGCTATGGCGGGCATAAACGTGAGATCGAAGAAAACAGTCTGGTTCAACCGCCGGCGATCATTATTGCAACGCCCGGACGAATGGCCGATCATATACGCAGGAAAAATGTTGACCTCTCTGTAACGAGCTTCCTTGTGCTGGATGAATTTGATAAAAGCCTGGAACTCGGATTCCAGGAAGAAATGCAATTTATCATACAGTCTATGCATGCAGTAAAAAAACGCATGCTTACATCTGCCACTTTTGCTGTAGAAATTCCTGCATTTGTGCAAATGAATAATGCTGTAACGCTTAATTACTTTAATCCCGCCAATGCGGGCAAACCAGAAGCGCTTAGCATAAAAACGGTGCGTTCACCCGAAAACGACAAACTGGAAACCTTGTTTCATCTTATTTGTTATTTAAAGAACACTTCTACCATCATATTTTGCAATCACCGGGAATCTGTTGAGCGCACCAGTAAATATTTATCAGAGAAAGGCATTGTAAATGTTTTTTATCATGGTGGTATGGAACAACAGGAACGTGAAGTGGCCCTGGTGAAATTTAAAAATACGAGTTCGGATATTTTGGTTACAACCGACCTCGCAAGCCGTGGCCTGGATATCGCCAATATCCGCAGCATCATTCACTTTCATTTACCCCTAACCGAAGATGCTTTTCTTCACCGCAACGGGCGAACAGCCAGGATGGATGCCACGGGTAATGTATATGTAATAATCAGTCCGGAAGAAGAAACTGCTCCTTATATACAGGAAATCGCAGAAAACCTTGAATTGCCGGGAAATCTTCCCTTGCCTGAAAAACCCAAGTGGAGTACACTTTTCATTGCGGCGGGTAAAAAAGATAAAGTGAATAAGATTGACATTGTTGGTTTTCTTTCAAACAAAGGACAATTAAAAAGAGATGAATTGGGAATCGTAGATGTGAAGGACTTTTTCTCCTTTGCTGCTGTACGTAAATCTAAAGTTGGAAATGTGTTGGAACTGATCAAGCATGAAAAGATCAAGAATAAGAAAGTTAAGATAGACATTGCAAGGTAATTATTTACCGCAGCGTGGCTATGATGCAGCTGTTTCGCAGAGGAGTTTCTGCGTGGTCTTTTTTTTTACGTTTGCTGCAGTTGAAAAAATCACTCTTCCTTCTTTAAACTACCAATGTCATCAATCAATCTTTCCATCTCTAAAGCCAGCGTTCCATTGTATACGCCCCGGATCCTCCTGTGTTTATCTACGAGGATAAAATTTTCTGTATGTAAAAATTCATTGCCTGTTTGATAATACCCAATTGTATCACCTGCATAGTATTCCTTTTTAGCAAGCCGGTAAATGCTGTCTGTATTTCCTGTAAGCAAATGCCATTTATCACTGATCACCCCTTTGGATATTGCGTATTTTTTTAATACCGGTACACTGTCCATGGCCGGTGTTACAGAATGTGAAAGCAGTAGTATATCATCGTCATGAATAAAACGCTCCTGCAGCGTTCCCATATTGGTGGTCATCTTCGGACAAATACTTCCACATCTTGTAAAAATAAAATCTGCTACGTATATCTTACCGGCTACAGTTTGTTCTGTGATTGTTTTTCCATCCTGGTCGGTAAATGAAAACGAAGGGATATGGTGAATGGATGAATAAGCAGGATCATTTTTTTCTATCCATTCGGGAGTAAAATCGGGCTTGTTGATAAAAGGCAACGGTAATGGCAATGTGGTAGGCTGTTTAGCTTTACATGCAGCGAATGCAAGGCAAATAAAAACTAACTTAATAATCCTGCGTGTACACATAATTTATATTGTTCTTGCCACAGATTCACTGATCAATGATATTTCCGATGATTTAAATGTTTTTTATCCCTGAATCATCAGCAACTTTTCTTTATTTCTTAATAATTGAGTCATACGGATTTACACATGTTTTCAAACCGATGAACCCATATTTTTTTCCATTTCGGATCACATAATTTGCACGAACAGCCCCATTGTCCCACCATAATTTTTCACTTCCTTCTTCCTGGCCGTTTTTATAATGAAAATCTTTTCCTAACAGGCCTGAAGAATACCATTCCCTGAATTCACCATTGTATTCATTGTCATAAACTTCAAAAAGGAATTTCGGTTTGCCGTCTGGCCACCAGCCCTGATGAGTACCTTCCTTCTTCCCGTTGATATAGAATCGTTTTTCTGCTAACTGCCTGTTGGGATACCATTTCTGTTGAATCCCCTCTTCCACTCCATTAAAATAAGCTTGTAGGCAGGAAGTGTCGTCATTCGGATACAACGTGTAACGATAGCCGGTGAAGCATTTATCATTCAAATAAACAGTATCCTGGTGGTTCGTAAAGCCATGCTCTATAGCGTTGATATAAACGGCGGGAACAGTCTTTGCGATCTTAGTTTCTAAAACTGCTTCGGGATTTCTGGTATTGCAGGATGCAATGCCGAAAATCATGAAGTATAAAATCATGGCTGGTTTCATCATTGGGGCAAGTTTATATTGACTGTATTTACTGCCGAATAAAGATAACCTGTACAAATGTGCGACGCCAATGTAGTTGAAAAAAGAGATACCGACCGGTCCATAAAAATTATTGCGTCACCGTACCTGCTGTTCCATAAAAACCATTCCCGTTCAGGTATGGAGCATTGCTGGAAAAATGATAATGATAAATGCCACCAGGATAATCAACCGTTGCATGCGTATGACCATGATAAACATCCAATCCTGTTGGGGCGGAGCCACCCACTTCTTCCGGCCCGTAAACAGGAAAGCCATCCAATAAAAATCCCATTAAAGAAGATTTGGTTGCTTTCACCGTAGTTAAATAAAGCGGCTCTACGTGATAGTGATACATGCCCGACATCTGCGGATGACCCCACCATTGATCGAAGCTGGTAATCTCATTCGTGAGCGGTGAACCACCAGCTGCATATTGGTTAAAGAAAGGTACACCATTCAATGCAACACCCATTGCTCCCATAGGCGTAGTTGCATGTGTAGCCGCAACTACAGGGTTTGCCGGTATCTTAAAAGTCAGGTTCTGCGTGGCGATCGTGTTGGGGTTCAGGTTAAAAGTATTACCGCCATAAGTGGTGCCGCTGAAAGATTCATGTAATGGATTACCAGCCGGGTAATAAGCGCTTTTGTGATCAGGTAATGCATTGCATTTAATCGTTACAAATGTACCGTCATAGGTGATGCTGCTGGCGCCATAAATTTTATTGTACACTATCGGTAATGTCGGAGCGCTTGAACTCACCGTTAATGAAAGGTTACATGATTGGGCGCCAAAATTTATTGCGAAAACCGCGGTGCCGGCACTTGCAGGCGTACCAGTTACATTGTATGATAAATTACCATTTCCGCTTGCCAATGTTCCAGCCTGCAAACTGGCAGTGAGGCCGGTAACACCTGTTGAAGCAATGGCTGTGCCGCTGCTGAATGCCACAGCGTTACCACCACTGTAAGGAATAGTAGCAGTTGCTGAGAAAGCAGTATTGATGACTGCAGCTGCGGAAAAGGAGCTACTGTTGCATGCCAGTGCACTGATGCTTGCGGTACTGCTAGCGGGAGCATTATCTTTTGAACAGGAGCTTAATGCCAATGAGAAAACAAAAAGCGACAATAAATTTTTAATAAGCATGGTTTAGTTTTTAAATGGAAACTTAGGTTAATTTGAAAATATTATGGATGTGCTGGGGGCTCCGGTTCACTGCCGGGTGGCCTTTGAGGTTCTTCTCCCCGATTGGGTGGTGGCCCTTGCCTGGGGCCGGCCATACGGCGCATTACCTCCTGTATGATATTGTCGAACTTTTGTTGCTGTCCAGGATCGCAGATTGCCCTCAGCTGTTGAAAATGCCTGAAGGTGATGATATCCATTTGCAGGTTGAAAGCATTGGCCTTTTTGCTGTATGCCAGTAACAATGAATCAGGTATATCTGGCTGGCTTATCAACGAAAAAAATGCATCTTTTGCATTGCGTATGCTGTCTTTCAATTGCCGTTGAATGACCTGGTGATCATCCTTGAGTTTTTTATATGACTCCTGCTGCATTTTATTCAATGATAATTCTTTTGTTAGAAATTCAAAAACAGCGTTGGGTGCGTTGGGGCCTTTTAATTCTTTATTGCCAGCTTCTTTATTGGTCCATAAAACTGCAAGTGTAGCAATATTTACGACCAATAAAATGATCGTTATTACAGAAAGCCAGTTCTTATTTATTGAATTATTCATGGCTTTATTTTATTCATAAACAGCTGTAGTACCTAAGTTATAAGCCTTCGCAAATGACTCGATACCGGTTTTACCTGCGCTTACAGTTGAAGGGCCACTTTTACCGGCTGGCTGGACTAAAAAAAGAACATTCAATACCAACACCAATGATAAGGATATAGTAAGAAATGCCGGTCTGAGTAAAAAGATCGTTGCAACTGTTTCATCCTTCTCCCGCTGCATCCTTGCCAGCAAACGGCTATAAAAGAACGGCGGCAATGCCGCAGGCACAATACCGTCGAAACTGTTGAATATTGCTTCTGCCGCTTTTTTAGTTGTTTCCGTTTTCATACTAATTATTTTTAGACGCTTTCGTTTAAGAAAACCTTTGCTTTTTATGGCTTTTGTTCATTTATTTTTTTTCGAAGGTTTTGTTTGGCTCTCTGTAACAGCGAATCCACAGCAGATTCGGATAATTTCATAATAGCCCCAATCTCCATATAGCTCAATCCATCTATTTTATTCAGGAGAAAAGCTGTTTTCTGGTTACCGGGCAGGCTGTTCACCATTTTGAAAAGAATGGCCGCATCTTCCTTACGGTCGAGCTGCAAACCCGGATGATTAAAATCAGGCGCTTCATGCAGTAGCACATTTTTTTCAGAAAACAAACTGCTGATGAATGCAAAGCGCTTTTTCCTTTTTTTATTCCTGGTATGGTCTAGGCATTTTGTGATGCAGATTCGATAGATCCAGGTAGATAGTGTTGAATTTGATTTGAACAGGCTAACCGAATGATACACCTGGATAAAGACTTCCTGTGCTATATCTTCAGCATCCTGCTGGTTTTGTAAAAAATTAAGGGCTGTATTAAATACTTTTTCCTGAAAAAGGGTTACCAATTTCTTAAATGCTTCTTCATCCCCGTGGCGGAGTTGTTCTACTAATTCCTGTTCAGACAATTGACCCTTTTTATTTAGAAGCTGTAAACTACAAAACGCTTCGGGGAACAGGAAATATGTTTGAGGTTTAAGGTTTAAGGTTTGAATAATTTAACCTTTAAAGATCGTTCAACGTTTAGAGCCGCAACTTCAAATATCAAACCTCAAACTAAATTTACATTCCCGGTGGCCTCATCTGCATATTTCCACCTGGCATCATACCGCCGCCGGTTTGAGATTGGCCGCTGAATTTATTCAACCTGAATACAGCACTGAGCATAAAATAACGGCCTAGTCTGTTTGTACGGGTATCGGTAATGGCACTGCCGGTAACCGACCTGTTTACACTTGTATTTTCATTCAGCAGATCGAAAGCCTGTAGCTTGAGCGATAAATTTTGTTTTTTGAAGAGGGCTTTTTCCAATGTTGCGTTGATTATAAGCGGATCGCTGTTTACATTGGCTGCGTAACCCGTGTTTATGGATTTGTCGATATCGTAATTGAATTTCCAGTTGTGTGGAAAGAAGAAGCGGGTTGAATTGCTTAAAGTCCAGGCACTGGCGTCTGAGTTTAATTCTTTCAGCAATGAATATTTACTGCTGTTGAGGCTGTAGTTGATACCAATAGTTGTTTCAAGCCATTTTTTGATCTTAATATCTGTAGCAAGGCGCTGGCCAACAATCCAATTGGTTCCTTTATTCTTCTTACTGTCAACAAAAGAAACGTTGTTGTTATAAGTAAGATTTCCTCCGTAATTAAATACGAATTTCCTGTTCTTTATCGGCCTGGAGAAATTATAGAAGCCGAACGCGGTATAATAACCATTACTGTTAAGGTATTGAGTTTCCTGCACGCCGAAGCCACGATTGATCGTATTGTTCACAATTTTATCATTGGTGAATGAAAAAGATATATTTCCAAAAAATACATTGCCACTGATGAAATCAAAATTATTGTATCGCATGCTGAGCGTATTGGTGAACTCAGGTTTTAGTTTCGGATTACCAACTGTGATGTATTGTGGGTTTGAATAATCATATACCGGTTGTAACTGACTATAACTGGGCTGATTCGTACTTCCATTATAATTCACGTTGAAAGACCTGCTCCTGGAAAAATTATAAGCAAAGCGTATCACCGGATAGTAATTTACGAGCTGTTGCTTATAATTGTATTTACCTGTCTGCGAATTACTCTCAATCGTAGCGGGCTGAACTGCCAATCCAACAGTATAATTGTATTTTTTTTCATTGGTGCGGAAGTTCACACCAAACCTGTTGGTAATATAAACATTGTCGTAAATATTACTAAGGCTATCAACATAAGTTCTTTTACTGGTCAATGGGTCTACATCAAAAGTCTCCTTATCATTTCCCGTGAACTGGTTATTGAAAGCATAGTTGAATTCAAGGCTACGTTTTTTACTCAATGGTTCTACATATGATGCTTTTATACCGTAATTATAATTGTTATTGTCTTGTGTTATGTGCTGGTAAAGATTTGTATCCAGTGAAATATTGTTTGGAAAATAAAGTGTGCTTAAATTCTGATAATCGTTCCTCCCATCCGTAGATGATTTACCCGCAGTTAAATTCAAAGACAAGGACCTGCCTCTTTTTGCAAACCTGTGATTGAACAATAAATTGCCATTCAGGTTTGGTGATGTAGACCTGCTGATCTGCTTTGTTGTACCATCATTATTCTTAGCGCCTGAATTTCCTAAAAATAAAAACCCGGCAGTGTTGTCGGTGTTAGATTCGTTGTAAGTAACCGAAGGTGTAAACTTTAGATAATTAAAAGAATCAATTTTGTATTCAACATTAAATGAAAAACGGTGATTGTCATTGATTGTATAATCATCTGAATGCTGGATATTGGTATTGCTGCTATTTTGAAATATATTTTGCTGAGAAATGTCTTTGATAGTGCTGGTCGCTTTTCTTGAAAAACTATAACTACCATAAGCCGAAACCTTCGGTCCCCATTCATCGCGGTAGTTCAACCCGATCGATTTTGTAGTGGATATTCCATCGCTGTTACCGAAATTCCCAAGCGCAGCACCAACGCCTCCTCCACCCCTTCCGATTCCCATACTGCGTACCATACCACCGATCATGTTACCAATAGCACCGCCCATTGAACCGAAATTAAATGTGCTTGCGTTGGTATTATTCAGGTTTCCTATAACAGATATTTGCTGATTATTATTGAATTTGTTAATGGAAACAGAACCCAGGTAACGGCCTTCTGTACCTGCGCCTGCGGTTACATTTCCAAAATAACCTTTGTTCTTATCTTTTTTCAACTGAATGTTCATTGTTTTCGTAGGGTCGCCATCTTTCACGCCGGTGAATGCTGATTGATCGCCGTAATCATCAATTATCTGAACCTTGTCAACCATATCTGCATTTAATTCCCTTGTTGCTGTGGTAACATCACCACCAAAAAATTCCTTGCCATTCACTTTTACTTTTGTTACCTGTTTTCCCTGGGCGGTAACGTTGCCATCCTTGTCAACCTGCACACCAGGTAATTTCTTAAGTACTTCTTCTACATTGTCATTCTTGCGGTACATCGTGCTGTCGATCACATAGGAAACGGTATCTTCTTTTATCTGCACTTTAGTCGACTCAAGTGTTACAGCCTGCAACAGATTATCGCCCGGGCTCATAACCACATCGTAAATAGTCTGCTCACCATTGGCTTTGCTGTAATCATACTTATTGCTGAAATTTTTATAGCCGATGTAAGAAATAACAACACCGACTTTTTTTTGTGCTATTTTTTGAAAGTTGAATGCACCTTTATCATTGCTCACTGTTTTCAGTGTATCTTTTTCACCCTGGTAATAAAGCAGCACCGAAGCATTCGACATCGTACTACCATCTGCATTCTTTACAACACCACGAACAACGATGGTATTCTGTGCAAAAGAATGGAAGGAAAAAAGCAGGAAAGCGATTAGGGTATAAATGATCTTCATGTAGTTATTTTGATATGAAAAGCCGGCGAAATTCGTTTTATCTACGAAAGTAGTTCATAGATAGATTGAAGTACCACCATCCATCCAATTTCGATGATTTTTTTAGAATTTAATAATAAAACAATACTAAGCTTGTTTTGTTTGAAAGCCACTGATAAAACCTTCCACCTCACTTTGGAATGAACTGGCTTCATTGAAAAGGAACTTATGCCTGATCGGCAGCACATAGAGGGGATAATCTGAAAGCTCCTGGACAAACTTTTCCAGTCTTACAGCATCTTTTTCTGTAGTAAGGATGATACCGTTATCTTTTGGCAACTTTTCAAAATGTTTGCGGATATCTTTCATATCATCAATTGTGAAAATATGGTGATCCGGATAGCGAATCATGTCATACGTGTGCACATTCGTTGTAAGGAATTCCATCATCGGTTTGGGATTGGCAATGCCGCATACCAGCAATACATCAGTGGACGGATTTATTCTTACTTTTTGTTTATTAAAAAGGTGGTATGGCTGGTCGTAGATGATCTCAGTGAATAGAACCTTTTGATGGGATAAGGGATCGATCTCTTTAGTAATAGCATCTTTTTCAGCTATGCTTAGGTCTGATTTGCATTTTGTTACTACAATAATAGCTGCTCTTTTTCTGCTGGCCTTTACATCCCGGAGATCACCCGCAGGCATCATCAGGTCCCTGGTATAAAGATTCTTATAATCAGTTAATAAGATATTTAGTCCGGCATGTACAGTTCGGTGCTGAAAGGCATCATCTAAAATGATTACTTCCGTTTCAGGCCGCTGATGCAGAATTTGTGGTATCGCCACCAAACGCTCCTCGCCAACTGCTACAGTAATTCTTGGGAATTTCTGGTGAAATTGCATGGGTTCATCACCAATATCGATCGCCGTTGTTGTAGCATCTGCAATAGCAAAGCCTTTTGTTTTTCTTTTATACCCACGGCTAAGCGTGGCTGTTTTATAGCTGCCCTGCAGCATTTCCACCAGGTATTCTACCATCGGGGTTTTGCCCGTTCCGCCAACGGCGAGATTGCCTACACAGATAATGGGGAAATTAAATGTTGCCGACTTTAAAATATCCTTGTCAAACAACCAGTTCCTGAACCATACAATGATTCCATACAAAAATGCAAAAGGGAAAAGCAGGTATCTGAAACTTCTAAGCAAGCTGTTGATTTAAAAATTATAAATATCTGTTGGCGTGATGCAATGATCCAGTTTTACATCGTACTTTTTAATATCATCAATCTTTTTTTCGGGTTCAAAAAAACTAAAGCCGATCTTAACAGCATCATCCCTGCATTCTTTCAGGAACCTGTCGTAATAGCCCTTCCCATAACCAACCCTGTTTCCATTTCGATCAAACGCAAGCAAAGGTACGATCAGCAGGTCTATTTCTTCCGGGAACATCGGTAAAGCACCAACAGGTTCGTCGATGCCGAATTTATTGGGCGCAAACAGTGTTTGATCATTTACGATGACGGAATACATGCTGTTATCTTTTTGCTCGATCACGGGGTAAAATAATTGCTGTTCAGGATTTTTGAAAAAACAATAATCAGTGATCAATTGCGGATCAAATTCATTTTCCTTTTGAATTGGAGCATAGGTCATGATGAGTGCCGGAATATCAATATCCAATCGCTGGAATTGTATGAGCATCAGGTCTTCGAGTTTATCTTTTTCAGCTGCGGTTAATGCTTTTCTTTTTTCCTTGTATAACTGTCGTAATTCATTTTTTGTCATGCTAAACAATTATTGTTCCTGAACGAATATAGAAAATATAGTAGTGCCATAGTTTCGTTCGGTGCGGTAATGCGGCGTTTTTTTATAATCGTTTCTCGGGGTATGTTCGAGTATGAACCAGCCGCCGGGATTCAATAATTTCTTCTCAAATACCAATCGGGGAAGGTCATCAATACTGGTGAGCGCGTAAGGCGGACCGGCAAAAATGAAGTCGTATTTTTCAGAACAGTGCTCTATATATTTAAAAACATCCGACTTTAATACTTTAAAATTTTCAAAGTCAAGCAAGGCACTTGTTTTTTTTATGAAGTCATACATATAACTGTCTTTCTCAATGACTGTAAGATCTTCCACTCCCCTGCTTGCCAGTTCGTAGCTTATAGCGCCTGTTCCGCCAAAAAGATCAAGTGTTTTTAAAGAATCAATATCCAGATTGTTCTGAATGATATTGAACAATCCTTCTTTGGCAATATCGGTGGTAGGCCTGGTGTATGGCATCTTTGCAGGTGGAGATATCCTTCTGCCGCCATGTATACCGCTTATGATACGCATGATACCAATGCGGTTAAATGACTGAAAAAATGGGAAGGATAAAATTTTATCCTTTCATGCATGGTGATATGCTCATCCGGCAATTCAAAACTGATGTTTAGAAAATATTTATACAATTCAATGTACAGGTTGGAATGTTCATCTATCATTCCGCTTAACTTCAGGTTAATGCCTGAGCTTTTGATATCATGCTGTTCGCAGCAATTAATTAAATGATAGGCCGCATCTACCGGTTTCGAATAATTGAACTGCTGAATGAACTGCAATCCATCTTCACTGAACAAAAAAACCTTTAACGTATTGTGAAACACGATGCAATGCATTTTTTCAACAGAACTATTTATCCTTTGCAACTGAAGGCTGGTTGAATGATAAAAAACCGCTCCCGGAAATTTGTTGTTGAATGATTCGGTTATTCTTTTATCAACAGCATAAGTATTGAAAATATCGATCGCTGCTATCGCATCTGTTTGTATTGTTGTGCCATGATCAGCATTGTAAACAAGTTCCAGCATTCCTTTCCCCGTTTCCATGTTATGATATTCAGCAGGTACCAGCAAAGATTCCTTAAAATCATAGCAGATGGTTACCGATGCATTGGAGCCAGTGAAAATTACATTTGAACTTAATACATTGATTATTTCACTGGCCGTATCGGAATTAGAATCCGGGCTGATAAAATTGTAAACCGCCAGTCCCTTAATATCTACCGGGTTCTTGGTGAACCAGCTACATGCAATACCATAGCTACCCACTTCGATCAGCAGGTGCAGCGGTTCATTTTCATTTATTTCCGGTAGAATATTAAATGCAGCTTTCAAATAATTTATTTAGGCTGGCAAAATAAGATAATTTTGCTGACTTTATGGATAGTTCGACTGTAATAAATGATTTAAAAGTTAAGGTAAACAACAAGCAGATCCTTTCGATCGCATTACCGATCACGCTGGCAATTCTTATACCGCAGGTAAATATGCTCACAAACAGTATATTCCTTGGCCGCTTAAGCATGGAGGCATTGGGCAATGCAGGTATCACCGGGGTTTATTACCTCATCTTTGCGGTAGCGGGTAATGGACTCAACAATGCACTGCAAACGGTGTTCTCCAAGTATGCCGGCAGTGGTGAAACCGGCAGGTTTAAGACTATTTTAACCCAGGGTATTCGTATCTGCCTGCAATTTGCATTGGTATGTATACTTTTTACCTGGCTTATTGCACCTTTTATTATGAAGGCAGTGGCCGAGCCGGCTTCCTACCCGATGGAAATGAGTTTTTTAAAGATCCGCATATTCGGGTTGCCTTTTTTATACCTTTTTCAAATGGGCAATGCATTCCTGGTAGCATCACTTAACAGTCGCTATTTAATGATCGGTTTCATTGTGGAAGCTTTGGTAAATGTACTGTTCGATTACCTGCTCATCTTTGGTCATGGTGGTTTTCCTAAAATGGGTTTCAATGGTGCGGCAGTTGCATCAATTATTGCCGAAGTTGCTGGAATGATCGTGGTTTACACTGTGATCTTTGGAACAGGCTTAAGAGAAAAGTATCAACTGCTGAAACATTTTCGTTACGATCTGAAAACAAGCAAGGAAATATTTAAAGTATCTGTTCCATTGGTGCTGCAATATATAATCAGCGTTACTACGTGGCTGGTCTTCTTTTTTATGATCGAAGAAAGAGGAACGATGGCAAAATCGATCAGCAATGTTATGCGTAATGTATTCGGGCTCGTAGGCGTGTTCGTATGGGCATTTGCAAGTACGAGCAATGCGATGGTAAGTAATTTGATGGGGCAGCGCAGGGAAGATAAAGTGATCGAAGCCATCACGAAGATCACTTACTGGAGCATGGGCCTTTGTGCCTGTATGTGTTTAATGCTGAATCTTTTCCCGGAAGTATTCTTCAGGCTCTTTGGCCAGGATGAATCTTTTGTAAAAGAAGGGATACCCGTTGTAAGGATCGTTTCGCTGGGATTGTTATTCATGAGCATTGCCAATATCTGGCTGAATGGTGTAACAGGTACTGGCAAGACTAAGGTGAATTTAATGATAGAGATCGTTGCCATCACTTTGTACCTTATATATACGTGGATATTTATGAAAGTGCATTATATCTCACTCGCCATGGCATGGAGCAATGAATTCATTTACTGGACGGTAATTTTTTTCATGTCATTTGGCTTTTTGAAAAGCGGGAAGTGGAAAACGAAAACCTAATTTGATGATTTGGAGATTTGAAAATGCCCCTATCGAACCATCTTCAAATCTCCGAATCGTTCAATCACTTGTTAACCCATTTATTATTACTGAAATTAATGTCGGGAAAAACCCTGTCTGCATCTATCGTTACTGATTTTAATTCTTCAGTGGTTGGAAGTTTTACTTTGAAAATTGCTGTGTTGTTCCATATCTCTACAGGTAATTTCATCGTACCTTTTGTACCCGATTTTGTTTCATAGCTTATCAGAACCGGCATTGCCATCTGGTTGAGGTTTGCCATTGTTACAATGGCGCCGTTGCCCGGGATTTGTTTTTCATATTCAACCTTAGTAATAGATTGGTCAAGCATATAATTCTCGAGGAACCAGCCACGCCAAAACCAGTTAAGATCTTCGCCTGAAACATTTTCCATCGTTCTGAAAAAATCCCACGGCGTTGGGTGCTTGAATGCCCAACGGTTTATATAAGTTTTGAAAGCATAATCAAATCTGTCGGGGCCAAGTATCTGATCCCGTAATAGTTCCAGACCATAACCTGGTTTGTAATAAAGTGCAGATCCGATATTTGCTTCCTTCATTGCATCGGGCGTATTAAAAATACTTTCCGATTCAGGATTGAACATATAGGGTATCAGCAGTGCTTTCGATGGGCCGGATCCTTTGTATTCGCCATTATTAAAATCAACAGTTGCCAGTGAATTGATGAATGTGTTAAAGCCTTCATCCATCCAGCCATATTTACGCTCATTGCTTCCAACGATCATCGGGAACCAGGTATGCCCGAATTCATGATCCGTTACACCAAACAATTGATCCTGCTGTGCACTGGAACCACAAAAAACAATACCAGGGTATTCCATGCCGCCAACATTGCAAGCAACATTTGTTGCAACAGGATAAGGATATTCGAACCAGCGCCTGCTGTAATTCTCAATACTGCCCTTTGTATATTCAGTAGCCCTGCCCCATCCTTTCTGCCCCGCACTTTCTGCAGGATAAACACTCATTGCCAGACATTTTTTTCCGCTTGGTAAATTAATGCGTGCAGCATCCCAGATAAATGATTTTGATGATGCCCAGGATGCATCTCTTGCATTTGATATCTTATAATGCCAGGTAAGTGTTTTACCAGCCGGCCTGGAAGCAGGATCTGTTACCTCCTTTTCTGAACGGATGCTAACCGTCTTATCGCTAACCCTTGCTTCATCCATTCTTTTTAACTGTGTAGTTGTGAGAACCTCTGCGGGATTTTGCAATTCGCCACTTGCTACCACAATATGGGATGCAGGTGCTGTGATAGAAAGATCGAGGTCACCATATTCTAAATAAAATTCACTTGGCCCCAGGTATGGCAATGTATTCCAGCCTTGCACATCATCAAATACACATAAGCGTGGATACCATTGCGCCACTGCAATGATATTCCCATTCTTTGTTTTTAAAATGCCGCAACGGTCTGCACCATACTCGGGTAATACAAAAGAATAATCAATTTTTATTTTGATCACATCACCACCGGGTTTCATCGATTTTGGCAGGCGAACCTGCATTCTTGTATCATCGATGATATAATTTGCATTGCTGTTATCGGATAATAATTTTACGGCTGATATTTTAAAACCGCCACTGAAATCGCTGTTGGCGTCACCATAACGGCTCCTGCTCCCAACGGGCATACGTGCCTGTCCGCGGCTATTCTTACTGAATAAATTCTGGTCTAATTGTAACCATAAAAAAGGGAGTGCGTGCGGACTGTTATTTTTATATGTGATGGTTACTGAACCAGTGATCTCATTCTTAACATCATCCAATGAAACATTGAGCTGGTAATCAGCCCTGTTTTGCCAATAGCCTGCATTGGGCTCACCGGTGCCGGTACGGCTGATGTTCACGGAAGTACCGTATGGCATGGGAGAAAACAATACATGTGGGTCGTATATTGTATGGGTCGTATCCTGGGTCAAAGCAACAAGCCCCATCGATAGCATAAATCCGAATGCAACTATTTTTTTCATTGAGAAGGTTTTAGTGTGCCGAAGATAACTTAAACATTAATTACTGGAATTAAAACGGAATTGTTTTTAACAGAACCCTTGCGATTGGGGTTATGCTACCGATATAGGCCGGCAAGTCTGAAGCTGCTACCGGGAAAAATCTTGGTATTTACCATCATTCCTATTTTACCGGTGCCCGAATTTTACACTTCAAGAAACAATCATTATGAAATATTTATCAAATCAACTCTTAGATGAGTTGTATGACCAGACAGAAAAAAACATTGTAAAAGCCATCACGGAATGGCAACAATTATCCAGCTATCAACTGCCAGCGCAGCCTGCCACGGGGCAATGGAGTGCTTTGCAATGTCTTGAACATCTCAACAGCTATGGACGTTATTACCTCCCTGCGATAACCAGCGCAATTTCCATGGGCTCAACAAAACAACCTTCACTATATTTTAAAAGCAGTTTGCTTGGAAATTATTTTTACAAACTGATGTTACCCCAACAGGATGGCAAACTTAAGAAGAAAATGAAGTCCCCAAAAGATCACCAGCCTGCTACACAACTGGATGCAGCTGTGGTGTTAAGTGAATTCATCAGTCAGCAGGAATTATTGGGCCAGCTATTGATAAAGATCCGTTCAATTGATATCAACAAAGTACGGGTACCTATCTCTATAGCACCATTCATAAAACTGAAATTGGGTGATACGTTGTTGTTCTTTGTTGCACATATCCAACGACATTCATCACAGGCAGAAAGAGCATTGGCTTCAGCAAGGAATAATATATAAGCAGTTGAGTCAGCGCTACAGGAAAAATAAGACCGCATGATCTTTTTTCAATGACAGCCATACTATGACAAATGGCAACGGGAACAACATTTTTCCATTGCCGCCACTTGCGGTAACTCCAAATATGTTTGCAAATGAAAGATTCTTAAAATTCGGATAACGCTTCATTATTTGTAGTTTATCCGGTATCCATTTATCACCTGCATGTCAACTCGTCAAATTTCCAAATCACCAGGCAACTCATCAGCCTTTCTCTTCAACTCATACACAATTACATTGTGAGGGCCAGTGATACCGGGTATTTTTGGGTTATAATAAAAAATCAACCAAGAATAAGACCTTTAAAATGAAAAAGATAAAATTTTCGGTTCAGATATTCATCCTGGCCGTATCATTCCCGGTTCTCTTTATTACGGGAATAAGTTCACCCAAAAAGAAAACAACATGCGAGGAATTAAAGCAAGAGTTGCTACCGGAGATTCAAAAAAAAATGCTGCGGGAAAATGCTGCTTCTTTACGAGAGACAATTATTCCGGGCTTTGTTATCGAGGGTATGATGTTTAAGACCTGATCATAATCAAAAATTAATAAATGAAACAGCCATCATTCAACAGTTCAGTGATACGATTGAAAATATGCATCGCCGTTTTCATTGCAGTGATAACAGGTTTGCACATTACGATCTTTAAAACAGTTCTGTAGATAAATTTAAAAAACGATAAATAAAGTACCATGAAAAAAGTTTTCGCAATGCTGACCTTTGCTATGTTCAGCATTTCAATACTATTTGCCCACCCTGGAGGGTTTACTTCAGCACCAACTTTGCCAGCCTTAAATTTGAATTTCAACAACATTGATGGTAACAAAATGAGCATTCATTGGCAGAATGGAAATGGCGGCAGGCGTATCGTCATTGCCCGCAAAAATGGAATTGTTAGGACAATACCTGCAAATGGACTGGAATACGCGGCAGCGGTTGAATTTGCAGCAGGAACCGAACTCAGCAACGATGAATTTGTCGTTTACAACGGAACAGGCAATAATGTAACAATTACAAACCTTTGTGCCAACAGCATTTATCATTATGCAGTTTTTGAATACAATGGTATTGATAGTGCAGCAACATATCTTTCAACGGCACTTACCGGAAGCAAAGCAACGCTGGCAGCACCTTCTTTTCCACCTGTTTCTGTTGCCCTGCTGGATATAAATCCGAAGTCGATGAAATTAAGCTGGAAGCAAGACCTGCTCACAGGCAGCGGCCGCATCGTATTGGTAAAAGCCGGCGGTGATGTTGATGTAAATCCTGTTGATCTTGCCAATTATAGAGCAGACAGTGCTGCAGGAAAAGGTTCCCGGATTGGTAATGGTAATTATGTCGTTTACCAGGGCTATGGAAATTCGGTTACAATCGATAACATGCAACCGAACACTACTTATTATGTTGCAATATTTGAATACAATGGAACGGAAGGAAAAGTATTCAATATTTCTAAGCCGGTCCGCACGAATGCTCGTAATTCGTTGGGCCAGGCCAAAAAGCTTACGGTAACGAAGAAAGAAAAATAAGCGTATAAGGGCCATGGAAGTAACCATCAAAGAGGTAGCCCGTCAAAGGCTGCCTCTTTTTATTGGGTTATCCCGTCAATTCTTCATTATTTTTATTGATATTTGCGCAATCTCAGATAAATAATGAAGGTTTTAATAAAACAAGCCCACATTGTAAGTTCATCGTCTCCCTTTCACGGGCAAGTAAAAGATATTTTAATTGTTGATGGAATGATTGCAGCAATTGCAGCTAATATCTCCGAAAATGCGGATGAAATTGTGGCAAATGACAACCTGCACGTTAGCATTGGCTGGATGGATATCTTTTCAAATTTTGCCGATCCCGGGTATGAACAAAGGGAAACCATTGAATCGGGTGCAACAGCAGCAGCAGCAGGTGGATTTACAGATGTGATGATGGTGCCAAATACCAATCCTGTTGTTTCCTCAAAATCGCAGGTAGAATATATTACTGCAAAAGCGGCTAAGCTTGCTGTTAATATTTACCCCATTGCTTCCATCACAAAAAACGCTGAAGGAAAGGAATTATCAGAAATGTATGACATGTATGCCAGCGGAGCCATTTCATTCAGCGATGGTATTCAACCGGTTCAAAGTCCGGGCGTTTTACTAAAAGCGTTGCAGTATGTACTTGCGATCAATGCCACGATCATCCAGTTGCCTGATGACCGGAGTATCAGTAAAGCCGGATTGATGAACGAAGGTATCATTAGCACGCAATTAGGATTACCGGGCAGGCCAGCTATTGCAGAAGAACTGATGATAGCCCGGGACATTGAATTATTAAAATATACAGGGTCTAAACTTCATATTACAGGCGTTTCAACGCAAAAAGGCATTGAACTTATTTTGGCAGCGAAAAAAGAAGGACTTCAGATCACCTGCTCTGTAACGCCTTACCATTGCTGGTTCTGCGATGAAGACCTGGTGGGGTATGACAGTAATTTAAAAGTAGATCCACCACTTCGCACCTGGAAAGATATGATGGCAGTTCGGAATTCCGTAAAGGAAGGATTGGTCGATTGCATTGCATCTCATCACATGCCAGGGCATTGGGATGATAAGACCTGCGAATTTGAATATGCGAAGAATGGTATGATAGCGCTGGAGACTTTGTTCGGGGTGATGAACAGCTTGCCGGGAAACCTGGTTCAACTTGTAGAACAATTATCTGTAGCACCAAGGAAAATATTTGGCCTCCCCATTCCCGTTATCAAAGAAGGAGAACCAGCATCGCTCAGTTTATTCGATCCTGCTGCGAACTATATCTTTGAGGAATCAATGATCAGGTCTAAATCACATAACAGTCCATTCATTGGGAAAAAACTAAAAGGGAAAGTGATCGGCATCATCAACAAAGGAAAAACAGTTATAAACAGTAAATGAAAAATCTCAGCGCTACAATTAAGGGTTTCATCACAGGCGTGATCATGATATTGATCTCGATCGCCATCTATTACTACCGCGGAAGTTTCGAGAATAAATTACAGTACATTACTTATTTTGTGTACATCGCCGGTATCATTTGGACATTGGCTGGTTATAAGCAATCGCATGCGGAACCAAAGACATTCAAGACCTATTTTGCACAGGGATTCAGATGCTTTATTGTTGTTGCTTTGCTGATGGTATTGTTTACCTGGGTATTTTTAATGCTGAACCCTCACCTTAAAGCAGAGATGGCAACGCAATACCGGGCCGATCTTTTGAAGCAGGGAAATTACACCCCTGCTGAAATGGATTCGATGGTATTAAAAGCCAAAGAATATTTTACAACGATGTTAATCTCGGTGGCTATTTTTGGATACCTGCTTATCGGATCGCTGGTAACACTGATCGGCTCAGCATTTTTAAGTCAGAAAAAATAGACAGCTTACCGTTCCCGGCAAAAAAATAAATTATGGATCTTTCAATTGTAATACCGCTTTTAAATGAAGATGAATCGCTGCCGGAATTAGCGGCATGGATTGAGCGCGTGATGACAGCCAACAATTATTCTTATGAAATTATCATGATCGATGATGGCAGTACCGATAATTCATGGAATGTGATCGAAGGCTTGCGTTCAAAGAACGACTGCATCAAGGGGATAAAATTTCAACGCAATTATGGTAAGAGTGCTGCATTGAATGAAGGCTTTAAAGCCGCACAGGGCGAAGTTATCATTACGATGGATGCAGATATGCAGGATAGCCCGGATGAAATACCCGAATTGCGTAAAATGGTATTGGAAGGAAATTTCGATATCGTGAGCGGCTGGAAAAAGAAACGTTACGACAATACACTTACAAAAAATATTCCCAGTAAATTATTCAATGCTGCAGCAAGAAGTATGAGCAAGATAAAACTGCACGATTTCAATTGTGGTTTAAAGGCTTATAAAAAGAAAGTGGTAAAAAGCATTGAAGTGTATGGGGAAATGCACCGTTATGTGCCTGTACTTGCAAAATGGGCTGGCTTTTCAAAGATCACTGAAAAAGTAGTGGAACACAGAGCCAGGAAATATGGCGTTACGAAATTTGGCTGGTCGCGTTTTGTAAATGGTTTCCTTGACCTGATGACGATTTTTTTTGTAGGTAAATTCGGTAAACGACCCATGCACTTTTTCGGGTTATGGGGAACGATATTTTTCTTATTCGGATTAACAGTGTTTAGTTATTTGTCAGTTTCTAAATTCTTTTTTGATAAAACAGGCATGACGGCAAGGCCATTATTCTTCTTTGCTATTCTCGCAATGATCATTGGTACACAATTGTTTTTAGCAGGTTTTATCGGGGAATTAATTTCAAGGAATTCTGCAGATCGCAATAGTTATCTTATAGAAGGAAAGCTAGGGTTATAATTTGGAAATTTGGAGATGAAAAGAACTTTAAAACATTAAGCCCCATTTTCAAATTGGCAAATTTCCAAATTTCCAAATTATCATCGTGAATCAACGTAAAAATATAATCATCATTGGACCGGCTTACCCATTACGTGGCGGTGGCATGTCTACGTTCAATGAACGGCTGGCAAAGGGTTTCCAGGATCAAGGGCATCGTGTTACCATTTATACATTCTCATTACAATATCCCGGTTTTCTTTTTCCCGGCAAGCGTCAGTTAAGTGATGAGGCTGCACCTGAAGGATTGAATATTAAGGTTGTTATCAATTCAATGAATCCGCTTAACTGGATCAAGGTTGGGAACAGCATCAAAAAAGAAGAGCCCGATATCATTGTAGTGCGCTATTGGTTGCCATTCATGGGGCCATGCCTCGGTACGATCCTTCGCATTGCAAAAAAAAATAAGCACAGTAAAATTGTATGCATCGCCGATAATGTTATTCCCCATGAAAAACGTTTCGGCGACAAAGCATTTACAAAATACTTTATCAAACCCGTTGATGCCTTTATCACGATGAGTGAAAAAGTATTGAAAGACCTGCATCGTTTTACGGCAAGCAAACCTGCTGTTTATGTGCCTCACCCGCTCTACGATAATTTCGGCGCGAAGATCGGCAAAGCGGAAGCCCGGCAGTATTTGAAAATTAATAAAGAAGAAAAGGTCATTTTATTTTTCGGCTTCATCCGCAAATACAAAGGGCTTGACATTTTATTGGATGCAATGAAACTCGTTCTACAAATCTCAACCCTCAACCCTCAACCCAAATTACTAATCGCCGGTGAATTCTACGAAGACCGCAAAGCCTACGATGAACAAATCAAAAGCCTCGGCATACAAGATTCGCTCATTTTAAGAACTGAATTCATTCCCAACAGTGAAGTGAAATATTATCTCTGTGCCGCTGATGTAGTGGTGCAGCCGTACCGCAATGCAACCCAAAGTGGTGTTACGCCCCTCGCCTATCATTTTGAAGTGCCGATGATCGTAACAAATGTAGGCGGACTTCCCGCACTCGTACCCGACGGCAAAGTTGGACTTGTTGCAGAACCAACTGCAGCGTCTCTTGCAGAAAAGCTCGCTGAATATTTTAAAAAAGGAGAAGCCCATTTTTTACCGGGATTAATTGAGGAGAAGAAGAAGTATAGCTGGGAGGTTTTTATGAAAGAAATTCTGCATTTTGGAGATTTGAAGAATTAAAAAACTTCCATTTAGCATTCACCATATCTTCAAATTTCCAAATCATTAAATTATATTTAGATTTACAGATCAAGATCGGCTTTCCATAATAAAATATGCTAACATTGAAGCATCATTTCCAAATCCCCCAATTAACTTATGATCTACAGAAGTAAAGCTCCGCTGCGTATAGGCCTTGCAGGTGGTGGCACGGATGTAAGTCCGTATACAGATATGTACGGCGGTGCCATTTTGAACGCAACCGTTTCTTTATCCGCTTATGCCAGCATCGAACCTTTGTCATCTTCGGACATCATTGTGGAAGCACTCGACCGCAAGGAACAGGAACGTTTCAACTGGGCTGCTGAATTACCCATCAATGGTCATCTCGATCTGTTGAAAGGTGTTTACAACCGTATCTATAAAGAATATAAAATGCCAGCCACAGGATTTCGGTTATCAACTTTTGTAGATGCCCCGGCAGGTTCGGGCCTTGGTACTTCTTCTACTTTGGTAGTAGCAGTGTTAGGAGCTTTTGTAGAAATGCTCAAACTTCCATTGGGTGATTATGATATTGCACACCTTGCTTATGACATCGAGCGCAATGACCTTAAACTGGCCGGTGGCCGTCAGGATCAGTATGCTGCAACATTCGGAGGGGTGAATTTTATGGAATTTTATAAGGATGATAAAGTGATCGTTAACCCATTGCGCATTCGTCCACAATACATGCATGAACTGGAGAACAACCTCGTATTGTATTTCACTGCAACTTCCCGTGAGAGTGCAACGATCATCAAAGAGCAGGTAAGCAATGTGAATAGTAACAATGAGGAAAGTATTGAAGCCATGCACCAATTAAAAGAACAGGCACGCATGATGAAGGAGGCTTTACTGAAAGGTAGGCTCAATGAATTTGGCGAAATACTCGATTTTGGTTTTCAACAAAAAAGAAAAATGGCTGCCAATATCAGCAATAGTGGTATTGAAAAGATTTATGAAGCAGCCAAAGCTGCAGGCGCAACCGGTGGAAAGATCAGTGGTGCCGGTGGTGGTGGTTTCATGATATTCTATTGCCCCGGGAATACAAATTACGCCGTTAAAGAAGCGCTGTTGAAATTCGGCGGGGAAGTGAAAAAATATTCTTTTACAAAGTTTGGGCTTACGAGTTGGACGATTTGATGCGATACGGGAGACTGGATATTTTCCAAGAAGTAAGATATATTAATTTGAAGTTGAATGCTTACTTTCAAATTTAACTGCTGGTACTATTGCATCCCTAATTCCATTCAGGTTTTCGCCCTTTCACCTTACCTTTGCCACTCAAATTTTTATCATGCAAGACCAGATATTAAAATTGATCCAGGCTTCTATTGATGTAAAATTACAGGTACTGGAAAACAAAGAACTCCAACAGACGGTGGCAAAGTCTGTTGAGGCTTTGCTGAAAGCTTTCAGAAGCGGCAATAAAGTTTTGTTCTGTGGTAATGGCGGAAGTGCTGCCGACGCACAACATTTAGCAGCCGAATTCAGTGGCCGTTTTTATACCGACAGGGAGGCACTGCCCGCAGAAGCCCTGCATGTAAATACTTCTTACATGACTGCAGTGGCCAATGATTATAGTTATGATGTGGTTTATTCAAGAATGGTGCAGGGTATCGGTCGCAATGGCGATGTGCTGGTTGGTTTAAGTACCTCCGGTAACAGTGTTAATATCATCAAAGCATTTGAAGTCGCAAAGGCAAAAGGGATGACAACGATCGGCTTTACCGGATCAACAGGGGGCAAGATGAAAGATAGCTGCGACCTGCTGATAAATGTACCATCAACTGATACACCCCGTATTCAGGAAAGCCATATTTTGTTGGGACATATCATCTGCCAGTTGGTAGAGGAACAATATTTTAGCTGAAAACCATGAACCATTAGCCAACAATTTTCATCATAAAAGAGATTTTTAATGGCCGACGAATCAGGAATTAATGATACCGAACCAGCACCCTTTAGCGGGAGTGGATCTGATTGCATCATACTGGCAGGCGGCCTGGGTACGCGCTTACGTGATGCGGTGCCCGATCTTCCAAAATGCATGGCGCCTGTTGCTGGAAAGCCATTCTTATACCATGTGATCAATTATTTAGTGGAACAGGGTATAGATAATTTTATTTTTTCACTCGGATATATGCACGAAATAATTGAAGAATGGTTGCTCAAAAATTATCCACTGCTCAATTATCAATTATCCATAGAATCAGCGCCTTTGGGAACAGGTGGTGCCGTTAAACTTGCATTGGAAAAAGCAACTACCAAAAATGTGTTGGTATTGAATGGCGACACCATGTTTAGGGTGGACATTACAAAACTTATTTCCTTTCACCAGCAACATGCTGCTGCCTGTACACTCGCATTAAAACCTATGCACGACTTCGACCGGTATGGCGTAGTGGAAATAAACAAGGATCTTTATGTGCAATCATTCAAAGAAAAGCAATTCTATCATTCAGGACTGATCAACGGGGGTGTATATGCATTGAATGTCCCGGCCTTCATGGCATTACAATTACCCGCAAAATTCTCATTTGAAAAAGATTACCTCGAAAAATATTTTTCAACACAGCGGATGATGGGTTTGGTGATGGATGAGTATTTTATCGATATTGGAATTCCGCAAGATCTTGAAAGAGCGGGCGTGGAAAAGCTATTTAGAAATTGACTTTTGTGTTACTTATTGCCTTTGCGGATTTATGGCAAAAAAATCGCCACCAGGACACTAACACACACTTGCTCGAAGTAAGAATTTAAAACCTAAACATTCATGATTCCCTTAAAGAAAATTGATAAATCCTGGACCATCTTTTTAGATAGAGACGGCGTTATCAACTACGAAAAGCATAAGGATTATATACATACCTGGGATGAGTTTAAATTTTATGAAGGTGTTCCCGAATCGTTTAAAATATTTTCGGCAATGTTTCACCGAATCATAATCGTTACCAACCAGAAAGGTGTGGGTAAGGGATTGACGAAGCTGGATGACTTGCATACCATACATGCCAATATGGAACAGGAGATCGAAAAAGCCGGTGGACGAATTGATGCACTTTATTATTGCAGCGACCTTGATGATGATAGTCCGTACCGCAAACCCAATCCCGGCATGGGATTGCAGGCAGCACAACAATTTCCGGATATAGACTTCTCTAAGGCAATCATGGTTGGCAATACCATCAGTGATATGGAATTTGGTAGAAACCTTGGCGTATACACCGTCTTCCTTCCCACAACAAGGCCCGAAGTTGCATTGGATGATCAACGCATTGATGCGGTGTACGCAAGTTTATGGGATTTTGCTGATGTACTCAAGAACCGGTAAACCTGTCTAGACTGTCTTCCAGTGAAGGAGCAATGGCATGCAAGCAATTTGAATTTGTTCAGGATGGGTTGTTCTTTGCAATTGAAGACCTTTCATATAGATAACCTTTAGTTAAATTTAACCCCATCTCCCACCCTTCATCTTTCATTGAAAGAACTTTCTTTAAATTTAAAATATGAAATTTTACGCTGTTCTCTTTTTCGCATTGATCGCTTCTTCTTTTTCTTTTGCCCAGCACATCAGCAAAGCGGATGAAAAAATATTAGCAAAGAAAGAAGACTCATTGAAATTGCATGCTTATAGGATCATCCAGGGCATTAATCCGGTTGACAGGTTTAAAGCCGACAGCAATTTTACCCGCATTTTTGTACGTGCGTTGTTAACAAAAAATTCATTTTATTACGGTTTCGATTCACTCGAAACAATTTCCAAATTATACGCACCCGATAGTAGTTTCAGGATATTCACCTGGCAGATGGTCATCAATGAAAATGTGATCCGCCAGCATGGTGCTATTCAGATGAGAACGGATGATGGCTCTATGAAACTTTTTTCACTGATCGATAAATCAGATATCACCGAAAATATGGCCGATAGTATTGGTAATAACTGGGGTTGGATGGGTGCAGTGTATTACAGAATCGTTCTTACTAAGAATGCAGGCCAGTCTTTTTATACGTTGTTGGGTTATGATGAGAACAATATCCGTAGCAGTAAGAAGATCATTGAAGTGCTTAGCTTTAAAGATGGTAAACCTGTCTTCGGTGGCCCATACTTCAGCGTAGCAAATAACAGTCTTGTTCCCAACAATCCTGCCCGTTATATTTTAGAATTCAAGAAAGAAGCCAGTCCGCGGCTAACCTACGACGAAAGCCTTGGCATGATCGTTATCGAACACCTTATCTCGCAATCCGGCGAACCTAATAAAAAATATACCCTTATTCCCGATGGTGATTATGAAGGACTGAAATGGACCAATGGCAAATGGGTATATATAAGCAAGATATTCAATGAAATTACACCGGAAGGGAAAGCACCGGTTCCTGTTCCGCTTAATGAAAGCAAGTTGAATACAGGTGCTGAGCCGGAAAAAAAGCCTTAGTTGATCTCAAGATTGGATGATTTGAAAATTTGATAATTATGCCGCTTCAGCAGCTGGCTTAACCAAGCAGTTAAATATACCGGTAAAGAAATCTTCTATCATGTGTTGAACTATATCATCGATCACTGAAACTCATTTCCAAATTTCCAAATCATTTAATTTCCAAATTCTTTAACAGCCTCCAAAGCAAGTTTTATGCATTTTGCACCGTTCAGGCATCTATACATAAAACTGTATGATGCTAAAGATTTCCATCTCCACTCCCTGCCAGGAAGATTGGAATAAAATGACCCCTACCCAACAGGGCCGCCATTGTGATAGTTGTATGAAAACCGTCGTCGATTTTACAGCTATGACGGATGATCAAGTTAAAAACTTTTTGCTCAATCATAAAGAAGAACATGCCTGTGGTAGGTTTACCAGTCAACAGTTGCAAACCATACAAATACAACTGCCACCGGATATCTTCGTTTTACAAATGCCTTTTTGGAAACGTTTTCTTGTTGCATGCCTGTTCGTATTCGGTACTACCCTTTTTTCATGTGAAGTTAAACAAGCTCCACCTGCTGTCGCTGCTGCTGCTGGTGAAGTGATCAATTCAGTAAATCCTGGTTCAGGGATCAATGAAGAGAATCCATTTAGAGGAAGAGTGGGTATGTTTGGTTTTAAGATAAATGAAACCAGGAAAATTGATTCGGCTGATCGCTCAGGCGAACCGAAACCTTTCCCTTTACCGCTTCCGGATGCCATGGGTGCTATGGTTTCCACAGAGATAATGGGCGATACGGAATATGTGCAGGAAGATACAACCACGGTAACGGTTCCTGAACCAGTGGTTGGGCTAATACAATTCATTCCTGCTGACACAATCCCGCCAGCCAAAATGAAAAAGGCAGAGCTAAAATTTATTCCTCAGCAGGAAGATTCTGCGGACTGTAAAAATTTCAGCTAAAGCGAATAATTTGAAACACGGATAACGCAGGTAACACGGATTTGTCATTTCATATCATTGGTTAGTATTCTTCTTTTAATAGATAAACTTTCTCCAAAATTAAAAATTAGTCCTACTTCTAATCGTGTAGCCTTTAAATAGTTTAATAATTGCATTTCGTGCTGCACTGCAATTCCATTTTTCCCTGCTTTTAGTTCGATGATGACTAGATCATCCACAATAATATCAGCATAATAAATACCTACCTCCGTTCCTTTATAAAAAACCTTAACAGCCGATTGCTGTTTGCATTGCAATCCCTGATTAGAGCGTTCAACAGCAAGTGCATTTTCATAAACCTTCTCTAAAAATCCATATCCAGGTTCATTGTATACTTTATAAAAGCAGTCAATGATCAATTCGGTTTTTTCCTGGAATAAAAGCATCTTTTTGCAGTAAGTTCAATAAATCATGCATCGGTTAAAAAAGAAAAACACCTTAAATAAGGTGTTTTTTAACGAAAATATCTTGATTTATCTGTGTTATCCGTGTTCTATATTCTAATTAATCGTTGAGTTTCAGCACCGCCAAAAACGCCTCCTGCGGCACTTCTACATTACCGATCTGCTTCATCCGCTTCTTACCTTCTTTCTGTTTTTCCAGCAGCTTACGTTTACGGCTGATATCACCACCATAACATTTGGCAGTAACGTCTTTGCGCATGGCGCTGATATTTTCACGTGCAACAACCTTTGCACCAATGGCAGCCTGGATGGCTATCTGGAACTGTTGCTTCGGTAAAAGTTCTTTTAATTTTTCGCATAGCTTGCGTCCGAATTCATGGGCACGGCCACGGTGTATCAACGCACTCAGCGCATCCACTTTTTCGCCGTTCAATAAAATATCCATCTTTACGATATCACTTTGGCGGTATTCTATCGGGTGATAATCAAAACTGGCATAACCACGTGTCATGCTTTTTAATTTATCATAAAAATCAAAAACGATCTCTGTCAAAGGCATATCAAAAGTAAGTTCAACCCTTGTTGGAGTAAGATATCCCTGGTTAATTAATATTCCACGTTTCTGAATACAAAGCGTCATGATATTGCCGATGTATTCAGGTTTGGTGATCATCTGAGCCCTGATAAACGGCTCATCAATATGATCTATCCTGGTTGGGTCGGGCATTTCAGTTGGGTTATTCACGGTTATAATTTCACCCTTACTGGTAGTGGCAATAAAGCTCACGTTCGGTACAGTGGTAATAACTGTTTGATTGAATTCCCTTTCCAGCCTTTCCTGTATGATCTCCATGTGCAACATGCCCAGGAATCCGCAACGGAATCCAAAGCCCAGTGCCTGGCTTGTTTCTAATTCAAAAGTGAGCGATGCATCATTCAACTGCAGTTTATCCATGCAATCACGCAGTTCTTCAAAAGCATCTGTCTCAACCGGGAATATACCGGCAAATACCATCGGCTTTACATCTTCAAAACCTTTGATCGATTCTAAAGAAGGATTAACAGTGGTGGTAATGGTATCGCCAACTTTCACCTCTTTGGCAACCTTTATCCCGGTTATGATATAACCCACATCGCCTGCGCCAACTTCATTGCGGGGCGACAAACCCATTTTTAATACCCCCACTTCATCGGCACCGTATTCCAATCCTGTATTGCTGAATTTAATTTTATCATTTTTTTTCAACGTGCCATTGAAAATGCGGTAGTAAACAATAATACCGCGGAAGGAATTGTAAACACTGTCGAATATCAATGCCTGTAATGGTGCATTCGGATCACCCGTTGGCGCCGGTATGCGTGCAATGATGGCAGCAAGTATCTCATCAATACCGATACCGCTTTTACCACTGGCGTGTAGTATATCTTCGGGCTTGCAACCGATCAGTTCAACGATCTGGTCGGTAACTTCCGGTATCATAGCACCTTCCATATCAATCTTATTGATAACAGGAATGATCTCTAAATTATTGTCAATTGCAAGGTATAAGTTGCTGATAGTCTGAGCTTGAATTCCCTGACTTGCGTCAACCAATAACAGTGCTCCTTCGCAGGCTGCCAGTGCACGGCTCACTTCATAACTGAAATCCACGTGGCCGGGCGTATCGATAAGATTGAGTATATATTCTTCGCCTTTATATGGGTAATTGATCTGTATTGCATGGCTCTTGATGGTGATACCTTTCTCCCGTTCCAGGTCCATATCATCCAATACCTGCGCCTGCATATCCCGTTCGCTGATGGTATTGGTGGTCTGTAAAAGCCTGTCGGCCAAAGTGCTCTTCCCGTGATCGATATGTGCTATGATGCAAAAATTGCGTATGTTCTTCATGTACTGTTCTACTCGTTTTGAAGCGCAAAAGTAGCGTTTTTCAGGCTGAATTGCGCTATTCGCTTCAAGCTTTTAGTCATTGATCCGGCTCGTTTGTTTTCCAGCCTTGAAGCTATAGGCGGCATCGTTGTGTCACTCCCTTGTTCGGCATATCATTATTGAACTACCTTGCTTTGTTAAGTGTTATCAAAGTTTGCTGCTAACCTCCAACCGCTTCCGCCAGCAATTCAAAAGACCGTATCCTATCTTCCTGCCGGTAGGCCATACAGGACGCCATGATCTCATGAATATCCAGTTCATCCGAAAGCCTGCCTATTTGGTCTTTAACCTGCTCCATTGTTCCCGATATCACTCTTCCACTGTTATTGGCAACCCTTTTAAGATCATCCGCTGAGCATTCATAATTCATCGCTGCCACAGCATCCCCGATCTTATCGAAATTACCTTTCTCAAATTGTAGCAATACATAATCCGTGAATTTGCGCATCTCCTTCGCTTTCGTTTCCGTATCGGCACATAGAACAGTGATGGCTACCAGCTCTTTCGGTAAAGGAAATTGTGCAGAAGGAATAAACTTATTCCTGTAAGCGGAAACGATGTCTTTTCCTGCGGAGCCATTGATGAATTTCGCCAATGCCAGTCCCATTCCAAATTTAGCAGCAATAGATGCGCTGCCGCCGCTCGAACTCAGGATCCATTGTTCGGGTATTGTAGTTGCCTGCGGTACAGCCAGTAAGGGGCCGTATGCCGATACAGCCGTATCAGTAAAAAATAACTGCAATTGTTCCAGCTGAACTAAATAATCAGCCTCATTAAAAGTATTCGACGGGTTCAATAAAGATGCACTGACCCGGTCGCCACCGGGCGCACGACCCATTCCAAGGTCAATACGGCCGGGGAACAGCGTTTCCAGTAACCTGAAATTCTCAGCCACTTTAAAAGCACTGTGATTGGGCAGCATAATGCCACCTGATCCGATTCTTATCCTGTTCGTCTCATCTGCCAGCTTCACCATCAAAACTTCGGGTGCACTTCCTGCAATGAAAGTTGAATTATGATGTTCTGAAACCCAGAAACGATTATAACCCAGCTTATCTGCCAGCCTTGCCGTAGCGATCGTTGCCTGAATTGCCTGTCGTGGATTACTTTCCTTGTGAACAATGGATTGATCCAGTATGCTGAGTGTTATTTTTTTTGTAGCCATGGTTAATATGATCGGTGATTGGCTTATCAATAGCTGAACCAGAATTTATTGGCAGACATTCAGGCATTGCATCTTACCAGATGAAATATCTACAGATTGCATGCCGCGATTTCTTTCAGGGAGAAGAATTGAGCCGATCATGCTCAAAATTTCAATATTCCTTGTTCGATATTACATGCAGCATTCAAAATCCGGTAAAAAAGGCCATCATTGCAACGTCGGTAAACGTTTACAAATTGAAACTTGAAAATATCGGTTTATGAAAACCACGTTGCTTTAGACCCTTATAATTTTCCCTTGCGCATCCTCTTTTCAAAAGAATCATGCACATCAGCTGCTGCCGCTGCCAACGCTACCTGCAACTGGAGTTTTAGTTTTTCTTCTTTTCCTTTTTTTACTTTATGGGCAACATTGGCCTGCTGAACCTCCAACCACAATCGGTCTCCGTTGTTTTCTTTGCTTACAGGTAAACTTTCTATTTTATGCTGAACGAAAGAGAGCCAAATTTCCTGCTGTTGCAACAAATTACGCTTATCTTCAAGCTTGCCGGTTAAACTGGAAACCTGTTTACGCAGCGCCACCGCCTTTCGGGAAAGTTTCGCTGCCAGTTGAGTATCAACCTCGGGCATGGTTTGAGCGGCTGCCCGGGCAAGCGCATTAATATGGCTGGCAAAGGTGATTTCCAGTTCGTCCAGCTTAATGGTTGCTTTACTGTTGATAGAGCGGGTTCCCTTTTCGTGTAGCGCAAGTAAAGTGGCTGATATGCCGCAGTATTGGGCAAGTTCCTGTTGGGTAACCGGTATTTTTTTACGGAGCGCGGCAGTAGCTGCCGGTGAATCCTTTCGTTTCCTAATAGCCATGTGTAAATATTTATTTTGTAAAATATAAAATATTTACAAGAAAAATATTTACACCGGTGTAAATATTTTTTTTGGAGGTTGCAAAATATTTACATCATCTTTCCGTTTTCACATTGATAAAGACCATACCCCTGGTTTGCGATGCAGAATTTTGTGATTTGACTTTAAGCAGGATCAATTATTTTTGTGAGCTGAAAACGAGCCTTTTACATCTATATCTAATCATATGAGCATGAACGATGACCGGCTCTCCCGGAAACAAATCCCTACTGCATGAAATTTACCGTAATTGTGATTATTCTTATCTTTGGAAGTCTGCGTTCATTTGCTCAAAATGATTATGATTCTTTAAGAAAATACAGCTACTATATTGTAGGTACTTATAATAATTGGGATTCCGGCAATTTGGTTTCTACAGGTAGAATTACAGGAACGGGTTATTTCTATCGCCAGGATAGCAACCTTTTTTTTATTACCGCAAAACATGTGCTTACCGGTACGGATGAATTGTGCCGGAAAATGATCCCTGCAAATGATAGCGGGCTGATGACCATTTCCCTGGTCAACGATGCCGGTATCATGCAACCCGGATTTTTGTCGCTCAATGCAAAAATGATCCGGGATACCAGTGCCTGCAATTTCCTGCAAAATTCACCTGATATCATTTCTTACGAGATCTACAACCCGGAAAACTATAAGATATATTCAGTTGAGCATTTCTTTCCATCTTACCTGCCAACTGAACGTGGTAAAATTATAACATTCGGATACCGCGATTCCCTCGACAAATCAGAAAATTCTTACATCAGCAGGGAATCTATACCCCTTCTTACCAATTACTACGGTTTGTATACAAATTATAAATTTTATCGGGGAAATGAAAATGGTGTTGATTCTATCAATTATCTCGTTGAACCCCGCGATGCATTATTTTCCATGCTGGAAATTCAGGGACATTCAGGATCACCGGCGTTTATAAAAGATGTCAAACGAAACAGGTTTGTATTTTTAGGAACGCTCGTTGGGATGAGTTATGTAAACAAGAATTTATCTATTGTAAAGCCGCCCATTTTAAAAAAAATATTGTTGCAGGTAAACAAGCCGGGGTAGCATGTGCAGGGTTTAGGTCGGTTAAGGGCCGGATTTAATAATTTCTAGTAACCGGCAGAGCAATGTTTTTTTTAAATCGTGTTTTCATTATTTTTCGCCACTGATTCACTGATTTTTTGTCATTCGCAGTTTTCAAAGGAAGATTAATAGATTTATTTTTTGCGGTACGGTTATTGGCTTATCTTATGTACATTAAAATAAACACATGAACAATCAAAAGCAATTTGGAGTATGGATGGATAGCCACCATGCTTCAATCGTAGGAAATGCAACAGCAGAAAACGGTCAGATGGTGCTGATTGCCCAGGTAAAAGGCGAAAGTAATTCCCCAAATTCAAGTGAAAAGAATTCGCATAACCAGGAAAAAACAAACCAGCTGAAATTTTTTAAGGAGATCGCATCGCACATGCAGAACGCAACACATGTACATGTAACAGGCACAGGACAGGCGCAGGAACAATTCATACATTACCTGGCAGAAACGCCCCAATTCAAAAACACCATAACAGCAGAATCTACTTCCAATAAAATGAGTGATGATAAATTGCTGGAATTTATCAGCTCAAAATTTTAAATTAGAAAAGGGGCAACAATTTGTGTTGCCCCTTTTTTAATGTGCTATTAGCTGCAAAGAATCTGCTGTTATTTTTGCTGCTATTGCTGTTCGCATAATATCAAGATCCTGCAAACGTTGTTGTTTCTTTTTTATATCAAGTTTTAATTTCGTTATCTTATTTTCCTGATTACTTACTTTCTTTTCAGCAGCACGTGAGTCTTTTGCTTCGCTATAAGCTTTACTTGCTTTCTTTTTTGCAGTTCTTGCATCACTTACACTGCCATTGGTGGCTTTTGATGCATGTTCGCTGCTCGATGATGCTGCATCACTTGCATCATTGTTTGCTTTGCTTGCTTTTGACTGGTAACCCGGCAGATCATTTTGAGCGATCGTAAGTTTAGCTGAAAGATCAGCAATATCGTTGCTTACAGCTACATATTCTTTATTTAGCTTAACAGTATCCTCTACGTTCTTATATTTTTGTGCATAAGAAGCTGGTACCGTAAATATTAAGATCAACAGGCAAAGCAGGAAGGTATTTTTTTTCATAATGATTTGTTTTAATACTGACCAACATCGGCCAGTATAACTATTATAATAACAGGAATGATATTCTATTTCTCAGAAGCAGGAATTATCAGAGCAAATGTCCTTTTGATATTGAATGCAGTTATAATTAAAAGCGGATTGGTTAACCGGTAATTATAAAGGTAACCTAATAAGCCCACGGGCGGGGTTTTATTTTATCACAGATAAGTATAACCGAAATTGAAATATAGAGATCAGCTGAATAAAATGCTATTTACCGAATGCGAATATATAAGCAGGATTACCGTTCTTTCCTTCGGTACTGATATATAATATTCCATCGGGTGAAAAACAAATACCTTCAGGTTGCGCCATTTCGGTTTTTTGAATATACCGGAATGATTTTAATTTTCCATCTCCGGAAAATACTGCCATGCATTTGGTTTCCTTTGTCGAAAGTATATAGATATCGCCTGTTAATGGATGAACCGCAATGGCCGAAGGATAGAATTTTATTTTTCTCCCGTCATTTTGTTTAAGATCATTTTTTTGAATGACCATAAATGGCTCTTTTCTTAAAGAATCTGCATTGATGTCGAACTGGTAAATGGCCCTGGTTGATTTTTTTTCATCCTCCATGGCAGCATCTTCTTTGCAGGCAACCAGTAAAGTTTTTAAATTCGGACTGTAACAAATTCCTTCTGTATTGTTTTTCTTGTTCAAAAAAGTTGGGATTAGCTTTATAACCGGCTTGCTGTTCCAATTATTTATCTTGTAGATGCTTCCGTGGCTCCACAAAGCGTATGCAGTATTTCCTTCAACAGTAACATCTTCAATATCAAATTTTTGCCCGGCATCTTTTGCAAACGGTATCTTCTTTTCAATTACGCCCATACTATCCTGTAGTTTTAGCAGGTAAAGTACAGGATGAAGATCCTCAATAACGAGTAACTCGTCAGGAGCGATCCAGGCATTGCCCGATATTTCTACCAGTTCCGACGGCATCTTCCAGGTATGTGTTGGATCTTCAAGATCGTAGCTATCGCCTGAAGCTTCTTGTTTAATAGAAAGGGATGAATCTTTGTTTTGTTTAGGTGCAGCCGGTTGTGCTTTAGCCTTTGGCCTGCAGGCAGTAATAAAGAACACCGAAACTAATAGTATGGTTATAGCATGTTGATGCCGCATATTTTTTTACAAAGGTATTCAGCTTTTCCGCCAACCCTTTTGTCTTGACCATTCATTAACCATGGTTTCATTGATGGTTGAAATAAGAAATATCGCAATTTAGCGCTCCTGGTTCCCTGTTAAAGCAGTTGATGTTTTATGAACCTGGCAGTAGCTTCGTCCGATGCTTTTTTTATGGAATAACTTCTTTTTACCAGGCTATTATGTCAATTTGAATATTACCAATGCAGAAAAGAATGTTCCTTAGCTTTTTGCATTGTAAGTTGGTAAACAAGGCGTTGCTATGAAGAAGGGATGTTAAACTAACCAGCAGGATATACTACAAATTGATTATATTGAGATACTGATTGATCACTTAAATTGCTTTAAAGTTTTCCTCACTCATAATATTTCTTTATGAATAAAAGTTACATAATTATATTGTTGCTGATGGCATGCTCAATTCAACTGCATGCACAGCAACTACCCCAAAAATTACAGAAGGCTAAATGGGTGAGGATCATGTCGAATGATACTGCTTATAATTATTTTGAAGCTGAGCAGGAATTCCAGCTTTTTTACACAGTATTCCTGAACGAAAAGAAAAGAGAGGCAAATAAAAAGCGAAAGAAAAATACTGCACAGGAAGTGCATATAGAATCTGCGAGGGATCTGCTGATAGCAGATTTTCTGAAATGGTCTGCGGCCATCAAACCCTTTGTGAGAGCCGATGGCAGCATCATACCAATTTCGGGCAGGCTTGCCATCATCAATAGCGCTAAATAGATTTAAATTTCCTCCATTCTAAACATCGTTCTTATGAACAAAATATATACCCTCCTATTTTCAATGATCAGTTTGATTGCCTTTGATGTGCAGCAAGTGCATGCGCAAACCTTAACGCAGGTAGGTAACAGCAATTTCCCGGTCAATGACAATACAAGTGCGGCGCCTACATCGGCGATTAACAGCGGCTGGCAGATAAATGGCATGGGCAAGATCATCACGGTTGTTCCTCACCCAAATATCAGCACTACCTTGTATGCCTGCACCGGTTCGGGAGGCATTTTTGTTACAGCAAACAGCGGCACCAGCTGGTCGCCTTTACAGGGTAGTTTTTTGCCTGGCGTACAATTTGGTTCATTAGCCATTGATCCGGTTACAGCAAACATTATGTATGCCGGAAGCGGCGAGCCCAGCTATGCACAGATCTATGGCTGGGGTGGTTATGGAACTTTTAAGTCAGTAAATGGAGGAATAAGCTGGACACAGATTAACAGTGGTATGGGTAACGTGGTGGTATTAGACCTGCTGATAAACCCGGCGAATACACAACAACTGGTTGCGGCAACCAACAATGGTATTTATAAAAGTACTGATGCAGGTGCAAGCTGGACGGCAGCATTGGCTTCTGCAGGATCCTGGATACAACAGGTAAAAATGCAGGGGCCCGGCAATACGCTGTTAGCCATTGGGGGTACAAGATTTTACCGGTCAACCGATTTTGGCAGCAGCTGGACAACGACAGACCTTGATCCTACTTTTTCTTCCAGCTTTGCCAACGGCAGGATAGCGGTGGCACCCAGCAATCCGAATATCGTTTATGCAGGTTGGGTGAATAATACTTTCGGTACCGCCAACAATGTATCGCTTTATTATTCAACGGATGGCGGCGTGAACTTTACAAAAAAATATGCTTTTACCGACGCAGTTAAATTGATCTCCTATGATGGTGCAGGATCACAGGGCTATGGCTGGGCAAATTTTATACTCACAGTATCCCTTACAGATCCCAATACAATTTATTGTGGCGGCCACCTGATCTTCAAATCAACCAATAACGGTGTTAACTGGACGCTGAAAACACCCAATTGGTATTGTTGCATACATACAGATATCCGCCAAATCTTATTCGATCCCGCTAATAGCAGCCGCATGCTTGCTTCAACAGATGGAGGCGTATTTGTTTCAGTTGATGATGCAATAAGCTGGAATCAATTGAGCAATGGGCTCGCCTGCAACCAATACCTGTCGATGGGGCAAAGCAATATTGACCCAAATTTTGTTATTGGCGGTTTGCAGGACAATGGTATCATTTACAACAATACAGATGGCAACTATCATACTTACACCGGTGGAGATATTTATGACCACATGACCTGCGATTATACCAACAGCTACAATGTTTATACAAGCAATACCGGGGGTAAAGTATTCAATCCATATAACAGGACGCAAAAGGCAAGTCTTAATTTACCTGCCAATGTTTATACAAGTGGTACTGCCAATAGCAGGCAAAGTTTCTTCCTGAGTCCGCTCGACCCTACCGTTGCTTTTGGCTGGGGAACAAATGTTTACAGGAGTACAAATATAAATAGTTATAATCTTGCTGCAGGAACATCAGCTGTTGCCTGGACGCAGATATCTACGTATACAGTAACCACCCGTGATGTAAAAATATCGCCAGCTGACAACAATATAGTTTATGCACTGGGCAACAATGCCACTGTTTACAAATCGATCAATGCTATGGAAGCCGCACCAATATTTACCCCGGTTGCATTACCCGGCGGAGCATCTACCAGTGTGGAAGGTTCACTCACCGTATCAACGCTAAATCCAAATGTATTGTACGCCTCAGCGAACAATGAGGTGTACCGCAGCACGAATGCAGGAACAACCTGGACAAACTATACCGCAACGGGATTGCCAACCATCAATTTTGAAAAAGTTTTTGTCGATCCTTACAGCACTATTGAAGCTGTTTACCTCGTTACTGCATTGGGCATTTATTATCGCGACCTGACCATGAGTACCTGGGCAACCGTAACGCCACAGGTGATTCCTCAGCAACAAAACGGTGCTGCCAGTTATGCCGGTTTGATCAATGGTGCCAGTTTATTTAAAGGCGCCGGTTCTGCCAGTTCGCATGTTAGTTTTGCAACCTGGGGTAGCGGAATATGGAAAGCCGGTTTTTATAATCAGTTGAACAATGCGATGCCAACAGGCTGGAGCAGTACAGATATTGGATCGCCAGCCCTTGCAGGTGGTGGCTTCTACGATAATACCAAACTTACTTACAATGTAAATGGCGGCGGTACAGGTATCAATGCAGGCTCCGCGGATCAATTTAATTTCACCAGGGCAACGGTGTCGGGTAACAGCGATATCATTGCAAAAATTTATAGCGTTGAAGAAACCGATCCTGCAAACGGGTTGTCTAAAACAGGATTAATGCTCCGGGCATCTGCCAATGCAAATGCGCCTTATGTAATGGTTGCACTAACAGGCCATTCGGGTGCCGTGTTCCAATACAGGGTAAATGCAGGTGATGTTGCAACTGTTACAACTACAGTGCCTGCTCCCACAGATGCATATCCATATTGGTTGAAACTGAATAAGAACAGCAGCGGGCTCATCTCTGCATTCATTTCACCGGATGGAAATACATGGTCGCTGGTAGGCCAGGTTACAGTGGCTTTCGGTACAACATTCTTAGCCGGTATTGCCAATACTTCCAACAATGCAGCTTTGGTAAACAATGCATCGGTTGGAAATGTATCGCTCCAGGCATTTGTAATACCCATTCAAAACATCGCATTGCATGCAAGGCTAAAAGATAAGAACAAGGTTGACCTTAACTGGAGTTTCGATTCCAACGAAAGCAATAGCGTAGCTTCTCTTGAAAGATCTGTTGATGCTGTGAATTATACAGCTATTCTCCAAAAAAATTATACCAACAGCAGCAATACGCAGCAAAGCTTTAGTGATGTAAGCGTTGATCATGCGCCATTCAAAGGAAAGAATTATTACAGGCTTAAGGTAACGGGAATGGATGGACAGTTTAAATTCTCCGGTATACAACTGCTAACGATAGACGAGGATTTTACTGTTACTGTAGAGCCTAACCCTGTAAAGAACAACAGCGAATTAAAACTGGTTGTTTCAGGAGGCCCTGCTGCAAAGATGAACTTTATGATCTATGATGCTTCGGGAAGGCTGATGCAATCGGAAACATTCATGAATGCCGGAACAAATACGATCCACCTGAAGCCGCTACCGGTGGGCACTTACCTGTATAAGGTATTTTACGAAAGCAGGTTGATTACCGGGAAGATCGTGGTGAATTAATATATTATGCCAATCAGGATTCGGTTTTTTTCCATGGGTTTCATACATAGATCGCAAAGATGCGAAGTTGTAAAGAAAAAAACAGGCGTCTTTTATTTCTACTTGGTATTATTTAATTCCGCTGTGCGTTGATTTAATACCGTTGATTACTGAAGGAATAGGTTGCGATGATCAGCGTGCTTTTCATCGGTGCTATTTGCGGGAAATTCCTTTGAGAAAACAGTTTAATGAAAGATCCTGTTAGGCTTGATGGGTGTACAATGTTCCGATAATATTTCTACTTTATTATCCTTTTTGATCACCACAATGCTGCAACGTTGGTCTTCATTAAATGGAACGCCCCGGTAAGCGCCCTCTCCTTGCCAACGTGTACTTACTACGGCAGTATTTCCCTGAATCGTTATTTCAAGCGCAGTACGACTCATATTTTTTAATGAATACCCCTTTTCTCCGGCAGTTGCAACCACACTGTCGCGGATGAAAATGCCACCACTTTGTGTGAAATAGGTGTAGAATGGTGATAGCGTGGAATCAACGGCAGCCATATCCTTATTCTTCCAGCCATTGTCAAATTTCTCAATTACTTCAATAACTTCTTCGTTGGTAAGGTTTGACTGTTGTCGCTTACAAGCAATAAGACTGAAAATAGAAATACAGAAAATCAGCAGGCAATTCTTCATGATTGTCAGTGGCTTTAGCTCTTTGAATGTTGCTTTCGTTTTTCAAATATAAAGTATGCTTTTGAATTATTATGAAGAAGCCGATCAAAGGCAGGGGCATATTGTTAGGCGGAGTGCCAGGTGTACCACAGGAAAAAGTATTGCTGTTGGGTGCCGGTGTTGTAGGTATCCAGGCGGCAAAAATGGCTGCAGGACTTGGTGCGCATGTTACCATTTTAGATATTAATAGGAAGCGGTTGCGTTGTGTAAATGACGTAATGCCGAGTCATGTGGTTACAGAATTCTCCAGTGAATATAATATCCGTAAGCATATTAAAACACACGATCTGATCGTAGGTGCCATATTGGTTGCCGGTGAAAAGCCCCCAAACTCATTAGACGAAATATGTAAAAATAGTTCAACAGGCATTATTGAACTGACTTCCTAGATTTACTTTTTCATCATTTATTTTAGCATTTATGAAAGCACTTTATTGCAGATAAGTTGTTTTCTTTAACATAAATAATAAATGCCGATGAAATATATTCACATCTCCTGCCTTGCCATTCTTCTTATCATGAACATGACATCATCTGCCCAGGTGATCAATGGTACCTGGACAGGTAATTATGCAAAGACTTTGCTTAGTTATAACCCTACATCACTCGTCATTGAACTATCTCTTTACAGCGATTCAATGATAACAGGCGCAAGTCACCTGTATTATGACGGAGGCAGGTACGAACATCATAAATTAACAGGGAAATAAAATCCAAAAGATTCTTCTTTAATATTTTCAGAAAGTATGGTGGAAACCAATGTAGGTTTGGGGGCATTCGATGTATTGTATGAAATGAAACTCGTTCCGGATACAGCAAACTGGCGTTTCGAAGGAAGATGGAAGGGAAAGAATAGTGTGCTTGGATTTATGCCCTTCAATAAAGTGTGGTTAACGAAGCCTAAGGAAACGGTATCAACGCAACCTGCCATTGATGCCTCAATTTCACCAGTAATTGCAAAAGATTCAGCGAATAAAAACAAACTGCAACTAGATAGGAAAGTTGACATTCAAAAGATCATCGAAGTTTCAACTGCAGAAAAAGATTCGATTAAAATAGCCGTCTACGACAACGGCGAAATTGATCACGATTCTATTTCTGTTTATTTAAATGACCAGCCAGTTTTGATAAACAGGCTCATTACAGATAAACCCCTCGAATTTTATTTGTCACTCGACAAGGACAGGCAATTCCAAAAAATTAAAATGATCGCAGAAAAATCTTGGTACTGTTCCTCCCAATACAGCAGTAATGATTATTACTACGAAGAAAAAAAGATACGAAGTACGGCTAAGCAGTGATCTTGAAAAAAATGCCGTTGTCGAATTTGTGTTATTGGATTAACCTGGATCGTGATGACAGCGGAATGCAGGCTTTATACTGTTATAAATATTTATACAGCTTTTGAATGATGTCTGAAAATATGCCTGTCTTAAAAAACCGGGATTTTATTAAAATATAACAATGATTGGTTTACTTTATTTCGGCCTGTAATTTTCTATCGGGAATGAGATATGAAACACAGAGCCTTTGCCCAATTCACTTTCAAGCCAGATCTTTCCACTATGCGCTTCAATAACTTCCTGGGCAAGGTATAGTCCAACACCCAATCCCTGGGTTTTATTTTGAGTTGCCTGTACGCGATAAAAGCGGTTGAATATCTTTTCAAGGTGAAGCTGGTCGATACCAATGCCCCAATCCCGGATACTAACTTCTACCTGGTCGCCCAGCAGCGTTGCAACGACTAAAATCTTATCCGCATCAGGCGAATATTTTATGGCATTGGTAACAAGGTTGATCAACAGTTGTCCCATTTTTTGTGCATCTACCGTTACCATAATGTCTTCGGCAGGTAATTCAAATATCACCTCGTGTGATTCTGCATGTTGTTTTCCTGCTTCGACGGCCTCTTTGATCAAATTAACCAGGCTTGTCCTTGCATAATTCAGATCAAATTTATTCGCTTCAATTTTTGATATATCCAGCAGGTCGCCAATAATAGCAGAAAGCTTATCTACCTGCCTGCTGATCTTTGGTATAAGCTCCGGTAACATGGCTGGTGACACCTGTACTATTTGCGTATAGCCGCTGATGGTAGTTAAAGGTGTTTTGAGTTCATGGCTTGCAAACCCAATAAATTCGTCTTTTTTCTTGTTCAGTGAATTTATCTCTTCATACAATTTAGCATTTTCGAGGCCAATAGATGCCTGGTGTGAAATAGCCACCACGATCTTTTCATGCTCTTCGGTAAACATACCCGCTTTTGGATGGCCGAAAAAAAGTCCGCCGATAACTACACCCGATTTTGAAACTACAGGAACTGCCATGTAACTTACTACCGGAAAGTGTCCTTCCGGCATTCCTTTGTGAGGCTTATTCTTTCCGTAGCGGCTGTCTTTTGTAATATCATCCGAGCGCAATACCCCAAGCCCATCAAAAGTGGTTTTAAAAATTTCAGTGTTCCTGGGCATACCAAATTTTTCAAAAGCTTCCCTGGGTGCGCCACTTAAGTGATAGAGCATATAGGTCTCGCCTTTCGCATCTACCTTATTGTAAAAAAAAGCGCCGAATTCAGCACCGGAGATCCTGGTGGTTGCATCAGTAACTCTTTCCACGATCTTATTTACATCAAGCTCCATGGCAATCGTCTGCCCGATTAGATTAAGGAGCTCGAGTTGTTCGGTATATCTTTTAAGCGAAGCTTCAACCTGTTTTTGCCTGGTGATATCTCGGGCGATCTTTGATGCACCAACTACGAGGCCGGCTGAATTTTTAATAGGCGAAACACTGAGCGAAATATATAATTCCTTACCTGTTTTTGAAAGCCTGATCGTTTCATAATGCATAATCCTTTTCCCTTGCCGAAGATTCGAGATGATCATTTGTTCTTCGCTCAGCCTGTCTTTGGGGATCAATACAGAAATATGTTCCCCGGTAATCTCTGCCTCCGTATAGCCAAACATTGTTTCTGCAGCTTTGTTCCAACTGGTAATATAGCCGTTCAGGTCTTTGCTGATGATCGCATCTTCTGATGAATCGATGATAGCCGATAGGATAGCATTCTTCTGCTCAAAGTCTTCTGTCATGGGCGTTCGATTTAAAAAATTCGGTTGTTTTAGGATAGCCTACCATCAGTAATAAAAAATTAAACAAAACAAAAAGTAGATAACAAAAATGATACCGTTGGTATATACATGATTTAAATGGCTTTATTTTTGGTGCAGATTAGCCTTATGACAAAGATATTAGTGTTGGATGATGACCCGGACCTACTGGAAATGGTAGAAGTTGTTCTCGTCAATCACCAGATGAATGTTAGTTGTATAAATAAAGGATCGGATCTTTTTTCCACAATTGATGAAATAAATCCACAGATTATTTTAATGGATATCTATTTAGGAGATACAGACGGAAGAAACCTTTGCCAGGCATTAAAAAAATCTGAAAAATACAAGCATATACCGGTAATACTTTATTCTGCAGGTAATATATCTAACAGTTCAATCATGGACTCACTGGCGAATGAATTTATAAGTAAACCTTTTGATGTTGGCAATCTCGTTAGGAAGATAAAGGTGCTGGTGGGGGTATAACTTTTAGTGGATGTAAAAATATAAAAATATCAACTTCAATTTGTTCAGTGTTTGTTAGGAAATTATATTTGTACTGTAATTCACCTGATAAAAAGTAGGTATTTTGTCTACAGATAGCATCAATACAACTCCGGTTATGATCATGTAACCGGGTGTATACAAGTTCTTAACTCAAAAATGTTGAGCGGTCTTCAGACCGCAATTTTATTTTACCAGCTATATTTTCCGCTCTGTTTTTTCCAGGAGGGCATTCAGCTCAACTGGTATTGCCAGAAAATCATTGGCCCATAAATGTTGAATACAATTACTCCCGTTGTTGCTTTAGCGCCTATATCCCAGCCTTTTCCTTTCTGCCAGCTTATAAAGTGCCGTAACATTTGCAGCTGAATGTATAAAATAAAGCACGTTTGCATTTTCATCAAGAACCGGTGTATTGCTGGTTGCCCGGTCAAGCTGTAAAAACCTTTGCAGGATTCAATACTATCAGTCCCATAAAAATCAGCGTCAGTTAAACAAACCGAAGGTTAAATGAATTTGTCAATAAGGCCACCATGGGTGGAATGATGGAAGTAGCGCTGGGTAAATATGAATGGGAAATGCTGCTTCGAAAGATGTAAAAGAATATGGTAAGATGCTGGCGACGGATCATAGTTAAGCAAACGACCATTAATGCCAAGCGCCACCTCGAATAATATTGCCATTCCAAATTCTATGGGTGACGCACCTAACATACATGTAAAGAACTGTCGGCTAAAAAAAGGGACCGATATCGATAACGCATATATCGATATGATGCTAGAAGACCACGTGAACGATATGGAGAAATTTTAAAAATCGGCTTCTGATAACAGCGACCCGGATGTAAAGAAATTCGCCGCGGCTACATTCCCAAAGCTACAGTAACAGCTTGCAAGGGCAAAGCAGTTAAAATCCAGGATCAAGTTGTAAACATTTCTGTCAATAATTTCAAATGGACAGCTGTTCTAAGAAGGCAACTGTCTAGTTGAAATTATCGACAGAAAACTTTCTTACCTTCATTGTTCAACCAGCAGCATCATCTTTTGGGCTGATTATGGTCATATTTTAAAATGGATTCATGCATTAGCTTAGCTATAGATAAAATAAATCCATCACTAAATAAAACAATCATGGATATAGAAATCAAAGATAACCTCTCAGGCCAGTTTGAAGGAGATCCTTACATTAATACACCGCTGAAATTTTTAACTGCAACTTCTATTATCGGGGATAAGGTAAGAAATGATGCAGATGAACATCTGGGTATCGTGAAAGATATTATGCTGGATATACGCACCGGTAAAATAGAATATTTCGTTATAGAGTTTGGCGGATTTTTAGGCATCGGCGAAAAATTCTTTGCTATTCCATTCCAGCTTTTACAGGTTGATTCTGAAAACAAAGTGTTCCGGTTCAATGAGAAAAAAGAAGTGCTTGCCAGGGCTCCGGGTTTTGACAAACATCACTGGCCCGAAACCAATGAACATAAAACAGCGTATACAACATTGAGCTATAGTTTTTGGGATAACCCGGAATAAGTTATAGGGCTTAATAAAACAGCATGTATAATAGTAATCCAACCAGAAAAGCCAGTATAATAATTACAGGTTTTGCAGCATTGTTCATAGCAGATTATTTGGGAACAGGTAATCTACGAAGCAACAGCACTTCAATGCAACCGTGTAAACACCTGTTAACAAGCGGATAACATTATTTTTTATCTATTTTACGATCATAACTGCAGGTATTTGAACAGCGCCCATTACATTCAGTAAGACAGGCCTTTCTGTTTTCAACTTCTTTAAAAATCCGGTTATATTATCACCATAACTTCTTTTAGAATAGGCATACACCAGTATTCCCTTTCTTTTTCCTAACTGAACGGTTTTAAAGCGGTAAATATTAAACTCTGCGATCGTCATCTCAGTTCCCTTGCTTTCGCTGAGAATAAAATCAACCATGAATTCTGAGCCACCTGGTTTTTGTGTGATCATATAATGACAGAGCGCATCGGTCGTTTTTCGTTGGTTAAGTTCCTGTATCTTCTGATCAACTGCATTCTTTAAAGGAATGTCATTATCAAAAAGATGTAAGGTCAGCAACTGGTTAAAATGCTCAGTCTTTTCACCCGCAGGTAAATACTCCTGGATATAATATGTTTCAGAAGGATGGTCTGACCAGGAGAGAGCGAATGGGGTTTTATCAAATACGAGTGGCCCCTTCACACCCATCCTGTCAATTGGAGTATTCATAGTCCCGGAAAATGATAGGGAGAAAAAACAGATTGCTGCGGCAAGTAAATACTTTGTCATTGTTGTTCTTTTTAGATATCGAAATTACTTTGTACAAAAGGCCCGCATGCAGGTATCTGGCCATCGGTTGATATGAATTAGTAAAAGACAGCCGAAGATAATGCACCGTACTAATATTATTGCCGCTTTTGTTGTTTTGATTGTTTACTTCATGTCAAGGTCTATACAGTATCGGCACATCAATCTGGTTTGGTAATGTTTTCTATTCCTGCCCGTTGCCTAAATGAAAATGGCCGTTGGTTGATTGTATTGACCAGGGAAAAAGCATTGACATAACTTGCAATGCTGCATTAAAATTGATCATCTCGTTTTTTTAATTATTAAAATATGACCAATACCAAGCGATGGAAATTAGGTACTGCCCTGACTGCACCGATCCTGATTTACATAGCCTGTGCATTTATCGGGTTTTCATCCGCATTTAAATCAAACCCTTCGGCATTTTCCTTAGCGATCACATTGGATATGGTGTTTGTTGCGCCGATTGTTTATTATTTATTGATAAGAAATACAGCCACCTCTAAATTGACCGTAACAAGGGTTTTTATAGTAAGTGTTTTATTGGCCGGTATGATTATATCCAAAAACAACAATGGGTTGTTGCAATTCATTAAAACCTGGATCTCTCCATTGCTGGAACTGACACTTATAGGATTTATTGGCTGGAAGTTTTATGCAGCCAATGCTAAAATTAAAAAAACAACTAATAATTCGGTTGACTTTCTTATGCACTGCCGGACTATCCTGAAGTCGGTTTTCGGCGCAGAAAAACCGGCAAATATTATTGCTTCCGAGATCGCTGTATTCTTTTACTGCTTCAACAGGGTTATTCAAAATAGCAAAGATGTGCAAATTTTTAGTACCTATAAGGGAAACGGCATCAGGCTGCTATTGTACACATTTCTTTGTCTTTTCGTTATTGAAACAGCAGGAATGCATTTTGTATTTATGTTGTGGAATCATACTGTGGCATGGATACTTACAGGATTGAGCATTTACACAAGCCTGCAACTTTTTGCGCATATCCGGGCACTGAGCACAAGGCCAACAATGATCGTTGGAAACGATTTTATTATCCGGCACGGTTTGATGGGCGGTGATGTTGTTATGCCTTTGAGCAATATTGAGTCGATCGTCGAAAACAGCAAACTAATACCAGGAAAAGAAACGGTTAAAATCGCATTTATCAATGGCCTTGAAAAGCATAATATTGCGATCTTTTTGAAAGAGCCCGTTACGGTAATTAAGGGCTTCGGGATCAGCAGGACAGCCAGCATATTACTGATCAGTATTGACCAAAAAGAAACCTTTATTGCAGTAATGGAACAATATATGACATCCAATATTTCAATATAGCTCACAACATTTACGCTGTACCTTTCTGCGCCATTATTAACAATGACTTAAGATGATTTATCTACTCAATGCAGCATTACAGCTGTGAATTATTTTGTAAGGCTTTTTAAAAAAGCGGAAGAGATCACGCCGGGGTTGTATTTTGTGGTGACTGTTTTTTTTAGTTGATTTAATTTCCTGATTTCTCGTTTAGTGGTTGATATAAATAGGCCTAATAAAAAAGGTAACTTCACGTATTGAAATACTTACCAATAAACTATTGATACTTCACATACCCCTTTAACAAATAGTTCGACAAAACAGTCTGGGCTGTGATTGAAATTTTTATATCCGGCAACAATACTTCTTTCTTTATATCAAAAAAAGCCATCGCTTGTCCGCAGGCGATAAATTTTGCACCGATATTCTTAAGGTCGTTGATGATTTTTATATTCGGGTTATCTACTTTAAAATGTTCTTTGTAATATTCGTTGGTTGTAAGCGCATTCAATGCTGCTGCATGAACAACAATTACCGGCGTTATCTTTTTTAAAGGAATACCTGATGCCACATGAAGATTGATGACACGTGCAACTTCCGCTAAACTGAAATTGATTTCCTTGGCTACGGAATCAGGGTTGTTAAAAGTGACCTCAAATAAGAGTTTATATTGTTGGTTAGAATCTGGTATTTCTGTAGGATCTTTTACAGGGATCACTCCTGAGTTCTCGCCGGCATTCAGCACCGGGAATATTGCAATAGCTTTTATTTTTTCCCATTTTTCTTTTTCTTTATAATCCTTATCCGCTTTTACAGAATCGGCATGCATGGCAGCATGATAACTGCTATCCCGCTCCTTCCTGAGAGCAAGCAGCGTGCTGTCCTTTTTCACTTTTAATGAATTCAGGGAACTATCGATATTATATTTTTGGGAGAACCCGGCCATAAATATTATACTGGAGATCATCAGCAGTACTATCTTTTTCATATACAGTTGTTTTACGAGGAAGATACACAAATATATTTAATAATTTATATGGATGAAAAAAAAACTGCACTCGCTTATCCTGTAACTTGCAACTGGTATAAATAACCATGATGGGATCATTCAAATACAGGGACGCCTCAAAACAAGACCTTCCAGCGATAGTAGCTATTTATAATTCTACCATCGCATCAAGAATGGTTACTGCAGACACTGAACCCGTATCTGTTGAAAGCAAGGAGCAATGGTTTAAGGAACATGACCCGGCTAAAAGACCTTTATGGATCGTAGAGGATATTACCGGAACAATTATTGGGTGGGTAAGTTTTCAATCTTTTTACGGAAGACCGGCTTATGATGCTACCGTGGAAATAAGTATTTACCTGGATCTACAACACCGTGGCAAGGGTGCCGGTAAAGCGATCCTGCAATATTGTATTGGTACGGCGCCTCAATTCGGTATTAAAACACTACTTGGATTTATTTTCAGCCACAACGAACCGAGCATGAAACTATTTATGAATGCAGGCTTTGAAGAATGGGCAAATATGCCGGGTATTGCTTTGCTGGATGGCGTGGAACGAGGGCTCAGCATTCTTGGTAAGCGTATCGCATAAATGGCAGGCAGGATATTCAATGGCATTCAGTTCTAAGTACACGGATAGTTTCTTCATAAAAATATTTCACACGTGCCTGCGAGGATGCGATGCAAATAATGCCAAGTTTTCCAAATTGTGAAAGTGCCCCGATCAAATGGAACATGACTCCTTCTTCTTTAGTACTGTCGTAATGTAATTGATGAAGGATAGCAATATCCATCAGGTCGCCGGGAGTAAGTCCTATAAAACATTTATCCTGTAAGTTATCTGAAAAAACGTAATGCTTTTCATCGCCGTTAATCAACTTGAATTTTCCTGTTGCCGGATCATAGTCACCATTTGTAAGAAATTGCAACATGATATATGGATGCGTGGTTCCCCCCTTGCGAAGATTGATCTCAATGGCATAATGTTTCCAGCATCCATTTTCTTTTACGGATAAAAAATCAATACCAAACCTGCCCAATATTCCTTTCTCCTTTAAAACAACTGCAATCTGTTTTGAAAGGTCTCCTATCTCTTTGCAGTATTCATTGTTAGCAGGGAAACTGCCGCCAAGGAATACCTGCCCGTTGCTTCCTCCCATCAATTGGTCATGCGTGGAAATGATATCAATCTTTCCAAGCGGATTGATGCGGCATTGCACAGAAGGTGTTGCTTTCTCCATACCATCAATAAAAGCCTCAACAATGCCTCCCATTGCGACGAATTTTTTCATGAACTGATAATAAGTTAAATGCTTCGCCACGATCTGTAACTGGTGCGGCAATTGTAATTTGATCTGCTGCTCTATATTTTCCCCTGGCAAAACATTTTTAAAGCTGAATATTGCATTACCCTCGCCACTGAAACCATCATTCATTTTTACAACGGCCTTTTTAATTCCATTATTTGTATTGAAAAGATCTGACAGCGCTTTTACTACCTGTTGTTCATCCTGCAGGTTTTCAAATCCAGCTGGCATTGCTACACCTGATTCTTTGAATAGTTCGCGACTGCCCGATTTTGATCCCCAGAAAAGCAGGTCGGGGTCACTGCCATAGACAGGTAGGTCTAACTCGACAGCTAATTTTCGTTCATGTTCTGTAACATTAAAACATGCCAGGTGTGCCGGGTGATTTGCAGGAATTGCATTTTTAATGCGTTTAATAAGCCTTGGCCTTGCCAATATCTTTTCTGTAAGTGAAATGGATGAACTATCATAGCAACTGAAAAAATGCAGTCGCTCCCTTGCATGATGGCCTGTAATACCAGGTAGCAGGTGAAGATAATAATCGATGATGATCGGATCGATGGTTGTACTGGTGATGTAAATTACATGTGTTCGGGGCATTCTTAGTAATAACAGCAGACAAAGAAGCCGCTCTTCATAATAAACAGCTCCTTCAACTTTAGAAAGAATAACAGGGTCGAGTGTAAGACTTGGAATGACCACAACTGTTTTCTGCGCCATCTTATCAACGAAAATAGCCTCGTACTGTGCCGCAAAGTTTTTTTGCAACTGCCGGAACAATTCCTTTTCATCTTCTATATTCAGTGATTTGTTATGCATGCTGATCTTTTACACCATAAATACTTAAAGATTGGCCAAGTTAGTTTAGATGCATTTTACTTAAAATGACATTAATAACAAAGCTGCCTGACATACATCATATCAGGATTTCTTTTTGCTTCTATGTCAGCACCTTGTTAAATAATGCAGGAATGATTTATTTTTAGGACGGGAATATTAAATTTATAAAAAACTGTGCCGCAACCAGGATATAAAATACAAAGGGCAGAAGTGATTGGTTCAATCACCGGCAGCAGGAAAGTTGGTACCCCGTTCCTTGAGCTTTCCAAATTGCAACTCTACATTGCTTTCCATGCCGTTTTTATGGGCGCCGTATTATTATACCAATCTGTTTGGTTATTCGGCAAAACTACACATGCATATTGTTACGCTTACAACGAAGCACAACTGGTAAGCCGTGGCGAAAGTCCGGGAACGCTGGTATATCATTATATGGCAGGAGAAAGGATGTTTAGGGCAACTACTACCAGGGATGAACTTCCACTTACGCAGCATACGATTAAGGTACGTTACTTATCTTTTTACCCTGAAATTTCACGGCCTGATACTTTTGAAGGAACCTGGTTGGGATACATCATTGCCTGGGGAATATTTTTTGTAATAACGTCTATGATATTCTTTATTCCAAACGAAACGATGCCCAGGAACAGTTATTTTTATTTTACTAAGAGAAAGCCATGGATACACATGATTGTGAAATAGTACAGTCTGGTAGCAAATTAAGTTTATCAGGTTTATACCAGCTGATAAAAGTCTTCAATAATTTTCAAAAGTATATAAAGTATAAATTTGTGCGTATGTTTAATGCCTAAAATATTAAGTTTTAAAAATAATTAATGAAAGCGCAATTACTCATTCAATCCCTGCTCCAAAGGATCGTCTGCTTTTTGCTGGTTTTAACCGGCTGCTTTTATGCCAATAGATCGTTTGCTCAGCGTCTTCAGGTTAATTTACAATACACTGTTTCTATGCCCAGGCCAGCAAATCATTTATTTCATATAGAGCTGCAGGTTAATAATTGGGACAAGGATACCATTGACCTTAAAATGCCGCAATGGATGCCGGGCTATTACCAGCTAATGAATTATGCAAATGCAGTTGATCATATTGTATCCAATGATATTCCTTTAAAAAAGACCAGCGACAACAGCTGGCAACTCATTACAGGCAAACGCAAAACTTTTAAATTAAGTTATGATGTAAAAGCTGATAAGCAATTTGTGGCGAATAGTTATTTGGATAGTACGCATGCTTATTTGATACCTGCCGGCCTTTTTTTTCATATAAACGATCATATCAATACAAGTGTAGGTGTAAAAATAATTCCCAATAAACAATGGAACAAGATAGCAACCGGATTGGAACCTGTTGCTGGAAAACAATATGAATTTACTGCTCCTGATTTTGATATACTTTATGACTGCCCGATATTAATGGGAAACCTGGAAGAACTTCCTTCTTTCAAAGTAAAGGGAATTGAACATCGGTTCATTGGTTATAAGATGGCCGATTTTGACCGGGTTCAATTCATGTCAAACCTCCAAAAAGTAGTGGAAGCTGCCGTTAATATCATTGGCGATATTCCTTACAAAAAATATACATTTATTGGTATTGGCCCTGGTCGGGGCGGTATCGAACATCTGAACAATACTACAGTTAGTTTTGATGGAAAAGGATTGAATACAGCGGCAGGCATGAATAAAATAATGAATTTCCTGGCGCATGAATATTTTCATCATTACAATGTTAAGCGCATCAGGCCTTATGAACTTGGCCCTTTTAATTATGATAAAGGAAGCAAGACCAACCTGCTTTGGGTAAGCGAAGGCTTATCTGTTTATTATGAATACCTGATCGTGAAAAGAGCAGGATTGATAAAGGAAGAAACATTGTTAGCAGATTTCGAAAGTAACATCAATGCATTCGAAAATGATCCGGGGCGTTTTTTTCAATCACTTACACAAGCAAGTTATGAAACCTGGGCGGATGGGCCCTTTGGAAGAACAGATTCAGTTCAAGACCGGTCGATCTCGTATTATGATAAAGGGCCGGTAGTTGGATTGCTATTGGATCTTACGATAAGAAATGCAACGACAGGAAAAAAATCACTTGATGATGTAATGCAATTTTTATATTGGCAGTATTACAAAAAATTGAATCGTGGTTTCACCGATGCAGAATTTCAGCAAGCCTGTGAAACAATTGCCGGAATTCCACTTACAACTATATTCGAATATGTTTATACGGTTAAAGACCTTGATTACAATATTAACCTGCAATATGCCGGATTGAAAATTACAATGGATGAATGCAGTGATAAAAATAAAAGAAAGTTGAGTATAAATAGAATGGAAAATTTAACTCCTGCACAATTAAGTATGCTGCATTCATGGCTTGGTGAATGATTCTTTTCACTCATTCAAAATATCCCATGCGCTTCCAATACCCGGCTTTATGTTGTCGTTTGAGTCTTCCTTGTCTTGTGGCTTGCTGGCTTTTTCTTCGCCAGTTTCCTTTCCAACAGTTGCCCTGTCATTTCCAATATCAGTCCTCACCCTTCTTATATCATCTTCTGAAATAATATCATTTTCATTTGTAAGATGTTCATGCATCCTTTTACCTGTTGCTTGGTCGATGAATTTTTCTTTTTCACCTTCTAATTCCGGCTGATCTTTTTGCATGCCTCTTCGATTTGATTACTTTACTAATTATACAATATTGTACCAAAAAATTGAAGGCAATATCGAATGTTAAACAATCCATTTACGTAACCCGGGAAATAAAAAAGAGGTATTTATTGCGCTAATTGGGCAAATGGTCTGACAGAAGGTACTTGTTCAGGCAACAAGTTGTTCAAATAATTTAGCAAGCGTGTCGGTAGCATTGGTGCATAGGCCGGGATGTACCTTCGATGTTTGTACAACTGTGCTTCTTGTGGCGGTAAGCCAGCGGAACCTTTCTGCTACTGGTAACTTTCCGATGGGGCCTGCATCGTTGCCACCTGCGCATATCTGTTCAAAAGCATGCAGGTATTCTTTTAGTTCATCCAGGTCTGTTTTTTTACAAAAGGCACGAAGCCGGTCTTCATTAAGTTGAAATTTTGCCTGCAGGAATTTTTCTTTTGCACAATACAGCACTACGCCCACGTTGAAGAATTCTTCCCGTTCAACCTTCGGTACGATCCTGATCACGGCATACTCAAATAAGTGTTGCTCTGGCATCTTGTGCTTCTTTTATAAAAATTGCTGAATGTGCTATCCTTGTCTTTAAAAACGTTGCATAAGCTTTACGGTGTTCGTCTGCAGTACCGAACGGACTACCGGTTACCAACCATTCAACGGGTATCAGTGCTACAACTGAATCGATCAATTCGCTCGTAAGTATATGCTTAAAAAGAGTATCAGTTTCTGCCAATTTTGTTGCCTGTGGCAGTAAAACATGATCTTTTACATGCACGAATGGCTGTATTGCTTTTGCCTCCCAGTTATCCCAGGAATGATGAAAATACAGCGCTGCTCCATGATCTATCAACCACAGTTCTTTATGCCATTGAAGCATATTGCTGTTGCGTGAAGTACGGTCTACATTTATCAACAGGCAATCAAGCCAAACAATCTGCGATGCAAGTGTTTCGTCGATGTTCGTAACCACGGGGTCAAATGTTGTTGAGCCTGATAGATAATGAAGGCCCAGGTTAAGTCCTACACTTGCTTTCAACAGATCCTGGATCTCTTCATCGGGCTCCGTGCGGCCAAATGCTTCATCCAGGTCAGCAAAAACAATTTCAGGAACTTTCAAACCCAATGATCTGGCTATCTCACCACCAATCAATTCTGCTATCAATGCTTTTACGCCCTGCCCTGCGCCGCGGAATTTTAATACATATAAAAACCCGTCATCGGCTTCTGCCAATGCAGGCAAAGAACCTCCTTCCCGCAATGCGGTAACGTACCGGGTAACATCTACCCTTCTTAACTGCGGGTTCTTATGATCCATGAAACGAAATTACGATAATAAAAAAGATCCCGGCTAAACCGGGATCATGGGGCATTCCATTATTTAATTAAAGTTCTATTACAGTTTCACAATTTTAAACACAGCATAATTTATACTGCCTTCACCTTTATATTGAATAAAGTAAGTGCCCGGCGCAACATTCATCATCGAAACAGCTGTATTGTTGATACCATTGTTTAGTGTAAATGAATTTGACTGAACTTGTTTGCCGGAAAGGTCATAAACATAAGCGATCACCGATTGTCGTTTGTCAGACTGTACCTGGATGTGCAATACGTCCTGTACCGGGTTCGGATACAATTGAGTGATATTTATTGGTTTTTTAGCTGTTTCAAATTTCAGAATGTCAGAATAACTGATCGTGCCATCGAGGTCGATCGTTTTCAGCCTGTAAAAATTAAGGCCTGCGAAAGGATAAAGGTCTACAGCCGAATAAGAAGCACCCGATGAAGCAGTTCCTTTAGAAGTGAAGTTGCTTAATGTTGTAAAAGAAACAGCATCTGTGCTCCTTTCAATTTCCATATGGTCTATATTGAATTCATAAGAAGTGTTCCAGTAAAGATTTACTTTTTCATTTTTCAAAGTACCTGTAAAGCTAACCAGTTTTAGAGGTACAGGTCCGCATGCAGGAAGCGGTAAACATGATCGGCGTTTCTTTGTAACACCAGTCAGGTTATTGTAAGTAAACACAAAAGCTTCGCCGCTGGTGCAGATACCTTTTAAATAAAAATCCAGGAATGGGCCAAGCAATGACATCGTTTTCCCCAATACGGCAGTTGTGCTAACCGGTGAAGTAGCACAACCGGACGCAAATTGGCCGGCAACACACAAAAAGTTATTATTTGCAAACTGGCAATGAAGGCCATCAGTAATATTTACGTATGTTTTACATGCCAGCAGGCTGTTACTGTACATAACTTCCTGTATGGAATCCTTAACGATACAATCAGCGCTTCCGCTAATAATCAAAGTAGGTTTTGTGTTCACATACGCAGCAATAGTGGCTGGTGGAGTTGTTTCGGCAGCGGCAAAATTAAAAATAGCGTTGATAGATGAATTTAAAGTAGCTACGGCTAAAAAGCTTGCACCGCCACCCATCGAATGACCACTTACAGCAGCCTTTTTTACAACACGTTGGTAAAGAAAGGAACCTGACGAATCATTTAGGGAAGTAATGCGGCCGCACAGAAAAGCCAGGTCCTGCCCAAAATCCAGGTGGTTTGGCAACACGCCGCCTTCGGTACCTGGCAGCGCTACGATATAGCCCTTCCTGATCAGGGAATCTGCCAGCCACTTATAAGCTGAAGTTGGGATCAGGAACCCATGACCAAAAACAACTACCGGAAATTTTGCTGTCCCAGTGGCTAAGGCAACATTGTTACCGGCTGTATTGGCGGGATAATAAATATCAGTAGATATTTCCCTGTTGGTTCTGCTGCCATCAAAAAAACTGATCGTCCTTTTACCTGTTAAATAAGGTTGAGCACTTACGGTAAACATCCCCGCAATAAATGCAATAAGCGTAAAGATTTTTTTCATAATACAATGATTAGGTTAAAAAAATAAAATAATAAAAGGATGATCAGAAATTCAGAAGTTAGTATTGCAGAGGATGATGAATCAACAAAAGTGAATAAAGTGCTTATTCTTTGGAGGTGGTTCTTACAATAAAAGTAGCAAGAAAATTCGAGAAGCCCAAGCCTTATTAAAAAAAAGACGGCAAAAAAGCACAATGCCCCGGAATATTCCGGGGCATTGTGCGCTGAAAGTTAACGCTTAACGCTAGTTTCCTCCTTTAATCCTTCTTGATTCACTTTCCAATCCTGTTTTTCTTTCACGGGAATTTTTGATCTGGCTGCTTCCAAAGCGCCAGCTAAATGTTAAGCGAACGGTCTGGCTTTCCCATGATCCGCCGCCTTTTACATACAACCCTCCGAAATCAGAAGTTGCCTTCCAGGGTGCAGTATGAAAAATATCTGTTGCAGACAGCTTTACCGTTGCTTGCTTTTTAAACAATTGTTTTTGTACGCCAACGTCTACTCCACCCTGTGGTTTTGTTTTCCAGGTACCACCCCAAACACTCGGGCCATTGAACCAGCCACTGACTTCCGCTGTATATGATTTGCCCAGTGTAAAACTTTGCTGCAGGTATGCGCCATAAGAAGGCACATTCCTTTTTACATGATTGATACCGATCTGGCCATCGAACATTTGATAATTATACCAGATATTGGCATAACCATTCCACCACTTTTTTATTGGTGTAGGAGAACCAATACCAATGGTGAATATTTCCTGCCTTGCCAGGTTCTGCTGTTGAACATAGGTTGCATTACCCGTTTTATCAGTCACCTGTGTTGCATAATCTTTCACATGACTGTAACCGAGCGTTGTATTGATCATACCCATGAATGTGTGCGTAAGCTCAATATTGTCGGTATACTGCGGGCGAAGGAACGCATTACCTTTTTCATAAGTTAGTTCATCCAGTTTATTTTCGAACGGATTAAGGTCCTGATAGGAAGGCCTGTCGATCCTGCGGCTATACGTTAAGTTAAGATTGTGCTTTTGATTTATATTCCAGGTTAGTGCGGCACTTGGGAAAAGATCAAAATAATTCCGCTTTACCCTGTTGTCAACCAATAGGCTGTCGTCTCCCCTTGTTAAATTACCATCGCTGTTTGTTTGCTCTGCACGCAAACCCGCCTGGATGCTCCATTTTTCATTTAACTGGCGCTGGTAGTTTACATATGCGGCATTTACATTTTCTGTGTATTTAAATTTGTTGCTGCTCGCCAATAGTTTCACCGGAATACCATTTACATCGTCGTTAAAGAAATCAAATGTATTCCAGGTAGTAACGAAAGACGTTTTCAATCCATAACCAAGTTTACCTTTTCCAAGCCGTTGTTCAGCATCAATCTTGGCTGTGTAAATATCAATGTCAGTTGGCGTGTGGTTCCTGTTAATAACGGTATTGAATAAATTACCGTTTGGCTGGTAATAATAATTTGGCTGATAACTGCGACCATTACCACGGAACAAGCCATAATCCGCATCAAAATTTATTTCACGGCCGCTTGTATCGGCATACCTGTAATTGAGGTTAAAATTAGCATTGGTGCGGCTGCCAGGCACTTTATTGGTGGCAAGCAGGCTTTTTACAAAAGCCATGGTTGGATGATAATATATGCTGGTATTGCCCTGGCTTTCAAACCTGGTATCACCAAAATTTGTTGTTGCCATCACGCCAATGGTATTTCTGTTGTTGATAAAATAGTCCGCGCCGGCTTTTACATTGATACTCTTATCATAGTTGTGCATGGTTGATCGCTGGTCATACAATGAATCATCCTGTATCCGGTATAGGTTCAGTGTATTTTCATAGCGGCCCAGGTTTGCACCAACGTTACCAAACAGGTTTACTTTTTTATCTCGATAATTCAGGTTCAACGAACCATTTCCTTTTGGCGTAACGCCCTGCACAAAACCAAGGTTCACACTTCCATTGGTACCGTATTTTTTATTTTTCTTCAGGCGGATATTGACAATGCCTGCATTACCGCTTGCGTCATACTTTGCGCTTGGATTGCTGATCATTTCAATCGCTTCAATGTCATTGCTGTTGATGCTTTTGAGATAAGCCGCAAGATCCTTGGTATCCAGCTGCATCATCTTTCCATCAACATACACACGAACGCCTGTCTTGCCTTTCATGCTGATGTTGTCGTTATTATCTACCTGCATGCCCGGGCTTTTCTGCAACAATTCCAACGCATTGCTGCCCGTTGCGTTGATACTCGCTTCAACATTGAAAATGGTTTTATCCGCCTTTACTTCAATCATAGGCTTCCTGGAAGTTACTGTGATCCCCTGCAGTTTTACAGCGGCAACGGTCAGGGATTCAGCATTTACATTCACTGCCTGCCCTTCGTTTACCGTAAACGGAGTTGAGTATTTCTTTTCATACCCGATCAGTGCATAACTCAGTAGATAGTCTCCGCTTTTTGAAACGGCGATATCAAATTTTCCGGCTGCATCACTAATGTCTGCCTTCACCAGGCTGCTGTCTTTTGATAGCAGCAGCGATACCGTGACTGCGTGTAAAGCAGCTTTTTTTTGATCTGTTACAGTACCGGTTACTTTACCCGGGGCTTGCGCCATCGACTGAAGGCTGATCACCATCATCGATAATACTGTGAATAAATTTTTGTTCATGGCTAATTTGTTTTGTAACTAATGAGACGCAAAGCAATGATTTAATGTTACAGATGATAATAATAAAATGGATGAGCTGCGAATTTCCTGACATGAATGGAACAGTGTAAAATGCTGCCTGTGATGAACGGAGAATAAACATTATGAACGAGCCATGCTGAAACAGTAAATGGTTGGATGATCTTTAATGGCTAAATTTAAATTTTCATACAAAATCATATTAATGCAGCTACGGATAGTTATTTTTCTATTAATACTATTAATACCTTTTTGTTCATCAGCGCAAAACGGACAGCTATCGGGTGTTATATATGATTCAGTCAGCAAAGCGCCACTTGCATTTGTAAGTATTGTTGTGAAGGAAACAAAAGCCGGCATTGTAACTGACATCGACGGGCATTTTAGCATTGAGCAAATTACAGGCAGCGCTACTTTGCTGATCAGTTACATCGGTTATAAATCAAAACGGATTGTTGTTGAAAAAAACCTTGCAGTTGAATTATCCATATCATTGCAACAAGCCGGGAAGCAATTAGAAACGGTTGTGGTTAGTTCCGGGGAAAATCCGGCACACCGCATCATCAGGCTATTGCAGAAAAATAAAAAGAAGAACGATCCCGAACAACAGCCATACTTTACATACAATGCATATACGATTGCAGCCCTGGCGTCGGGCCAGCGGTTCTGGAATATGAACCGTAAAGACAGCAATCGGATCAATCAACAACCGGATATCCCCATCCCACAAAAAATAGATACAATAAAAAATAAACAGGGCGCCGAGATCGCAAGGCGATTCAAAGAAAATTACCTGATGCTGACAGAATCTTATACACAACGAATTTTCCGTTATCCAAACCAGACAAAAGAAACGGTGCTGGCAACAAAGGTATCAGGAATTAAAACGGCGGCTTTTGCTGTAACCGGCTCTAATTTTCAACCCTTCGGTTTTTATAAAGATTACCTGGAGATGAATAATATCTTTTATACAAGCCCGGTAATTGATGGCAGCATTGGCATGTACCGGTTTAAACTCGCCGATATCATTCCGCATGAAAAAGATACAACCTTTGTGATAAGTTTTGAACCAGGGAAAGGCAAGAACTTTAATGGACTGAAAGGTGTGATCTATATTAATTCTGATGGGTATGCAATTGAAAACGTCATCGCATCACCTGCAGTGGAAAAAGGGCTGATATTCAGTTTCAGGATACAACAGAAATATGAAAAGGTCAAAGATCAATGGTTCCCGGTACAATTCAACAGCACGCTCAGTCAAAAAGATCTTAAAACAGATTCGGTATTGCTATACTGGGATTCACGGTGCTATATCAGCAATGTTGATATTAATAAACCGGTTCCCAGAACCGATTTTTCAAATGTGCAACTGGAATACCATCCGTTGGCGGGTAAACGCCCTGATACTGCCTGGATACGCATGCGTTCCGACAGCCTCAATGAAAAGCAACGACTGACTTACGAGACCTATGACATGTTGCCGGCAAAATATAAAAACTTACTTGGTAAAGCAACTACTGCATTCCAGTTATTGGCCATAGAAGCTATCCCCTGGGGCAAGATCGATATACCTTTTAAATACATTTTATCAGGCATCAATAAGTATGAAACATTCAGGATCGGTGCCGGGTTTCAAACGAGCACATTACTTAGTAAGTTTATTACGGTAGGTGGTTTTGCCGGTTATGGATTGCGGGATAAAGCCTGGAAATATGGCGGCAACCTGTCGTTAAATTTCAATGAAAGAACGGGCACTACACTCCGGCTGAATTACGCACGTGATATTGCAGAGCCGGGAAACGTAGATTATTTTGTACGCAATGGTTCTGTATTTTCCAACCAGTTGCTCAGGAATTTTCAAACCTTCCGCATGGATAGTGTAGCGCAGCTAAAGATAGATATCAGCACCCGGCTCCGTCCTTCGCTGCAGCTGAATGCCTGGCTCATGAACGAAGACAGGAGCCCGGCGGGTTATGATTATGAATTCAGGGATGATATTACCAAGGTTACTTATCGCCGGTTTCACAATACCGAGATGGGGTTCGGATTGCGGCTAACCCGTGGCGAGAGTTTTGTGAAAATGGGAAGGGCTGAATTCAGGAGTAAACCGGCAACCACACAATTGTTGTTTCAACTTTCCAAAGGATTAAATGGTTTCTGGAACGGTGAACTCGACTATACTAAAGTTGCTTTGCAATTCAATCATAGTTTTCGGTTCAAAAAAATAGGGGTTACAACTTTTCAACTGGAAACAGGGAAATTATGGGGCAATGTGCCTTACAGTTATTTGTTCAATACAAAAGCAAGCCATGTGTCCAGCAGGGTCAATGTTTATATTCCGAATACATTTCAAACGGCAGGATTGTATGAATTTGTGGCTGACCAAACAGTAAGTTTATTCATGCAGCACAATTTTGGCAACCTCCTGTTTAAACCCAATAATCTTTCATTCAGGCCCGAGATATTATTCATACAAAATATAACTTATGGCAGTTTAACCAATGCAGTTGCACAAAAGCATATTGTTATAAACGTTCCTGAAAAGGGTTTGTTTGAATCTGGTTTGCTGGTAAAGAATTTATACCGGAGAAGTATTTATTCTGTTGCTTACCTGGGTTTTGGCGGCGGCGTCTTTTATCGATATGGTTATTATTCATTGCCTAAAGCGATTAACAACTGGGCCTTTAAATGGGGCTTTAGTATCTCGTTTTAATTAAAAAGAGTTTACAACTTTTAAAAAGCTGTAAACTCTTTTATTAAGGATCAATTTTTATTCTATGATCAATTTTTCTGTATTAACGATCCTGTTATTGCTGCCAACTATTTTTAACAGGTAAGCACCATTTGCTAACTGGCCAGGCAGTTTATATTCATATACCTGGGTTTTATTGTTTATCAACAATGCTTGGGTGCTGATCACTTTTCCTGTAAGATCGATCAACTGCAACTCATAATTACCCGCCAAATAATCGGTGAAATTGATCTTTACCGAACCTGTCGTTACCGGGTTCGGATAAACAGCTATTTTCTCTTTTCCTTCAGTACCAGGTGGAATTATTTTTTCAGCTGACGCAATCTCAGTTATTGGTTTAACAGCGTCATCCTTTCTTTCATCAGCTTTAACCAAAGTTGCATTTGCAAGATCAGCCGCATTGTAAACTGAATTCGGTGTAGAGAATTTTTCTGCCTGTAATTTTTCCAGGTTGAATTTATAATAACCAGTGGTAGTTGTGGCACTGGAAATGATAATATTCCTGCCATTCTCCACTGCAGCACCGTTGGCTGTAAACCCTGCAGGCAAGCCTTTAATAGTTCCGGTAAAAACGGCTACCCTGCTTTCGATGTTCACTTTAAAAACATTTCTGTTAGCAGTTATTACATACAGGTTACCAGCTTCATCTGCAACCATATCACCACCAAAGCCGCCACGGTTGTGAATAGAAACTTTGTTAGCAGCATCATCTGTTAAAGTTCCGAGGTCTGTTATTGTTGCTTTCTTATTGGTAGTGAATTGTACCAGGTGTTCGCCGTTATTGGTTAACGCATAACCATTACCATCAGCCGCAATTACCATACGGGTAACCTGATTCTGAACATCACCGGCGCCTTTTAACGCACCAAACGGTTCATCTTCGAAATAATAAATGGTATTCGATCTAAGATCGATATACCTGAGTTGATTGATGCCCATAGGCGTATAATAGAGACGCTCATGTTTTTTATCATACGCACAGGCAGCAGAACTTGTGGCAAAAGGTTTGTCAACTTTAAGCATGCTTGTTTCATAAACTTCTATCCTGCGCTCAGCAATGCGAACACCTTGCTCGTTTGTTGAAGCAGGTAATACAATTATTTTTTTATGGGGAATTTTGGCCGCCTCATCATATTTTACAACAGGTTTCTTTGTGCGTGCATTCAGCGCTTCGGTTTCTGAATCACTTCTATAAACCGATTGTATCTCCTCCCCGGTTTGCAGGTCAACAAGTTTTACTTCTGTCCAACCCGGGGCACCTTTCTCAGGCGAGGTGATCAGGTAAGCAACGGTTCTTTGTGATTGTTTTTGAGCATTGGCTGCAAACATCACTGAAGCAGCAATGGCCGTAAAAAGTAATTTTTGTTTCATGGTTATAATTTTAAAGCATTAAAATACGACAAGCTTCGTTTGTAGCAAACTTTTTTTTATAGATGGTAAATTAAGTTATAAAGTTGAAATGCGAATGAAGAAGGGCCGGAATTTATAATTGGTCAACGGCCTGCACCCCTTTTAAACCTGCCGCCTTATCCAGTTGAACTCCTTTTACCTGTTTACCAATCTTCCCTTAATTTTATGCATGAACAAACCCATGGTCGTTACCCTGCAACTGGAAGAAAAAGCAAGGCAATATTTCAACGAACAACGTAAAGCTTATTTTCCTGCACATCTAAATTACCTGGAGGCACATCTCACTTTGTTTCATGCATTGCCGCCTGACGAAAAAATTATTACGCAAACATTGCAGGCACTTTCCAGCCGTGGTACGATCCGGTTAAATATTACAGGCCTTAGAAATATTGGTAATGGCGTTGCTTATACTGTTGCCTCGGATGAGCTGCAAATAATGCACGCTTCTATGCAACGGGATTTTGAATCATTTTTAATTGGAAAAGATCGACAAAAACTATGGCCGCATATTACGGTGCAAAATAAAGTGACGGCTTTTAAGGCAAGTAAATTATTGGAGCAATTAATAGTAAAGTTTGTACCATTCAGCATTATGGCCATCGGTATCAGTACATTTTTTTATGATGGAGGGCCATGGATCCCTGTAGATGATTATAAATTTAAATTATAATCTTTGGTGATAGGATAAAAGAAATAATCCAGGAAACAAACCCTATTTCGGTTTATAATCAAAAATCAATACGGCATTTTCTTCCATGTTGGCTTTCGAGTGAAGTTCAAATCGTTTGCTGCCGGCTGTTACAACCACCAGGGCCGTATTAGGAGGGATCGTTCCAAGATTTTCGGCAAATAATGTTATCTCGTGCTGTGTAACCGATTCATCTAACGCTATCGTTAACTCAATCGCTTTTTCAGAAAGCCGTTGGTGACTGAGTAGCAGCCTGCCATTGTAAAATATAGAAACCGTATCATTGTCAACCGTACCATTGTCATAAAGTTTCAGCTTGATCTCTTTTACATCTACCGTAACCCTGCTTTGTAGATGTTGCTTTCTTTCCGTCATTAATTTTTCCAATTGCGATGGCGGCCTTTTTGTTACAGTGATCGGTGCTACAGGTTTTGGATCAGCGTTTAGTACTGGGTCTTTCTTAACTGCTGGTGCTTTAACAGGCACTACAGTTTTCACTTTTACCGGCGCGGGTTTAGGCTGAGCCGGCTTTGGGGTAACAGGTTGCGGCGTTACTTTTTTTTCAGGAACATTTTTTACCGCTGGCTCTTTAATCTTTGGCGGAAAGCAGGGGAATGTTTTGCCGGCGGTTTTTTTTGGCCTCGATGAAACCTTTTTTAACGTCAGATCATCTCCCCCCTTTCCAAATATCGACATCATGGTTGAGTTGATATAGACTTTACCTCTTAAAATATTATTATCATCATCTTTATCATGCCACAGTAAGATACGCATCAACACATGTGTGCCGCTATTTTCTAAAAAACTGGTTCCGTCAAGAAAATAGGTGTTGCGGGAAGCAATATAACGTCCTTCAAAATTGGCTTTACAATGACCCGAAGGATTATCCAGTTCATAATCATAAGTATAGCCGCAGATATCGTTTCCCCTTTGTTCAATGTTGACTTCCATATATTCGCCATCCATAAGGCCTTGCCAGCAGCCGGTTAAATTCTGAGTTTGGGCAGTAGCCGCAGTTACTAAAAAACTGATTAAAATAAAATGGCGCAAATAGTGTTTCATGGCATAATAAATATACCACGATTAATTGAAATCGGCGGAGCGTGCGCTTACCGCACTAATAATTTAACTGTTTATTTTCTTCTTTTTTAGCCAGTGCATATTTAAAATCAAAACAATGATCAGGATAATCAAGCCAAAAAATTCCCTTGCTTCTTCTATCCATGGTTTTGTTGCGTTCATTGTGTGAATAAGTTTTCTGCATGATGTTCCTTTTCCCAATTCAACACACCCGTTTTGTAGAAAATAACTAAACTGCATAAATTGTATATATGATCAATCCAATATAAAATAACATTGGATTGTATTTCCTTTGATTGCCCGGTAGCAGAGATATGCAGCATATAACTAGATGGGGATCCATACATCAGGATCGGAATCATTGCATGGCAACCATGCGGAAATGAGAAAATAAATAATAAAGACGATGTAAAATACTTTCTAAATAAATGATATGAGGTACGATTTGTGAAAAGTTTTATCTGGCATACCAACTTTTCAATCCTAAATCCTAAACTTTCTAAACTATTAAAACTTTACAAAATCAGTTCTCCACCCTCACCCTATAACGAATTGCCGGCTTATAATCGAACACCAATTCAAGGTAATAGAGTGAGGTCTCTTTTACAATATAGTCAAACTGGTAATTATTGGCTTCTCTTTTGAATGGAATGTAAACCTGCTTTTTTTCAGCCCAGCTATCTCTTACTATTTTTGTTTTCCGTTTAACGATGACGGTTGTCCACAAAGATGGGTTCCTGAAAATATTCGAATTTACCTGCAGCAATTTTATATCGCTTGCATAATCGAATTTGAAATGAATGGTATCACCCTTGTTCACTTTCAATACACCGGTAGGTGGATCGTATTCCCGGAGGTTCTCCAATACTTCCACTGAAAAATAATGCGGCTTGTTGAAGAATTGTTCTTTGCTAAGGTTTGGCCGCTCAACCCATTTACCATTTTGAGGATAATGGTTGCGTGAAAATTTATCAAAAGGTAATAACCAATAATAGTTTTTATAATCTTTTATAAACCGAAGTAAGACTCCTTTTTCTTCATCTTCGGCACAATAACCAGCGGCCCATGCAGCATCAAGATAGTACCACGAAGTATCGATCAATACAGCATTCCAGTAATGATTAACCCCCATATTATTACCAATTTGGTATGGCCTTGTGCGTGCATACCCCCTGATCGTTTCTGATTGCACATAACAGAGATCGCAAAGTTTTTTAAAGAGTTTTGCATATCCTTCGGCAACAGCTCTTTTGCTTCGTAATATTTTTTTGAGATAATCACTTTCAAACCTTAGCAGCCTGCTTGGGCAATCATCTTCCCCATCGCATTCCGGTTTGGTGATCTCCTTTCCGCTGTTTACAAAGCGATAGTCAAAGGCAATATTATTTGTGATCCATTTAAATATGGCCCTAACCTTATAAATGTCTTCAGGAAAAGGAAGAGTGAGGTCATTGGCCAGTTTGCTGATATCGTTCTGGTAAGTGATGGTGAGTACAAAACTGTCAACCTGTGCAAAATCTGCTGATGTGTAGTTTACCTGTGCCGCAATGTCCGATCGCAGTAATATCAACAGCAATAGCAAGGAAGTACAGTGTTTCAAGGAATGGTTTTGTACCTAAATATAAGCATTATAATCCGTGCCTGCACATAGTGGTTACTGCCAAAACCTGCTGCCAGCATTATATTCCAACCACAATTTAATATCCGTGCAACTGCGTTATCTGCGTGTCCGGTAAAACTTCCTGCATTTTCATGTTTGATATTATCAAGTGTCAACAACCTCGTTATTCAAAACTCTTTGCCGATAAAGGAAATTTATATTTTACTGTTGACAATTATCCATTTGAAACAAGTGATAGACTAGAATCTGCAAAATGGATCTTGAAGACGCAAAAGTTTCCTTAAAAAAATAGTATTGGTCGAACTGTACTTTCAAGTACGGGAAATGTATACCCTTAATGACAAAAGAAAATAATAAAACAGCCAACAACGTATTTGCGTAATTGGGAGTTGACGGAACTATCATCAACCGCATCTCTCCTATCTTTTTCAGGTTCCGGTAGACCGAATTACAAGTAGTTTTTCAGTTAAAGTAAATTTTCGTTCCTTTAATTAGCAACAGCAACAAACTGAAAGGATACTTTCCCAACTGAAGCAAATGCTTTTCGTTGGCTGCCATATATTCGAACATTGCGCAATTTTGACCGAAACGCAATAAAAATCAACAATATTGAAAAAAATAACTCTTTTAATCCTTACAATTTCTCTCTCAACATTTTTGCAGGCACAACAGCTACTGACAAAAGACCAAAAGGAAGTTCAGCAAACGGTTATCAAATTATTTGAGGCATTATCAAACAGGGATTCTGTTAGTTTAAGAAATTACTGTGCTACTGATATTATATTATTAGAAAACGGGCGTATTTGGAATGCAGATACGCTTATTCTCAATGCAATAAGTTAAATACTGCAATTGATTTTAAACGGATTAATAACATTGATTTTATCAACACAATAGTTAATAGAAATACAGCTTGGGCAACCTATAATCTTCACTCGGAAATAACAAGAAATGCCAAACAAACAAATGTGCAATGGATGGAAACGGTCGTTGCAGTAAAAGAGAAAAAAAAGTGGAAAATTAAAGTATTACATTCAACACTTATTAAACACAATTAAAAATATGAACATACATAAAATATCAATAGCTATCATTCTTGCTGTCTTTTTTACCGTTCCTGCTTGCTCGCAAATAAAATTTAGCGATGAAACAAAAAAATTTATAGAGTATAAAGACGCTGTTACGGTATTGAAAAATGCTTTGTTGATTGATGGAAAGGGCAATGCGGCCAAACCACATCAAACTATTATTATCAGCAACAGTAAAATTGATTGGGTGGGTGATGATGCAAACGCAATAATTCCTGCAGGAGCAAACATCATTGACGTAAATGGTAAAGCTATCATGCCAGGGTTGGTAATGCTGCATGAACACATGTATATTTCAGCAGCCTCCTTTGCTCCCCGTTATCCCAATTTAAAACAATTGGCGTTTACATTTCCGCGCCTATACCTGGCATGTGGGGCAACTACCATCAGGACCTGCGGTAGTATTGAACCCTACTCCGACATCAGAATAAAACAAGATATTGACCAGGGTTTATTACCAGGACCTTCTATAGAACTCACAGCGCCATACATTGAAGGAAAGTCAGCAAGATTTCCGCAGATGAAAGAAAACAAAACGCCAGCGGAAGCTGCGGCATTTGTAAATTATTGGGCTGACCAGGGTTTCACTTCTTTTAAAGCATATATTGGTGTTGACAAACCCACCTTGAATGCTGCTATTGATGCAGCACATAAAAGAAAATTAAAAATCACAGCACATTTGGACGCAGTGTCTTACCACGAGGCAGCCAGCATGGGTATAGACAATTTGGAACATGGATTTTTTGCCAGTACAGATTTTGTCTTTGATAAAAAAGAAAATGAACGCCCTGCCGCAGGCCTTTCCTATAAATCATTGGGCAATCTCGACACACAGAGCGACAGTGTAAAACTGTTTATCCAATTTTTAATTGACAGGAAAGTAGGCATCACTTCATCATTGGCTGTATTTGAAGGAGCTACCAGCATTCAGCCGCAGCCAAATGAAGATGCTATGAATGCGATGTCGCCAGACACAAGGGATTATTATTTAAAGCAACTGGTAATTACCAAATCAGCCAAGGCACCTACTGACATAGATAGAGCTTTTGCAAAAAATTCCAAAATGGAAAAGCTTTTTTATGACATGGGTGGTTTGCTAACTGTTGGTACTGACCCAACAGGCAACGGAGGCACTATTGCAGGTTTCGGTAATTGGCGGGCAATAGAATTATTAGTGGAGGCTGATGGCTTCACGCCTTTAGAAGCAATAAAAATTGCAACACAAAATGGTTCTATTGCTTTGGGTTTTGAAAAAACAATTGGTACCATAGAAATTGGTAAATCCGCTGACCTGCTTGTTATAGATGGCGACCCTTCAAAAAATATCAGTGATATACGCAAAGTGCTTTTTGTTTTTGAAATTGGGGTTGGATTTAATTCAAAGAAATTATTTGAATCAATAAAAGGAAAAGTTGGATTTAATAAAAGCAGCATAACTTGTACAGCAGCCAACATTGAGTCGAAAATCTGGCCGGATGCCGGAACAACGGGCATTTTATACCTATTTGGTTCAGTTGGGCAGGACTAACATTGCCGAACTTTTGTTTTTTAAATTGTGCTTTTATATCTTTATTAAGCATCGGTTCCGGGCACAACAAGAAAACAATTACGGGCCTGCAACAAGGCCTGGCGTTATGCTTCATGCCGTAGCAAAACTCTATAGATAAGGGGAATGCGTCACCTTACTGACATATTTCCTAAATTATAAAATATAAGAAGTAGACTCCCAAAATGAAAAATATAATAATGCTCTTTTGTTTTTCAGCAACTGTTCAAACAGTTTTTGCCCAAAACAATAGCCCTGAAAATGCAAAAGCTGTTTTAGCAAGCTTCACCAATCCAATTGAGCGTTTCAGCGAAACGATAAAATATTTAGAAAGTATAGATTCCTATTCCAGCAACAATATTGACTCTGCAACATGCATTGATTTGCTTCAAATAGCCCAACAATTAAAAAATGATTCACTGCTTGCCACCAGTTATAACTGGATCGGATATTATTTTTCTCAAAGCAAAGGAGATAATACCACAGCACTAGAATATTACTTTAAGGCGTTGCCTTTGGCTGAAAAATTTAAGGATAAACGAAGAATAAGTTCACTAAATTTTGACATAGCATCGATATATGCCACACTAAAAAATATTGATGAATTTTTCAATTTTACAAAGCGAGGCGGGGAAAACCTTCCTGATAAAACGTCAGCCAAATACGATTACATGCTTGTGCAGTACCAAAGAAATATGGGAATTGCCTATATGGAGCAAGATCAATTGGACTCTGCTTTATACTATACACAAGCAGCTGTACAAACCAGTGAAAGGTTGAAACTCCCAACATATAGATTACAGACATTGCATTTACTCGGTGCAATTAATTCAAAATTGAATGAGAACGACCTGGCTGATGTGTATTTTAACAAGGCACTTATTTTATCGGATTCAGTAAAAAATGAAAATAGAAAAATGGGATTCTATCAAAGATATATTCCTTTTCTTTTTAAGAATAACAGAATGATGGAAGCCAACGTACAGGTTGAAAAGCTGTGGATATTATCCGGTAAAATTCAAAATTTAAATTTTAAATTAATAGCTGCTGTTTATAAAAAAGAGTTGTTTGATAAGCAAAATATTACTGATAGCGCATACTATTACTCAAAATTGGAGTATCAAATCAGGGAGCTGATTTTTAATCAGAATAATTTAAATACCATTCAGGCATTAACTTTTAAAGAGCAATTACGCACCATAGAAGACGCTGCTAAAAAATCCGAAGAAGCATACCAGCGCAAGCAAACCATCCAGTACGCATTGATAGCTATTGGTATTATTATTTTGCTTACACTTTATTTATTGTTAAGCCGTAGCTTCATCACCAATACAAAACTGATTGAGTTCTTTGGCATCATTGCTTTATTAATTGTATTTGAATTTCTCAATTTATTATTGCATCCTTTTTTAGAAAGGGTAACGCATCATTCACCTTTATTGATGCTGCTGGCATTGGTTTGTATTGCAGCTTTACTCGTACCACTTCACCATAAAGTGGAAAGATGGGCAACTGCTAAATTAGTAGAAAAAAATAAGCAGATTCGTTTGGCTGCAGCAAAGAAAACGATTGAACAGTTAGGCGGCTAGCTAAAAAACCTGTAGCACTGAAAGCATGAATGCAAAAAAAATGATATCGTTGCAACCAGGGCTAAACGTTGAAACCATCGGTATCAGTATCTATCAGCACCGGTGCCTGCAGATAAATATCAATTTGGCTTTTGGGTGTTAGTTTTGCAATCGGCTTCACTTCAGAGTCTTGGCCAGCGATGAATTCCCTGCCTGCAGGAGGGAGTTTCCAGAAATGCTATATCAGAATGAAGACGACTATGTTTTCGATAGCAGTAAATTTGAAAAAAGATTTGGTTTAAACGCTACAGCACCTCAAGACGGTATTAAAATCATGATAGAAATTTTAAAGGCTTCAAAACTCAGCCGCTAACAATTTTTCATTGCTTTCGAAAAGAACAACAATTGCGATCCGCCAATTTATAATATAATATTCAACCCAAGTAAACCCATTATAAAAGAAGATGGATCAATGCTGTGATGGAAAACTTACCGAAAATGTACTTCCCGAACCAAAATCACTTGTAACAGCAAGTTCGCCTCCCTGTGCTTCGATGAATTCTTTACTGATAGAAAGTCCTAAACCTGTACCCTCTTTTTTTGACCCGGGTACACGGAAATACCTGTCGAATATCTTATCCAGATACTGTGGAGCAATTCCCTGCCCAGTATCGGCTACAGAAAAAATAACTTTGCTGTTCGTTGCTGTAATTTTTAAATCGATCGTCGAATTATTATAAGAATAACGGATGGCATTGGAAATAAGATTTGTTAGTACCCAGGACGTTTTTTCATTGTCGGCCAATATCATTGGCAAAAATTCCTGTATATCTGTTTCGAATTTAATTTGTTTTTGCTCTGCTGCTGAACGGTTGGTACTTACAGCATAATTCATAATTTCTTTTGGATCTGACGGGGTAATGGCCAATTGTATACTACCACTTTCCAACTGTGTCATATTTAGTAACTCACCGGTGATCTTTAGCAACCTGCCGGTATCCTCCTTAATGCTTTCAAGTAAACTTTGTTGTTCGGAATTTAAATCACCGACCTGGTTATTATCCAATAACTGTAAACTCATTTTAATAGAAGATATCGGTGTTTTCAATTCATGTGATACCGTTGCAATAAAATTTGTTTTTGCAAAATCCAGTTCCTTATAGGGCGTTATGTTTTGAAGTAAAATAACATTGCCGATAAGTTTTTCTTCCTTTTCTCCTGTTGGAATGATATTGATCGGAATGATCTCTTTTTCAAAATAACTTTCTTTATTATCGGCATATATTTTTACCGGTACTGCTTTGATGGCAACACCGGTATTTGCTTTATTGAAAAGATCCCGCACAAGCGATCTTAACAGGTCATTCTGCACAGCAACATCCTGTACACGTTTCCCAATTGTATCTTCCGGCCTCAGTCCTGCTATCTTCAATGCAATATTATTCATGAAAAGGATCTTATGATTGTCATCAAGGCCAATAACAGGATCGTTCATATTGTTGATAAGCGTTTCGATCCGTTTCTTTTCTATCATTAATTTTTCCAGGTTCCCGGTGCGGTATTCCTCCAGCTTTTCAGCCATTGTATTGAAAGCAGCAGCGAGTTCACCAAATTCATTTTGCTTATCAAAATGAACACGCTGTGCATAGTTCTGGGCTGCAATTTCCTTGATACTTTTTGTAAGTTCTTTTACCGGGTTGGCAACGTTGCCCGGCAGGTTCATCAGCAACACAAGTGCAATCATGAAGCAAATAACACCCGCTAAACCAATCCATAACCGGGCATTCTCTGCTGTATGCTGTGCCACTGAACTTTTTCGTTGAATCGCCAGCATATTCAATAACATGATATCGGTAATGTCTGTCCTTACAGTTTTAACAAGGCTACTGTCTGTTGATTTTATTAAAAGTTGTTCAAAGTCGGCTGCAAGTTTCTCTGTCAATTCCCTTTCACCTGTTTCCGTAATATTATGTTGTTGCAGTTGCAGGTTATCCCTGAATAATTTAGCCTTACCGTTGTTGGAGATCTCATCATTAACAGCGATCAGCATTTGCCGTGAATAATCAATGGTATTGTAATTGGCAACGAGTATATTTTTTGAATCGTCACTCAATTTATTTATGAAGAGGCTGCTCAATATTGTCAGCAATACGATCATAGAGAACAGCAAGCCAATGCCCATGAATAATTTTTCTTTGATCTTCATTAGCTTAAAATTACAAGGTCAATGTTGTTGGAAGAAAGCTTTTTTAATAATTCATTGAATACATTGGTTGCCAAAATTACTTTTAATAAACTTAAGTGAGGCTTGCCAATGCAAATGGTGGTAATGGCACGTTCTTCACATTGCTCGATGATAGCTTTTGCTACCCATTTATTCTTTACTTTGATGATCTCTGCGCCCAGTTCTGTTGCCAGTTTAAAGTTATTGATCAGGTGCCTTTGTTCAGCCAGCCCAATCTTGTCGCCATCTTCGCGGGGCGTTTGCACATACAATAAATACCATTTTGAATGATAGTACGATGCAAGCCTTGCACTTTTACGGATAACCTGTTTGGCAGTTTCGTGGTTGCTGCTGATGCATGCCAGGAAACGTTCGGTACGAAGATGGCCATTGCGTGGCAGTTCATTTTCAATCTTTCTTTCTACCTGTGAAGCCACTTCTTTTAAGGCAAGTTCACGCAGCTGCAATATTTTTTCTCCCTGGAAAAAATTACGCAGTGCCAGTTCTATCTTATCGGCAGTGTATATCTTCCCTTCCCGCAACCTGGTGATGAGTTCATCGGCTGTCAGGTCGATATTCACTACTTCATCGGCTAACTGCAAAACGCTGTCGGGAACCCGTTCGGTAATATCTATACCAGTTATTTTTTTTACGTCCTGGTAAAGGCTTTCAATGTGCTGAATGTTTAAAGCGCTGATAACATTTATGCCGGCATCTAAAATATCCATTACATCCTGCCAGCGTTTTTCATTCTTGCTTCCTTCAATATTGCTATGTGCAAGTTCATCTACGATCACAACTTCGGGATGCAGGTTCAGCACAGCCTGTACATCAAATTCATCGAGTTCTTTTCCTTTGTAAAATAATTTTCTCCTTGGAATAACGGGCAGTCCTTCCAGTAATGCATGTGTTTCTTTTCGGTTGTGGGTTTCTATATAACCGATCTTTACATCAACCCCATTTCGCAACAGTGTTTGTGCTTCCAGCAACATGCGGTATGTTTTCCCAACACCGGCACTCATGCCAATGTATATTTTAAACTTTCCACGCCTGCTTTTGCGGATGAGGTCTAAAAAATGAGCTGCATTTTTTTCCTGTTCTGGCATAGTTAAAAACTTACTGCAATGGAAGATGTAATAAGGGTATTGTTATTTGATACGCCATTTGCTTTTGTAAACACATCGTCTTTGCTGTTCAGTGTTCTTGCTTCTAACCTGATAACAGCATTGCTTACAGGCGCATAATCTACATTCAGGGAAAAGCCTGCGGTTTGAAATCCGTTGGGTGTGCCACTGGCAATGATCACTCCATGCTTATCATTGTAATATTCTCCCCTGCCTGCTATTGCCCATTTTGTATTTACTGAATACTTTAAAATCAGCACGGGAGCATACCATGTGTTGAAATCACTTCTTCTTTTTGATCGCTGTTCTGAACCAATATCCAAACCGGCTGTGATGCCGAACCCGGGCGTTACATTAAATATGGCATACAAATTATTGAAGTAGCGCCATTGGCGAGTACTATCGGGTTTATCTGTTCCAATGAAAGTACTGTAGTTCAATGTTGTTGTCGTATTGGGTTTGTATTGCAACTGGGTACCATAACTCATCAACGAATTACCATCCACTCTTTTGATATGTTGCCAGCCGTTCAATACAAGCCCGCTTACCAGCCATTTGTTGTTGTCGCTTGTGTAAGTAATTTTTGCACCACTTTCATAATAAGGAGAATTGTCGGCCAATATACTTCTCGTAAGTACCCCGCAATCTTTCGATACGGCGTTTTCAAAACCAATATGTGATGAAAATATACCGGCATCTATCCATAGATTTTTCTTTTTTGAGAACTTTAAACCGGCATTCGCTTCAAAGATATTTTTTAAAACGCCTGTTTCTGCTGCATAGTTTGCATTCATATAAGTACCCGCTGCCAATGCCAGGTTTGCTCTTATCCGCTCCGTATTATAACTTGCTTTCAGGAAGCCAAGATTGACGTTAAATTCATTTTGCCGGTTATGACTGTAAACAAATCCCGGCCTGTTGTTGTCGGCTGGCTTGTTAAAATCATGCTGGAAATATGCTTCTACATATCCGCTGAAACTTATCGGATTTAATGGTTTACTGATCATTGCAGAATCCTGGGCGAATAAATTTGTACCCGCAAAAAATATTATTGCTGATAAAATCTTTTTCATTGTTATTAATTTTCTGTTGTTACTTTAATTTGTCTAATTCAATATTCATTTGTAATACGTTCACCTTTTTTGTACCGAATAAACCAGCCAATGGCTGCTCGGTATTTTTTTCTATCAATGCATTTACATTTTGAACTGGCATATTTCTTATTGCCGCAATTCTTTTTGCCTGTACATAAGCGCCTTCGATAGAAATGTGCGGATCAAGCCCTGCACCTGAAGCCGTTACCAGGTCGGATGGGATTTCGCTTCTCTTCACCGCAGGATTGTGTACTAAAAAGCTATCAATTCTGTCACTCACCTCTTTAAGGTAATCGGGATTTGATGGGCCTTTGTTACTGCCACCAGCACTGGCTGCATTGTAATCAACTGCCGAAGGGCGGCTCCGGAAATATTTATCATCGGTGAATTTCTGCCCAAGTAGTTTCCATCCAACAACATTGTTATTCACTGTAACTGTTTCTCCTTTTCCTTTGGCAGGCGCCAGCTGGGCAACAGCCAATATCAACAATGGATAAATAACCATAAAGCATATGATGCATACCATCGTGAGCCTAATTGCCGGTATAATATTTTTTTTCATTTGTTTTGATTTTTAATTTGCTGTGAGGCAACTGATCAGAACCAGGTGCTTACGATCATATCTATTAATTTAATGCCGATAAAAGGGATAATAATCCCACCCAGCCCGTAGATGAGCAGGTTTCTTCTCAATAATACTGATGCACCAAGTGGCTTGTACGCAACACCTTTTAATGCCAGTGGAATCAGCAGCGGAATAATGATGGCATTAAAAATAATGGCTGATAAGATTGCACTCTCCGGACTGTGTAGCCGCATGATATTGAGCCCTTGTAAAGCCGGAATGGAAGCGATGAACAATGCCGGCACAATGGCGAAATATTTTGCCACATCATTGGCAATAGAAAAAGTGGTTAGCGTTCCCCTTGTCATCAATAATTGCTTTCCTATTTCTACAATTTCAATAAGTTTTGTAGGATCATTGTCCAGGTCAACCATGTTACCGGCTTCTTTGGCAGCAGCTGTACCACTGTTCATTGCAACACCAACATCAGCCTGTGCAAGTGCAGGCGCATCGTTTGTTCCATCTCCCATCATAGCAACTAACTTGCCGCCCTGCTGTTCCTGTTTGATATAATTCATTTTATCTTCCGGTTTTGCTTCCGCAATAAAATCATCCACACCGGCTTTTTCGGCGATGAATTTTGCGGTCAATGGATTGTCGCCGGTTACCATTACGGTCTTTACACCCATTTTTCGCAATCTTTCAAAACGTTCCTGTATGCCCGGCTTGATAATATCCTGCAATTCGATCACACCCAATACAAGCAGATTGCTGCTAACCACCAACGGTGTTCCTCCATTCGAAGCGATCAGTTTTACACGTTCAGCAGTTTCAGCAGGAAAAATATTACCTGCTTTAGTGGTCATAACACGTATAGAATCAAATGCTCCTTTCCTGATCTTTACATCATCCATATCAATGCCACTGCTCCTTGTTTCTGCGGTAAATTCAATGAAATGTACTTTCTTATTTTCCAGGTCTGGCTTCCTGATATTTTTTGTTGCTGCAAGTTCTATGATCGATTTCCCTTCTGGTGTTTCATCTGCAATAGAGGCAAGCACACAGGATTCGATGAAGATCGTTTCAGAAATATTTATTTCAGGCCAGAATGCAGTTGCCTTCCTGTTACCAATGGTGATGGTACCTGTTTTATCCAATAACAATGTATCAAGATCGCCGGCAGTTTCAACTGCTTTTCCACTTTTGGTAATAACGTTTGCTCTTAGGGCCCTGTCCATACCGGCAATACCAATCGCAGATAGCAAACCACCAATTGTTGTTGGTATCAGGCACACAAACAGTGAAATAAATGCAGCAATGGTGATTGGTGTATTTGCATAATCTGCAAAGGGTTTCAATGTTACACATACGATCACAAATATTAAGGTGAAGCCTGCCAGCAGGATGGTCAATGCTATCTCATTGGGTGTTTTTTGACGGGATGCTCCTTCTACAAGTGCGATCATCTTGTCTAAAAAACTTTCACCGGGTTCTGTGGTAACCCTCACAGTTATCTTATCGGATAATACCTTTGTTCCGCCTGTTACAGATGATTTATCACCTCCTGCTTCCCTGATCACGGGGGCACTTTCGCCTGTGATGGCACTTTCATCAATGGTGGCAATACCTTTAATGATCTCACCATCCATGGGTACGATATCACCGGTTTCACATACAAAAAGATCACCCTTTTCCAATTGTGATGAAGGCACGATCTTTACTTCATTCACAAACATCTCTCCTACCGGAAATATTTTTTTTGCAGGTGTATCTTCCCTTGTCTTTCTTAAACTGTCGGCTTGGGCCTTGCCCCTTGCTTCTGCTATGGCTTCTGCGAAATTCGCAAATAGCAACGTGATAAATAAGATAGCCGTTACGATCATATTATATAAAAGCCCGCCCTGGGTTTTTTCACCTGTTGCGATCCATATACATACAGCGGCCATCACCATTGTTCCAATCCATACGGTAAACATTACCGGGTTGCGGAACATGATTCTTGGGTCGAGTTTTACAAAAGATTGTATGAGCGCTTCTTTGACCAAAGAAGATTCAACTAGCTTGTTTCCTTTTTTATTTAATGACATGATAATTTTAATTAATTGTTTTTAAACCATACTGTTTTGTTCACGGTTCCATTTGCTATTTCATTCCAAAAAATTCTGCAATCGGCCCCAGTGTTAATGCGGGGAAGAAGCTTAATGCAGCAACAATAAATATTACTGCAAACACCATTATGCCAAATGTGCCTGTATCTGTTTTTAAGGTGCCTGCACTTTCGGGTATATATTTTTTCTTTGCCAGGATACCAGCAATGGCAACCGGCCCGATAATGGGTAAGTACCTTGCCAGCAGCATTACGATGCCGCATGCAATATTCCAGAAAGAGGTATTATCGCCCAGGCCTTCAAAACCACTTCCGTTATTGGCCGAGGCGGAGGTGAATTCATAAAGCATTTCACTAAAGCCATGGTTGCCGGGGTTGTTAAGCCATCCTGCATAACCGGTAGTATTGTGTGCATATAAATAAGATGACAAAGCGGTTCCAGCCAATATAAGCAATGGATGCAGCAGTGCAATGATGGATGCGATCTTCATCTCTTTTGCCTCTATCTTCTTGCCAAGAAATTCCGGTGTTCTTCCCACCATCAAACCACTGATAAATACTGCAATGATGATGAAGATGTAAAAATTTAAAAAGCCTACACCAACTCCACCATAAAATGAATTGATCATCATTCCCAATAAAGCACTCATACCAGCAAGTGGCGTAAAGCTGTCGTGCATGGCATTTACAGAACCGTTCGAAGTAACAGTGGTTGTAACAGCCCAATAGGCTGATGCTGCAGGGCCAAACCTGACTTCCTTTCCTTCCATGCTTCCCAATGGTTGTGCTATTCCCATTTTAGCTATAGCAGGATTACCATGCATCTCAAAATAAACAGCATTGCAAAGCAGTATTATAAATCCAAGGGTCATTACTCCAAATACCATCCATGCTAATTTTCGTTTCTTTAATACATAGCCCAATGCAAATACCAATGCGATCGGAATTAGAATGATGCAAATGTTCTCTACGATATTGGTAAAATAGTCAGGGTTTTCTAGTGGATGTGAAGAGTTAGGACCATAATATCCGCCACCGTTAGTACCCAATTGTTTGATAGCAACCATAGCAGCAGCAGGGCCACGGCTTACATTCACGGTATCGCCCTGCATTGACACATAATTTGCTTTGCCTTCAAAGTTCATCGGCGTACCACTGAAAGCTAGTATGACGGCAACAACAACAGCAAGTGGAAGTAATATGCGTGTACAGGATCTTATAAAGTAGTTATAAAAATTACCAAGTTTTTCGGTCGTTCTTTCTTTCATTGCCATGAAAACTGCTGTACATATTGCAATTCCGGTACCTGCGCTGATGAACTGGAATAACATCAATGTTAATTGTCCCAGGTACGAAACACCTGTTTCACCTGAATAGTGTTGCAGGTTTGTATTGGAAATAAAACTTACGGTTGTGTTGAAAGCCAGGTCGGCAGACATGGATGGATTGCCATCAGGATTCAGCGGCAACCAATGCATATTCATTAATAAAAGCATGGAAATAATGAACCACACTACATTAATGGTAAGTAAAGCAACGAGGTGCTGCTTCCAGTTCATTTCTTTTTTTGCATCAATGCCGCCCAGTTTATAGAATAGTTTGTCGAGCGGATTGAACAAGGCTTCCAGCCACGTTTTCTCACCCTCAAATACTTTTCCGATATAACGGCCCAGTGGAATTGCCATGGCAACTGTGAGGAGATACATCAGTAAGACGCCTAAGATTTCTGTATTCATGAATTAAAAAGTTTAGATGAGTTTGGGTTTTGGAAGGTTTATTTACTGCCAACCTTTTGATAAACCCATTTAAAATTTTTCCGGTTTTATCAATACATAGCAGAGGTAAATAAAGACCAGTATCGATATAATGAATAGAGCTGCCATTTTGAGTTGTGTTTAATGTTGTTTTGTGCCTGGAATAGGATTAGCAGTGCTGAATGAATGTTTGTATAAATGCTTTTATACTTTTTCAAACCAGTCGATGAATTTGAAGAAAAGTGCAAAACCGGCTATTCCTGCAAGGAAAAGTATTACAGTTAACATGATCGTGTTTTTAGTTTGATAATTGAGTCAACTATGTTGTTTTATTTTCGGCAGATTTACCTTTCGGTAATATTTATGCGTGCGTAAAAAAACACAGTGCCAACATGCCAAGCACATAAAGAATGGGAATGATAAAGTGTAATTTCATCCTCCTGCCTAAACCTTGTAATGGATATTTTTTCATTTCATTTAATTGATTTGCCCTGTAATGCCAAAAGCTATGCCGTGAAATTTATAAGCAGGAAGATAAAAGCTGAATAGCAGTAGGGATAAGGCTTTCAGGAATTTTAATCTAAATGGCATGAATTTTACCAATTGCATAACCAACCCGTTTTGGTAGGGTTATTGTCAAAATGGAATGGTTTGATGGAGGACTATATCAATAGCAATATTGTTAACGAAGTGATCAGTTAACAAAGCAGTATTGTTTGGCGCTGGTCAGGAGATATGATATTCCTCGATCTTTCTGTACAAGGTGGTTAAGCCTATATTGAGGAGTTTTGCAGTTTCGGTTTTATTTCCTTTTGTATAATTCAGTACACGTTGAATGTGTAGTTTTTCAACACTTGCCAGGTCGAAAGCAGATAGTGTATTTGAATGATCATGCATGGTTTGTAATTCTACGGGCAGACCCTCAATGACGAGTTCATTGTTTTCGGCCAGGATCACCGCACGCTCCATTACATTTTTTAATTCACGGGTATTGCCTTTCCAGTCATGATTTAATAAATGCTCCATGAATGTGTTGCTGATCCTTCCGATACGGTTATTTGTTTTAGCAATGAACATTTGTAAAAAATGATCCGCTAATAGGGGAATATCATTTTCCCTGTCACGCAATGCAGGCAACGGGATGGTAAAAACATTGATGCGATAAAAAAGATCTTCCCGGAAATATCCTTCTTTAACCTGCTGAGGAAGGTCGCGGTTTGTTGCAGCAATAATGCGCACATTAACTTTAATTGATTTGGTATCGCCAATTTTAATAAACTCTTTTGATTCAAGTACCCTCAGTAGTTTGGCTTGTAATTCAAGTGGCATTTCACCGATCTCATCTAAAAAGATCGTACCGTTGTTAGCTTCTTCAAATATTCCTTTTGAATCTTTAACGGCGCCGGTAAATGAACCTGCCTTGTGGCCAAATAATTCATTTTCGAGCAGGTCTTTGCTAAAAGCCGCACAATTTACCGCAACGAAATTGTACCTATTTCTTTTACTGGCATTGTGAATGGCTTGTGCAAAAACTTCCTTGCCGGTGCCAGTTTCACCGGTAAGTAATACAACGGCATCTGTTACGGCAACTTTTTTGGCCGATTCAATGGCTGCATGGATAAGCCTGGATTTTCCGATGATATTGTCGAAGGAATATTTTTTTCCTAATTGTTTTTCCAGTTGTTTTACTCTTTTGGCGAGTGCAGCTTTTTCAAGCGCCCGGTATAATAAAGGTATGATCCTGTTGTTGTCATCGCCTTTGGTAATATAATCAAAAGCCCCATTTGTAATAGCTTGTACTGCATCAGGTATATTTCCATAAGCTGTCAGGAGAATGATCTCTATCGTGGGATAAGCGGCTTTTATTTTTTGTGTAAGTTCAACTCCACTTCCATCGGGAAGTTTTACATCACAGATAATTACATCAACATCGTTTTGCTCTAATTTTTTTAAGGCGCTCTTGCAATCCCCGGCTTGTATAACTTCAAATCCTTCCAGCACAATGATCTTTGAAAGCAGCACCCGAAGCTTTTCTTCGTCATCAATGATAAATACCCATCCTTTCATATTTTAAATTTCTTAAGAACACAAATCTACAGTTTTATATAGTCTGAAAAGCAATGCCACAAATGCACAAATGAGTAATGGCATTTGATTCGTGCATTCCTCGCAATATTTTAATCATGTGAATCAGCGGGAAAATATTTACGCAATGATGTTCTTCGGTATCCTGTTTAATGAAGGTGCTTTAATGCCCACCTAGGAGTCAATATATTGAAGGGATATATTTTGTATGATCCCAGGATGTTCGTTCCTGAGTTTGAAGTATCGTTGTTCTGCCGTAAGCGTGATCATATCTTTTGCCCTGGTTTCCAGGATACAAAACGCTGTTCGTATACCCTTCTTCTTCATTCCCATGAGTTCTGACTAACTTAAAAAATATTTCACGTAATATAAGCTAAGAAAAAAACAGGTAACAATTTTATCATTCTGCGCTGACTCTCCAGATAACATTGCTAACATCATCTGTCACTAAAATAGAGCCATCAGGCAGTACCACTACACCCACGGGCCTTCCATGAACTTTTTCTTTAGCAAGGTCTGCCACAAAGCCTGTGAGAAAATCTTGAGGTTTACCAGAAGGCTTTCCGTTTACGAAGGGAACATACACTACTTTATAGCCGGCCAGTACAGAGCGGTTCCACGATCCATGCTGAGCGATGAAAGCACCACCCTGGTATTTTATAGGAAAAGATTTTTTTGTATAAAAAGCAAGTCCAAGCGACGCCGTATGTGATCCCAGGTTTACATCCGGAACGATCGTTCGCTTTACAAGATCAGGTTTTTGTTCCTTCACTCTTGGATCGATGTGCTGTCCATAATACGCATATGGCCATCCATAAAACCCACCGTCTTTTACTGACGTAAGGTAATCCGGTACAAGGTTATCACCCAACTCATCTCTTTCATTCACGGCAGTCCACAATGTAGCAGTTCCCGGCGCCCATCCCATGCCAACAGGATTGCGTAAGCCGGAAGCATATACACGCATGCCCGATCCATCAGGATTTATTTCAAGGATATTTGCACGCAACAATTCATTTTCAATTCCTTTTTCAGCCACATTTGAACCGGAGCCAATTGCGATGTATATTTTTGAATTATCAGCATTGGCTATGATATTCCTCGACCAATGCCTGTTGAATTTTCCGGCCGGTAGGTCTATGATCTTTTGTGCCGAATCGGTGATCTTTGTTTGTCCGGCTTTGTATGGATAGCGAACCAATGCATTTGTATTGCCAACATATAACCAATCGCCCATCACTAACATGCCAAAGGGTTGGTTGAGGCCAGTGAGCAAGCTGTCTTTTTCATCAGGTATACCATCTTTGTTGTTATCCCTAAGCAGCGTGATCCTGTCGGCACTATGCGACAGGTCATCAGCCCTATTGGCCCCCAATACAACTGCCCCTGCTTTTTGTATAAATGTATAATTAGAATTAGTTTCAGCCACCAACAAATCGCCGTTTGGCGTAACGTACATCCAGCGTGGGTTTTGAAAGCCATCAGCATAACGCGTAACTTTGAAACCCTTGGGCGCTGTGGGCATTTTACCATCCTTCCACCCGATCACCTTACTAAAATTCATAGAAGATCTAGTTGCATACGGAGCAGGCAGTGTGTCTTTTTTATGTTGTGAATAACCTGGCATAGAAATAATTAGTAGAGAGGCGATGCTGCAAAAGGCCTTAATACAAATCATTTTAGATGTTTGAGAAAACGGCATAAGTTGATATTTTACACTAACAATATCAATTATAGTTCCAAAGCATTTTCAATCGATAAAACGCCAAGGCTATGGAGTTACTGTGGATTCTATTCCTCACTGGAAATTTATCCCGGCAACAAAAGTATCTGGCAAAATTGTAGAGTTGATCGCCTTACAAAAGCAACCATTTGTACTGTATATACGTTCATTAAACAGTTACCTATACAGTCCGGATTAAGTTTTATCTTCAAATACTAAAAACTAAGCCAGCCGTGCATGACCTTAAAGCCTTTTACAAAAATAAAACATGGTTTTACGGATTTGCTTTGCTGGTTGCCTGCTGTATTTGCGCTCTCCCTGTTTTTGCTCAAACCTGTCCCCCTAATATTGATTTTGAAGAAGGTAATTTCAATGGATGGACCTGTTACACCGGTGTAACATCAGCAGACAATGGCGAAAATATAATTTCTCTTATTCCAACTTCCGGCCCGGTATTCAACAGGCATACCATGTATTCATCTTTCCCGGGAGATGGGTTTGATGAATATGGAGGTTTCCCGATCAATTGTCCCAATGGCAGTGGCCATTCCATCAAGCTTGGGAATAATTCCGGCGGCGGACAAGCAGAAGGTATTTCTTACGATTTTACGATCCCAGCAGGACAAAATACCTATACACTTATCTATAATTATGCGGTAGTGTTTGAAGATCCTTCCCACCTGGAATTTCAGCAGCCACGCATGGAAATTGAGATCAGTAATGTTACTGACAGAGAGATCATTCAATGCTCTTCTTTTACTTTTTTTCCAAATGGTTCACCATTGCCCGGATTTAATCTTTCTCCCATTTCTGCAAGCGATAGCCCGGTATGGTATAAGAACTGGTCGGCTGTTTCAATAAGTCTGAACGGGCAGGCAGGAAAAACGATCAGACTTTTTTTTAAGACGGCAGATTGTACATTCAGGAGGCATTTTGGTTATGCCTATATTGATGTGAATTCTGAATGCAGTGGAAATTTCACCGGCGCGTCTTTTTGTCCGGATGATACCCATGTTGATGTCGTTGCTCCTTATGGCTATCAGCAATACAATTGGTATAACAGCAGCTTTACGCAGTTACTTGGTACCAGCCAGGTGCTGTCATTTATGCCTCCACCTGCTGTTGGCACTACCGTTGCCGTGATTGTAACACCTTATGATGGTTATGGATGCCTTGATACGCTTTATACAACCTTAATTGATAACCTGGTGATCATTCCAAATGCAGGAAGAGACACCGTTTCATGTAACGGCGAAGGAGCACCTATTGGCGGATTGCCAAAATCGGGTGTTGTGTATAGCTGGAGCCCGCCACTTGGGTTAACAGATCCGGATGTTTCAAACCCTTATGCAAACCCGACGGTAACAACTACGTATACACTATCTACAAGCAGTACCGGCGGTGGTTGCAGGAATAGCGATATCGTACTGGTAACAGCTTCTCTGTTAGATACCAGCCTGCAATTCTCAGGCAAAGAATCTTTTTGTTTGTTGAGTGGTGATAGCGCTGTTATGATCGTTCAACCCACTGATACCATTCAATGGTATAAAGACAATATACCTATCGCCGGTGCGAATGGTACCATTTACCGGATCTTACAAAGCGGTACCTACCGGGCCCGGCTTTCGAGTAAGGCGGGTTGTATACTTTTTACAGCCAGCAAAACCATTGATATTTCTTCTGTACCACTACCTCGTTTCAGTACTGCTGTTCCGAATCAATGCCTGCGGGGAAATAATTTTATTTTTATAAATACCAGTACCAACCTGTTAGGTCCGATGCGATATCGGTGGACATTCGGCGATGGTACCGAAGCATCAACAAAGGATGTAACACATACTTATATCAAGGCAGGAACATACCGGGTTAAGCTGATCGTGAACAGCAATGCAATCTGCGAAGACAGTAGTTTTATGACCATACAAGTTTACCCAAATGCTGTTCCGGTATTTACTGCAGGTACTATTTGTTTGAACTTACCGATACAACTCATCAACAATACAGCCGATACCTTGAACTCGCCCATCAATTATGCCTGGAGTTTTGGTAACGGGCAATTCTCAAACGATCGGAATCCTCCCCCACAGGTTTATGGTTCTCCGGGCGTTTACCCGGTAGTGTTATCTGTTAGCACAGTACAATGTCCTACACCGGTTCTCTCATCCCTTCAATATGTAATTGTTGAAGCGCCAAAGCCGGGTAAACGGTATCCAACCGAAGTGGCCGTAGTGAATCTTCCATTGACCTTACAAGCCAGGCCAATCGGGCAATCGGCCTTATGGAACCCGGCAACTTCGTTAAGCAGTAATGTTGTTTTTGATCCTGTATTCAAAGGAAACACGGAACAATTATATACGATAGAAATACGAACTGCAGGCGGATGCCGCACGGTTGATTCGCAGTTGGTAAAGATAGTTAAGGAGATTGCCATTTATGTTCCATCTGCCTTTACACCGGATAATGATGGGTTGAATGATATACTGAAACCAACAATGTATGGCATTAAAACACTGAATTATTTCAGGGTATTCAATCGTTGGGGACAATTGTTGTTCCAGACAAACAAATTCAACAGCGGTTGGGATGGCTATTTAAGATCTGTGCGCCAGGAATCGCAAACCTATGTATGGATGCTGGAAGCGATCGGCTCAGACGGAAATAAATATGTACGCAAAGGCACGACTATATTATTGAAGTAACATCTTATTCGATAGTGTCCTCCCTGTCTTTCTGACCCTTTACAGTTGGCTTTCCAATTTAACTGGCATTCAAATTGCTGCTATTAAATATCCCTCCCGGCATTTCCGCTTTACTTACAATATCAACCAAAACATATACGATGAAATTATTTTCAAGTCTTACTACATCCTTTATATTAATGCTGAATATAGCTGCTGTTGCCCAGCCCATTTTATCTTATACAGCAGTGATTACAGGACTAAATTCTCCCATGCAAATGGTTCATGCAGGCGATGGAAGCAAACGGATTTTTATAGTACAGAAAGATGGGACAGTTTTGCTGTACGACAAGTCTTATGTTTTGACAGGAACTTTCTTAACAGTAACGAATATCAGTTCTTCCAGCGAAAGGGGTTTGTTGAGTATGGTGTTTCACCCTGCTTATGCAACCAATGGATTCTTTTATGTTTATTACAACAATTTCGCGGGCGATCTTGAACTGGCGAGGTACAAAGCGAGTGCGAATGCAAATATTGCAGATCCTGCTTCGAAAGTTATATTGAAAACAATACCACACCCTAACTATTCAAATCACAATGGCGGTGAACTTCATTTTGGAAACGACGGTAATCTTTATCTTTCAACCGGTGATGGTGGCAGTGCCGGTGATCCTTCAAACAATGCTCAAACAACCACAGTGTTATTGGGAAAGATATTGAGGTTCGCTGTCAACACAAGCAATACGGCTCCTTATTATACAATACCAGCCAGCAATCCTTATGGAAATGAAGTATATGCTGTGGGCTTAAGAAATCCTTTCCGATGGAGTTTCGACAGAGCTACTTATGATATGTGGATTGGTGATGTTGGACAGGATTCTTATGAAGAGGTCAATTTTCGCCCGGCAGATTCTGCTTTAAATGTAAATTATGGATGGCATTGTTATGAGGGTGTTGATGTGTTCGCTGCCGGTGGTTGCACCCTTCCAAATTCCGTTCATACATTGCCGATATATTTTTATCCAACACCAAACCCTGCCGGAGCCATTACTGGAGGTAGGGTCTACAGGGGTAACACTTATATAGGGTTCCGGGGATATTACGTGGCTACAGATTTTTATACTGGTAATCTTTTTAAGGTGAAATATGATAGCATTGCACATACTTCAACTTCGTCGATGCAAATACCTTCGCCATTGGTTACGGGTATTTCAGATTTTGGCGAAACGGAAGAAGGAGAATTGTTTGCAGTTTCGCTTACGGCAAATACTGTTTACAGGATCACCTCTAACGGGCCGATCGGTTATACGTTCACCGGTAACGGGAACTGGAATATTGCGGCAAACTGGAGCAATGAAACAATACCTCCCACTACCCTTGCTGCCGGTGCCGAGATCATCATAGATCCGGTAGCAAATGGCGAGTGTGTTTTAGAAACTGCCGAGACGATTTCCGCAGGTGCTAAATTCATTCTAAAAAACAGTAAAAAATTCAGGATCGCAGGAGGACTGATTATTCAATAAAAAGAGATTGGATTAAATACATTCTTGAATTTAACTGAGGTAAGAAGGAATGTTGATACTAAAGAGTTCAATTAAGCCCCGCATATTAATCAGGTATCCCCAGGCATCGAAAAAACGAAAAAATACCATTTTTTTATTTGATTTTACCTGACATTGTCCTGACCTTAACCCCAGCGTACTCCCTATTAACGTTTAATTACTCCCTATATCACCCGTGCATTATAGGGTTAGGGTTTCTCCGGTAGATGGGGAGGATGAATCGAGTATTTCCTCCAGCAAGGTTGAAATCCTGGCACCGCTATCCATTACCATCAGGTGTGTTCCGTCAGGAATAACATGTGTAGGTTTAGTATGTTTCACCGGAAATATCTCATCCTTTGAACCATGGATATGCCAGAGCGGATCAGGTACTTCTTCATTCTTCCATTGGAGTATAGCGCCCAGGGCCCAACGTATGAAAGCAGGATCACTTTCTTTGATAACCTGTGCTATCACTTTCTTATCCTCCGATTTTTCTGCTGTGAAAAAACGTTTCAAAAGCGAGGCAGACTTAAAGAACTGCCCGGGGATAAATTTATGCAGCCTCAAATAATAAGCAAGTTTAAACCGAAAAGGGAATTGCCTGTATGTAGGCACACTTGAAAGCAATATAGTGGTTACCGGTTTAGCTCTTTTTGCAATTTCAGCAGCGATCATCCCGCCCATCGATAACCCTATCAATACAAATTTTTCACTGGTGTCAATTTTTTCGGCAAGCCTGCAGGCGTATGATTCGAGGCTTTCGTTTCGCTTTGCTCTAATCCATTCCAGGTGCACCGCTTCATAGCCTTTTGGTAAAGTGATATGTTTAAATACCCTGCTGTCTGCCGCCAATCCACTGATGAAATAAACTTTCATAACACAAAGGTACTACAGATCATCCTGACCTGCCGTACTTACCAATGATAAAAAAAATGCCACTGATTCGTTGATATTTTAATCAGTGAATCAGTGCCAATAAAATTTAAACATCATCAGGGCATTTGGTTGCCGGCAACCAAATCCTCTTAATTTTACATAATTATTTCACCCAAAACTCTACTTTTCTATCGCCCCATAGCAACGTTACTTTTCCTGTTTTGTCAATATTGAAAGTCATTTTTTCCGCAGCGGCCCCTGCTTTACTGCCTTTCACTTTAACCCTTAATGCATCATCGGCTTCTTTATATTTAAATGCGCCCCATTGCTTCCATGTTTTATTGAAGATGATCGTCCACTCATCGCCCTTCACCAAAGTGAACAATGCATATTTTCCTTTAGGAAGATCCTTACCTTCAACTTTTGCATTCTTATCAATTTCGAAAACTGTGGCTTCGTTGGCACCTGTGCGCCATACTTCACCATCCATGGGTTCAAGGTCTTTACCAATCGTTCTTCCCTTTACTGAAGGCTGGCTGTAATCGATGCTGACTGTAAGGTCACCAACTTTTTCAGTTGCCATCGCCGGCGGACTTGGCCGTTTTGATTTATCATCCTGCGCATAGGATCCTGTTGCTGTTAGCATTAATACACATAACAGCCCCATTGAAAGTAATTGCTTCATTATTCTTATTTTTTATTGTTATTAAAACAGATGTAAATGATTCATTCAGCTATTAAGTTATCCATTCGGATCGTTCCTCAAAAATAATTATGATGAATGGTATCATAAAAAAACACAGGCCGGAAACTGACCTGTGTAAAAAATAAAACCATTCCTGCATGGAATACATGCAGGAACGGTTTTACATGTATCAATGGCTGATGATTATCTTTTGTGTTGTGATACTTATTTTGGTTTTTAATTGTATAAAATAAATGCCCGATGGATACCTTCTTACATCGATGACTTCTGTTGAACGGGTAAGCTTAGCGCTGAGTACAATCCTTCCGTTAGCATCCAACATAACCATTGCTGCGGAAGCATCCACTACTTTTGATTGATCACTAATAGAACGCTGTATCACCAATTCTTCTGATACCGGGTTCGGATAAAGTTTGAAGGATTCATTTGCGATAACAGGTTCTGTCGTTTCCACTTCTGTATTCTTTCCTGTTGTTGACCCTGCAACCACAATGCTATAATCTTCTACTTCACCATAAGCAAAACTTCCACAGTTTGATGGAAAGCCCTGGGCGCTAACGGCAACACGCATTCTTGTTCTGCCGCTCAATGCATTTGCAGGTACATGCACAATACCAACTCTTAGGAAATAACTTGCGCCTCCGGGCGAGAAAACAACTTCTCCGGGATCATTGAAATCGCCATCCTGGTTCCAGTCTATCCATACCCTTGTGTACAATCCTGAGATATTAAAGTAAGAAGTAAAGCCTGGGCTTACACTGATGATATAACTTCCTCTTTTATTAAGTGTTGCTGATTGATTCAGGTAATTACCATAACCACCTGCGCTCCAGCCCGAATTATTGAAGATCGTTTTCAGGTACACATTTGCAATATAACCTTTGGCCCTGCTATTTCCGTTGGCAGCGCAATAAACAGCTCCGCAATTGTTAACCAAAACAGTTGTTGCAGCTGATGTGCGTGAACAGCCACCTTCATTTTTAACTTCAACTGTATAGTTTCCGCTACTGGTTACCGTAATGCTTTGTGTTGTTGCGCCATTACTCCAGGTATAAGAAGAAGCAGCGGCTGATGTAAGTATTACACTTCCGCCCTGGCAGAATATTACAGGGCCACTGGCAGAAATTACCGGAATAGCTGGTAAGTCAGATACAACAACAGTTATTGATGCAGTAGCAGTACAATTGTTCGCATTGTTTACGGAAACTGTGTAAGTTCCTCCACTGGTTACGATAATTGATTGTGTTGTTTCACCGGTATTCCAGGAATAGCTTGTTCCGCTTGATGCGGTTAATTTCACAGATCCGCCCTTACAGAATGTTGTTGATTTATCAGGCGTGATCGTTGCAGTACAACCAGCACAGTTAGTTACTGTAATGGATTGCGAAGCAGCGCTCGTACAACCATTGGCATTGGTATAAGAATAAGTAATGCTGAATGTTCCAACGCCAGCTGTTGCAGGGTTGAATTGCGTACCACTTACGCCTGTACCGCTATAAGTACCGCCGGAAGGTGAACCTCCTGCTAAAGTAAATGCTGCGGCATTGTTGCAAACTGCAGTAAATGCAGCAAGTGTTACAGTTGGCAAAGGATTTACAGTAACTGTTGTTGCAGCAGAAGAAGCTGAACAACCGGCTGTATTCTTAACCGTTACACTGTAGTTTCCACCTGCATTTACCGTGATCGCCTGGGTTGTTGCGCCTGTGCTCCATGCATAAGAAGCTGCAGCGCTTGAAGTAAGTGTTACGCTGCCACCTGCACAGAATGTTGTTGCACTTCCAGCAGTAATTGTTGGAGTACCTGGTAATGGATTAACTGTAATAATTGTTGCAGCCGAAGTTGCAGCGCAGTTATTCGCATTGGTAACTGTAACTGTATAGCTTCCGCCTGCATTTACAGTAATAGATTGTGTTGTTGCACCGGTACTCCATAAATAAGATGCACCTGCATTTGCGGTAAGTGTAACGTTTCCACCCTGGCAGAATGTGGTTGATTTATCAGTGCTGATGCTTGCCGTACATCCCCCGCAATTATTAACGGTGATACTATTTGTTGCTGTTGCAGTGCAAGCATTTGCATTTGTATATGAATAGGTAATGGTAAATGTTCCAACGCCTGCAGTTGCAGGATTGAATTGACCGCCGCTTACACCTGTACCACTATAACTACCACCTGCAGGTGAACCACCTGATAAAGTGAATGCCTGGTCAGTTGAACATACGGCTGTAAAAGCAGCCAGTGTTACAGCAGGTAATGGATTAACTGTTACCATTGTTGCCGCTGAGGTAGCAGAACATCCATTTCCGTTCGTTACAGTGACGTTGTAACTACCGTTTGCAGTTACATTGATCGATTGTGTTGTTGCACCGGTGCTCCACAGGTTACCTGTTGCTGAGCTTGAAGTAAGTGCAACGCTTCCGCCTGTGCAGAATGTTGTTGCGCTACCGGCAGCAATTGTTGGAGTAGCCGGCAACGGATTTACAGTAACAGTTGTTGCTGCTGAAGTTGCAGAACATCCGTTTCCGTTCGTTACCGTAACACTGTAGTTACCGCTGGCATTTATGTTGATAGATTGAGTTGTTGCACCAGTACTCCATAGGTTACCAGTTGCAGCACTTGAAGTAAGTGGCACGCTTCCGCCTGCGCAGAATATCGTTGCGCTACCGGCAGCAATTGTTGGAGTAGCCGGCAATGGATTAACGGTAACAGTTACACCCGGTGCGGTGGCGACGCAATTATTTGCATCAGTAACAGCTACACTATACGTTCCGCTGCTGTTAACGGTGATGCTTTGCGTTGTTGCACCATTGCTCCATAACCAGCTTACACCTGCTGATGCGGTTAGAACAACAGTTGCACCTTGGCAGAAAGTTGTTGGCCCACCCGGAGTGATAGATGAAGTACAAGGCGCTGTGCAATTATTAACGGTGATCGTATTTGTTGCAGTAGCAGTACAACCATTTGTATTTGTATAAGAATAATTAATGGTAAATGTTCCAACGCCTGCAGTTGCAGGACTGAATTGGCCACCGCTTACACCTGTACCGGTATAAGTACCACCTGCCGGTGATCCGCCGGATAAACCAAATGCCGCATCATTGGAACAGACGGCTGTAAAAGCAGCCAGTGTTACAGTTGGCAACGGATTAACCGTTACAACAGTAGCTGCTGAAGTAGCAGAGCATCCGTTTCCGTTCGTTACAGTAACAATATAATTACCACTTGCATTTACATTGATCGATTGTGTTGTTGCACCGGTACTCCAAAGGTTACCAGTTGCAACACTTGAAGTTAGTGTTACAGTTCCGCCTGTGCAGAATGTTGTTGCAGTACCGGCAGCAATTGTTGGAGTAGCAGGTAATGGATTTACCGTTACAGCGGTTGCCGATGAAGTAGCAGAACATCCGTTTCCATTCGTAACAGTAACACTGTAATTACCGGTTGCGTTCACACTAATAGATTGTGTTGTTGCACCCGTACTCCAAAGGTTACCGGTTGCAGCACTTGAAGTTAGTGTTACAGTTCCGCCTGCGCAGAATGTTGTTGCAGCACCGGCAGTAATTGTTGGAGTTGCAGGCAATGGATTTACTGTTACAGTTGTTGCCGCTGAAGAAGCAGAAGAACAACCATTTGAATTTTTAACGGTTACTGAATAATTGCCACCTGCGTTAACTGTGATTGACTGTGTTGTTGCACCGGTACTCCATAAGTAAGAAGTAGCTGAACTAGCAGTGAGTGTTACGCTTCCTCCTGCACAGAAGGTTGTTGCACTGCCCGCACTAATTACCGGCGTTGCAGGTAATGGATTAACCGTTACAACAGTTGTTGCAGAAACGAGACTTGCACATCCTGCAGCGTTATATGCTGTTACAGCATAATTGCCGCTTGCATTAACGGTAATAGATTGCGTTGTTGCGCCTGTGCTCCATAAGTATGAAGCAGCTGCAGTTGAAGTAAGTGTTACAGTTCCTCCCTGGCAGAATGTTGTGGCACCACCTGCAGAAATTGTTGGGGTTGCAGGAATTGCAAAAACAGTATTGCCTGAAATATTATTACATGAACCGGAAGCACCAAATGAATATGAACGTGCATAATAGGTTCCTACACCAAGATTGGTGAATGTAATTGTGTTTGTATTATCAACTACCTGCGGTGCACCAGATGCCACAGTATTTTTATATAACTGAACTGTGTATGGAGCTAACCCGCCGGATATACCATAAGTTATGTTGCCATTACATCCTGCTAATTGGGTGGATGAATTTATGGCAACAACATTCGCGCACCTTTCAGTATAAGTTGCATTCAATTGATAAGCGCCGAATGTGTTGTATGCCGGAGTCATCCTTAGATAATATATCCCAACAGAAAGACTACTAAGATTAATTGTATTGGTAGCAGCATGAAGCTGGCCGCTTGCAACCGGTGCTGCAAGTGTGTCTAAATACAATGCGTAATCAATATATGGATAATCAGTATTTGCATGGTTTTGCTCTTCGTCAATATGCAAAGCCATGGTTCCTCCTACACCATCATAGCCTATTTTCCACCAGTCAATATTATCATAAGCTAAATTATAATAAAAATTCAGGTGCCCTCCTGTTGCTGTGTTAGCAGCAAGTAAAGTTCCCTTTGCGGCTATAGAATTATCTCCAGCAGTTTCTGCAGTAAAATTCATTGGCTCAAATGAATTTGTAAGTGTATAAGGAGAAAATTCGCTGGTATAATAAGTGTGTATTAAAATATAATAAGTTCCTGCGGCCAGGTTATATACAGTATATGAATTTGAAGTTGTTGTATAATTCCCTGCGAGATAAGTCGTTCCATCATGATCGTATAACTGAGCATACACATTTTGGCCGTTCAGGTTTGAAATTCCAAATGTAAGTTTACCATCTACCGGTAATGTAAGTGCGTAATAATCTGCATCATCCCTGTTTCCGTTGTAATGATAACCAGTGTGGCCTTCGATTGTTGAATTGACAGCAAGTGTACCTGCTGTTGCCACTGTATTATTAGGTTCAATATCATTGGGCGTTGGTACTACCGTAACTGTATTGCTTAAAGTGTATGGCGCAAATTCGGTGGTAAAGTAAGTTTGGATCCTTAAATAATAGGTTCCGGCAGCCAATCCATCCTTACTATAATTTGCAGTTCCGGTGGTATAATTTCCAACAAAATAAGTGGTACCATCACCATCAAATAATTGTGCATAAACATTCTGGCCATTTTCACTAGTGATCGTAAAATCAATTTTACCATCTCCGGTAACAACTATCTTATACCAGTCTGTTGCATCTATATTGCCATTATACCTGTAACCAATATGGCCAGTTTTGGTAGTATTTACCGGAAATGGGAGAGCGCCCGTAAATACATCATTGCTGCCTAAATCATTAGCCTGTGAAGGTTGCGTTAGCGTATTGGATAAACTGTATGAGGTAAATTCATATAAATAATAGGTTTGTATTTTAATATAATAAACTCCAGGTGCCAACCCATCTTTTGAATAAGTTGCTGAATTTGTTGTATAGCTGCCAACTAAATACGTTGTTCCATCGCCATCAAATAATTGTGCATATACATCCTGTGCATTATTGCTTGTAATGGTAAAGTCAAGGCGGCCATCAGCATCAACTGTTACTTTCCACCAATCTACGTCATCCCTTGATCCATTGTAATGAAAGCCGATATGCCCGGTAACTGAACCATTTAATGGAAGCGTACTTGCCGTTGCGGGTGTTTCATTTGCAATGGGATCATTTGCACTCGGTGGTGGAGTAAAAGTATTTGACAAAGTATAGGGCGCAAATTCCGAAGAATAGTATGTCCGAATCCTGATATAATAAATACCAGGTGCCAATCCATCTTGTAAATAAGTTGCTGTAGCGGTAGTGTAGTTGCCAACAAAATACGATGTTCCGTCTCCATCAAATAATTGTGCATATACATTTTGGCCATTTTCACTAGTTATGGTAAAAGAAAGCGACCCATCCTGCACAACATTTACTTTATACCAGTCTGTAGAATCCCTGTGATTATTGTAATAGTAATTGATATGCCCGGTTGCGGAACCATTGAGTGGAAGCGTTTTTGCAAGTGCAACCGTGCTATCCGGTTCTATATTATTTGCCACAGCGGCTGCCGTAAAAGTGGGTGTAAAGCTATAAGCCGGTGCTTCTGAAGTATAATAAGCGCTAAACTTAATGTAATAAGTGCCTTTTGCAAGTCCATCTATATTGTGGGCAATTGTACCATTTGTATAGTTATTGGCCAGTAGGATATTTCCAACTGTATCATATACCTGGCAATAAACAATTAATCCATTTGTTGAAGTCCAGTTAACGGTTAGCTTTCCATCACCAGGCGTAACAACACGCCACCAGTCCTCGTCACCACCCGAAACAGTTGTTCCGGTTCCTGTGGCTCCTATCGTAATTAAATTTGATTGGTTCCAAACATTGTTTGGTTCAATTTCTGTTTGGGCTTTGGCAAAGTTCAGGAAGAACATGCAGAGCATTAATAAGGGTAAAATCTTTTTCATTGTTTTATTTTTTGTTGTCCGATACAAAAATCAACCTATAAAACATGTTAGTCAATACTCCATATGTATTACATGCATACTTAATTTGTAGTAGTAGATCAACATAATAGCTGCTTATTGCCTTGCATAAATGACCAAAGCGATTTATTTTGTATTTTAAAGGCTGAATTAAAATATTATGTATCGCATTTGTTGTAAACTGTTATTGAGTATTCTCCTGGTAGCATCCGTGGGATGTTTCGCACATGCTCAAACCAATAAAATTGACAGTCTTCGCAATGCATTTCACTTTGCCAATAAACTCAGCGACAGGCAAAGGATCATATTAAATATCTGCGAACAATCTTATTCGCTTTCTGCCGACAGCCTGCTAAAATATGTAAATACCGGCCTGCTGATCTTTCCGCCTGGTTCAAAGGAATACACCCGGATGAAAAATTATTTTTCGGTTTACCTTTTTAAAAGCGGGATGATAAAAGAAGGACAGCTGATCAACGACAGCCTGGTTAAGTTCAGCATTGATAAAAAGAATATTGATAACCTTGGGATGGATATTTTAAGTACACGTTGCAGCGGGCTTATCAGGAACGGACAAAATAAAGAAGCGATCAAACAATGTTTCGACATGTTGCAATATGCAGAGCCACGTAAAGACAGCATAAGCATTATAAAGGCTTACAACCTCTTGGGTTGGGCAAATATGGAACTGGATCAGAATGCCGAAGCGATCAAATGGCTTTCAAAAGCGATGCTTTATTCAAGTGGCTCACAGTCTGACCGGATAAGTGTTATTTATGCAAACATTGCATCCTGTTATAATAATATCAACAAGCCGGATTCTGCTTTTCATTTTATCGACCTGGCTTTAAAATTCTCACGATCGAGCGAGAACCTTACAAGCCTTGCAAATTCTTTAAATATCCGTGCCGATATGTTCATCAACAAAAAGGACTATCCTGCTGCCGAAAGTGATATGAAGGATGCACTTGAGATACGGAAGCATATTGGTGAGCCGATATACATTATTTCGGATATGGCGCAGTTGTCTTTCTTCTATGCATCCACCAATCAAACAGATAAAGGAATAGAGATTGCTAAAAAAGGAATCGCCCTGGCAGAAAAATCAAACAACCTCACCAAACTTATCTTTTTATACACAGCATTAGGAGAAAATTACAAGAAAGCAAAACTCATGAATGAGTACAGCAGTTCACTGGAAACAATTGTGGGGCTGAAAGATTCCTTGTATAAAAATAATTCAAGTGATGCCATAGCAGAAATGGAAGCAAAATATGAATTACAGAAAAAAGAGAACATCATCATCCGCCAGCAATATGCACTCACACGCAGTAAATACCTGAGTATCGGAGTAGCCGTACTTTTTTTATTGGGATTGTTACTTACCTGGGCGCTTTACAGGAATTACAGCCTTACACAAAAAAGGAAAATGGAATCAGCGCTGGCAGAACAAAAATTACTTTCTTATAAAGCTGTTGAACAGGCCGAAGAAAATGAAAGAAAAAGGATCGCTGCAGATCTGCACGACAACCTTGGTTCTTACGCAGCAGCTATCACCGCAAATGTGAAATACCTGAAAGACAGGCCCGGTAATGTGGATGACGCAATCTTATCGCAGCTCGATGGCAATGCGCAAAATATGGTAACACAGTTAGGCGATACGATCTGGGTATTGAAGAATGAATATCTGCCTGTTACCAAACTCGCCGACCGCTTTAAATCATGGATGCTGCGGTTGATGCAGAATTATCCGCATATAAAATATCATTACCAGGAAGATATCATTGAAGATGTTGAATTCTCGCCGTCAAGAATACTGCATATCTTCCTGATATTAAAAGAATGTGTGAACAATGCAGTGAAACACAGCAACTGCACCGAACTCCGCATTGCATTTTTCAGCGATGATTACTGGTCTGTAACAATAGAAGACAATGGTACAGGTTTTAACAATACAAATAGCTCAAAAGGAAGCGGTATTGCTAACATCAAGAACAGGGCACTGGAATGTGGTTGGAACGTTGAGTGGCAAAAGGCTTTTCCTTCGGGCGCAAGAGTGATCATCCGGGGTACTACTACAAAATAAGTATTTCAATATAAATTGTAAATCTTCACTTTTACCTAAACAAACAGTATATGAAAATTGCTTTGGTAGACGATATTATTTTGAACCGAAGTAACTTTATTCAAAAGATAGCACAGTTCTCCGACGTGGAACTCACCATTGTAGCAGCAGATGGACATGAGTTCCTCGAAAAGCTGAAAGGCCTGCCAATGCAGCATTTACCGGCAGTTGTTTTCATGGATATTCAAATGCCCGGCTTGAATGGCATTGATACCATCAAACTTGCAAAAGCTATTTATCCTTCCATTCATTTTATTGTGCTTACCGTTTTTGAAGATGACGATACCATCTTCGAAGCCATCCAGGCAGGAGCTTCGGGCTACCTGCTCAAACATGAAAGTTATCATACCATCCTCCAGGCGATCCAGGAAGTGCTGGAATTTGGTGGGGCACCCATGAGCCCTGCAGTTGCTAGAAAAACATTAAAGATCCTCGGACATAAAAAGAACAACGAACAAGCAGATACTTCTGTATTGGAATCATTGCTTACTGAAAGAGAATTTGAAGTATTGCAGCATTTGGTAAACGGATACGATGCAAAACGGATCGCCGAAATAACCGGCATCAGCACTTTAACAGTAAGAAAGCATATTGCCAACGTATACACAAAACTTCATGTAAATTCAAAAGCGCAGGTAATATCTATGGCGCATAAAAATAATTGGGTTTAGTGAAAGGCAGATTTTATAGTTTATAGTTGATAGTTTTTAGTTGGGTGTCTGAAAGGCGAACGATCTTAAACAGTTGAAGTTTCATGAACTGGCAACTAGGAACTTCCCTTCCAATAAACCAGCCAATCAATCATCCTGCTTGTAAACCCATATTCATTATCAAACCAAACGATCAACTTCACCTGGTTTCCTACAACTGAAGTAAGGGTTCCATCAACGATACCTGAATGAATATTTCCTTTTATATCTGTTGATACAAGTGGTTCTTCAGTGTACTCAATAATGCCATTGTATTCTGCTTTTGCAGCTTTTTTAAAAAGCTTGTTTATGGTTTCGGCGGAAGTATTTTCGGAGAGCTGGATCGTAAAATCAGCCATGGCGCCATTGGCAACAGGCACACGTGTTGATACCGCCGAGATCTTATCTTTTAAACCAGGCATCAATCTTTCCAATGATTCACGCAGATCAATTTCCACTGGTATGATAGATTCCGCTGCCGCCCTTCCCCTCCTGAAATTCTTATTGGGTGCATCCACCAGCTCCTGCCTTGAAGTATAGGAGTGCAGTATATTTAAATGAGCTGAAACAATACCAATGCTGTTAAGAATGTATAAAATATGCGTACTGCAATTCGTCATACATCCACCGGGAGAAATGATATCAATAGCTGCCGACAAAGAACTTTGATTAAATCCATAAATCATCAAAGGAATATCCGAAGAACCTGCAGTTGATAATAAAACTTTTTTAGCACCGGCATCTATGTGCAATTTTGCCGTGTTAGCGCTGGTGAATTTACCTGAACATTCAAGCACTACATCAATATTCATTTTCTTCCAGGGCAGTTCTGCCGGGTTTTGGTTTTGCAGAACCGCTATCTTTTTTTCAGCAATGATAAAAAAATCAGCTTCGTGAATTATAGCATGCTCATAAGTACCATAGACCGAATCATATTTAATGAGGTAACTCAGGTTGTCAACGTCCATGATATCATTGATAGCTACTAATTCAATTTCAGGATGCAATGCCAGCCTTCGAAATAATAACCGGCCAATACGTCCCATTCCATTTATAGCAATACGCATAGTAAGATCGTTTAGAAATACGTTGCAAATATCCCGACAATATATATACAACGGCAGGTTATTTATTTCATCCGGTTAAAACTATATTTAGATGGCAAACTTAGTTTTAAATGACAAATATTTCTATCATTAAATTTCCTTTCAGCCGGGAGCTAATAGAACTCTCTCCGGGGAACAAGCCTGCCAAAAAAAAGAATTACGCAACTGGTTACGGAAACACTCATTCCATGATCTTATTGATCCGGTGAATCAACATAATTTCGTTTCAACCGGTGCGTATACAAAAGAATTCGTTCAAAATTTTTATACCAGCTTTAATTAAGCAGGAAGGAATTATGAGAACCTTCTTAATAGTGGCAAAGATTATAGCCATACAAAAACTCAACGTTTCACCATGTAACGATCCGTAATCTTACCACGTAAATCCCCTTTCTTAAAAAATTATTTTGCCTTTTATTACTGTCTTTTCTAAAATTTTAATTTTTAGCATAATCCTTGTTCGCAAAAATGCGCAACCATTATGAAACACAAACAACTGTTTATAAAAACTTTTGTCCTTACCTGCATATACACTAAAATATGCGCTAAAGAATCCTTGCAAATTCACTGCAGTAAACGTGCTATGCATTTTGGAGGAACATCAGTTAATGTAACTGATGTAATAAAATTCAAAACCGATCGCGGAACGATTGCTGCAGGACACAACGATTCAGCATGGAAAAAATCACCCATCGCAACAGGTTATGAAACAGCAGGAACTGTAGAACTGGTGGATATATTTTTGTTGGTAAAACACACTCAACGGATCCTCATTTAGTTGCTGGGTTTGCTTGTGTAAAATATAACTGGTAAATTAAATTCAATACTTATGGAATCCTACAATGGAAAAAGCGCTACGGCTGCAGTGATCTCGATATTGGTAATCATGTTACTCTTTCTCCTCATCGTAGCTTTCTTATAGCCGCATCTTGATCCTGTGATAGTAGCAATATAACAGGCAACCATGCACCATTTGGTGAAAGTGATTCAGAACGAACAAGGGTTTCAGATCATAAATCAACGAGCCCAGTTCCTCGTTCAGTATCCTTAAACCCATTAAATAACATTCTATGAAAAAAATTCTCTCAGATCCTATCAACGTTTTTATGAGCCTGGCTGTAGTATATCTATTAAGCTTCATTGGCGTCGCACTCTTGTGCAGTTGGTTCGCTGTGCAGCATTTATCAAAATCAAATAATATCAAACAGGGAACAGGGAATATTGAATATTGATGTCTTACATCCGCATCAACATGTCAACTTCCTTATGCCTTGCTTAATATTACTACGAAACCTGGCGGTATTAACCGGGTGCGCTTGGTATACATTTCGCCTGGAACAAGTTCAATAACCACTTTCGGAGCTAATACCATTTATACTTAAAAGAAACTAATTTGCATGGCTGAAGCTCCTTCATCATGAATAGACTTACCGGCATACTTTTTTTGATCCTTTTCATTTCATGCAGTCATCCGCATTACGACAATCCGCATGTCATCATTGAAACCCGGATGGGTGATATTGAAGTTGAATTGTATCCTTCAAGAGCACCAAAAACGGTAGCGGCATTTTTATCTTACGTAAAATCCGGCCTGTATGATAACAGTTCTTTTTATCGTGTACTGAAAACAGATGAAACACCTTATCACTTCTATTCAGGCATCATACAGGGTGGCATCTGGAAAACAGCAGTCCAAAAAGGAACCATCATTCCATTTATCGTTCATGAATCAACCAAACAAACTGGTTTATTTCATATTGATGGTACTATTTCAATGGCAAGACCAGATACAGGTTCAGCCAAAACAGAATTCTTCATTTGTCTCGGCAATCAAAACGAATTTGATTACGAAACGGACGATACCGGTAAGCAAGGTTATGCGGCTTTTGGAAAAGTATTCAGCGGTATGGATATTGTACGAAAAATACAGGGTCAAAAAAGCCATGGCGATAGTTTTGATGAACAGATCGACATTAAAAAGATCAGCCTCCAATAATTCTTAATAAGCCTTAAAACCCTTTCCTGTGTTGCATTTTATGGCAACCTACGAAAAAAACTGCTGCACAAATTCCTCGTTTAATAGTAATTATACGGGGGCTTTCATTATTTCTTCGTTTTTTCCTGTTTATTGTTAAAATAAATATAATAAACATGTATTTATATACGTTTATTATTTACTCTAATAAAGCCCTTTATCCAGGCAATATTAATGTAGGTTTTTTTTACATCCAATATTACTATGCCGATGAGAATACCTCTATTTTTATTTTTTTTACTGCTTGCATCCATTTCCTCAGCGCAAACTGTTGTTGCCGTAAAACGCCCCGGACAGGGATATCAATTTGTAAATAAGCAAACCCAATCCCCGATCAATAACATCATTTGGGATGAAGCGGAACCTTTTGTAAACGGTTTTTCAAGAGTGCTTCAGCATGATCATTTTACATTCGTTGACAATAACGGAATGCCAATTACAGAAACAGCATTCGACGGCGCAAGAAATTTTTCAAATAAACTGGCAGCTGTAAAGGGTACCGGAGGATGGGGATTCATAAATGAAACCGGTAAAACAGTCATACCCTTCCAATACGAGATCGTCTTTGATTTTAAAGAAATCGTTACAGCAGTTTATAAAAACAAAAAATGGTCTTTGATCAACACAAAAGGTGAACTGGTTAAAGAACTGAATATTTCCGTTTTCTATGGTTTCAACAAAGGGTTTGCGAAAATAGAAAAAGACGGCAGGCTGGGAACCATAAATACCCGTGGAGATATTGTTTTAAATAATACCATCAACACGCAATCGAAAACGATTAGCATTCCGTTTGCAAGGAATACGCCTGCTCCTGCTTCTTCAGCCTGTCCAGATAACATTGATTTCGAATATGGTTCTTTCTTAAACTGGAAATGTTTTACAGGGAGGGTTGATTCAGTCGGCAATACAAATGTTATTACTGTTAATCCATCTGCACCTATCAACAACAGGCATACGATCTATACCCGTACAATGCCTTCACCGCTGGATGCTTTTGGTTTGTTTCCCACCAATCCTCCTGATGGAAGCAATTTTGCCGTTAGGCTTGGCAATACGAATATTGGTGCCCAGGCAGAACGCATTCAATACCCGATCCATGTGCCTTTAAATGACACCAATTTTTCCATTAAATATGATTATGCGGTTGTGTTTGAAGATCCGGGGCATACTAGCTGGACGCAGCCAAGGTTTACCGTTAGACTTTTCGATTCAGCTGCAAACACTTATGTTGATTGCGCTTCCTTTGAGTATATATCAACTTCTAATTTACCCGGCTTTGCCCGCTCAACAGTTGATACAGGCGTAGTTTACAAACCATGGTCGTCTGTTTTTGTAAGCCTTCGCGGTTATGCTGGTAAAACAATGTTCCTCGAATTTACCACAGCAGATTGCGTTAGAAGAGGCCATTGGGGATATGCTTATGTTGATGTTGAAAAGCCCTGTGGACAGTCGGTACAGGTTCAATATGAATGTACGGCCCCGAATATTACCACACTTACCGGACCTCCCGGATTCCAGTTTTATAACTGGTGGAATTCATCCTTCACAACCTTATTGGGTTCAGGACAAAATGTTGTATTCAATCCCGGCCCCCCTGCTAACAGCACTGTGTGGTTAGAGATGATACCATTCAATGATTTTGGCTGCAGGGATACTATTCCAGTGAAGATCACGGGTGTTTTCAATGCAAACTTTACTTTATCTGATACAAATGCTGTTTGCGCCCCACATACATTTACTTTTTATAATAGTAACATCCCATCCGCATCTGCTACATGGATCTTTAGCGATGGTGGCACAGCTGTAGGTGATACCGTAACACATACTTTCCTGACAGCAGGTAATTTCAATGTAACATTGAATGTTATACTGCCTAGCGGTTGTGTCGGAACTATTCAAAAAACTGTTACCGTACGGGAACCCGTCGGTAGTTTTTATTTTAACGGTGCCTATTTTTGTAACAGCCAGCAGGTTCGTTTCGATGCTGTAGTGAGTGATGCTGATAGTTTATTCTGGAATTTTGGTGATGGTATTATATTACCCACCATCCAAACAACAGTCTATCATACCTATGCCTTGCCAGGTGTGTACATGCCTTACCTAACAGTACAATCTGCATTTGGGTGCCAAAACACCTTGCCCGGACCTGATACGATCCGCATAGAAAAACTTCGTGCCGGATTTTCTTTCGCGGAAGAAAGAAGTTGCGGCTCAACGATTATTAATTTCACCGATACTTCTTATGCTTATTTTGGCCTCAGTTCCTATACATGGAATTTTGGTGATGGAACGACAGGCTCAGGCCCGGATGTAAGCCATAGTTATAGTGCAACAGGAACATACAATGTACAATTGATCATCACAGGTATCAGTGGTTGTGCGGATACGATCACTAAACCCGTTCATGTAACGGTGAACAGTAAACCCCTTGCAACCATTACAGGCTCAACCAATCAATGCCAGTCGGCAACAGTTACGTTCAACAGCAATATTGTTTCAACAGATGCTATAAATTTATATCAATGGACATCCTCCAATGGAAGCAACGGCGCTGGCAGCACATTCGCTGTTTCTTTTGGCCAACCGGGTGATTATACTATACAATTGATTGTTGCAACTGTAAGTGGTTGCCGCGATACTGCAACAAATGCAATCCATATCAATCCTGCACCGGATGTTATGCAACCGTCGAATCAGGTGCTATGCGAAGGAAATACTACGACTGATATACATTTTTCAGGTTCTGTAAGCGGAACGAATTTCAACTGGACAAATAACAATCCGTCGATAGGATTGGCAGCTAATGGTACAGGTGATATTCTTTCTTTCATTGCTGTTAATAATTCGGCAGTGCCAGTGATTGCAACGATCACAGTTGCATCTGCATCAAACGGATGTCCTGGTATTCCAAAAACATTTACCATCACAGTTAACCCAGGTACAGATGTAGCCCAGCCTTCGAACCAGTCTTTATGCGATGGAAGCACTACAGCAACAGTGAATTTCACCAGTTCGGTAAGCAGTACAACTTATAACTGGACGAACAGCAATTCATCCATAGGACTTGCAGCTTTTGGTAATGGATATATACCATCATTTACGGCGATCAATAATTCAGGATTACCTGTAACAGCTACGATCACAGTGAGGCCAACAAGCTTTGGTTGCCCCGGCCCTACCAAAACATTTACGATCACGGTTAATCCTGTTCCGACAGTTGTTGATATCAGTGACCAGGCACTGTGTAATGGCAGCACAACAGCGGCTATCAATTTTACAGGAACTGTAACAGCAACTGCATATAACTGGACAAATACAACTCCTTCAATCGGCTTAGCGGCTAATGGTACAGGTGATATACCTTCTTTTACAGCCATCAATAACACTTCCGTACCTATAACTGCAACGATCACGGTTGTTCCGGCTGCCTATGGTTGCCCTGGACTTCCGGC
>JBBQZY010000009.1:0-174390 GCA_038207305.1 Chitinophagales bacterium
ACAGGGGCGGAGGATCCCGTAGCAGTGACTAATGTCCTTCGAAAGTTGGAAGTAGCGAAGGGGATCCCAGCATCAAGGCACTTTTGCCAACCGGAGCAATCCGGGAAGAGCATTTCTCCGCCTGTTAACCGTACGGGTTACGCGATGCTGAAGAGCCGTATGAATCGAGAGGTTCACGTACGGTTCTGTGAGAGGGTGAGGGCTGCTATTTTGGTAGCCCTTGCTCTACTCGACAATCCGTTGGGAAATTATAGCACGGGGCAACTGAGCATATTCACTATTAAAAACGATGAAGGCACTGATCTTTATTGCAGAATGTTCAAGCCGGAAAATTTCGATAGCAGCAAAAAATACCCTGTGGTCGTTTATTGGTATGGCGGGCCGCATGCACAAATGATATTGAATTCCTGGAATGGCGCCGCAGGTGATTATTGGTTCCAGTACATGGCAGAAAGAGGTTATGTTGTATTTACATTAGACACAAGGGGCAGCAGCAGCCGCGGCCGTGCATTTGAACAATCAATTTTCCGTCATGCAGGTAAAATGCAAATGGAAGATATGATGGCAGGCGTGAACTACCTGAACAGTCTTTCTTATACCGATAAAAATAATATGGGATTGTTTGGATGGAGTTACGGAGGTTTCATGACAACCGATTTTATGTTGAATCATCCCGGCGTATTTAAAGCAGCTGTGGCTGGTGGGCCGGTAATGAACTGGTCTTATTACGAGATCATGTACGGTGAAAGATATATGGATACACCGCAGGAAAATCCAGATGGGTATGAAGAAACGAATTTGATAAAACAGGCTGGAAAATTAAAGGGAAAACTGTTATTGATACATGGCTTGCAGGATCCTGTTGTTGTTCAACAAAACTCAGTGAATTTTGTAAAAGCTGCAGTTGATAAAGGCGTGCAGGTAGATTATATGATCTATCCCGGTCATGAACACAATGTAGTTGGAAAAGACAGGGCGCATCTTTACCAGAAAGTAACAGATTACTTCATGCAAAACCTGAAATAAATGGTTGAAGTCGAATTGAACAGGGGCTACAGGTTGCTAACCATACATGCCGATCTGATTTTTTATGGCAATGCTGCCAATGATAACTTATCAACACAGATAGCTGAAGATATTGCGTTCCATTGGAACGAACCTGCAGCTTCTGTAAGGATAGATAATGAATGGTACCATGTAAATTTCAGCATCCATGCTTTGTATGCTTCAGCACTCACAGCTATTGAAGTGTATGAAAACACAAATCCCAGGAATAATTATTTCAGAGTGGAAGAATATGCCAGTGGTAATATTTCTTTCGTTGACGGGATCAATAGCAATACAGGTTATTTTAAATTAGAAAACCTGCTTAATAACTCCACCACAGCAGCGCATGAATTTGGTCATACCATTGGATTGGAACATCCGGAGATAACGGATATCAGGGGAGAGGGCATACCCGGAATCATGTACCCAAGAGGAACAATCGTTGATCCGCATTTTCAATATGATCCCAATGTGCCGGCAGGATTAAAAGGTGGAACAATGAATCCTTTCTCCCGTAAAGTTTTATTGAAAGATATCGAAGGACTAAAACTTCACCGGCTCAATTTTAATGAAAAAGGTTTTGCAGTGTTGGGGGATTTTTCTTCGGTTTGGCATGAGGCGCACGTGGCGAGGTGAAAAAATTTATTGGTTGAGCAGTTAAATGGCTGAAAAAATTGATAGAGTTGATGCAGTGCAATCGTGATTGAGCGCTTAACCCAAGAGCCACCTGGCATTACCTGTTCCCACTCACCCATTTTATTTATTCAACACTTAAATAAAATCATTTATCTTGATAAGGTAAATAGAAATAAATAAAAATGGAGATACTAACTGTAGAAAACCTTTCCAAAAATTATGGCAAGATCCAGGCATTGAAAGGAGTGAGTTTTGCCGTTCCGGCCGGTACTGTTTTTGGTATACTTGGTCCCAATGGAAGCGGGAAGACAACGTTGCTTGGCATCGTGATGGATGTATTAAAAGCATCGGGAGGAGGTTATAAAATATTCGGGGCAGCGCCCACCAATCAGCAACGCAAACAGATCGGCACCTTGCTGGAAACACCAAATTTTTACCATTATTTATCTGCTGTACAGAATTTAAAGATCGCTGCTGCCATTAAAGGGCATGGGGTTGAAGATATAGACAGGGTTTTAGAGATCGTAAACTTATCTGCCAGAAAAAATTCAAGATTCAGTACCTATAGTTTGGGTATGAAGCAACGACTTGCTATCGGTGCTGCATTGCTGGGCAATCCCGATGTATTGGTATTTGATGAACCTACGAATGGATTGGATCCTGTTGGTATTGCCGAGATCAGGGAGCTGATCAAAAAATTATCGCAACAAGGTAAAACGATCATCATGGCCAGTCACCTGCTGGATGAGGTAGAGAAAGTTTGTACGCATGTAGCCATTCTTAAACAAGGTACATTGATCACCCATGGCGATGTAAACGAGATACTGGTAAATGAGGATACGGTAGAAGTAAGTGCACCCGATATTTCACAACTGGAAAATATATTGAAACAACTGCCTGGTGCAGGTAAAATAGAATCGGTTGATAAAACGGTTCGAATTTATTTTCCTTCAGGTACCGCCAATCTTGCCGCAGTAAACCAGTTCTGCTTTAACAACGGCATCGTATTGTCGCACCTGCAGCTTAAAAAGAAAAGCCTCGAGAGCAAGTTCTTCGAGCTCACAAATTGATAAAAATATTTTATTCCAGAAAAAATAGTACAATGCTGAAGTTATTAAAAACAGAATGGCTGAAACTTAAAAATTACAACGCATTTATTGTATTGAGTAGTTTTTTTGCACTGGGAGTTTTTACAACAAATTATATCGTTTTTACTGTAAATAAGAATATTGTAAATAAGGTAAATGCTGTCGGACTGGGAACTTCTTTCAATCCTTACGATTTTACACGCACCTGGCAGACTACCAGTTATGCTACCGGTTGGCTGTTGATGCTACCTGCTTTGTTGCTGATCATACTCGTAACAAATGAATTCAATTACCGCACCAACAGGCAGAACATCATTGATGGATGGAGCAGGCAGGAATTCATTAGCGTAAAAATTGCGCTGGCAGTTATCACAGCGCTTGTTACTACGCTGCTGGTAATTATTACAGCATTGACATTTGGAGCGTTTTCAGGAACATCGTTTGCAATGGATGGGTTTAGCCATGTTGGTTATTTTTTATTGAAAGCCCTGTCATATAATCTATTGGCAGTATTAATATCTGTATGGATCAGGCGAACAGGTTTTGCCATCGGTTTGTATTTTATTTACCTCGGTGCAGAGAATATTATCTCTCAATTGCTGGATGTTTGGAGCTTGAAACTAAGATCGGAAAGTAAGATCGACCTGGGAAGTATGGGCGACTATCTGCCTATGAATGCGTCGGATGGATTGTTGACTTTCCCGGATAATCCACTCAAGTCAATGGCAAAAGCAAACCTGCCTACAGATTATACCTGGTTGGTGATCATCATGGCAGTTTTGTATGTTGTATTGTTTTATATATTGAGCAGGAGAAGTGTCGTGAAATCAGATCAATGATGTTTTTCCTGAAAGCTCAGCCAATGCAGCTTCTATAGATGGATATAATAATGTAAAGCCTGTGTCTTTTATTTTTGCATTGCTTACTGAAGTGCTTTTTAATACTTCAATACTGCTGCCACCCAATATTATTTTCAAAAAAAATGAAGGTACATGCATGGGTATGAAAAATTTCCCTTTGGTATTTTCTGCAAGTTTTAAGGTGAGTTCCTTATTGCTGATAGGAAGATTAGCCACGGCATTGTAACTTCCCTTCATCGTGTTTTTTTCTATGGTATGGATATACATCCTGCAGAGGTCATCTATATGTATCCAGCTGATCATTTGTTTACCACTACCGAGTATAGCCGCAATTCCAAATCTGATCGGCTTTTTAAATTCAGCCATTGCACCACCTTCATTGCTCAATACAATTCCTGTTCGCAATAAACAAACCCTGATATTCAATGCTGCTGCAATTGCAATACTTTGCTCCCACAACACACAGGTCTGCCCCAGGAAATCATCTGCCGGTTTATCTGTTTCAACAAAATATTTTCCTGCTTGCTGGTCGGCCCCATACCAGCCAATAGCAGATGCGGAAACGATCGCTTTTACCTGGTTGGAATGTTGGCTTAAACTATCAACGATCAGCTTACTGCTCTGTGTGCGGCTTTCAAGGATCTCTTTTTTATACACATCGGTCCATCTTTTTTCAACTACACCTGCACCCGCCAGGTGGATGATAAAATCGGCAGATTGAACTGCATTGATATCTATTGTTTGCTTTTTCACATCCCACAAAGCATAGCTTACCTGTTCGCTGTTCTGCTTGCCGCTCAGAGATCGGGTAAGGATGATCACCTTATACCCCTTTTCATTGAGCATTGTGGTGAGCCTTTTTCCAATCAGCCCCGAACCACCTGTTATTAATACTGTGTGCATTTTGTAAATTTATACATTAAACAAAAGCAGCAGAAGAATGTTTTAATAAGTCTAATAAGGCAACCGCGGAGCAATTTTAATCGTAATTTCAATAAAATGAACTTCATGAAACAATTCGGCATTTTTTTATTTTTACTCGCCTTAATGGTGCCAGGTAAGCTAGCAGCCCAACAAATAACCTATTCTGAATTCAACGGGGAAGATAACCGTGATATGAATTTTGAGATACTGGGAAAGATGAATGATACCTACATCATTTACAAGAATATCCGCTGGAAACATGTATTGGCTTTCTACGACAAGGATATGAAAATACAGAAAAGCGTGCGGCTCACCTTTGTACCGGACAAGACTTTTAATATTGATTTTATTACTTATGCCGATCACTTTTACATGGTGTACCAGTATCAACGGAACAATGTTATTCATTGTATGGGTGTGAAAATGGGTGCTGATGGTAAAAAGCTTTCAGAACCGGTTCAAATGGATACGACAAAACTGGGCATACTTGCTGAGAATAAAATTTACAATACCGTTTATAGCCAGGATAAGCAAAAGATCATGGTATATAAAATGCAGCAAAAAAATCAGCAGTTTACTGTAGTGGCAAAGTTGTTCGATAATAACCTTACTATGATTGACAGCACCCGCATGGTATCTCCTTACGATGAAAAATCGGATGCTTATTCCGACCTATATGTAACCAATGAAGGTAATTTTATGTTTGCAAAAATAGTATTGACAAACTATAGGAAAAAAATCAGTGGACTGGATATCATCACCCGCAAGCCTGGTACAAATGAATATATTACAAAACCGATTTCATTTGAAAATAAATATTTTGATGAAATAAAGATCAAGGTTGATAACCTCAACAATCACTATATCATCAATTCATTGTATTACGATAAACAGGGAGGAAATGTAGCCGGACTTTTCACAGCTGTTTTAAACATCAACGATATAGAAGTTAAGAAATTTGCCTTCAATCCTTTCCCTAATGAGATGCGTTCAAGGATCTCAGATGGGTTGTATAAGTCAGCATTTGATAACCTCGTCATTCAGCAGGCGATTGTTAAGAAGGATGGGGGCTTTGTACTCATGGCTGAAGATAATTATAGCCAGGAAAGATCAGGCCCTTCTAACAGTAGCTGGGATCGTTATAATTATCTGTACAATTCGCCTTACAGTACCAACACAGATTATTATTATTCAAATCCTTCTTACAATGGATTTTACAGGCCACTGAATAGTTTCAATGGTGCACAGAATACCCGTTACTACTACGACAATATTCTTGTATTAAGTCTCGATAGCAGTATGGCTATTCAATGGAGCAATATCCTGCCTAAAAAACAAACAGATGATGACAGTGATAATTACCTTTCTTATGCCTTGATGAATGTTGGCAGCGAGATCCATTTTATTTATGTGGAAGAAGACAGGAACAAGCAGATCATCAGCAATCAGAGTGTTTTTCCTGATGGACAGATTAAGCGTTACCCTACACTTAAAAGCAGGGAAGCGGGCTTTGAATTCATGCCCCGCAAGGCTAAACAAGTTGGCTTTCGCGAACTGATCATTCCCTGTGTTTACAGGGCAAATATTGCTTTCGCCAAAGTGGATTTTTTTGAATAAATATGCCGCCATACTATCTGATTTTTTAAAGTAGTTTTAAATGCTCATTTTTGCATAGCGAATTATTTTTTAAGCATATAATTATTTCTTGTGACAGGCACTTTCAAAGCCAATAATCCATACAATAATTTCCTGCTCCTGCTGTATGGCCTGGTATTAAAATTGCCGATGTTCCTTCATCCACATGTTCCCCAGCCCCAGCAGGTAGATGGATTTTTATATAAATATTTTTTACTTTGGATGCGATCCTTTTCCGGAAACATACCGGTACTTTACAGCCTTGTTGCTTTTTTGTTTTTATACCTGCAGGCCATCAGTCTTAATAAACTGGTGAATGTTCAACGGCTTATGCAAAAACCAAATTACCTGGTGGGGATGAGTTACCTGCTCATTACATCCCTATTCTCAGACTGGTATTATCTTTCATCACCACTTATCGTAAACAGCCTGCTGATCTGGGCCCTGGCTAACTTATGCAACCTGCACAATATTGGTAGCCCGAAATCATCCTTGTTTAATATTGGCATGATGATCGGCGTAGCAACTTTTTTTTATTTCCCTTCCATTGCTTTTTTACTGCTCATTGTTGTGGGACTGGCGATAACCCGTCCGTTCCGTTTGCCTGAATGGCTGATGGTATTGCTGGGTGTGCTGGCTCCTTATTATTTTTTAGGAGCCTGGGTATTTTTGACAGATAAATGGAAGGGCTATAAATTTCCTGGTTTTTCGGTTACGGTGCCCCGGTTTCATCAAACGCCCTGGGCCGCTTACACGGCGGTTGCCCTGGCGATACTTGCTATCGTCATAGGTGTTTATTTTATCCTGGATAATATGCGCAGGCAGGTGGTACAGGCACGTAAGAACTGGAATCTTATTTTTTTATACCTGTTGGTAGCCATCTTTGTACCGTTTTTAAGTGCATCAAAAGGTTTCGATTATTGGATATTGACCTCAGTTCCTGTAGCGACCCTATCAGCACCGGCATTTTTTTACCCCGACCGAAAGATCGTTCCGCAATTTATTCACTGGGGAATGGTAGCCATTGGTATTGTTATGGGTTATTATTTAAGATAAACTCAACCGGCTATTGTAAATTTGCCGGCATACTCATAAAAATTAAAAAATGAAATTTGGCGTAGTAGTTTTTCCGGGGTCTAATTGCGACAGGGACATGGTTGATGCGCTTCAACATGACCTGAATCAGGAAGTGATAACACTGTGGCACAAGGATAAAGATGTCAGTATGTTCAGTACGCAGGATTGTATCGTATTGCCAGGCGGATTTAGTTACGGCGATTATTTAAGGTGCGGTGCAATCGCAAGATTCAGTCCGATGATGCAAAGCGTAATAGAATTTGCTGGTAAGGGCGGTAAAGTATTGGGTGTTTGCAATGGCTTTCAGATTTTATGCGAAAGTGGTTTACTCCCCGGTGTGTTGTTGCGCAATGCCCGGCAGCAATTTGTTTGTAAGAATGTGTACATACGGCATCATGCGGCGGCAAAAACGGAAGCGTTAAAAATTCCCGTTGCGCATGGTGAAGGAAGATATTATGCGGGCGATGCAGCTATGGAAGCGATACACAATAATAAGCAGATATTGTTTCGTTATTGCGATGCAACAGGCGATATCAATGAAGGCAGTAACCCAAATGGTGCATTGGAAAATATTGCCGGCATATGCAATGAACATGGAAATGTGACCGGCATGATGCCTCACCCGGAAAGAGCCTGCAGTACCGCATTAAACAACAATGACGGAAAGATCATATTCAGTAAACTTTTTGGAATAAGCTAACAATTCAACAATTAACACGCTTTTACAAGCTATAGCCGGTAACAATGCTAATTTTGGGCAGTCAAAAAAAATAAACAGGAACATGAATATGATAAAGAAATTTACGGCAATATTTTCCATCCTTGTTTTGTGCTTTTCGTTTGCCCAGGCACAATTGGATAACCCGGTAAAATGGAATTACACTGCAAAGAAAATTGCTGATAAAACCTACGAATTACATATTACCGCTTTGATAGATGGCAACTGGCATGTGTACGCACAGGATGCCGGTGAAGGCCCTGAGCCAACCAGTTTTAGTTTTACTGCAAATCCTCTGGTGAAGTTAGATGGTAAAGTAAAAGAAATGGGAAAGCTTGAAAAAACCTATGACCCGAATTTTAAATCTGTTTTGAAATATTATGGGAAACAGGTGGATTTTGTGCAGAAAATAAAGCTGAGATCTGCTGCAAATACAATAGTAAAAGGAACTATTACCTATATGGTTTGCAACGACAAGAAATGTCTTCCTCCAAAGGAAATGCCTTTTTCCATAAAAGTAGATGGCAAATAAATTTTAAATTGACCATATCCCGAATTGCTCGGGATTTTTTATAAGTATTTACCATGCGAATTCTGAAATTATTATTGACCTTTTTTTCATTGGTCCTTCTTACCGGCATTTCTTATGGCCAGGACAGTTCATATGTGAACTGGCAATCTGCTGTTAAAAAATTATCCGGTACAAAATATCAGTTAATATTTAAGGGAGCGATCAAGAAAGGCTGGCATCTTTATTCAACAGTGAGTCAGTCAGATGGAATAACCGGCGTGTTGGTAACTGCCGACGATTCAACTATTAAACTGGGCGCACCTGTTCTATCAGCATCTAACCAAACATTAAACGATCCCAATTTTAATAAGGAACTAAAGGTTTCAACAGATAGTATCACGGTAACCCAGGAAATTGATTTTAACGGTAAGGTTGAACCTGTGGTAAAACTGGTACTGGGTTATTATGTAGGGCTCAATGATAATTTTTTCCCGGAAGAAAAGAAGTTAACAGTTGTGTTGGATGAAGCTTCGGTTATGCCTTTAATAAGCAGGATATTAATTCCATCCATTGATCTTAAACATCCGGTAACAAACTGTGCCACTTCTTCTTCAGTGACTGAAACCAGATCGGGTGGATTGTTGAACCTTTTCTTTCTTGGTTTTCTCGGTGGACTTATCGCATTGCTTACACCCTGTGTATTCCCGATGGTGCCACTCACTGTTTCATTCTTTACAAAGAAAGCAAACTCGAAAAAAGCAGGTATCCGGAATGCGTTTTTATATGGGTTCTTTATTTTTCTCATTTATATATTACTGAGTCTTCCTTTTCATTTTTTAGATAAGCTTAATCCGGAGATCCTCAATAATATCTCAACCAATGTTTACCTGAATGTTTTTTTCTTTGTTATATTCATCTTCTTTGCATTCTCTTTTTTTGGTTATTATGAGATCAGTTTGCCAGCAGGATTATCCAATAAAGCAGATAGTAAGGCAGGGGCTGGAAATATCCTCGGTATTTTCTTCATGGCATTAACACTTGCATTGGTGTCATTTTCCTGTACCGGCCCCATTTTAGGTTCCTTGCTGGCCGGTTCTTTATCGGGTGATGGCGGGGCGATGCAATTAACTTCGGGCATGGCTGGCTTCGGACTTGCACTGGCGCTTCCTTTTGCATTGTTTGCGCTCTTTCCAAATTGGTTGAATACTTTACCAAAGTCGGGTGGCTGGTTGAATACGGTAAAAGTTGTGCTAGGTTTTTTAGAATTAGGACTGGCATTTAAATTTCTTTCCAATGCCGACCTCGTAAGCCATTGGGGTTTACTGAAACGGGAAATATTTATTGGGATATGGATCATGGTTGGCATTGGCCTGACACTTTATTTATTCGGACTTATAAAATTCAAACATGATTCACCTGTAAAGAAATTAGCTAAGACAAGGATCGTATTGGGAATCATATCAGGTTTATTTACACTTTACCTTATACCCGGCATTACCAATACAACGTGGGCAAACTTAAAATTGATCAGTGGTTTTCCTCCACCATTGTATCATAGCATTTATCAACAGGAAAGTGATTGTATTTTAGGACTTAATTGCACAAGGGATTATGAAGAAGGATTAAAAATGGCCAGGGCCGAACACAAGCCTGTCCTGCTCGACTTTACCGGTTATGCATGCGTCAATTGCCGAAGGATGGAAGAAAACGTTTGGACACAGGATGAAGTGTATAAACTCATGAAAGAAAAATTCATTGTCATTTCACTTTATGTAGATGATAAAAAGAAATTGCCGGCAACTGCACAGTTTGTTTATAAAACCAGGGAAGGCGTAGAAAAAGAGATCAATACCGTTGGTGATAAATGGGCAACATTTGAAACAGAGAATTTTGCAAACAATGCCCAACCACTTTATGCTATTTTAAACAATGATGAAGTTTTATTAACACATCCTGCCGGTTATACTCCATCTGCTACTGAATACCTGGAGTGGCTGCAATGTGGAGTTGATGCATTTTATAAGAAGAAGTAAATATTGAACAAGGAACAAGAAATGATGAATGATTAACATACTTCTGAATTCGAGATTCATTGTTTCTTGTTCGATATTTCAGTATAAAAAAAGCCTCCTTTTTAAGGAGGCTTTTAGTTATTGTGGGGGTCACATTATCTTATAAAGCGATTTGTTTTTCTGTCATCATTTTGCGCAGGTTAATCAAACCATAACGCATTCTTCCGAGTGCAGTATTGATGCTGCATTTTGTTAAAGCCGAAATTTCTTTAAAGCTAAGGTCTGCATAATGACGTAAAATGATCACTTCACGTTGGTCTTCGGGAAGCATATCTATCATTTTTCTAACCTTATCATGGCTTTGATCTGCCATCATACGCTGATCAGCACCTGGCTCAGAAAAGTTTAACACTTCAAAAATATCACGGTCGTCACTTGTTTTAATACTAGGACTACGTTTAACTTTCCTGAAATGATCTACACATAAGTTGTGTGCAATACGCATTGCCCATGGCAGGAATTTGCCTTCATCTGTGTAACGGCCTCCTCTTAATGTGTCGATGATCCTGATAAAAACATCCTGGAAGATATCTTCGGCAAGGTATTTGTCTTTTACCAGTAAATAAATTGAAGTGAAAATTTTGTCTTTGTAACGTGTTACAAGTGTTGCAAGGGCATTCGAATCGCCGTCCATATACAAATGAACGAGTTGCTGGTCGGTAAGATTGTTAAGGCATTTCATAACTTCTACAGTTTTTTTGGTTAAGGACTTTGTTAAACCAATAAGAGGAAAAAATACGTAGAAGTCTGTTTATAGGCATTCAACGGTTTCTCTATTTATTGGATATTGGACTGTGAAAGTAATGATAAAAGATAAACCACCAAATCTTTTTATAAGTTTTTTTATCAATTTATAAAACTAAAGTACTTCTTCTCGAAATCATTCGTATATCTACGTAGTGACTTTACCAATATTTTCACATTTTGTAGTAATTGTTCTATGGCAGCGCATGTTATAGCGTTGTATCAACGTATTTTTGCAATCCAGTTATGCAAGTATCAACAAGTAAGAAAAAGAAAACAAATACCCCGGGTGGCAGTACAAACGATATCTTGATCAAAGGTGCACGTGTACATAATCTCAAGAACGTAACGGTAAGCATACCACGAAATAAGCTGATCGTTGTTACAGGTGTTTCTGGTTCCGGGAAATCATCTCTCACCATTGATACATTGTTTGCGGAAGGCCAGCGCCGTTACGCCGAAAGCCTTAGTGCGTATGCAAGGCAGTTTATGCAACGTATGAACAAACCTGATGTAGATTATATCAAAGGCTTATGCCCGGCTATTGCCATAGAACAAAAAGTTATTACACGTACACCACGTAGTACTGTGGGCAGTATGACTGAGATATATGATTACCTGCGATTGCTTTATGCCCGTGCGGGTAAAACAATTTCGCCGGTAAGCGGAAGAGAAGTAAAAAAGGATGATGTGGCCGATGTGGTGAAAGCGATCAATGCCTGTAAGGATGGAGATAAAATATTATTGCTTGTTCCTTTCAGAAAACATCGCAACAGGGATATAAAGGAAGAACTGAATATATTATTGCAGAAGGGATTTTCACGCTTATATAAGCATGGCGAAATATTAAGGATCGAAGATCTGCTGGAAGTTAAAAATACAGGTGCATTTATGGATTCGGTAGGAGAAGGAAAGAAAGATGAGGTATATATATTGGTAGACAGGCTTGTTAAGAAGGAATTTGATGAAGATGATATGCATCGTATTTCTGATTCGGTGAATACGGCTTTTTACGAAGGCGATGGTATGATGCAGATGGAGATCAACGGAAAAAAGGAATTGCAGTTCAGCAATAAATTTGAATTGGATGGGATAGAGTTTGAAGAACCGGTACCGAATCTTTTTTCGTTCAACAATCCTTATGGCGCTTGTCCTACCTGCGAGGGGTTTTCACAGATACTTGGACTAGATCCGGACCTGATCATTCCCGATAAACGTTTAAGCTTATACGAAGGTGCCGTAGCTCCCTGGAAGGGGGAGAAGCTGGGATTGTGGAAAGATTCTTTTATCCGGGCTGCAAAGAAATTCGATTTCCCTGTTCATAAACCCATTATGGATCTTAGTCCTGCACAAGTTGATGTATTATGGAAAGGCAACCAGCATGCAGATGGTATTGATGCTTTCTTCAAAGAAGTAGAGCAGAATTTATATAAAGTGCAATACCGTGTATTGTTGAGCAGGTACCGCGGCAGAACATTGTGTACAGATTGTGAGGGCTATCGTTTACGTAAAGAGGCATTGTATGTAAAGGTTGGCGAAAAGCATATTGGCGAACTTTGCGAGATACCGGTAATAGAACTGCAGCCATGGTTTGATAAATTGAAGCTAAGTGAATATGATCAACAGGTTGCTAAAAGGATATTAATAGAAATACATCACCGGCTAAAAACGTTGATCGATGTCGGATTAGGATACCTCACCCTCAACCGCCTTGCCAATTCCCTGAGTGGTGGTGAAAGTCAGCGCATACAACTTACAAGGAGCCTCGGCAGTAACCTTACAAATTCATTGTACATACTGGATGAGCCATCAATCGGATTGCATAGCAGGGATACCGAACGCCTCATCGTGGTATTAAAAGAATTACGTGATCTTGGAAATACGGTCGTGGTAGTAGAACATGACGAAATGATGATGAAGGAAGCCGATCATATTATAGATATGGGCCCTTATGCAAGTCACCTCGGTGGTGAAGTTGTTGCTGTAGGAAATTATGATGAGATCATTGCAAATAATGATAGCCTTACCGGCAAATACTTATCTGGTAAACTGCAGATCGAGCCCCCAAAGAATATCCGCAAGTGGAACCGGTCTATCAAGGTAGAAGGTGCCATGCAGAATAACCTTAAAAATATTACTGTTGAATTCCCTTTGAATATACTTTGTGCGGTGAGTGGCGTAAGCGGAAGTGGCAAAACAACTTTGGTAAAGCAAATTCTATATCCTGCACTTAAAAAATTAAAAGATGAATTTGTTGATAAGCCGGGATTGTTCCGTGGACTTAGCGGTGATATAGATTACCTGAAACAAATAGAACTGGTAGATCAAAATCCTATTGGTAAATCCAGCCGCAGCAATCCTGTTACTTATATTAAAGCTTATGACGAAATCAGGGATCTTTTTGCACGCCAGCCTTTAAGCAAGATGCGTGGATTTATGCCAAAACATTTTTCTTTCAACGTAGATGCCGGAAGATGCGATGCATGTAAAGGAGAAGGAGAGCAGGTTGTTGAAATGCAGTTCTTGGCAGATGTGCATTTGTTATGTGACGTATGCGGCGGAAAAAGATTTAAAGAAGAGATACTTGATGTTACATTTTACGAAAAAAATATTTATGATGTCCTGGAGATGAGCGTGGATGAAGCCATTGAATTTTTTGGAAAGGATGCCAGGCATGGCGGTGATGTTGCAAAAAAGATACAGCCATTGAGTGATGTGGGTTTGGGCTATGTAAAGCTTGGCCAGTCTTCCAATACATTAAGCGGTGGAGAAGCACAACGGGTAAAGCTGGCTTCTTTCCTGGGTAAAGGAAAATCGCAGGGAAATATCCTCTTCATTTTTGATGAGCCTACTACCGGACTTCATTTTCATGATATAAAAAAATTACTCGCATCTTTTAATGCACTGGTAGAGCAGGGACATTCTATTATTGTGATCGAGCACAATACCGATGTCTTAAAAAGTTGCGATTGGATCATCGATCTTGGTCCGGAAGCTGGTGATGAAGGTGGTAACCTGGTATTTGCAGGTAAGCCTGCTGATCTGAAAAAGATCAAAGGAAGTTATACAGCGAAGTTTTTATAAGACAATTTATTTTATTGCTTTAAGCATTACAACACAGGTTTTTGTTTTATTTCTTCGATCGATTTTCTGATCCAAAAAACAATACCGGCGCCATAACCGAGTGAGCTGAAATAAACTTTTCCTTCTTTGTCAATTACAACATTAGTTGGGTAGCCTTTAATCTTATAAGCATCGTCTAAAAATTTGCCTTCTGCAATCAGTTTATAGTCAAAAGGGGTACTACTGATAAAATCAACGATCTCTTCAGCATCATCTAATGCTATAGCAATGAATACAACACTGCTATCAGTTTTATAATCTGCAACAATTTTATTCAGTTCAGGAATCTCCATCCTGCATGGCGGGCAATTGATAAACCAGTAATTCAGCACGATGATTTTTCCTTTAAGCGCTTTTGTATCGATCTTATTACCATAAATATCCTTTACCTTAATCCTCGTAAACCTATCGCCATTAAAAAACGCATTGCTTTCTGCAGGCCTCGGCCTGTTTGCAATACCTGAGTCCCGGCGTTCCTTTTCTTTAACGGATAACTCATATACCATCATTGTATCTCCCGATATAGTTCTCATTGCATAGTCTCCTGAACTCAATAATTTTTTTGCAATAATACCTGGTATAAAAGTGCCATTAAAGTCAAGAAAGACAAGGTCATTAAAGCTGCTTCTTTTTTTGATCGTATGTTTCGAAGAATCCTGTGCAGAGAGATCTGTTGCGCCAACCAGCGCAATAAAAAAAAGAAAAAGCTTTAGGAATAAATGCATAGGGTTAAATATTTCAGGGATTGATTCATGGAATTTACAATTTTTCGTGCAAAAGTATTCACTATGAAGGAGAGCCTGGAAATGCAATCGCATTCAAGTTTGGTAACTTAATTTGTTTTTACCAAATAGTTATGATGAGCACCTTCACTGAGTAACATAGGGGCGAAGAACTAAGCTCTTGCAACGCTCGGAAAAAACTCCTGAATCTCTGTGGTTTATTTATAAATTGTAATCACCTCAGCCTGTCGCTGTCTTTGATTACTTTAATATCCCTGCCAATGCCACGAAGGGCCAGGAAGAAAAAGAACATGATAGCTCCCTGTAGTAATGCAGTCAGCGCATAAGCTCCTGTTTCTTCAATAAATGTTCTCACCTGCAAATAATATAAAAGTATTAAAACAAGTTCAAGCATGATGCCCAATACGGCAAGGAGAACCTGGCGGCGGCGTTTTTTGAACAGGAAGATCGTAACAAAAGCCAGCGTACCGATGAGAATCGTTAAGACCCTGATATATATATCAGTCCAACCTGTTAACTGGTAAGAAGCTACATGTTCTTTATTTGTACCGATAAAAAAAGGCATTTTAAGGCTTAAAAATGCGCAGGCCGATGCAAGCAGGAACCAGACAGATTGAATTCGTTGTATCATAATCTTATTTTGGCGAAATTAATTAATTGCTGCAGAATTAAGCATTCAATTCAAAATGATTTTACCGGTTAAATTTTTGAAACGAGGCAGCAATTTCTGAACGGGTGTAAGAAAACACGATGATAGTCTGATTGTATACTGCAGTTTTTTTATAGGCCGGTTTCCCTGCCGTATTTTCTCCTTAATAAGATCAGCCTGAATTTTATGTTATCATAAACTAACCCGGAGAGTAAGCACAATGTACCTATCACCAGGCTCCAAAGTTTAAATTTCGAATAGAATATGCCACCAAAAATTCCGCCGGTAAAAAAGAACCCAATAATGGTTAATCGCAGTTTTATAGAGGAAAAAAGCCTGTTTTTTTGCGCTGTTGCTTTATAAAAAAAGAGCTGTGATAATTCAATACCCAGATCTGTAAAAAGGCCGGTAAGGTGCGTTGTTCTTACGATCGAATTAGATACACTTGTTACCAGCGAGTTTTGTAACCCCATAGCAAAAAGCAGGGTGCATGCGATCAGATCGGGCGTTTGCCGGATCAGTCTTTCTCCAAAGATGGCAATGTTGAGTAAGATCAGCGCTTCAATAATAACCGGTAACGCATACATATACCGCTCATTTTTTCTTAACATCATTTCTACAATAAAATTTGAAACAAAAGAACCCAGGAAGAATGAGAAAATATAGAGAAAGAAAATGAATGCCCCGAGGAAGTTGAGTTTAAAAACTTCGTCTACCAGGAATGCAAAATGCCCTGTAACATTTGTCGTCAACCTTTGAACAGCTAAAAATCCGGTTACATTTACCAGGCCTGCCACAAAAGACAATAGAGAAGCAATTTTTAGATTGTGGGTTAAAGTGCGTGTTTTTCCCTGGTGTCTGAACATGATGTGCTCACAGTTTACTTATTTACCCCAAAGCTATTTGAAATAACTACATAACCGGGATTCCCGCCAGAATTGATTCAACATTAATTATAGCTATGCTGATAAAACTCATTATAAAATACATCAGGATCTAAATCAGTCCAACTCCGGATACAAAGGAAATTGCTCCATGAATTTTTTCACATCTTCTTTTACAGTTGCAACTACTGTTGCGTCATCGGCGTTCATGAGTACCTTGTCAATGAAATCAACCACCGTTTGCATATGGTTTTCTTTCATGCCCCTGGTAGTGATGGCAGGTACACCTACCCTTATGCCACTTGTTACGAACGGGCTTTTATCATCGAAAGGAACAGCATTTTTATTGAGTGTAATATGAGCTTTGTCTAAGGTTTCCTGGGCTTTTTTTCCTGTAAGGTTTTTATTCCTCAGGTCTATCAGCATTAAGTGATTATCGGTACCGCCACTGATGATCTGGTAACCTTTATCAACAAATGCTTTTGCCATGGCCTGTGCATTTACCTGTACCTGTTTAACATAGGTTGTAAATTCTTCTGTGAGTATTTCGCCAAACGCCACTGCCTTTGCAGCGATCACATGTTCCAGCGGTCCGCCCTGTGTTCCCGGGAATACAGCCATGTCAAGCACATTGCTCATCATGCGCAGGTTTCCCTTCAGGTCTTTCGATCCGAAACTATTCTCAACATCTTTCTTCATTAATATAATACCACCTCTTGGTCCACGCAATGTTTTATGGGTGGTGCTTGTTACAAAATGACAATGATCGAAAGGGGAAGACAATAATCCTTTGGCGATCAGTCCGGCAGGGTGTGCCATATCGCATAATACAAATGCATTTACCTCATCGGCCACTTTTCGTATCCTTGCATAATCTATATCACGGCTGTAAGCAGAAGCACCGCAGATGATCAGTTTTGGTTTTTCTTTTCTTGCCTGTTCTTCCAGCATTTCATAATCTATCAGGCCGGTTTCTTTTTTCACCCCATAAAACGATGGCTTATAGATCTTCCCGGAAAAATTAACCGGCGAACCATGGGTAAGGTGGCCACCCATGCTAAGATCGAGGCCCAGTATTTTATCGCCCGGCTGTAAAATCCCCAGCATCAATGCAGCATTTGCCTGTGCCCCACTATGTGGTTGCACATTTGCGTATTCGCAATTAAATATTTGTTTAAGGCGGTCGATGGCAAGCTGTTCTATCTCATCCACTACTTCACATCCGCCATAATAGCGCTTGCCGGGATAACCTTCTGCATATTTATTTGTAAGGGAAGTTCCCATGGCCTGCATTACCTGCAGACTTGTAAAATTTTCACTTGCTATCAGTTCAATACCGTTGCGTTGCCTTTCCAGTTCTTTATTGATAAGGTTGAAAATGATACTGTCTTTTTGCATAAAGGTTATTTTGTCCGGCAAATATAAGCACCGATTTTTGAAATGTATGATGTATGATTTATGATGCATGATTTAGTGCAGACTAATATCATATGATACAGCATACATCTAACATCATACATATATATACTGTATCCTTTTGAAGAAACGCCCGTTAATTAATGTGTTCACTTTACACAAAATTTACTACTTTCACTCTCCGAAGCATGAATAGAAAATAATTGTAAACTAAACAACCCGTTCGGGAACGGCAATAGGTTTATCAATGAAGGCTATAATACCAGTTGCGGGCGTTGGTACAAAACTACGCCCACATACATATACTCAACCAAAGGCGCTTATTCCACTCGCAGGAAAAACGATTCTTAGCATTACCATTGACCAGTTGCATGAAGCAGGGATAACGGATTTTATTTTTATCATCGGATACCTGGGCGAAAAGATCCAGGATTATGTTACCCAGCACTACCCAAACCTTAATTGTCATTTTGTTACCCAGAACGAACGTCATGGAACGGGTCATGCCATCGAACTAACAAAAGAGATCGTAGGCAATGATGAAGTAATCATCGTTTTGGGGGATACCATTGCAGAATACAATGTAAAGGAGATCATAGACGAACCTTATTCTATGTTAGGCATTAAAAAAGTGGATGATCCGCGGAATTTTGGCGTTGCAGAAGTTGAAGAAGATAGTTTTATCAGCAGGCTGGTAGAAAAACCTGCTATACCCAAAAGCAATATGGCCCTGGTGGGTATCTATAAAATAAAGGAAAGCGAATTCCTGTTCTCCTGCATCAGTAAGATCAGCCAGACAAAAACAAGTTACGAGGAGTTCAGTATTACCGATGCCCTGGAATGTATGATCCAGAACGGCGTGAAATTTAAAGCATTTAAAGTAGCCAATTGGTTCGATTGCGGAAAGAAGGAAACCCTGTTGCAATCGAATGCCATTTTATTGAAGAAGTTTGGCGTTAACATAAAAGAACCCAATGATTTTGAAAATACGATCATTGTGCCGCCTGTAAGTATCGGAGAAGGCTGCAAGATCAAAAATTCTGTTATTGGCCCCAACGTAGCCATTGGAGAAAATTCTACCATTAACCGTGCGATCGTAAAGGATTCTATTATCGGGGCATATTCTAATTTACTCGAGATCGTACTCACCAATTCCCTTATCGGCAGTGATGCTGAAGTAAGAGGGGTAAGCCGTAACCTGAACATCGGGGATAATACTGCTATTGACCTCGGTGGCGGAAGTAAATAATTTTCTAATCATTGAAAATCGATAACTGAGTATCGCGTATCGAACATTGTTGATGGCGTATTAAAATCTTCAATCTTCAACGCTAATCTTCAATCATTAGTCAGCCCTGTGTATATGTTCATAATTTTTTCTCCTTCAGAAATAGTTTGTTTCTAATTTGTATCAACGAAATGCTATGTATCAAAATAATATTACCGAGCTTTTTAAGATAGAGAAGCCCTTGATACAAGCCGGAATGATCTGGGCAAGCGGCTGGCGGCTGGCAAGTGCGGTGAGCAATGCCGGTGGACTGGGTGTCATTGGCAGCGGCAGCATGTATCCGCACATACTGCAAGAACATATCAGAAAATGCAGGGAAGCAACCGATAAGCCTTTTGCGGTAAACCTGCCCTTGTTATATCCTGATATCGACAAACATATTCAATCCATCATCGACCAAAAAGTGCCGATCGTATTTAGTTCCGCCGGCAATCCTAAAACCTATACTTCAGTCTTAAAGCAGCATGGCATCACGGTTGTACATGTAGTTAGCAGCAGTAAATTTGCCTTGAAGGCACAGGATGCAGGTTGCGATGCGGTAGTGGCAGAAGGCTTTGAAGCCGGTGGTCATAACGGTAGAGAAGAAACCACGAGCTTCGTGTTGATACCGGCTGTTTGCAATGCAGTGAGCATTCCTGTGATAGCGGCAGGCGGAATAGCTACCGGGCGGCAAATGCTGGCGGCCATGATATTGGGTGCTTCCGGGGTGCAGGTCGGAAGCAGGTTTGTTGCAAGTGAGGAAGCTTCCAGCCATATAAATTTTAAACAGGCGGTAGTGGATTCAGCAGAAGGCGATACGGTTCTGGCGCTAAAGCAATTAACAGCAGTGAGGTTATTGAAAAATAAATTCTACCAGCAAGTACAGGAAGCTGAAGCGAATTGTATCCCGGTTACCGAACTGGCATCGCTGCTTGGAAAAGGAAGGGCAAAGAAAGGAATGTTTGACGGCGACCTGGACGAAGGCGAACTGGAGATAGGCCAGGTAAGTGCCCTTATTAAAAAAATACAGCCAGCTGCAGAAATCGTACAAGAGATTTGGAATGAGTACCTGGCTCTTTCACAACATCCACACAAATAATATATTATATTTGCGGCAATTAAAATTTTGAAAACAACCCCCTACAAGATGCAACGATCATTTAAGCGGTCAATATTAAAATATCCGGTTCTTATTTTAATCATTTTAAGTTCGTTCAAAGCATACTGCCAGCCACCCGTAATTCCACAAAATCCATCAGAAATATTACCTAACCAGATAGATCCAAAAACACTCTCTCAAACACAGCTTTCTTCCTTATTAAGTGATAAGAACAGGGAAAATGCAGGGAGGGATAAGAACGCAGAATTGGTTAAGAATACGAAACTCGACAAGGATAGTCTGATAAGAGATAATATTAAGGCAAGTTCATACAGGGCTGACCAGACTTATGGAGCAGATGTTTTCAGGGGTTCAGCGAGCTTAGATCTTTCAGAACTTTCTACACCCCCATTGGATTATCCAATCGGCGTTGGTGATCATATTATTGTATCCTTATGGGGTGGTGCAGAATTCCAGGAGAGTTATGTGGTAGCAAGAGATGGCGCCATATTTCCGCAGGGATTGGGCAAGATACAGGTGCAGGGTTTAACATTCGACAATGTACGTTCTCTGATCGATGCAAGGTTCAGGAGCGCAGTACCGGCAGGTACCAATATTGCCGTTTCACTTGGCGCACCCCGCAGCATCAACATAAATGTAGTTGGAGAAGTTGTGATGGCCGGGCCCATTACTTTATCAGTTTTTTCCAATGCTTTTAATGCCATAGCCCAGGCAGGAGGCGTTACCCAGTTTGGTAACCTCAGGAATATCCAGATCAAAAGAGCAGGCCGCATCATCGATGAGATAGATGTTTATAAATACCTCAACACCGGTGATTTTGGGAAACATATTTACCTTCAGAACAATGATTTTATCATCGTTGGTTTTTTAGATAAAAAAGTATTGGCAACAGGGCAGTTTAAAAGGCCCATGTACTATCAGTTGAAAAAAGATGAAGGCGTTAAGGCGCTATTAAAATATACCGGAGGATTAAATGCAGAAGCATTGGCTTCAGGGATGAAAGTAATCAGAACGGAAAACGAAAAGCAGGTTCAACGGGATGTGAATGCGAATGCTATTCTGAAAATAAGCGGACAGGATTTTGCTTTGATGGATGGCGATATTGTAAAGGTGGACCTTATCAAGCCGGGCCTTTCAAATAAAATTGAATTGAAAGGAGAAGTAACTTATCCAGATGTGTATGAATTGCGTAACGGCGACAGGCTTTTTGATATCATTAACCGGGCGGGTGGCGTTACAAGGAATACCTATCTTCCAAGAGCCTATATATTCCGTGGTGCAGGCGATTCTACCAATATCAAATCAGATCGGCTTGAAGTTGATCTTAGCGACATTAATTCGAACAATCTCAATAGCTTTAACAATGTTACCTTATTACCCAACGACGTAATACTGCTTTTTTCACAGGGAGAATTTGGTGAACAGCAATATGTAGAGGTCTTTGGTGAAGTACGGAAGGAAGGCCGGGTAAGAAAATACGGAGGAATGACCCTGCAGGATCTGCTTTATCTATCCGGTGGAATAAAACCATCTGCAGAATATGGTCGCCTTGAAATTTCCAGTATTGTTGATATGGATATTGCCCAACAGGGTTTGAAGCCAACACGAACAATCGTAAAATCTTATGCAATTTTACCAAACCTGCAATTGGACTCTGCCGCAGCAAGGGTTCAGTTAAAACCTTTCGACCAGGTTTTTGTGAGAAGAAATCCAACTTTTGAATTCCAGCAGAATATTGAGATGAAGGGATTGGTAAAATATCCGGGCTTGTATCCAAGGCTGGATAAGTATGAAAGGCTTTCTTCTTTTATAGAACGGTCGGGTGGGTTACAGGATAATGCCAATATTGGCGGTGCCGTATTGTATCGGAATAAAACTGACCTTTTCAGGGAAAAAGTATTAAATAAACCAAGGCTGGATAGCAATGGTATTCCCATCAGGGACAGTGCTTCTGCTTTACTGAAATCGATCGATGAACCCGTAAGCATTGATCTTTATAAAGCACTGAAATATAAAGGGTCTAAACACGATATTGTTTTACAGGAAGGCGATGTGATCGTCATCCCTGAGATAAATCCTTTTATTACAGTAACGGGAACAGTTCAATCGCCGTTGAAGATCACCTTTGACAGAGACCATACGAACCTGTTGTATTATATTGATAAGGCCGGTGGATATGGTATCAGGCCCTGGCGGAAGAGAATATTTGTTACTTATGCGAATGGAAAGAGCAGGCGTACCAGAAGTTTCTTCTTTATTCATTTTTATCCAAAGGTTCAGGAAGGTTCCATGATAACTGTTCCATTCAGGCCGGAAGGAGCAGAAGTATCGGACCTGGTAAAATCTGTTATCGTAGCAACGATACCGGTCATACTTACTGGAATTATTTTTAAGTACGTAAAATAAAATCATACCGTGAACACCAACGAACTTATAAAAGAGATATTCTTAAAAATAGGCCGGCATAAATTTCTGATCCTGGCTGGTGGGCTATTATTTGCAGTACTTTTCTTTTTATATGGAAGGAGCATAAAGCCAGTGTACACTGCACGGGCATCTGTATTTCCTCTTACTGCATCCAATGATAATTCAGCTTCTACAAGTGCTCTAAGCAGTATATTGGGTATCAGCGATGCTCCCAAAAGTTTTAGCCAGGAAGCTTCCATCAATATTGTAGAACTTGCCCTGAGTCGCAGCACCCGCGAAGCTGTAGCTATTGAACCGGTATCCGAAACCGATAAGCGTACCATTGCTGAAGCGCTCATTGATAATTACAATAAAACGAAATCATTTTTCGCATCTGCCATAAAAATGCCAACAAGTAAGGATGAACTTGCTTCTACAGGCGGTAACCTTATCAAAGGCGGTATCTCAGCAAAGATCAATAAGAACGGTATTCTTGAAATCACTTACAGTAATAATAACAAAGATCTTATCAGTCCGGTAAGCTATGTATTCATCGACAAATTATCGGAGTTTTACAAGGACCTTAAAATTAAAAAGGCAAAACTGGATTACGAGTTTACGAACATGAAGATCGACTCGCTGGATGTAGTATTAGGAACATTTGATAAGAAGGCCATACAGATGTCAAACACAACCTTATTTGTGCCATCAGAAAAAATTGAATACAGCATACCAAAAGAGAATCTTGCCAATCAGAAGGAATGGGTAACACGCCAACGCGATGCATCTGCCAGTAACCGGGAAGAGGCATTGTGGCGCCTTCAAAAAATAACGCCCATTATTGCTACGCTGGATAAACCAGATCCTCCTTTTGAAGTACAGAAGCCATCTTCAGTTTTATATGGAGGCATCGGATTCTTTCTCGGTTGCGTGCTACTGACTGTTGTTTTACTTTCAGGACTATTATACCGCTACGCAAAACACGAAGTTTCAAAAGCTATTTTTGGAGGCAATGCAGAAGCGACGAATACAAGTACTACGGCTTCTTCATGATTTCCTGAAACCCCATTTGATCATTTCTTTCCAACTTGGTTTTTTACCATACATGAGTATACCTGTACGGTAGATCTTTCCTGTTACCCAGGTGAAGAATATGAAGCATCCAAACAGCAGTATCATTGACAATGCCATCTGCCAGAAAGGTATATCATAAGTGATCCTTCCCATCATAACGATCGGCGACGTTAAAGGGAACAGGCTCCCAAAAACTGCCAGGCTGCTGTTGGGTTCATTGATGGCCTTGGTCATGATCACAAATCCTAAAATGATCGGCATCAACACAGGGAATACCAATTGTTGTGCTTCCTGCTGGTCTTCACTCACTACACTGCCAATGGCTGCAAATAAAGATGCATAGGTTAGATAGCCTCCGATAAAATAGAATAAAAAGGAAAAGGCAATTTTCAATAATGGCAGGGAAGACAAGCCTTGTGCAATATTACCGGCCATAGACATGGCTGCAGGGTTATTTGCTGTTGCATTCACTTGGGCATATAAACCAGGAAATACAAGTGGTAAAACAAATTGCATGGCAGTCATTAGTACGATCCAGATTGCAAATTGTGTTAATCCTACTGCACCAATACCCAATATTTTTCCCATCATTAGCTCAAAGGGTTTTACCGAGCTCACGATCACTTCGGCAATGCGGTTTGTTTTTTCTTCTGTTACACCACGCATAACCTGTGTGCCATAAATGATCATCATCATATATATAAGTATGCCGCATGCGAAGGAAACGCCGTAGGCAACACCTGCTACGCCCTGTCTTCCACCTTCCTTGGTATCGATGGTATTGCCAAGGTTAACATCTGCTGCAATGCTTTCATATTTCCTGGGATCAAAGCCCTGGGCCACCAAACGCTTGTCCTGTATGGCTTTATTGATAACATGCTCTAAGGATGAAGTGGTGCTAAGGCTTGCGGAAGATTGGGTGTGTAATACAAATTTATCAGGTTGTTCTATATCGAAAGCAGGTACATATAAGAAAGCATTGTATCCCTGCTCCTTGTATTTATTGACAAAGCTTGCTTCCGTTTCGTTTTGGATAAATTTGAAACTGAGGTCCTTTTCCTTGGTTTCAATTTTACCATTGAACAGGTTTGCCTGGTCGATCACCGCAATTGACTGCTTGTCGCCACCACCTTTCACCATTACTGCAATGATGGCTGCATAGAAACCGATAATGATCAATGGTACCAATATGGTTGTTATTAAGAAAGATTTTTTCTTTACCCGGGTGAAATATTCACGGCCTATAATTAATCCAATTTTATTCATAAGAGTTGTTATTAAAAATTATCGACTGTCTGCTGTGTGAACCTTTGCGACTTTGTGTCTTTGTGGCTATTATTGCCACAAAGGGTTTAACACACTCAGTAGCACTAAGATCAATTCACCTGCTGAAACGCCCGTGCAGTTGCAGTGCCTTCAACAAGTTTGATGAAAATATCATTCAGCGATGGTAATACTTCATTGAATGAATTGATGTTTACCGACTGGTTAATAAAATATTTCAACACATCATTCGGCGTAGTGCCTTCATTAAGTTTTAAGAGCAATTGCTGGGGCTGATGTTTTACGATCTCAAAAATATGTGTCATCAGTTGTTCGGGTAGTACCTGGGCACCCAGCTGGTAAATATTGTCTTTGAATTCCTGCTTCACATGTTGAACAGTGCCATCTAGTATTTTTTTTCCTTTATTCACCAGCACGATATGGTCGCATATTTCTTCTACCTGTTCCATACGGTGTGTACTGAATATGATCGTGCTGCCATTCTTTGCCAGGTTAAATATTTCGTCTTTGATCAGGTTTGCATTTACAGGATCAAGTCCGCTAAATGGCTCATCAAGTATAATCAATTTGGGTCGGTGTATTATCGTTGTTACAAATTGTAATTTCTGGCTCATACCCTTACTCAGGTCTTCGACTTTTTTATTCCACCAGCTTTCCATTTCAAATTGTATGAACCATTTTTTGATGCTGTCCATGGCATCGGCCCTGCTCATGCCTTTCAACCGGGCGAGGTACAATGCCTGTTCGCCGATCTTCATCTTTTTATACAGGCCCCTTTCTTCGGGCATATAGCCAATGTTCCTTGCATCATCCAGTGCATTGAATTTTTTCCCATCAAATAATATCTGGCCACTATCGGGGTAAAAGATCCCTGTGATCATTCTGAGCAAGGTTGTTTTACCGGCACCATTGGGGCCCAGCAAGCCAAAGATGCTACCCTGTTCTATATTCATGCTGATATCGTCAACAGCTTTTTGAGTAGCAAAATACTTTTTAAGGTTTTGGAGCTCTAATAAATTCATAAATGGTTGATATGAGGGGTAAAAATAGGTTCTTTATTAAAAACGACTGCTTTATAATTATATAAGTGGAAGAAATTGGGATACGGATTTTTGTACATGGAGATGACATCTTTCTCTTTCAAGATGACATCTTTTATTCCCGAGATGTCATCTTTGATGCTGAAGATGTCATCTTTCCCTTATAATTCCCGCCACAATATTTTCAGCATCCATCGCAGCACTAACAATGCCACCTGCATAACCGGCACCTTCTGCACAGGGATAAAGATTTTTATACTGTGGATGGCTCAGTGTGCCGGCATCTCTCGGGATTCTTACCGGGCTTGAAGTGCGGCTTTCCGTAGCAACAACAACAGCTTCGTTGGTAAAATATCCCTTCATCTTTTTACCAAAAGAGCGGAAACCTTTGGCAAGGGCATCATATATAAATGGAGGAAGCACCTGCTGCAGATCTGCGCTGTGCAGACCCGGAAGATAAGAATTCGGTGGCAGCGATGCAGAAACTTTACGATCTGCAAAATCAGCTATCCTGGAAGCAGGTGCAACAAATTTTCCACCACCTGCTTCAAAGGCTTTTTGTTCTACCATTTGTTGAAAACGCATGAAGATTAACGGATCGTCATCTTTTAATTTCAAATGAGCCATAGCTGCGATGGCATCTTTCATAGTTACCTGTACCACCATGCCACTGTTTGCAAATGGATTATTCCTTTTTGAAGGGCTCCAGCCATTCACTACCAACTCGCCCGCACTGGTTGCTGCAGGTGCAATGATACCACCGGGGCACATGCAAAAAGAAAATACCCCTTTATCATCTACCTGTTGCACGAGACTATACGATGCAGGTGGAAGCAATTCATCTTTAATATTACAATGGTACTGCATCGAATCGATCAATGATTGCGGATGCTCAACCCGCACACCCAGTGCGAAAGGCTTGGGTTCTATGAGTATATTTTTTTTATAGAGCAATTCATAGATATCCCTGGCTGAATGGCCCGTTGCCAGTATAAATTCATCGGCTCTGAAAATTTCTTTATCCGTCGTTTCAACTGATCTTACCTGGTCATTTTCCAAATGAAGATCAGTGACTTTTTTTTCAAATAAAACCTTGCCCCCGCAATCGCAGATAAGCTGGCGCATGCTTGTAATAATATGGGGAAGCTTATTGGTACCGATATGCGGATGAGCATCGTATAAAATATTTTCTGCTGCACCAAAATGAACAAAGAGGCTTAGTATGCGCTGGATATCGCCTCTTTTGTTACTGCGTGTGTAAAGTTTACCATCACTGTAAGTACCTGCACCGCCTTCGCCAAAACAATAATTGCTTTCAGGGTTTACAATGCCTTCTTTATTCAGTGTGGCCAGGTCGCGTCGCCTCGCCCTTACATCTTTTCCTCTTTCGAGAATGATGGGCTGAATGCCGGCTTCCAATAGTTTCAATGCAGCAAATAAACCTGCCGGACCGGCACCAATGATTACTACTTTTTTAGCAGCATTGCTTACATCCCGGAAAGAAAAAGGTATTAGTGTTCTTTCAACGAAAGGTTCGTCTATAAAGGCATTTATGCTGAAGTTTATAAGAATATTTTTCCCTCTTGCATCAATGGATCTTTTGAGAATATGAAAGCCTGTTATGCTACTTACTTGCTTACTTGCAGTATCAGCTATCTTTTGTTTGATGGCTGTATCACTTGCGGCATCGGCAGGTGATAGCCTGAGGGAGATATTTTGTTGCATGTGTCAGGAAGTTATCCTAAAAACAATGAATAAAATTGCCACGGATGCACGAATCTTAATTGTAATTATTCGTGTATTCGTGTCATAAGACTTTAAAATGGCAGGTCATCTACCGCATCCGGTGCTGTAGCGGAGAATGTATCAAGTGGTTCCAGGTAGTCATTATCCGGCCCACCTTGTGAATTAGCCTGTAACAGCTGCTCTACACGCCAGGCATCCAGGTTGGTAATGTAATTTGTTTTACCATCTTTTTCCCATTTACTGCCCTTGATGTTGAAATACACTTTTATGTCTTCACCAGTATTTACTTTATCAACGATAGCGGTGCGGTCCTGCACACACTGGAACTTAACGTAGTTAACAATGCTCCTGCCATTTATATCCTCTGATTTCTCAACCACAAACTCTCTTGTTTTGAATGATTCTGTACGTTGAACAGTATCGTATTTTGCAATGAGTTTCCCCGTAAGTTCGTATCCCATATTTATTATTTTAGAGTTGCAAAAGTAAATCTAATTGCTGATAAATGCCAGCCGGTTTTTTTGTAGAGCTTTAAAACCGAAATTTCTTTACTTACTGAAAGGAGCAAAACAGCATGTATTTTAAAAAATATGTGTATAAAATCAGGATTTGTGTTTTTTTTTCTTTTACAAAATCCACGGCCCCCTTTTGGGAGGGACGCAGGCTGGTACTGAAATTTCGGCAAATAAAAGTATTCTGGGATAGAATATCCATACTGTGGTTCTTCGGTAAAAAACAAGGGAATAAAAAATTTTTTTTTCAACAAATTATTTTTGATATTCGCTGTCCCGCTAAAGAATCTTTTTATAGAACAAATAAATTTGTTTTTTGGCAACTTTTCCCGAAGAAAATAATAACTCAAGATATAAATTGCTTAAGGTAAATGGAGAAAGCTTTTGATAAAGTATGGACTAATTGTTTAGAGATCATAAAGGACATTGTAGAATGGCAGCATTTTAAGACCTGGTTCGAACCGATCAAGCCTGTAGAATTAAAAGAAAAAATTTTAACGATACAGGTACCAAGTCAGTTTTTTTATGAGTATCTTGAAGAGCATTATGTATCATTGCTGGCAAAAACACTCAAGCGTGAATTAGGAAAAGAAGCAAGGTTGGAATACAGGATCATGGTTGATAGTGGGAACAGTAAGAATAAACCTCTTACGATGAATGTGCCGGGTAATGGTTATAAATCATATTCAAACAACGAAATGGATTTTCCGTTAGTAATAAATAATCCTGTTAAAAACCCATTTGTAATACCTGGGCTGAAGAAGATGCAGATAGATCCGCAGCTTAATCATGCTTATACATTTGATTCTTATATTGAAGGCGATTGCAACCGTGTTGCCCGCCGTGCCGGAAAAACAGTTGCAGAAAAGCCTGGCGCCACTTCATTTAATCCATTGGTAATTTATGGCGGTGTTGGTTTGGGAAAGACCCACCTGGCCCAGGCAATCGGAAACGAAGTAAAACGCCTGCACAATAACAAAGTTGTTTTATATGTGAGTTCAGAAAAATTCATCAACCAGTTCATAGACCATGGCCGTAACAATGCCATCAATGACTTCATTCATTTTTATCAGTTGATAGATGTATTGATCATTGATGATGTTCAGTTCTTCAACCGTGCAGAAAAATCACAGGATGCATTCTTCTCTATATTCAATCACCTGCATCAAAGTGGTAAGCAGTTGATATTAACGAGCGATAAATCTCCTAAAGACCTGGAAGGTGTGCAGGAAAGATTGTTAAGCCGTTTCCGTTGGGGATTGAGTGCCGACCTGCAGGTTCCTGATTATGATACCAAGATCGAGATACTTGAAAAGAAAATGAAGAGTGATGGGCTGGATATGCCACGGGAAGTAGTAAAATACATTGCATACAATATCAACAGCAACGTAAGGGAACTGGAAGGTGCTTTGATATCATTATTGGCACAATCTTCGCTAAATAAGCGGGAAATAGACCTTGAGTTGGCGAAAAAAGTACTTAGAAATTTCGTAAAATCTTCAAGCAAGGAGATCACCATCGATACAATCCAGAAAATGGTATGCGAATATTTTGATGTGCCATACGACAAGCTATTGCAAAAGACAAGGAAAAGAGAAATTGTACAGGCAAGGCAGATCACTATGTATCTTTCAAAAGCTTTCACCAAGAATTCATTGAAAACGATTGGCGAGCATTTCGGCGGAAGAGATCATACCACTGTTATTCATAGCTGCCAGACAGTAAAAGATCTGATGGACACCGACAATTTATTTAAAGAAAGTGTATTGGAATTGCAGCAAAAGGTTCAGTTGGCTGCGATGTAAGAACATTATAATAACAATATTCATTCCGGATGCAAAAAGCATCCGGATTTTTTTTGATATTAATTGAATATTGAACAAGGGGCAAGGAATTTCGAATTGTGATTGGACACAACTACTTCTTTATTCAACATTCCCTGAGCCTTGTTTGATATTTGTCTTTAATATTTGAGTCTTAATTAATTATTTTAATTATTTACCCATTTAGTTTTGGGTTGTATGCTATTGAATTGTATTTTTGCTCCCCCTTAAACAAGGGGCAGGTTAAAGAGGAGAGGTGCCTGAGTGGCCGAAAGGAACGGTTTGCTAAATCGTCGTACGGGTTAAACTGTACCGTGGGTTCGAATCCCACCCTCTCCGCAGAAAAAATAAGTTCTTATCCCAAGTATTTAAGTTCGGGATGTAGCGTAGCCCGGTTATCGCGCCTGGTTTGGGACCAGGAGGTCGCAAGTTCGAATCTTGCCATCCCGACAAAGAGCCTCATTGATTGATTTCAGTGAGGCTTTTTTATTGCGTATAACTCAACCCTGTAGAGGGTTTGAGAGAAATATGAAGCGAAAGGTTATTTTACAGAATTTGTAAAACCTTGAGAAAAAGCGTCACCCATTTGAACACCCATTTTTAAAAAGTGTCACCCATTTTTTCTTCCTCCTAAAAGCATTTGGGATTCCTCATCTCAAAACTTTTTCAAATGTCAATTCAAACATTGAAAGTCCACTTCATATTGAAAGTGGAAAAAACCAACAGGAAAGGTATGGCTCCCATTTTTGCAAGAATCAGGCTTAATGGAGTTAAAATTGAAGTTAGTACCAACAGTAAACTGCATGATTCTATTAATTTACCGGCTGGTTGTTACGCCTACGATAACGCCAAAATCTCCATCAGTTTGTATCCAGTTTTTTTCCGGCAGGTATGTTCTGCAAACAAAACCATCAAAAGAAAGTGCATTTTTACATCCCAATTCCAAAAAATATTGTGCAAAGTCATACAGGCTGATCTCTTTTTTAGACATCGCAAAGATCAATTCATTATCAGGTAAGAGCCCGACGCCATTTCTTATATTCAGGTTTGTTGATCCTTTTTTAAAATCAGGATGGATCTTACCATCAAAAACCAGCATAGGACCGGATTGTGTGGCATATTTTATTTTCCCGTTGTTAGTAAATTTTTCAGTTTTACAGATCGAAGCATGGTTTGCTGTGTCGATAAAAAGTATACCATTGGGTTTCCAATAAAAATTTCCGGCTGCCGTTCTGTTGTTTACAGCTGAAATGGTTTTTCGGTTTTCAATGAAGAGGCCAAGGGGCGAATTATCTACCTTATACATGCCCGCATTCATAGCAAATACCAATGTTTTGTTTTTTGTTTCAAGCCAGCTTTTTAAATTATGAAGACTCCTCAATGGCTGGCCCTTATCATCTTTCCAGTATAATTTCAAATCCTGCTTTTTTAAATTTACCTGGTAGCTTACAAAATTATCATTAACGTGACTTGAAAATGAGTAAATAAAAATCGCTGAAATAATTACGGTCACGATTATTAAAAAATGGTTGAGTTTCAGCTTAAATAGTTCCATGTAAAATTGTTGCTTTAAAAGCAGTTAATGTTTAGTTTACTGATGTTAGTTATGAAGGAAATTTCCTTTAGCATACTTATGGGTTCGGTTACCACTTCAATATTTGTCTTAAATAAAGATAAAGCGATTTTGAAAGGTTTGTGCATGTATGAAAGCTTTTCAGAAAACCTCAGCCAAACCCTTCTCCGAGGAAGTTGGAATCGGAAGATAAAAGCGAATTGGCTGCTTGCTAATCCGAATTTTTTAAAAATTTGAACCACGATCTCCTAAAAAACGCTGATTTAAGTAATATCATAAATCATACATCCCATATCTCACACCTTCTCCTACATCTCCCAAATTAAAAAAGTCCCTATATCGATCAGAGCCTGGCAATCAGGCTTTGTTTTGATCAGTGCAATTGAATAATCCATGTTTGTTGGTTTTATTGGTTAGAAAAAAGGTTCACGTAATCATCCTGGCATTGGCGGTATGTGTTTTGGTTGAGTTCAGCTTCTGCTTTTAGTAATTCAATGCGACGCTGGAGTAGGTATTGAGCCGGTACATCGCATTTGTTCAGGCGTCGTATAGCAGCCAGGCGCTGGCGTTTAACCCAGGAGTTTTCATGCGCCATTGCTGCCTTGTCGATGGCCTTGAGCCATTCATCGGTTTTGTGGCAAAGTATGATCATTTTGCCCAGCTTTTCCTGTAGTTCAGGGAGCTTGTATTCACAGAGTTTTTGCTTGCGCAGGAACTCCTTGCAGGCCCTGTCCCAGGCAGTGGTAGCTTCGTTTTTAAGCATACTCATGTCGCCGTTCAGGGCAGCTGTTTCTGCAGGTCTGTTGATTTCCATTTCGGCGAGTTTTATAATTGCCGCAGTTGGCAGGCTGCGTTTATTTTGTTCGGCCATTACTACAGTAGTGCGGGCAACACCTAACTCATCGGCCAGTTGCTGCTGGCTGAGGCCAAGGGCTTTCCTGGTTTGCGCTATGCCGGAGGCTTGCTTTGAATGTTTATATGCTTTCATATTTCGTTGTTTGGTTGTTGTGACTTTTTTTATTTTTTCTTTTTTGTGACTTTTTTGAATTTTTTTTTCCTGTGACTTTTTGATGTTGATTTGTTTTCATTTGTACACTTTTTATTTATTTTTTATCGAAGCGTTTAGCGTGTACATTTTTTGTTTTATTTTTTTTGATAACATAAAACTACCACGGCGGAATAATGGGAGGGCCTGTTTGGGAAGGAACGGGCATGATTGGGAATGAAAGGGAACGAAATGGAAGGTTTGGGACTGGTTGGGACTGTTTGGGAAGGTTTGGGAGCGTTTGGGTAGGTTTTGGTAGAACTTTACAAGGACGATAGGTTATTAAGCAGCGTCGGTTAGCAAATCATTTAAAAGAAAAATGTTAGATCTGGCAGCAGGCAATTATATAATTGAGTTGAGGGAAGGAGAGAAGTAAATTGCCGCGTCTAAGCGTTTGAAAATCCGCAACAGTATTCCTATCGGTTTTAACGGTAAAATAAATTTGGGTATACATGGTATTGCGATAATGTTTGTGCTGGCTGTCGTTTTTTTCAATATAAAACAAAAGCATCAGGGATTATCTATATATTCAAAAAAATATTTATAAAAACGAATAGAATAATTAAAACCTGACAATGAAAATTTTCAATGCTAAATCTACAAAAATTTCGAGAACCATTTTAATCGCAATTGCAATTTTATCAATTCCTTTTTTGTTATTTGCTGAAATGTGGGAAAGAGCTGGTGGTGGAATACAAAAAACGAAATACCTTTTATTCCCTTTCATAAGCATTTTGACTTTTTCTGCATTCATATTGTACAAACGTAAAGTGGACAAAACAAAAGGAGTCAGGAGTAATATATTTATTATAGTTAGCGAAATTATTATTGGGTTTATTGCACTGGCAATTGGTATTTTGTCAATGTACGCAATGCTTTCCTGGAGTTTTGAAACTCAATTTTTTTTAATCCTTGCTGGACTGGTCCTTATTTCGACAATAATTTTAGCAGACAATTATAATGACATTAAAAGCAGAATGAAGAATTAAAATATTAAACTAATGCCAGCATTATGTTTGCTGCAAGGTCCGCTGAACGTTGGAGCAAATGGCATTTTATCGCTATCAGCATCATCCGGCAGAACAAACATAGCTGAACTTTTGTTTGTTTATATTTACATCTATATATTTATTGAGCAGCGGTTCCAGGCAGAACAGAACAATTCCAGCCCTGCAGCAAGCCCCCGTCCGTTAGGTGATATTTTATATGAAGACGCTAAAAACGATAACACTGTTATTCCTGACCATTAATTTAGCTTATGGTCAAGTAAGTATTGATAGAAATTTTCCAGACAAAATAGAATTCGGTTATACCACCAGATGGGATATTGAACAGCTGCTTGGGAAAGGTAAATATTTAACAAATGAAATTACAAACCCTGATAATGAACAAGACCTTGGGAAACAGGGCTATGGCAGCAGTAATGGGCTTGCCTATTTAAGATCGGGTTTGTATTTTGTATGTTCAGACGATGGAGAATTGATTACAGAGATTCATTTTGAAAAGCCGTATCGGGGTACTTTAAATTTCAACGATACAATCGAGGTTGGAAAAACAAAATTAGGTTATGTATTTCCTGAAATAAATAGCTTTAAAGTTTCTACCAGCAGTGCAGGTAATTACTGGTCATTTGCTAATGATAAGTATATATTTTATGTCAGAAAATCAGAAGAAGATAAAAAAATTATTACTTCACTACATATCAAAATAATTCATTCAAAGACAATTTAGATTACTATAAAGATCAGCCAATAAGTATTATTACGCTTAATATTGAAAACAAAAGCAATTATGTTGAGAACAACGAAATAATAAAAAATGATTTACATTTTATTAAGCCATTGTATATGCCAAAAAATGAAACCCATCTAAATTGTTACAAGTATGGTTGGCCAGAAAATTTACCTCGTTTTCTTATTCCATTTTATGCAATGACTGGAGGGTCTAAATCACATCGGATAAAAGAAGGCTATTGGAAAGAATATTCACCAAGGCATAATCTCATATATGAAGGAGAATTTAAGCATAATAAAAAAGTTGGCGAGTTTAAATATTATGACATAAATGGGAAATTAGAGAGCATCAAAAAATATTCAAATGCTTACTGGGTTTGGATAACAGTTACCATAGTTTTATTTTCAACAATAATATTCATTTGGAAGAAAAGAAAAAACGCCCAATAGCAAAGTATTTGCTTAATTGGGGCTGGACGGAAGTGTCCTCAGCCGCATAATTCCTATCTTCACTGGTTTTCAGTGTATCTATTTGAAATAGGCTTTTGCATTAAAACTAAAATTTCACTTCTCTAATAGGGAGCATCAACGGGGCACGGCATCAATGCACAACCTTCGCAAATGCACTTTGTTGGCTGAAACCTAAAAAACGTCGTTCAAAACATTGCCATGAAAAAACTTTTTGTTCTTACAGTTTTACTATACTCTTATCAGCCATTATATTCGCAAAGCAATAGAATAACCGGCAAAGTTGTTGACCAAGGTGGAAATCCTATTGCATATGCAAGTATTACTTTTAAAGGCTCAGGTAAGTTTGGAGCCTGGACATTACCCGATGGAACATTTGATACTTTCGTTCCACAAAAATCTGACACAATAGTTTGCACCCATGTTAATTTTAAAAAAGCATTTGAATCAACATCCGGTAATAACTTTATCACATTCGTGTTAGAAAAGAAAGAATCTCAAGAAAACGTTATTACAATTTTAGGAACTCACAAATATTCAAAACAGGAAATCGACAAGCGCCAGCGTAAAAATCCAGTAGTTGATGAAGCCAGGACTTTTATTAAAGTTGAAATTGAAGCTGACTTTCCAGGTGGTCAAACCAAACTCACTAAATATTTGCAAGAACATATATCCTATCCGGACTCTGCTTCTATATCTGATGTAAACGGAATAGTTAAGGTGGGTTTTGTTATTGATATAGACGGCTATCCCAAAAAGATAACTCTTTTAAAAGGAGTGAATAAATTTGCAGATGAAGTTGTCATTAAAGCGATTTCGAGTATGCCAAAATGGAACCAGGCAATGCAAAACGGCAGGTATATTGAATTTTATAGAGAAATAGCAGTTTTATTCAAGATTGAAGGAACAGTAGACTGAAAAACTTCATCCAACAAAAGTGCCATTGAGGCGGAGGAATATATTTTAAGCAGCACTATCAGCTGCTGTTGCGTCGGACGGAATTCTCTTGGGCTTTTTGTTGTTATGTTGTACTTTAGTTTTCCGATCGGCTGCAGTTCCGGGGCTCGTCCAGCAATGGATGCCCTGCCAACAGCAACAATGAACGTTAGTCGGAATCTTAATAACACAGTAACAAAACATAGACCTATATGAGAAAGGTAATTTCCTTTATGCACATATCGCTTGACGGTTTTATAGCAGGTCCGAACGGAGAAATGAACTGGATTAAAGTTGACGAAGAAATTTTTGATCATGTGGGTAAGCGGATAGGCGAAACCGACAGTGCATTATATGGACGGGTGACTTATGAGATGATGGAAAATTACTGGCCTGCAGCAGGAGCCAAGCCGAATGCAGGCAAGCACGACATTGATCATTCAAAGTGGTATAACAAAGTTCACAAAATTGTATTATCCAAAACAATGAAAGGCGCGACTTTACCTGATACAACAATTATCAGCGACGAAGTTTTGGACAGCATTTATAAAATAAAGCAACGAGCAGGTTCTGAGATCTTGCTTTTTGGCAGCCCGACGGCAACACATGCACTTATGCAACTAAATTTAATTGACGGATACTGGCTATTCATTAATCCAATTATTCTTGGAAAAGGTATTCCATTGTTTGTGGATATCAATGAAAAAATACAACTAAAATTGTTGACTACCCGCCAATTTACTTGCGGTGTAACAGAACTGAATTACATAGTGGACAAACAATAAAAAGCGAACCCCAACAAAACCTGAACCATATTTTTCTACAGAAGTCATCAATTTAGGTATTGCGAAAATGGGACAAAGAAATATGAAAAAAGACTTGATAAATTAAATAATAGAAAATGAGCAGAAAATGGCATGCAAAATCTGTAAAACCGGGAAATAAACATGCTGCAAAAAGCAGCCTGTTTTTTGTTCAATAAAAAGATTGCAAAAAAGGGATTTCTTTTTTTCTACGTTTTAATGTAGCACAAATGAAACTAATTAATATTTCCGGAACAATAAATATTTACCTGAGTATTGACAAAACATTTTCTTATTTGTCAGATTTGCGTAACGATAAGGAATGGCGCGCAGAAATAAATGATACAATATTCCTGGATAACAAAATCGCTGTTGGGCACACTGTAATAGAAAATTCATTTTTATCAAAAAAAATGCCGGAGTATAAATCAACACTTCTTTCCATAGAATGTATTCCCGATTGCAGCATTATTTATCAAACCTTACCTGAAAATCCATATTATTTGTGGAGTAACAGGCGTACGTTTGCTTTAAATGCTAATTACACTAAAGTTACCTACCAGCTCCTGTTTGATAAGCGAATCGTAAAACATGGTTTAGGATTTCAATGACCCGCATTCTTAATTCGACTGGTTGCAATTAAATCGCTAAAAAAATATTTACAACAACTTAAGCAAATATGTGAGGGCGCGACCAGTTATCCTGCCAGTACATAACATGCCTGCGGACTACTGGCTGACGAAAGTTAGCTTTGGCATTTGTAATTCTGTTTTGCATTGGTTCGGGGCTTGACATTTACTATTTAACTTTTTGTTGGTATCTTCATCAAAAATGTTTTCAGTGAGCATTTGCTCCGTGGTTAACAAGCTACTATTTCCGTACTTCGCCAAGCCTCAACGTAAGCAGCAACCCTAGTGGACATCCTGCGACTTCAAAATTGATTATAAATATTGAAAATATGCCTGATAAAAATAAACAAATAAAAGACCTTATAGAACACAATGATGAATTGGAAAATTATTTTGGTAACACGATAATTCCGCAATTGTTTGTGGACGGCGAATTGAAATTACAGAAATTTACACCTCCTGCTATGAAGCAGTTTAGTCTTTCTGCCAGTGATATTGGCAAACCTATAGCTGATATAAAAGATAACTTCCGTTTCCCATCTATTGTAGACAATATCCAGCAGGTTATTGAAAGTAAAAAGATCCTTGAAAAGGAAATTCAAACTACCGACTTGCGCTGGTACCAAATGAATATTATACCCTATGTGATAATGAAAAAAAACACAACAGATGGTGTAATTATAACTTTTGTTGAAATAACGATGCGGATAAATGATTTAAAAGAACAAGAAAAACTGGTCGCTGATCATGAAATTTTATTAGATACTATTTCTCACGATATAAAAAATCCGCTTGCCAATTTAGTAGTGGCAATAGAGTTATTTAAAGATGTAACTCCAAATGATGAAAAGGAATTCCAATCACTTTTAAAAATCGTTGACAGTGCATTAACGAAAATGCATAAGCTCATAAAAGAATTGACTGAAGTAAGAATGGAGGAACATAAATATAAGGCCCAGGAAGAACTTCTGAATTTTGAAAATATATTGGAAGATGTTCGGCTAACGCTCAATGATAATATTATTGCCGCAAATGCAATAATCATAAGCGAAATTAACATCTCTGAAATCACCTTTTCCCGAAGGAAATTAAGAACTATTATATATAACCTGATTAGCAATGCCATCAAATTTAAGTCTGCAGAACGCCAACCTAAAATTATTGTTACTACCTACAGGGAGGGTGAGTTTATAGTCATATCAGTAAAGGACAATGGTTTAGGTATTGACGAAAGTAAATTGGACGCAATATTTTCAAAGTATTACAGATTAGAAAACGCCATTGAAGGTTCAGGCATAGGATTATATTTAGTAAAAGAAATTGTTATTAATGCGGGAGGCAAGGCTTTGGTGAAAAGCCAGTTAAACAGCGGAACGGAATTTCAGATTTACTTAAAGGCTGGCTAGCAGTACCATCGGATGAAGGGTTTCAACTTACATAACCTTACCTCAAGCTTTGCAGACACCTGTATTCTCAGCATCATTTCACTATTTTGCATTGATTTCGGCTATACAGCTCCTGAGAAATATATTATTAAAATTATAATTTTTCCTCATTAATTTAAACCAGCACCGTACCAAGGAACTCACAAATTTACCTATGGGAGAGCAAAATATAAGATATGAAAATATTTAAAGGGCCTTGATAAAAATATAGCAAAGGGAATTGGCAAATAATGGCTGGGTTATCCGGTTCAAGGAGCCTGATAACAAACCGATAACGAAAATTCCTGTCGAAAAAATACTACACGGTAGCAATTGTTCGTTTCCAGGGTCATAAAATCCAATGATCCAATATGTTAGCTTTAAAAAAAAGAAAGACAGGCTTGTCTTCTTCCCGTAAGATTTTTTCCTTGTTCATCCTGGCAATGCTATTTGCAGGAGCAGTAAGTGCACAACAGGTAGCTGAAGTTATTACAGATTTCGGAGGTTTCTGGCGGTCATCTACCAGTAGCCTGAACGCAACCTATCCTAACACAAGTCACAATGTACTTTCATTTAAATACAATACGGTTACTTATTCAACAGGTGTAAATGACAGCAGGTTAACGACCAATGCCGTTACTTATACAGCAGGTGATTTCAGGGCCTTCCCGGTAGCGAGTGTAGGCGGAACCGTTACCGGCGGAGCTTCTATTTATATCGCATTGGCCAGTCTGTATGATGGTGTACCCAATGGTTACAGCAACCCGCTTCCTTCTTTAAAGATCAAAGATGTACTGATAGATGGTGTTCATGGGTTGGACCTGGGTACAGGTGCAACCAATATACCGGCATCTGCATTGGTGAATTTTCCCATAAGTACTGTAATACCCGATGCCATTAATGATGCAAAGCCGGATATCGTGGTTTCACAGATCGCTTCGCCCACAGCAAGCGGCGATACATTATATTTCGTTAACAGCGTGGGAACCATCGTAGGAAATAAGGTTTCCATCAATTGGACCGTCATAAGCAAACTGGGTACTTATTATCTTGATCTGTACAGCCTCCCCACCGGGGCTTTGTGCGATACGGCCAGGATCAGCGGTACAGCGGACAGGGAAACAACCAGAGAGATAAGATTAGCTGCCTATACACTGGCAGACTTTGGTATCACAACAGGCAATGCAACAACGGTGGCAGGCTTTATTTTAAAAGCCAGTGGTACCAGCGACCCGGCTTTTATTGCTTACAATACCGATGCATTTGTTATTCCAGCGCCGGTTATAACGATACAACCGGTTTCACAGATCGTTTGCCCCAATGTATCCAACAGTGTAACATTCAGTGTTACTGCTACCGGCGGTAGCCTTAGTTATCAATGGAGAAAAAATAATGTTGATATACCAGGTGCTACAAGTTCTACCTATACCATTCCAAATGTGGTGAGTGCCAGTGCAGGCGGTTATACAGTAATCGTAAGTAATCCGGTAGGGGCAGTGTCGAGCAATACAGCTTACCTGAATATTTCAGTAGCGGTGCAGCCTTCGCCTTCAGCGCAGGTAATTGCTACCGGTGCAAGTTGTACCCTTTCTGTAAGTGCAAACAATGCAACAGGCTACCAGTGGAAAAAGGGAACAGAAAATATTTTAGGTGCCACTTCTTCCACCTATGTGATCAATCCTGTTACTTCAGCGAGTGATAACAATTATTCCGTACAGATCATGAATGCCGCAAGCGGCGGTTGTGCAAATATCAGCAGCAGTGCAGTCGTTGTAACGGGTTCAACCACGCTTTATTCAAAACCTGGCGTTAACTTGAATTTGCCAGGCAGTTGGGGTGTTGCAACAGATGGTACCGGAAGTTCTCCCGTAGATTTTTCCAGGCCCGAACATACTTTTATTGTAAAAAGCAACGCAGCAACCGGTGGAAACCTAACCATTGCCGGAACGTTGGATCTTTCCAATGCAGTTACTACAATCACAGCAAACAGCACACTGGATGCAAATAAGATCAGCAGGTCTGGTACAGGTGCATTGGCTGGTTCATCAACATCAAACCTGACTGTTAGAGATAATTCAACACTTTATTTTCAAGCAGGAAATGATGTGCTGAAAAACCTTACCGTATACGGAGGAACAATAAATCTAAACAGTACTTTGTCTATCACTGCAGGATCGGCACCGGGTACAGTAACACTCAGTGGAGGCACGTTCAACACTTCAGGTAACCTCACGTTTAAAAGTAATGGCAATGGTACAGCAAGACTGGCAGCGATTACAGGTGGCGCGATCATCAATGGTGCAGCAACCATCGAAAGATATATTCCGGCGGCTCGTGGTTACCGCTATTTAAGTGTCCCGATCAGTTCAACTGCGGCGCCTACCATAAATGCAGCCTGGCAGGAAGGGTTGACAACAGCTTCACCGAATCCTAATTTATACCCGGGCTATGGTATAAAGATCGCAGGAGGATCAACAGCCAACGGCTACGATGTAAGTAATACGAACAGCTCTTTTATTAAAACATTTAACAGCAGTACGAATGCATGGGTCCAATTGCCCGCTAATCCGGGAACAAATATTCCCATCACGTCTTTTCCTGCTTATTGCATTTATATACGTGGCGACAGGAGTATAGACCTCACGCAGGGATTAAGTGCTGCGATCACTTCTACAACCCTGCGCATAAAAGGCCAGTTGAAAACAGGTAATCAACCAACAAATATCAGCGCAAGTAATTTTACACTGATGGGCAATCCATATCCTTCGGGTATTGATTTTGGAACGCTTACAAAATCCAATGTAGCCAATACGATGTACATCTGGGATCCTAAGCTGGCCGGGAACTATGGTATTGGAGCATACGTGACCGTTAGTTACGACCAGGCAACAGGAACTTATGACGTCACAGCTTCAAACAGTGTCATCAGCCAATATATACCAAGTGGGGAAGCATTTTTTGTTTCTTCAGCTGACCATACCAATCCCGGTACACTTACTATAAAAGAAACTGATAAAACAAGCAGTGCTGTTGACCAGGTATTTCGTGGAAACGGCCTTGCGCAAAAACTAAGGGCAAATTTATATTTAGTAAATGCAGACGGCAGTTCCTCTTTATTGGATGGGGTATTGGCAGGCTTCGACGATGTTCATTCCAATACAGTGGATGGGTCGGATGCCATAAAGATGATCAACAACGGCGAAACAATTGGTTTGAGCCGGGATAATAATTTGTTGAGTATCGAAAGAAGAAAATCAATTTCGGCAAATGATACATTGTTCCTGAGCATGCTGAAAGTGAAGATACAATCCTATAGGTTTGAGATCAATACCGAAAATCTGGATATGACCGGCCTTACTGCATTTGTAAAAGACAGTTATTCAGCCGCAAATAATGATATGCCGGTTAATTTAAATGGTATAACCAGTGTTCCTTTCAGCATCAATACCGATCCAGCTTCTTATGCAACAAACAGGTTCAGCGTTGTATTTAAGGTACAAGGGCCGTTACCTGTAACGATCAGGTCGGTAAAAGCATACAGGCAACAAAAGGATATTGCTGTAGAATGGGTAACCGATAACGAGACCAGTATGAAGGAATATGAAGTTGAAAGGTCGGGTGATGGAAGAACTTTCACCAAACTCGGCAGCACGGCGGCAACAGCAACAAATGCTGCCAGCGCTTCGTATAAAATTTTAGATAGGAATCCACTGGTTGGAAATAATTATTACCGCATACGTTCGATTGAACTGGATGGAAAAACTGGGTACAGCACGATAGTAAAAGTATTCATACAGGTGACAGAATATGATCCTTCAATTGCGATTTATCCAAACCCGGTAACAGGAAATACGATCTCCCTGCATTTAAATGCTGTGGAAAAAGGAAATTATACTGTACAGTTATTCAATGCAGCTGGCCAGTTGATAAGTAGCAAAGCCTTTCAATATAACGGAACTGATCCATCGGCTGATTTAAATACTGACGCAAACCTCATTGCAGGTAAGTACGAACTAAGGTTGATCGGAAATGAAATTAAAATAATGACATCGGTCATCAAACGATAGGTATGTTTCATAGGATAATAAAAATAGCTGCTTTCGGGTGGCTTTTTTTATTAAATACTTAATCTAAATGAATACTTAAAATACAAATGATCAATATTCTTCCGACTATTGATCATTTGTATTATTTATTTCTTTAAACCGCCAAGTTAGTACGGCCGTGCAAAAAATAAGAACCTGTAACTGTTATTTTGAACTATAATCGCGTCACTTAGATCTGTAGCTCCATCACCGGTTACATCTGTTGCATCATAACCAAAAGCAAAAATATTTGCATTGTTCTGAACACTGATGGCATCAGAAATATCAACAGTGCCGTCCTGGTTAACATCCCCGTTATAGATCGCATAAATACCTCCACCAACGTTTATCATGGCGGGGTTTATGCCATCATCATAAGCTTTTATTAACCCGGTACTGAAATCATAAGCTGTAATTGCCGTAAATGCTACAGGTAATTTACTCCATGTTTCAATACTGTTCCTGTGTTTTATGGCAATATAAAATGAATTGCCATTTACTGCCCCCGGGAACTGCACGGTTGCTGTGCCGTTAGTGTGTAGCAGGCCTGAAATGGTATAATCGGGGTTAGGGTCAGGGAGGTTGGCAACCGACCAAAGATTAATGGTAATTTCATCAGCAGCAGTGGGGTCGGCACTCAGCCCAAGATCGAATTTATTTGCACGCATAGTACTTGCTCCTGTATAAAATCCTTCTAAGAATAATTTCAGGTTAAGGGTAGTAAATCCTCCGCAATTGTTTACTGTGATCTGTTGTGAAGTACTGGTTGTGCATCCCTGCGCATTGATGGCAGTTGCTGTATAAACAGGCGTGCCGGCCAGGATCGGTTTTGCATATACTGTTGTGGCGATGGTACCTAAGTAGGCAGTTGATGCAGCAGGTTCGTTGTATAGATTTGCCAACGGCCCCCAGGTAATATCGGCTGCAGTTGTATAATCAAATGTAATATCATTCCGCTGGCTGTAACTGGCGGTTGCTGTTCCAACGAATGCATCTATAGCTGCCGCTGTTGCATTATCAACTCTGTAAAACCGGGTGCTTACATAGCTTGTTGCTGAATATTTTGCGGTATTATAAATGCCGAAGCTGGTACCTGCATTGTTGTTACTGTAATTGATCTCTATTACAATGCTGTTGCCTGTCCAGGTGAATGGTGCAGAAAGTGTAAGTGTATTGAGTCCGGTCGCAGGTGTATAGGTCGCAGCGGTACGCGCCGTTGTCATGCCTGTTTCCCATGCACTCAAGGTAGTTGTAGCAGTGTTCTTCATTTTAACCACCAGGTTTTGAAGTGCCCAGGCAGGGTCTGCAGTCACCAGGTTTAGCTTAATGGCAGAAATGACAGATCCATTCAGCAACCCAAGTGCGCTTAATTCGGTGGACCTGATCAGCATTTGTTGTTTGTTGCCTCCATAAAAGTTTTGCAGTGGGTTGGGCCCTAAGGTTGTCGCGGTAGTACTGCCGGCAGATGTAGATGTTCCGCTTCCAAGCGTAGCCGTTACAATGCCGTTCGCTGCTGCATCCATCGTTACGATATCGCCCACACAAATAACAGCATTGTTTACTGTTATCACCGGCACCGAGGGAAGCGCATTCACGTTAAGTGTTGCCGGGTTAGATGTTACCGTATTGCACTGGCCGGACACGATCACCCTATAGCTGTAATTATTTTGTAAAAGGGTTGCAGCGGCAACGATGTAAGAAGGACTGTTTCCTCCGCTTGCCACATTGGTAAACGTTGTTCCTCCATTAGTGCTTACTTGCCATTGATGACTGGTAACAGTACCTGAAGTACTAATACTAAATATGGCATTTGATCCCGCACAAGCTGTTTGGTTGCCAGGCTGGGTGCCAATCGATGGGCCTGTTCCGGTTTGGATGATATAGGTAATTACCCTTGTAACAGTTAAAGAACCGGAAACACCGGTGATGGTGATATTATAAGTTCCTGCGGAAAGGGTATTCGTATTGTTCAATGTAACAACAGTGCTGTTTCCGGGTATAACAGGATTCACGCTGAATGCAATGCCTGCACCTGGCGGAACACCCGCTGCGGAAAGATTTACCGGTGTGGTATAGCCAAAATAAGAAACCGTTCCAAGTGAAATAGCCGCTGATGCTGGGCCACTGCAGGCAACGGTTGTTGCCACAGGGGTGTCGAAATCGAATCCCGGGGCCGAAGCGGTAATAGTAAAATTGCTGTTGGAGATATCAAAGAAAATATTCCCAACTGCTTCTACTTTTATCCTTGCTGTTGAGGTTGCGGTATTGGGTATCGTTACGGTTTCTGAACCGTCGTTGGGGGTATTTGCTGCAAGTACAACCGGCCAGGTAATCCCGCCGTCGGTAGATAACAAAATATTTACATTGGAACAACTTACCGGTGCTGCTGTGGTATTATTTACTGTCCATGTAACTGCCTGTGATGTTAGGCCAACCCATGAAACAGCTGTATTGGGCGATGACACAGCAAAAGGGCCGGAAGTACTGGAAACAGTTACAACCATGTCGGTGAATTGAGTTTGCCCTACAGTAACCGGAACAGTAGAACTATAGAGAGCATTATCCCTCACGGTGAGCCTGAAATTCAGCGCTCTGGAAACTGAACTCAATGCTTCAATATTCGCGTTTGCATCGCCGCCTGGTAAGGGGCCTGTTACGAACCCTCCCGCGAGGATTGTTGAAAGCACCGGAAAATACCGTGTTGGCGAAACTGTCGGACTAAAAGATAAAAAGTTCGGACCGGTAGTTTTGGTGGGGCTTGCCACGCTGTTAGCGCCGGTTGTTGTTGAATTATCATTTTGCTCCCAGCAATACGTGAGTACATCACCGGCATTTGCATCCGTGGCTGAACCGGTAAGCGCAAATGCGGTGCTGATCGGAATTGTATAATTGGCTACTGCTGCAACAACCGGTGTTGCGTTGTTGGCGGCGATATTGGTGGTTACCGGGCACGTTTTGGTTGCGAGGTTGGCCTGGATCTGGGCAATCGTAGCTTCATGGTAAATATCAATTGAATGTGGCGCCACATCCTGGCTTGTAATTCCGGCATAACCCATAATGGTGATACCCGAGCCAACTTCCTTTTGAACAGTAGAACCGATTTCGGACGACATAGAAAAAGTATGGTTTCCCCCTAATTGATGTCCTACTTCATGAACCACATAATCGATGTCGAAATTATCTCCCTGTGGAATTCCGTCGGCAGGGGAAGTAATGCCACTGCCTTTTGAACCATTTGTACAAACACAGCCTATGCAGCCTGCATTTCCACCACCACCCGAAGCGCCAAACATATGGCCGATATCATAATTTGCTTCGCCGATAACGGAGGTAAGGGTCGATTGCAATTGAGCATTCCAGTTTGCCAATGTTGTATATGGATCTGATGCAGGAACATAATAGATCACATTTGTTGTAGCTGCAATAAGGTTTAAATGAAGCGCAAGGTCTTTTTCATACACGCCATTACACCTGGTGAGTGTTGCGTTGAATGCTGCTAAAACCAGTGCAACATCGGCTGCACTTGTTGCGCCAAAATAATTTGAATATTCAGCATTGCAGGATTGGGCCAGGCGCATGGTTTTTAAGTCACCTGTTGACCTTGCAGAAAGGTTGGTATTGTTAACCTGTGCATTGATGTCGGTGATCAATTGCTGGTCATTTGTAGTGCAGACCCATGGCAATTGCCCCGGTTTTCGTTGCGACCTGAATACCGCATAAATGCTATGATCCTCCGAATAGGCTTCAATAAATTCATTTGCTTTATCGGTTCTAAAGACCATTGTCTGTATGCCTTGCGGTGAAATGCTCAATTTTAGCGTTGCATATTTATCTGTGGTCCCTTTGCCTGAGAAAGCCCTGATCTCCGGGAACGTGGCTTGTAAGCCAGGCTCAAAGTTAGATGCCTCAACGACCTCGAATTGCTCCATATTACCATCTGCGTTGGGCAGAGAAATGATGGTTGAATGCCCGGCATGATTATCTGCAATGCTCATTAACTTAAGTCTTAACGGGCCGATATTTAAATTAAATAATTTAAATGCTGAAGGAAAGGAAAGCCTTGCCACTGCTTTATCAATTGGCATTTTACCTATACCGGTATAGGCAGACCAGTACTCATTTGTTTGTGAAAACACACAGGTGGTAAGCAGAGCAAATAGAATCGTCAGCAGCTGATTTTTTTTCATCGCAATAATGTTGAGTAATAAATGAATGACGTATGCGCATTTTCAAAGGAGGGGATATGGATTGAGATAATTAGTATTGGCGGGGTCGGTTAAATAATAATTATATCAGGAAAAGACCGAAAATGAAATATAATTAGTGGTGTTAATTATGCGTTAAAGGTAGGGTTTTTCATTTTAACAACTTCAGGTCAGGTTGGGCATATTTATAAACTTTAAAATAAATCGTGGTTTTGGTTTGATACACGCCCTCGATCTTACTGATATCATTTACAAAATCAACCAGGTGGTTGTTGTCGCGACACATCACATCCACTTCGAGGTCATAATCTCCCGATGTCATTGCCAGGAAACTTACTTCGGGAAGTTTGGATATTTTTTGAGCAACTTTTTCTTTTAAAGTAGCTGGCCTTACAAATACAGCGATATGTGCATAGCAACGAAAACCAACTTTATCCGGGTCAACACGGCCAATGATATTTACAGTTCCATCTTCAATTAATTTATTGAAACGTGTCCGAATGGTTCCGATCGAAACTTTTAATTTATCAGCAATAACAGTAAACGACATCCTGCCATCTTCCTGCAAAAAAGAAAGTATCTCGAAATCAAGTTTATCGAGTGTTACTGTACCGTTGTTAGCCATTAATAATGAGTTATAATTTTTTTACAAAGTATGAACGGATAAAAATGAAAGATCATTTTGTCTTGATTCGTGCATTGGGGCAATGTATAAATACAGCCCGAAAAAAGAAAATAATTTTATATTAGTAGTTAAAAATACATTATTTTTATTTTTTCGCTCAATAAATAAAATAATTACAGTTTAATCATTAATATGAAATACGCAGCGACACAGAATTTTATCAATGGAAAATTTATAAATGCACAGTCGGAAAAGAAAATGGAAATAATTTCTCCTCTAGATGGCAACCTGCTGTCAACCGTGCCAATGTCAACGTCTAAAGACCTCGATGATGCGGTTAAAGCAGCGAAGGCGGCATTTGCAGGATGGAGTAAAACACCCATCAAAGAAAGGGTGCAGGTTTTTTTCAGGTATAAAACATTGCTCGAAAAGAATTTAAAAGAACTGGCTGAATTATGCAGTGAAGAAAATGGAAAAACATACAGCGAATCTGTTGCTGAAATTGAAAAGAGTATCGAATTGACTGAATTTGCCACATCATTACCACAATTGGTAACCGGTGAAATATTGGAAGTAAGTCGCGGTGTTGAGTGCAGAACAGAACATGTTGCGTTAGGCGTTGTTGCTTCCATCGTTCCATTTAATTTTCCAAGCATGGTTCCTAACTGGACATTGCCGAATGCGATCGCATTGGGTAATTGTATGATCATGAAACCATCTGAAAAAGTTCCGTTGAGTTGCGGACGGCTGGCTGAATTATTAAAAGAAGCAGGATTGCCTGACGGCGTTTTTAATATTGTTCACGGCGATGTAGAAATTGTAGAAGCAATCTGTGATCATCCTGGTATAGAAGCTGTTTCATTTGTTGGTTCAACAAAAGTTGCAAAGATCGTTTACCAACGTGCAACAGCAAGTTACAAACGATGCCTGGCCCTCGGGGGCGCTAAAAATCACTTAATGGTTTTACCTGATGCAATACCGGGCATGACCGCACAAAATGTGGCTGCATCTATGAGTGGCTGTGCAGGCCAGCGTTGTATGGCTGCAAGCGCCATGATCGGTGTAGGCAATGTAGATAGCATCATTGATAAGATCTGTGAAGAAGCAAGGAAAATTATTCCGGGCAAAAACCTGGGTGCGGTTATTAACAAAGAAAGCAAAGAAAGAATTGAAAGGTATATTGGTGAAGCAGAAAGAGATGGTGCCAAAATTTTGGTAGATGGGCGCAATGCAAAAGTAAGCGGAAAAGAAAACGGTACTTATGTTGGTCCAACGGTAATTGATTTTGTAAAGCCCGGGATGTCTGTAGCTACAGAAGAAATTTTTGGGCCGGTAATTTCCATCATGCGCACCAACACAGTTGATGAAGCATTGGCGATTGAAAATGCAAACCCTTATGGAAACGCTGCAAGTGTGTTCACACAAAATGGTGCAATGGCCAGGTATATCATCGATCATGCAAGCGCAGGTATGATCGGCGTGAACGTGGGTGTGCCCGTTCCCCGTGAACCATTTTCCTTTGGCGGATGGAATGAAAGTAAATTTGGTGTAGGGGATATCACCGGCAAAAGTTCTATTGAATTCTGGACAAAATTGAAGAAGAGTACAACCAAATGGAATGCAGAAGCTGGTGTAAACTGGATGAGCTAAGAGGCAATTAATAATGCATAATTAAGCATTGATAATGAAATGCAGTCCTTCAATTTTTAATTATTAATTTCAAATTTTTTAATTTCAAAAAAGTGTCACAAACAAAATCAATTTCCGAATCTACAGAGATCATTCAAAACAATCTCGATTATACTTTATTCAGCTGGAGCAAGCAAAAAGGTATTGCACCCATCGCTGTAAAATATGCTGAAGGCGTGTACCTGTATGATTACGACGATAATAAGATCATCGATTTTTCATCGGGATTGATGAACGTAAATATCGGCCATGGCGACCAGCGCATTACCGAAGCTGTGGTAAAACAAATGCGCGAAGTAAGTTATGTTACACCAAGCTGTGTTACTAAAGTGCGTGGTGAACTGGGAAAGAAGTTAGCGGAAATATGTCCCGGTGATCTCAACAAAGCATTCTTTACTTTGTGTGGTGCAACCTCTATTGAAAATGCCATTAAATTGGCAAGATTGTATACAGGAAGGCATAAAATACTTAGCCGTTATCAATCTTATCATGGAGCTTCTATTGGCGCCATCTCAGCAAGTGGCGATCCACGAAGGATTCCGGCTGATGCACAACAGGCACCAAACTTCGTGCATTTCGATCTTCCCTATTTATATCGCTGGGAATATGGTGAAGAAAACCTGTTAAAAGAAACGGTTGCACAATTAGAACGAATGATCACTTATGAAGGTCCTGCAAATATTGCCGCAATATTATTGGAAGGCGAATCAGGTTCATCCGGTTGCCTGCAATATCCCGTTGGATATTTAAAAGCTGTAAGAGAATTATGCAACAAACATGGCATCTTACTAATAATGGATGAAGTAATGAGTGGCTTTGGCCGCACAGGTAAATGGTTTGGTTTTGAGAATCATGGAATCATTCCTGATATGATCTGTATGGCAAAGGGGTTAACCTGTGGTTATTTGCCTTTTGGATGTTTAATGGTATCTGATAAGATCGCCGCGAAGTATGATGATACTATGCTGGCGCTTGGGTTAACTTATTCAGCACATCCTGTTAGTTGTGCCGCCGCTTTGGAAACCTTGAAGATATACGAAGATGATGGCCTGATCGAAAACGCTGCAGCCATGGGTAAATATGTATCTGAGCAAGTTGAGTTATTAAAACTGAAACACCCTTCTATTGGAAATTTCAGGACAACAGGGTTGTTGGGTTGCATTGAATTGGTAAAGAACCGCACAACCAAAGAACCAATGGCACCATTTAATGCAAAACCCGAGGAAATGCTTGTTATGAATAAAGTTGCTGCCAAAATTAAAGAACTGGGCATGTACACTTTTGTACGCTGGAGTTATATATTCATTGCACCGCCATTGTGTGTTACAAAGGAACAGATCGATGAAGGGCTTGCAATAATTAGTGAAGCGATTAAAATTGCAGATGAAAATATAATGTAGAATTATGAGTGACGAATTATGAATGAAATGTTTCTGGCCATTCATAATTCATCATTCTAAATTCATAATTATTAATATGACTGAAACTAGTATCAACAGTTCTCTATACAACGAAGACCTTGCTCCCATTCCGCAAAACAAGCGGACCTGGGGTACCTGGAATTATGCCGCGTTGTGGATCAGCATGAGTTTATGTATTCCAACCTATATGCTTGCAAGTTCTTTGATCGGCGGTGGAATGAACTGGTGGCAGGCGATATTAACGATCTTTCTTGGAAACTGCATTGTATTAATTCCAATGATATTGAACGGGCATGCAGGTGCAAAATATGGTATTCCATTTCCTGTTTTAGTAAGGGTAAGTTTTGGAACAAAAGGCGCAAACATTCCTGCAATGCTGAGGGCGATCGTTGCATGTGGTTGGTTCGGCATTCAAACATGGATCGGGGGCGCTTCCTTGTATAATATTCTACGTGCCTGGATACCATCATTGGCAGAAATAGACAACAGCTCACTTTTTCCACAGGCACTACCAATGCTCTGCTTCCTTGTTTTCTGGGCGCTGAATATGTTCATCGTTTACCTGGGCGTAGACAGTATCAAAAAACTACTTATATTCAAAGCTTTTTTTTTGCCGGTTGCAGCATTGGCTTTATTGATATGGGCCATCTGGGCGGCAAAAGGACTGGGGCCGATCCTAAGTCAGCCTTCTAAGTTTGCAACGAGTGCAGATTTCTGGCACTATTTTTTTCCTGCACTAACGGGCATGGTTGGCTTCTGGGCAACCCTTTCTTTAAATATTCCTGATTTTACCAGGTATGCAAAAAGTCAAAAAGCACAAGTGAACGGGCAAATAATTGGTTTGCCACCATCAATGACCTTCTTTGCTTTTGTTGGTGTGATCGTGACTTCTGCAACGGCTATCATCTACGGACAAACAGAATGGGATATTGTAAAACTTGCAGGAAGGTTCGACAGTAAACTTATGGTAACGATTGCAATGATTGGTATCATTATTTCAACATTAGCAACAAATATTGCAGCGAATATTGTAAGTCCTGCAAATGATTTTTCAAACCTGGCACCACAAAAGATAAATTTCAGAACCGGTGGCTACATTACAGGCATTATTGGTGTGTTAATATTTCCGTGGAAATTAATTGCAGATCCCAACGGCTATATTTTTACCTGGTTAATTGCGTATTCAAGTTTACTAGGGCCAGTTGGTGGAATTATGATCGTGGATTATTTTTTTATTCGTAAAAAAAAGCTTGTTGAAGCAGATCTCTATTCACACGTGGGAGTATATGGTTACAACAAGGGATTCAATTACAATGCAATGCTGGCATTGATACTGGGTATTCTTCCAAACATACCAGGGTTTTTAGTTGCTATAAAAGTGTTGGATGCAAACTCAATGTCTTCATGGATAACAGGAATGTATAATTATGCTTGGTTTGTCGGTTTTACTGTTAGTGGAATTATTTATTGGATACTAATGAAAAGGAAATAAATCAACGCCACCCTTAGGGTAAAAAATATAAAAAAATGAGCATTCTAATTAAAAACGGCAGAGTTATTACCGCCACTGATGATTACATCGCAGATGTTTTTATCGAAGGCGAAACGATTGCTGCTATCGGTAAAAATTTAAATGTAAAAGCAGCTAAGGAAATTGATGCTTCAGGGAAATTGGTAATGCCCGGCGGTATTGATCCGCATGTACATTTGGATATGCCCTTCATGGGAACATTTTCCAGTGATAATTATGAAACAGGAACCCGGGCTGCATTGTATGGCGGTACCACGATGGTGATGGATTTTATTTTACAGAAACAGGGGAATTCTTTACGTGCTGCACTTGAAGAATGGCAAACACGTTCCAATGATAATTGCGTAGGCGATTATAGTTTTCACATGGCCGTTACTGACTTTAATGAAGATACCAGGAAAGAGATCAAAGATTTTATCGAGAAAGAAGGCATCACTTCTTTTAAAACATTCATGGCATACAAAGGCGCTTTGATGATTGATGATCGTCAAATGATTGGTTTAATGGAAGAGGTAAAAAAACATGGTGGGCTTATCAATGTGCACGCAACCAATGGCGACATGATCGATTACCTTATTCAAAAGCATAAAGAAGAAGGTAAATTATCACCGCTTTACCATTATCTGTCTCAGCCTGAAGTTACCGAAGCCGAAGCCAGTGAACGTTTTGTTGATATGACGAATTATACCGGCTGCCCGGGTTATATTGTACACCTTACCTGCGAAGGTGCGCTGAATGCAGTGCGCAATGCAACGAAAAGAAATCAAAAAACATTTGTTGAAACCTGCATTCAATATTTGATCCTGGATGCCTCTTTATATGAAAATGATTTTGAAGGAGCTAAGTGGGTGATGAGTCCGCCATTGCGTGAAAAGAAAGACCAGCAGACATTGTGGGCCGGAATCAACCAGGGATTGGTAAATGTGGTGGCAACAGATCATTGTCCTTTTATGTGGGAGCAGAAACTAATGGGGAAAGATGATTTTTCAAAAATACCCAATGGACATCCGGCCATTGAGAACAGGATGGAATTATTATACAGCGAAGGTGTTGCAAAAAATAAAATTAGTTTGAATAAGTATGTAGAAGTTGCATGCACCAATCCAGCAAAGATATTTGGTATGTTCCCAAGAAAAGGAACGATTGCTGTTGGGAGTGATGCAGACATTCTGATCTTTGATCCCAATGAAAAACATACTTTATCGGTAAAAACGCATCACATGAATGTTGATTACAGTGGTTATGAAGGATGGGAACTTACCGGTAAAGTGAAAACAGTTTTATTGAGAGGGCAAGTTGCAATTGATGATAATAAATGTTTATTAGAAAAAGGTTACGGTAAATTTATAAAGCGGAATAAAGTATCACAGGTAATTTAAATAGCCACGAATGCACGAATAATTTGCTGCAAAAATTTTAATTCTTTTTTATTCGTGCATTCGTGGCAAAAATATATTTATGGCGAGAATAATTAAATCAGGACTCATCCAAATGTCGCTTCCAAAAACTGAAGGCGAAGGAACCATTGAAGAAATACTGGAAGCAATGGTACAGAAACACATTCCATTGATCGAAGAAGCCGGTGAGAAAGGCGTACAGATATTGTGTTTCCAGGAAATTTTCAATACACCTTATTTCTGTCCTGGTCAGGATAGCAAATGGTATGCTTCTGCAGAAACAGTTCCTGGTCCAACAACAGAACGCATGGCTGCTTATGCCAAAAAATACAATATGGTCATCATTGTTCCTGTTTATGAAAAAGAACAGGCAGGTGTGTTATACAATACTGCTGCGGTAATTGATGCAGATGGAACTTATCTTGGTAAGTACAGGAAAAATCATATTCCCCATACAGGCGGTTTCTGGGAAAAATATTTCTTTAAGCCCGGTAACCTCGGTTACCCGGTATTTCAAACAAAGTATGCAAAAATTGGCGTGTACATTTGTTACGATCGCCACTTTCCGGATGGTGCAAGGTGTTTGGGATTGAATGGCGCAGAGATCGTTTACAATCCTTCAGCAACAACAGTTGGACAATCGCAATATTTATGGAAACTTGAACAACCTGCGCATGCAGTTGCCAATGGTTATTTTATGGGATGCATAAACCGGGTTGGAACAGAAGCTCCCTGGAATCTTGGAAAATTTTATGGTACTTCTTATTTTGTAAATCCATTGGGAGAAATATTTGCAACTGCTTCAGAAGACAAAGATGAATTGCTCATTGCAGAATTCGACCTTGATCTGATTGAACAGGTAAGAAGCAAATGGCAGTTTTTCCGGGATAGAAGGCCTGAGACTTATGGTAAAATAACAGAACTATAAATTATTTTAAATGTTGAATTTTAAATGGGTGCATTCATTTAAAACTCAGCATTCAAAATTTAAAATAACAAAATGTCTATAAAAAATAACCGCTTAACAAAACAAGAATACGAAACGAATTTCTCCGACATTCATCCGCCGTTTGAAACAGCTGATGCCGCATTGGTAGAAGCAAACAGGTGTTTATTCTGCTATGATGCACCTTGTATGAAAAGTTGTCCAACCGGAATAGACGTGCCAAAATTCATCAAACAAATTACAACTGATAATTTGAAAGGAAGTGCGCATACCATCTTTGTATCCAATATCATGGGCGCAGGTTGCAGCAAGGTTTGCCCGGTAGAAAAATTATGTGAAGGCGCTTGCGTATATAACCTGATGGATGAAGAAGCAATACCAATAGCTAAGCTTCAACGTTATTCAACAGAAAAGGCATTGGCAAATAACTGGCAATTATTCAGGCGTAAAGAAAGTAATGGGAAAAAAGTTGCCATCATTGGTGCAGGTCCGGCGGGTTTAAGTTGTGCGCATGTATTGGCAAGAGAAGGTGTGGATGTTACGATCTATGAAAAAGAAAAAGAGGGTGGCGGTTTAATGACATACGGGATTGCTGCCTATAAAGTAACACCGAATTTTTGTAAGGAGGAAGTGGATTATATTTTATCAATCGGTGGTATCGAAATTAAATATCAACAGGAACTCGGAAAAAATATATCGTTGCAAGAGCTGCAAAAACAATTTGATGCGGTGTATTTGGGATTTGGTGTCGGCCTCGCCAGGAAACTGGATATACCGGGTGAAGAAATGGAAGCAGTGGTGGATGCCATCAATTTTATTTATGATATCCGTAGCAAAGGTTTTAATAAAATTCCGGTGGGAGATAAAGTTGCAGTGATCGGTATGGGTATGACTGCTATTGATGCAGCAACCCAGGCAAAACGTTTGGGCGCAAAGGAAGTAACGATGTTATATCGTCGTACAAAGGAAGAAATGCCTTGCACAGAAGTTGAATTAAATATTGCAAAACTCGATGGTTGTGAAATTATCTGGCTTGCTGCACCAAAAGAAGTGTTGGGTGTGGAAGGAAAAGTAACAGGATTGAAAGCGGAAATAATGCAACTGGGAGAACCAGATGCAAGTGGAAGACGATCACCTGTTGCAACCGGCGAGGAATTCATAATTGATGTTGACATGGTTATTAAAGCTGCAGGGCAAATGCCTTACGAACAATTGGTTGGCAGCAATCAATTGGAAAACAAATATGGTAAGATCGTGCTGAAAGACAAAGCAACTACAAGTATACCGCGCGTTTTTGCGGGAGGTGATTGCGTGAATGGAGGTAAAGAAGTGGTAGATGCAGTTCAGGCTGGTAAAGATGGAGCTGCAGCAATATTGGGAATGTTTTCACGCAAAGACGCAAAGTAGCAAAGGAAAAGGACGTGCTAACGGAAAACGATATTGCAAGATTGGTAGTGGATATTTGTTTTAAAATCTATACAAAGTTTGGTCCAGACCTGTTTGAATCTGTGTACGAAGAAATATTTTACTACGAATGGATAAAAACAAATATTCCATTTAAAAGACAGGAAGCTATACCGCTTGTTCATGAAGAAATTAAATTGGAGATTGGTTTTAGGGCAGATTTTATCATCGATGATAAAGTGATCATAGAATTTAAATCGGTTGAATTGCTTGCTCCGGTGCATTTTAAGCAGGTTCAAACTTATTTAAAGCTAACTGATATTAAATTGGGCTTATTAATAAATTTCAATGTAAATCTCATTAAAGATGGGATACACCGAATAGTGAATAAATTATAAAATCTTTGCACCTTTGCTTCCTTGCGGCTTTGCGTGAAAAAAAACTTTACATTATGGCAGACTTAAGTACAAACTTCCTCGGCATCAAATCTCCAAATCCTTACTGGCTTGCGAGTGCACCACCGACAGATAAAAAAATAAATGTACTCCGGGCTTTTGAAGCAGGATGGGGTGGCGTAGTATGGAAGACACTTGGCTCACAGGTGAAAAATGTTTCTTCACGCTACTCGGCAGTAAATTTTAACGGTACGAGGATAATGGGCTTTAATAACATCGAACTGATCTCCGATCGCCCATTAGAAATTAATTTAAAAGAAATAAAAGAATGCCTGAAGGAATTCCCAGATCGTGCCATGATCGTTTCTTTAATGGCCGACAATGACAAGAACAGCTGGCATGAATTAATAAAGAAAGTACAAGATACCGGTGCCCATGGTTTTGAATTAAATTTCGGTTGTCCGCATGGCATGACTGAAAGAGGTATGGGGGCTTCGGTTGGACAGGATCCTGAAATTGCAAAGATGGTTGTTGAATGGGTGATGGAAGTAGCAACAATTCCTGTTATTACAAAACTTACGCCCAATGTGCATTCGGTTGTGCCTACGGGTAAGGCAGTTGTTGAGGCAGGTACCAACGCATTATCCTTGATCAATACCATTCAATCTATAACAGGCATCGACCTCGATACATTTGTTCCCAATCCCTATGTTGCGGGAAAGAGCGTATATGGTGGTTATTGTGGCCCCGCGGTAAAACCGATTGCATTGAAATTTTTAGCAACGATCGCTAAGAATGATATCACCAATAAAGTTCCCATTTCGGGCATCGGCGGAATAAGCACCTGGAAAGATGCTGCAGAGTTCATGTTACTGGGTTCCACTTCTGTACAGGTTTGTACTGCAGCCATGAAACACGGCTTCCGTATCATTGAAGATCTTTGCGAAGGATTAAATAACTGGATGGATGAAAAAGGTTTCTCAACCATTTATGATTTTATCGGGAAATCAGTTCCAACACTTACCCATTGGGAAGACCTTGATATCAACTATCATCATATTGCCAAAATAGACCAGAATAAATGCATTCATTGCGGGCTTTGTTATATTGCCTGCGAAGATACTTCTCACCAATCCATAGCACTTGAATACGGTAAGCCTTACAATACATATACTGTAAAAGAAGAAGAATGTGTGGGATGCAATCTTTGCCAGCTTATGTGCCCGGTTACAGGTTGCATTACAATGGAAGAGCATCGTGTTGCCCCAGAATATATAAACTGGAAAGAATGGCAGGCAAAGGGACTGCCATTGAATGATCATTAATTTTTTTGCATGCACGGGTATTTCATGGCATCATCGTTGTGTCACTCACTTGTACTTTTTCAGCGTGGTTAATCTTTTACCAGAGCGTTTCAAAGCTGCACAAAGCTCTCTTTGTGTTCCTTTATACCTTAACGCCTGTGGGGAAATACTGTTTTCATTCATTTTACAAAATATAGAAATAAAAAATTATATTAGCTGTATGATGAACTTAAAACAATGGCTGTTGAAACATATGGAATTGTGTTTCTGGATAGCGGCCCTGTTTTTATTGTTCTTTATGAATGCGGGTAGTGCAGGTCAATCTTTATGTTTTTTTCACTGGCTCGGAATAACCTGGTGCCCCGGTTGTGGTATCGGGCATTCCATACATTATGCATTGCACCTCCAGTTTGGAGCATCATTTCAACAGCACCCGATAGGCATTATTGCTGTAGGCATTATCTTACATAGAATCAAACAATTATTTTTTCTCCCTAAACAACTCGTATCATGAACCAACTATTAATTACTACTATTCCGGCAGTAGAACCTGATGAACTGGCTTACCTGCAACAACTCACCAAAAATCTTTCAGAAGACAAGCTGAAACTTTTTATTTCTATTTACAATGGCAAGCGTAAAAAGACTGAAACCATTTTGATCTGTTGCATTTTGGGGTTTGTATGCGCCGCAGGAATTCAGCGTTTTGTAGTTGGACAAATTGGAATGGGAATACTGTATTTATTTACCGGTGGACTTTGTTTGATTGGTACCATCGTAGATACAGTTAACCACAAACAAATAGCCCTGGAGTTCAATCAAAAAATGGCCAACGAATCAATGGTAATGGTTGGCGGATTGGGGGTATAAAATTGCTATAAAAAAACCAATACAGATCGCAGTAAAATATCGAAAGTAATATGCAGCAGTTAGTGCTGCATATTTTTATTTGATCTCTTCATTTTCAGCTTCTCCGGGTATATATTATTAACCGGTGTATAAGTCTTACACAATGCTATGCCTTATAGGGTTGTTAACCAATTACATTTTAATAAACTTCTTACTAACTGATCGAGCGGCATTTTCAGCCCTGACCATATAGGTACCTGCACCAAATCTTTGCATGATATTTAAGCGCAGTATGTGCTCTCCTGCATTCAACATTTTTGAATCTTTATAAATCAACGCACCTCTTGCATCAAATATCCGGATGGTTGTGTTACCAGCCATTGGTTGTACGATCGTTAAAGCCAATTGATCAGTTACAGGGTTTGGTGTTACATTCACTGCAAGTGAACCTGCACATGTACGGTTCAATGTTATGATATTGCTATAAACAAAACCTTCATCCTTATCTATTATTTTCAATCGGAAGTAATGCACAGTTGAAGCCGATAAATACTGATTGAATTGGTAGGAAGATTCCGTGGTTACATTTTTGCTTTCAATGGTTCCTGTACTGATGAAATTTGTTCCGTCATTACTGTATTCAGTTTCATATTGTTTACTATCCTGTTCATCGGTTGTGCGCCATTTCAACATGGCAGTACAATTATCATTTATACGCACGTCAAAGCTCAATAGTTTTACAGGTACTACACCACCATTGGTTATCGTCCCTGTATTGTTCAATACCCAGTTATTGGGGTCTACCACGATGCCATTGGGTGTTTTAGTATAAGGAAATTTGAACAACTGGTTATTGGCAGTCACATTCGCTTTTACAACAGTATCGCCCTGTGCAGAAGTGATCCTGAATTCGTATAAACCTTTGAAGAACGGCGTGATGGCAGGTGAACTGGTTGTTTCATTTACAACAAGTATGATACTGTCGGTACCCTGCTTTATATAAGTGATATTAAAAGTAGGGTAACCTTCTCCATAATACCATTGGTTGAAGAAATCGCCAAAACTTCTGCTGCAGGTTGTTTCAGCCACCAGTTTAAAATCGTCACCGGTTGCAACATTGTTTTTATACAATTGCTGATAATTCTTAAGCGTTTGAAAAAACAGGTTATCATCCTGCATTTCAAAGCGAAGGTTATGAATGATTGCAGATCCTTTATTGTAAGTGAGCCTGCCGCTGAATATCCTGTTCTCGTCGAAAACCGATGACTGCGGAACAAATACACTTCCGCCGGGCTGGCTTAATACATTGCTGTGTATGCTTAGCATGTAAGCTGCAGGATTCGTTGTTGGAAACAAAGCTGGTAATTTTTCAATCGCCAGGTATTCGCTATAACTTGCAAATCCTTCATTCACCCAGATATCATTCCACCTGGCACAGGTAACATTGTCGCCGAACCATTGATGGCCCAGTTCATGTGCGATCAACGTTGAACTGAAACTGCTGGTAGTTGTCATGGTCTGGTGTTCCATTCCACCGCCTATGGATGCGTGCGAATGCCCATACTTTTCATTTTTAAAAGGATACAATCCGTACAGCTCACTGAATTTTTCAATGAAGGCAGGCGTCTTATCTAAATTCGCTTTCACCGAAAGAAAATAAACATCGTCATCAGAAATATAATTCAATACCAGGATAGAATCAGGTGCCATTGCCGCAGGCTTTGCATAATTTTTATATTCCTGGTAATTTCCAATGGAGATACTTGGCATATAATAATTCATGGGATAGCGGCTTTTCCACTGGTATTGTTTTTTACTGTTCGGACTATCCACAACGGCAACGAGTAGCCCATTTGAACCAACTTTATTGATAGCGCTTGTAGTAACCCAAATATCTGCCGAATCTATTTTATCACTCAGCACCTGTTTTGCCGGGAACCATTCCCTGGCCTGGTAACTTTCAGAAAGTGTAGCAGTATATGTGAGGTTGTTACTGGCAATCGTTCCTGCAAAAACACCGCTTGTACCTGTCGTACCATTGTAATAAAATATGGCTGTAACGGTTGTGCCTGCAGGTAATGCCGGCGAAAGAGGAACATACACAAAATCTGAGCTGTGTTCAAAGGTCCTTTTCGTTCCGTTGATGTAAACAGAATCAACGATCATATTGTTTTTCAATTCTGTGATAAATGAATCGAGCGGTTGTAATGCGATGGCCACCGTTTTAGCAGTGCCCGACATGAAACGGGTTCCGGCTTCGGCTTTCAGATCCAGCTTAAGGTATTTCACATCGTATTTATCCATTGAAGGATATTGATAGTAAAGCACCTGTTGTGCACGGCCTGTATTGCTATGGTCATGACTGCATTTTTCCATACAGCCAATGTCATCATTGGCTTGCTGTGCCATTATATTTACTGAAAAAAAAAGTCCGGTCAATAAGGATAAAAATATGCGCATGTAAAAATTTTAGGGCCTTAAAGATATGAATTGCCTTTAGTATGAAGCCGCGAATTCAATATATTTACGAAAATTTTTAAAGGTGAATATCAATCCAAACCGGCTTCAACAACATTTCGAAGCCATGAGCATTATCGGTAAGATAGGTGATACCGGAACCTGCCGGCCAACGTTAACCATATTGGAAAAAAAAGGTTTTGAACTGGCCGCCACCTGGATGAAGCAAGCTGGTATGAAAACGCATATAGACAATTTTGGAAATCTTATCGGGAGGCTGGAAGGTAAAGATCCATCATTGCCGGTACTTATGATGGGCTCTCACCTCGATTCCCAACCTTATGGCGGCAGGTTTGATGGTGTAGCAGGTGTATTGTGTGCAATTGAAGTAGTAAAAACGCTGCATGAAAACGGCATTATGCCGGAAAGAAGCATTGAAGTGATTTCTTTCGCTGATGAAGAGGGGTGGCGTTTTACAAAAGGCCTTTTCGGATCGAGAGGAATTTTAGGAAAATTAGAAGAAGGAGAATTGCGAAGAACTGATCAGGATGGCATAACCCGTGAGCAGGCACTCATCGATTTTGGCTGTGATCCAACAAAATTCAACGAATCGGAATATATGCCGGGAAGTATTTTTTGCTTTTTGGAGTTGCATATTGAACAGGGCCCGGTGTTAGATCTTGCAAACAAATCAATAGGAGTGGTATCAGGAATTTCAGGGCCACTATGGCTTACCGTGAAATTGAAAGGTATGGCCGGACATACCGGTTCAGTTCCAATGCAATTACGTAAGGATGCGTTGCTTGGAGCGGCTGAGATCATTGTTGCGGTGAACGAGATCGCAACGCAGGTTCCAGGAAACCCTACCGTTGGTACTGTTGCAACGATCAATGTATTCCCGGCAAGCAGAAATATTATTGCGGAGGAAGCCGTGTTTACGGTAGATCTGAGAGATATAGACCTCGACAGGCGTAACCGTTATGAAAAACAATTGAGGGATCGTATTGAATCGATCACAAAGAAACGCCAGCTTAGTTATGAGATCTCGGAAGATACCAACAGTGAACCCCGCTATTGTGCTGATTGGATAAAGGAGATCATACACAATGAATGCAAAGCCTTGAATTTAGATGCGCCTGAATTGATGAGCGGGCCTTTTCATGATGCCCTGGCATTGTCTTATGCATGCGATTACGGGATGATATTCGTTCGCTGTAAGGATGGCATAAGCCACAATCCATTGGAATATGCATCATACGATGACCTGGCAACAGGCGCCGAAGTTATGTATGGAACGGTACGAAAAATACTAAATGAATAAATTTCTTACATAGAAAACATAGCCGAATTGTGATAACTGCCTTCTATGGCTTGCAATGAATTGATCGCATCTCTTAATTCAATTCTTTCAGAAAGATTGAGGTAAGAAGAACGCTCCATTCTGCGGATCTTATTTTTCAGTGAGGCGATCTTAACTCTTTGGAAAGTAATAAGCAGGGTTGCTTTGATGGTCTTAAGCATAGCAATTGGATTTGTTATTAGCGTAAAGGATATTACTACTTAAATAACGACCGGAGCTATTGAATAATTGCCCACAGGTAAAAATTTTATAATACGAAAAAAACTCAGTAATAAAGATTTCTAAAGCAAAGGGCGATTTAACTATTCTTGTCTAATGATTGACGATAATTTGTTGCACTGCTGAGCCTTTATTGCCTGTAATTTTAATGAAGTAGACGCCGCTGGTGATATTCCTGGTGCTAACAATTAGGGTATTGGTATTTGACCTGCCACCAAACACTCTTATGCCTGCCGGGTTGAATATATTTATCTCATCCCCGTTCTCAATCCCTGCCAGTCGAATTTGCTCCTTGCCCTGGTTTACCGAAAAACTCCACTTACCGGTTATCTTATTGGTTGTTTTTACAACAGTGGAATACTGAAATCTGCCATCCGCTTCCAGCATTTTCACGCGGTAATAATTAATGCCACTAATCGGTTTGGTATCGCGGAATGCATAATTCCTAAGGCTGGCAGAAAAACCTGCAGCAACAACCTGCCCGACATTGTAAAAGCTAATTCCATCAGCGGACCGTTCTACCTGGAAAATATTGGTATTTGATTCTGAATAGGTATTCCAGGAAATATTATTATAAGCACTATTATTGGCAATGCGGACTTCGCCGAAGCTAACGGGTATTGGTATTGTTATGGTGAAATCTGCAGTATAATTGGTTGGATTATTATTATTGTTGTCATATTTGGTAGTGACACAGCCGCTTCCGCCATCCTGCCCTGTATAGGAATAGTAGATCTCAAGCGTATAGATTGCTGGTAGGTTATTGGTGAGATCTACATTTGCAGGGCTACCAAATCCTGGGCGCTGCCATTTCTGATCCCGGTCGCTGCAACAACCGCCCCCTGCCGCAAGGTTATAAGACCCGAAAAATGAACTACAGGTTGGAGAAAAACAATCGGAATAAAAGTCCAGGTTGATTGCCGTAAAAATGGGGGAAGCCGGCCTTGAGCCAGACACATAAACCGTATAATTCAATGTTCCTGAACAAACATTATCTGAAACCCCTTTGAAGGTCTTGATCTCCGACCCGATCAATTTTAGGTTGCCGGAATTTTGTTCAAAAACACCCAGGTTAACCCCCTGGAAACTTATAGCGCCGATATCCTGGCCCAGTCCAGGTGCCGTATTGTTATAAAATGAATTGGTCCCACTGGTTTTTATGTATGCCGCAGAAGCATACAAACCAAATTGTGCAAATGCGCTTGAAAAAGGAATTGAAAAAACTATGGCAGCAAGTAAATTTCTGATCATTTTATAAAGATTAGCATTTCTCCTATAAAAGTAACCTTAATCGTGTAAAAATGAAAACTAAGATGGCTAAAGTTCTAATCTTCAAAAGATACTAACAGGCTCATTTTGACGTTTTTTACCGCAAATTTCCGCAGGGCTTTTTTATTATATTTGCGGATCAAATAATTACAATGATGAGAAAATTTTTATTATTAATGATCATGGCTGCGCCATTGCTACTGAATGCTCAAAGGCAAAAGCAGGGAAACCTTACCATTTTTTCAGAAGATGGCGACAAATTCTTTCTAATCCTGAATGGTGAAAAACAAAACAATGTTCCGCAGACAAACCTTCGGCTAGAGGAATTGCCACAGCCCTATTACAATGCAAGGATCATATTTGCAGATTCTACGATCGCTCCTGTTTCAAAAAATAATTTGATGATCGCAGATGCGGATGGCGTGATGAAGGATGTAACTTATAAAATTAAAAAAGATAAAACCCGTAAAGCCAAACTAAATTACTTTTCTGCGATCGATGTGCAGGAAGACTATATTCCGCCTTCAAATGTATTTGTATATCATTATGGAAGTCCTGTTGAAGTGCAACAAAACAGCGGCACCGTAAGAACAACTACAACTACTACTACGAATGGCGTTTCGGCAAATGTAAATGCGCCCGGTATCAGTATGAATATAAATATTACAGATCCTGTTTATACAGAGGGTACAACGACCACTACAACAACCAGCAACTCTTCAAATTCTGGTAGCAATACAAATGCATCCAATTCAACCTGTAATGGATGGCCTATGAATTCAACTGATTTTGCAGCTGCATTAAAAGCCATAGGTAATGGCAGTTTTGAAGAGACAAAACTTACCACAGCAAAAAGCATTTCATCAAAGAACTGTCTTTCAAGCGAGCAGGTAGCGAAGATCTGTAACCTTTTTGGTTTCGAAGAATCGAAACTTGTTTTTGCGAAGTATGTTTATAAACGCACAACAGATCAAAAGAATTTTTTTAAAGTGAACGATGTTTTTTCTTTCGACAGCAGTAAAGAAGAATTGAGCAAGTTTATTGAAGGAGAGTAAGAATTCGCACTGTAAATGATTTTTTGCCGGGAAGTCGTTAAGACGTCTAATAGTAAACATTTAACGATACGATTATATCGACTTCACGCCTTCCCGGCTGAATCAGTATCTTATCCTCAGCTTTTTAAAGAATTCTTTTTCATCCATTTCTTTTACCTGCCCCGGTGCAAGTTCTCCTAATACAATATCTTCAATCGAGATCCTTATGAGCCGCTTGCAGCGATGCCGTACAGCCGCCATCATTTTTCTCACCTGGTGGAATTTCCCTTCAACAAGTGTAATAAGTAACCATGCATGTTCTCCATGCGCCGGATCGGTCACAGCATTGCTGTACAATTCCCCCGGTTCTTCAACGATCGAAACTTTGCAGGCGGGCGTTTTATAAAATTCACCGCCCTTGATTCGAATTGAAACACCGGTTCGTAAATTTTCCAGGTTATCGTCGCTTAATTTATTATTTACCTGCACCAGGTAAACCCTTTCATGGGGTTCATCTCCAAGGAACAACAATCGGGTAACTTTTTTATTCGTCGTAAGCAGCAATAATCCTTCGGAATGATTGTCTAACCTGCCGATCGCATGCGTTCCATTGGGGAAATTATAATCAAGATCGCCCAACAGAACTACCTCATGGCTGCTGATGAATTGCGATACCATATTGTAAGGCTTGTTGATGATAAAATACCGGTGAATTTCTTCCATATTGGTGCTTCTGTTAAAAAGCGTTGGGATTGGTTAATATATATGCAATTTCATTCATTTTAGGCATCTTTATCATAGCTTTACAAACTTCTGAAATGAGGGCTGAAGCATGCTTGTAAATAGACATTCATTTATTTTTCTGTTGTTGTTCTTCTGTTGTTTTCTACAACTGCTTTCGCATGCACAATGTACAACCCCTATCAGTATTTTTCCATACAATGAGAATTTTGAAGCAAGTGATGGTAATTGGGTAAGAAGTTCTAATGCGCATTGGGAATGGGGGCAGATCGTATCTAAACCAGTCATCACTGCAGCGGGTGGAGGATCTAAATGCTGGCTGGTGGGAGGGTTGTCGGGAAGTTCATACAACAGCGGAAGTTCATATCTGGTAAGCCCATGTTTTGATCTCAGCACTTTGCCGAACCCGGAAATATCATTTAAAATATTCTGGGAAACGGAGCGCAGGTATGACGGTGTGCTTTTTCAATATTCTACAGATGGCGGCGCAACATGGCTTACCCTGGGTACTATAAATTCGAACAGCAATTGCCAGGGTGTAAATTGGTATAACTACGACCCGGTTAATTTTTTGGCCGGACCGGGCTGGTCGGGGAATATCCAGCCTACTTCGGGTTCCTGCGTAGGTGGCGGGGGCAGCGGAGGCTGGCTAACAGCAAGGCATAGCCTCACGGCAATCGGAGCTTCTGCAAATGTAAGTTTCAGGTTTGTTTTTGCAGCTGGATTAACCTGCAATGCCTTTGATGGCTTTGCCATTGATGACGTACATATTGATGAAGCCCCGGTTAATACAGCCGATTATATTTATACCTGTACTGTGGGCAGTATGGTATCATTCAGCAGTAGTTCTGTTGGTTGTAAAACAGGCGTATTGTGGGATTTTGGCGATACTGGTTCTGGCGCAAATAACAGCTCCACACTTGACAATCCTGGTCATACTTTTTCTGCACCGGGCAGTTATACTGTGAGCCTTACAACAAGTTTTGTTGCCGGACCTTCTATCGTTGTAGCAAAGTCCATTAAGGTTATCAATGCAACGGCAGTTATTAATACGATCCTTAAATGCAATGGAGATAATAACGGTGCAATAACGGTTGTGGTAACTCCTGCTGGTTCTTACAATTATAGTTGGGATAACAGTCCGCCAGCAATAACGCCTTCGATCAATAATCTCACCGCTGCGACTTATACCGTCACCATCACAGCAACTAATACCTGTAGTGTTTCCCTGCCTGTTATTCTTGCACAACCTGCTTTATTGGCTGTAAGTACCACACTTACAGATTCAAAATGCGGATTAAACAATGGAACTATCAATACGTCAGTTGCCGGAGGAACGATTCCCTACAATTATGCGTGGTCAAACACAGCAATAACAAGTAGTATTGGTAACCTTGGCGCGGGTAATTTTTCAGTATTGGTTACTGATGCGAATGGCTGTGCAGCTGCTGCCAGTAACCTGGTTATAAAAGATATTGCAAACAATGTTGCTGCAAACCTCGGGGGTGATAAACCTATTTGCCCGGGCCAGATAATTTTGCTAAACCCCGGAAATTTTGCTTCTTACAAATGGCAGGATAACAGCAGTGCTTCAACATTTAGTGCATCAACATCAGGAACTTATTCTGTAACAGTTACCGACAATGATGGATGCACCGGTTTTGCAAGTGTAAAAATTACGGCCGATTGTTCTGACATTTATTTTCCTTCTGCATTTACGCCGGGTAATGATACGAGGAACGAAAATTTTGGCCCGCTCGGAAATAATTTAGCGGCTTTAAAAAATTATAAATTGACTGTATATGGGCGCTGGGGTGAAGTAATATTCTCGTCAACAGATCCTTATAAAAAATGGGATGGCACTTATAAAGGAAAAATTCAACAAACCCAGGTGTTTGTGTGGATCGCAACTTACAGCCTGAATAATTTTCTTCCGGTAACTCAAAAGGGAACTTTGACCATCATTCATTGATATAGGTTATTTCGGTCTTTTGTAATCTGTGATGGTAAATACCAGCAGGATCGCTAAAGCGAAATATAGGTAAAAATAATAGCCCACTGTATCCCCATTCTTGTTGAACCAAAAGGAAACGAATACAAGCGCTATTGCAACAAAGAATTCGATGATGCCATGCAATGGAAGTGGAATTATTTTGATAAGGCCGAATTCAAAGCGGGTGAGTATCGTTAATAGAAAATGGATTACTGCAAGTGCGTATGTAAAATTGCCTGACCTTTCTCCCATATTAAAAATAGTTGGCGATGCCAATAGAAAGATGACTACTAAATAATCGAGCACAGCATGTATTTTCGGAGAAATTATTTTCATCTTTTTTTAAATAGTAAGGTAGCTTTTTTACCGGAGCTTTTACACGAAAAGGGTTGACCATTCAGCCAACCCTGCAGTTTATGATTGATATTGTTTAAGCCAGCACTTTACGCATATCCCTGTATTTTTTTACAGTACCGTGCGCTGACTTAAGATCCGCCTGCTGGGAGGTAATGAGTTGGCGTGTAGTTGCGTCGATCTCTGCATCAGAAGCAAGTGCATCCCTGTACGCTTTCTGTGCTGCGTCTTCACCGTATTCGCATGATTCAAGAATAGTCTGCCTGCTTTGCCCGGTAAATGATGCTTTAAGATCCATCCATACGCGGTAGATCTTTCCGAGGCTGGTGGTATCTTTTGTTGCCTTTCCACCAAGCCGTAACACTTCTGTGGTTAATGCAGCAGAAAACCTGCGGCTATCATCTGCATAGCGATGAAACAATCCCTGCAGATCAACATCTGCCAGCTTTGTTTCTTCTGCAGCTTTTTCATATCCCTCCACCCTGTCATTGTTAATCTGGGTAAGATCATTTAATACTTCTATTAATTTTTCATTGATAGCCATGCGTTATGATTTTAATTTTAGGTTTTCGTTTAAATATCAGTTTCTGATCTTACAGTTTTTGTAACGATCACCCTGTCTGTCCTGCTTTCTTTTTTGCCGCCGCTGAATAATGCTATCAAAACAATTAGTAATACTACCCCACCTGCGATCCATGCCCAAGGTTGCATATACCACTGATTCTCGGTAGTAACCGAAGAGGATGTGGTTGTTTTGGAAGTAACAAGTGTATCCTGTGCAAAACTGTATTGCTGAAGGAATAATAAAATGAAGGCTAGTACCATTGATACTACATAATAGTAACGTTGCCCGTAATTTTTTGTCATAGTTAATTTTTTTAAAGGTTCACTTCAAAAGAATCAACTACTACGCCAGTATTGATTATCAGCCATTTTTATATGGTATGGTCGCCTGATGGTATAAAAGCCCTTTCTTTCAGTAGAAATTTTCTCATTTCTTGCGGAAAATGTTCTACATAAGCCACAGTGTTCCGGCATTATATATTTATAAATAGTGTTGAACTAAGAACTTAAAATACCAACCTAAGTCATGGGCATTTACAAACAACAACAAAAGACTTTTTTATACAGTTACATTTCTTATGATTGGATCACAGTTTGTGTTCTATAGTTTTTTACAGGAAAAGTGGTGGATCAGGTGATATTAATTGACAACAGCCAATTCCAGTTTTTTTTCTCATCAGCTGGTCATCGATATTTTCAATGATTGGTTCGGGTAATAAGATAAGTGATACAGCATTTTGCTTCCACCAATTATTGTTGAACAATTTTTCGGCATGGGTGACAGCCACTGCACTGCTGCAATGGAGATCATTGCGGCATTCTTCAATCCATTCAAGGTCATCGGTCACTATTTTAATAATATCAGCAGCACCAATATATACCGTCAGGTAATAATCATTGGTTAATTTGATGCCGGAAGCGGCTTGTAATTTTTTATCTTCACACCGGTAATCATATCTTAATGCTGCAATATCACTCAATACAGCTGCTGCCTTAGGAAAAGCACCGGCACCCCTGGCCTTGAAGAACTGTTTATCTGCAATACTACTTTCCGTTATCAATGCATTGAATTCATTTTTAACCCTATGTAGATCATCTCCTCTCTCAACGAATTGCGGTAGAACAAATGCAGCCAGTTTGCAATTGGATAATCTTTTGGCCTGCGCAACTGACCTGCTGCCTAAGTTTTTTTCCCAGGCATAAGTACTATCAGACTTTGTTATAGAATCTATACCGCTAAAAATAAAATCGCCGGGTTATTAAATACGCCCAATGAATGCATCGTAAGAATGGTTAATTTATTCACGGCATCAAACCCTTTTACATCGAGTACCAGGTTGTTTTCTGCAAAACCAAGCTGCTGTGCCATCAAAAATACCTCTTTGAACGATAGTTCTTCATCTGCTATTTTAGTAAGTATAAAATTCGTTGAACCGTTGATGATCCATTTCCCTGCTTTCAGCAGATCATTGTTATATTATTCTTCCAGGTTCCTGATGATGGAAATACTGACGCAACAGGCTGCTTCATATAAAAAAAGCCCCATTGTATGCATGTTGAAATTGCAGCAGTTCTTGTAAATGTGCCGCGATCATTTTTTATTGGCGCTTACTAATGCTTTTTCATTTTGCAATGCTTTTTTTTAAATTTTAAAGGCTGCAGCTGCATCGTCGGTCAGTTCTACAATTACATTATATTTTTATCATTAAGTAATTCAGCTGCATCGGTTGTGAAATTTTCAGCCGAAATGCTTCTTTTTTTGATGCAGACCTGATACATATCTTTTAAATGGTTGCATTCAGGGAACTGATCTCATGCAATAAATCAAACAGCCATTTGCCAACAACTCCATAGCCGAAGAGACCGATGTTTAATGGTTTGCTGCCCAGGTGGGTTATTGGTTTATTTATTAAGCTCATAGTGTTATTTATTTCAAATGAATGTTTCCAGGTCCTGTTCAAATTGCCCGTATTATCAATGAATATTAATTAGTACCGGATCTTTTAAACTTTTTTGTTTTGAATTTTAAATTTTTATTTCGAGGGATGCCTGTTCAAGATCTGCGATAAGATATTCAACTTCTTCCAATCTTACGCTTAATCTTATCAAACTATCGGCAAGGCCTGAGGTTCTACGTTTTTCTGCCGGGATACTTTTGTGCGTCATTTGCGCAGGATGGCAAAGCAGGCTTTTTACTCCACCCAGGCTTTCGGCCAGTTTAAAATATTTTGTACTGCACACGAATTCAGTAGCGGCTTCTTCAGTATCATTTATCAATCTAAAGGATACAATGCCACCGAAACCTTTGCTTTGTTTTTTAGCTATAGCATGATTAAGATGCGTTTTTAAACCTGGATAAAAACCTTGTCGACAGCAGGATGTGTTTCTAAATACCCAGCAACGGCCTGTGCGTTGCGGCAATATTATTGAATGCATAGCGGAAGTGATTCAATGCCTCGTATCAGCAGCCAGCTGTCGAAAGGGGCAAGTACGGCACCACTTGCATGTTGTATGAATTTAATTTTTTCGCCGATTGCTTTTTCTTTTGCTACAACAAGTCCGGCAATCAGATCACTGTGTACGGCTAAATATTTAGTGGCACTGTGTATTACAAGATCAGCTCCCGGCGTGAGAGGCTGTTGTAAGGCGGGTGATGCAAAAATATTATCCACGCAAAGTAAACACCCATGTGCCTTTGCAACCTGTGCAAAGGCCCGTATATCACTTATTTTTAAAGTTCGATTGGTAGGGGTTTCCAGCCAGATAAGTTTTGTATTAGGTGTAAGCGCCTGGAAAACATTTTCTGTATTGGTTGTATCAAAATAATTTTTTTTGATACCAAATTTCTCCTGGATATGTGCGAAAAGCCGGAATGCACCGCCATAAATGTAATCTACCGCTAATATTTAATCACCGGCTTATAATAATTTTACTACGGCATCAATGGCTGCAATCCCGCTGCCGAATGCAATACCTACAGCGCCTTTTTCAAGTTTTGCAATTACATCTTCCAGTGTGCCGCGGGTTAGATTATTAATGTGTGCATAATCATAACCCTTGTTTACGTCTGGCGACTCCTGCATATAGGTTGAAGTTTGATAAATAGGTACACTAAGGGAACCTGTTAATGGATCAGCAGGAATGCTGTGGATCAATATAATCTTTTGCCAATACGAATTAATTTTAGGCTGGGAGAGCTTTAGAATTCTTTGTTGTATTGAATTACAGGGAGTAAAATATTTTTTTCTTATTTAAGATTTCGCTCCATCCATGCAGCCTGCGAAGAAGCATTTTGTTCAAGGGTAACCTGCTCTTCAATTTTCTGTTGTCCCTTAATAATGGATTTGCTAACCATATTGTGTTCAATTACTTCTTCTTCTTTCATGCCCATCAGCTTCATCATGGGAATGATTTTTTCACTTCCAAAATGTTTGAACAGCGGTTCATCCATGGCACTGTAAACAAGTATGTTTTTTTGATCCCAACCGCTGACAAAAGTTTTTTCTTTTGAATGCAGGGGGTAATGTTCTACAAATACGGGTTTTTGTTTGGTAAGCTGGTGTGTGTGAAATTGTTGTGCTTCAACGATCCTGTCTTCACCAATACCATTCTCGGCAAAATAACTCCTGAATTGTTTTGCAGTATCATCAAACCAGGCGATAAATATAAAAACTTCGTCATTCTTTGCAAGTGTTGCAATGGCTTTCATTTTGGCACGGCAACTCATATATGCCCTGTCTTTGAAAACATGATCAACAGCATCGTCTTCTTTTTTGCCAAATAAATTTCCGAACATAGGTTGTGGTATTGCTAGGCTGCAAATGTATCAAATCCTTCAACAAATGATTATATTTTCATTGGGAAAGAGGCCTGCTTTTTGTTTGTATCTTTGCTGTAAGGGACAAAATAATGGCTAGAAAAAAAGTGCAAGGCTCAGTTTTAAGAAAGACGGATGAATTTATAGAAGTGTTTGGTGCAAGAGAGCACAACCTCAAAAACATTGATATTTCCATTCCGAAAAATAAGTTGGTTGTATTTACAGGGGTAAGCGGGAGCGGTAAATCATCTCTTGCATTCGATACTATTTACAATGAAGGCCAGCGGCGATATATGGAAAGTTTTTCAGCCTATGCCCGCCAGTTTGTGGGTGATATGGAACGTCCCGATGTTGATAAGATAACCGGCCTATCTCCGGTAATTTCCATTGAACAGAAAACAACAAATAAAAATCCACGAAGTACGGTTGGAACAATTACAGAGATCTACGATTTTCTGCGTTTATTATATGCACGTGTAGGTGAGGCTTACAGCTACAATACAGGGAAAAAGATGGTTAAGTTCAGCGAAGAAGAGATCGTTCAATCCATCTTTAAAAAATATAATAACAAAAAGATAAGCTTACTGGCACCGCTGGTACGTGGCCGAAAAGGCCATTACCGGGAACTTTTTGAAGATGTCCGAAAGAAAGGGTTTCTAAAAGTACGGGTGGATGGCGAGGTGCTGGACCTTACTCCGCGTATGCAGCTTGATAGGTATAAGATCCATGATATTGAAGTGGTGGTAGACAGGCTGCAGGTTACAGATGATATGAAATTGCGGCTAAGCCAAAGCGTTCAGAAAACACTGCAAATGGGAAACGACCTTTTATTTCTCCTGATCAACGACGATAATAAAATTGCGCAGTACAGCAAACAGCTGATGTGTATAGATACCGGCATCAGTTACGAAGAGCCATCGCCGAATGCTTTTTCTTTTAATTCTCCTTACGGTGCATGTCCCACCTGTAAAGGGTTGGGAACAGTTTACCAGGTAAATATGGATGCGATCATTCCTGATAAAAACTTATCAGTAAAGGATGGAGCCATCGTTCCATTGGGTGAAGAACGGGAAGCACATGTATTTAAACAGGTTCAGCAGGTTTCAAAAAAGTATAAGATAAATTTAGAAAAACCTTTAAAAGACCTTTCCCAAAAAGCATTAAATGTTTTGTTGTACGGAAAAGAAGAAGCGGATGATACTGCAAACGATTCTGTGGATATGGATATACAAAGCAGCGACGCGGGGTTTTATGATACTGCATATGAAGGGGTGGTGAATATGATAAAGCGCTGGTTCGCCTCTGTAAATACAAGTGAAGCTATCCGAGACTGGGCAGAAAAATTTATGCAGTTAAGAATTTGCGATACCTGTGAAGGAACGAGGTTGAGAAAAGAAAGTTTGTGGTTCAAGGTTGATGAAAAAAATATTGCGGAACTGAGTGAACTGGATCTGAATATACTGGCTGATTGGTTTAAAGGAATAGAAAAAAGATTAAGCGACAAACAAAATATCATCGCAAAAGATATCTTAAAAGAAATAAGGGAAAGGCTGCAGTTCTTATTGGATGTTGGACTTACCTACCTCACACTGTATCGTCCTTCGAGGAGCCTGAGTGGTGGTGAGTATCAACGTATCCGCCTTGCAACGCAGATCGGGTCGCAGTTACAGGGCATCACTTATATATTGGATGAACCAAGTATTGGTTTGCATCAACGCGACAACAGACGCCTGATCGTTGCACTGCAAAATCTAAGGGATATTGGCAACAGTGTACTCGTTGTGGAACATGATAAAGATATTATGCTGGCTGCGGATCACCTCATTGATATTGGTCCAAAAGCCGGTACACATGGGGGAAGCGTAGTTTCAGCAGGAACCCCGGCAGAAGTATTGAGATCAAATTCCGAAACGGCTCAATACCTCAGCGGTAAAAAAAGTATCGCCGTTCCGAAAGAAAGAAGGAAAGGGAATGGGAAATTCATAGAACTAAAAGGCGCTTCGGGAAATAATCTAAAAGGTGTTTCTGTAAAATTCCCTTTGGGAAAACTGATACTGGTTACAGGCGTTAGCGGCAGTGGTAAATCAACATTGATCAATGAAACCTTGTATCCTTTGTTGAGTGCATTTTGTTATAATTCAAAAGGGCAGGCATTGCCTTATAAATCTATCAAGGGGCTCGAGCAAATTGACAAGGTTATTGAAATTGATCAAAGCCCGATTGGAAGAACACCGAGGAGCAACCCAGCTACTTATTGCGGTTTCTTTACAGATATCAGAACATTGTTTGCATCAGTGCCTGAAGCAAAGATCAGGGGATATGCTGCAGGACGTTTTTCTTTCAATGTAAAAAGTGGCAGGTGTGATGTTTGTGAAGGCGGCGGCATGCGTGTAATAGAAATGAATTTTTTACCAGATGTGCATGTACATTGCGAGAAATGTAACGGCAAAAGATACAATCGTGAAACACTCGAAATAAGATATAAAGGAAAATCTATCAGTGATGTATTGGATATGACTGTTGATGATGCCGTTGAATTTTTTAATGCAGTTCCCTTTATCTACCGTAAAATAAAAGTATTACAGGAAGTAGGTCTTGGTTATATTACGCTCGGACAAAGTGCTGTTACCTTAAGTGGGGGAGAAGCTCAACGGGTAAAACTTGCAACCGAACTAGGGAAAAGAGATACGGGCAAAACATTTTATATATTGGATGAACCTACAACAGGCCTTCATTTCCAGGATATACAGCATTTACTGGATGTATTGAATAAACTTGTTGACAGGGGAAATACTGTTTTGGTGATTGAGCACAACCTTGATATGATAAAGGTTGCAGACCATATCATCGATATCGGTCCTGAAGGCGGCTTTGCAGGCGGAATGGTATTGTATGAAGGCACACCGGAAGGAATGGTGAATGTAAAGGAAGGCTTTACTGCTAAATTTCTGAAACAGGAATTGAAATAAATTCATAACTGGAATTTGAAAAAGCGAATTACCCGAATTTTCTCCCAATCTTACGCCCACTTTTTTGAAGAGGGTTGGAGTTAGATAAAAGCAATTGAGCGTTCCCAAAAAAAGAAAACCCACGTCTTAGCAACATGGATTCTCTTTTCAATCAACCGTAAACATAAAGGCAAAGAATATTAACGAAATAAATTTTGTGATTTCAGGGGTATGCATGCTGTATGAATACAGAGCACTGTACGTACTTCAGTCGTATACTTTGCACTTTACATATTCTTCATAATTTATTTTTATTGAGTTGTTGTTTTAAAAGCAAGGCAAAGTATAATAACGAAGTTATTCTTGTGGTTTCAGGGGTAAACATCGGTATAAAAATACGCGTCGTTTTCCGGGGGTTACCTTCTATTATATACTTTGCACTTACCTGATCTATCAATCATACTCAAGCGTTTCAATTTCAAACAGTTTATCTTTTTTATTTCTCCGGGAAATAAGCAGATGCGCTGTTATGTTGTTTAACCGAACCTGCCTTTGCAACCGGTTCATTTCCCCTGGCCTTCATAAAAGCCTGGGTGGTATTATTGTAATTATTCAATTTATTTGCTGCTTTCAGTTTTGTATAAGAACTGATAAGCAGTATCCCGATTAATATTGCTGCCAGTTTCTGCGTTGGCGGAAATAAATTGAAACAGATCTTCATGCTTTATTTTTAACCGGTCAATAATAATGCGGGCACCTTGTTTGTCTTTTTGCCCTCCTGTCATCCGGGCTGCTGGAATCACCCAACCTTATTCCCAGTTTCAGAACAAATGAAAAGTAAGCATCCATATTTCTTGGCTGTCCTCTTTGTGTACCAGGCTCATAACGATTGATACCAGGCGTTACAATACCCACTGTTTTATCATGTATCTTCCTTGCAATGGCAGCATTTTCGGGTGATAAGTGTACATCAAAAAAATGCGGATCAATATAAGTCGTGCTCACATCATCTATATAGTCTGTGAATGTTTTGCGGTAAAGTAATTCGGGGCTTAGGGTAACCCTTGGACTCACTCTCACTTTTATACCCAATCCCATTGGGATGTTTATCTGGGTAAGTGAATAAGGTTTTTTGTCTGGGTATTCGGCAAAGCCCTCTCCTTCGGTACTCAGCGGATGAAGCTTGTACCAGGTTTTATTACCATTCGCATCTGTAATAGAGCCTTCAGGATCGAAATGAAAAATTCCTACACCGATAAAGCCATAAGGCTTCAGCAGCGGCTCATAATCATACTCCTCGTTCCTGTGAAGAAATGACATTGGGAAAATCTCCAATGCAGCATACGCTTCCCATACGTCGCTTCTGAAATCAAGGTTGCGCTGCTTTCTCCACAACTCATTCACGCCATTTGTATTGATGATATTATCTCTTCCTGCTACATAAGTATATTGAGCCGCTACCCTTATACCCAACCAGTCAGTTGGATAAGCTGAGATGAAAACACCCTTCATTAATTTTGTAAGTTCCAGGTTTACGTCTTTGATAAAATGGGTACCATAACCGGCATTACCGCCGAGATCGCCGAGGAAAAATGTTGGTCCGAAATTTAACCCGGCTTCCCATTTAACCTTGCCCGTTTCAAAACCAAAATGTTGTGAATATGTGTAAGAATACAACGTGAAGCTTAGAAAAAACAGCAACAGCGTTTTATAAACAGCAGTGCGTAAAGATGATTTCATCAGGATCAGTTTAGTCTTTCAAGAGAATTGGATAAAATGGTACGCAATTACTTGCTATACTCCAACTAAACGATTGCCTTGATGAAATATTGTCTTTGAGATCAGTTTTTTGATAGGCTCATTTCCACATGGGGGATACCGTCTTCCAGGTATTCGGGGCCCGATTGCTTAAAGCCAAGCGAAGTATAAAAAGCCAACAGGTATAACTGAGCGCCTATTTTGATCTCAGCAACCATAAATTGAGCAAGTGTCTTTTCAATGGCATGTGCCATTAATACACGCCCGGAACCGGTTTTTCGATAGCGTGGATTTGTAACCACTCTGCCAATACTGGCCTCGTCAAATGCAAGTCCGGGGGGTAAAATGCGGGCATAAGCTACGAGTTGGTTTCCATCCCATCCGGATAAATGAAAAGAATCCTGGTCCTTATCATCCATATCCAGGTAAGCGCAGTTTTGTTCTACGACGAAAACCTCGCTTCGGAGTTTGAGGATCGTGTAAAGATCTTCAGCCGAGAGTTCATAAAAATTGCTGTATTGCCAGTTGAGTTCTATCATATGATTGAAGTATCGCTTTGAGAATTATTCATTTTATGTTCCATAAGCATTGCAATAGACAAGGCTCTTTTTTTTGCAAGTTCAGTTTTGTCGCCTGCATACATTTTATCCAGTGTGTCGTTGAAGCTAACAAGCCATGCATCAAAATGTTTTTGCTTCAGGGGAAAAATGCGGTTCAAAGCATAATGGACTTCCATAGCATTTTTTTTATAAACCGGGTTATCCAGTAAAATGCTTTCCCAGAAATCTGCAATGAGTCGTATATGCTGTTTCCAGTCAATCGCAACAATCTCAGTAAATATGATGCCGATGGTTTTATCTGTCTTTACTTTTTCGTAAAATGCTATTAAGAATGCTTCAATATCCTGCCGGGTTTCAATGTCTTTTTTAGTAGTCATATTTATCCTTCCATTTTTCTTTCAGGAATTTGCGAAGCTCTTCTTCTCTTGCATTTTTCTGTGGTGAGTAAAATCTTGTTCCGTCAAGTTTATCCGGTAGGAATTGCTGGAGCACAAAATTATTTTCATAACTGTGCGCATATTTATAATCCTTGCCATAATCCATTTGCTTCATCATTTTGGTAGGCGCATTGCGAAGGTGCAATGGAACAGGAAGGTCGCCGCCGGTTCTTACAGCATCAAGTGCACCGGCGATGGCCATATAGGATGCATTGCTTTTTGCAGAAGCCGCCAGGTAAATAGCACACTGCGATAAGATGATCCTGCTCTCGGGATAGCCGATCACATTCACCGCCTGGAAAGTATTATTGGCCAGCAACAATGCATTAGGGTTGGCATTGCCGATATCTTCACTGGCAAAAATGAGCATGCGGCGTGCAATGAATTTTACATCTTCACCGGCTTCTATCATTCTTGCAAGCCAATATACAGCTGCGTTTGGATCGCTGCCCCGCATACTTTTTATAAATGCTGAGATGATATCGTAATGCTGTTCGCCTTTTTTATCATACAACGCGATCCGTTGCTGGGCAATTTCCATTACTGCATTATCGGTAATAGTTGAATTATTACCCAGCGTATCAGTAACCAACTCCAATAGGTTCAGCAACTTTCTTGCGTCACCACCCGAAATATTTATGAGTGCAGCCGTTTCTTTTAATTCGATATTTTTCTTGTGCAGCAATTCGTCCTTTTCCAGCGCAATCTTAAGTAAGTTTTTAAGATCGTTTTCATCAAGTCCTTTTAACACATATACCTGGCAACGGCTTAGCAATGCACTGTTCACTTCAAAAGAAGGGTTTTCCGTTGTAGCACCGATGAGTGTAATGATACCTTTTTCCACGGCACCCAACAGCGCATCCTGCTGGCCTTTGTTGAAGCGATGTATCTCATCAATGAAAAGGATCACGGCTTTTTTTTCTTTCGATTCTTCAATGATCTCCCGGATTTCTTTTACACCGGATGAAATAGCGCTGATGGTATAGAATGGTTGCTGTAAAGTATTGGCAATAATATTAGCAATGGTTGTTTTGCCAACACCAGGCGGGCCCCATAATATCATCGAAGGTATTTTCCCATTTTCGATGGCTATACGCAAAATACTTCCCTTGCCTGTAAGATGTTGCTGACCGGTCAATTCATCCAGCTTGTTCGGCCGCATGCGTTCTGCCAATGGGGGAAGGTTCATGTTGTAAAGTTACAATGCAGGGATTAGTTCTGACCGGCAAGTTTTAAAAAAGGAAGGATGTCATTGATGGTTACCGGTTCTTCCTTATCATTAATATTGATAACAATTGCATAACCATGAGGGCCGCCGGCTTTCGTTATGGCGCCCGATAATTTTTGCTGATCACTTTCTAGCAAGGTACCGGTAGTTTCACTCCATATTTCCTTGGTGCAAAGACAGCCCTGGGTAGGTGTTAGCGGGTAATATGGTTTTCCTTCGTAATATTCAGGATCGATGGTGGTGCCATGCGCAATGATTTCGACGCGACCAGCTTTACCGGCATAATAAGTTTGTAACATCGGCATGTAGTTTCTGAAATTTTCCGGTAGCAAATGTTTATACATGTTGAGGCTCCAGTCGGAATCACTTAGGTTTTCATTCCTGTAAAAATGAGATGGACGGAGTTCAAATGGCATGGTAAGCTGAATATTCGCTGTAGGGCCAATAAAAGAACTGGCCGAATTATCAAAGCCTTCCATCCTGAATATGCCTTCCGGAGTATTGCCATTGGTCAAATAACCCGGAAGGTTTGTCATGCTTCTTGCAAGTTGCGGCACTGCAAAATATTTTCCATCATAGTCTTTGATAAAATTACCATTGCCATCTCTCACCATTGCAAGCCCGGGATAATTCCTGTCTTTGCGCTGGAAACTAATGAGCAAAATATTGCCGGCTAAATATTTTTTTTCTAAAAATTTATAAATGGCGCCTGGCGTTTTCTTGTCATCATTCGGTTGTAGTTGATATTCCAGTTGTTTGAGAAATGGATCGTCTGTTGCGGACTGTTGTTTGCGGAATGCTTTTTCATTTAGTGATCTTCTTCCGGCATCGCTGGTATCCGCAATCAGTAGATATTCGGCACACATGGCAAATATTTTGGTGCTGGAAGTTTGTTCAAGTAAACTATCTACTTGCTTACTATATTGTGTCGGATACATGCAGTAAATAAGTTCCAGCATTGCACGCTGAAAATCAATGCTGCGGTTTTGAAGATCATTGATCCCTATCCTGATCCTGTTATCGATCCAGGGCGAACGGTAATGAATAAGTTCCATTGCACGAAAAGCATCCTGCCAATCCTCTTCCGTTGAGTCTGCCAAAGCACCTTTTAAATTCGTGTTGATCGTATATCGTACAATATTACTATATAGCTTTTTCCTGTTGGCCCTTAATACATCGGTGAGAACCGTTTGTGTAAAAGCGTGCTGAAAAGATACCAACGAAACTATGATGAGTAAAAAACGTTTCATACTGCAAGTTAAACTTTAGCAATAAGTACTATGTTATGGAACGTTTGTTTGCAGGAAAGATTGTATCTTATTAAAGGCGTCAGTATATGTGTCGGGTGACCAATCGCCATGCCCACCCGTAGGATATAAAACATATTGATTGGTAATGCCTGCATTGGTTAAGAAATTTTGTACCAGTTCCGATTGGGAAGGCCTTACCAATGGATCAAGCCCGCCATGGAATAATATGGTTGGCATGGCGCTGCTGCTGCTGATATAATTAACAGGGCTGGACTTTGTATAGATCGTGTCATTTTGTGCAGGTGTTGCACCGATGGTTCCCGCCAGTGCAATCGAAAGCAGCTGGTTATTGCCTGCGGGATTATTATACATATCTAAAAGATCGCTGGGGCCAAAAAAAGAAACCACGGCTTTTACTTTTACCGGTACATTGTATTTATAGGCCTGCAGCATGGCCAGGTGTGCACCGGCGCTGGCACCCATCAGAACAAATTTATTGGAAACCTGGTAATCGGCAGCTTTGTTATAAAAAAATTCTACTGCTTTTTTTACATCCAGCTCCTGTGTAGGGAAAAGATTATTTGGGTTGGCTGAAAGCCTGTAATTGATGTTGAAGATCGCGTAGCCGGGTAATCTTTTTTTCAGGGTATCCATAAAACCTCCTAAATCCTGTTTGTCGCCAGAAGACCAGCCACCACCATGTATCATAACGATCACTTTTGTATCAACAGCATTCCTGTTTGCAGGCAGGTACGCATCGAATCTCTGCAGGGCATCCGTTCCGTAAGCTGCACCGGTGATATACAATTCAATATTTGGATCGTTTTTTTTACAGGACGCTACTGAGAGGATCAGCAGGCCGGCAAATAATAGCTTGTACATTTTCTGCATTTGTTTATATAGGAAAAATAGGCATAATTATTTTTCGCCCCGGATATTTTTGCTTTTATAACAAATTGTTACAATACAATAAGGCTGGATCAGGGATTTGTACCAATATCTTCAATGATCTGTTCAAACTCAACCTGGTTTATTCTTACTTTTTTTATCAACTTCAGGATCGCAAAAATATTATAGGCCGAAGTAAGAAAAATGATAACCATCACCGCGTAATAGGAAAGAAGGTTTACATAAACTTTTACAGGGAACTCGCCGGGCAATGTTCGAATATTGTTTATTCCATAAAAAATTCCGATGGCTAGTAAGGATTCAATCACAAGCTGAAGAAAAATTCCGATGCCGATCCAGGTAACTCTTCTCCTTGATAAATTTTCAGTGTGTTTTAATTTCTTAATGAGGTCGAGCCCGGCAAAATCTGTTAGCAGGTAGATCGTTGTAAAAATGAATAGTAAAATGATGCCCAAACTATCTTTCTCACCCACTTTCGCAAGCCGGGTAAGCACATTGTAAATGAGCAGGCCTGCGAAAAAGATACAGCTAATAATATTGATAATAAAACTGAATTTATAGAATGGCAACCTGCTAGGCATAATTAGTAAAGTAGGGGCCTGTTCTTGGATATTAAACCTGATCAGGCTATTTTTTGAAGCAAGGTAAGTTTTTTATAAATGCTCTCGTCGATTTCGATGAGTTCAAAATGATTGCCCCTTTCAACTATTTCGCCATCCTGCAGTATCAATATTTCATCTGCATCTTTGATGGTACTCAGCCGGTGTGCAATGACGAGTGTTGTTCTTCCATGCATGAGATTTTCAAGGGCATCCTGCACTGATTTTTCAGATTCGGTATCTAATGCGGAAGTGGCTTCATCCAGGATGAGGATCGCAGGGTTTTTGAATACAGCCCTTGCAATACTGAGCCGTTGTCTTTGCCCGCCCGAAAGCCTCGTGCCCCTGTCTGCAATATTCGTCTGGTAACCGTCTTCGGTATGCATTATGAAATCATGTGCATTGGCAATTTTAGCCGCATTCATTACTTCTTCTATGCTGGCATCGGGTTTTCCCAGAGCGATATTGTTGAAAATCGAATCGTTGAATAAAATAATATCCTGTGTAACAAAACTCATCTGGCTTCTTAATGATTCCATCGTGAGGTCCCGGATATCAGTTCCATCGATCTCTATTGAACCCTGTGTTACATCATAGAACCTTGGCATAAGATCGGCGATGGTTGATTTGCCAACACCCGAAGGGCCGACAAGCGCCAGCGTTTTTCCTTTTTCCAATGTAAAGCTGATATTTTTTAAAACAGCAGTGCTGCTGTAGCCAAAACAAACATCATTAAATGTTACACTATGATTGAATTTTTTTATCGTAGCTGCACCTGGCTTATCTGCAACCAGGATCGGTGTGTCCAGCACTTCAAGTATGCGCTGGCCTGAGGCTTCTCCGCGTTGTATATTTGCCAATGCAACAACCATCGCTTTTGCCGGGCGCATGATCTGTGAAAAGATGGCAATGAACGCAATGAATTCGCTTGCCTGTAAGCCAGACGTTTTTCCATGGTTGTTAAGAATCATACTTCCACCATAGATCAATATACCTGCTACAACGATAACACCAGCCACTTCCGAAAATGCAGGAGCCAGTTCTCTCTTCTTAAACCCCTGTAAACTTGCTTTGCGGTAGAAATCGTTTTCACGACTAAATCTTTTTAAAACAAAATCAGTTGCATTGAATGCCCTGATGATGCGCATACCCATCAGCGTTTCATCAATCAATGTCAATAGCCTGCCAATGGATGACTGCATATCTTTTGCTTCCTTCCGCAGTCTTTTGGTTACCATCGCAATGCCTATTGCAGAAATAGGTATGATAAGCAATGTAAAAAAAGTAAGCTTTACCGAAATGGTAAACAGTGCTATAAAGTAGCCGATCATGATATATGGTTCCTTGAACAATACTTCCAGTGAATTACCAGCTACTGCTTCTATTTCAAAAACATCGGAATTCATTCTTGAAAGCAGGTCGCCCTTATGCTCCTTTGTAAAGTACCCCATGTGCAGGTAGTTGATCTTTTCAAAGATCGCTTCCCTGATCCTTTTCACCAGCAATGTTCTTGCATTCACCATGCTTCGCTGTGCCAGGTAACGGAACAGGTTTGTTAGTATTACTGCCGCAACGATCAACACGGCTATAAAGTAAAGTGCATATACAGGATTCATCGTTTTAAGATGATGTACTTCATAGTAAAAAAGATTTTTAAAATATTCGCCCGATAAGGAGAACTGCGGCATGACAGCATACTGCTGTATCTCCGCTGCTGAATGCTGATTAAATAAAAAATTCAACAGTGGTATGATGAGCGCAAACTGGAATACACTGAAGAAGACTGCGATAAGCGTGAACACAAAAAAAGGAACAACGAAGTACCTGAATGGCCTTGCAAATTTAAGTAATCGCCTGTAGGTTTTCATGCGAAGAAAATTTTTGATAGTTGGGTGATCGTTTATTTATAATGAACGATAAATTTCAAGGTATTGCGCAGCCGCTTTTTCCCAGCAAAATTCAGAACCTCGTTCCCGGATCGCATGCTGCATATTCGTTATTTTATATTGCTGCATACCCTTTAAGAAAACGTTCTGCATATTATTACCGTCAAAATCTGAAAAATAAAATGCTACTTTACCGCCAATTTCGGGTAAGGCTGTACGACTTGACAGGAACATTGGTTTTCCAACAGACATTGCTTCTGTAACGGGTAAACAAAAGCCTTCTGCCATAGACGGAGAAGCGAATGCATAGCAATTTTCGAAATACCATGATTTTTCGGTTTCAGAAATAATACCCAGCACATGAAGTTTTTTTTCTACACCCATTTCCCTTGCTTCATTCAAAAGATGATCCAGGTAACCGGCATCATCGCACCGGCCGGCAATTAACAGTTCCAGCTCATTGTGTTGAAGAAGTGGTAACAATGCATGAAAATTCTTCTTACTTGTCAGAACCCCGATAGAAAAAAGAAATCGAATGGATGGTTTATAAGAAACCGGTGAAAGTGTTGGCTTTATTAATGTATTTGTTCCGTTGTAAATAACATGAACAGGTTTGTTGCCTGGCTTGCAATATTTTAATACATCTGCTTTACAGAAATCAGATATACATACAATGACATCACTCCTGTCAATATTGTGTTGAAGATGCCGCAGGTATTTTTGTTTTTTTGATGCTGTCTTCGTTTCATCATAAATAAAATTCAGATCATGAATCGTTAGCACAACTTTTATATTTTTGTTTCTTACAGGCATATAATTTGTATTCTGGTAAGTTGCATGCCAGATATCATACGAATGGGTATCGGGCATGTAGAATTTGTGCAAAGAGTGCTGCCTGATAGAAGTGTTATTTTTCAGTAACACAACTTTTGCAGTTGCAGGTTTATAAAGAACAAGTTGTTCAGACAACGGCTCAATAGCCTGTATTAGTTTGTGGCCAAGGTTTTTACAATAATGATAAATACCTGTTTCATGATATTTCATTCGCTCGCAGTCAAAAATTATTTTTTTCATGTTTGGGTTTTGTTAATAGCCATAATTAAAATCATACAAATAATAACAGGTTATAATTGCAACTATCATACCGGCTTAAATAATAATCTTAGTGAATCCTGGTATTGTTACGGTAAACTTATAATCATTGGGTAATTTAATTTATTAAATATGATTGAACTTAGAAATTTCCGGGTTAAGCTGGTAAATATCCCCGTTGAACAGAATAGATAATGCAGCACAGCGGCTATTGATTAGTTTTGATGCATAGAACATAATATTATGGCAAGAATAATATTGGATTGTGACCTTATGAAGCACCGGAACTCTGGTTTATACCAATATTGCCTGAATATTGGAAATTACGTTCATCAGGCATTGGCGCAAAGTGAACAGGAGCATAGTATCCGTTATTATGTGCCCGAAGCTGAAGCTGGTACATTTGATAATAAAAAAAGCAGTATCGCTGAACGAAAATACCATCATTTTGTAAAGCCTTTTTTATGGGATTGTGATATCTGGCATGCTCCTTTCCAGTCTGGACGAATGCTGCCCCAGCACAACGACCGGATAAAAGTAGTGCTAACGATTCATGACCTCAATTGTTTGCATGAAGGAAAATCTACAGATGAGCAAAATAATAGCCTGCGCCATACACAGCAACTGATCAACAGGGCCTCTGCAATTGTATGCATATCAGAATTTTGCAGGCAGGATGTATTAAAGAATTGCGATGTTAAGAATATTCCTGTACATGTGATCCACAATGGCACGCATAAGCTACATGAACCGGCATTGAAATTGACTTCATATAAACCAGCAGTGCCTTTCCTGTTTGGTATGGGTTATGTTAATCGAAAAAAGAATTTCCATGTACTATTACCTGTGCTAAAGGATAATAATTTTGAACTTGTGATTGCCGGCAGGTTGGATGAAGCAGATTATGTACATTCGATCAAACAGGAAGCTGAAAAACTTGGCGTATCCGAAAGGGTTCATTTACTAGGACCGGTGAATGAGCAGGAAAAAGCCTGGTATCTCCGTCATTGCCTGGCTTATATGCATCCATCATTGGCCGAGGGTTTTGGTGCACCAGTGGTTGAAGCGATGGCTTTTGGTAAGCCATTGTTTTTAAGTAACTATACTTCACTTCCGGAAATTGCCGGAGAAGTGGCATTTTATTTTGCAAATTTCAATGATGATCACATGCAACAGGTATTTAAAAATGGTATGGCTGAGTATCAAAGAAATGGTTTGTCGAAAAAAATTGTTGCAAAAGGAAATGAATATGATTGGCAACAGAAAGCAAAGGAATACGTAGAAGTGTATCGTTCATTGATGTAGTTTATTCAAAATAATAATATGACAAGTACAGCAAGCTATGAAAGTATAAGAGAATGGAATGCATCACTTGTCTATGATTTTGGCAGGCGAAGGTCCGAGCTTTGCAAAGCCATGGATTATAAAGCTGCATGGTATAAACGCTGGTGTGATGAATTGGATGAAAAGCCAAATTTTCACCGGAAGCAATGGGAGTTTGTTTACGTTATGCAGGCATTGTGGGAGAGAGGTTGTATAGCAGAAAATAAAAAGGGATTGGTCTTTGCAGTTGGTACAGAACCATTGCCTGCCATGTTTGCAAAATATGGATGTTCAATTTTGGCCACTGATATCTTTCCTGAAAAAGGAATTGAAAAAGGATGGGACAATGGTCAGCTTTGCTTCGGTACGGAGTCATTAAACACAAGAAATATTTGTGAAGCAAAACGTTTCGCTGAGTTGGTTCAATACCGTGCGGTTGATATGAATGATATGCCGGCTGACCTGAGCGCATTTGATTTTAACTGGAGCAGTTGTTCCTTTGAACACCTTGGTACTTTACAAAAAGGGTTTGATTTTTTAAAGAACCAATTAAACACTTTGAAACCCGGAGGTTGGGCCGTTCATACAACAGAGTATAATATTTCTTCCAATGACGAAACGCAGGAAAACAACGACACTGTTATCTACCGGCAACGCGATATTGAAAAGATCGTTGCAGAACTTAGGGGAGCTGGTCATTTTGTAGAAGAACTGAATTTTTCTATTGGCGGATTACCCGAAGATTTTACGGTAGACACAGAACCTCACGATCAGAAAATACATATAAGATTACAGGTAGGGAAATATGTTGTTACATCCATTGGGTTGATCATTCAAAAAAAAACCGGCTAAGGGTTACGATTCTTTTTTAAGATCAAGTTTTATCTGTAATTCTTCAAATTGCTTGTCATCAATAGGCCCCGGTGCATCCAGCATAACATCTCTTCCGGAATTATTTTTCGGAAACGCGATGAAGTCACGAATACTTTCACTTCCACCCAAAATAGCACAGAGCCTGTCGAACCCAAATGCAATACCACCATGCGGCGGAGCACCGAATTCAAAAGCGCCCAGCAGGAAACCAAATTTATGTTGTTGCTCTGCCTCATCCATTCCCAATGCTGCGAACATTTTTTCCTGTAGTTCTCTTTGATGAATACGGATAGAACCACCGCCGATCTCATTGCCATTCAATACAAGATCATACGCATTTGCTTTAATGCCTGCATATGGATGGGCAAGGTAATTTGCTGCGTCTGCAATTGCCGGGTTATTGCTGATCATAACCTCAATATGATCCGGCTTGGGTGATGTAAAAGGATGATGGCGTGCAACCCAGCGGTTATCATCTTCAGCATATTCAAACAAAGGAAAATCCAACACCCACAATAATTTGAATTCAGCGGGGTTACGCATGTCCAACTTATCCGCAATATACATACGCAGGTCGCTGATTGCTTTTCTTGTTCTTTCTTCTGCACCAGCCAATATCAAAATCAGATCACCGGCAGTTGCATTTGCTGCCGTTGCAATGGCTTTCAGTTTTTCTTCAGAATAAAATTTATCAACGCTGCTCTTAAACGTTCCGTCAGCATTGCATTTAATGAACACCAATCCTTTCATACCGATCTGTGGGCGCTTTACCCATTCCGTTAGTTCATCGGTTTGTTTGCGGGTATATTCGCTGCAACCGGCTGCTGTAATGGCAATAACTGTTTCAGCTTCATCAAAAACTTTAAAATCAACGCCGCCGATCAGATCTGCGTGGCCTGTTTTGTTTGTGAAAACAGTAGCAGGTTTCTTCAGGTTGCAAAGTTTCATGTTGAACCTTATATCCGGCTTATCATTGCCGTAAGTCCACATGGCATCTTCCCAGGTCATGCGTTCAACTTTGTCTGTATAGTCAATTTGTTTTACGTCTTTAAAGATTCGTTTTGCCAATGCCTCAAACATATTCAATATATCTTCCTGCTCTACAAAAGACATTTCACAATCAATTTGTGTGAATTCAGGCTGGCGGTCGGCTCGCAGGTCCTCATCGCGAAAACATTTAACGATCTGGTAATAGCGGTCATAACCACTTACCATCAGCAATTGCTTAAATGTTTGCGGCGATTGTGGCAATGCATAAAACTGTCCTGCATTCATCCGGCTTGGAACAACGAAATCACGTGCACCTTCTGGTGTTGATTTGATTAAGAACGGGGTTTCAATATCCATGAAATTATTCTCGTGCAGGTAATTGCGGGCGCTTCTTCCAACCGCATAACGCAATTCTAAATTTTTCTTAACCGTATTCCTGCGCAGATCGAGGAAACGGTATTTCATCCTGATGTCATCGCCGCCATCTGTATCATCCTGGATGGTGAATGGTGGTGTGTTGGATTTATTTAAGACAGTAAAACCCGTTACCAATAATTCGATCTCGCCCGTGGGGATATTTGCATTTTTATTGCTGCGTTCATTAACGGTACCCTTTACCTGTAAAACATACTCACGACCCAATGGATTTTTTTCCAGCAGCTCGTTCAATGATTCTGAAAATAATAATTGGGTGATACCATAACGGTCGCGGAGATCTACAAAAGTTATGCTGCCGAATTTGCGAACGGTTTGTACCCATCCGGCAAGGGTAACGGCTGTCTCTTTATCAACTAATCTTAATGCTCCGCAGGTATGAGTTCTGTACATTGTTATTTACTGTTTGAGCGGCAAATATACGTTGTGCAGCCCTTTTGTAAAAATAGATGTCTATTTAAGCAATACAACACAGTTCTTCAACCCTAACTGACGGCTTATGCGAAAAGTATTTACCCTTATTTTCCTGGCTTATTCCATAAGTTGTTGTGCCCAGCAAAACCTTCAGCATATCCGTACAAGAAGCTGGCAAAGCTTTGTTTATTCTATTACGGCAGCAGATGCAGAACAATTTATGAAATGGGATTCGATACCGTTGAACAGGTTTTTGAATGTACCACCAATTAGGTTCTTTGATGCGGTAAATTTTAACGAAGACAGTCTGGCTTTGGGGCAATATGTTTTATTGACTGTAATAGATAACAATATCAGTGCAAGCCTGGTGTGCGTGAGTAATTTGATGGCAATAGACATTAACAATGGCCGGAATCTGCATATCGACGTAAGAACAAAGCAAGGGGTCTTTATTTCCAATGCAAAAGTTTTTGTGAATAACAGGCCTGCTGTTTATAACAATGAGTCGGGAACGTTTTGGATAAAACAGCTAAGACTTGATAAGGCCGTAGTGAAAATATATACAACAACAGATACGCTTTTTACAGCGCTTAAAGCGACGGACATTGAGGCACTGCCTGTTTCAAAACAAATCAGGCGGAATTATCATAGTACAAAGATCTACAAGATACTTAACTGGCTTCCTTCGAGAATAAGGAGAATACCTTCGCCAAATGACTACCGGTATAAAAAGCCTTCCAGCAACAGGATCGGTGCAAAAGGTTATATGATCTTTAACCAGCCAAAATATAAACTCACTGATACCGTAAAATTTAAAGGTTATGTAGTTGATAAAAAAGGGCGGCAGTATAAAAAGCCTGTCGAAGCTTATCTTAGGTATTACAATAAAGGAAAATACCAGTTACAAAAATTTGCAACCATACCGCCGGTTACCGCCGGTGCATTTGTTGGACAAATATTGCTTGCAGACAGTATGCCACTGGATACCCGCTATGAGCTGGTTTTTAATAATAAATCTGGAAAGGAAGTTATACGAAATTATTTCAGTACCGAAGATTATGTATTGGATGAGATCGGCAGCTATGTTTTTTATGCTGATAAGGAAACCTATTTTAGAAATGATACATTGTTGTTTGCTGCATCAGCTAAGGATGCAAATGGATTGAACGTATTGGATGTAAAAGCCAGGCTTCAGCTTATTATAACTAACATCAACAAAACATACCAGGATACTTTATTCGTAGCCGATACGGTTTATAATGAGGAAATAAAAATGCTTACTGATGGAGATACAAAATTTAAGATCAGTACAGGGATATTGCCAAAAGCAGATGTGATTGTCAGGGCGACATTGTACTTTAAGAACAGCAACAATGAGCTGCAGGAAGAAACGCAGGACATTACTTATAAATATTTTTCGAAAGAGATAATCGTAAAACAGCAGGCCGATTCAATCTATGCCGATTATGTAGAAAATGGTAAGATATCATCCGGTAAAGGAGAGCTGCAAACAGATAATGAAAAGGCCCGGCAAATACATTTCCCTTTCTCAGCGAAAATAGACCCGGTTGCCTCAGAATATAATTTTGCTGCTTACCAGGTTGATAAAAAAGAGTGGCTTTTCGAATCTTTTTCGATCAATGATAATTACAAAATCCGTTTTACAAGAATAAGCCGCGGAGATACGCTGGGGTTCATTTTGTATAATCCTTACGAAATCCCCATTTACTTCACAGTATTCAACGGAAAGCAAGTCATTGCTTCGGGTAAACAAAGTTCGGGGGAGATTGGTTGGAAAAAGATCATGTCTGATCACCGGCAGTCTTATAAAGTACGCTGGCAATACATCTGGGCAGGTGAGGAAAAAAAAGGAGAAGAGAATATTGGGTTATTGTACAAGTTGCTTAATATTAAAATACATACAAATGAATCAGTATTCCCTGGTCAAAAAGATTCTGTAAAAATTGAAGTAAAGGATTATAGGGGGAAAGCTGCTGCTAACGTGAATCTCACGGCGGTGAGTTATAACAACCAGTTTAAAAAGGATATCAATGTTCCGGAACCTCCGTATATAGCAAAATATAAAGGCAGGCATTATATCTTAAGGCAGGATTATGAGAATGATATTATTCCTGAATTAAGCAAAAATTACCTGTTGGGAAATTACCCTGAATGGAAAGAGAAATTTCATTTAGACAGTATGCCTTTTTATAAATTATTGTTTCCAAAAGATCATTACCATGATGAAGTAACATTGATCGAAAATATACTGCCGCAGGTTTCTGTAAATGTGGTTAGGAAGGGTGTGCCACAGGAAATATATTTATTATACCTCGACAGGAATCTTAGATATTACAATGGGGTTACCGACAGGATGAAGTATGCTTATGAAGTTTATCCCGGGATTGTGCAGATCGGTATCAGGCTGCCGGATCGCTATATTGAGATAGACAGTATTTACATTCAGCCAAATTACAAACACGATCTGTCATTCGACCTGGATGATCTTCCACCTCATACAACTACGACGATAGTAAATAATTACTGGAGTACTACAGAAATGAACCTTATAGAAAGCACGATGTGGATGATGCAGGATAATTCAGGGAATAACAATGCATTTCTTTGGCAGGGAAGCAGCCTTGTACAACTACACGACAACAAAGAACATATTGCCGGGCCATTCAGGCAGTACGGAGAAATGATTTTTTTCAGTCCGGGTATTTTTGATATTGCATTTAAATTTGAATCACATTATCAATACAATTTATCAAAGCAGGTGCTTCGCCTGGAAAAGAAAAATATTTTCCCGAGGGATATTGAAAAGAATTTTCTGCCAAAATTTAATAAGACCGTTTTAAAGCTTGGCGATACGATACTCCCCGCGCCCATTATTTATTATCCTGCTGTTACGAGAAAGCCTTTTATTAAACTTTCAAAATTCCAGGATAAGTATATATATCAATACGAAAGGCAGGGAATGGGGAAGCTCCTGTTTACTGTAAATAAGGACTCAATGTTGGATTATATTATTCTCAAATCAGCGGATCCTTATAGAGAACCACTGGTGGTAAATGGTTATAACAGGTTGTTCAAAAACATTGAACCGGGGATCTATACTTTATTATTGGTAACAAATAATTTTTATACGTCAGAAATAAAAAATATTGTAATAAAGGAAGCCGGTACAGAAGTTGTCATTACAGATTCTGTTGCGTTTATAAAAGACCATTCGCTAATCCGGCAATTAATGGATGAAGCGGAAAAGAGCATCAAAAAAGATCCTGAACCAACTTTTACTTCTAAGGAACCGGAAACACAATATTTACCTGCCGACAGCCTTGTATACACCAGATCAAACGTTCGCCTGCTGACCGGTACTATCAGAGACAACACGGGAAAGCATCCCATCCCCTTTGCATCGGTATATATAAAAGGAACCCGTATTGGCGTTACGGCTGATGTAAATGGTGAATTTTCAATCAGGGCAATCAGGCCCGGCAGGTACACCCTGCTGTTTGCCTCAATCAATTATTTATCAAAAGAAGTTGTTGTTGATGTAAACGGGGCTGCAGGTATTAAATTGGATGTAGCACTGGAGTTGAAGCAAAATACTATTAAGGAAGTCATCGTTACTTCTGCATTTGAGACTAAACGTAGTTTGCGAAGCCAGTCAAGCAACGTGCAGATTGTGAGTGCCGAATCACTGACTGCAGAAAATGCATTGGCAGGTAAAGTGGCTGGCGCCCAGGTTAGATCTCAATCTGAAGTCGCATTGGGAAGAGAAACGATTGTACGGCTAAGAGGAGAAAATGGGTTCGGTGGCTATGGCCCTATTTATATAATCGATGGGATTATTTACAAAGAACTACCAAAGAATTTCAACCCCGGCAATGTTTCGTCAACTACCGTATTACAGGGTGCAGACGCAACGGCTTTGTATGGCTCGGATGCTGTAAACGGAGCCATTGTGATCACTACAAAAATAAAAAACCTCAGAAAAGATTTCAAAGACTATGCTATCTGGCAACCAAACTTTTTTACTGATGAGAACGGGCGGGCATCTTTTGAAGTTGTTTACCCTGATAACATCACCGGCTGGAAAACGTATGTTGTTGGGATGGATAAAAAGCGCAGGATCGGCAAAGCATCGGTTCTTACACAGTCCTATAAACCTATATCAGCACAGCTAAGTGTACCGCAATTCCTTACCGAAGGCGATAGTGCCATCATCATTGGAAAAGCAATGAATTATACAGATGACAGATACCAGGTTTCTTCGAGCTTCAGCGTTAATGGAAATTCCATTGCATCAAAGAATATCCAGTTATTACCAAGAGATGCCAACATTGCAGAACAATATATCTACGCAAATAATACCGATACAATATCAGCCTCTTTTTTGTTGACCAGCACAACAGGATTCAGGGATACAGAAGAAAAAACAATTCCGGTAGTTAAAAAAGGTATTGAAGAAGCGATCGGTAATTTCTGGGTATTGCAAAATGATACAACAATAAATATTCCCATCGATCCAACAGCAGGTGAATTGAATTTCTATGCACAGAATAATACATTGGATGTTTACCTGGAAGAATTAGAACACCTGGAATCCTATCCTTATTCATGCATGGAACAAACTGCTTCCAAACTTTTGGGTATTGCAATGGAAAAGAAAATAAAGGCACAACTAAAACTGCCTTTTAAGAATCAGAAAATATTTGATAAACTTTTAGACAAAGTTCAGAAATCACAATTATTTGAAGGCGGCTGGGCATGGTGGGAAAACGGCCATAGCAATTTGTACGTAACCACTTATATTACGGCAGCGTTGTTACAGTTAAAAGAAGATCCATTGGTTCAAACAAATATCAGGAATGCGTTTCTTTATTTACAGAACCAGGTTCCTTACCTGGACCGGAATAAATTATTAACCGTCCTTGCAACACTTAGCGGCGGCGCGCATGCAATGAATTATGGTCAATGGCTGGATAAGTTAAAATTCGATTCACTAACACAGCATCAACAATGGCTTTTGGTAAAAATAAAACAGGAACAAAAAATGGACTATGCTGCTGACTTAAAAAAACTGGTCAGTAACCAAACTGCTACCATGTTGGGCGGCGTTCATTGGGGAAACGAAGGTTACTATTGGTATGGGAACGAAATAGCAACAACAGTACTTGCATTTAATGTATTAAAAAATGAACCGGCTTATACCTATTTGTTACCGCAGATCATTCAATATTTTTTAGAGAAACGACAAACGGGCCATTGGAGAAATACAGTAGAAACGGCTTCGATCCTGGATGCAACACTGCCGTTTATTCTTGCACAACAAGCTGATTTTACTAAGCCTGCGCAACTCAATATAACCGGCGATACCAGTTTTGCCATTACCAGCTTTCCTTATAAGCTAAGAATGAATGTGAAGGATAAAGGATTTAAGCAATTGAGTTATACAAAATCCGGCGGTGGGTTGGTTTATTTTACAGCATATCAAAAGATATTCAATATAAAACCAACAGCAGTGAATGATAAGTTTGTGATCAGAACATCATTTCAGAAAAACGGGCAAACCGTTTCAGCTATCAGGGCTGGAGAAAAAATAAAAATGATCATTGAAGTGAATGTATTAAAAGATGCGGAGTTTGTAATGCTGCAGGTGCCGATTCTCGCAGGTTGTATTTATGCAAATAAAAACAACAACGACTGGAGAACCTATAAAGAATTCTATAAAAATAAACTGATGATATTCGCTGAGATTATGCCAACAGGTATGCATACCTATGAAATTGAACTGGAACCAAGATACAAAGGCAGCTATGTACTAAATCCTGCGAAAGCAGCACTCATGTATTTTCCAACATTCTATGGAAGGAATGGTATGGGGAAAGTTGCAATAGTAAATTAGGTAGAACACTGCTTAACTATTCCAGAACGGATCCCGCATACCTGCGTCATTATAATGACACAAGGATTTATTTATTAAACCCACAATCACAATTCTTTGGCGCTGATTTAAACAGGTTATTCATTTCCTTATCTATATTATTAATTGATCCTGTAGTGCTGTCTTTTTTTATTTTATCAGCAGTTATGGCTACTGTCACCCCATCCAGGTTCAATGCTTTTATTTGTGTCTCCATGGATTGTTTGGTTGTTTCTGAAAGGGTAATATCGATCGTTTGTTTTTGCTGTGCATTAAAAGCCGTTTTACCAAAGATCAATTTGTCATTGTATTCAGCAAATGCCATCACATAGCATTGGGCATGCTGTGGTAAATTTATGTTGCCATCGGTTTCATCAAAACCATATTGCTTGCCATCCCTTAATTTACCGCCTTCTATAAATGCTTTTACCGAAGGAATAATTAATACAACATTCATGTCGATCTTATAAGAACCCTGCATCCTTACAAATAATTTGCTGGGTACACAATTTGAATATTCCTTCATCAGTATATCAATATTATACCAGCCCATTGCCTGTATATTTATAGTATAATAAGTAGCTTTTACATAACCAGGAGAAACTTTGGTTGAAACGGGATCAGGTGGCAATCCTATAGCTGTGAGTGAAATAACATTACTGGTTGGTACCGGTATTTCCCTGTCGAGGCTAAAGAAAACCGCTTCCTTGTTAATATTATTTTGTAAAAGTTTTGTTCTTTTCATTTCAAGGTCACGAATTTCTTTGCCGAATGCAAGGCAACTGTCGCAGCAGGATCTTCCAAATTTGCTTTTAAGATCCGGCCTTTTGTCAGACTCGGTTTTTATGTAGGCATATAGTCCATCAAGCCCCTGGTTTGTGAGTAAAGGGAAGCCGGTCATTAGCACAGGCGCCCATTTGTTCATCAGGCAATGGCTGTAGTAGGCAAGCATCATGTTGGCTTCTGAAGTTGAATCTCCTGCTAAAACTTCTTCAAAACCTGATTGAATTGTATCAGCCGGAACTGTATTTTGCTGCAGCATCCAACCACCCGGATTTCTCGTAAAGTCATAGAGCCATTTTTTAGGTTTCCTTTCTGTAATGCCATACAAGGCGGGGCCCGTAAAATCATCATATAACTTATGGCAATTGGAGCAATTAGCCTTGAATAGACGTTCCCCGGCTGCGATCTTTTTCAGTGTTTCATCTTCGGGCAAAGGCTGTGGATCCTGCCAGTCGATCTTACCATTGTCTTGCTTTTCCCCTTTAAAAACCTGCATGCCGGGATTATAAATTTTTGTAGGAACCAATATTTGTAATTGCTTTTTTACGGATATTTTATAACCACTGGCCGCATTGATATAAATCATGCCCCCGCTGCTCAATGCCTGGTTGCCACTCATGGTTGTGAGGCCCGACAACAACATATCAGTATTGCTGAGTGCTTCTTTGATTTCCAGTTGTATAATACTGCTGTCGCTTTCAAGTGCGCCTTTAGGGATATTGATAACACTGCCATTTCTTGTAAGCAGGCTCGTGTCTTGCCGGGTATTCACCGAAAAGAATTCAGACGGTATAGTACTTTCGTTCAGGATATTGTGGATAGTATTGCCGGTATTCCTGTTACAGGCTATCAACAAAATTGTAAAGCTTAAATAGCAACAATGGCTTAGTTTCATAAACAGGGTTTGCTTTTTATAACCAAAGATGCAGGAATTAACATTATTGCATAAATATTTTATAAGTTCGCCGGATAGTCTGCCCGGGCTGATATCATATTATTAAAAATGTATTTTTTCTGTTTGCAATTAGGGTAAATCAATTATTTTAGTTGCACACTTGCAAATACCAAAACAACGATTTATGAGAAAAATTTATGTCGCCATCTTTTTGTTGGTTGGCTTTAATTCGTATTCCCAAAACAATGCTTATGAGAATGCCTGGAAAGCATTGAATGAAAATAACAGGATAGAAGCAGCTAAATTATTTTCAACAGCCCAAGGCGATGCAGCAACTTTCCAGGATGCGTACATCAGCAATATTTACCTCGCCAGTTACAATGGCAAAGAAAAACTTATCACCGATTTTGCCAAATCATTTTACGAAAAAGCAGAGAATCCTTATCCTTACGTATTTGCCCTGTGGTTCAACCAGGCGGTATTGGGCGAAACAGGAAAAAAATATTTTCCGCACCAAATAAAACTTATCGATGCCTTAATGGCAGATGAAAAAGCGCCGGGTACCTTGGTTGCATCTGCCAATTATCAAAAAGGTATGCACAATCTTTTCTCGAATGATTTTGACAAAACACAAAAATATTATGATGCTGTTGGTAATATCAGGAACTGGCAATATACAGGTCCATTTGAAAACCTTTCTGAGAGCGGTTTCTATAAGAATTATGGCCCGCTTGAACACCCTGAACCTGGTTCAGTTTTCAAATCGCTTACCAATGCAGACGTTAAATGGATAACACCGTCAGCGGAGATCACAGATGGATGGACACCGGTGTGTTACCAGTTTAACAAACAAACCGCCATTGTGTATGCACAGAATTTTGTTACATCTCCCAGCGACCAGGAAGTGTATTGTAACATCGGTGTTACAGGTTCTATTAAAGTATGGATCAACGATGAACTGGTAATTTCAGAATCAAAGGAAAGATTGACAGATATGGATACCTACACTGTAAAGTATAATTTGAAAAAAGGCGTGAACAGGGTATTGGTGCAGGTTGGCTTCACAAGTACCGAATATCCCAATTTCAATCTCAGGCTTACCGATGAAAAATTTAAGCAGATCCAGACTATAACAGGGTCTCCAACTTATGCGGCTTATCCCAGGGCAACCGGCAATAAAAAATATTCACTGGTGCCTCATTTTGCAGAAAGTTATTTCATGAACAAGATAGCAAAGGACCCTGATAACCTGTTGAACTACCTGTTGCTTACAGACGTATACCTGAGAAGCAAAAAGATCATTGAAGCAAGAAACCTGATGAGCGATGCTATTCTAAAAGCACCCAATAACTGCCTGCTTAAAATGAAACTGATAGAAGTATTGATCAAGGAAAATAACCGCACGCTTTTACTGGAAGAAATAGAGAAGGTAAAACAACTGGATCCGGAAAGCCTGGTGGTGATGGAGTTAAACATCAAAGAGTTTTTCGACAACCAAAAGTTTGAAGATGGTGCTGCTGAACTCGAAAAACGAATCAGCCTGCATGGGGAAGATGAAAGCACCGGCGCGTACAAAATATTGTTGTTGATACATGAGAATAAATATGAGGAGTTGGTAAAGGAGGCTGAAAAGATGTATGCGAAATACCCCAATAATTCCAAGATGGTGCAATTGATGTACACTATCAAAAAAGATGTGTATAAAGACAAACGCGGCGCCATGAAAGTGTATGAAACATTCATGAAAGATAATTATGATTATGGGGTATATGATACTTATGCTTCCCTGCTTACAGAACAGGGCAATAATGGAAAAGCGCTTGATATTAAGAAAGACCTGGCGGAAAAATTCCCATACTCATCGGCAGGTTTTTATGGACTCTCTAAATATTATTATACAACTAAAAGTTATGATAAGGCCGAAGAAAATATCAACAAAGCCCTCGCTATTTCCCCATACAATGAAAATTACTGGGAACAATTAGGCGATGTTAAGAATGAACAGAAGTTTACCAAACCCGCCTTGGATGCTTACAACAAATCGTTGTTGTATGATCCGAACCAGTATAATATTATCAATAAGATCAGGAAACTCAATGGCAAGCCCGAAGCAAACAAGCTTTTCCCTGAAACAGATATTAATAAAACGATCAAAGATGATAAACTGGCCGATGCAAAAAATACGGACTACGGTTATTATATCATTTTAGATGAAAAGAATGTGATCATCTATCCCGGTGGCGCCAATGAAGAATATTGCACCATGATATTAAGGATCACCAATGAAAAAGGCGTGGATGAATACAAAGAATCATCTATTGGTTATGGAAGTTCTCAAAACCTGCTGATCGAAAAAGCAGAGATCATTAAAAAGAACCAGTCTAAAATTGAAGGAGAACGCAACGGCAACCAGGTAGTGTTCACTAACCTGGAAGTAGGTGATGTGATCGTATTCAAATACCGCATGCAAAGTTTCGTGTATGGAAGGTTTGCAAAAGAATATTGGGATAAATATTTTTTCAGCGGACAAATATATACGTCCCTTACAAATTACAACATGCTGGTGCCTGCTTCACAAAAGATCGATTATGTAAACAGCAATATGAAGCTTCAGCCTGTGATAAAAGATGTGGAAGACTTTAAAATGTACAGCTGGACAGTCGCTAAGCCAGAGCCAATAAAGGATGAGCCATTGATGCCGGTATTGGCAGACGTAAGCCCGGTGCTGCATATCTCAACCATTCCTGCCTGGAAAGAAATTGCAGACTGGTACACGGATATCTGTAACAATAAAGCTGAAGAAGATTTTGAGATCATTGCCTTGTATAAAAAATTATTTCCGGAAGGACAAAAATCAATTACCCAGTTTCAAAAAGCAAAGATCATTTATGATTATATAGAAGCCAATATCAGGTATAGTTCGGTTTCCTTCCGGCAAAGTGCCTTTGTACCACAGCGCCCGTCAAACACATTGACCACGCGGTTGGGAGATTGCAAAGACCTTTCCAGTTTGTTTGTAACGCTGGCGCATATGGCAGGAATCAACGCACAAATGGTATTGGTTGATACAAGGGACAATGGTGAAAAGCAAATATTATTGCCAAGTGTTGAATTCAATCATTGTATTGCTAAAGCGGTATTGGACAGCAAGAGCTATTATGTAGAACTTACCGACAATTATCTTCCTTTCACCAGTTTACCCAATAACCTGAATGGCGCTGTGATCCTGGAGATACCTTCAAAAAATATGAGTGATAAAACTGATCTGCAGTTATTGAAAGCGCCCAACCGTACCAGGGACGTTATTAAAAGAGTGATGGATATCAAACCAGCCGAATCGGATCTGAACATTACTATCAAAACTGTGCTGTATGGCAATTCCTCTTCTACCGTAAGGGGCAATTATGTAAACCTTGATACGGAGAAGCAGGTGCAGGAAATGGAAAAAACAGTTGCCGGGCGGTATAAGAATATTGTGAAGCTTGAAAAAGTAAGCTTTACAGAACTTGATAAGCTGAATGATTCTATCATGTATACGTATAATTTTAAAGTGAAGAATGAAGTTTCTGAGATTGGTTCATTGCAAACATTCCGCATCGCATATCCCGATGTAGTAGCATCGCTGGATAAATTCTCATCAGATGAAAGGCTTTACCCTGTTGAATACTGGAGTTATGAGGATGTAGATACCTACGAAACGGTTGTAAATATTACCGCACCTGCAGGAAAGAAATTCTTTGAAGTACCTGCATCGGAAACATTGTCTTACAAGGGAATTAAGTTTACCATGCAATACAGCTTGAAAGCGCCTGATAAATTAGTGGTGACGAGGAAGTTTGTGAACGACCGTAAAAATATTCCTGCCGAAGATTATGCTGCTTTCAAAAGTTTCTTCGAGAAAGTAGTAAAAGCAGAACAGAAATTCATTGCGTATAAATAATTACGCATAAATAAAGTAAAACGAAAGGCCCCGCAATAGCAGGGCTTTTCGTTTTTTACAATAAGGCCTGTTAATTCGCTTCAGGCTTATCAGCCTTCTTTGTGTCCATCATTTCCATCAGTTTCATGCCAAGTAAACCGTTGATGCCGCCATCGGTTCCGTTGCTGCCACCGATCAGGATATCAGGAATGATCTTGATATTGCCTTTCGCAATTTCTTCGGTGATCTTATACCTGGTAAAGTTATCATCACCCATCGCTTTCACCTGCAACTCGTAAGCTTCTGCGGTTGATTTACCAATGGCCATGATCTTTTCAGCTTCTGCCAAACCGGTCTTGCTGATCTTTTCAGCATCGGCTGATGCATTTAGCTTGGTGGCTTCTGCCTGTGCACCTGCACGCGCCTTGGTTGCTTCTGCTTCAGCATTTGCACGCATCTTGGTAGCAGTTGCTTCCGCATCTACCTGCAGCCTTAAACTGTTTGCATCACCTTCTGCTTTTTTAACAGCAGCATCTGCAGTGCGTTGTGCGATCTCAACACTTTGCTGTGCCTTTACAATTTCTTTTTGCATATCGGCGATTGCAGTTTCTTTTTCCATACCCTGTCGTTTTTCCTGCGCCATACGTTGTGTGCTGTACGTTTTTTCTTCTTCCTGTGCGATCTTTCGATCCGTTAATGTTTTCATCAATGATTCAGGCGGAACGATATCACCGATCAACGTATCAACTGCATTCACGTTGTATTCGTCCAGCACTTCTTTCATATTGTCTTTGGCAGCCTGTTGTCTTTCTTTACGGGTACTTAAGAACGCGATGACATCACTGTCTTGTGCAGAGTTCCTGAAATAGTTACCGATCGTAGGTTCCAGTACCTGGCTCACCAGGTTATTCATACTTCCGAAACGGGCAATTACTTTCGGTGCTTCGTTTGCAGGTATGTGAATGATCTGCGAAACGTCGAGGTTGAATGGGAAACCATCCTGCGAACGCACGGTGATCGTACTTAAATTTTTATCCAGTTGATGTGCTTCACTGCGTGTATTTGCCCAGTTCAATACCAGGTTGGTAGTTGGCACCAACTCCACTTTCATGATGTATTTGTTGAAGGGATATTTTCCCGGGCCATAAGGTTCCATCCAAACACCACGCTGGCCTTTACTAACAATGTTACCGTGTTTAAAAGCTTCACCCGTCAGGTCCTTACCATCCTGGCCGATGTAAGAGATCACCACTCCTACATAACCGATCGGTACATCTGTCATGGGCACTTCTTCAATCTGTATCGCCCATGGGTTAATGTTATAGCTACCTGCCAATACAATGGAAGGTTGCAAACCACGATTACCTGCATTCTTTAAAAAAGTATCAAAGTCCTGGAAGTTATTGTGGCCATCAATATACTTTCCAGCTATCTGCCCGCTTTCAATGGGCTGTCCATCCAGTGAGGTAACAATGCCAACCATGTTCTCATGTATGATCACCATATCAGCGATCGTTACGGAGAACGCGAAATTATTTATACGATAACTACCTGCGGTGATATAAGATGTTTGGCGGCCTTTTTGTCCGCCATTGTTCAGGAACGCAACTGCGTCCTGGAAATTGTCACTTTCAATTCTTCTGCCGAGAATGGCACCTGTTGGTATTTCAGCACCATCGTTTGAAAGAAGCAGGCCGATCTTACCTTCCGGTATCACGGTAAAAGGTTGCATGTTCACACCATATTGCCATGGCCACATGCCCCAGTATAAACCCGGTGCCAGTGTTTTACCCTGGAAACCGGCTTCGCCCTTGGTGGCAATGATCCTGCCATCGGGCAGTTCCCTGTTAGATCCAAAAAGAACGAATTTCTTTGTAACGAGCCCCAGTCGGTTCTCCGGAACGATCACCATGCCGAATAAGAAGCGCAGGATAAATTTGTAAAGAACGAGTGAAAATAAAATTACCAGTATCCACCAGTAATGCGTCATAAAAACAGAAAAGTCCATAGTTGTTAGTTTTAGTTGTTTTGATTGTTATGTTGTTATCAGCAGTTGTATTTCAATGTTGCATGGTTGCGTCGCACACTTGTACGGCATATCAATGTTGATCTTTTTTTATTGTGCATGCGCAATAACCCTGCCTTTACGCAGTTGATTTTTAACGCCACAAATGGTAATGAAAATTGATCAGTAGCAATTTGCCGGCGGCTTAACTCTTTGGCGGAAGTTGAAGAGCAGGTCAGCAATGAGATGGTGCATGTTACATAGGAGCGAGGCTCCGTTTATAATTGAAATGTGAAGATAAATTGAAGTGGAGAATTGTACAAATAAATCCCTGTTGAGCGGAGGTTGCGGTTTCACAAGTGGTAAAGTATGTATTATGAATGGTAAGGAGTATCCGGTATCCATCAAATCCTCACATTGTCTCCAACTCATTCTTATGCCCTGGTTTCCAGATAATGTAATAGAATGCCAGGGATAGTATACCCAGTACGAAGGGTATCAGCGCCAGGTGTTTGTAGGTATATTCCCCCAATAAGGGGTTCGTATCAAAATGAAAAAATTCACTGATCATCCAGTAACTGTTAGCGGCTATCCATACTGTTATGGCCAGGTTATGGCAAACCTCGCTCATGTACTGGCGGGTGCGCCAGGCAATAACGATGGCTATGATCAATGTTGGAAAGATCATAGCAATGCCCAGAGGCCGCCAGATCATGCACCAGCTGATATCTTTGAATAGCCAGAATACAATGTGCAGGTTTTCCATCTTGCGGTAACGCAACGGGATATTATAAGTTGGTTCTGAAGCCATGTTTTCGAATTTTACTAATACCACAAATTACAGGAATTATTGAAAAAGGGTCACGCTGCACTTGCCGGTAAAAGATTCGTGCATTCATTGCATGCCTTAATTATTCCGTCGGAGTTGCTGTTTCAAAGCCTTGAGCCGCCGCCGTCTGGTCATTAACGATAAGTGTCCGGAAGATTTTTGCCAATGTGGGTCTTTTGCCGCTGTTGCTGTTTCAAATCCGTGAGAGGCCGCTGCCGTCTGCTCTATTACAACAAGTGTTCGGAAGAGTAGGAATAAAACAAAAAATTACAAAAACCTGATAGGTATTAAGCTGCATAGCAGCATACTGATTTTTGAATTAATGGTAAATACGCAATTTAACTCCTGCGGAGTTAAATAAATGATATTGATTCATTTACAATAAAGAGGATTCCACTACGTGGCCGGATCATTTTATATTTACCAGGATCAAAAAATCTTCTCAACACTTATGGTTTTTAACCAACGGCGGGAACGGAACCTAATAAGAATCATATAAAAAACATTAACCCATCAGTTATCCAGGTCTGAAACGGGTCTGATGGTAGTCTGAACCGGGTCTTGTTCGCAAAAGACACGCTTTTGTACGCAGTTTGTTCGCTATGCTCCCGCTATGCTCCCGCTATGCTCCCGCTTAGGGGCGGAGCAGACCCGTACCAGACCCGAAGCAGACCCGAAGCAGACTAGGCCCAGACTCCTGTTAAAGCGATAAAACAATCTACCTACGTTCCAGTTCGGGGCTCCCGAATCGAGGCGAATTAAAAAAGAAAACACGAATCAGTTTTAGCCAATTCGTGTAACTCTAATTAATTTGTGTGATAATAAAATCTATTCCACACTAATCCTGATACCTTCACTATGGCTCGTAAACTCCGGTGCATACATACATTGTATCGTAGTAATCCCATTGCTGAAGTTACCGGCATGGGTAACGAATAGCGGGTATTCAAAAACATAAGTGCCACGCGGCAGCCAGCCAAAAAAGAAATTGGTGCTGGCATCTTTGGTGGTTTCGTAATAACCCAGTCCGCCCTGCCATTTATACTGGCTGATCACATTCACGGGTTCCATGCAGGCTGCACGCATGTCTTTCATGTGTATGTATTCCATGTCGCGGTCAACACGCAATTCAATGCGCACTTTTACCTTATCACCGATATGTAATTCATCGCCATCATTCAACGCCTGTAACACCGGTCCACGATCGCTGTTTTTCTCAACAAATAATTTCTTCACCAGTTTAAGTGGTGTTTCTGCAGAAGTTATTTTATCAAGGTTTTCAAAGTATTGCCAGTATACAGAACCCCATGAAGATGATTTGGAAATTTGAAGATTTGAAGATGAGTTTACCTGTACGGTAATGTTGCCCATTTCCGGTTTTACTTTTTCTCCTTCAATGGTGGTTTTGAAATAACCGCTGCCGGCTTCTGCTTTTTCAGCTGTACTTTTTATGATGGTAAGGCCTGCATTGATCACAACTTCTTTTTCTTCAGTCAGCCAGTTACTGCCATTTAATAACAAAGCATAACATGCTTCAGCAGTTGCCTTTGTTGTTTTCCAATTCTGTGTTTGCTTTTGCTTGAGTAGCCAGGTTTTCAGGTCATCTACGGTTTGGGTGTTCTTATCAATATCACTGAATGCTTCTATCAGCATAGCCTGGCTTTCTATCGGCGCCTGGTACCAGTAATAACCGCCTGTGGTAAGTTCTTTCCAATACATACCCATTTCTTCTTTGTAAATGGCGTTTTCTTTCAGCGACTTAATAATTGCAGTTGCTGTTTTAGCATCGGCTGTTCTGTGCAAAGCCAATGCGATCATGGCCTGCATATATTTGCTATTGCTTAACCAAAATTTTTGCGACTGTCCACGATAATAATTGTAAGCCGTTAATGCAGTTGGGATAACCTTATATTCACTGTAAAAACTGCGCATGTATAAAAACTGAATGGCCACAGAAGAAAGATTATTGTCGCTGAGCTTTGCTTTGTGTTTTATAAGATAATCATAATCTTCCTTCATTCTTGCATCCAGGTATGGCACTGCTTTTTCAACGATCGATTTCAATGCTGTCCAGTCATCATCACTGATCGCATTTAATTTGCGCAGGTGGCCAATACCGGTGATGATATATTGTGTGATGTACCTGTCATCCGGCCCGCCTTTGAACCAGGTGAAGCCACCATTACTACTCTGCATTTCTTTAAGCTTGTTGAAAGCGCTGGCTTTTTCTTTCGACATTTTTACCATATCGAACAACAATGCAATGTTTTTCTTTTGCTGGTTTTCATTTTGCGCTTCCAGTACCCAGGGGGTTTCCTGTAACAATACCGATTTCAATTCTTCATTTTTTTGCAGGTTGCTCATCAATGCAGCCGTATCAATATTCTTCCAGGTTTCAAAAACTGCTTTTATTTTAGGCATCAAATTGCTGATATAAGATGCCAGCGTGTTTGCGTAATACCGGTTAAATGTTTGTTCGGCGCATTCGTACGGAAACTCCATTAAGTATGGCAATGCCTGCACTGCATACCAGGAAGGATTGCTTGTGTATTCAATAATTAATGCATGGTTTGTAAGTGTCTCACTTTTACCGCTATTGATCAGTTTATCAAATTTAAAATTCTTTGTTGTGTTGCCACGCATGTTCAACGGCATACTTTCTGTTACAAGCATCCTGTTGCTGAGCACAGGTATTGCAGCTTCTTCACCATCGCTGAACTCATTGTTTTTTGTAATGGCTTTGATGCGCCAGGTTAGTGCAGAATTAAAATTATCAGGAATGCCTATTGGGAATTTTACTGAAATGCTTTGTCCTGCTGCAGCTGTAAAATATTGAACCGGGAAAACATTTTTAAACCATCCATCTACCGGTTTATTATTCGCTGCATCAAACAACTCAAGTTGTGCAGTACCAGTCACTTCTTTTTCACCCAGGTTTACGATCTTGGCTGAGAATTCTATTTGATCCCCCTCTCTTAAAAATCTCGGTGCATTGGGTTGAACCATTAATGGCTTTTGCGTAATAACTGTATTCTCTGAATAACCACTTGCCAGTTCTTTTGAATGAGCAAGGGTCATCATCTTCCATTTGGTAAGTGCTTCGGCAATGGTGAAAGAGAATTCGATATTTCCTTCTGCATCCGTTTGTAAGGAAGGAAAGAAGAAAGCAGTTTCGTTGAAGTTTTTTCTTACCTGTACGGTTTCATTTTGAACAGGAACCTGAACAGTCGTAGTATCTGCCGCCTCGTCAGATTTAAAACTTGCTTTTTTTGAAAGTTTGGTCGGGGCGTCTTTCTTAGTTGCCATTGCAGCTGTTATGGATACTTCCCGAATCGCCATATCGTCAGATCTTCCCAAAGCAACACCAGGGGCAGCGTTTGCCATTTTTGATCTATAAAAATCACCGTAATACCTTTCGTTCCACCCATTTTGAACCAAGGCGTCATAACTTTTATTTTTTTGTTGCAAATAAGGATAAGTAACGCGGTTGAGTTCAGTTGAATTCACTTCATTGAATCCGCCCTTTGTCCAGCTTATATAATCTGAAAATACCGGCCACAAAGATTTCAAGGAAACCCAGCTATGCGGTTTGAATTGATCCAGCGATGCATCATACATACTGATCAATGTTTCTGCAGCTACTTTTTCTTTTTTATCGCCACTGATCTTTATCTTCCATTTTTCGTCACTGCCCGGTAATATTTTATCACGGAATGTTTCATAACTGATGCTTAGTTCTTTGTTGCTCCACGGAATGTAAAAACTTTGTGTGTTGTTATAAACACGGTTATGCTGCACAAATGCATAACTCATATTCATACCTCCACGATCTGCTTCTGTAACCGCTACTTCATTCGTAAATGGATTGGCGGCCGTGATGGTTAAATAGGAAGTTTTAACAGACTTGTCCATTTTGCCAAGGCTATGTATTAGCCAGATTTTATCAAAACCGGTTGACAAACTGTAATTGATCTTTTCTCCTGGTAAAGGATTGGTATTCTTCACATCCAGGCTTATTTCATCCAGGTGCTCTGTTGTCAATCCCCTTCCATCAGTTAACTGAATGTATTTTTCTGCGCTTACTTCTTCACCATATTTATCTTTTGTGATGGCAATGAGTTTATACCAACCGGTTCCCAATTGCCCGTTGCGTAAAGAGAATTTACCGTTCTCCGAAGTGGTATCAGTTTTATCAATCAGCTTTTCTCCGATTGCCCATTTGCTTACCTGGTCTTCATTACTGTAAACATCGTAAGGGAAATTATTATAGTATTCTTCCTTACTCATGATAAACTGGTCAGGGGTTCCCCAATACCTATCCCTGAAAATCCTTCCCGGGGATTTTAATTTATAAAGCGAAATATTAACCGCTGCTTTTTCAAAGATGCCATTGATATTGGAAGAACTGATCTTAATATTCTTAATACTATCAGCTTCCATTTTTTCTGCAGATGTAATATTCAGCTGCAATGCCTGGTAGGCTACAGCAACTGCAGTATTGCCCGACCTGCTTTCACCATTCAGATCAGTAATATCAGCACTCACTTCATAGTAAAAAGTGGGCTGATTTGTTTTGTCAACTGATTCATCCGGTATCGCTTTGAATGTAACCGCAAATTCACCTTTTGCATCAGTAATCGTCTCCCCATTGCTGATCTCCATCTGCTCACTGTTTTGCGGATAGCCGATCTTGCGGCCGCTGGAATAGCTGCCCCATCCCCACCAAACAGGATACTGAACCCTTCTTACCACTCTATAAACAACCTTAGCCCCGTCAATATTATTACCTGCATAAGCTTTGGCGTTACCTTTTACTGTTATGCTGTCATTCAGGCGATAAGTGCCCGAAGGCTTAATCACTTCTACAAAGAATTTCGGACGCTTATATTCTTCCACAGAAAAATATTGCATACTTCCCGTAGCAGAATCCTGCAGGTAAAACTGGCCATTGAGCAGCCCTTCGGGCAATTTAAAATTTCCATTGTAAGAACCATATTCACCCGTGCGGAGGTTGATGCTCCCTGCTTTCTGGCCATTTGCATCAAATAGCCGTACAGTGGTTTTAAATGCCGGGATCAGTTCACTTTTCCTGGTGCTGCTGTCTGTCTTTACAACAATGCCTTTAAAATAAATTGTTTGCCCCGGACGATAGATTGAACGATCTGTAAACAGGAATGTTTGTTTGAATGAAGGCCTTTCATAACTATTGTAATTATAGGTTGAAATATTATCATCCATGAACAATTCATCATTGTTGTATTTGACCTGTATGGTATTGTTATAAGAATTATTGTCCTTGTTCTTTTTCAGTTTTACAAAGCCATTTACATCACTTGTGTAACTTTCCTTTTTTATTTCTTCGTTTTTCCTGCTATCATAATTGTATTGCTGTTGCCATACCTGCACAGCGGCACTTGTAAGTGGTTGGCCATTGTCGCGGTTGAGGATATACAATTCATTTTTGTTGTTGTAGATAAAGCTGATATTGCTCACGTAGGTAAGCTGCTTTGCAATAGAGTTTTGTGATAAAGTAAAATTTTCATTCATACCTGCCAATATGATATAGATACCAGGTTGCAGTGCATCGGTTTTGAGCTCGGTTGTGTGCTGTTGAAAATCCTGCAGGTTGGGAAGGTCGATGGCCCAGCTTTTTAAAGCCGCCATATTTGTCCAGGCTTTCCAGGATTCATCATAATCCATTTGATTAATCTTTTTGATCTGTTCCCTGTTTGTCTTTATTACCCGCAGATAAAGTTTACTGATATTCCTGTAAGCGACCAGGTTGCGGAAGGGCTGGCCGGGAATATTTACTTTCTCTGTTTCTACATTCAGCACAGGCCTTTTGATTTGATTCAATAAATTCTGACTATTGATGGCACCTTCAGATTTTGGGAACCTGCTCATGGCAAGCTCACAGATAGCTGCTGCTCTTTTTATTTCGTATTGATGTTCTTTATTGTTGAACGGATCGTACTGCGATCCCTGTGTATAATAAAGCTGTGCTCTCAAATACATTGCCTGTGCAGCCATAGGATTTTTATCGAAGGCCGTTTCAATATTCAGTAAGGCATTTTCATACAAACGGTCTTTGTTTGTAAAGATGCCATGCTGGTTTACAAAATCAAGCCTGGTAAGGTCTGCATCCAGCAATGCATCGGGGTTTGCATCGGCTAAATGAAATTTCAATACATCCTGTAATAATGTTAATGCATTGTAATAAAGCGACAGGCTGTCTTTACTGCTGAATTTCGTTTTTACAAATACGGATGCAGGCGCAAATATTTTATCATCATTTAAAATAAATTTATAAGAAGGATTGGTTGCATCCGATTCTCCATCCATGAAATAGGCCAATGCACGATGTGCGAGAAAGTCGTATAAAGTAGGGCGGAGGTTCCTGGTATTCTCACCCTTAGTCAAAATAGCATCAAAACCTGTAAGTGATGTAGCTTTTAAAACAGTTTCATTTTTTAATGAGCTATTATACAATGAAGCGATTGTCTTGTTAAGCTTTTCAATGCTCCAGGTATTGATATCGGCTGCTTTTTCATCAACAATTGCCGTGCGGTTGTATAGTTTATACCGGTTGTTTTGTTTGTAGGTCCAGAAAAGTTCAGCCTGCATGCTTTGTAAGATATTTTTTGCAGGAGCTTTTGTTTTTGCTATCAGTGTATCAACATAAAAAATATTATTTTCACTGTTATCTTCTTCGACCATGTTGCGGTACTTCATTTGGTACATGGCGGATTTCACCTGCTGTGTTTCGTTGCCTGCGGCAGTTGCCAGGTTAAATATTTTCATCACTTCCAGCAAGGCTGATTTTGTAAGCCCTTTCTTTTCGAATGCTTCCACCGCTTTCCAGTTCTTTAAGTAATCTCCGGGTTGCTGTGCGTTTGTTTTTGTTGATGCCATTATTGTGAGTAGAATAATTGTAAGTAATTTTTTCAGTTGCATGATCAATGTGTTTGATTAAATAACAGGCCGTTCCTAAGGTAATACGCTTAAGATGTAATGCTATGGCTTTTTACACAAAATAAAAAAACATTTATTTCTTTAACTTTTTATTAGGCATTTGCGAATTTACCTCTCCGAAATTCTCCCATCTAATAATTCATTGACACCCGATTATAAAACCAATAAAATTTAAGACATGAAAAAAATTTTTACACTTATTTCTGCAATGGCTATTACGCTTTCACTGTTTGCACAACAGGATGAATCGGCCAGGAGAGGTTTTCGTAACCAAGGCAGGCTTAGCGTAAGCACCGCCATCAATACTCCTATAAAGCTTTTAATAGACGGTAGGAATTACAGCAGTTTTGCAGGCGACCAGGAAATATTTGTGAGCGACCTGCGTGCCGGTTATCACAACATTAAAGTTTACCAGCAGAAAGCCGATCGTTATAATACCGGACGGAGAAGCGGTAAATTGATGCAGTTGGTTTATGAAGCGAATTTATATGTAAAACCACAGTATCATATTGATATCAGCATTAACCGTTTTGGCCGTACTTTCATGGATGAAAGACAAATGAACCAGGCTTATTATGCCGAGTACAATGACGATGACCGTTCCAATGACTGGGATAATAGTAATGCCATACAGCCAATGGATAGCCGCACATTTGAACAGTTCAAAGGCACATTGAGGAACGAAAGTTTTGACAATACAAAAGTAACGCTGGCAAAACAAACCATTGCAGCCAATTATTTTTTAGCAACACAGGTAAAAGAGATGGTAAACTTGCTGAGCTATGATGACAATAAACTTGATATCGCTAAATACAGTTACAAATACACGATCGATAAGAACAATTATTTTTTGTTGAATGATGCATTTAGCTATAGCAGCAGCAAGGAAGAACTTGCGAAGTATATAGAATCTTACAGATAGTTTTTGGTGGCTATACTTTTAGAGGGGTTGGAGTAAAATCCGGCCTTTTTTTTAATTTGACGATGCGCCAATTTGAAAACTAAGAACCATGGATTTGCCGTTTTTCATTTCCAAATTTTCAAATTCGCCCATCTTCAGATTTTCAAATTATTTTTTCAAGGCTTCCGCCATTGTTTTGCCAATATCAGCAGGGCTTGCTACTACCATAATACCGCAGGCAGCCATGATCTTCATTTTTGCAGCGGCTGTATCATCTTCTCCGCCAACGATAGCACCTGCGTGGCCCATACGACGTCCGGGAGGAGCTGTCTGGCCTGCAATAAAACCTACCACCGGTTTTTTATTGCCGGTTGATTTGATATAATTCGCTGCTTCTGCTTCCATGCCGCCACCAATTTCACCAATCATTACAATAGCATCTGTAGCATCATCATTCATAAATAATTCAACGGCTTCTTTGGTAGTTGTGCCGATGATCGGATCTCCACCAATACCGATAGCAGTTGAGATACCAAGTCCTGCTTTTGCAACCTGGTCTGCTGCTTCATAAGTAAGTGTACCCGATTTTGAAACGATACCGATCCTTCCTTTCTTAAAAATAAAGCCGGGCATGATTCCTACTTTACATTCATCAGCTGTGATAACGCCGGGGCAGTTAGGGCCGATAAGTCTGGTGTTGCTTCCCTGCAGGTAATTCTTAACTTTCACCATGTCCTGTACAGGTATTCCTTCGGTTATACAAACAACCAGGGCAATACCTGCATCAGCTGCTTCCAAAATGGCATCTGCTGCAAAAGCCGGGGGAACAAAAATAATACTTACATCTGCGCCGGTGCTTTTTACGGCATCTGCAACCGTATTGAATACAGGCTTTTCCAAATGCTGTGTGCCGCCTTTGCCGGGAGTTACGCCGCCAACGAGGTTGGTGCCATATTCAAGCATTTGTGTGGCATGGAAAGTGCCTTCTGTACCGGTAAATCCCTGTACAATTATTTTGGAATTTTTGTTAACTAAAACTGACATGTTTTTAATTAAAATTAAGAATAGAATTGTTCAAATTACGGCGCAAAGATAGGGGAGATGGGTTATTGGCAAAAGAGAATGTTTGAAAGGGAAAAAGGATGGTTATGATGTCTTGATGTTTCCCGTTGAATCGACCTTACCCTTGGCTTCCAGTTTACGCATATTTTTAGCATCCTGCAGAAACTCAGAAGCAAATATGAATTCATTGAGTGGCTTATTGTCTGAAAAAATGATGTCCTTGCTATTGCCGGTCCATTCTTTCTTACCATCCGCCAGGTATAATATATTGTCGCCAATCTCCATTACGCTGTTCATATCATGCGTATTGATAATGGTTGTCATGTTAAATTCCTTCGTGATCTCGTAGATAAGTTTGTCGATAAGCAATGAGGTCATAGGATCTAATCCTGAATTTGGCTCATCACAAAAAAGATATTTTGGGTTTAGTACGATCGCCCGGGCGATGGCAACTCTTTTTTTCATACCTCCGCTGATCTCTGCGGGGAATTTTTTATTGCTGTCGTCGAGGTTAACTCTTGCCAGTACCTCGTTTACCCGTTTGAGTTTTTTTGAATGGCTGTCTTTTGTGAACATATCGAGCGGGAACTTGATGTTGTTCTCTACTGTCATACTATCAAATAATGCAGAACCCTGGAACAACATACCAATCTGTTGCCTCAATAATTTTCGCTCTTCTTCTGTCATGTCAGTAAAGCTTCTTCCGTCATAAATGATCTCTCCCTCGTTGGGCTCGATCAATCCTACCAGGCATTTTTGTAAAACAGTTTTGCCGCTGCCGCTGGTGCCGATAATCAGGTTAGCTTTGCCGGTTTCCATCACATGGCTGACGCCATCCAGTACCAATTTATCGCCAAAGCTTTTCTTAATATTTTTAAATTCGATCATGTAGATTTCTTCTGCTGAATAATTGATATTTACAATAGCAAAGCGGCCAACATATAGTCTGCCAATAAGATCATCACACAACTTACCACAACAGAAGTGGTGCTGCTCCTGCCGATCTCGAGTGAACCACCTTTGACGTAATATCCAAAATATGCCGGCACCGAACTAATGATGAAAGCGAATGTGTAAGCTTTTATCAGGGCAAATGTTACGTTATAGGGCATGAAATTTTCCATCAGTCCGCGGTCATAAGTATCATTGGATAAAATGCCCGAAGCTGCACCAGCAAAGCGGCCGCCGTAAATACCAAGTACCATGGCAATAACAACCAGCATAGGAATGGTTAACAACGCTGCGGCGATCTTCGGCATTACCAGGTAACTTTTGGTGTTGATACCCATGATCTCCAGTGCATCAATCTGCTCACTCACCCTCATATTCCCTAATTCACTGGCAATCTTACTGCCAACAACACCAGCTAATACGATACATACCAGGGTAGGCGCAAATTCAAGTATTACGGTGTCTCTTACGATCTGTGCAATGGTGCTTAAAGGTATAAGCGGACTAACAAGCTGGTAGGATGTTTGAACGGCACTTACAGCACCCATGAAAACGGAAATTATAGATACGATACCCACAGAGCCCATACCGATCTCTGAACATTGGTGCATGAATTCCTTCCAATACAATTTGGCATTTTCAGGCTTGCTGAACATGCCTTTCAGCATGAGGATATATTTTCCGAAATGGGTAAAAAAATTCATTGATCTTTTTTAGTACTTGCCTTTTATGCTGTATTATAAAATTACATTATTCCTGTGCTGATACTTTCATATTTTATGCCACAGTTTTTTTCGGACGCTTCCACCACTTGCTTTTCCTGATCTCTTCCTGGGTATTGGTTTTGCATTTCGATTGTGCATCTACTACGGCTATAACCACCATGTTAAAGATAGAACGGATTGAACTGCCCAGTTGCAATACGTGCACTGGCTTATTCAACCCAAGTAAAATCGGTCCAATGCTATCTGCACCACCCACTTCCTGTAAAAGGTTGTAAGCAATATTACCTGCAGCCAGGTTGGGAAATATGAGGGTATTTACTTCCCCATTTACCAGTTCGGTGAATGGATAATTTTCCTGCAATATTTCTTTATTAAATGCCAGGATGCCTTGCAACTCACCATCGCAGACCAGGGAGCTGTCTTTTTGCTTTACAATTTCACGGGCTTTGCGAACCAGGTTTGCCTCGGGTGAATTACTGCTGCCAAAATTAGAATAAGAAAGCATGGCTACCTTTGGAACGATATTAAACTGTTTCACTTCTTTGGCAACCAATAAGGTAATTTCTGCCAGTTCTTCTGCAGTAGGATTGAAATTAACCGTGGTGTCTGCCAGGAAAAGCGGGCCTCTCCTGGTAAATAAAAGATACATGCCTGCAATTTTCTTTACGCCTTCTTCGGTTCCGATGATTTGGATAGCAGGACGGATTGTATCCGGGTAATTCCTGCTCAATCCGCTGATCATACAATCTGCCTCACCGGTTTCTACCATCATACAACCAAAATGATTGCGTTCCTTCATCACCTTGTATGCTTCGTACCGGTTTACCCCCCTACGCTGGCGTTTGGAAAAGAATATTTCTCCAAATTGCTTTCTCATCTCTTCCGTATCATCATCTTTCGGATTGATGATCGGCATGCCTTCCAGGTCTATCGCATTTGCCAAAGCGATCGCGTTGATCTTCTTTTCATCACCTAACAGGATAGGGTAACCTATTTTTTCTTCGAGCACCAATTGTGCAGCTTTAAGTATCTTGATGTTTTCGGCATCGGCAAATACAACCCTTTTAGGGTCTCTTCTTGCTTTACTGCCGATCACGCGGCTTAGCTGGTTGTCAAGCCCGAGGCGTTTATTTAGTTCAATGATATAGGCATCCCAATCTGTAATATTAACCCTGGCCACACCACTTTCCATGGCAGCTTTTGCCACAGCGGGTGCAACAACCGATAATAGCCTTGGATCGAGTGGTTTTGGAATGATATAAAGGGGGCCGAAAGAAATATTTTTTTCATTGTAGGCGAGGGTTACAATATCTGGTACGGCAGATTTTGCAAGTTCAGCCAACGCCTTTACTGCAGCCAGTTTCATGGCTTCGTTGATTTGCCTTGCCCTTACATCCAATGCTCCCCTGAATATGTAAGGGAAGCCCAGTACATTGTTAACCTGGTTGGGATAATCGCTTCTGCCGGTGGCCATGATGAGATCCTTTCGGGTTGCGATAGCCGCTTCGTAGGTTATCTCCGGATCAGGATTTGCCATTGCGAAAACGATTGGATTTTTCGCCATAGACTTTATCATATCAGGCGTAACAACATTACCTACACTCAGTCCTACAAACACATCTGCATCTTTCATTGCTTTTGCAAGATCGTATGATTTGTATTTTGCATCTACACAGAAAAGCTGTTTTAATTCTTCTACATCTTCTCTTCCTTTATATAAAATACCATCCTTATCAAAAACCATGAAATTAGCAGGCTTTGCTCCCAGCGATACATATAATTTCATGCATGCCATAGCAGCAGCACCGGCGCCGTTGATAACAAAATGAACCCTGTCTATTTTTTTCTTTTGGATCTCCAGTGCATTCAACAGTGCTGCAGAAGAAATAATAGCCGTTCCATGCTGGTCGTCGTGCATCACCGGAATATTGCATTGAGCTTTCAGTTCCTGTTCAATATAAAAACACTCCGGAGCTTTTATATCTTCCAGGTTGATTCCACCAAAAGTTGGCTCCAACGCTTTTACGATCTGCACGAATTTTTCAGGATCAGTCTCATTAACTTCAATATCAAAAACATCTATATCGGCGAAGATCTTGAAAAGTACACCCTTTCCCTCCATGACGGGTTTGCTTGCTGCCGGGCCAATATTGCCCAAACCAAGTACAGCAGTACCATTGCTGATAACTGCCACCAGGTTTCCTTTGGCAGTATATTTATAAACGTCATCCGGGTTTGCTGCGATCTCTTTACATGGTTCAGCTACGCCGGGTGAGTAGGCAAGCGACAGGTCACGTTGGGTCTTAGCTTCCTTAGTGGGCACCACTTCTATTTTTCCCGGCCTTCCTTTGGAGTGATATTCTAATGCCTGTTGTTTACGTAATTCTTTTGCCATATTGGGTAAGCCGTGCAGGCGATGGGTCGTTAAAAAATCTTTCTAACGTTTTTTCGCATTTCCGGCAGTTTGCTTCATGAGCGTGCAATTTACAAAATTAGGACCAGCAAGCAGGTTAAGTGCCCGATTAATTGGCCTTTGCCTTGAATGACCATGTTATAACAAATTCTGCTACTATATCTCCCAACTTGTCTTTGCCGGAACTTCTTGCGGTCACTGTTGTACTTTTTCCCGATGCGGCAGCTTCCTGTGCGGCCTGTTCAAAAGCCAGCCCGTCTTCGCAGGTAAATGTGCTGATACCCGTTGCTTTTTTCATAAAAGTTCCTTCCACTTTTGTAACCAGTAAACTGATTGCAGGTTCTTGCTGATAAGTGTACATCATAGCAAGAATGCCGGTACTCATTTCTGCGGCCATACTGAGGCACGCAAAATAGGTACTTCGAAAAGGATTTTTTGAAAACCATTTATATGGAATCGTTACCTGTGCCTGTAATTGATCGGCATATTTTAATCTTACCCCACTAAAAAAAGCGGCCGGTAATTTTGTAAGCAGGAATATTATGAATTTGAAAGGGTTTTGGATGAGGCCAAGGAATTTGTTTGGGGAGGTGGACATGGGTTGCTGGTTTAATAAAAGTAGTTTAGGGTTTGAAAGTTCAAGGGTTGAGAACGCTGATTATCAAAGTCAATTTCAATTGTAAGCCAACCTTTAAACTATTTCAACGCTCAAATCTTTCAACCTTATCCCCCATACATCGCCGGGTTTAGCGCTGCCGGGCTCCACATTTCTAAAAAGGCCTGTACTTTATTTTTATCATAACTTTTTTTGCCATCTTCCAGGTATTCGCTGTTTTGTGTATGAATGCGCTGGCCTTTTTCATCCAGGATAATAAAAACAGGGAAGCCAAACCTCTGCGGGTAGCCTAATTTTGCGAAAGTTTTTTTATTCTCGTTTTCTTTGCTGAAGTTTAGGTGGTACCATACAAAACCCGCGTTGATCACAGAATCTAATTTGGGATCTGCTTTTGCGAAACGTGCAAATTCAATACACCAGCTACACCAGTTACCACCGCCCATGATCAACACATACTTGTGTTCTTCTTTGGCTTTTTTTACGGCTGCAGCTATATTCTTGTCGGCATCTGCAGCAGGGTCATATAATTTAGTTTCCTGTGCAAAACTGGTAACGGTAGCCAACATAGTAATAAAAACAATGAATATTTTTTTCATTTGATAAAGCATTTTATTTTTTTCAAAGTTACAAAGCTGGATTCTTTTGATTTGTTAAGAATTATTGCCAGAGATTCACTGATTGTATTATGCCGTTTTATTTAATAAGTGAATCAGTGGCAATAATTCACATTACTGCTTATCAATTTCAACAATACATGAAACAATATTATTTGTTTCTGTACCGCTGGCTTTAAAATAAATACTGTTATTGGTACCGCTGCTGAATGTTACATTTTTGATGGCATTGGCCGCAACAGCTTCATTTAATTTTGATGCAAAATCTGCTTTAGAACTGTTATTGATGGCTGCATTGATAGCATTGTAATCCAATGGTTGTTTACTCACCACGATGCCCATGAATTCCTTATTACCAACCTCATCGGCCTGTATAGATTCTTTGCGCGGGAATAACCGGTAACCTGTTATTCCGAAATAAGGCGAGTGAATCGGTTTGTATGGAAACAACACCACACTTTTATTTCCCGAATCATCGGGCGTGAAAATATATGCATAGCATTCCACCGCATTCTTTAATTCAATTTTAAATTTGCTTCCTTTTTTTATCGGTGTTACTGTTTTGAAAACATTGCCCTGTGTTGTTTGTAAAGCGATGTTCTGTTTGGTGTCATTATCCAGCAAACCAATATTACATTCAAAAGCAACATTCAAGGCTGCTCCTCTTTTTTGCAATGGATCAAGGCCATAAGCTTCCCTGACAAATTCTTTAAAATCACCATAACGGACATAGGCCAGGCCATTTTGGCCCCAGTCAGATCCCCAGCTGTTCATGAGCTGAAATGCCCCACCTTCAACGCGGTCGTCATAACCGATCACGCACATTGCATGTCCGCCGAAACCCATCTGCTGCCTGTCTTCATCATTTGGGTGCCAGACTTTTTGTCCCATCATTCCCTGCATAAAAGAACCGCCCACCATCATACCAATCACAACCGGTGCATCTTTGGCAAGATGCTCTTTAATAGCCCTGATATTGATACCATTTACATCATCGGTTTCGGTGAGCCTTGTAAAACCATGGATCCTGTTTCCGGCAGCTTTTTGAATAAGGGAACTATTCGCCTGCCTGCTGCAATCATTTTCATCATATTGAAAATCCTGCATGGATACGGCGCCTGTCTGCGACATGAATTCCATCGCTTTTTGTATGTAGGAACCCTGGCAATTATCCAGTGCAATATTGTTGTAAACAAACGCAGGACTATAAGCAATTTGATTCGGGTCATTTCTTGTGCTGCTGGATTCCAGTATCGTACGTGCTGCATACACACTGCTCCAGGCAACACAACTTCCCTGCTGGCCCTGGTTAAGTCTTTGAGGCGCAAACCTTGCAAGTGAAACGGCTTCAGGTAAAGGATTTTTTCCATTGTCATCTTCTAACCCTTCATATACACTCGCTTTCTTTGTTTCATTCGGATTGAAATTATAACCCGTTTTTGAGAACAGGCTTTGTATATTACTAACAGTGCCGGTATTGCATCCGCCGCGACCAAAAAAGTAATAAGCTGCACCACCGAGTAAAAGTAAAACGATAAGTCCCTTGCCACCACCGCCTTTTCCGCCAAACAATCCTAGTAATAAAGGAAGAAAAGAAAGTAAACCGCCACCACCACCGCCAGATCTGCCACCACCTCCACCGCCGCCGGAGTTGTCATTGTAATCTTCCTGTTGATCCTGCGGATCATCTACCATGTGTAAAGCCATAGCCTTAAATTTTGTTGATAAAAGTACAGTTATAATTTATAATGTCGTAGATGAAACAGCTTTTTTTCGCCTGCGGCAAAAAGGCTATTTCGGTTTACACAAATTGCCTGTAAATATTCCTGATAATCTCAACGGAATATTTACTGGAAATATTTTTAATGAATAAGGGAAAGTCAATAACGGATCTTTCATTAGCAGTATCGGAGATGGTTCTGATAATGGTAAAAGGAATGTCATATTCATAACACACCTGCGCAACGGCTGCGCCTTCCATTTCAACGCATAGCGCTGAAGGGATGGAACTGACCAAGGATTCTTTATCAGCATTGTTTGAAAAGAATTTATCGCCACTCGCAATATCGCCTGCAAGTAGCTTTGGAGCATTGATGCCAAATTGCCTGAGTGTTTCAGTTCCAATGGCAGTTTGTAAATGATCGTTTTCGATGAGTTCCTTCACTGCATGTGAGGCTTTAGTGATAGCTGCTTCACTGGTTTCGAAAAAAGTTTTTCCTAAAAGTGGTATCTCGAATTGCGGCATCAAAGGCCGGGCATCCATATCATGTTGAATTAACCGTCTGCCAATCACTATATCGCCAATATTTAATGTTTGATCGATGGCTCCAGCAACGCCGGTAAAAATTATTTCAGTAATGCCGAATTCAAGTATAAGGCTGGTTGCAGTTGCTGCGGCGGCAACTTTACCCCATCTTGAAAATACAACAACTGTGTCGATGCCATAAATGCTACCGGTATAATAAATTCTTCTACCTAATGAAGTTTCCTGTTTATTTTCCAGCAGTTGCACAACGCCGTCAATTTCCTCGGGCATTGCGCCCATGATGCCTATTTTTCTTTCAACCATATATTATATAACTGGAATTTTTATTGCTGATTCTTTTCTTTGCCAATGATCTCAAAATTACGTGATATTGATATGCCCTGGTCATCTGTTAAAGTAATGAGGTGTTTTCCGGGAGCAGGATTCAATGCAACCTGGTGAATATTTTCCGTGGTGCCTATAAAATTATCATCAAGGCTCCAGAATATCTTTGCCTTCCTGTTGCGATGCGTTGCCGTAAAAACTGTTTTACCTCTTTCTCCATTGATCTCTAAGGGTACGTAGATCTTTGCATTCAATTCGGGATAAATGATTTCCATTTGCCTGCTGCTTTCTGCTGCCATACAACCTTCTTTGAAAGCCGGTAATAATTTATAGTCATGGTTGTGTTGTTTGTAATAGTATTCCATAGCAGGGGGGAGGATGAACCAGCTTTTGTGGACCATATTGGCAGGGCTTTCGCAATTTTCATTTACCTGGAAATTTCCTGTAGCATCCAGGTGAACGATCTTATGATAGGGGCAAAGGGGAGATCTTCCTGCATTGGGCGGCATCAACAACGTATCAATATCGGGGCAATCTACATTTGCACGAAAGCCGGTTTCCCTGCACACAGGAATATAACTGTAGTTGTATTGGGGCTTTGGAAACCACTTAACGTTGGGTAGTAGCCGAAAGATATCGAACATAACCGGTGCTGCTGTATTTACGCCAACCAGTCCGGGACGGCCTTCACCATCTGTATTTCCCACCCACACGGCCACCACATTTTTTGGAGTAACACCAATGGCCCACCCGTCGCGGAAACCAAAGCTGGTACCGGTTTTCCAGGCAATTTTTTGGGAGGAACTGAATTGCTGCCAAAGCCCTTCTTCACCCGGCCGCATTACTTCCTGCATAGCCTGGAAGGTGAAATAGATGGAAGTTGCATCAAGACTGATATTCTTATCAGCGGTTACTGTTTCTTTTTTTTCATAATAATGGGGCGGATGAAAATCTGCAGTATTCAACATACCCTTGTTCTTTGTTTGGTGATTAAGCGCTCTTGCAAATGAGGCATACACCGCCGCCAGTTCCCACATGTTTACTTCACAGCCTCCCAATATTAAACTAAGTCCGTAAAAATCTGCCGGGTTCTTCAGTGTGCTGATCCCACATTGTTGTAGGGTTTCATAGAAGCGCTGGTATTTAAATTGCTGTAATAGCCTGACAGCCGGAATATTCAGGCTTCTTGCAAGAGCCCTGTTTGCAGGAACAGCGCCATCATATTCGAGGTTGAAATTTTGTGGTGCGTAACCTGCAATTTCTGTAGGTATATCGGCTACAAGTGCATTGGGTAAGATCATGCCATCGCTTAACATAGCCGCATACAGAATTGGTTTTAATGCGCTGCCCGGACTTCGTGCTGCAACAATAACATCTACATCACTTTCCAGCTCTTTATTGGCGGGTTCATACATATTGCCAACATACGCCAATGTATTACCCGTTTCTACATCCAGCACCAGTGCGCAAATATTGTTGATGCCATTTCCTTTTAATAATTGTTGCTGCTGTTGAAGGATGCGGGTAACATTTTGTTGCAATGCGCCATCCAGGGTAGTTCTTATTTTGGTAGAAGATGCACTGTTATTATTTTCCTGTTTGTAGCGTTGTAACAGGTGTGGCGCATCCTGTGGCAATGCCAAAGGTTTCAATGGCAACGATTCAAGTTTGGCAAGTTCAGCAATGTCTTTTGTGATCTTTCCTGCTGCTGCAAGTTTATTAAGAAGCTGGTTTCTTTTTGCCAATAAAATTTCCCTGTTTTTGCCGGGATGAACCAGTGATGGCGCATTGGGTAATACGGCCAGTGTGGCCATTTCAGCCCAGCTTAATTTCTCAGCACTTCTGCCGAAATAGCGCCAGGATGCCGCATCCAGTCCAACCACGTTGCTTCCAAACGGTGCATTGGATGCATATAATCCAATGATTTCTTTTTTTGAATACGACATTTCCAGCCGCAAGGCCAGCAGGCTCTCTTTCATTTTATTCCATATGCTGCGCTCATTGTTTTTTTTTGCCAGCCGTATCACCTGCATGGTAATGGTACTTCCACCCTGTGTGGTATGCCGGTGCCGGATATTCGCCATGGTTGCTCTTGCAATAGCAAGTACGTCAATGCCGGGATGTTCAAAAAAGCGCTTGTCTTCAAAAGTGGTGATGCAGTCAGTGAATTTCTGCGGAACATTTTTGTTGTAGGGGAAACGCCATTGCCCATCTGTTGCTATTGATGCACTTAACAGATTTCCATTGGCGTCTTCAATCACATAACTGGTAGGTGCATTAAATAGTTTTTTAGGAAGCATCCACCAGAATACGATCAATAGTAAGAATGACCCGATAACAGCTTTGGTTTTTCTGCCTGGTTTGGTAAAGCTGTTCATCTTTATAAATTCTTAGTGAAGTTTACGATGTATGATCTATGATTTCGTGCTGCTCATTTAAGCGGCCAATCATAGATCATACAGCGTAGATCAATCATTATGGAGTCACTACTTCTATCCATCTGCCTCCTGTGGCAGCAGAGATCGTATTGTCATACATAGCTGAGCACATGGTTGCCGGTAAATAATATTTTCCAAGGTAAGATGCATTCAGTTGAATATAATAAGTAAGTGTTTCGTTTTCCCTGAGATCGAAATAACTGTAAACCCTGTCGTCACGAACATCCTGATAATCTGAGGGAGAAGATTTAAATGCGCCTTCGCCATCCATCATCCTTGGATTAAGTATTTCCCAACCTGATGGGAATATTTGGCTTAAAGCCATTTGCGTATAGTTTCCATGCTTACCCGGATTTTTGATCGTTACTTTCGCAATGAAATCAGTTCCCTGCAGCAATCTTGAAATATCTATTGGCGTTGCATTCTGTGAGATATAAGACACGTTCATTAACAATGTACCCGGATTATTCACCGGCTTCACGCTATCGCCTGTAAGTGGCTGCCCTCTTGTGATCAGTTTAAGGTAAAGGGTATTGCTGCCCCTGTTTGTGATATTAACCGGAACGGCACCGCTTTTAAATACGATCGGTAATTGTCGCAGGTAAGAAGCTGAATTGATATCGGTTTTTGTTCCGGCGATATTCGATGCCGCAAGTATTTTTGCTCCCGACGGATTCTTACCGCAGTACTTAGCAATAGCTATCAATGAATAGGCGGTTGTTTGTGTACTATACCATTCGTCTTCAGATAATCGTGCCGCTACACTTGTTAAGATAGATGCTGCTTTGTCACGTTTCCCCATCAGCGTTAGTGTTTCCAATACCATGGCCTGGTCTCTGAGATCAGAGCCGTAGGTAATGCCCGGGTTATTGCGTTTTGGAAATGAATAGCCGAGACCGCTTACAAGATCAAGTGCTGTATTATCCTGCCCGGCTAATTTGTAAGCTGCAGCGAGCCGCCATTTGGCTTCATCTGATAAGTATTTGAATTCTTTTAGCCTGTTCATAGCACCGAGCTCTGCCGATTTTGACAATGCAAGCGTGTAAAGCCTATATGCCTGCGTGAGATCACCTCCATAAAAATTCGTGGATGAAGGTATCCAGCTATTTGCTTTACCTCTTTGGAAGTTCTTCCATTGCTGCAACATATAATCACTTACGAAGTAGCCGTTGTTTTGTGCTTCAATTAGGAAATGGCCTGCATAATTGGTACCCCATTCATCGCTTTGATTACCACCCGGCCAATAGCTGAATCCTCCATCCCGCCGCTGAAATGCCTGTAACCTGCCAAGCCCGGCTTTTACATTTTTATCTACCTGTGCTTTCTGGTAATCACTCAGTTCGGTCAGCTGATTTAAAACCAGTTGCGGGAAGACCGCTGAAGTTGTTTGTTCAATACAGCCATGTGGATATTCGATCAAATAACCCAATCGTTTCTGCAGGTTCATAGATGGGATAGAAGAGATCTCAACTACAGATGTGCTCAATGCGGCTATACCTATTGGTGAGGCTGATACACCCCATTGCTGCCCGGGTGCCAATGTTATCTGTTGCACATTGGTAATAACGGGGTTAGGGTTGCGTACATCTATTTCTATTTCATCACTTGCATTTTCTGTACCTGATGATGCTATTACTTTTACTTTACCAATGCCTTGTGCATCCTTGATCTTCACATCAAAGTAAGCAAGCTGCTCGCCTGTTTCAGTGAAATTCACTGTTTGCGAAGAAGGGCCAACTACTTCCATAAAATTATTTGCCTGCAGACTAACTTTAACGGACCTGATATTTTTCTCCATTGCAAAAACAGTAACAGGAAGTTTTATTATTTCCCCCGGAGAAAGCACCCTGGGCATCGTTGCCAATACCATCACAGGTTTCTTTACTGCAACGGCTTTATCGGTAAACCCATAACTGCCTTTATGCGCTGCAACTACCATTGTTCTTACTGAACCAATGTATGCAGGCATCTGGAAAGTTTGTGTTTGTTTTTGTCCGCTGCTTAGGTGAAATGGCCCCAGGTATGTTACCACAGGTTTAAAACGATTGGCTGTTTTTTGTTTGGTGGGGCCTGCATCTGCATCGCCACCAATGGTAAGAATTCTTTCCAGGTCGCCGCCCCATGCGCCAATCACATAATCGAAAAGATCAAAACTTTTTACGCCCAAGGCTTCTCTTGCATAAAATGCGGCATGTGGATCGGGTGTTTTAAATCGGGTGAGGTCGAGCAGACCTTCATCAACCACTGCGATGCAATAGGTCATTTCTTTCCCCTGTGCCTCACTAACGGTTACGGAAACCTTTTGTTCGGGCCTGATACCGGCAGGCATGTCAATAACAGGTTTAAGAACAGTATTCTTATCTTCCACGAAGATCGGAACCGAGCCATACATTCTTATCGGAAGGTCGTTGATGGTTTGAGCATGCGGTTGTAACAGACTCACCGTTGCATAAATATTCGGCGCCATTTCCGGATCTGCGTTGAATTTTACAATTGTTTGTCCCTGTACAGTTTCTTTCCAGAATGATTTGATCACATGACTGCCGTTCTCTAAACTCACCAGCATCCTTCCTCCTTTTGAACTCGGAATGGTAAGGCTCACTTCATCACCTACATTGTATTTTTCTTTATCCGATTTGAATGATAACATCGATGCAGCAGACTGGTCATCATTGCCTGAACGGGTTTGCCAGCCGGGCTCATCAATGTAAAAAGCCGTTCCTGTTGTGTGCCCGCTTTTTTTATCTTTTACGAGGATTAGGTAACGGCCCCATTCCGTAGCAGCGGTATTGAATGACCATTGGCCCCGCCCGTTTGCAATATTGATGTCTTCTTTCCTGAGGAGTTTGTTGTACTCATTCTGGGTGAAATTGCTGAGGTTATTGGAGCCTTCATCCCACCACCAACGCCATTGTATTTTATAGAACTGTACTTCGATGTCGCTGTTGCCGGCTAATAAATTTCCTTTGCTGTCAACATTCACAATTTGAATTGTATGTGGTTTTCCTGCTAAGAGATAATTGAATGGGTTTTCTCCATCTGGTAATTTCATACCTGCATAGCTTGCATAAGGGCTATAAGGAATGCTCATATTATCAATGCTGAAACTTCCTCCTGGTTCAAACACTTTTACCAATAAATTAGCGGTGAGCATACCTGGAGCTTCGCCTTCAATTTGAAAATCGGGTTTTACAATTCCCTGTCCTGCTTCATTCAACGTGCCATCAAAAACAACTTTGGTTTGTGTAGAATAATCAACTGTTGGGTTATCAAAATCAAAACCTGTAAACTTAGGGAACACAGTGGTTCTTGCATAAAGAGATGCATCGATCTTTGCTTTCAGATTTTTACCCGGACTTCCGAATAGCCAGGCTGCAGTTAGGTTACCTGTGGCAGCGCTGTTGCTACCCAGGATAGCTTCCTTGCCAAAGTCGAGGTTTATTTTTAATCGGTTAGGCATGATCGTTTCCACTTTTATTTTTTTATCAAACACGGCCCCGCCCACTTTTATTTTTGCAAGCCAGTTGCCGGTTGGTGCAGCTGCATCGGTAGCGGTTTTAAATACATAGAAACCATCACTTGCATCTGTTTGTACGGCTCGCCGGTATAATTGTCCCTGCGGCGTAAATAAAGTGAATTCAACCGGGTGGTCTTTTGGAAGATTACCTGTTTTATCTTCAATGATACAATTGATATACATACTGTCGCCTGGCCTCCACACTCCACGTTCACCGAATATAAATCCTTTGATACCATTTTTTATTTCTTCACCACTAACATCGAAGCGGCTGAGCGGCAGAGAACTACCGTCATCTAATTTTAAATAGCCTCGCTCGGTTCCATTTTTAGCAACAAGTAAATATGGCTTTTGTTTGAGATCCAATTGTGCAAATCCATCGCTGCCACTGGTTGTTTTGCTGATGAGCTGCAATTGATAATCGAGCACATTTAATTCTACGCCTCCCATCGGCTCTGTTGTGAGGATACTGCTTACGGCAACCATCATGCTGTTATTGCCGCCACGTTTAGCCGTAAGGCCGATATTGCTTGCCAATATATTTCTTGTTGCCCAGCGGTCTTTGTTATAATAAGATTTACTGGCTGGATCATCCCTGCGTTCCCAGTTATATCCATAGGGATAATAATTATCATACCTGTTCCAGAATTCATCGTCATTATCATTTCCATTCTGATTGTAGCTTTGGTATTCATCGTCATATCCTTCTTCTTCATTGTTTGCTTCCTTCGTAGTATCGGTTGACATTTTTGTGTAAAGCGAATAGTCGGGCCTGAAGCCGATGGTTACACGATAAATAGCACCGGGTTCGGTCTTTAGAAACTTATCAATATCAAGCGAGAAACGTTGTTTGCGGTGAAGGTCAAGTGTTTTATCATCATCCAGCCTTAAGGTTTTTTGTACGATCGGTTTTGAAACCCTTCTTAATTCTGAATTGCCACCGAGGTCGTTTTCCTGCAGGAATTGAGGAACATTGTTCTCAAATATTTTGATGATACTGATGTCAACGGCATTTAGGTTAACGGCTTCAAAGGGCAATACGAGTTTACCCGAAGTTGGAAGTATATTTCCTTTGCCATGTATCTTAACGGCGGGCAGGCGGTTCTCAAAAACAACATTGGAAGTAAAACTACTTTCCAGGGTTTGGCCCCAAACATTTTTGATGCCCGGGTTTACATTAATGGTATAATTTCCATCCAATACGCCGCCCACATATAATTTAATTTCACTGCCATTAATGGTGAACGAAACATCGGATTGGTTACTAACGGTTATAAGTCCGGTAAGATCCTGTCCAACTGCAATCGGGCTGCTGAACTGTACCGAAGCATATTGCTGTGCCTCGTTCATCGGCATTACATTCAATACTTTAAAATCACCGGTAGCAGGCACGGGCAGCGCTTCGGCTCCTTTATTTTCCATGTTTGCCTGACTGCCATTCCACTTAAGTTCCAGCGGAATTTCTTTTGAACTCCGCTCGATACCATTCACTGTAAAACTGTGCGTTTTGTTGCTGTTAGAATGCTGCCAGTTTATTTTATAAGATTTGTTGTTTATTGTTGCAGCTAATATTTTTTCAACAGCCGCCGCATCTTCTGCATCAGCAGTTAATACATCGCCGGTTAAAAACATTTTATCTTTTTCGCCTGTACTGCGCAAACCATACTGAATTACCTTAAATGCTGGCTTCACTGTTTTCACACTGAATTTGAAGGCATCGAATCTGGAAGCAACTTTTGTCACTTTGCCAAGGTTGAAATTCACTTCATACAATTGGTCGGGCGATAGATGTTGTTCCGGTTTAAATTCAACGGTCCTTGCATCAAGCCAGGTTGCGGTACCTTTTACAGCCGGATTGAATTCAAATAATTTTTCTTTTACGGGTAGCCCTACAGTATGGGTAGTGGAAGCATCAGCGGCCAGTTGAATACGAATAGAACTGGTCTTGGAAATAATTCCTGTTGTGTAGGCTTCTACATATTTTGAAAATGCAGGATCTACATCTATCCACTTTGCATTTTTCTTACAGGAAACCAACGATGCTGCTGTGATGATAAACAATGAAAAAAGGATAGCAATTTTTTTGTTTTGGGAGAAGCGGAGACCGGGATTCATAACTGTAGTTTTAGGGACTGTAATTTGCCCATATAAATGTTAAAATAAAATTTCACATCAGCAAACCTATTTTGCCATCGGTCGTTAATATTTATTTAAATGCAATTTACTTCGAACCTAAAGCAGAGATAGCTATAAGGATGACATCGCATAGATCGATAATAGCCTATTTTTTTGCCATGAAAGCCGGATGAACTGCTTATTATTCGTGGATTCGTGGCAAAGTCACAGTACCTGGTTTCGAAGCAGGTCTTCAAAAACATCAGCTTTCCTGATGAGTTTGGCATTTCCGTCCTTAACCATTACTTCGGCTGGCTTTAAGCGTGAGTTGAAGTTGGAAGACATTTCAAAACCATATGCGCCGGCATTGTAAAACACCAGGTAATCGCCTTCCCTTACTTCAGTAATGGTGCGGTCCCAACCGAAAGTATCCGTTTCGCATATATTGCCTACCACTGTGTAAATGCGTTCGATACCGTGCTGGTTAGAGATATTTTCTATGTGATGATAGGCTTCGTACATCATTGGGCGGATCAGATGGTTAAACCCACTGTTCACACCCACAAAAACTGTTGCCGGTGTTTGTTTAATAACATTGGCTTTCACAACAAAATAGCCAGCCTGGCTTACCAGGTATTTACCCGGCTCAAACCATACCTGTATCTTCCTGCCGTTTTCACGTTCATATTTTAAAAAAGCTTCGGCTAGTTTAGAACCGAGCAGGTTCAAATCGGTTTCTGTTTCACCGGCCTGGTAGGGAACTTTAAAGCCACTTCCCAGGTCGATGTATTTCAATGCAGGAAAATGTTCGGCCATGCTGAACATGACTTCCAATCCCATTAAAAAAACATTGATGTCTTTTATCTCACTGCCGGTATGCATGTGCAGTCCTGTTACGTTCAGTTTGGTGGTTTTTACAATTCTTTCAATATGCCTGATCTGGTGAATGGAGATCCCAAATTTGCTATCTATATGTCCCGTGGAGATCTTAAAATTCCCTCCCGCCATGATATGAGGATTTAACCGGATACAAACCGGGTAACTATCGCCGAACCGGTTACCAAATTGTTCAAGGATGGAAATATTATCGATGTTGATATTTACACCGAGTTCCTTTGCTTCCAGTATCTCGTTAAAATCAACGCAGTTAGGCGTGTATAAAATAGCTTCTTTTGAAAAACCGGCCATCAGTCCGAGTTTGACTTCATTTGTACTAACGCAATCCAATGATGCACCAATAGCGCAGATATACTTCAACACATTAATATTGGTAAGCGATTTACAGGCATAAAATATTTTCGAATCAAATGAACTGAATGCCTGTTTCAGTTTATTATATTGCCCGGCAATTTTTTCTGCATGATAGATATAAACCGGGCTGCCGAATTCATTGGCGATATCGGTAAGTTGTTTTGCAGATAAGCTGGAAGGCATAGCTCAGAATATTTTAAAATAAAGATAAGCCGTTTCAAAATATTGGTACCGTTTTGCCGCGAAGTTGTTTATGGTCTGGCCCACCGTTTGACAGGATTCCGGTTCGGCTTAAAAAAACATGGTCATACGACCTCGTCTGACCATGTTTTTTTTTAAATAATTTTATCAGGAAGGATCTTGTGTATCTTCTTCTGCAGCACTGGCCGAGGCCAGTGTTTCTTCAATAACAATTATTTCAGTTTCAACTGCATTAACTTCATCAACTGTTTCACCCATATCAACTAGTACTGCATCAACTCCTTCTTCAATATCAGGTTCTACATCCGACATTACAGTCGCCCTTACCATTTCATCCATCAATACTTCATTGATCTTTGGTAATTCATCAGCGCTGTTGATACCGAAGTAATCCATGAATGATTTGGAAGTAGCGTAGATCAACGGTTTTCCAACAGCGTTTTCATTTCTGCCGGAAATGATCACAAGGTCTTTTTCCAGTAATTTTTGTACAGCATAATCGCAGTTAACGCCGCGGATCGATTCGATCTCGCTTTTGGTAATCGGCTGCTTATACGCAATAATGGCAAGTGTTTCCAGTGCTGCTGACGAAAGTTTTTTGATGAATTTATCGCCATTGATGAGCGCCACCGTTTTATGGTATTCCGGTTTTGTAAGGAACTGCCAGCCACCGCCGCTTTGCTTCAATTCAAAAGAATAGAATTCAGAATTATATTTTTCATTGATGCCTTCGAGGGCAGATTCAACCTGGTCGTGACTTGCCCGGTCTTCAATAAAGCCCAGCGCAGTATTGACATATTCGGTAATCTCCAATGAAGTCAACGGCTTATCGCTGGCAAAAATCAGTGCTTCAATATGTGGAATGATCTGGGAAAGTTCCATTGTCCTATTTGATAATGTGCTAGTTTGAAAATTACCGGGAGCTAACAATTTGAAAAGCTGAACTAATCTTCAAACTTTCAAATTAATTAACCTTGCAATGCCGCCGCTCCACTCACGATCTCTGTAAGTTCGGTTGTGATAGCTGCCTGCCTTGCGCGGTTGTAACTTATTTTTAATGACTTCAATAATTCATTCGCATTTTCGCTTGCCTTATCCATTGCGGTCATCCTGGCGCCATGCTCACTTGCATTTGCATCCAATACAGCTTTGTATAATTGTGTATTCAGGATCTTCGGCATCAATTCAGTGATCAGTACGTCCTGGTCTGGCTCAAATATGAAATCTGCTTTTTTATTATTCCCGGTGTCGGCCACTTTTTGAACAGGTAAAAATTGCTCCGCTATGAAAACCTGTGTAGCTGCATTTTTAAATTCGCTGTAAATAAGTTCAATAGCATCTACTTCTTTTGCTGCAAAGGCATTCATGGCATATTTGGCAGCAGCCTGTACTTTGTCAAAGCTTAATCCGGTGAAGATATCCCAATAAGCATCTACAACTTTATAACCATTCTTGGTAAAATGCTCATATCCTTTTTTGCCGATGGGCAGTATCTTTACATTTCCTTTTGCCGATTGATCTGCATATTTTTCCCGAATGGTTTGCTTGGCAAGTTTAATCAGGTTGCTGTTATAACCGCCACAAAGTCCACGGTCGCTGGTTACCACAATGATCATTACTTTATCTATTTGTCGTTCAGTAGCCAGGTCCATAGATACATTCCCGTCACTGCTGCTCACGATATTGCTAAGCATTTCCTGTAATTTCTGAGCGTAAGGACGCATTTGAGTAATAGCATCCTGAGCACGGCGCAGTTTGGCCGCACTAACCATTTTCATGGCCTTGGTGATCTGCTGCGTGCTTTGAACACTTTTAATACGGTTTCTGACTTCTTTTAATGCACCGCTCATACTGATGTAAATTTTTATTAATAACTGGCTGTTCGCAAAATTAGCCGGGGCTGAATTTTGAGCGGCAAAGGTAGGGCAAACGCTGTAAAATTCAAGGGTGGAATTAAGAACAATTTATCCCGTACATAAATTACAAAAACCCGCGTATTCGGCGGGCTTTCATAGAATAGCATTGATTCATGCTGATTTTCGATGGTTTTTCAGTTGGCCAATGGGTTTCTTCTTTATTTTAAAAACTTGTTGGCACAAAGGTGAACTGTTGCGTTTTATGGGTTTGTAGTCCGTGTAACCAAAGATTTATAAATATAATACTACAGGGCCCGGGCGAATTCCCGCTGTTTCTACTTAAAATTTGCCTTTTTCTTCCATTTATACTCTCAAAGTTCCTTTACCTTTGCCAGCCCTGTCAATTTGGCGAGTAGCAGCTTATAGCATACTATTTGTCGATACAGTATTTTTTAAAATATATCCATCAACTGGAATTTATGTTAGGAATTATATCGAAAATTTTCGGCGGTAATAAAAGCGAAAAGGATGTTAAGCAGATCTTACCACAGGTAGAAAAGGTTAATCAATTTTTTAAGCAATACGCGACTTTATCAAACAATGAGCTCAGGAATAAGACAAATGAGTTTCGTGCCCGTATTAAAGTGCATCTTTCAGAAACAGATAATGTGATCGAATCTAAAAAGAAAGAAGCGGAAGCATTGTCTTTTGAAGATATCAATGGCCGCGACAGCATCTACAAAGAAATAGATATCCTGAAAAAAGACCGGGATAAAAAGATCGAGGAAGTATTACAGGAGATCTTGCCTGAAGCATTTGCTGTAGTAAAGGAAACCAGTCGCCGTTTCAAGGAAAATGAGACGATTGAATCTGATGTTACAGAATTAGACAGGGAATTTGCTGCAAAAAAAAATCACATAACTATTGAGGGCGATAAATCTGTTTACAAGAACTCCTGGACAGCAGGCGGCGGTACCGTTGTATGGAACATGGTGCATTATGATGTTCAGCTGATCGGTGGTGCTGTATTACATTCCGGTAAAATTGCCGAAATGGCAACGGGCGAAGGTAAAACACTCGTGAGTACACTTCCGGCATATCTGAATGCCCTTGCTGGCGAAGGTGTTCACATCGTAACAGTGAACGATTATTTGGCAAGAAGAGACAGCGAATGGAATGGTCCGATATTCGAATGGCTTGGATTGAGAGTGGATTGTATTGACAAACACGAGCCTAACAGTGATGCCCGCAGAAACGCATACAACGCTGATATCGTTTACGGAACGAACAATGAATTTGGTTTCGATTACCTGCGTGATAACATGGTACATACACCTGATGAAATGGTTCAGCGTAAACATCATTTTGCTATGGTGGATGAGGTTGATAGTGTGTTGATCGATGATGCCCGTACGCCTTTAATTATAAGCGGCCCCATTGGCCATAGCGATAATACCCAGCTATTCTTCGACCTGAAACCAAGGATAGAAAAGCTGGTGGATGCACAAAAGAAAGCCACCAATCAATATTTGATAGAAGCAAAGAAGAAAATAGCAGAAGGAAATGATGACCCGAAAGATGGCGGACTCGCTTTGATGCGTGCCCATCGCGGTTTACCAAAGAACAGCGCTTTGATAAAATTCCTGAGCGAACCAGGGATGAGGGTTAAACTTCAGAAAACAGAAAACTATTACCTGGCAGATCAGCAAAAAGAAATGCCAAAGGTTGATGAAGAACTTTTCTTCAATATCGATGAAAAAAACAACCAGGTAGAATTGACCGATAAAGGCATCAACCTGATTACAAGGAGTGGTGAAGATCCTGAATTCTTTATACTTCCCGATATCTCAACCAAGCTGAGCGATATTGAAAAAACAGATCTTTCGTCTGAAGAAAAGCTACACAGGAAAGAGAACCTTATCAACGAATATTCGGCCAAAGCAGAACGAATTCATACTGTACAACAGTTATTAAAAGCATACACCTTGTTTGATAAGGATGTAGAATATGTTGTAATGGATGAAGCCGTTAAAATTGTGGATGAGCAAACAGGCCGTATCCTGGATGGAAGAAGATATTCTGATGGATTGCACCAGGCTATTGAAGCAAAAGAAAATGTAAAGATCGAAGCATCTACACAAACATATGCTACTGTTACCCTGCAGAATTATTTCAGGATGTATCACAAGCTCGCCGGTATGACCGGGACGGCCGAAACTGAAGCAGCAGAGCTTTGGAGCATTTATAAACTGGACGTGGTAAGTATCCCAACCAATGTAAATGTTATTCGTAAAGATGACCAGGATCTTGTTTATAAAACAAAAAGAGAAAAATATAAGGCAGTAATAGATGAGATAGAAAAACTACGTGCAGCCGGAAGGCCTTGCCTCGTAGGTACTACCTCTGTTGAAGTAAGTGAATTGCTTAGCAGGATGTTGAAGCAAAAAAATATTCCACACAATGTCTTGAACGCAAAACAACACAGCAAGGAGGCACAGGTTGTTGCCGAAGCAGGTTTTGCTGCTGCTGTAACGATTGCTACAAATATGGCAGGCCGTGGTACGGATATCAAACTTGGGCCTGGTGTAAAAGAAGCAGGCGGGCTTGCGATCCTAGGTACAGAGCGTCATGAAAGTCGGCGGGTAGACAGGCAGTTGCGTGGCAGGGCCGGCCGCCAGGGAGATCCCGGAACTTCAAGCTTTTTTGTTTCACTGGAAGATGACCTGATGCGTATGTTTGGCAGCGAACGTATTGCCAGTTTAATGGATAGAATGGGCTATAAAGAAGGTGAAGTGATCCAGCACAGTATGATCACAAAAAGTATTGAAAGAGCACAGAAAAAAGTAGAGGAAAACAACTTCGGTATCCGTAAGCGTTTGCTGGAATATGATGATGTGATGAACAAGCAACGTAATGTTGTTTACGGAAAAAGAAATCATGCTTTGTTTGGCGAAAGGCTGGCACTGGATCTTGACAACGCATTTTATTCTGTTGCAGACGGGTTGGTATTTTCTTCCAAAGAAGCAAATGATTATGAAGATTTCAAACTAGCTGTGATCATGAATTTTGCGGTTGATACGGCTATCAGCGCGGAAGAACTTAATAAGGAAGATGTAAATTCATTAACTGAAAGGTTGTATACAGAAACGATCAGCAATTATAATAATAAGAAGAAGGCGCTGGTGGTGCAAACGATGCCGATTATTCAAAATATCCGCAAAGAACAGGGTAACCATATTGAAAATGTAGCGGTTCCTTTTTCTGACGGAAAGAAAGGTATCCAGGCATTGGCTAACCTTGATAAATATTTTGAAAGCGAGGGGCAGGAACTCGGCAGAGCCCTGGAACGCAGCATTGCACTCGCTATGATAGATGATGCCTGGAAAGAACATTTGCGTGCCATGGATGATCTGCGTCAAAGTGTTCAAACAGCGGGCTATGAGCAAAAGGATCCGTTGGTGATTTATAAAATAGAAGCATTTGACGCGTTCAAGAAAATGGACGATCAGGTTAACAAGGATATCGTTAGTTTCTTATGCCACGCACAAATACCTGTTGAACAAACCAATGCAGGGCAAATAAAAGAAGGCCGTGAGCAGAAGACAGACATGAGTAAGATGAATGCCAATAAAACCCAGATAGAAGCAGCGGGTAGTGATTATGCAGCCAATGAAAATGATTATTTCGATCCATCAGCACCGGTTAAGCAGGAACCTGTAAGGGTAGAGCCGAAGATCGGACGAAATGATCCTTGTCCTTGTGGTAGCGGTAAGAAGTATAAGCAATGCCACGGCAAGGAAAGTTGATAATTAAGAATTAATAATTACGAGCATTCATGAAAGTGGATGCTTTTTTATTTCAAGTAAAGCTGCAAGATAAAATAGAAAGCCGCAATGTTTTGAATCCCTTTGCTCCTTTTCGGCTTTGCGTGAAATCATTCTTTATTTTTGCTGCATGAACATCGCATTAGTTATAGATCACTGCATTTTAGAACCAACTACAAGATTGGCCGAAGTTGATCAGCTTTGTGCTGAAGCAATAGAATATCAATTCAGGGCCGTATGTGTATTGCCTTTGTTTGTAAAAAGAACGAAAGAATTATTGAAAGACAGCGGTATTAAAACAGCTACGATCGTTGGATTCCCATTTGGCCATAGCGCCATCGAAGCCAAACTTGCAGAAACAGTACTTGCCATTGTTGATGCTGCAGATGAAATTGAAATGGTTATCAACATCACGGCCCTAAAAAATGCCGACTGGCAATACCTGGCCAAAGAGATAAATACGATTCTGCCAATTGTGAGAAACAAAGGGAAGCTTATTAAAGTGATACTGGAAACAGCCCTTTTAACGGATGCAGAAATAATAACCTGTTGCGATGTATATGGTGCTTCAGGGGTGGATATGATCAAAACAGCTACCGGTTATTCAGCCAAAGAAGAAGCTGTTGATACCATAAAATTATTACGAAGGCATTTGGCAGACGCTGTAAAGATCAACGCAGGAGGTTTGATGAACAACTATAGCCACGCAACCGAATTGATAGCCGCAGGTGCTGATGTTATCAGTTCGGAAAACAGCATTGAAATCGTTAAATCTACCACCTTGTAAGAATGATGGAACAGTTTTTGAAAAAGAATATATCTTTATCACACATGAAAAAAATAGTATTGTTCATATTGCTGCATGCACTTGTAATTTCAGCATGGGCACAGAAAACAACGGCAGATACTGCAGATGCTGGTAAAATTGTGGTAAATAAAGATCCACGTATAGATGTACTGGGTAGAAAGATGGCAGAGTATAATGAAAGCCTTGCCAGTAAACTTCATTCAGCACGTGGTTACAGGCTAATGCTTTTAAGTACCAGTGACCGTGCACAGGCTTTACAGGTACGCTCACAATTGTTGCAGCTTTTTCCCGATCAAAGTATCTATATGATATTCCAGACACCTTTCATTAAATTGAAATTCGGCAATTTCCTGGAAAAAAGTGAAGCAGATGACTACCGCAAACAGATCACCGCATTGAAGATCATTGCAGGTAATATTTATATCGTTCCCGAAACAGTGGAAGTAAAGGGTGATAAAATTACAGCACAGCTGGATGATTGATTGCAACAAAGAATATTTTTTATAAGAGAGTTTCATTACAGAAACTCTTTTTTGTTTTTGATGACTAACTTCACAGTAACAAATACAACAATATGCTTCAAAACATCAAAGTGTTGGCCGAAAAATATGCAGCAGAATTTATTGAAGTGCGTCAACGGCTTCATTCAAATCCTGAATTGAGCTATGTAGAATTTGAAACGGCTAAATTTATCCGGGAGAAATTATCCGGCTGGAATATACCTTTCGAAATGAAAGCCACTACCGGTGTAATAGGGTTGATCAAAGGAAAAAATCCGGATAGCAAAATAATTGCCCTTCGTGCCGATATGGATGCATTGCCAATCACAGAAGAAAATAATGTGCCATACAAGTCGAAAAATAATGGCGTTATGCATGCATGCGGACATGATGTACACACAACCTGTTTGCTCGGCGCAGCTAAAATATTAAATGAATTAAAAGGCGGGTGGGAGGGAACAGTGAAGCTGATCTTTCAACCAGGTGAAGAAAAAAATCCTGGTGGTGCAAGCCTCCTGATCAAAGAAGGTGTATTGAAAAATCCTGCACCACAAAGAATATTTGCTTTGCATGTTCATCCCGGACTTGAAGTGGGCAAATTTAGTTTCAGAGGAGGCATGATCATGGCCAGTGCAGATGAAATTTATATCAGTATCCGGTCAAAAGGTGGCCATGCCGCTGCTCCGCAATTCACAGCCGATACTATTCTGATCGCATCTCAACTGGTTGTAAGCCTGCAGCAGATCATAAGCAGGAACAACAATCCTTTCAATCCTTCCGTCCTTTCAATTACTTCTTTCCAGGGCGGAAATGCAACCAATATCATTCCTTCGGAAGTTAAACTGATGGGTACTTTCAGGGCCATGAATGAAGAATGGCGTTTTAAGGCACATGAATTGATCATCAAACAAACAAAGGAACTCGTTGCTGCCATGGGTGCAGAAGCAGACATAAAAATTGATGTTGGTTATCCTTTTGTATTAAATGATCAGGTTTTGTCTGACAGTGCAAAAGAACAGGCATGCTTGTTTGCCGGAAAGGAAAATGTAGAGGAAACAGAAATGCGTATGGGCGCAGAAGATTTTGCTTATTATTCCCACGAGATACCGGGTTGTTTTTTCAGGCTTGGTGCAGGTAATAAATCAAAAGGAATTTCATCCGGGGTGCATACACCCACTTTTAATATTGATGAAAAAGCGATTGAAAATGGAATTGGGATGATGGCGTGGTTGGCAGTAGCAACTCCTTAACAGGGCACTTAGGATGTTACCGTATTGTAAATACACAGCAACTTTCTCTATTATTGCTTAAATTCAAGGTCAGAAATGAATAAGATTTGCATAGAAATCTCTTATTAAAAAATAAAACTTTGTTCGTTAGATTTTTACCTATGCATGAGAATATATCGAATGGAGGTTCCCCCTTCAGGGGGGCAGGGGATATGAAAATAGCATTCCATGGAGCAGCAAGAACCGTTACAGGTTCAAAACATTTACTGACGCTTAGCAATGGTAAAAAAGTATTATTGGATTGTGGTATGTTCCAGGGCATGGGCGTTGAAACAGCTACGCTTAACCGCGACTTTGGTTTTGATCCTGCTGCTGTTGATTATCTCATTCTTTCCCATGCCCACATAGATCATTGTGGATTGATACCAAAGCTGATCAAAGATGGCTACAAGGGAAAGGTTTATGCAACGCCTGCCACCAAAGACCTGGCTGCTGTATTAATGGAAGACTCTGCAGGCATCCAGGAGTCGGATATTAAATTTGAAAATAAAAGAAGGGGATTGCAGGGATTATCTTACCTGCAGCCTTTGTATACAACCGAAGATGCCTTATATGCGGCGGATCAATTTGTAACAGTAGATTATGAGCAATGGTATAAGATAGAAGACGGGCTGGAATTTTCTTACACAGATGCAGGCCATATTATTGGTAGTGCTGTTGTAAACCTTCGCATTACCGAAAACGGGAAAGTTACTCATATCACTTTCAGCGGCGATGTAGGAAGATACCGCGATATTATTTTAAAATCACCTTCAATATTCGGACAGGCAGATTATATTATCATTGAATCAACTTATGGCAATAGCCTGCATGATGAACACAATCCTGCGCCCGAGGTATTGCTTCAATGGATACAACATACCTGTCTGGAGAAGAAAGGAAAGTTAATCATACCTGCCTTTAGTGTTGGCCGTACACAGGAAATCCTATATACACTCAATCAACTGGAAAATGAGAACAGGTTACCTGCATTGGAATATTTTGTTGATAGCCCGCTTAGCATCAAAGCAACTGAAATAGTAAAAAGCTATCCTCAATATTTTAATCCACGCATACAAAAAGTATTGCAAAGCGATGAGGATCCGTTTGGTTTCCGTGGATTGAAATTCATAAAATCGGTTGACGAATCGAAAGCCCTGAATTATTACAAAGGCCCTTGCGTGATCATTTCTGCAAGCGGTATGGCTGAAGCAGGAAGAGTAAAACATCATATCAGCAATAATATTGAGAACAGCAGAAACTCAATTCTGCTTACGGGTTATTGCGAGCCGAATTCACTGGGCGGAAGGTTGAAGCTTCATCCAAAGGAAGTAGGTATTTTCGGACAACCACATGAAGTGAATGCAGAAATAGGAGAGATGAGGAGCATGAGTGCCCATGGTGATTACGATGACCTGTCTCAATTTCTTTCCTGCCAGGATCCCAAACTCGTCAAGAAGCTCTTTTTAGTACATGGAGAATATCCTGTTCAGTTAGATTTTAAACAGCGTTTGATCCGGAAAGGTTTTCTGGATGTGGAAATTCCGGAAAGACATGCTGAGATCGGGCTTGGATAAGAATTCTTTCTACCACAGCGTTTGGTGAGTTTTTTACAGAAATTTTATTTCTCTTTATTTCTCCGTGAAAAAACTTCTTTAAACGCTGTGATTAAATTTTTATCATTACCTAAAGCGATTTAGATTAAAAGCTTTGATATCAATACTGGTATTTTTTCCTGATACTATTTCATTTACAATTTTCCCGGTTCCTGTTCCCTGCGATATGCCCAGCATCGCATGCCCACCTGCATATATCACATTATCATATATACCTGCTTTTCCAATGTACGGGAGCCCGTCAGGCGTTACCGGCCTTAAGCCGGTCCATATTTTTTCTGCAGGAGGGAAATCTATTTTCAATCCTGGATAAAAATCTTTCGCAGCATTATAAATGCCCTGCATTCTTTTTACCAGCACTTTGTTGTTGATGCCACTTAGTTCCATCGTGCCGCCGATACGAAGTTTATTTCCCCAGGGTGTGATGGCGCATCTTCCATCAACCAATATTGCCGGGTATTTAATATTTTTCTCTACAAAAGGATACGTATAGCTATAACCTTTTCCAGGTTGTAATAATAATTTAATGCCTATCATTTTGGCAAGCACCGGTAGCCAGCTTCCTCCTGCAATAACAACCTGTGCGCAATCAAACTTTCCTTTATCGGTAATTACAGCTGAGATCCTGTTGTTATTTTTTTCAAAACCTGTTACCGTTGTATTCAATAAAAATTTTACATTTTTCTTTGTTAAATGCTCCTTTAATAACAGCATCAGCTTGCCGGGATGAAAATGACAATCATCTTTGAACAATACAGCACCTGATACATTCAATTCAACATCGGGTTCCAGTTCCTGCACTTGTTGCCTGTTCAACCGTTCAACTTTTAGACCGAATTTTTCAGCATCATCAGCCAGGTGAAATTCATGATCGAGTGTTTTTTGTTCCCTGCACATCATCAGGCAACCTATAGTTGCCATTTCAAAATTATTCCCGATCTCATCTTTCATTTCATCCATCAAATGCCTGCTTAATTGTAATATGTTGTTTAAGTGTGGTGCATTTTTTTCGACTGTCCTGGCATTGCTGCTTTTCCAGAAATGATAACCCCATTGAAGGAAATCCCAATTCAACCTGGGTTTTATGTAAAACGGGCTGCTGCTGCTTAGCATGTGTTTTATCCCTTCTGAAATAATTCCCGGCGATGCCAGCGGAATAAAATGACTAGGCGACATATAGCCCATGTTACCGAACGAGCAACCGTCTGTGATATCAGCACGATCAATAACTGTAACTGAATAACCTTGTTTTTGTAAATAGAAGGCGCTGCATAAACCGATGATGCCCCCGCCAATAATTATAACCCCCTGCGCCCCTGAAGGGGGAACATTAGTAGTTGCCATATTTGAAAATTAAAATCAATTTTATGATTGTTTTACTTTTAATTTTTTATTATTGAATGCTTACTTATACAATTATCTGTATCGAAGGTATTTCATTCTTCAGGCGAAAAGCGGGTTATATCACCTGGAATCCAAACGCATACGGATCATCTTCGTCATCAATCGTAATTGTATTGTATCCATAGATTCTTGCCCAGCCTTCAATAGCCGGCCGAATAGCCCGAATGCCATTTATGTTTACTTCTTCGTCTATTGTTCCGATGAATTTACTGCCGATAATACTTTCATGAATGAACTTATCTCCTTTTTTTAATTTGCCCTTTGCATACCATTGTGCCATTCGTGCCGAAGTGCCGGTGCCGCAAGGACTGCGGTCAATAGCTTTGTCGCCATAAAAAACTGCATTGCGTGCCGTAGATGTTTTATCAATCACAGCGCCTGTCCATAAAATATGACTGCAACCTTTTATTGTTTCATTTTCGGGATGAACAAATTCATATTTTTCATTGATACGTTTTCTTAATTCCCTTGCCCAGCTGATCAATTTATCTGCTGTATAAAATTCAATGCCTTTAAAATTTTCCTGTACATCAACGATCGCATAAAAATTGCCACCGTAGGACACATCAATGGTCAATTCCCCGAGGTCAGGACAATCAACAGTTAACGCTGTGGCAGCCAGGTATGATGGGATATTTGTAAGTTTTACCGTCTTTACTTTGTTACCTTCCGTTTTATATTCAACCATTACCATTCCTGCAGGCGTTTCCATTTTTACAATGCCAGGTATTTTGGGTTTAACCAATCCTTCTTCAATTGCAATAGTAATAGTGCCAATGATTCCATGTCCGCACATGGGCAGGCAACCACTTGTTTCAATAAATAAAACGGCTACATCATTTGTCGGATCATGCGGAGAATATAAAATTGAGCCACTCATCATATCATGGCCCCGGGGTTCAAACATAAGTCCCTTTCTTATCCAGTCGTAGTCCTTTAAAAAATGCTGGCGCTTTTCGCTCATATTGTTTCCGTTGAGTTCAGGGCCGCCTTCTTTTACAAGCCTTACCGGGTTACCACAAGTATGCGCATCTATACAGGTAAATGTTCTTTTCATGGATGTTATTGAGTTCCGGATCATGCACTTTGCCAAAGTTCATGATCAAAGACTTTGTTATTCAATAAATTTATGTTTTATATCGATTGGCTGTTCATGATATTTGATAAATCCGTGTAAATCACCAAACATGTTTAATACATATGCTCTTTCCAGCCTGGTGGGGCTGCTACTCAAAAATATTTTATAAGAGCTTTGAGGCCAGTCTTCAACCTTTTTTGTGAAACCATGATGAACGGGGTTTGCATGGGTGTAGTGGATTGCTTTGCAAAAGTGGTGATCATCAACGATGGGTTCAGTTTTCATACTTGGGATAAATAAACTGCCCATACGGTTGTAAGCGTAGTTGAAAGACTGGGTATAGCTACTGAAAAAGTTTGCAAAGGATTTGCTAACCTTAAGTTCTAGTTGCTTTTGATCAAGCTTTGGCAAAGTGGCGCCACTTTGCCAAAGCTTGATCAATACCTCTTCATATCGAACCTGTAAGACCAGGTGAAAATGGTTTGGCATCATGCAGTAACCAAACAATTTGCAAACCGGCAAGATGTGTTTAGCTAATTTCTCAAGGAAAAAATGATAATTTCTTTCTTCAATAAAGAGATTCTCTCTTCCATTGGCGTGGTTAAATAAGTGATAGAAATGTCCGGGTATCATGCTTCAAAATAATCAAAATCCATATCAGTTTTTTGATTTTAGCTCAAAGTAAATAAACTTTAGTGGAGCTATTTTGGGCAAACTTTGCCAAAGTTCCGGAAGTTCTAGAAGATGTTTTGTAAATTTATTGTATGGAACAATATGGAAAGATCTTGCTATTTGCCATGCCTGTTTTTTTGATACTGGTTTTATTCGAAAAATGGTATGGCTGGCGCAGGGGTAAGGATACCGTGCGTAATATGGATATGATCTCTAGTCTTAGTTCTGGTGTTACCAATGTTACCAAGGATGTATTGGGACTTGCAGTTGCATTGATCAGTTACGAATGGCTGGTAAGTGAAATGGCCATCACACATATCAATACAACCTGGCTTACCTATCTGATCGTTTTTATTGTATTGGATTTTGCTGGTTATGCAGTTCATGCATTGGATCATAAGATCAATTTTTTCTGGAATAGCCATATCATACATCACAGCAGTGAGGAATTCAATCTTGCCTGTGCATTGCGACAAAGTGTTTCCGTTTTTGTTCGGTTGTTTGTGATATTGTTATTACCGGCAGCTTTGCTTGGCATCGATCCGAAAGTAATTGCTATTGTTGCGCCACTACATTTGTTTGCCCAATTCTGGTATCATACACAACACATCAATAAGATGGGCTTTCTTGAAAAGATTATCGTCACACCCTCCCATCACCGAGTACACCATGCGCTGAATAAGGAATACATTGATAAGAATTACGGCCAGATATTTATTTTCTGGGATAAAATTTTCGGCACATTCCAGGAAGAATTGCCGAATGTAAAACCAGTATATGGTATCACAAGGCCCGTTCGGACCTGGAACCCGATCAAAATAAATTTCCTGCATCTGTGGTTGATGATCAAAGATGCCTGGAACACAAAAAATCTTAAAGATAAATTCCGAATATGGTTCATGCCTACCGGCTGGCGCCCTGCAGACGTAGTTGAGCAATACCCGGTATATAAAATAGAAGATGCTTTTGCTTTTGAAAAATATGATCCGAAGGCTACGACATTTTTAGCAGTATGGTCGTGGATACAGTTATCGTTGTTACTACTGTTCGTGAGTTACCTGTTTGGAAATATTGCCTATATTGGCAAGCCTGCTATTTTCATCTACGGTGCTTTTATATTCCTGATGGTATATGCATTTACTGAACTGATGGATTACAGTAAATATGCTATTTTTTGGGGGGCTATTAATAGCCTGTCAGGCATCGCCATTATTTTTTACCTTGGCGATTGGTTTGGCGCTGCTGCATTTATTCCCTGGATAAAATATGGTTTGATAGGTTATTTTGTAGTGGCTGCTGTTGTAACCGTTATTATTTATAACAGCCACAAGGCATCATCAAAGAATGCATTTGCTTTTAACTGATCTCGTTTCCATAAATTTATTTTAGCAATTATTGGTACCCGGATTTCTTGCGGTGACGATCATTTATTTGCCGGTTAAATTTACTATTCCCTGGGTAAGTTGATCATCAACCGTTCTCCAGATATTTAACGGGTTATCATTTTTCAATTCATCCGGTAACAATTCGTCCGGCCAGTTTTGAAATGCGATTGGACGTGCAAATCTTTTAATGCCATCTCCTCCAACTGATGTAAACCTGCTGTCAGTCGTTGCGGGAAATGGCCCACCGTGTTGCATACCCAGGCATACTTCCACACCGGTAGGTACATTGTTTAAAATAAATCTTCCACAGATATCTTTTACCGCTTCAACCAATTCATTGTTATTGAGCATATCGTTTTCTGTTGCCATCATGGTACAAGTTAATTGTCCGTTGAGGTTCATGGCAACAGATTTCAGTTCATTCATATCGGTGCATCGGATGATGACGGAGTAGGGGCCAAATACTTCCTGTTGCAATAATGGATTTTGAAGAAAGAGCTGTGCGGTTGTTGATGCAATCGTTGGCACTCCTGATAAACCGCTTTCATGGTTTTCAACCGCCGACAGGTTTTCAACACCCGTTTGTGATAATGCAGTTGCTCGTTTCTCAACATAGTTTTTATAAATACCTGCATGAAGCATGGAAGCAGGTTTGATTTTTTTTATTTCCGCAGCCAACGTATCCATGAATATTTGCAGGTCGTCATTCTCAATTCCTATGATAATACCGGGGTTGGTACAAAATTGTCCTGCGCCCAAAGTAATGGATGCTGCACATTGTTTCGCAATTTCAACTGCAGACGTTTTTATTTTTTCAGGTAATAAAAAAACGGGGTTCACACTACCCATCTCTGCAAAAACCGGAATGGGTTCCTTGCGCTGGTTCCCCCAATCGAATAGTTGTTTACCAGCTGCAAATGAGCCGGTGAAGCCAACGGCTTTGGTATGCGGATGTTTTACCAATGCTTCGCCAATCTGGTTGCCGGCGCCGTGTACATGTGCGAAAAGACCTTTTGGCAGATGATCATTTGCTATAGCGTTGGTAATTGCCATCGCCAGCATTTCACTCGTGTGTGCATGGGCCGGATGTGCTTTTACGATTACTGGGCAACCTGCCGCAAAGGCACAGGCTGTATCGCCACCTGCAGTTGAGTAAGCAAAGGGAAAATTGCTTGCTCCAAAAACAACTACGGGTCCCAGTGGTACCAGCATTTTCCTGATATCGGGTTTTGGGGGCGTTTTCGCTGGTATTGCAGTATCGATCCTTGCTTCCAGCCATTGGCCGCTTTCACAAAAGTTGGCATAGCTGTTCAATTGAAATATTGTTCTTGCCCTTTCGCCCCTTAGCCTTGCTTCGGGTAAATTAGTTTCCTGCATGGCTGTTTGTATAAGTTCATCGCCGAGGTTCTCCATTTCTTTGGCGATGCCACGCATCAGGCCTGCACGTTGTTGCAATGGTAATTTCCTGTACACATGAAATGCATCCCAGGCTTCCTGCATGATCAGGTCTATTGCTTCCTTTGTTGAATCTTTGAACATATAAATATTTTTCCCTTGCCAGGGCCTTAAGGCCCTGGCAAGGGATATTGAATAGTAAGGGCTATAGCCCATTGGATTAATCTACAAAAGGCCTGCTTGCAATTCCATCATCAATAATTTTCAAAATTGCTATTCTTTCTTCTCCTTCCAATACCAATCTTGGTTGTCTCACGAATTCAGCGCCAATGCCCGTTTGTGTTTCTGCTAATTTAATATATTGAACGAGTTTTGGATGTATATCCAGTTCAAGCAATGGCATGAACCAGCGATAGAGTTTCAATGCTTCATCCAGCCTGTTTGTTTTTACGAGGTTATACAGGGCAACAGTTTCTCTCGGGAAAGCGCAGACCAATCCTGCCACCCAGCCCACAGCACCGAGGCAAAGTTCTTCATAAGCAAGCGTATCTACGCCACATAAGATCTTTATTCTGTCGCCAAAGCGGTTTATCATCCGGGTAACATTGGTTACATCACGGGTTGATTCTTTTACTGCTTGTATGTTTTTACATTCAATGATTTCTTCAAACATATCGAGTGTGACTTCCGTTTTATAATCAACAGGATTGTTGTAGATCATAATCGGTAGATCTGTGCTTTTAGCAATGGTCTTAAACCAGTTCACCGCTTCCCTATGGTCTGGTTTATAACGCATCGGCGGGAGTAGCATAAGCCCCTTCGCTCCCCAATTGGCTGCATGTTCAACTTGCAGCATAGCTTCTTTGGCAGAACCTTCGGCAATATTCAATATAACCGGCACTTTATTATGTACATTTTCCACAGCGAATTTTACCAGGGTTTCTTTTTCCTGCTCTGATAGTACACTGGATTCTCCCAAAGTGCCGCCCAATATGATGCCGTGCACCCCAGCAGCCAGCTGCGCCTGCAGGTTCCTGTCAAACAGTGGTAGGTCAAGCTTGTCATCCGGGGTAAACTTGGTAGTAAGTGCGGGGAATATCCCCTGCCATTGAACAACCATGATCTTTGTTTTTGATGCTGCCACAAACTACGAAATTGGTCGATAACATAGCATTCCTGGTTATAGCAAATCCACGCTGTTGCGAACCAATGGGTATTTCAGCCTTTTTTTTAAAAAATTTTGGATACAAAACCGCATCTGGTTATCTTTGCCGTCCGAAATCAAAATGGCGCGTTGGTCAAGGGGTTAAGACGCCTCCCTTTCACGGAGGAATCACGGGTTCGATTCCCGTACGTGCTACTAATACACCTTTCATTTATTTGAAAGGTTTTTTTATGCCTTCTACGCAGCAACTTTTACTCTAAAATGTATAGATCAATGCAGGAAGTAATTTTCCCTGCAAAGAATTGAATGAATAAGAAATGCTGCCTTTGTTTTTTTTATTTGTGGGACTGTTTAAAATTGTCCGGCTGTTTTTTACAATTTGCCTGCCACATAAATATCCAAGTGCAATGGCGAGCGGGAAATCACTAGCCCAGTGAACGCCATTGTTGATCATAGACAACCCTACCAGCCCTGTGACTGAATAACCTACGGGTGCGATCCATTTTTTTTCTGGGTAATTCTGTGCCAGAATTGTAACTGTTGCCATCAACGTAGCCAGGTGGCCGGAAGGAAATGCATCATACTTCGGTGTATTTTGCTGAAACTTCTTGAATGACGGGAATAGTTCCCATCTTCCGCCTGGAATACTTGCAAGGCCGGGGGTTTCCCTTCCTGAGATATGTTTCATTAATTGAGTGCCTACGCCCATCAGTATAAACGATTCGGTTAGCTGGCTGGCCGTACTTAATGACCTGTAATCATGTTTTATCTTGCCATGGATGTACAATCCAGCTCCAATCAAAATGCCGGTAAACCCCTGCCCCAACTGGTAAAAACCGGTATTGATATTGCCTGGTAATTTTAAAAGCGTTGTTTCCTTTTTATTAATTTTCAACGTTAAGATATTCTTGTTCTGCTCAGTTGTCTGAAAGTTTACCCTGGGACAGATTTTTTGCGATTGATCGTATATGGATTGATCTGCCAATAAAAGACCGCCGGTAGTGGCTACAACCAGAATTAAGGGTTTGATAGTTTTCCTTTTGAATGTTGTACTTGCCATTCCGGCCGCATCAGCAGGTAGTTTTGTGATAAACCCAAACAGTTTAGGTTTAGGGTAAATGAACACGTATCCTTTGCCTGCATTTATTTGTTGTTCCTTATTTACTTTTTTTTTCGTCTGGGCCATAGTCGGCTCGCGGACGCTATCGGATATAGCCTGCTGCGAAAAACAACATTGTCCCGTGGGTAAAAATAAGGCAAACAATATGGCGGCCTTTGAAATCGTCATTTGTTTATTTTTATGAGCTGTTTTAAATATCTTTTAATTAAAATTATGTATCAACGTAAAGCCCGCATTCCCAGGTTGGTAGTAAGGACTAATAAAAGTGGTTACGGCAGTTTTTTTAAATAACCGCTTTTGAATTGCCGGATAAATCCAATAAGCCAGTTTAGTTGACAGAATTCCAAAACCGGCACCCGCTACCACATCATTTACCCAGTGCTTATTGTTATATATTCTCAAAATCCCGGTTGCCGTTGCTGTCAGGTAACCAGCAACCCCGATCCATGGGGAAACATCCTTGTATTCCATTCTCAAAAATTCTGCAGCAGCAAAAGCGGTTGTGGTGTGGCCGGAAGGAAAGGAATTATTTCCCGAGCCGTCGGGTCTTTCCACTTTGGTAATTTTCTTTAACGAAATTACAGTTGCTGATGAGATCAGGGTTGACATAGCATAAATCAAACTCCTGTCCCTGAAATTATTTTTTCCTTTGATTCCAGCTATGTTCAGGGCATATACCGCTACTGCCGGTGCATATTGCAGGTAATTGTCAATTTTAGTGATGAATGCTGGATGGTCTTCCAGCAGTTCAGATTTAACGTTGGTATTTATTTTTCCAAAATCATTCTTGCCTAGTGCGATAAACCCATAGGTTATTAAACCCGCAGGAACAATAAACGTTGTTGCCGATATTTGTTTAGGCTTTTGTCTGATTCCGCTGGCATGAAAACTATTTCCGGTTGTAGTATCAATAAATTTTTTACCTGCAGTACTGCTATCTGTGAATTGTGCATTTAATAAGAAGGGAAAGCAGCTGAATAGGAATCCGGAAAATAGCTGTTTAATAGTACTGGCTGATCTTATACCCATGACATTTTACTTATTATATAAAGGTGTTTTTTTTTAATGGTATCGCTGGTTAAATACTACGTAAACAGCAGTTAATAGCCGGTTAAACAATGAATGTTTGATATTACAGAATTTAAGATACGGTATTTCTAAAATTAAACCGGCGATGCAGGAAAAAGAATGATCTCCATGAAGGCTGTACATGATCATGATCATTTTTTTAGGGTGGCAGGCTTAAAAAAATGCTGATTGAGTGAACGTTTCTTAAAAGGAACTTTGGGCGATTACTGCTTTACATACTGCCGCCTCATCCCCGTCGTAATGGTGCCCACCGGTTAATGTTATTGTTACATAATTTTTGTTGATTAATTGTTTCGAAGGAAATTCTGTTTCATCTTTTCCAAATATTAATACGATTGGTTTTCCGGTGATTTTATTAATGGCAGCTGTTACACTTTCTCCATCACCGCTGCCACCCAGCATGACCATAACATGGATCTCGAAATCTGTTTTTGGCGACGGCGACAATAAACTCAGGTTTACTACCTGGGCCTGTAACGCGGGCGAAAGGGTGTTGTAAACAAAAGGCATTACATCAGCTCCGAAAGAATAGCCCAACAGTAATACTCTTTTTTTCTTCCATAGGTTCTGGTAATAAAGGATAAGTTTGGTTACATCCGTTCCTGTTTGCTGTGCTGTTTTCCTATCCCAGAAATACTTATTGGCATTCAATGCTACTACAGGAAATCCTTTTTTTGCAAATTCCTGCGAAAGGGTTTGGGAGAATTTGTTCCAGCCACCATCGCCCGTTATATACAGTACAAAAGGCTTGCTGCTGTCGCTTGGGGCAGTAATAATATTCACCGGCAGTTTGCTGATGTCAGCTGCAGTTTGTGCATTTGCAAACACATAACAGAATATTGATATCATAAATGCGAAGCCCTTCATCCTGCCAATTTTTTTTTAAATGGCTGCATTACTTTATTCAAAGCAGCAGGTAATTGTACCAGGTCGAAATCGTTTTCATAAACCAGGTATTTATTCAGCCATTGGGTTGCATATTTTTCTTTAAAATCACGCAGGCCCTGGTAATGCTGGAACCGCTTGATCTTTTCGTAAGCAAATTTCACTACCCGTTCTGCTGTACTGTATGGATCTGTAATACCCGATAAAGGAACGAGCCCCAGGTTCAGCCATTGAAAATGCTTTTCCCTGCCATAGCCGATTAGTGAAATGATCAGGGCATCCATACAACCGGCCGGTGCATCACTTGTTTTGCGGATCATATCATAGGTGTAGCCATCGGGTGTATAATCGGGAATGATATTTAAGAATGCCACGATCTTATTTTCTAAGTCTTTTAATACGATCACATCCTGGTGCACAATTTGGCTGCGGTCGAACATTCCTTGTGAAAATACTGCTTCTTTTTTTTCATATGACATCAGCCAATCATCAGAAACAATTTTCAATTCATTTACCAACTGATCATTCAATGGTGCTTCATGAACAACCGTTGCGTATCCCTTTTTAGCAAGACTGTTCAATCCATTGCGCATTGATTTTTTGTCTTTCCCTTCCAGCGAAAATTGATGTATGTCCATCACCGCTTCCTGCCCGATGAGTAATTTATTTTTTTTCAACGATTCAAAATAATACATGCTGTCTTCATCTACCCGGTAATAAGCCTGTTTCAATCCCATACGGCGGCATTGCCGGTCAAATTCTTTCAGCATTAAAATTTTATTTTCTTCTGAACATACCGGCTCATCCAGTACGATGGCAAAACCATTGGCGATCCGGTATGCAATAAATCCTTCCTTATTGTCGGCAAAAAATATCAGCTTATCATCGTTTACTTTAAAATAGTCGACAGCAGAAGTTCCGTATTCATGCAGCAATGCTTTAGCTTCTTCGATATTTGTTATTTTTCCCTCTTTTCGGATATAGGGCCTGATGAAAGTGTAAAAGAAAAATACCCAGGATGCTGCACTCAGCACATTGATGAATAGAATAAACTCTCTTCCAAATTTTGTGATGGGATGCAATGCATCATTGCTTAACAAAAAGATACTCCTGATCGAAAATGCAATGGATTGCTTCCAGCTGAAATCTGTTCCGAAATGTCTTATATCTAAAAAATAAAACCCGATCGTTTGAAAAATTATAACAGCAATAAATAAGCTGATGGCAGTGATGATGCCGATATTGATCAATGCAGGATTGCTTTTTAACCGGTATTGTTTGTAAGTTGCCAGTAGAACAGTTAATACCAAAAATGCTATCAGCGCTTCTTCCCAGTCCAATGCTTTGGTTAGGTGCAGTATGAGTGAAAGCAGCGACACAGTAACTGCAATAACCCATGCATTGCGCAAACCCCTGATCAAAAAAGTTGCAGTGACCAATAACAACAGCCCCATCAACAGCACCAATAAATTGGAAGCATGGATCAGGTCTGTGGGAATGTATTCTTTTAATAAATAAACCCGTTGATGGATGGGAGGCGTTAAGGTGGAAAGGATATTGATGATGCCGAGCAGGAATATCAACACTGCAGGTGCCAGTCTGAAAAAAATATTTCTTCCTTTAGCCGCAAAAGAAATAATACCGAGGGCAAGCGGTAGCCAGAATTCAAATATCCTGTAGAGTATAGTTATCTCGAGGGCTTCTGCAGGACTGTATCCATAAACTGTCAGTATATAAGCGAGCGATAATTCCACTGCTCCCAATCCTCGTAGAAAAGGAGAACTCGCCAGCAAGATCACTGAAACAATATAGCCAATAAGTGCAGCTCCAACAGATACATGAAGCCCGAGAGCCAGCATGGCAATAAACAAATGTAGTATGCCTGAAAATTCCACCAGCACAGATAACAATGTAGTAATGCTGAAATTAAACAACGATAATTTAAAAGAAAGAATCGTTTCTATTTTGTTCTCCAGTCCAGGAAATAATTTAATAAAGAATCTGTGAAAGCGCCCTTTTGTTTTAAATGAATAAGTAATAGCAAACAATGTTGTCAAAAGAACAGCTATGCTTATGATGCCCGGTGTTGCATTGTTGATATGTTTGGAAAGACTGAACATGTATATGATCACAGGGATCCCCACTATCAATAATGACAGCAAACCTGTGAATGCATAAATCCCGGATGCCTGGTGAACTTCCTTTTTATGAATTTCCGACCTGCGCAGGTTTGCAGGCATATAAGCCAATGCAGTTACGCCGCCAGCTGGCAGGAACACACTTAAAAGATTTCTTTTCAGATATAACTCTATTGCAAGCAACCAGGGAAGTTTTGATCTTACTGAAGCAAAACTGTACACATACATACCGGCCTGCAATAAAATATATACAAACGTTATGAAGATGCCCAGCAATACCCAAGAGGGATCCGATCTTTCCAATGCAGGAATGATCGCATTCAGTTCATGCCTTTCCTGCCTGAAAAAATAAATGGCCAGCAGTAGGAACAATACGGACAGTAGTTCTTTCAGGTGAATTTTTTTAAAAATGGATTGATATTTCCGAAGGTTCATGATTGAGTTCGTGTATGTTATCTGCTAAGAATAATAAGGGCCGGTATGATTACCGGCCCGATTTAAAAACTAACTGCCTATGGGAATGTATATAAACCTTGGTTTGTATGATCATATCAACAAAGGTCCTGCTTGTCATTGATTTACTGGTTAAACAATCGTAAAGCAGGAGTTAAAACAAGGTTAATTTGGCTAACTGTTCCCTTTTGGTGAACTAAGTCTGAACCCTACGCCATGAATGGTTTCCAAATTTATGGAAGGGTCGGCCTTTAAATATTTCCTGAGCTTGGAAATAAATACATCCATGCTCCTGCCCAGGAAAAAATCTTCCTTGCCCCATACATTCATCAGCACTTCATTTCTTTTTAAAACCTTGTTCTGGTGTTCGCAAAGAAATTTCAATAAATCATTTTCTTTTTGTGTGATATTAAATATTTCTTCTTCGGTAATTATTTTCATGTTGGCAGGATCAAAAACGATCTGGCCGATCCTGTATTCTCCCGGCGTATCCGCAACGGGTTTTTTCGTGCGTCGCAGGAACACTTCTATTTTCTTTAATAATTCGGGCATGCTGAATGGCTTGGCCAGGTAATCATCTGCACCACTGTCGTAGCCTTTCAGTTTATCCGATTCGTTTCCCTTGGTGCTTAGAAAAATAATAGGCATCCTGTCTGTTTGCTGCCTGATCTTTTTTGCAACGGCATAGCCATCTTTGTGCGGCATCATGATGTCGAGCAGGGCAATATCGAATTTGCTTTTATCAAAACTGTCAATGGCAGTTTGGCCGTCTGCATAGTGAACTACTTTATAGCCTTCATCTTCCAGTGCATCTTTTACCATGAATGCAAGGCTCCTGTCATCTTCTGCAAATAATATGGTCGCTTTTATCGGTAGCATGATCGTATAATTTAGTGTATTGGTAATTCAATGATAAATGAAGATCCGATTCCTTTTATACTGTTTACTTTTATAGAGCCCTTGTGTTCGTTAATTACTTTTTTTACAAAATAAAGTCCCAGGCCGAGGCCTTTGCCGTCGTGCACATCACCCGTGGGTACACGATAGAATTTCTTAAATAATTTTTTTTTATTTTCTTCGTCAATACCAACACCGTTATCAGATACAGTGATCTTGTACTTATCATTCAGTAAAACTGTTTCTATTATAATAACGGGCAGGCGGGAATATTTAATAGCATTGGAAATGATGTTGAGAATGGCAACATACAGTGTACCGCTGTCTGCGAAAATGCTGCAATTGGTTTCTTCTAACTGCAATTTGATCGTGGCATTCTTTTCTTCAATAGCCAGGTGCAGTTGGGAGATCGCATTCTTAATAAGTTCATTAGGCGCAACCGCTTCTTTTTTCATTGGCATACCATTGGCTTCCGCTGTCAGCACTTTCATGAGGTTATCAATATGTTGTTTCAGGTAATTGGTTTGCCCCTGCATGAGCCTGGTATACTTGGCCATTTTTTCCGGGTGATCGGTAATTGATGGTTTACTGATAGCTGCCAGTCCAACAGTAAGTGTAGTTAACGGTGTTTGAAATTCATGGGTTACATTTCTGATAAAATCATTTTGTATCTCATTTAAAAATTTTTGCCTGTATAAATAAAATACACTGAATCCAAGTGCAATGATCAGCAATAGCAGCACAATACTGGAACTGATCCACCAACTCATCTCGCCTAAAATATATTGATTTCTAAAGGGGAAAAATAAAAGTATGTAGGAATAATTCTTCTGATAGAGCGGCAGATCCGTAACATTGTTTTGCTGCCGCTTGGTTGCAGTGGCCGGTAAATTTAACTGGTACAGGTATTGGTGGCTGTCGGAATCATACAACGCCAGCCTGCAGTCGGCAAAAACCCGGAATGCTTCGAGGTTATTTAGTACTTCATCTGTAAGACTGTCTTTTTGCGGAATATCATCTATCCTGCAAAGGAATGAATTCGCGTTTGGTTGTTCAACGAGTTTCTGCAAATGTATAGCCCCTGTTGAATCCGTTAAGTCAAGGTCTTCATATACGCCCTGTATGCTTTTGATTACACTGGTTTTAAACTCTATCTGCTCGTAATGATAGATCTTGTTCAGCCAGAATAATTGCGCCGCCACCAGCAGCCCGATGGCAATGGTGGATATCAGTACGATCCATTTTAATGTGACTGAACGCATGTATAATTTATTTCCGCTATTAACAAAGTTGCGTACAATTATGTTAGTATGGCCATTCCGTAACATATAATTAGCATCAGTTAAGCCATGGTTAACCCTTTCAAACCGGTTTAAAGGCATGATACATTTGTATTGCCTATAAAGGCTTCCAATTTAAAAACAATTAAATTTTATCAAATGAAAAAATTATTTCTTGCAGCATTGATGATGATGGGTTTTGCAGGTATCACTTTTGCTCAAACTGCAAAACCTTCCACCGACAAAGCTACCAGTAAAAAAGAAGCAAAGAAACCTGCTACTGCTACCGCAGCAAAACCTACACCTGCCAGTCCTTCAACAGCAGCAGCAAAGCCAGTTAGCAAACCAGCTCCGGCAGCCAAACCAGCCCCGGTTGTGATGAAAAAAGATGGCACACCCGACAAGCGTTACAAAAGCACAGCTAAACCAGCAGGCCCAACAAAAAAAGATGGCACACCCGATAAAAGGTACAAGGAAAATAAAAAACCTTAACTAAGTTAGTTTTACTGATGTGGTTGAGTAAAGCACAAGCGCTGCCGGCAAAACGGTGGCGCTTTCTATTTTAGGCAGCTACCCCCATCATAACTATCCCGAAATAGTGCTATATTTTTTAATATAAGTTTTTCCCGGTTAATTTCCCCTACATCCGTTAATTTTGCAGCGCAAATAATAAATCACAATTTCAAATTTTAGTTATGAGTACAGTAAAAGTTGCAATCAATGGATTTGGCCGTATCGGTCGTTTAGTATTTCGCCAGATACACAATATGGAAGGTATTGAAGTAGTGGCTATCAATGACCTTACAAGCCCTGCAGTATTGGCTCATTTATTAAAATATGATAGCGCCCAGGGAAGGTTCGATGAAAAAGTGACTTCAACCGAAAATGCGATCGTTGTAAATGGCAATGAAATAAAAATATATGCTCAAAAAGATCCGGCTCAAATTCCATGGGGAACACACAATGTGGATGTGGTGATCGAAAGCACTGGTTTCTTTACCGATAAAGCAAAAGCTGAAGCACATTTAACAGCCGGTGCAAAAAGGGTTGTTATTTCAGCACCCGCTACCGGCGACCTGAAAACAGTTGTATTCAATGTGAATCATGGTATCCTTGATGGCACCGAGACAATTATCAGTTGCGCAAGCTGTACCACAAATTGCCTGGCACCAATGGCGAAAGTGTTGAATGATGAGTTTGGCATTATACAGGGTATCATGACTACAATCCACGCTTATACAAATGATCAGAATACACTGGATGCGCCACATCCAAAAGGCGATCTTCGCAGGGGAAGAGCTGCTGCAGCCAATATCGTTCCTAACAGCACCGGGGCTGCAAAAGCGATCGGGTTGGTATTGCCGGAACTGAAAGGTAAATTGGACGGAAGTGCACAACGTGTTCCAACAATCACAGGTTCATTAACAGAACTTACCGTTGTATTGAATAAAACAGTAACTGTAGAAGGTATCAACGCAGCAATGAAAGCAGCCAGCAATGAAAGCTTCGGTTATACAGAAGATGAAATTGTAAGCACGGATATCATCGGCACAACCTTTGGTTCTTTATTCGACGCTACTCAAACAAAAGTATTAACAGTAGGCGACAAGCAATTGGTAAAGGCAGTTAGCTGGTACGATAATGAAATGAGCTACGTAAGCCAGTTGGTGCGCACAGTGCATCATTTCGCAGGGTTGATCAAGTAACGCTTCGACTCCTGATTGAGGAACTGATTATGCAGCGATGTTTGTAAACTTATGTTACCAGCATTTCTATCTTATGGCATCATCGTTGCGTCGCACACTTATACCATCAGTTCTTTATTCAGCAAGATAAATTCAAGGCTTTCATTATTGAGAGCCTTGAATATTTTATAACCTTTAAAACAAAGTTCTCCACCGCGGCGGAGACAAGAGGTATGAGTAAATTTTCAGACTACAATTTCAAAGGCCAGAAAGCATTGGTAAGGGTGGATTTCAATGTTCCGCTGGATGATCAGTTTAATATTACAGACGACAGTCGAATGACTGCTACTATACCTACCATTAAAAAAATATTGGCAGATGGAGGTTCTGCAATATTGATGAGTCATTTCGGCCGGCCAAAAGATGGTCCGGTTGACAGGTATTCTTTGAAGCACCTGGTAAAGCACCTACACGAATTACTCGGCGGCGAAACAAAGGTTTTCTTTGCTGATGATTGTATCGGCGAACAAGCCAAACTTACCGGTAATATGCTCAGGGGCGGCGAAGTGTTGTTGCTTGAAAATTTGCGTTTTTACAGGGAAGAGGAAAAAGGCGATGCTGCTTTTGCAGAAAAATTAAGCAAGCTGGGCGATGTATATGTGAATGATGCATTTGGAACAGCACACAGGGCACATGCTTCTACTGCAGTGATCGCTCAATATTTCGAAGCGGATAAAAAAATGTTCGGTCTGCTGATGGAAAAAGAAGTGGCCAGTGCAGAAAAAGTATTGCATAACAACGAGAAGCCGTTCTTAGCCATCATCGGTGGTGCAAAGGTTTCTGATAAAATATTGATCATTGAAAACCTGCTCGACAGGGCTACCGATATTATCATCGGCGGTGGTATGGCTTACACTTTTTATAAAGCGCAAGGTGGCCATATTGGTAATTCTTTGTGCGAAATGGAAAAACTGGATGTCGCAAATGAATTGTTGAAAAAAGCTGCGGAGAAAGGCGTTTGTATTCACCTTCCTGCAGATTCTATCATTGCTGATAAATTTGATGCCAATGCAAATGTATCAGGTGCCTTGAGCAATAATATTCCTGATGGCTGGATGGGACTTGATATCGGCCAGATAGCCTGTGAATCATTCACGAAAGTGATCATGCATTCAAAGACAATTTTATGGAACGGCCCGATGGGTGTTTTCGAAATGGAAAAATTCCAGCACGGAACAAAAACCATTGCACAGGCAGTAGCAGAAGCAACACAGGATGGCGCATTTAGTTTGGTAGGCGGTGGCGATAGCGTTGCTGCTGTAAATAAATTTAACCTCGCAGATAAAGTTAGTTTTGTATCTACAGGCGGAGGTGCATTGCTTGAATATTTTGAAGGAAAGGAACTTCCGGGTATCGCGGCAATAAAGGGATAATTAAAAAATAAAATATTTGCAAAGCCGTAAAATCATTTTGCGGCTTTTTTTTATAAGTGCCCTTTTACAATCTTGCCTCGTTTTAAAATATTTTGAATTGTATGTAATGTGTAAAAATAAGTTCCTGCAGGGAATCGCTTTAGATCTATATTATTAATGCCATCAGCCACCAGTTTATTCTTCATTACAAGTTGCCCCAATTCATTGTAAAGATTTAAATAAACCATGCAGTTAGTCTGTTCTTTTTGAAGATAAATTTCATTGCCACATGGTGTAGGATAAAATAAGGTGGAGGAAGAGAGTAGGCATTCATTGCTGTTTGGGCAACCAGTTTTTGGGAAGACTTGTATGCTATCTCTGGCTGTACAACCATTTGTGGATACAGTTACCCAATAGATGCCGGGTTGGTTCACCATTAGTGAATCGTTGGCGCTGGCATCATTCCATGAATATGAATCAAATACTCCAGGAAATATTGCCTGGCTTTCATTTGGGCAAATATATATATCAGACCCAAGTTGGGGATTTGGAAGTTCTTTGATTATTAAAGTTAAAGTTACAATACTGTCGCACCCATTTACTGCGGTGAGCGTATCTCTGTAACTTCCACTAAGGGAGTAGACATTTCCATTCCAATTATAAGAGCCACAAGCGCTTTGGCTAACTTGTGTAAGGATTTGTGTGAGCGTAAGGTTTAGTGTTACAAGGCTATCGCAACCTCCAGAACCAGCCAATGTTTGCACAAAACTGCCACTGGAAGTATAGGTGATTCCGTTTAGCGTATATTGATCACAGGTAGTAACCTGTAGGTTAGTACTATTTGTACGGCACTGTCCATTCAACTTAACAATTGGCATGTCGTTTATGCCGATAGGTGTGGCAATAAATGTTCCCGGACCTGGATTGTAATCAACTGCAATTGGCAATATACCTGTGTAATACACATTCTTAAACGCATCTACTTGTATTGAAAGATAGATGCTTTCATAGGATCCCACTATCGCATTTTGAAAAGTTGCCACCCAAATAAAATTACCCAAAGGATCAAGGGTAGTGATGAAAATATTATCTCCGTTAACAATGGAAGTGCCAGGTCCTGGGTCAAAATCGGATGGACCATAAAACCCGCCAGCAACATAAATATTATTGGATTGATCTACTGCGATGGATTGGCCAAAAGAATTGCCGGTGAACTGTTTGGAAAAAATAAAATTGCCGTTATTGTCTAACTTTAATACGTATGCATTCCTTGTGGATGTTGAAGTCATATTGAATGTACCCGGCCCTGGATCAAAATCAACTGTAAGGCTAAATGTTCCAGTGATAAGTACATTGCTATTAGCGTCTAATTGCATGGAATAAGAACTCTCATTATTGGTTGATCCCCATTTTTTCGCCAAAGTAAAGTTTCCTGTATTGTCTAATTTTACAAGGTAGCTATCTAAACCACCAGCAGCGGTGAGCGAAAAAACACCCGATCCCGGGTCAAAATCTATAGTTCCGGAAAAATTTCCAGTCATAAATACGCTGCCATTGTTGTCTACAGAAATTGACGACTCACCTACTGACGCATTGCCGGCATTGTTCATATTCTTTGCCCATGTGTAAATGCCATCTTCATTTAATTTTAAAATAAATAAATCGTTGAAAAATACGCTGGGTGCTGTCAAGGTATTTATTCCTGGTCCGGGGTCAAAATCATACGTTCCGGCAAAATCACCACCAATATAAATATTGTTTTGGCCATCAACCTGCAACACATTGCAACCTTCCATTGCCAATTGCTTAGACCAGATGAAATCTCCGTTGCTGTTTAGCTTGGTGATAAAAGAATTGACTGCGTTATTTGTGACAATTACAGTTCCCGGTCCAGGATCCATATCTATGGAGGACTGATAGTAACCCATAAAAATTACGTTTCCCCTTGAATCCACTTTTAATCCACGGATGTCTTCACTTGGCGTACTGCCTATCTGTTTTACCCAGATAAAATTGCCGGAAGAATCAAATTTAGCAATGAAAATGTCACTACTTCCATTTGAAGTAAGTGTAGAAGAACCAGGTCCAGGATCGAAATCAATCGTACCGGTAAATGAGCCACCAACATAAAGATATTTATTAGAATCTAGTGCTGTATAATGTCCATTTATGCTTTCTCCGGTTGCTCCTACCTGCTTCATCCAGACGAGGTTAACATTTTGCGAATTTGAAAAAAAAAATTGAAAAAGGAGGGTAATAGTGATTAGGATTTTTTTCATGATGTTAGTACCTGATAAGAAGCAAATAATGAAAAATAAATATACGGATTTAATAGCAATGTTCTGTAAAATTAGCGCATTCATAAAAATCTATTAAGCTCATTCTGTCAATTTAATTATAACTAACTATATTGTACTTTTTAAAAACAACAATCAATGGAAAGAATTGCAGAATCCGAACTTATTATCAATAGCCGCGGAGCAATCTATCACCTAGATGTGAGGCCGGAAGAACTTGCAGATACCATTATCGTTGTCGGCGATCCCGATAGGGTGAAAAAAGTAAGTAAATATTTCGATAAGATCGAATGCAAACAACAGCACCGCGAATTCATAACGCATACAGGATATATCGGAAAAAAGAGGCTTTCTGTTATGTCTACCGGTATTGGCCCTGATAATATTGATATCGCTATCAACGAACTGGATGCACTCGCAAATATTGATTTTGAAACCAGGGAGATCAAAAAGAATTTCACCAAACTGAATATCATCCGTTTTGGAACATCGGGTTCTTTGCAGGCTGATATTCCGGTAGATAGTTTTGTGGCTTCCACCCATGGCCTCGGACTTGATAACCTGCTCAATTTTTATTCATACGAAAAAAGCCAGGATGAACAAGACATGGCCAATGCTTTTATCGAACAAACAAAGCTCGATACAGCTATAACAAATCCATACGCATTCAAAGGAAGTGATAGCCTGCTCAGTAAATTCGGTCCTAAATTTCACAAAGGCATTACCGTTACCTGTCCAGGATTTTATGGTCCGCAGGGAAGAATATTAAGATTGGGTGTTCGCAGTTCCGGCCTCATCGACAGGCTTACTCATTTTAACTTCAATAATCATAGGATCACTAACTTTGAGATGGAAACATCTGCCATTTATGGCCTTGGAAGATTATTAGGCCACGAATGCCTGAGTGTAAACGCCATCGTAGCAAACAGGGTTGTAAAGGAGTTTTCAAAAGACAGTGCAGCAACGGTGAAGAAATTAATTAAGAAAGCATTAGAAGCGTTGACTGTTTAATGTTTTTTTAAATTTTAAATATTTAAAAGTGAATCATCATATTAACCATTAAATTATTTACCCCTTTAATCATAAACCCTTACGTGAAATAAAGAAAAATGATCAACACAAAAATCATCCCTGACTTCGCCCTCTCGCCACACGTTGACCAGGTGGGCATTGAAGAAAGAGCATCCAGGTTTACCAAGCGAAGTATAAAGAACGAGACTAAGATAAACGGGTTGAAACTTGCCCTGAACATGATCGATCTGACTACACTGGAAGGAAAAGATACTGACGGGAAAGTAAAACAGCTTTGTTACAAAGCACAGCATTTAATGGATACTTATCCCGGTTTGCCAACTGTTGCGGCGGTGTGTGTTTATCCATCCATGGTGAAAGTTGCTAAAACAGCCCTGGGCGATTCAGGCGTAAAAGTAGCATCCGTTTCAACTGCTTTCCCCAGCGGACAAGCACCGCGGGATGTAAAGATCCGTGATACAAAATTTGCTGTTGACCAGGGTGCAGATGAAATTGATATGGTGATATCAAGAGGCAAATTTCTTCAGGGTGAATACAATTTTGTATTTGATGAAATAGCTGCCATCAAAGAAGCATGCGGAGACGCAAGATTGAAAGTGATTTTAGAAACCGGTGAACTGGTTACTTATGATAAAGTGAGAAGGGCAAGCGACATTGCAATGTATGCTGGTGCAGATTTTATCAAAACATCTACAGGAAAAATTGCTCCTGCAGCTACTATGCCCGTTACATTGGTGATGCTGGAAGCTATTCGTGATTTTTATTATAAAACAGGGAAGCGCATTGCCATGAAACCTGCGGGTGGTATCTCTAAGTCTAAACTCGCCTTACATTATTTAGTAATGCTTAATGAAGTGCTGGGAGAAGAATGGATGAACAATCATTGGTTCAGGTTCGGCGCAAGCAGCCTGGCAAACGATATATTGATGCAGTTAATGAAACAAAAGACAGGGGTATATCAATCACCGGATTATTTTTCACTGGACTAACAATGTTTCATGGTTTTAGGGTTTAGGAGTTTAATAGTTCTCAACCCTTCAACCTTTAAACGTTTTACAGCTTTAAACGAAATTCATGACAACAAAAAAAAATAATACAATAAAACTAAAATTCGATAGTGCACGCAATCTTGCCCCTGCTCCCGAAAGTAAAAGCGCCGCTAAGATAAACCCGCGCTACGATCTGTTTATCAACGGGAAATTTGAAAAGCCGCAAAGCAGAAAATATTTCGATACCATCAATCCTGCAACAGAAGAAAAATTATCAGAAGTTGCTGAAGCAAACCAGGCTGATGTGAACAATGCTGTAAAAGCAGCGAGGGGAGCCTATGACAAAACTTGGAAAAAAATGCCCGCAAAAGAAAGGGCAAAATATATTTATCGCATTGCACGAATGATCCAGGAAAGAGCAAGGGAATTTGCGATCATAGAAACATTGGATGGCGGAAAACCTATCCGGGAAAGTCGCGACTTCGATGTGCCTACTGCTGCCAACCATTTCTTTTATTATGCAGGATGGGCTGATAAACTGGAATATGCATTTCCAAACCGCACAGCAGCGCCATTGGGTGTTGCAGGCCAGATCATCCCATGGAATTTCCCATTGCTCATGGCTGCATGGAAAATTGCACCAGCCCTGGCAACAGGAAATACAGTTGTTTTAAAACCTGCAGAAACCACGCCATTAACTGCATTGAAATTGGCAGAGATCATACAGGAAGCCGATCTGCCACCGGGCGTTGTAAATATTATCACAGGGGCAGGTGCTACCGGTGCAGCAATCGTTGATCACGCTGATATTAATAAAATCGCTTTCACCGGCTCAACAGATGTTGGAAAAATTATTCAGCGTGCCATTGCAGGCACCAATAAAAAAGCAACATTGGAATTAGGTGGTAAAGCTGCCAATATTATTTTTGATGATGCCCCGCTCGACCAGGCTGTTGAAGGCGTTATCAACGGGATCTTTTTTAACCAGGGTCATGTCTGTTGCGCAGGATCAAGATTGTATGTCCAGGAATCTGTTTATAAAATTGTATTGCAAAAATTAAAAGACCGCCTGGAAACTTTGATCGTGGGTGATCCTATGGATAAGAATACAGATATCGGTGCTATTAACTCCAGGGAACAAATGAACCAGATTCATAAATATTTAAAGATCGGGCAGGCAGAAGGGGCAGAGATGTATCAACCAGGAGGAACACTTCCCAAAAAGGGATTTTATTGCCAACCAACAATATTTACGAACGTAGCTCAATCAAGCCGCATTTCCCAGGAAGAAATTTTCGGGCCGGTACTTACTATCCAAACTTTCAGAACAGATGATGAGGTAATAGAAAAAGCAAACAATACGCCCTATGGTTTGTCTGCCGGTGTATGGACCGACAAGGGTTCCAAGATATTCAACATGACGACTAAATTAAGAGCAGGAGTTGTTTGGGCAAACACATTCAATAAGTTCGATCCAACATCACCATTTGGTGGATACAAGGAAAGTGGTTATGGAAGGGAAGGTGGGTTGCATGGTTTAAATGCTTATGTGAACCTAGTTTAATTATTTAATCATTCGTGCATTCGTGGCAAAATAAAAAATCATGGCTACAAAAACAACAATAAAAAAATCAACAATCAAATTCAACGGCAATGGAACAACAAATCATCTTTCTGAAAACAGGATAGAAGTTTTAAAGACCTATAAAATTTACATCGGCGGACAGTTTCCCAGAACCGAATCAGGACGGTATTATGTTGCAACAAACAACAGGAACGAAAAACTTGCCAATGTTTGTCTGGGTTCGAGAAAAGATTTCCGGGATGCCATGGTTGCTGCAAGAGGTGCATTTGGAGGATGGTCTGGCAGGGCGGCATTCAATCGCGGGCAAATATTATATCGCATTGCCGAGATGCTCGAAGGAAGAAAATCGCAATTTATCGAAGAACTGATAAAACAAGATTCAACAAAAGTGCAGGCAGAAGCAGAAGTTAATCTTGCCATCGACAGGTTGATCTATTACAGCGGCTGGTGCGATAAATTTCAGCAGTTATTCAGCGCCGTTAACCCGGTTGCGTCTTCCCATTTCAATTTTTCAGTTCCTGAACCAATGGGTGTAGTTGCTGCCATCGCACCACAAAATAATTCACTGATCGGGTTGGTTTCTGTCATAGCGCCGATCATCGCAGGAGGAAATACCTGTGTTGTGCTGGCATCAAATTCTAAACCGCTTTGCGCAGTTACGTTTGCAGAGGTATTAAACAGTTCCGATCTGCCGGGTGGTGTGGTAAACATCCTTACCGGAAAGGTTTCGGAGCTGGTTCCGTTTTTTGCCGATCATATGGATGTAAATGCAACCATCTATTGCGGATCAGATATTGCAACACAAACAATGATAAAAGAAAAAGCAGCTGCCAACGTGAAACGTGTTTTGATATACGACAAACAAAACTGGACAGCTGCTGAAGCACAATCGCCTTATTTCATCATGGACCTGCAGGAAATTAAAACTACCTGGCACCCGGTTGAGCATATCGGCGGGGCGAAGTCAGGGTATTAGATCGTTGAGAACATATAAAAGCGTTTAACATTGTTTAAAGATCGTTTAAGTCGTTTAAAATATCCTGTCTCTTCAAACGTCTTATACCCTTAAACGCCTTAAACTTTTAAATGATATTTAACCCGGCATTCATATTGAATTCACTACATTTATACCATAAACCTTAAAAAAAATAAACATGAAACGTACTGGATTATTAATCGTACTTGCAATTGTTGTAATAGTTGGCTTTTTGGGCTGCAATGGATACAACGGGTTGGTAAAACAGGATGAGTCTGTTAAAAAAGCCTGGAACAATGTGCAGACTGAATACCAGAACCGCTCCGATCTTGTTGGCAATCTTGTTAACACGGTAAAAGGTGCTGCAAATTTTGAGCAAAACACTTTGACGGCAGTTGTTGAAGCCAGGGCAAAAGCAACCAGCGTAAACATCAATGCCGACAATCTTACACCAGAAAAGATCGCTGAATTCCAGGCAGCTCAGGGCCAGTTAAGTGGTTCATTGAGCCGTTTGTTAGCCACCGTAGAAGCTTATCCAACATTAAAAGCAACAGAAGGTTTCCAAAAATTGCAAGGTCAATTGGAGCAGATAGAAAACAATATTAAAAATTCCCGCAAAGAATTCAATGACGCGATTAACATTTACAATACTAAAGTGAGGTCATTCCCAATGAATATTTTGGGTGGTATGTTCGGCTTTCATGCAAAAGAAGGCTTTAAAGCAGATGCTGGCGCAGAAAAGAAAGTGGATGTGAATTTTGATGACATGAATAAAAAATAAGTTCCTTAGCCGGATACCAGCACATGAACAATAAACGCTATTCAGGTTATATAATCGGGGGGATCGTAATTCTCTTGGGTATATTCCTCATCGTTACATTTAATGCTCTTGTAAAAAAAGAAGAAAAAGTAAAATTACAATGGAACGAAGTCCAGAACACCTACCAGCGCAGGCTGGACCTTATTCCTAACCTGGTGAATGTTGTAAAGGGTGGTGCGGATTATGAGCAAACTACTTTACAAAAACTAATAGAAGCAAGATCAAAAGCAACAGCTGTGAATGCTTCAGCCGATCTTTCTGCAGAAAAATACAATCAGCAAACTGCTGCACAGGATGAATTGGCAGGAATTGCAAACAAGCTGATGATAACGGTTGAGAAGTATCCCGATATACGGGGAACCCGCGCTTTTTCCGATCTGCAGGTACAATTGGTTGGCACAGAGCGCAGGATAAAAGTTGCAAGAAAGAACTTCAATGAATCAATTGCAACTTATAACAGTTCAGTAAAAAGTTTTCCTACTAAAATGGTTGCCGGACTTTTTGGATTTAGTCCTAAGGAAGGCTTTCAATCAGATAGCGGAACCGATAAAGCGGTAGAAATTAAATTTTAAATTATTTTATTCACGTGGGTATATTTTCCATTTTTAGAAAGAAGGATGATTTTTTTTCTGCTGAAGAACAATCACGGATAGTGGAAGCTGTACGCAATGCAGAAAAAAGAACCAGTGGAGAGGTCAGGGTTTTTATAGAATCAAAGAATCCATTGGTTGAGCCGTTGGAAAGAGCGGCAATTATTTTTTCTAAATTGAAAATGGAAGAAACCGATCATCGCAACGGTGTATTGCTTTATATTGCCAGCAAACACAAAGAGCTGGCCTTATACGGCGACAAAGGCATTCATGAAAAAGTAGGTTCGGCCTATTGGGAAACAGAAGTACAGGCCATGCTGCAATATTTTAAGAACGATAACCTGGTAGATGGTATGATCAATTGCATCACACATATCGGTGAAGCCCTTGCTGAAAAATTCCCTTACAACCCAACAGAAGATAAAAATGAATTACCAGACGATATCGTCTTTGGAAAATGAATCAATGAAAAAAATCTCCTGCATATTAATATTGTTTTTTAGCTCGTTGATGCTGTTCGCACAGCAGGGAAATTTTTCGATGGAAAAAACCATTAAAACACCTCCTTCTCCGGCTAAACTGGTAAATGATTACACGGCTACCTTAACACAGGAGCAGCAACAGAGCCTTGAATATAAACTTGTACAATTAGATGATTCTACGTCAACTCAAATAGCCGTTGTAATTGTTCCTTCATTGGATGGCTATGATGTGGCTGATGCAGCAACGGAATTAGGAACCAGTTGGGGAGTGGGAGGAAAAAAGAACAATGGCGTTGTGTTATTGATATGCGTTGATAAGAACAACCGAAAATTAAATATTTCGCCGGGTTATGGATTGGAAGGCGGCCTGACAGATATTGCATCAAGCCATATCATAGAAGATATAATTGTCCCCAATTTTAAAGGAGGCGATTATTACCGCGGTATTGATGAAGGAACCGATGCTATCATTAAAGCAGTTAAGGGGGAATATAGTACCCCACGTAAAAAAAGTTCAGGTAAAGGAGGAACAAAGTTGATTTTTTTCATAATCGCCTTTGTGCTGTTCCTGTTATTTGCCGGCAGGGGCGGCGGTGGTAAAGGAGGCTTTGTCAGCAGGCGTGGATACAGGAATATACTTGGCCCGATGTTATTAGGCGAACTGTTGAGTGGTGGCCGCGGCGGTGGTAGCGGAGGCGGATGGAGCGGAGGCGGAAGTTCCGGTGGTGGTGGTTTCGGTGGTTTTGGCGGTGGAGGCTTTGGTGGCGGTGGCGCCAGCGGAAGTTGGTAAGACAAACAAAAAAATATTTAGCGGACAGGCAACTGTCTGCTTTTTTTATATAACAATATTTATGGATTAGAAATAGGGTTGCATCTAATATAAATCAGAAACTAAAGATGTCCGCCTTGTTCGTTGAGGCTTTGCTCCCTTGCGATCTTTGCGTGAAATTATTTTTTTATGCAGCATATTTATGGATAAGAAAAAGGAATGCATCTAATACAAATTAGAAATTAAAGATTGTTATTTTCTTTGCGGCTTCGCTCCTTTGCCATCTTTGCGTGAAACCCCTGCATAATTTCCGAATTCAAATTGGCATTAACTATCAAACCTTAAGCATGAAGAAAACCTTGTTTGTTTTGATCATTTTTTGCAGTGTTGGTTGTAAACAAGGTCAGCAAAAAAATCTGCAGTTACATACAACTCTGCAACCGGTTTCCATTCCTGCTATCCCTTACGCAACAATCAAAAGCTCCATTGCCGCAAAGCGAAAGCTGTATGCCGCTAAATACCAAGCTTTGTCAATGTTTGATAAAAAAGAGAACCTGGATGAAATAAACAATTACTGGGTAAATAGCATCGGAAATGATCTTTACAATAAATGGCAAGGAACAGCCTGGGATTATAACGGAACAACCACAGAACCACAAAAGGGAGCGATCGCCTGCGGTTATTTTGTTACTACGATCCTGAAAGATATGGGGCTGAATATTTCCCGTCAAAAATTGGCAGTCTGCCCTTCTTCCCAAATGATGCGAAGCCTTGCACCCAAACAACGATTGAAGAACCTGGCTTATTTGGATTATAATGATTTTTGTAGATCACTGAATGAGTTTGGCAAGGGTGTATATATCATCGGATTGGATTATCACACCGGCATCATAGTAAATGATGGAAAGCAATGCTGGTTCATACATTCAAATTATATCAGGCGGCAGGGAGTTATGAAAGAAGCGATTGAGCATTGCAGCGCATTGCAGTCGTCCAGGACAAGGTGGCTGATATCGCTAACAAACGACAAAGATTTTTTATTCAGATGGCTGCATGGTCAACAGTTGCTGCGAATGCACGAATAAAACATGGTGCATCCGTATTAACTTCTTAAATAATCACATTACAAAGAAAATCAGTGTATCAGTGGAAATGATTTTTATTACTGCTAGTCGCAATCCTGTTCCTGCAACAAAAAAAAACCGGCCCGGGATTCCCCGAACCGGCCGTAGATGTATTCTCAGTTAACCGTAGTTTTCCGGGAATTATTTAAAAACAGACTTTATATAAGCTTCTACTTCAGATCCTTTTGCTTTCGAAATTTTATCGAGCGCAGTTTTAAACCCTGGGTCAACCTGTGGCCTGAATGGTTCAGGGATCATGTTCCTGAAACGCATGATATAATCAATACCCGTTTTAACCCGGGCGATATCATTCACTTTAATCAAAAAGCTTGCAAACTGGCTGGTCATTTTCACCTTGTCAAAACTTGCAGGAGCGTTATCATAATTCTTTGCAATAAAATCAAAATCAGCTTCAGTTCCTTTTGAGATCATGATACTATTGACAGTATTTCCCAATGCACCTTTCGCATCACTGCTGTATTTTTTTGCAAGGTTGTAAGCATTGGCAGTATCAAGTGTTGTCAATCCTTCAAGTGCAGCGCCCGCAATACTGTAAGAAGAATCGGAAACAGCGCTTTGGAATATGGGCAGGTATTTTGCATCTTTCATTTTTGCAAGGTATTTAATAGCCGCCGCACGTGTTTTGTTGTCTTTCTCTTTCTTTGCCATTTCCTCAATTGTTTCTAAAACAACCGGATCAGCTTTATAAGGTGTAGTTGCAATTTGCTGTATGGTGCTTAAACGAAGTCCGGCATATTTATCTCTCAATCCTTTAGAGATCTCAGGCATTCCTTTTTTAACAAAGGCATCCAGTGCTTCTTTGCGGTCCATATAATTTTTTGCATTGTTAAACTGTGCTATATAGTTAGCTTCAGTTTTATTATCTGTTTTTTCAGCCAGTAATATTTTCTCTGCATCCACGTTGATCAGATCTGGCTTTTGTGAATATGGAAAGGAAAAAGTATCAATTTTGTTTTCGATCCAAACTTTGTGTCTCTTTACAGAACTGCCATTGTAAACGTCGATCGCTATTGGCAAGCGGAAAACCTTACCGGTTTTTTGTTTTTGTTCGATGATAACTTTTGCAACACCGGCTTCGTCGTAGTTATAAGAGATATCCAGTATCGGATGCCCGCTTCCGTAATACCATTGGTTCCAGAACCAGTTCATATCCTTACCTGTTACATCTTCAAACGCAAGCCTTAGTAAGCCTGCCTCTCCAGCTTTGAATTTATTCGCTGTCAGGTAATAGTTCAATGATTTAAAGAACGCATCATCACCTACATAGTTACGGAGCATATGCAAAATGCGGCCGCCTTTGTTATAACTCACGCCATCAAAAACATCTTCCTTATCCGAATAATAAAATCTTACAAGGTCTTTGTTTTCACTTTCACTGAAAAGGTATCCTTCCATATCTTCAAAATTGTGCGCATCGGCACGGTCCTTTCCATATTTATATTCATCCCATAAGTATTCACTGTAATTGGCAAAGCTTTCATTAACGGTGATATGGCTCCAGCTTTCAGCAGTTACAAGATCGCCGAACCATTGGTGAAACAATTCGTGTGCAATGGTTTCTTCCCAGCCATTACCATCTTTCAATTGTCTTGCATTCTGGTAAGCACTTTCCTGGTGAAGGGTAGCAGTGGTATTTTCCATAGCACCACTGACATAATCACGTCCTACGATCTGTGCATATTTAGCCCATGGGAAATCTATACCTAACCTGTCTGAATAAAATTTGATCATCTCGGGTGTATTACCGAAAATTTTGCGTGCAACAGCTGTATATTCTTTTTCTACGTAATAGCTCACTTCTTTTCCTTTGTAGCTGTCCTTTGTAATACTGTAATCTCCTACACCCATGAAGAACAGGTAAGGTGCATGCGGCAGATCCATTTTCCAGTAATCAGTGCGGGTCCCGTCGGTATTCTTTTTCTGGCTCTTTAATAAACCATTGCTGAGCGTTACATATTTATCAGGAACGGTCATGGTTATTTCTTCTGTTGTTTTTTGATTAGGCTTGTCAATGGTAACCATCCATACGCTGTTGGCTTCCGTTTCGCCCTGCGTCCAGATCTGTGTAGGCTTGTTTTTATCTTCCCCTTTCGGATTGATAAAATATAGTCCCTTCGCATCATTGATGGCAGCACTGCCTTTTACTTTTACCTCATTTGGCTTGCTGATATAATCAATATAGATCGTGTAATTTTCTTTTCCCTGGTAAGTCTTATCCAGTTTCACATTCAGTTGTAATCCGTCATAAGTATATTTCAATGGGGTTTTGCTGGTTCCTTTCATGATAGAAAGTTCTTTGATCTCCATTCCTTTCGCATCCAGTAACAATGAATCTGTTGCATAAAAATGTGGTTGTAAGGTTAACCACTCTTTACCATACAGGTAGCTTTTATCATAATCAAATTTTACGTCAAGTTTTGTATGCACCAGGTCGTTCGTTCTGGGATAGCTTTCCCTGAGCGTTTTTTTCCAGCTGGTATCCCTTGGTTCATCACCAGATTGTGCTTCACTAAAATAAGGGCTTATGGCAATCGCCAGTAAGAAGAAAATTCTTTTCATAAATAATTTTTTGTTGCAGCAAATGTAGCGGCTGTGTATTGGAAAACCAGTTAATTTTTTATAAATGGCAAATCGGCTATATTAATTAGTTTTGAGCGCAATAGCCTGGGAGAGGTGTTTTAGAGCAGAGAAGCTATGTTACCGCAGCTTAAAATGAGTTGAATTAATAATAACAAATCAAATAAAAGTATCTTTGTGCCATGAAATTGTTACATCTTTTAGGAGCATTTTTTATTTTTACCACAACTGCACTTGCACAGCAAAATCACTTTATATATATACAAACGGAGTATAAGCAACCTTTTTATGTAAGAATCGGAGACAAGCTCCTTAGTTCATCTTCTGCAGGCTACATCGTAATACCAAAATTGCAGAACGGCACTTATGAACTCAATATTGGCTTTCCAAAAAATGAGTGGGCGCAGCAAAAAATAGGTATCACCGTCAATAACAACGATGCCGGCTTTACATTGAAAAACTTTGATACAAAAGGCTGGGGGCTCTTCAATATGCAAACGATGGATATTTTGATGGCCACTGCCAATCCTGTTAGCGCCTTTTCAAATGATTCCAGCCATACCGACGGGTTTGCAGATGTGCTTGCGGATGTAGTAAGCACACCTTCTATCAAAGAGAAAGCTGCTGCAAAAGAAAAGGAAAAGAAAGCAGCCAAAGAACCAGTCACTAAAACGCTGCCTGTTACTGAAACTTCCCCACTGATAACGCCAACAGAAGAGAAGCCGGTAGCAATTGCCATTAAGACACCGGTAAAAGTATCATCAACACTCGACAATAGCGGCCGTTCTCTAGTATATGCAGACTTTTTTAATAACCACACAGATACGGTAATGATATTCATACCCTATAATACAGTGGTTAAGGTGGATAACGGAAGTCCAGGCCAACCCGTGGAGAATAACAGGATTGAAGAACCGATGCCTGTAAAGATGGTGGAGCCCTTGCTGGCGAAGGAAACAAAAGAGCCTCAAAAGGAAGACAAAAAAATCCTGGATATTGAAGTGCCCAATCCCAATACAACAACCAAAGCGATTACCACTGAGCCAAAAACTGAGGAGAAACAAACAGTTGAGGCCGGCAGTGACGCCGTCGGAAACAAAGCAGTGGTGCAAATGATCAATTCCGATTGTAAAAGCAATGCTACAGACGACGATTTTCTTACACTTAGAAAGAAGATGGCAGCGCAAAGAACAGATGAGAATATGATCGTGATGGCAAAAAAAGGTTTTGTAACCAAATGTTATACTTCCGAGCAGGTTAGTAACCTGGGTACTTTGTTCTTAAAGGATGCAGGGCGCTATAGTTTTTTTGACGCTGCTTATGCGCATGTGAGTGATACGCAGAATTTCGGCAGCCTTGTCAGTAAGCTGTCGGATGAATATTATATAAACCGCTTTAAAGCGATGCTCCGTCATTAATACAAGCGATCATGCCCCGTTATTTTATTGAAGTATCATACAAGGGTACGTTATATGCAGGCTACCAGTCGCAGCAGAATGCCAATACGATACAGGATGAAATAGAAAAAGCCCTGGCAATTTATTTCAGGCAGGCGTGCTCCCTTACAGGTTCTTCCAGAACAGATGCAGGTGTTCACGCACTGCAAAACTATTTCCATGTTGATTTTGATCCTCCTCAAGAGCCGGTGTGGGATAATGTTGTATATCATCTCAATGCAATACTTCCGGCAGATATAGTAGTAAAAAGGGTATTCGCCGTTGCTGCAGAGGCACATAGCCGTTTTGATGCGAAGTTTCGCAGTTATGAATATACTATATATGCCCACAAGGATCCGTTTCTTTCAGACAGGGCCTATTTCTATCCCTATAAGATGAATATGGATCTGCTGAATGCAGCAGCTGAGCTGTTAAAAGGAACGCACAACTTCGAATCCTTTTCTAAAAGGAATACCCAGGTAAAAACATTCAACTGTACGATACTGGAGAATAGCTGGTGTTTAAAAGAACAAACGATCGTATACCGTGTTTCCGGCAACAGGTTTTTGCGTGGAATGGTACGCGGTCTTGTAGGAACGATGTTGAAGGTGGGAAGAGAAAAGATTACTATAGAGCAGTTTAATGAAATAATCAATTCACATAACCCTTCGTTGGTTGATTTTTCAGTGCCCGCCCAGGGGCTTACACTGGTACAGGTTGTTTATTAAATTATGTGCAATCAATGCTTAATTTTTGTTTTGCCATTATGTTTCAATATTTTTTTGAAATAATTTAATTCTTGTGAATCCTTATTTGGCGTAGGTTACAGCTCATACAGTTATATGTTTTATTTATTTTAACAGCGAAACTTTCAAATTAATTTTGCTTAGAAACAATAGCCCCTTATCTTTGCCGTCCGCTTTTGAAAAAAGGCAATAGTTCTTAGAAAAAATCTCTCCAAAAAAGTCTGAACCGGTTAAAAATAATTTCATGAAAATTGAAATTAAATTTGGTTGGTAAGATCTTCACTCTTACTTTTGCACTCCCAATTAAAAAACGGGTTTTTTCAAAGGAAAAAAGAGAAAGAAAAAATCAGAAAAATTTGGTTGATAAAATAAAGACTTTTACCTTCGCCCTCCCAATTAAAAAAGGGGTACGAAAGTAAAGTCAAAAGTTCTTTGAAAGTTAGGAAACAGTAGCAACTAATCATATTGATTAACAAGGTAATGTTAGCGCAAATAATAATTAGAATTTGACGTTAATTTCCAATGAAATTATACAGTCGTTTCAAACAAAACATTTACAATGGAGAGTTTGATCCTGGCTCAGGATGAACGCTAGCGGCAGGCTTAATACATGCAAGTCGAGGGGCAGCGCGGGTAGCAATACCTGGCGGCGACCGGCAAACGGGTGCGGAACACGTACGCAACCTTCCCAAAACTGGTGAATAGCCCTCCGAAAGGAGGATTAATACACCGTACCATAGTGAAGAGGCATCTCTTTGTTATTATAGTAGCAATACGGTTTTGGATGGGCGTGCGCCTGATTAGGTAGTTGGCGGGGTAACGGCCCACCAAGCCTGCGATCAGTAACTGGTGTGAGAGCACGACCAGTCACACGGGCACTGAGACACGGGCCCGACTCCTACGGGAGGCAGCAGTA